>CAWHPO010000005.1:0-265529 GCA_963831285.1 uncultured Gaiellaceae bacterium | reverse complement strand
AGCTTCGTCTCGGTCGAGCCGCAGTACGGGCAGCGGAAGCCGCGCTGGAGCTGGACGAGGTCGAGCTTCGCCGCGCCGCGCGCGGCGCGGGCGGCGCGAACCCGGCAGCGCGGAGCTTCTCGCGGCCGGCGGCGGTGATGTCGTCCGTCGACCACGAGTCGTCGAGGCGCACGTGGATCTCGGCGTCGAGCCCGAGGGCGCCGATCTTCGACTCCATCGCCTGCTGCATTGCCTCGAGCGCGGGACAGCCCATGAACGTCGGCGTGAACTCGACCCGCGCGGTCCCGTCGTCGACTGCGACGTTCTTCACGACGCCGAGGTCGACGAGCGAGATCGACGGGGATCTCGGGATCTGGGATCTCCGCGAGCGCCTGCCCAGACCGCCTCGGCGGTCACCATTGCGCGCCTGCGGGCGCCGAGCGTCGGACGATCGTCATCTCCTCCCAGAGCGGGGCGAGCTCGGCCTCGTGCACCCCGCGGGGCACCGCCTCGACATCGGGAGCGCCCGGCCGAGCCGCCTCCACCCGCGCTCGCAACGTTGGACGAGCTCGTCGTCGAGAACGCCGAGCGCGTAGGGCCAGAGCTCGTCGATCGCCTCGTCGAGCCGCTCGCGCCCCTCGGCGGCGGCGAGCAGGCGGTCGACCCACATGTCCGCGTGGATGCGGTGGTAGGTCTCCTCGCGATCCATCTTCGCCGCGAGCCCGGCGATCGCCTCGTCGTCGGAGTCCTTGAGCGCGGCGAGGCGGATCTCGTCGGCCGTCTCGTACAGCCAGTGCCGCGCGATCGTCCGCGCCCACTCGAGCCGACGGAGCTCGACGAGCGGCGCCGACCGGTACTCCTCCGGAGCCCGGTCGAAGGCGAGCTCGTCGGCGGTCGTGCCGAGCTCGGCGGCGGCGAGCTCGTACAGCGCGCGCGCGTGGCCGATCTCGTTCTGTGCGATCGAGGAGAAGGCGACGTCCTCCTCGAGGAACGGCGCGATGCCGGTCCACTCGGAGTTGCGCCAGCCGAGGATCAGCTCGTCGTCCGCGAGTGCGAGCAACAGGTCGGTGCGGTCACTCACCGCCCGCCGCCCCAGGCGCCAGCTCGAGCGTCCCCGCCCGCTCGCGCGCCTCGTGCAGGCGCGCCTTGATCGAGTAGCCGTCGACGCGCCGGTACTTCATCTCGAACTCGTCCGGAAACTCCGCGACCTCCGTCACGGCCTCGCGCGGGATCAGCCAGAGCGCCACGGACTCCTGGCGGCGGCCGTACTGCTCGCGCGCGTAGATCTCGGCGAAGCGCTCGTCCGGCGCCGTCACCGAGCCCGCGTGCTGGAACGGCTGCCCCTTGCGCTCCTGTCTGAATACCTCGTAGATCATCGAGCCATCTTCTCCTCGTCGGGGCCGGGCATGCCCGGCCCCGACACGAAGCGCCAATTCATGCGGCCTGCGCGAGCACCACGCGCTCGACCCACGCCACGTGCTCGCGCGCGAGCCGGCGGAACGCGAGCCGCTCCTCCGAGGCCGGGCCGTGACCGGTCACCACGGCGCGGAGCTTCTCCCAGTCCGGCTCCGAGTAGAGCCAGGTTCCCGTCTCCTCGTCCTTGCGCAGCGCGGGATCGGGGATCGTGAGCCCGAGCTCGCGGATCTGCGGGACGTAGCCGTCGAGGAACTGCTGGCGCGCGTCCTCGTTCGCCTGGCTCTTGATCCGCCACACGAACATCGGGTCCTCCTCCGCGGGAATCGGGTTGCCGTGGAACTGCATGAGCGGCTCCCACCAGCGGTCGAGCGCCTCCTGCACGAGCCCGAACTGCTCTTCGGTCCCCGTTACCAGGGTGAGGATCACGTCCCGGCCGTGGAGGATGTGGAACGACTCCTCCCAGCAGATCTTCTTCATGATCCGCGCGTACGGCGCGTACGAGCACTTGAGGAGCGCCTTCTGGGAGACGATCGCGGCGGCGTCGACGAGCCACGCGATGACGCCGACGTCTCCCCACGTCTTCGTCGGATAGTGGAAGACGTTGTGGAACTTCGACGTGCCGGAGACGAGGTCGTCGAGGCACGCGCCGCGCGGCTTGCCGAGGTCCTCGACCACGCGGTAGATCAGCTGCGCGTGGCCGACCTCGTCCTGGATCTTCGCCGTGAGCGCGAGCTTGCGCTGAAGCGTCGGCGCGCGCAGGATCCAGTCGCGCTCGGGCAGCACGCCCATGAGCTCGGAGTTGCCGTGCATCTCGATGAACTTGACGAGGCGCGAGCGGTACTCGTCCGGCATCCAGTCGGCCGTCTCGACCTGCCCTCCCGCCTGGACGTACTCGAGGAATTCCCGGCTTCTCGCATCCACGGCTGCGCCTCCCTACCGAACGGTCGTTAGCATCGAAGTGTAATGACTCCGCGCAGGGACGAGCTGACGCGCGAGGCGGCCAGGCTGTTCGCCGAGCGCGGCTTCCACGGCACGTCGATGGGCGACCTCGCGGACGCCCTCGGCGTCCAGAAGGGCTCCCTCTACTCGCTGACCGGCTCGAAGCAGGAGCTGCTGCTCGAGACGATGCGGGGAGGCGCCCGCGCCTTCCACGCCGCGCTCGACGCGGTGCCCGAGGACGCGCCGGCCGTGGAGCGCGTCCGGCTCGCGTTGCGGGGACACCTGCGCGTGGTCGCGGAGCAGCTCGACGTCGCGACCGTCTTCACCCGCGAATGGCGCTACCTCGAGGGCGAGAGCCGCGAGGAGATCGTGGCCGAGCGCAGGCGCTACGAGGAGCGCTGGCGTGGGCTGTTCCGCGAGGGCGTCGAGTCGGGCGATCTCCGCACGGACCTGGACGCGGCCGCCGCGACCCTGCTCGTCCTCTCGGCGGCGAACTGGGCGTACACCTGGCTCGATCCGGAGCGCGACACGGACGAGCTCGCCGACCGGTTCACCGCGATCCTCGTCGACGGCGTTCGCGGCTACGCCACCCCGGGCTGAGCGCGGTGCCGCGGGCCTGTGGATCGATGCGCACGATGTTGAGGCGCTTACAGTGCCAGGCACTGTAAAGGCCGTAAAGAGCGCGCCGTCGTGAGCCGCCTCCTCATCGTCAATCCGTTCGCGTCGGGTGTGGATGCACACCGGCTCGCGGCCGTCCAGGCGGCGCTGCCGCGCGGGGTCGAGACAAGGCTGACGACGGTCCCCGGGGACGCGACCGAGATCGCCAAGGACGTGGCCGGGGCCGAAACCGTCTACGTGCTCGGCGGCGACGGGACGTACAACGAGGTGCTGAACGGGCTGCAGGCCGACGTGCCGCTCGGCTTCCTGCCGGGCGGCGGGACGAGCGTGCTCCCGCGCGCGCTCGGCTTGCCGAGGGACCCGGTCAAGGCCGCCCGCCGCGTGGCGCAGGGCTCGACGCGGCGGATCGGCGTCGGGCGTGTCAACGGCCGGCGCTTCGCATTCAGCGCCGGGCTCGGCTTCGACGCCGAGCTGGTGCGCAAGGTCGACGAGCTCGGCCGACGACCCGACGGGCGCCGCCCGGGCGACATCGCCTTCGTCAAGGTCGCTGCGGAGTCCTTGAGAGCACGGCGTGCTCGATTCGACGAGGAGCTCGAGCTCGAGGGTCACGGCCGGGCGTCGTTCGTCCTCGTGGCCAACTGCACGCCGTACACCTACGCAGGCGCGCTCGCGCTGGACCTCGTCCCGGGCGCGAGCTTCGACGAGGGCCTCGCGTTCCTCGCACCGATCGACGTCCGGGCGCGCGATCTCCCGCGCGTCCTGCTGCGCGGTGCGCGCGGCGCAGGGTTGAAGTCGGACAGGGCGTTCGCGGGGCGTGACATCGACCGCCTCGTCGTCCGCTGCGATCGGCCGCTGCCGCTGCAGGTCGACGGCGAGGACGCGGGTGACGTGACGGAGGCCGTGTACGAGGCCGAGCGCGACGCCGTGACGGTCCTCGTCTGAGGCTTAGACTGGCGCGCGGTGAGCCGCGTGCTTCCCGCCGAGGTCGACCTCCGCCGCGTCATCGGCGACGGCGAGTCGATCCCGGACGGGGAGGTCGACGGGCTCGGCGCGGAGGAGCTCGTCGAGCTCTATCGCAACCTCGTCCTGCTGCGGACGTACGACGAGCGCTCGGTCGTCTACCACCGGCAGGGGCGGATCGGCACGTACGCCATCTTCTGGAACCACGAGGCGATGCAGGCGGGCTCGGTCTTCGCGCTCGAGGAGCGCGACTGGATCTTCCCTAGCTACCGCGAGTCCGCGATCGGCCTCCTTCGCGGGATGCCGCCGTCGACGATCCTCAGCTGGTGGCGAGGGCACCCGGCAGGCTGGTGGGACCCGCAGGAGCACAACGTCGCCTCGATCTGCGTGCCGATCGGGACGCACGTGCCGCACGCCGTCGGCTTCGCGTGGGGCTCGCGCCTGAAAGGCGAGGACAGCGTCGCCATCGCCTACTTCGGCGACGGTGCGACCTCCGAGGGCGCCGTGCACGAAGGCGCGACCTTCGCAGGGGTCATGAAGGCGCCGGTGATCCTCTTCTGCAACAACAACCAGTGGGCGATCTCGACGCCGCTCTCGGAGCAGACGGCAGCTCCGACCCTGGCCGACAAGGCCGTCGGGTACGGGATGCCGGGCGTCCGCGTCGACGGTGGAGACGTCCTCGCCGTCTACGAAGCCACGCGCGAGGCCGTCGAGCGAGCGCGTGCCGGCGAGGGGCCGACGTTCATCGAGGCCGTGACGTACCGCGCCGCGCCGCATGCGACGGCCGACGACCCGTCGCTCTACATCGACCCCGAGCGCGTCCAGGAGGAGCGCGACAACGAGTGCGTGGGCCGGTACGAGCGCTATCTCCGGCGACTCGGCGTTCTCAGCGAGACCCAGTCCGAAGAGATCCGGCAGGACGCGCTCGAGCGGATGCGGCGCGGGATCGCCGAAGCCGAAGCGGAGCCTCCGGCGGATCCGGGGCTCGTGTTCGAGCACGCATACGCCGAGCCGCCACCCTCGCAGGCGCAGGACCTCGCCGACCTTCGAAGGATCCTGCGCGATGCCTGAGCGCTTCCTCGTCGAGGCGGTGAACGACGCTCTGCACGCGGAGATGGAACGGGATCCTGCCGTGCTCGTGCTGGGCGAAGACGTCGGAAGGCTGGGCGGCGTCTTCCGCGCGACCGCGGGGCTGCAGGAGCGCTTCGGCCGCGACCGCTGCGTCGACACCCCCCTCGCGGAGGCCGGGATCCTGGGCACCGCCGTGGGCTTGTGCATGGCCGGGTGGCGACCCGTCTGCGAGATGCAGTACGACGCCTTCAGCTACCCCGCCCTCGACCAGCTCATCAACCACGTCGGCCGCTACCGCTGGCGCACGCGCGGGAAGATGTCCTTCCCGCTCACGATCCGCATGCCCTATGGGGGCGGCGTTCGCGCGCCGGAGCTGCACGACGACTCGCCGGAGACGTACTACGTGCACACGCCCGGGGTGAAGGTCGCGATTCCCTCGACCCCGGCGGACGCGAAGGGGCTTCTCGCCGCCGCCATCCGCGACCCCGATCCGGTCGTGGTGCTCGAGCCCAAGCTCCACTATCGCTCGGCGAAAGAGGAGGTGCCCGAAGGCGAGCACGTCGTCCCGCTCGGCGAGGCGCGGGTCGCGCGCGAGGGCTCCGACCTGACCATCGTCGCGTACGGCGCGATGGTGCACGTCGCAGACCGTGCCGCGGAAGTGCTCGCGGACGAGGCCTCGTGCGAGGTCTTCGATCTGCGCACCTTGAAGCCGCTCGACGAGGACGCGCTGCTCGCCTCGGTCGCCAAGACCGGGCGGGCCGTCATCGTGCAGGAGGCCCCGCGCGTCTGCGGGTTCGGCGCCGAGGTGGCGGCCGTCCTCGCCGAGAAGGCCATCTTCGACCTGCGAGGCCCGGTCGTGCGCGTCACGGGGTACGACGTCCCGTATCCCTACTGGCAGATCGAGGATGCGTACATGCCATCGGTCGAGCGGGTCGTCGACGCGGCTCGCCGCGTCCTCGCCGCGTGACGCGACGCCTCGTCTGGCGTCGGCTCGACGCCCCCGGCATGGAGATCGCGCACGTCGAGTCGCTGGACAACGCCGCCGGTACGCAGATCGCAGAAGGCTACGAGCTGCGCTGGCAGCTCGCTGGGCCGCGTCTCTCGCTCGAGATCGTCGGCGGTCCGAGCGCGACGGTCGAGCTCGACGATGCGGACTTCTTCGACGTCTTCGCCTCCCCGTTCTTCAACTCGTTGCCGGTGATGCGCGACGGTCTCCTGCACGGCGGCCGGGCGCGCGAGTACACGATGCGGTTCGTCCGGCTTCCCTCGCTCGACGTCGTCCCCTCGGTCCAGCGCTACCAGCCACTCGGCCGCTCGACGGTCAGGTACTCCTCGGGCGCATTCACCGCCGAGATCGTCTTCGACGACGAGGGTTTCGTGACGGCCTACGAAGGATTCCTGGAGCGGATCTTTCCGTGACGCTCCACGACCTCCCGCTCGAGCGACGCACGCTGCACGGCCACTTCTCGCGCGACCTCGAGCCGGTGCTCACGGTGGAGTCAGGCGACTGCGTCGCGTTCTCGTGCCTGAACGCCGGCTGGTGGGACATGTCCAGGCAGCGCTTCGAACCGCGCGATCCGGAGCTCGACGCCGGGCATGCGCTCGTCGGCCCGATCGAGGTGCTCGGCGCCACGGCCGGCCAGACGCTGGCCATCGCGGTCGAGGAGGTGCGGATCGGGCCCTGGGGGATCACTGACGCCGGCGGCTGGAGCACGCCGCTCAACGAGCGACTCGGCGTCGCCGGCGGCGAGACGGTCGTCCTCGAGTGGGAGCTCGACGCGGACGCGGCGGTCGGGCGCGACCAGGTGGGGCGTACCGTCTCCCTGGCTCCGTTCCTCGGCGTGATCGGGATGCCGCCGGACGAGCCGGGCATCCACCCGACTGCTCCGCCGCGCACGTGCGGCGGCAACATCGACTGCAGGGAGCTCGTCGCGGGGACGACGCTCTTCCTCCCGATTCCGGTCGCCGGGGCGCTCGTCTCCGCCGGCGACGGGCACGCGGCCCAGGGAGACGGCGAGGTCTCGCAGCTCGCCGTCGAGGCGCCGGTGGAGCGCGCACGGCTCACCCTCTCGCTGCGTGACGACCTCGAGCTCTCGACGCCGATCGCATGGACGCCCGAGGCCTGGCTGACGTTCGGGTTCGACGAGGACCTGGACGAGGCGGCTGCGCTCGCGATCGACGCGATGCTCGAGCTCATGGGCCGCGAGCACGGCCTCGAGCGCCGGGAGGCGCTCGCTCTCGCCAGCGTCGTGGTCGATCTCCGGGTCACGCAGATGGTCAACGGCGTGCGCGGGATCCATGCCCGCCTCGCGCACGACGCGCTTCGGTAGACCACAATCCGACGATGCACACGTCGGTCGTCGAGCTCGTCGTCGTTGCGGTCTTCGCGCTGTCGTGCGCAGCGCTGTTCGTCGCTTGGCGCCGCGGGCGGCTCGGCGTGGCCGCCGTCGTGCTCTTCGCGATCTCCCTCGTCGCGTGGGTCGCTGCCTTCGTCGCGATCGCCACCGAGTTCCACGACGCGAACAACTTCGCGACCTGCACCGACTGCGGCGCGGTGCACTACGTGGCGGCGGTTGCGTTCATCGTTCCGCCGCTCCTGATCTCGCTCGCCGCGCTGGCCATGCTGCTCGTCCGCGGCGACCGCTGGCGCGCACGGCGCACCGGCGCGCGCGAGAATCACGCTTAGTCAGTGGCGACCGCTTTCAAGCTCCCCGACCTCGGAGAAGGCCTCACGGAGGGCGAGGTCGCGCGCTGGCTCGTCGCCGAGGGCGCGGAGATAGCCGAGGACGACCCACTCGTCGAGATCCAGACGGACAAGGCGACCGTCGAGATCCCGTCCCCGTACGCCGGGACCGTGCTCGAGATCCTCGTCGCCGAGGGCGAGGTCGCTCCGGTCGGCGCCGAGCTCGTCCTGATCGGCGCGCCGGGGGAGGAGCGGACGGTGCGCGACGCGGCAAGTGACAACTTGTTGCAAGCGGCGTCGAGCTCTGCGAGCCGCGCGAGCGAGGCAAGTGACAAGTTGTCACTAGGGCGTGTGCAGGCGACGCCCGTCGTCCGCCGGATCGCGGCGGAGCTCGGAGTCGAGCTCGCGAACGTGTCCGGGACGGGGCAGGGTGGCCGGATCACGGAGGACGACGTCCGCGGCGCGGCGGGCGCCGAGGGCGGTGCGGGCCAGGAAGGACGTCGCGAGCCGCTGCGCGGCGTGCGCCGGCTGATCGCCGAGCACATGACGCGCGCGCACCGTGAGGTGCCGGCCGTCACCTGGGTCGAGGAGCTCGACGTGGACGACGTCCCGCTCGAGCGTCTCCTCCCCACGGTTGTCGAGGCGTGCGCCGAGTCGCTCGTCGAGTTCCCGGAGCTGAACGCACGGCTCGACGGAGACGCGATCGTGTACCTCGACCGCTACGACATCGGCATCGCGGTCCAGACGGACGACGGCCTCGTCGTCCCGGTCGTGCGCGCGGCGAACGAGAAGTCGATCGACGAGCTGGCGGGGGAGATCGCGGAGCTCGCCGAGCGAGCCCGGTCGGGGTCGCTCGCCGCGGACGAGCTTCGCGGCTCGACGTTCACCGTGACGAGCGCGGGCAAGCTCGCCGGCCTGTTCCAGACTCCGATCGTGAACCATCCGGAGGTGGCGATCCTGAGCATCGGCCGGGTCGCGCCGCGTGCCGTCGTCCGCGACGGGGAGATCGTCGTGAGAAACACGGGAACGATCGCGGTCACGTTCGACCACCGCGTCGTGGACGGCGCGCGCGCGGCGGCGTTCGGGCTCGCCGTCATCTTGCGCGTGCAAT
This sequence comes from uncultured Gaiellaceae bacterium, assembly GCA_963831285.1. Lineage (GTDB taxonomy): Bacteria > Actinomycetota > Thermoleophilia > Gaiellales > Gaiellaceae > GMQP-bins7. The sequence continues at coordinate 256,752 of CAWHPO010000005.1, read as the reverse complement.
CCGCCTGAGCGCTCCTCACGTACATCCGGCAGAACACCCACGAACGAAGGAGGGGGGATGCGACCACGCATCGTAGGACTCGTGTTCGTCGTCGGGTTGGTCGTCGTCGGCGTCGCGGTGGCCGGCATCAACCGGAACTGGAGCGCGCACGCGAAAGGGTCGAACGAGGTGCCGGCGCGCGAGACGAACGGCCAGGCACAGGCGATCTTCCACCTTTCGAGCGACGGCAGTGCGCTCGAGTACAAGCTGATCGCCGCGAACATCGACAACGTGTTCATGGCGCACATCCACATGGCGCCGCCAGGGGTCAACGGCCCGATCGTCGTCTGGCTCTATCCGTCGACCGCGCCCGTGCCAGGCCCGACTGCGGCCGGCCGGATCGACGGCGTCATCGCGCAGGGCACGATCACTGCCGCGAACTTCGTCGGCCCGCTCGCCGGGCATCCGCTGTCGGATCTCGTCGACGCGCTGAACTCGGGGAACGCCTACGTGAATCTGCACACGGACGACGGGATCGCTCCCGCGAACACCGGCGCGGGGGACTTCCCCGGCGGCGAGGTTCGTGCACTCGTGAACTGAGCAGACGAAGGCCGTGGGGGCGGTCGTCCGTCCCCACGGCTCTACACTGGCCGCGTGGGTGACTGGTACACGGTCGGCCTCTGTCTCGGGCTCGCGCTCGGGCTCTCCGTGGCAGTCACGGGCATCCTCGGCTCGAACGTCCTCGGCATCGGCGCCTCCGCGGTCATCGGGGCTGCGGTCGGCGTGGGCATCGGGATCGCGATCGGCGACACCGCCGAGACCGTCGCGGGAGTCGCCGGCGGGGTGCTCGGCGCCGTCGCCGCCGGCGTCGTCGTCACCGGCGCCCTTCGTCGTGGAGCGACCCGCTTCGGCACCGGTGCATACCTCGCCGCGCTCGGCGCCCTCATCTGCCTCCTCGCGCTGATCCCGATCGTGGGCTACGCGCTTGCGATCGCGCTGCCCGTCCTGGCGGTCCGCCTCCGCGGACGCCAGGCTGCCCGCTTCGCCGGGCTCCGCTCGCTCGCGAAGTGAGCTCGGCGATCGACGCGGTCGACGCGCGCGCTCGGATGGTCGAGCATCAGCTGCGGCGCCGCGGAATCACGGACGAGCGCGTCCTGGTGGCGATGGCGCGCGTGCCGCGCGAGCTCTTCGTCCCGACGAGCCTGCGCCCGTACGCCTACGACGACGGGGCGCTCCCGATCGGCGAGGAGCAGACGATCTCGCAGCCGTTCGTCGTCGCCACGATCTGCTCGCTGCTCGCGCTGCGAGGCGACGAGCGGGCCCTCGACGTCGGCACGGGGTCGGGCTACCAGGCCGCCGTGCTCGCGGAGCTCGCCGACGAGGTCGTCACCGTGGAGCGCATCCCCTCGCTCGCGGACGTCGCTCGCACCCGCCTCGCCGAGGCGGGATACGAACGGGTCGAGGTTCTGGTCGGAGACGGCTCCCTCGGCGTGCCGGCACGGGCCCCCTTCGACGCGATCGCAGTCGCCGCTGCGGCGCCGAGCATTCCGCGCGCGCTGTACGACCAGCTCTCCGCTGGGGGCCGTCTGGTCGTCCCGCGCGGCTCGCGCCGGGGGCAGGAGCTCGTCCTCGCCGTCCGGACGGCGGGCGGTCCGGCCGAGCGCACGTCCATCCCGGTTCGCTTCGTCCCGCTCGTCGGGGCTGAAGGGTTTGGCGATGACTGACCGTATGGGGGGCGGAGATGATCCCGTTCGCGACTACCGTTCGATGACGGTGGAGACCTCCGAGGTACAGATCGCTGCCGGAATCTCGGCTGCGCGGATCCGCGCCGGCCTGCGCAAGCGCTCCAACTGGGGGCAGCTGGTCAAGTTCAGCCTCGTCGGCGGCACCGGCTACGTCGTGAACCTCGTCGTCTTCGTGGCGCTCGTGCAGGGCTGGGCGCTCCACTACATCCCGGCCGCGATCGTCTCGTTCCTCGTCGCGGTCGCGAACAACTACACCTGGAATCGACTCTGGACGTTTCGCGACCAGCGCGGTCACGTCGCGTACCAGGGGATGCGCTTCCTGGTGGTCTCGACCGTCGCCCTCGCCGCCAACCTGCTCGTGCTGCAGCTGCTCGTCTCCGCGACCTCTCGGCCGGTCCTCTCCCAGGCGATCGCGATCGTGCTCGTCACGCCGGTGAACTTCGTCGGCAATAAGCTCTGGTCGTTCGGACCTCGACGCTAGCTCTGATCGTCGCCGCCGCGCTCGCGGCCCTCTTCCTCGCCTTCCCCGCTCCGGGCTCCGCCCAGACGCCGCGCGGTCAGGACCTCGCGCGCCTGACGGAGGCGAAGGCCACGCAGCTCGCCCTGGCCGACTCGAAGATCGCGGGCTGGCTCGACCGCTATCCGCCGGATCCGACGACATCGGCGACCTTCAAGCCGACGACGAGGACGTGGGAGGTGAAGGTGTGGTCGGGGCGTGCGGGCCAGATCGCCGACGCCGTCGTCGAGGACACGACGGGCCGGGTCACGGAGGCGTGGACCGGACCGCAGGTGGCGTGGAAGATGGCCCGCGGCGGGGACGGCGCATTCGGTGGCAAGACCCTGCTGAAGCCGTACGTCTGGATCGTCTTCTGCCTGCTCTTCTTCGTCGGCCTCGCCGACCTGCGTCGGCCCCTCGCGGTGCGGAACGTCGATCTGCTGGCGCTGCTCGGCTTCTCGATCTCGCTCGTGTTCTTCGACGAGGGGGAGATCTTCCGGAGCGTGCCGCTCGTGTACCCGGTTCTCTTCTATCTGCTCGTACGCGGCCTGTGGGTCGGTGCGGGACGGCGCGCCGGCGCGCTCCAGTCCGTCTGGCCGACCTGGATACTCGCGGTCGTCGCCGTCTTCCTGCTCGGGTTCCGCGTCGGCCTGAACCACCAGGCACCGCACGGGGTGATCGACGTCGGTCTCGCGGGCGTCGTCGGCGCGAACCGCATCCTCGACGGCGAGGCGCCGTACGGGAACATGCCGCAGAGCGGCGGTCTCCCGCCGTGCGGCCCGGCGGACGCCGACGGGTACGTGCGCGACCACGTGCAGACGAACGGTCGCTGCGAGGCGGCGATCGAGCGCGGCGACACGTACGGGCCGGTCTCGTACGAGGCGTACGTCCCGGCGACCGCGCTCTTCGGATGGAGCGGCAGGTGGGACTCGCTCCCCGCCGCACACGCGACGTCCATCGCCTTCGACCTGCTCGCGGTCGTCGTCCTCGTCCTGGTCGGCCTCCGGTTCGGCGGGACGCGGCTCGCCGTCCTGCTCGCGTTCGCGTGGTCGGCGTACCCGTTCACGGCGTACACGCTGAACGCGAACACGAACGACGTGGTCATGCCGGTGTTCCTGCTCGCGGGCTTCTGGTTGTCGACCTCCAGCTGGGCGCGCGGTGCCGCCGTGGCGCTCTCGGGGTGGGCGAAGTTCGGGTCGCTGCTCGTGGCGCCGCTCTGGGCGACGTACCCCTCGCTCGAGCTTCGCCGCGCCGCGCGGTACGTCGCCGGCTTCGCGGTCGCAACCGTGCTCGCATTCGCGATCCTCGCCCTCGAGCCGTCGCTCCGGGGCGCGGTGCGCACGTTCTGGGACCGCACGATCGAGTACCAGTCGGGGCGCGATTCCCCCTTCTCGATCTGGGGGTGGGGCCAATACCACGCGCGTGGCATCCCCGATCTCGGCTTCCTGCAACCCGCCGTGGAGATCTTCGCCGTCGTGCTCGCAGTCGTCGTCGCGTTCGTCCCGCGCCGCAAGGGACCGGTGCAGCTGGCAGCGCTCACCGCGTCCGTGCTCGTCGCGTTCCAGCTCACGCTGACGCACTGGTTCTACCTCTATCTCCCGTGGGTCGCGCCGTTCGTGTTCCTGTGGCTGCTCCTCCCGGAGCCGGCGGCGGATCAGGAGACGGCGACGCGGACTGCCTCGATCACGGAGGCTCTTCCCGTCTCGGCATCGCAGGTGACGACGGCACCTTCGATGCGTACGCCGCCCTGAGCGGTCTGGAACCGCACGGGTAGGCCCGTCCGCATACGCCGGATCGCGAGCTCCGCCTCGACGCCGATCACCGAGTCGTGCGGGCCGGTCATGCCGGCGTCGGTGATGAACGCCGTCCCCTTCGGGAGGATCGTGGCGTCGGACGTCTGGACGTGCGTGTGCGTGCCGACGACCGCCGTGACGCGCCCGTCGAGCCAGCGCGCGAGAGCGGCCTTCTCGCTCGTCGCCTCTGCGTGGACGTCCACGAGCACGACCGGCGTCTCGCTCCGGGCCTCCTCGACGAGGTCGTCGATCACCTCGAACATCGAGACCGCAGGATGGAGGAACAGGGAGCCGAGGACGTTGATCACGGCTATCCGGCCGGACGCCGTCGGCACGACGGCCAGGCCCTTGCCCGGCGTCGCGCGCGCCGTGTTCGCGGGCCGGACGACGCGGTCGGAGCTCTCGAGGTACGGGCCGATCTCCGTGCGGCGGAACGCGTGGTTGCCGAGCGTGATCGCGTCGACGCCGAGGCGCAGGAGCTGATCGGCCAGACGGGGTGTGATGCCGATCCCGTCAGCGGCGTTCTCGCCGTTCACGATGCAGGCGTCGATGTCGAGCTCGCTGCGCAGCGCGCCGAGCCTGGTCTCGAGCGCCCGCCTCCCGGGCGCGCCGACCACGTCTGCGATGAAGAGGATGCGCAGGGGCGAGAGAGGTTACGGCACGCCGAGCGTGGCCGACGGGAACACCTCGATCGCGACATTGTTCCCGTTGTCGGCCGCGTACTTCGCGAGCGACTGGCGCTCGAAGCGGCTGATGTTCGAGACCGTGCCGAGCTTGGAAGAGCCGGCCGCGACGTTTGCGCCGACCGACAGCGCCGGGTCGGGCCGCACGTTCGCGATCGAGACGACGAGCGAAGGAGCCGAGGTCGGTCGGAGCTCGATGGCCGCCCCCACCTTGTGCGCCGAGATGATCTGGTCGCGGATCGCGACGACCGTGCCGTCGACGGGCGCGTAGACGTCGGTCCCCGCGACGGCCCCGACGTCGAGGGTCTGCAGCGGCCCCTCCGAGAGCTGGTACCACGCGAGCCCCGTCCGCGTGGCGCCGGTGATCCGGCGCCACAGCCGCGCGAGGATCCCCTCGTTTCGCTGCGGGCCGACCGGCTTGAGCTCGAGCGCGCCGTCGGCGGTCGCGTGCAGGCCGATCGCGGTGACCCCGCCCTGCGCCACCGGGGACTGCACCCGCAGGTTCGCGACGGTCGCGAGCACGCGGGAATCGGGCGGTGCCGCGCGCACCGGCAGCGGCGCCGGGCGGCTCACCGCGGGGGAGCTCTGGTTGTCGAACGCCGTCAGCGCGAGGGTGACGATCGCGAGGATCGCGACGACTGCGGCGACCGCGAAACGACGCGCGCGAGCCTGGGCACGACGCCGATCCGCGCGAAGCCGAGCAGCATGACGAGAGCGCGGAGTCGCCATGGCCCAGGACCGTAGCAGGGTCCCGAACCGGCGCCTTCCAAGCCCCGCGATACGATCCGCGAGATGGCCGGCCCCGGCCCGACGATCCAGGTCCCGCGGTGGATCCAGCTCGTCGTCCTGCCCGTTCTGCTCCTCGTCGTCTTCCTGCTCGCCCGGACGCTCGGCCACGTCCTCTTCCTGTTCCTGACCGCCAGCGTCATCGCCTTCACGCTGAACCCGCTCGTCCGAGACCTGACGCGGCTCAGGGTTCCGCGCGCTCCTGCGGTCCTGATCGTCTACGTGATCTTCGCGGCGGTCGTCTCGGCGCTGCTGATCGCGATCGGCTCCGTCGCGTTCGACCAGTCCCGGAACGCGGGCGACCGCATCGACGAGTACGTCACGGAGGAGCAGGCATCGACGGGGCAGACCGCGGCCGAGGAGGACATCGACCGGCTGCAGCTGTGGCTCGACGACCACGGCCTCGAGCGGGTCCGGATCCGCAAGCAGGTGAACGACTGGATCGGCTCGCTGAGCGCGGGTGAGGTTTCGAGCTACGCGCAGCGCGCGATCGCGTTCGCCCGCGGCGCTGCGTTCTCCGTGGTGCTCCTGCTCTTCTCGGTCATCCTGATCGTCGTCATCTCGATCTACATGCTCCTCGACATGCAGCGGCTGGAGCGGGCGATCGACAAGCGCTTTCCGCCGTACGGCGGCACTCCGCTCACCCAGCGGATCGAGGGGGCGCTCTGGGGCTACCTGAAGGGACAGGCGATCCTCTCGACGGTCATCGGCGCGAGCGCAGGGGTCGGGATGTACATCCTCGGCGTGACCGGGCTCGTCGAGGGCGCCCAGCACTACGCGCTGCTCTTCGCGCTCTGGACGGCGTTCATCGAGGTCATCCCGTACATCGGCCCGTGGCTCTCGGCCGTTCCGCCCGCGATCTACGCGCTCTTCGTCGACCCGCCGTGGGGCGTCGTCTGGGTCGCGCTTCTCTTCCTCGTCATCTACCAGATCGAGGGCCACATCGTCGTTCCGAACGTGATGGCGAACGCGCTTCGCCTGCACCCGCTCCTCGTCATCTTCGGGCTGCTCGCGGGCGGGGAGCTGTACGGCATCGCCGGCGTGCTCGTCGCCCTGCCGACCATGGCCGGCGGGCGCGCGATCTGGGAGTTCTTCCGCGAGCGGATCACGCTCGAGAGCTGGGAGAACGCCGAGCCCGAGCTGCCGGACGAGGTGGACCTCGAGCCGCCGCGGGTCGTGAGCCGCTCGGACTAAGAGTCCGGTTACGCTGCGCGCGTGTGGGAGACGATCGCCGCGGCCGCGACGGGACAGAGCGTTCTCTGGGAGTCCTGCCTACGCCCCGAGGGCGAGCGAGATCCGGCGACGGTGTTCTCCTCCCTCGCCCCGCCGGAGCACCGCCTCGGGCTCGAGACGATCTACGAGGGCTACCTCGTCCACTACGGGCGCTCCCGGCTCTTCGCCCCACCCGACGGCGACACCGCGCTCCTGCTCGGCGACTACCTCTACGCGCACGGCCTCGTGCACGTCGCCGAGTCGGGCGACGTCGCGGCGGTCGCCGACCTGGCGGAGCTGATCTCGCTCTGCGCCCAGGCGCGTGCCGCCGGGAGAGACGGCGACGGCGCCGCCTGGGCGGCGACGGCGTCGTCGCTCGGGCGGGGCGGCCTCGACGGCGCCCGCGAGGCGCTGCGCACGCGTGGCGATTCCAGCGGCCTCGACGAGGTTGCCCGCCGCGCCGCGGGCGACGGCTCCGTCGCTGCCGCCCTCGCAGCGCACGCCCGGCTCGTCGGCTAGAGTCGCCGCGATGCTCGCCGCGCTCGCGCCGTTCCTCGCCGCGGCCAAGACGGCCGCTCAGGAGGGCAAGGAGGTCGTGCTCTCGATGCTCGTCGTCGGGCTGGTCTTCGTCGGCGTCATCCTCCTCGGCGACGTCTGGAACTGGCGCGCCCACAAGCGTCGCGCGCGGCGCGCAACCCGCGGTTACTAGCCGGTCGCTTCGTACGGCGTCGGCCTAGACTGACCCCGCCGTGCCGACGCCGCCGGGAGACCTCCGCGAGTGGATCGCGCTCCTCGAGCGGGAGGGCGAGCTCCGCCGCGTCGAGGCGGAGGTCGACCCCGACCTCGAGATCACGGAGATCACGGACCGGGTGGTCAAGGCGGGCGGGCCGGCGCTCCTCTTCGAGCGGCCGAAGGGCTCGCAGCACCCGCTCCTGATCAACCAGTTCGGGAGCGAGCGGCGCATGTGCCTCGCGCTCGGCGTCGAGACGCTCGACGACGCGGCCGCGAAGCTGGGCGACATCCTCGACATGCAGCCTCCGCAAGGCCTCCGGGAGAAGGTGAAGGGTCTCATGAAGCTCAAGTCCGTTGCCGACTCGCTGCCGAAGACGGTCTCGAAGGCGCCGTGCCAGGAGGTGTTCTTCGAGGGCGACGACGTCGACCTCGGGCGCCTGCCGATCCAGCGCTGCTGGCCCGGCGACCCCGCCCCGTTCATCACGCTCCCCGCGGTGATCACGAAGGACCCGCACACGGGTGGCCGCAACGTCGGCATGTACCGGATGCAGGTGATCGACCGCCGCTCGACGTTCATGCACTGGCAGCTGCACAAGGACGGGCGGGCCGACCTCCTGGCCGCGGACGACAGCCGGATCCCGGTCGCGGTCGCCATCGGGCTCGATCCCGTGACCGCGTACTCCGCGAGCGCGCCGCTGCCGAAGCACGTCGACGAGCTCATGCTCGCGGGGTTCCTGCGAGGTGAGCCCGTCGAGCTCGTGCGCTGCAAGACCGTCGACCTCGAGGTTCCGGCCAACGCCGAGATCGTCCTCGAGGGACACGTCTCGCGCGACGACGTCGGGATCGAGGGGCCGTTCGGGGACCACACGGGCTACTACTCGCACGCCGAGGAGTTCCCGATCTTCCGGCTCTCGGCGCTGACGATGCGACGCGACGCGATCTACGCCTCCATCGTCGTCGGCAAGCCGCCGGCGGAGGACGCGTGGCTCGGCAAGGCAACCGAGCGGATCTTCCTGCCGGCCGTGCGCATGACACTGCCCGAGGTCGTGGACTACGACCTCCCCGTCGCCGGCGCGTTCCACAACTGCGTGATCGTGTCCATCCGCAAGGCGTTCCCGGGCCACGCGCAGAAGGTGATGCACGCACTGTGGGGGCTCGGGATGCTGTCGCTCTCGAAGTCGATCGTCGTCGTCGACGAGCACGTCGACGTGCACGACTACGCGGACGTCTTCTTCCGGGTGACCGCGAACGTCGACCCGAAGCGGGACGTGCTGATCACCGAGGGGCCGCTCGACCACCTCGACCATGCGCCGGGCCGGCAGTTCTACGGAGGCAAGCTCGGCATCGACGCGACGCACAAGCTCCCGGAGGAGGACGCCAGACCCTGGCCCGAGGAGATCGTCATGTCGGACGAGGTCCGCGACCTCGTGACGCGTCGCTGGGCCGAGTATCGGCTCTCCTGACGGGCGTCCTCGCCAACGTGCAGAATCACCGCGTCGCGACAGACGTCACGTCGTTGACATGCGGGACTCGAGGTCGATTGAATCCAGGCAAGGCGCGAGTTTGAGCGACACCGGCAACAACACCCCGAACGGCCCCGGCCCGAGCCTGTGGCCGATCGGCTTCGCGATCGGGATCGCCTGCCTCCTCCTCGGCCTCGTCATCAGCTGGATCGTCGCCGCGATCGGCGCCATCCTCGCGGTCGCGTTCGGGATCCTGTGGACGCGTGACGTCACCCGCGAGGTACGAGAGGACGTTCCCGCGATCGAGCCCGAGACGCGGGCCGTCGCCGACCAGGCCTCCGACGGACGGGCCGCGCCGATCGCGGCGGAGGAGCCGCTTGCGGCCTACACGCGCTCGCGCTTCCTGGAGGCGTCGACGCTGGGGATCGGGGCTGCGATCGGCGCCGTCGTCACGCTTCCCGTCCTCGGTTTCATGGTGCTGCCCTCGTTCACCGACGTCTCCTCGAACGACGTCGACCTCGGTCCGCTCGACAACTTCCCGCAGGGCGAGTACGTCATCGCCTCCTACCTCTCGGACCCGAAGGCGGGGGAGGTGAGCCGGCGCACGGTGTTCGTCCGCAACAACGGGCCGGCGGACTCGGGCGACCCGAGCTTCACGATCCTGTACAGCCGCTGCGTCCATCTCGGCTGCCCGGTGCAGCCGAACGGGCCGATCGACGAGTCGGCGAAGAAGGACGTGGACGGCGTCGAGCTCCGGCCCGTGCTGGCGCAGTCGTTCGGCTGCCCCTGCCACGGCGGCCTGTACGACGCCGAGGGCAACCGGCGCGCAGGCCCGCCCGTGCGCTCGCTCGACCGCTACACGTTCTCGATCAAGCACGGTCGTCTCGTCCTCGGCGAGCTCTACGCGGTCGGCAACGTCTCCGGCAGCGGGGCGTCGGCGACCATCTCGCGCTATCCGTGGTCGACCCCGGGGACGCACGTGGACGGGATCGAGAGCTGGCTGTACCCCATCGTCCCTAGCCAGGTGACGGGCTAGGTAGTGGTCGCTCCGGCAACAACTGGCACCCGCTGGCCGGCTGCAAACCGTCGCATGCCGGCGTCCTCAGTCGCGCCCGTACCTCTCCGGTACGAGCGCTCCCTGCGTCCTTGGCCTGCTCGGTTTTCGCCGGCCATCGGGCACCGTCGTCACCGGAGCAACCACTGATGCCGACCAAGCCGAAACGCCAGCAGCTCGTCGACCTCGCCATCCTCACGCCGCTCGACTGGGTGGACGAGCGCACCGCCGCGGTCCGCGGCACGAAGTGGTTCCTGTTCCGGAACGTCCCGCGCGACGTCAGCTGGGCGCAGACCCTCGGCTCGGCCGCGCTCACGGCGTTCATCGTGCAGACGCTGACCGGTGTGATCCTGGCCATGTACTACAAGCCGTCCGCCTCGATCGACCCGGTGACGCACAAGCCGGTCGCGTACTCGTCGATCCAGGCGATCACGAGCGACCTCACGCTCGGCTGGCTCGTGCGCGGCATGCACCGCTGGGGCGCGAGCGTCTTCATCATCCTGCTCTTCCTGCACATGGGCCGCGTGTTCCTGTTCGGCGCGTACAAGTACCCGCGCGAGCTCACCTGGATCACCGGCGTCCTCATCCTCGCGACCGGCATGCTCATGGGCTTCACGGGCTACCTGCTCCCGTGGGACCAGACGGCGTACTGGGCGTCGGCGGTCGGGATCAACCTGAACGGGACGGCGCCGTTCGCCGGCCCGTGGTTAGCCCAGTTCCTGGCGGGCGGCCCGGAGATCGGGCCCGACACCCTGCCGAAGTTCTACGCCATGCACATGCTCCTGATACCCGGCGCGCTCATCGCGCTCATCGGCGTGCACATCTACCTCGTGACCCGGCTCGGCGTGTCGTCTCCGCCGTGGTCCGGTGAGGCCGCCGGGCGCGAGCGGCCGCCCGTCCAGGCGACGGGCGCGCGCGCGGGCCTCGTTCGCAGCACGAGGAGCGGCGACTGATGGCCCGCGACCTCGGCGAGCTGAACCGGGAGGACTTCGCCCGCTACAAGGACGACGTCAAGAAGGAGGGCAAGCCGTTCTTCCCGCGCGCGATCTTCCACGACACGGTCATGTCGCTCGTCGTCGTGTGCGTGATCGTCGCCCTCGCGGCCATCTGGTACTTCGACGCCGACGGCGTCAAGTCCGGGTCCTCGGGCCCTGGTACACGGAGCCGGCCGATCCGGGGACGACGAGCTTCGTCCCGCGACCCGACTGGTACTTCTACTTCCTCTTCTACCTCCTCCGGATCTTCAAGTGGCCGGAGACGGTCTTCATCGCCACCGTCGGGATCCCGACCATCGGCCTGGTCCTGCTCCTCGGCCTGCCGTTCTACGACCGGCGCCGCGAGCGGCGGCCGACGCATCGCCCGGTCGCGATGGTGGCCGCCGTGCTCACCGTGATCGCGATGGGCACGCTGACCTGGAAGGGCGCGACGGCGAAGGAGGCGCTCGGCTCGGAGCTCATCCTGCTCGTCCCCTCGTGGGCACAGCAGCAGGGCTTCGCCGACAACGAGGAGGCGGTGAAGGGAGCGAAGCTCTTCGCCCAGTCGGGTTGCCTCAACTGCCACACGTACCTCGGGCAGGGGGCCGGCCAGCTCGGTGCCCCGAACCTGTCCGCGATCGGCGCGACGAACGACCAGGCGTTCTTCGTCCAGTACCTCACGAACCCGGCCGCGTTCGGGAACAACGTGATGGGGTCGTACGCGTACCTGGGCCAGGACAACCTGAACGCCCTGGGCGCGTTCCTCGAGGCGTCGAAGGGCGGTAAGTAGCTCGGACGCGACCGACGGCCGCGTAGCCTTCGCTGCCGTGCGGGTCTTTCTCGGTGTGACGGGCGCGTCGGGGGCGCGGTACGCGGAGAGCCTCCTGCGCGCGCTCGCGGCGGCGGACTGCGAGATCGGGCTCACGGCGTCCCGCTCGGGGATCGAGGTGCTCGCGACCGAGCTCTACGGCGATCCCGCGCTCGCTCGCGAGGAGGTGCTCGAGCGCTTCGTCGGCGGCGCGGCGCAGGTCACGGTGTACGGCGAGAACGACTTCTCGAGCCCTTACGCCAGCGGCTCGGCGCGCGTCGACGCCTACGTCGTCTGCCCCTGCTCGATGGCGACCGTCGGCACGCTCGCCTCGGGCGCGATGCAGAATCTCGTGCACCGCGCCGCCTCGGTTGCGCTGAAGGAGCGCCGCAAGCTCGTCCTCGTCCCGCGCGAGACGCCTCTCTCCTCGATCCATCTGCGCGGGCTCGCGACCCTGAACGAGGCGGGCGCGGTGATCCTCTTCGCGGCTCCGGGCTTCTACCACGGGGCGGACTCCGTCGACGACCTCGTCGACTTCGTCGTCTCGCGCTGCCTCGACCAGCTCGGCATCGACAACGCGCTCGTGCGACGCTGGGGAGACACGTTGTGACGTACGAGTCGGGAACGCTCGAGCCGGAGGCCGTGCGCGGCATGTTCGACCGCATCGCGCCCGTGTACGACGTGATGAACCACGTCATGACCGCGGGTCTCGATCGCCGCTGGCGCCGGCTCGCCGCCTCCGAGGTCGTGTGGCCGGGAGATCGCGTGCTCGACGCCTGCTGCGGCACCGGCGACCTTGCCGTGGAGGCCGAGCGCCGGGGCGGACGGGTCGTGGGGCTCGACTTCTCGGAGCCGATGCTCGAGCGCGCCCGCAAGAAGTCCGGCGCGATCGAGTGGGTGCAGGGAGACGCGCTCGCGCTGCCCTTCGAGGACGCCTCGTTCGACGCGGCCACCGTGGGGTTCGGCGTGCGCAACCTCGCCGACCTCGAAGGGGGACTGCGCGAGCTCGCACGCGTGCTGCGCCCGGGAGGCAGGCTCGCCGTGCTCGAGATCACGCGGCCGCAGGGGCTGCTGAAGCCGTTCTTCCGGCTCTGGTTCGACGTGCTCGTGCCGTTCGCGGGCCGCGTCCTCCCCGGCGGGAAGGCATACACGTACCTGCCCGCGAGCGTTCGCCGCTTCCCCGGCCCCGACGACCTCTCGGCGCTGCTCGAGCGCGCGGGCTTCGCCGACGTGCGCTACCGGCTGCTCGGGGGCGGCAGCGTCGCGCTGCACGTGGGGACTCGGCCGTGAACGCCGACGCCGTCCTGCACGAGGCGAGCCCGTACCTGGTCGAGCTCGAGGAGCGCCTCGCCGTCGCCGTCGAGCGCTACCCCGGTCTCGTCGCAGCGGTCGGCAGGAATGCGATCGCCGCGGGTGGGAAGCGCATGCGGCCCCTGCTCGTCCACCTGACCGCGTCGGATCGCGAAACGGCTCTCCGGGGAGGCGTCGCGGTCGAGCTCGCGCACGTCGCGACTCTCGTGCACGACGACGTCATCGACCGGGCTGCGCTCCGTCGCGGCCGCTCCTCCGTCTGGAGCGAGCACGGCGAGGGAGCTGCTCGCGCCGGAGGCGACTACCTCTTCTCGCGGGCCTTCGCGGAGCTCGCCTCCGCCGGAGACATCGACGGCGTCGGCGTGCTCGCCCGAGCCTGCCTCGCGCTGGCTCGCGGCGAGGCGATGCAGAAGCGGCAGGAGCACGATCCGGAGACGTCGATCGACGCGTACCTCGACCGGATCGCCCTCAAGACCGGCAAGCTGTTCGAGGCTGCGTGCCTGCTGGGCTCACGCGACGAGCGACTCGGTGAGTTCGGCCTCGCCCTCGGGATCGCGTTCCAGATCGCCGACGACATCCTCGACTGCGTCGGAGACACCATCGAGACCGGGAAGATCCCGGGCGCGGACCTGCGCGAGGGCGTCCCGACTCTCCCGTTGCTCCTTGCCGCGCGCGAGGACCGCGTCGTGCGGGACGCGCTCGAGGGCGGGCCGACCGAAGGCGTGCTCGTGCGGGTCGCGGCGACGAGCGCGCTCCAGCGTTCCCGCGAGGTTGCCCTCGACTACGCTAGGAAGGCGCGAGGCCTCCTCCGGACCGAGCCCGAGCTGGAAGCGCTCACGCACATCGTCATCGACCGGGAGCGGTAGCCACCGATGGCAGTCGTCGAGAAGAGCGTCCTGGGCGCCGTCCGGGAGAAGGTCGAGGCAGGAGAGCGCCTCGACTTCGACGACGGCGTCGCCATCCTCGAGTCCGACGACCTCCTCTCACTCGGCGAGCTGGCCGATCTCGCCCGCCGCCTGCGGGGTGGGACGGACGAGGTGTTCTTCGTCCAGAACCTGTACCTGAACCAGACGAACGTCTGCCGCGTGAAGTGCAAGTTCTGCGCGTTCGCAGCGACCCGGAAGCAGCCGCACGCCTACACGCTGACCGCGGAGGAGCTCGTCGAGGACGTGCTCTCGCAACGCGGGGTGAGCGGGTTCACGGAGATCCACATGGTCAACGGCGAGAACCCGCACGTCGACTTCGGCTTCTACCGCGACACGATCGCGGCGCTCCACGACGCGCTCCCGGACGTGCACCTGAAGTGCTACACGGCGTCGGAGATCCACCACATGACGACCCTCTCGGGGCTCACGCACGAAGAGGTGCTGAGCGAGCTCCGCGCGGCGGGCCTCGGCTCGCTGCCCGGCGGCGGAGCGGAGGTCTTCGCGGATCGGGTGCGCCGGCTCGTCGCGCCCGGCAAGGAGTCCCCGGAGATCTGGTTCCACGTCCACGACACCGCGCACTCACTCGGGATCCCGACGCACTGCACGATGCTGTACGGCCACGTCGAGACGTACGAGGAGCGCGTCGACCACGTCATCCGCCTCCGCGACCAGCAGGATCGCAGCGGCGGCTTCCTCGCCTTCATCCCGCTCGCGTTCCATCCGGAGAACACCGTCTTCGAGCGCCGCGGCTGGAGGCACACGACCGGCGCCGACGACCTGAAGATGCTCGCCTTCTCGCGCCTGATGCTCGACAACGTCCCGAACATCAAGGCCTACTGGATCATGATGGGGATGCCGCTGGCGGCCGTCGCGCTGCACTTCGGGGCGAACGACGTCCAGGGCACCGTCGTGCGGGAGCAGATCTTCCACGCCGCCGGCGCGCGCACGGAGACGGAGCAGAAGGTCGACGAGCTCGTGCGGTTCGTGCGCGACGCGGGCCGCATCCCCGTCCAGCGCGACACGCTCTACAACGAGCTCCGGCGGTGGTGAGCTCGCTTCCACGGCCGTCGCGGGCTCCCGCCGGGCGAAGCCCGGCTCCGCCCGCGACTCGCGCCGCTCGCGGCACGCGGCTCTCCGGGGCCGTGTTCCAACACTGTCCCCTCCGGCCGCGCGCCGCGAGCGACACGCCGTGAAACCGAGCTCCCTCATGAGGCAGGCGATTCCGGCGATGCCGGTGCGGGACGTGCCGGGCGCCATCTCCTTCTACCGGGACCGGTTCGGCTTCGACGTCGTGCACCACGACAGCGGCTTCGCGGTGCTCCGCCGCGACGAGGCGGTCGTCCACCTGTGGGAGGCCGGCGACGAGAGCTGGCAAGCGCGCGGCGACGTGCGCGAGCAGCCGGTCCGCACGGGCGCGGAGTCCTTCATAGCGGGGACAGCGAGCTTCCGCGTGCAGGTCGAGGGGGTCGACGACCTCTACCAGGAGCTTCGGCGAGCCGACGTCCTCCATCCGGTCTCGAGGGAAGGCGTCGACGAGACGGACTTCGGAACGCGGGAGTTCGCCACGCTCGACCCTGACGGCAACCTCGTCACGTTCTTCGAGTGGACGTAGGCGTGAGTCGCGCGGGCGCTTCGGAGCAGCAGCGCAAGACCCAGGCGCCACCCGCTTCCGGCACTCCGATCTGGGTGTGGGTGGTGTACGGGCTCGGAGTCCTCGCCGGGCTGATCTTCCTGCTCTCCGTGCTCTTCACCGCGGGCGCGCACTTCCTCGGCGGCTCGGGCTACAGGACGTCGCCGCTGGCGTTCGTGCTCTGGGGCGCGCTGCTCCTGATAGCGGTCGCCACCTGGCTCGTGCGGAGGCGGCGATGAGGTTGGGCCGGATCAGCTACGTCAACATGGCGCCGGTCTTCTACGGGCTCGAGGCCGACGTCGAGGAGGTCACGGGCGTCCCGACGGAGCTGAGCCGCATGCTGCTCGCGGGCGAGATCGACATCGCCCCGATCCCCTCGATCGAGTACGCGCGCAACGCCGACCGCCTGCGGATCCTCCCGCGCGTCTGCGTCTCGTCCGAGGGCGCGGTCGACTCGATCCAGCTCGTCACGCGGATGCCGTTCGGCCAGGTGCGCTCGGTCGCGGTCACCCCCGAGAGCGCGACCTCGGTCGTGCTCACGAGGATCCTGCTCCCGAAGGTCGAGATCGTGCCGCTCGGGATGGACGCCGACGCGACGCTCCTGATCGGCGACGCCGCCCTGCGCAGCGCGTTCGAGGACCCGACGCCGCACTTCGATCTCGGCCGCCTCTGGCTCGAGCGGACGGGTCTCCCGATGGTGTTCGCCGTCTGGGCCGCTCCCGAGCCCGTCGCCGACGGCCTCCTCGACCTCGAGCACGCGCTCGTCGCCTCCGTCCGGCTGGCCCGCTCAGAGCCGGAGCGGCTCGCCCAGCGCGCGAGCGACACCTACGGCTATCCGCCCGGGTTCCTCGCCCGCTACTTCGAGAAGCTCCGCTACAGCTTCGGGCCCCGGGAGCGCGCCGGCCTGTACACCTTCCTGGAGATGGCCCGCGACGCCGGAGAGCTCGCCCACGTCCCCGAGCTGCGCTTCGTGCGCGAGGAGGTCGCGGCGTGACCGTCACCGCGTGGGGCGAGGCTGCCTCGCCCTCGGTCGACGATGTCCTCGAGAAGGCGCTCGGACGGCGAGCGCATCTCGGACGACGACGCCGTCGCGCTCCTGCGCTCGCGCGACCTCGTCTCCGTCGGCCGCGTGGCGAACGAGGTCCGCAACCGCCTGACCGACCCGCAGAAGGTGACGTTCATCGTCGACCGGAACCTGAACTACACGAACGTCTGCGTCACCGACTGCGACTTCTGCGCCTTCTACCGCCGCCCGGGCGACGTGCGCGAGGGCTACCTGCTGCCGAAGCCGGTCATCTACAAGAAGATCGAGGAGACGCTCGAGCTCGGGGGCACGGGCCTGCTCATGCAGGGCGGACACCATCCCGACCTCGGCATCGACTACTACGAGGATCTCTTCCGCTCGATCAAGGCCCGCTACGCGATCCACCTGCACGCGCTCTCGCCTCCCGAGATCCAGCACATCGCGCGGCGCTCGAAGCTGACCGTTCCGGAGACGCTCGCCCGCCTGCGCGACGCGGGGCTCGACTCCGTTCCCGGCGGCGGCGCGGAGATCCTCGTGGACCGCGTGCGGCGCATCATCGCGCCGAAGAAGACGAAGTCGGACGAGTGGCTCGACGTCATGCGCCAGGCGCACCGCCTCGGGATGTCGACGACCGCGACGATGATGTACGGCCACGTCGAGACGCTCGAGGAGCGGGTCGAGCACATGCGCCGTGTCCGCGACCTCCAGGACGAGACGCGCGGGTTCCGCGCCTTCATCTCCTGGACGTTCCAGCGCGACGGCAACCGCCTCGACGACCTCGTGCCCGAGGAGACGCGACCGACGTCCTTCGACTACCTGCTCACGCAGGCGGTCTCCCGCATCTACCTCGACAACGTCCCGCACATCCAGTCGTCGTGGGTGACCCAGGGGATGAAGATCGGGCAGGTCGCCCTCGGCTTCGGAGCGGACGACATGGGCTCCGTGATGATCGAGGAGAACGTCGTCTCCGCCGCTGGGACGACCCATCGCACGACGACGGACGAGCTCGTCCACCTCATCCGCGCGATGGGAAAGACGCCCGTCCAGCGCGACACGCTGTACCGCGAGGTCAAGGTCTTCTCCTAGCGGCTGCGGCTGAGGGCTCTCTCAGCTCCTCCCGTCGTCCGCTCGCTCCACTCACGGGCCGCGCGGTTCGCCGCCTGTTCGGATCGTGTTAGACCTGCAAATCGGCCTTTCGGATTGCGGCTACCCTCGACGGGCCGTGCCTCGCCTCCTCCTCGCAGGGCTCTCGCCGCGCTCGCGGCGCTCGGAGCCTGGGCCGCCCCCGCCGGCGCCCAGCCGACCCAGCTCTTCCCGGGTGCGACGTACGAGTCGAGCGTGCAGTTCACGCCGCACGGCCCCGTCTCGCTCCACGTCGTCCTCGGGCCGCGGCCGGTCGGGCTCTATCGCCTGAGGCCCGTGCTCTCGAACGACTCGGTCGTCCTGCGCGAGACCGTCTCCTCGATGGAGAGGCGCCTGTCCTCGGAGGCGACGTCGGTCGGGGTGAACGGCGACTACTTCTCTCCGTCGGACGGCCGGCCGAGCGGGATCCTCCTCCACGACGGCGTCCTCGCGACGCCGCCCAACGCCGCTCGCTCGAGCGCGGGGATCACACTGGACGGGCTCCTCGACGTCCGCAAGGTCGGCTTCCGCGGGACCTGGCGGGGAACGGGACAGCGTCGCGCGCTGACATACCTGAACAAGGCGCCGGGCACGAACGGCATCTCGCTGTTCACGAGCGACTGGGGCTCGATGACGCCCCGTATCCCGGGTGCGTTCACGGCGGTGCTGGGGTCGTTCCCGCCCGCGACGCCGAACACGGACATCGCCGTGCCGGTCCTGTCCGCCGCGGCCAGCTCGGCGGTTCGCATCCAGCCTGATACCGCAGTGCTCGTCGCGCGCGGGAACGCGGCGACGAAGCTCCAGGCCGAGGCGACGCCCGGCACGGTCGTGACGCTCCGGCTGATCCTCCAACCCGACTGGTCGGTCGTCTCGGACGCGATCGGGGGCGGGCCAACCCTCGTCCGCGACGGCGCTCCCGTGTACCGCTCGAACGAGGCCTTCACGACCTCGCAGCTCGCTCCGCGCGGGCCGCGGACCGCGGTCGGCCAGCGGGCGGACGGGGGCATAGTGCTGCTCACGACCGACGGGCGGCAGCCCGGGTACTCCGTGGGCATGACGAACTTCGAGCTCGCGCAAGCGCTCGTGCGCTTCGGAGCGGTACGGGGCATGGCGCTCGACGGTGGGGGCTCGTCCACGCTCGCGTTCGACGGGAGCGTCCTCAACTCGCCGTCCGACGGGAAGGAGCGCGCGGTCTCGAACGCGCTGCTGCTCCAGTACTACGGCGTCTACGTGCCGCCGCCGCTCGAGGCCGTCCTCTCGCCGAACGGGGACGGCGTGGCGGAGACCCAGAAGCTGTCGTTCAAGATCGTGCGGCCCTCGACGGTGACGGCGACGCTCACGGGGCCGAACGGCACGGTCGCCTGGCAGGAGTCCGGCACACAGGCGTCCGCGACGTACGACGTCGCGTTCCCTCCCGCCTCGCTTCCGTCTCCGACCGGACAGCCGGCGGCCCCGGCCGGGCCCCTCGCAGAGGGGCGCTGGACGCTCACGGTGAACGCGACCGACGACCAGGGCCTCACGTCGTCGGCGACCCGGCGCTTCGCCGTCAACTCGACGCTCGGCTTCCTGCGGGTGACGCCGTCGCGGCTCGTCGTCCGCAAGACGGGCGGAAGCGCCTCGATTCGGTGGACGCAGACCCGTGCCGCGCGGGTGAAGGTGACGATCCAGGCCCCCGAGGGCGTCGTCGTCCGCACGGTGACGAGCGCGGCGCTCCAGGCGGGCGACCAGACGGCAACCTGGGACGGGCTCGGACGTAACCACAAGCCGGTCGCCGGCGCGCGCTACGTCGTCGTGGTCGCGGCCGCCAACGAGCTCGGGACCGTCTCGCTCGAGCAGCCGATCACGGTGCGCCGCGCCAAGGGGTGAAGCGGCGGGCGCCGTAAGTAGGGTCCGCGCGTGCTTCTCGCCTCGACTCTCAGCGGGCTGACCGACGCCGTCACCACGGCGGTCGGCGACTACGGCCTGTACGCCGTCTTCGGGCTGATGGCCGTCGACGCGCTGTTCCCGGCGGCGAGCGAGGTCGTCATGGTGTACGCGGGGGCGGTGGCGTCGGGCGCGTTCGCGGGCCAGGACGTCGTCCTCTTCGGCACCACGCTCGACTCGGGCTTCCCGGCCTACCTCGCCGTCGCTCTCGCGGGCACGCTCGGCTACACGCTCGGGTCGATCCTCGGCTGGGCGATCGGCATGTACGGAGGGCGGCCGTACCTCGAGCGCCACGGGCGCTGGTTGCACGTCGACGCCGAGAACCTCGAGCGGGCCGAGCGCTGGTTCGAGCGCTGGGAGGGCTGGGCCGTGTTCCTCGGGCGCCTCACCCCCGTGATCCGCTCGTTCGTATCGATCCCGGCGGGCGTCCTCGAGGTCCCGTTCGTCCGCTACACGCTGCTGACGCTCGCCGGATCGGCGATCTGGTGCTTCGGGCTCGCGGGCATCGGCTGGGCCGTCGGCGCGAGCTGGGAGAACGTGCACAACGACTTCCGCTACCTCGACTACCTCGTCGTCGCCGCCGTCGTCGTAGCCGGGGTCGCCTGGCTGGCGTGGTCGTGGCAGCGCCGCCGGCGACGGCGCTCCGCCGAGGAGTCGCCGCCCGTCTGACGAACGAGGGATCGACCCCGCCCCGGCTACACTCGCCCGCGTGACCCAGCCGATTCCTCTGATCGACGTGAAGGCGCAGTACGCGCCGCTCGTCCCCGAGCTGCGGGAGCGCTTCGCGTCCGTCCTCGAGTCCGGCCGCTTCGTCTTCGGGCCCGAGGTCGAGGCCTTCGAGCACGAAGCCGCCGCCTTCCTCGGCGTGCCGCACGCGATCGGCGTCGCGAATGGAACGGACGCGCTCGTCCTCGCGCTCGAGGCGCTCGGGATCGGCCGCGGCGACGAGGTGATCTGCCCCTCCTTCACCTTCTACGCGACGGCGGAAGCGATCGCGCGGGTCGGCGCGACGCCCGTCTTCGCGGACATCGAGCCCGCGACGCTGAACCTCGACCCGGACGACGTCGCGCCGCGCATCACGACGAGGACGAAGGCGATCGTCCCGGTCCATCTCTTCGGGAGGCCCGCCTCTCTCGCCGAGCTCGCCGCGCTCGGGCTTCCGCTGATCGAGGACGCCGCTCAGGCCTTCGGCGCCGAGGGCGTCGCCCGCACCGGAATCTGCTCGACGTTCAGCTTCTTTCCGACGAAGAACCTCTTCGCGCTCGGCGACGGCGGGCTCGTGACCAGTCTCGACGAGGACGTGGCCGAGCGGGTGCGCATGCTGCGCTTCCACGGCTCCCGCGACAAGAAGACGTTCGAGCTCGTGGGCACGAACTCGCGCCTCGACGCCGTCCAGGCGGCGATGCTCCGCGTCTTCCTCCCGCGGCTCACGGGTTGGAACGAAGCCCGTCGCGAGGCCGCCGACCGCTACGCCGCGCTCGGGCTCGGGGACGCCGTCGAGCTGCCCGTCGACGAGCCGGGCCACGTCTACCACATGTACGTCGTCCGCTCTCCGCGTCGCGACGAGATCGCCGCTGCGCTAGGTCGGGCCGGCATCGCGTGCGCCTCGTACTACGTCACCCCGCTCCACCTGCAGCCGGCGATGAGCTACCTGGGCGTCGGCCCGGGGGCGTTGCCGGAGACGGAGAAGGCAGCTGCGGACAACCTCGCGCTGCCGCTGTGGGCCGGAATCTCCGAGGGGCAGCAGGAGCGGGTCGCCGATGCCGTCCGCTCGGTAGCGGGCGTCCCCGCGTAGCCATGAGGCTCCGCGCGTGAGGTCTCCGCTCAACCGCCATCGCCTGTGGCAGGTCGCGGTCGACGCGG
The DNA here is from genome assembly GCA_963831285.1 of uncultured Gaiellaceae bacterium. GTDB lineage: Bacteria > Actinomycetota > Thermoleophilia > Gaiellales > Gaiellaceae > GMQP-bins7. The sequence goes on along the minus strand of CAWHPO010000005.1, from coordinate 235,228 downwards.
CGCTGATCGCCGCCGCGTGGGTCCTGTCCTGGTACGTCCGCTTCGAAGGCGACTCCCGCCCGCGCTACTACGACCGCTACCTCGACTGGGACGTCGTCGTGCTCGTCGTCGGGGTCATGCTCCCCGTCTTCATCGGCTTCGGCTTCTACAACCGCTGGTGGCGGTACGTGTCCACGCAGGACATGTGGGGCGTCCTCCGAGGCGTCGTGAGCGCCGTGATCGCGGCGTTCCTCGTCTTCGCGCTCCTCGACTTCCACCCGGCGAAGGTGCCGCGCGGAATCTGGATCGTCGACCTCCTGCTCCTGCTCGCGTTCGTCATGGGCGTGCGGCTCATGGCGCGCTCCCTGATCGAGCGGCCGTCCGCCCGGGCCCTGGTCGCGCGCGGGAAGGAGGTGCTGATCGTGGGCGCCGGAGACGCCTCGCAGCTGATCCTCCGCGAGATGCTGCGGAACCCTGCGCTCGGCTACACGCCGATCGGGCTCGTGGACGACGATCCCCGAAAGAAGAACCTCCGCTTGCACGGGGTGCGCGTGGTGGGCACGACGGACGAGCTACCCGCGCTCCTGCGCGACCGGCGTCCGGACGAGCTCCTGATCGCGATCCCGTCCGCGTCGGGCGACCTGCGCGAGCGCATCGTCGCCACCGGCCGCGCGGCCGGGATCCCGGTGAAGACGCTGCCGGGGCTGTACGAGCTGATCGCAGGCGACTTGAACCTGGCCGTGCAGATCCGCCCGGTCGAGGTCGAGGACCTTCTCGGGCGGGAGCCGGTGGACGTCGACCTGGACTCGATCGCCGGCTACCTCGCGGGCGAGGTCGTGCTCGTGACGGGAGCGGGCGGGTCGATCGGCTCCGAGCTCTGCAGGCAGATCGCGCGCATGCGGCCGACGCGGCTCGTGCTCGTGGACAACGGCGAGCCCGGCCTCTTCGAGATCGAGCGCGAGCTCGTCGACGAGCGCGGCTTCCACGCGACGGCAGCCGTGCTCGCCGACGCGGGCAACTCCACGAAGATGCGGCAGGTCTTCGAGAAGTACCGCCCCGCCGTCGTCTTCCACGCCGCCGCCTACAAGCATGTGCCGCTGATGGAGGCGAACCCGCTCGAGGCCGTTCGGAACAACACGCTGGTGACCCGCACGGTCGCGGACATCGCCGTCGAGTTCGGGGCGAAGCGCTTCGTGCTCGTCTCGACGGACAAGGCGGTCAACGCGAAGACGGTGATGGGGCAGTCGAAGGCGCTCTGCGAGTGGATCGTCGAGTCCTGGGGTCACCGCGACGACACCGGGACGAGGTTCTGCGGCGTGCGGTTCGGCAACGTCCTCGGCTCCTCGGGCAGCGTCATCCCGATCTTCCGCAAGCAGATCGCACGCGGCGGCCCGGTCACGGTCACGCACGCGGAGATGACGCGCTTCTTCATGACGATCCCCGAGGCGGTGCAGCTCATCGTCCAGGCCGGCGCGATCGGAGGACGCGGCCAGGTCTACGTGCTCGACATGGGCGAGCCCGTGAAGATCACGGATCTCGCGGACACGATGATCCGGCTCTCGGGCAAGGAGCCCGGCCGGGACATCGCGATCGAGTTCGTCGGCGCGAGGCCCGGCGAGAAGCTGCACGAGGAGCTCTGGTCGGAGGCGGAGACGGTCACGCCCTCGGCACACGAGGCCATCCTCCTCGTGACCCGGCCGCCGATCGACCAGCGCTGGCTCGAGGACGAGCTCGACGACCTCGCCCGGCTCGTCGACGGCGGCGAGACGCTCGAGCTGATCGGCCGGCTCAACGCGCTCGTGGCGTCGCCGTCCCGGCTCGGCACCGGGCTGCCCGCGCCGGAAGAGGCGACCACGACGGGCTGACGCGCGCAGGCAGTACTCGATTGACGTCGCCTGCTCGATCCCACTAGGGTCACGGGCTCAAGGGGAGTTCGAGCGAGGGAGGTCTCGATGCCAGTGCGTCTTTCGGCGCTGCTCGTGCTGAGCGCCGCGGCGCTGCTCTTCGCCGTCGGTTCCGGCGGAGCGGCCCGCAACGACAACGACAACAAGCTCAAGAAGGTCGAGCACATCGTCGTCATCTACGAGGAGAACCACAGCTTCGACAACCTGTACGGCGGCTGGGAGCGCGTCAACGGTCTCGCGAACGCCGACGCGGCCCATACCACGCAGGTGAATCAGCAAGGCGCCGCGTTCCAGTGTCTGTATCAGGACGACGCCAACTTGCAGGCGCACTCCGCAGCCAACCCTTCGGCGCTGCTCTCGACGACGTGCAACGACACGACGATCACGTCGCCTGCACCCTCTCCGTTCCCGAGCCATTTCGTGAACGCGCCCTTCCGGATCGACGACTACATCGCCCCGACGGACGTGACGTGCCCGCCGGTCCTGTCGGCCTTCGCCTTTCCGAACGGCATCCGAAAGCAGGGCATCAATCCGGCGACCGGACAGCCTGTGCCCGACTCGCGTGCGGGCGGCTGTACCCGTGACATCGTGCACCGGTTCTACGAGGAGCAGTTCCAGCTGAACGGCGGGCACCAGAACCGCTACGTGCTCCAGAGCGACGCGGCCGGGCTCGTGATGGGGACGTACGACACGAAAGCGCTCCCGGTCTACAAGTACCTGCACGGGCCGGGCCACCCGAAGTACGCGATCCTCGACAACTTCTTCCAGGGAGCGTTCGGCGGCTCGTACCTGAACCACCAGTGGCTGGTCGCGGCTGCGGCGCCGATCTGCAACGCGGGCAACGGCTGTCCGTCGACTGCGACCCACTCGGTGCTCGACCGGAACGGCAGCCCGACGCTGTCGTCTCCGCCCGCCTCGAGCCGGCCGCCGGGGATGGGGCCCCTCTACGTGTCGCCCGACACCGGGCTCGTCAACGGCCCGCTGACACAGCTGTGCGGTCAGCCCACGACGATCGCGGGTCTGGCCTGCGGTGACTTCAGCGTGAACACACAGCAGCCCGCGTTTCAGCCGTCCGGGCTCTTCGGTGCCAAGCTGCCGGCGCAGACGAATCCGACCATCGGCGACCGGCTGACAGGGGCAGATGTCGACTGGGCCTGGTACTCGGGCGGGTGGTCGAACGCAAACGGCGATGTCGGTGCGCCCGGCTGGACGAACGGCACGCAGGCGTCCCAGACGCCGACGGGCTGCTCGGACCCGAACGTCGACGGCGGCGTCTCGCACTGGCCCGAGTGCCCGGACAACCTGTTCCAGTACCACCACCAGCCGTTCAACTACTACGCCAACTTCTCGACGCAGACGCCGGCCGGGTTGGCGAACCGCAAAGCGCACCTGCGCGACGAGCAGGAGTTCATCCAGCTCGCGAACGGGTCGACGAAGCACTGCGACCTGAAGCCGGTCAGCTTCATCAAGCCGATCGGCGAAGAGAACGAGCATCCCGGCTACGCGAGCGAGCCGAACGGAAGCGACCACCTCGTGTCCTTGCTGCAGTCGATCGAGAACAGCAAGTGCAAGGAGAACACGATGGTGATCGTCACGTACGACGAGTTCGGCGGAGAGTGGGACCACGTCCCGCCGCCCGGGCAGGGGAACGCGAACGGCCCGCACGACCAGTGGGGGCCGGGGACGAGGATTCCCGCCCTCGTCCTGTCGCCGCACCTCAAGGGGCCGTTCGTCGTGGACGGCACCGAGTACGACACGACGTCGATCCTGGCGACCATCGAGCAGAAGTACGGGCTTGCACCGCTCGCCACGCGCGACGCGCAGGTCGCGAGCATCTCGAACGTGTTCGACGCGCACTGACGCTGGCCGGGGAGCGGCTCCCGCGCAGGGAGCCGCTCCCCGTCACGCGTCGAGGGCGGTGAGCAGCACGTCCAGCAGCCGGGCCGGGTCGCGCGTCGTCGCGGCCGTCGACGCCGTTCGCTTCGTGACCTCGAGCTCGTCGACCGAGCGCAGGATCCGGAGGCGTCCGTCGCGGACGAGGCCTTCGTCGACGGCGCCGAGTCGTCCGGCGAACGTCGTGTAGACGGGTACGCCGAGCGCGACCGCCTCGCGGTTCATCGTCCCGCCGGCGGACACGACGAGATCAGCGAGGGCGACCAGGCTCTGCGCGTCGATCGCGTGCTCCGGCACGACGAGCGACGCCTGGCCACGCGCTTGGATCGTGGCGCGCTGCTCCGCGGTGCGGGGCAGGACGACGGCGTGGACGCCCGCGTCGGAGCCGAGCCGCTCGAGCACGTCCGCGAAGAGCGGGCTTCCGTGGCGGTGGTACAGGGACACCTCGGGAGGCGTCCGCACGATGACGAGCACGCGCTCGCGATCGAGCCCGAGGGCGTCAAGAACCGCGGCGTCGGGCTCGAATCCGTGCAGGTAGTACTCCTCCTTGAGCCCGGGGTAGGTGCGGACCTTTCCGGCTCGGGCGCCCAGGCGCTCGAGGCGGTCTCGAGGAATCGCGTCCGGGACGATTACGCGCGTTGCGGCGCGGCAGCCGAGACCGTGCTGCGCCGTGGCGAACTCATAGTCGAATGCGTACGCGGAGCGAATCCCCAAGGAGCGCGCGACGAGCGGAAGCTCATGGGACGCATGCGAGAGCGCGAGGTCGAACGCTCGGGCGCGCGCGTACGCGCGGAGCGCCAGCAGCCGGCCGGCGAGCGCACGTGCCTTGCCGACCCTGCCGGCGCCGCCGTGTGCAGGGCCGACGGCCGCGTGCTCGATCCCGTGGAGACGCAGGAGCTCCAGCGTCTGCGCGTACTCGCGGGTGGTGACGTCGACGGTGTGTCCACGCTCGCGAAGCAGGGCGAGCAACGGCCGGAAGAACGCGACCTGCGGCGAGTTCGAGATGTCGACCCAGACCCGCACGCCGCAGCGAATCTAGCAGACGGTCTGCGCGATGCAGACCATAACGTCTACATCATGTAGACAGATCGGTGTGCGTCGTGCAGACTGGGGACGTGCCCGAGACGAATCCCTTTCGCATCGCGGGCGAGCTCCTCGCGGAGGAGATGATCGACCGCGAGGGCGAGGCCGCCCGGCTCGTCGCGCTCGCCAGTGGCGGCCACGCCTCCCGGCTCGTCGCGCCGCGCCGGTACGGCAAGACGAGCCTGCTCCGTCGCGCCCTGCTCGACGCCGCGCAGGCCGGCTGGACGACGGCCCTCGTCGACCTCGAAGGCGTGCTCTCGTTGTCGAGCATCGTCGTGCGCATCGAGCGCGCCTACGACCGCTCGCTGAAGGGGGCGATTCGCCGTACCGTCGACTCCCTCTTCCGCTCCTGGCAGATCGGCCTCTCGCTCGGCGCGGGGGGCTTCACCGCCTCGCTCCAGTCGAACCCGCGGATCGACGTCGAGAGCGTTCTCCTGCGCCTCCTCGACCTCCCCGCGAAGGTGCACGAGCGCACCGGGTCGCGGAGCTTCGTGGCCTTCGACGAGTTCCAGGACCTGCTGCGCGTCGACGGCGCCGACGGCATGCTTCGGAGCGTCATCCAGCACCAGTCGGCGGTCGCCTCGTACGCGTTCGCCGGCTCGGCGCCGACGCTGATGGAGCGCCTCTTCGAGGATCCCTCGCGACCGTTGCTCGAGCATGCGGTCCCGGTCGAGCTCGCCCCGCTGCCGGACGACGCGACCGCGACGTATCTCGAGACGAGATTTCGCAGCACCCGCCGCGACGTCGGCAACGCGCTCGACCCGCTGCTCGCCTTCACGCGGGGCCACCCGCAGCGGACGATGCTCGTCGCCCATCACCTCTGGGAGGTCGTGCCCGCCGGCTCCGTGGCCGACGAGACTGCCTTCGTGGACGCACGCGAGCGCTCGCTGGCGCTCACCGAGCCGGCCTTGCGCGCCCGCTGGGAGTCCCTCTCCGTGAACGAGCAGCGGGTCAGCGTCGCGCTCGCAATCCCGTCTCGCAGCCTGTACGCCGACGAGACGCTTCGCTTCCTGGGCCTGCGCAAGGGGAGCGTCGACCGCGCGCTCTCCGGTCTCGTCGGGAAGGCGGAGGCGCGCATCACGCCGGCCGGCCCCCAGCTGACGGATCCCCTGCTCGAGCACTGGCTCGCCGAGCGCGGACTGTTCTGAAACATACGGATAACATTCGCTTATGGATACGCGCCAGCTTGCCGCGTTCTGCGCGGTCGTGGAGCGGAGGAGCTTCTCGCAGGCGGCCGAGCGTCTCGGCGTCACGCAGCCGGCGGTCTCGCTCCAGATCCGCACGCTCGAGAAGCGCCTGGGCACGCAGCTGCTCGACCGCTCGGGGCGGCGCGTGGAGCCCACGGAGGCCGGCAGGCGGCTCTACCGCGGGGCGCAGCGGATGCTCGCGCTCGAGGATCAGCTCGTGGCGGAGGTCGGCGCCTCGGGCGAGGGAGCGCTCGCCGGTGAGCTCGTCCTCGGCGCCTCGACCGGGCCGGCGGCGATCGCGGTTCCCGTCGTTCTCTGCGAGTTCCAGCGCGAGAATCCCGACGTCCGCGTCTTCCTGACGGTCTCGGACACCCATTCCGTCGTGGAGCGCGTCGCGGCCCGGGAGCTCGAGCTCGGCATCGTCGGCGCGGCGCGCCGGCATCGCGGCGTCCGCTTCGAGCCCTTCTTCTCCGACCAGGTCATCCTCGCGTGCCCCGCAGGGCACCGGTTCGCGGGCCGGAGCGTGAGCCTCGACGAGCTGCGCGAGGAGACACTCGTCCTCATGCAGGAGGGCGCCGGCGTCCGGCAGATCGTCGAGGACGCGCTGCGGCGGCAGGGCGTCAGGCTCCGCGACCTCGACGTCCGGCTCGTGCTCGGCCTGCAGGAGTCGGTGCGCCAGGCGGTGGAGGCGGGGTACGGGGTCACCTTCATCTCGCGGACGGCTGTCGAGTCCGAGCTCGCCGCCGGCCGGCTCGTCGAGGCGCGGGTCGAAGGTCTCGACGCGACGCGCGAGATCTCGCTGGCGTCCGCGACCGGGCGCGCCCGGACTCGGGCTGCGGACGCGTTCGTCGAATTCGCACGCCAGCGGCTCGCGGCGTGATCGTCCGCTGGGGGCTCGAGGAGCTCGACTCGGTTCTGGCAGAGGTCGGCATCGGAAGCGCGCTCCTCGTCACGAGCGCCCGCTTCGCCGAGCTCGAGCTTCCCGTGGGCAGGCGCTTCACGGGGGTCCGCCGGCACGCACCGCTCGACGTCGTCGAGGCCGCGCACGCGGCCGCGGCGGACGCGGACGGGCTCCTCGGCGTGGGCGGCGGCAGCGCGATCGACACGGCGAAGGCGGTGTCCGCGGCGCACGGGCCTCCCGCTCGTCGCCGTGCCCACGACCTACGCGGGATCCGAGTGGACGTCGTACTTCGGGATGCGGGACGAGGCGCGCCGGGCGAAGACCGGCGGCGGAGGCGCACACACGGTCGCAATCGTCTACGAGCCGGGCCTCACGCTGGACCTGCCGCGCGACGAGTCGGTGGGGACGGCGCTGAACGCGCTCGCGCACTGCGCGGAGGCGTTGTACGCCGGGCCGTGCGAGGACGCGAGCCTCGGGGCCTCGCTGATCGCGCGCTCGCTGCCGACGGTCGTGGCCGACGGCAGCGATCTCGCGCCGCGGACCGCGCTGCTCGAGGGCGCGCTGCACGCGGGCCGCGCCCTGTCCGAGCGCGGGCTCTTCCTCGCGCACGCGCTGGCGCAGGCGCTCGGCGGACGGTACGCCGTCTCGCACGGCGCCGCCAACGCGCTCTGCCTCGCGCCGGCGCTCCGCTTCAACGCGGAGGCCGTGCCGCAGGCGTTGGCGATGCTCGCGGGCGCCATGGAGGCGCCGGACGTCCTGACGCGGATCGAGGAGCTCGCAGCGCTCGGCGGGTTCGGCCGGCTTCGCGATCTCGGGGTTCTCGAGCACGAGCTGCCGGACCTCGCGGCGGAGGCCGCCGAGCGGCCTGGCGCGCGTGCGAATCCACGGCCGGTCTCACCGTCGGACGCGGAGCGCCTGTACCGCTCGATCTGGTGAACGGTTGACGAAGCCGTCGCGCGGACGGACGATGTAACGCGTGTTCGTCGAGTACGCAGGGATCGTGGCGGGAATCTCGCTCCTGGCGGCGACCCTGACCGGAGCGTACGGCCAGAACGTGACGGCCGTCTTCGCGGCGAGCGGCGCCGGCGTGGCTGCCGTGGGCAGCGCCGCGCACGCCCAGCACGTCTCCTCGGCCGGCGCGAAGGCCGCGTACAGGAAGGCGCCGTACTCGAAGCCCGCGCTCAGGTACCTGTTCGCGCTCGGCTGGATCGGCGGGACGAAGAACCGCACGCAGTGCGGGCTGACGCTGCTCGGCGAGGGCGCCGCGAGGGATCAGGCGGCCGACGGCATCCGCAAGAACCCGAAGCTCCGCGCGCAGCTCGCGAAACGCTCGATCAGCGTGACCGCAGCCGCGAACGCCCTGACGAAGGGCGTCGTCTCCGCCTGCGCCTGAGCCCGGCTATTCGCCCGGACGCGCTCCGGCCATGATCCGCCGGAGGCTCACGATGCCGAGGACGTTCTCGCCGTCCACGACGGGAAGGTGTCGAAAGCCCTTGTCGATCATGATCGCCGACGCGTCGTCGAAGCTCATGTCCGGTGGTGCGGTGATCGGGTTCTCCGTCATCCACTGACGAACCCGCGCGTCGCTCGTATGGACGCGCGCGGCCATCGCGCGGAGCATGTCGCGCTCCGTGAGGATCCCGATCAGGCGCCCGAAGTCCTTGACCACGACCGCGCCGACGTTCCGCGCACTCATCCGCTCGGCGACCTCGCCGAGCGTGTCCTCGGGAGCGACCGTGATGAACGTCGGCTTGACGATCTCGCCCAGGCTCGGCATGAGCGGCGGAGTCTAACCGTTCACGGCGGTGCCGCGCTCGTGTCGCGGGAGCGGTCGTTGGATAACTATTGGTAATGACACGAATAACGATCTGCGCTATTGTCCTGCCGTGCGCGAAGGCGCCTCATTCGACGTGCTCGTCATCGGCAGCGGTGCCGCGGGCCTCGCCTCCGCGGTCTCTGCGGACCGCGCGGGAGCGCGCGTCGCGCTCGCGACGAAGACGACGCTGCAGGCCTGCAACTCCGCGAAGGCTCAGGGGGGCATCCAGGCCGCGTTCGACGCCGACGACTCGCCGGAGATTCACGCCGAGGACGTGATGCGCAGCTCGCACGACTCCGCGAACCCGGCGCTCGTCCACGTGCTCACCAGCGAGGCGCCGTCGGCGATCCACTGGCTCGAGGAGGTCGGAGTCGAGTTCACCAGGTCGAACGGCGGCTACCGGCTCGCGCGCTGCGGCGGCGCGACGCGGCAGCGGCTCCTCCAGGTCGGCGATCGGACGGGGCACGCGATCACGAAGGCGCTCCGCGAGGCGTTCGAGTCGGGCTCCGGCACGGAGCTGCCCCATCACCGGCTCCGGGAGATCGCGCCCTCGGACGCGGGCTGGCTCGCCTCCTTCGACACGAAGGAGGGTCCCGCCGAGGTCGCGGCGGGAGCGGTCGTGCTTGCCGCCGGCGGTCGCTGCTTCGCGGAGGCAGAGACGCGCGGAGAGCTGTCCACGAACCACCCGAACGCGACGGGCGAGGCGACGCGGATCGCGACTGCGGCGGGAGCCGCAACGCGCGACCTGGACGCGCTCCAGTACCACCCGAACGGCGGCGCCTGGCCCGCGACGATGCAGGGCTATTCGATTCCCGAGACCACGCGCGCCTACGGTGCCGTGCTCCGCAACGCGGACGGCGAGGAGTTCACCGACTCGCTCGGGCCGCGCGACGCGGTGTCGGAGGCGATCGTCGCCGAGGTCGAGCGCGGCAAGGGCGTCGAGACGCCGGACGGACGACCTGCGGTCTGGCTCGACACGACCCGCATCTCGCCCGCCGACGCGGGGATATCGCTGCCGTACATGCTGCGGCGCTACCGCGCGGCCGGAATCGACCCGCTCGCGGAGCCGATCTACACCTATCCCGTGCTCCACTACCAGAACGGTGGGCTCGTGATCGACGAGCACGCGGAGACGACTCTCGAAGGCGTCTTCGCGTGCGGCGAGATCGCGGGCGGCACCCACGGAAGGAACCGCATGATGGGAAACTCGCTGCTCGAGTGCGTCGTCTTCGGGCGCCGCGCCGGCAAGGCAGCTGCGGAGAGGAGCCGGACGTGAGCGACGCGCCGCCGCAGCTCGATCCGCAGCTCGTGCAGGAATTCGTGTCGAAGGCGCACGGCGACATCGACGCGGTCTCCTCGCTCCTGCACCAGGAGCCGCGGCTCGTGAACGCTGCCTGGGACTGGGGCGGGGGCGACTGGGAGACGGGCCTGGGAGCGGCTGCGCACATGGGCCGTCGCCAGATCGCGCTGCTCCTCATCGAGCACGGCGCGAGGCTCGACCTCTTCGCGGCGGCGACGCTCGGCTACTTCGACATCGTCAGCGCGATCCTCGCGAACTTCCCGGAGCTGCGCGACGCGAAGGGCCCGCACGGGATCCCGCTCGTCGAGCACGCCCGCGCCGGCGGCGAAGACGCGCGCGCCGTGCTCGAGCTGCTCGAGGTCGACGGAGGTGGCGCGATGAGCGTCGTGGCGACCGAGCTCGACGGCGCAGTCGCCGATGCGGCCGCGCACCTGTACGTCTGGGCGCTGAAGGACATCCCGCAGGACCTGCGCGACGCGCTCGCGGATGCGGCCGGCCGCGAGACGTCCGTCACCGGTCAGCGCGTCCTCCAGACCATCCTCCGCAACGTCACCGTCGCCGAGGAGGAGAAGAACCTCGTCTGCCAGGACACGGGCATCGCCGTCTACTACTGCAAGGTCGGCGAGTACTTCCCGCTGCACCCGGCGCGGATCTACGCCGCGCTCAAGGAGGGTACGGCGCGCGCGACGGTCGAGCACCCGCTCCGCTCGAACACCGTGCACACGCTGACGCGTGAGAACACGGGCCCGAACGTCGGCTTCCGCGTGCCCATCGTGCACTGGGACTTCGTCCCGGACTGGGACGGCCTCGACGTGAAGTGCGTCCCGAAGGGCTCGGGCTCCGAGAACATGAGCTTCCTCAAGATGTGCGTCCCGGCCGACGGCGTGACGGGGATCAAGAAGTTCGTCCTCGAGTCCATCGTGGGCGCGGGAGGAAAGCCGTGCCCGCCCGGGATCGTGGGTGTCGGCATCGGCGGCTCGGCCGACTACGCGATGCACCTCGCGAAGGAGGCGATCGCCCGTCCGGTCGGAACGCACAACCCCGACCCGCTCGTCGCCGAGCTCGAGCAGGATCTCTTCGCTCTCCTGAACGAGACGGGGATCGGGCCGATGGGGCTCGGCGGCGACGTCACGGTGCTCTCGGTGCACGTCGAGCACGCCGACACGCACATGACGCTGAACCCGGTCGCCGTGAACTACCAGTGCTGGGCCGCGCGGCGCGCGTCCGCGCACGTCGCGGCGGACGGTTCGGTCGAGTACGAGAGGGACGCGTGAGCTCCCGTCCGGCCACCGTCCTCTCCGCGCGAGAAACAGGCCGCCTTGCAGGGCTCTTTACAGTGCCTGGCACTGTAAAGACGCCGAGTGTGCGCCAAGGAGTCCACAGCTGATGGCGACGCACGAGGTCACGTTCCCCGTCACGGATCCCGCCGAGATCCTGAAGCTCCGCGCGGGCGACGAGGTGGTCGTGCAGGGGCACATCATCGGGATCCGCGACCGCACGCAGATCCGGATCTTCGACCAGGGGATCGAGCCGCCGATGGACCTGGGCGGCGCGTTCCTCCTGCACACGGCGCCGAACGTCAGAAAGCTCGGCCCGGGCCGGTACGAGAAGCTCTGCATCGGCACGACGACGAGCGCGCGCATGGTGCGCTTCACGGAAGGTCTCGGCTCGCAGTACGGCGTACGCGCCATCTGCGGGAAGGGCGGCTTCCCGGACGAGGCGATCGAGCCGATGCACCGCCTGGGGATGGTCTACTTCGCGATCGTCGGCGGCGCGGCCGCGCTCGAGACGACGCAGATCGAGGAGATCGAGGAGGTCGCGTGGGAGGAGCTCATGCCCGAGTGCCTCTGGAAGTTCCGCGTGAAGGACTTCGGCCCGCTGACGGTCGGAATCGACGCCCACGGCGGCTCCCTGTACCGCGAGGTGCAGGACCGAGCGAGGGAGAAGCTGGAGGAGATCTATGCACGACTCTGACGCGCACGCATTCCTGGACGTGCCGTCGCGCGAGGGCAAGCCGCGCGAGCGCGGGCTCACGCACGTCATCGACAAGGGCCTGAACCTGCGGGAGATCGAGGGTCTCTTCGACACGGCCGGCGAGTACGTCGACATCGTGAAGCTCGGCTGGGGAACGAGCTACGTCACGAACAACCTGGAGAAGAAGATCGCCCTGTACCGCTCGTTCGCGACACCCGTCGTGTGCGGCGGGACGCTCTTCGAGGCGGTCTACGGACAGGAGAAGCTCGACGAGTTCAAGCGCTGGCTCGAGCACTTCCGCTTCTCGCACGTCGAGATCTCGGACGGAACGATCGAGATCCCGCGCGACCGCAAGCTCGAGCTCATCGCCGAGTTCTCGCGAGACTTCGTCGTCCTCTCCGAGGTCGGCTCGAAGGACGCCGACGTGAACATCGCGCCCTACCTCTGGGTGCAGTGGATCCGCGAGGAGCTCGAAGCCGGGGCGTGGAAGGTGATCGCCGAGGGCCGCGAGGGCGGCACTGCGGGGATCTACCGGCCGACGGGAGAGCTGCGGACGGGGCTCGTCGACGAGATCGAGCACTCCATCTCGTTCCACGACCTCATCTGGGAGGCGCCGACGAAGACGTCGCAGGCCTGGTTCGTCCGTCACTTCGGGCCCGAGGTGAACCTCGGGAACATCCCGCCCGACGAGGTCATCGCCCTCGAGACGCTGCGGCTGGGGCTGCGCGCCGACACGCTGAAGGAGGTGCTGCTTGGCCGTTCCAGCCCTGAGCCCGCCGCGACTCCCTGACCTCGACTTCGAGGCCATGACGGCCGAGGAGCTGATCTCCTGGACGCATCAGCACTTCTGGCCGCGCGTCTGCCTCACGTGCTCGTGGCAGAAGCAGTCGTCCGTCCTCGTGCACATGGTGGCGGAGCTCGGCCTCCGCATGGACACGGTCGAGCTCGACACGCACCTCTTCTTCCGGGAGTCGTACGACACGCGCGACGCGCTCGTCGAGCGCTACCAGCTCAAGCTCATCTCACCGGCGATCCCGACGGTCGCGGAGCAGCATCGCGCGGAGGGCCCGAACCTGTGGGAGCGTGACCCGGACCGCTGCTGCCACATCCGCAAGGTCGAGCCGCTCGTGTCGGCGCTGCAGCCGTACGACGCGTGGATCTCCGGCATCCGCCGCGACCAGTCGCCGAGCCGCGCGACCACGCCGAAGGTGCAGTGGTCGGAGCGCTACCAGGTCTTCAAGATCCACCCGCTCGCCGACTGGGACGAGAAGCGGGTGTGGTCGTACATCCAGGTCAACGAGATACCCTCGAACCCGCTGCACGAGGCGGGGTACCGCTCGATCGGGTGCATCCCGTGCACCCGTCCGACGACCCCGGACGAGGAGGAGCGGGCCGGCCGCTGGGCCGGCTCGGACAAGCTCGAGTGCGGCATCCACGAGAACACGACAGTCGAAAGGAACGCATGAGCCAGCACATCTACGCGCACGAGCATCCAGAGTCGGAGACCGACCGTGGCGGAGGGTTCACCCTCTGGTTCACCGGTCTCTCGGGCTCCGGGAAGACGACCATCGCGCACCACGTGGGGCCGGAGATGGATCGCCGCGGGCTCGTCGTCGAGTACCTGGACGGCGACACGGTGCGCACGCATCTCTCCAAGGGCCTCGGCTTCTCGAAGGAGGACCGCGACGCCCACGTCGAGCGGCTCGGGTGGGTCGCCTCGCGCATCACGCGGCACGGCGGCGCCGTCATCGTGGCCGCGATCTCGCCGTACGCCGAGGCGCGCGGGAACGCACGCGCGCTCGTCGAGGAGCACGGGCCGTTCGTCGAGATCCACGTGCGGACGTCGCTCGAAGAGTGCGCCCGCCGCGACGTGAACGGCCTGTACGCGAAGGCGTTCGCAGGCGAGATCACGGGCTTCACCGGGGTGGACGACCCGTACCAGGCGCCCGAGGCGGCGGAGATCGTCGTCGACACCGAGGGTCTGTCTCCGGAGGAGTCGGCGGCGCAGGTCGTCGGCAAGCTCGAGGAGCTCGGCCTGGTGCCTGCGAGGGTGACCGCGTGACCGTCGCGGCGACGGAGCGGCTGATCGCCCCGCACGGCGGCGCGCTCGTCGATCGCACGGGCGACGCGCCGGACGACCTCGCCTCGCTCGAGGTCGTGACGCTCGCGTCGCGCGAGCTGTCCGATCTCGACATGCTCGCTTCGGGCGCGCTCTCGCCGCTCGAGGGCTTCATGGGCAAGGCCGACTACGAGCGCGTCGTCACGGAGATGCACCTCGAGCGTGGCCTGCCCTGGGCGCTTCCCGTCTGTCTCGCGGTGGACGCTGCTCCGGCCCGCGACCGCGTGGCCCTCGCCGACGAGAGCGGTCGCCCGCTCGCGGTGCTCGAGATCGAGGAGACGTACGAGTACGACAGGGAGCGCGAGGCGGAGAACTGTTTCCGGACGACCGACGAGGCTCATCCCGGAGTCGCACGGCTCTACGCGCAGAAGCCGCTGTATCTCGCAGGCCACGTCACGGTGTTCGAGCGCGCGGCGTCCGAGTTTCCGGAGCTCGCCCGCGACCCGGCCGAGACGCGGCGGATCTTCTCCGAGCGCGGCTGGAAGCGGGTCGTCGGGTTCCAGACGCGCAACCCGATCCATCGCGCGCACGAGTACCTGACGAAGGTCGCGCTCGAGACGGTCGACGGCCTGCTCGTGCATCCGCTCGTCGGCGACACGAAGTCGGACGATGTTCCCGCGGACGTGCGCGTCGAGTGCTACCGCACGCTGCTCGACGGCTACTACCCCGAGGAGCGCGTCCTCCTCTCGGCGTTTCCTGCGGCGATGCGCTACGCGGGTCCGCGGGAGGCGGTCTGGCATGCGATCTGCCGGAAGAACTACGGCTGCTCGCACTTCATCGTCGGCCGCGACCACGCGGGCGTCGGCGACTACTACGGCACGTACGACGCCCAGCTCATCTTCGACGAGTTCGCACCGCACGAGCTCGACATCGAGCCGATGTTCTTCGAGCACTCGTTCTGGTGCAACGTCTGCGGGTCGATGGCGAGCACGAAGTCGTGCCCGCACGGGCCGGAGGATCGCATCTTCCTCTCGGGGACGAAGGTGCGCGAGATGCTCGGCGAGGGCGAGGTGCCGCCGGTCGAGTTCACCCGCCCCGAGGTCGCCCAGGTGCTCATCGACGCGTACCGACACTAGGAGACGATCGGCGCCATGTGGTGGCAGCTCACGATCGCCGGGCTCCTGACAGGGCTCCTCGTGGGGATGACCGGGATGGGCGGCGGCTCGCTCATGACGCCGATCCTCGTCTTCCTCTTCGGGATCTCGCCGTCGACGGCGATCGGCACCGACATCGCGCACGGTGCGATCTTCAAGTCGGTCGGCGCGGTGCAGCACCGGCGGATGGGCAACGTGCGCGCCCGCCTCGCGGGATGGATGCTCGTCGGGTCGATCCCGGCCTCGCTCGTGGGCGTCTGGCTGAACGTGCAGATCACGGACCACTACGGCGACGGCGTCAAGTCGGTGATGGGTCAGATCCTCGGCGCGGCGCTCCTGTTCGGGGCGGTCGGCCTGATCGCGAAGAGCGTCGCGCAGTCCGACAGCGTCGGCGATCCGGATTGGGAGCTGACGACGCGGGACCGAGTCGCGGCCATCCTCATCGGCATCTTCGGCGGCTTCATCGTGGGGCTCACGTCCGTCGGGAGCGGCGTGTTCTTCGGCCTGACCCTGCTCGTCGTGTTTCCGCTCAAGGCGCACAAGGTGGTCGGAACGGACATCTTCCACGCCGCGATCCTCCTCTACGTCGCGGGAGCGGCGCACTGGGCCGCCGGGAACATCGACTTCTCCATCCTCGGCTGGCTGCTCCTCGGCTCCATCCCCGGGGTCGTCATCGGCGGGCGGCTGACTCTGTCGATCCCGGAGCAGCGGTTGAGGCTGATGCTCGCGGCCGTGCTCGGGCTGGCTGGGATCAAACTCCTCGACGTGCCCTTCGCGGGCACGATCGTCGTCGTCGCGCTTTCTGCCGGGGCGGTTGCGCTCCTCGTGCTGCTCGCGCGGCACAGCTGGATCCGCTTCGTGCGTGGCCGCGGCGCCGCTGCTCCCTCGCTGGGCGAGTAGCTCGGTAGCATCGCGCGGCGATGCGGACGGTCTGGGTCAGCTTCGACACGATCGGGCGCGACTGCCTCGAGGCGGCCGCGGATGCCGGCGCCGAGATCGTCGGCATCGTGACCCTGCCGGGCCCGCTCGACCCGAACCGGTCGGGCCAGTGCGCGTTCGACGAGGTCGCCACTCGCTTCGACGCGGCGTTGATCGAGACGCGGGACGTCAACGCCCCCGAGACCCTGAACGCGGTCCGGAAGGTCATGCCGGAGCTGATCTTCGTCGTCGGCTGGTCGCAGCTCGTGCGTCAGCAGTTCATCGAGCTCGCGAGCGAGGGCGTGTTCGGCATGCACCCGACGCTCCTCCCGCGGCACCGCGGGCGGGCGCCGATCCCCTGGGCGATTCTGAGCGGGCTCGCTCGAACCGGGGTGACGCTGTTCGAGATCGTCGACCCGACCGCCGACTCGGGCGCGCTCGTCGGCCAGGTGGAGGTTCCCGTGTCGGCCGACGAGACGGCGACGTCGCTGTTCGCCAGCCTCGCCGCCGCGCACGTGGCGCTGATCCGCGAGCTCGTCCCGCAGCTGCTCGAACGTTCGGCCCCGCGGATCCCGCAGGATGCGAAGCGCGCGAGCTCGTGGCCGAAGCGCACCCCCGCGGACGGCGTCATCGACTGGGAGACGCGCGCGCCCTACCTGTACGACTGGGTACGCGCGCAGACGAGGCCGTACCCCGGCGCGTTCACGTTCCTGGGGGACGAGAAGGTGATCGTCTGGGGCGCCAGGCCGGTCGACCTCGTCGACGCGGCGGCGGCGGGCACGATCGTCGCGCTCCAGGAGGAGCGGCCCGTCGTCGCCTGCGGCGAAGGAGGGCTGCTCCTCGAGGAGTTCGAGACGAGCGCAGAGCTCGCCGTCGGGGTGCGGCTCGGATGAGGGTCCTCGTGCTCGCGGCGCATCCCGACGACGAGGTGCTGGGAATGGGCGGGACGATCGCCGTGCTTACGGACCGGGGCGACGAGGTCCGGGTCGTCGTGGTGACGGACGGCTCCTCCACCCAGTATCCGGGCGACGCGGCGATCCGGGCGCAGAAGGAGGACGAGGCGCTCCGGGCCGCGGCCGAGCTCGGCGTGACGGACTACGTGCATCTCGACCTCCCGGACATGCGCCTCGACACGCTGGCGCACGTCGAGGTCAACGGCATCGTCGAGGAGCACGTGCGCGCGCACGGCGCCGAGATCGTGTATACGCCCCATCCGGACGTCAACCTCGACCACCGGGCGCTCTTCGATTCCGTTGCGGTGGCGACGCGGCCCGCTCCGGGGCAGACGGTCCGACGCGTGCTGACGTACGCACCGACTTCGAGTACCGAGTGGACCCCGGCGGCAGTGAACTGGTTCGTCCCGAACTGGTTCGTCGACGTGAGCGCGACAATCGAGCGGAAGGTGGCGGCCTTCGCCCACTACGAGAGCGAGCGGCGAGAGCATCCGCATCCGCGCAGCGAGCCCGCCATCCGCGCTGCCGCCGCGTTTTACGGGGCGAGCTGCGGCTGCGCCCACGCCGAGCCGTTCGTCCTCGTTCGAGGTTTGGAGTCGCTGTAACGTCCGCGCGTTGTCGCGGTGGCCCCAGCTTCTGATCGTCCTCGCGCTGCTCGGAGCGACCGCGGCGGCCTTCGCGGTGACCGAGCGGCTGAAGCTCGAGCGCAGCCCGGTCACGGGCACGCGCGTCGACCGCATCTTCTCTCCCGTATGCGACTGCGCGCGTGATGCCGCCGCGATCTCGTTCGTGCTTCGTCGCCGGGAGACGGTGACCCTGACGATCCTCGACTCGAACGGGCGCAGCGTGCGCACGATCGTCCGGAAGCGGCGGGAGCCGGCGGGACGCGTCGACTACACGTGGGACGGGCGCGACGAGTTCGACCAGGTCGTTCCCGAGGGGCGCTACCGCCCTCGCATCCAGCTCGAGCGGAACGGGCGCACGATCGTGCTGCCCAATCCGATTCGTGTCGACACGACCCCCCCGCACATCACGCTGAAGCACGTCGAGCCGCGCGTCTTCTCACCCGACGGGGACCGTCGGCGCGACCGGATCACCGCGACGTACACGATCGACGAGCGCGCCCGCGCGTCCATGCTCGTGAACGGTCGGCGACGCGTCCTCGGCAAGTTCCCGCGCCAGCGCGGCACGCTGACGTGGTTCGGCCACTTCGACGGCCAGGCGGCCCGGCCCGGACGGTACGAGATCCGGCTCCGGGCAATAGACCGTGCGGGCAACCGGTCCGCACGCACGCGCGCGGTCACGGTGCTCGTTCGCTACGTCGGCCTCTCGCGGGACCGGATCGCCGCCGTGGCGGGGAAGCGCTTCTCCGTGCGTGTCTCGACCGATGCCACCGCCTACGGCTGGCTCTTCGCGGGGCGGCGGGGGTTCGGCAAGCGGCAGGTGCTGGTGCTGCGGGCGCCCGAGGTGCCCGGCCCATATGCGCTCTACGTGACCGTCGGCACGCACGCCGCCCGCGCGGCAGTCGACGTTCGCGCTGCGAAGTGACTCCCCCGCTGATCGTGCTCGGGGTCAGCCGCTCCGGCACGACCCTGCTCCGGGTGGTCCTCGACCGCTCGCCCGGGCTCGCGATCCCCGACGAGTCGTTCTTCGTCCCGCTGCTCGCCCGCCGCCACGGCAAGACGGTCGAGCGCGACGCGTTCCTTGACGACATCGCTCGGGTGCCCGCGATCCGCGAGTGGGGGCTGACGCCCGGGGACGTCGCCCCGTTCCTGCGCGAGGACCAGCCGACGGGCGACGCGATCGCCGCGATCTTCGAGGCCTATGCGGCGAAGGCCGGAAAGCCGCGTTGGGGGGACAAGACGCCGATGTACATGCGCCACCTGGGGCTCCTCGACCGGCTCTTCCCCGAGGCCCAGTACGTCCACCTGATCCGGGACGGCCGCGACGCCGCGCTGTCCTTTCTCGACATGCCCGAGGGCACGTTCACGCGCACATGGGCGCATCCCACGACGCCCGCGCGCTTCGCATGCCTCTGGCGCAAGGAGATCGCCGGTGCGCGGGCGCTCGGACGCGACATCGGCTCGAGCCGGTACCTCGAGGTGCGGTACGAGGCGCTGGTCGCCGACCCGACAGCGACCGTCGCCGCGATCTGCGCGTGGGCAGAGATCCCGTTCGACGAGGCGATGCTCGAGTACGCGGGCGAGGTGGACGTATCCGCGAAGCCGCACCAGCAGCGGCTCCTCACTCCGCCCACGAAGGGCGTCAGGAGCTGGCGGGAGGAGATGGCGGCCGCGGACGCCCGTGCCTTCGAGGAGATCGCCGGAGACCTCCTCGCCGAGCTCGGCTACGAGGTCACGAACGCGGCGCCGCCGTCGTCGGTGCGTGCGCAGACGGCCCGGGCCGCGTACGATGCCCGCCTCGTCGCGTGGAGCGCGTCGGCAGCGCTCCTGCAACGCTCACCGCTTTGGCGTCGTCGGCACCCGCGCCTTGCCTGACACGGGGACGTCGCGCCCGTGCACGGCGATGAGCCGCCCGTTCAGCGAGAAGAAGTACGTCTTCTCCGTCGCGATGCCGGGCGAGTAGCGCCCGAGCGGGAGCTTCCACACGATCTTCCCGTCCGAGGCGCGGAGCGCGTACGTCCGCTTCTCGAGCGTCGAGAAGAAGACGTTGGGGCCGATCACGACTGGAGCGCCGAGGATGCGCCCGCCCACGTACGTGCTCCAGAGCTCGTTCCCGTTCGAGGCGCGAAAGGCACGGAGACGTCCGTCGAAGCCGCCGGCGAACACGCGTCCGTCCGCGACGGCCGGGGTCGTGTAGCCGAGGCCGCCGACTCCCGCCGTCCAGGCGACGTGCCCGTCCGACACGTCGATCGCGACGACCTTGCCCGACCGCGCCACCGAGTACAGCCGAGTGCCGTCCGTCGATGCGCTCGCGTAGAAGCTCTCGTAGCGAAAGGCGTCGCGCTTCAGGTACGTGGTCCACTGCTCACGGCCGGTGCGCCGGTCGAGGCAGACGAACGAGCCCGCGTAGGTCGTCACGCAGACGCGACCGCCGAAGACGGACGGGCTCGCGTTGATCCGCCCTCCCGTCTGGTACGCCCAGCGAATGCGGCCGGTGCTCGAGGAGACGGCGAAGACGCGCCCGTCGTGCGAGCCGAAGTACGCCGTCCCGTCGACGACGACCGGCGAGGACTCGACCTTGCCCGCCGTGCGCACCTGCCACAGCTGCCGGCCGTTCCGCCGGGACAGCGCGGTCACCGTGCCGTCCTGCGACGCGACGAGGATGCGCGGCCCGTCGATCGCCGGGCTCGACGGCAGCGTCCCTCCGACGCGACGCTTCCAGCGGATCTTCCCGGTCTCCGCGTCGAGGGCGTACGTCGTCCCGCGGAACGAGTTGACGTAGAGGTCGCCGTCGCAGTACACGGGCGGGAACTCGATGTAGCTCTCGAGGCCGCGCGTCCAGACGTACTTCCGCCTGGGAAGCCCGAGGGCGGGGTCGGTGCGGGCGAGGGAGCGGCGCGGATCGGCGCCGAAGGTCCGCCAGCAGCGCCGGTCGCCCGCGGGCTTGGGGGGCGGCTCCGGCTTCGGCGCCGTCGTCTCGGTGGACACGGTGACGCCCTGGAGGTCGGTGTCGAGCGAGCCGGAGCCGCGTTCGCGGGTCACGAGCACGACCCCGACGGCGATCGCGAAGCCGACGACTGCGAGGACGCCGAGCCCGACGATGATCCAGAGACGTCTCCGCATGAGGGGGTCGGACGAGGCCGGCCGCGAGTCAGTGTGCCAGCAGCTCCGGCGCAGGCGTCGCGACGCCCTCCGCCGGCTGCTCCCCGGTCTCCGGCACGGGCGCGGCGGCGAGCACGCCGGCGGCGAGGCCGAGGACGCCCCACGTCAGCGGGTCCTCGAAGAAGCCGGCGTACAGCAGCGAGTGCACGAAGAGGACGAGGAGCGTCGCGGCGAGACCCACTCCGAACAGGCGATCCCGGCGCTTGACGAGGAAGAGCGCCCACACCGCCGCGACGCCGAGCCAGACGTAGATCGCGAAGCCCACTGCGCCGAGCTCCGCGAGGACGGTGAGCGGTGTCGTGTGCGACGCGTTGCGGCTCGGCGAGCCCTTGCCGGCGAGCTCCGAGCTCGCGCGCGGTTGGCCCCCGACGCCGACGCCGACGAACGGGCGCTCCCGGACCGCGTCGAGCGTGACGCGAACGAGCCGCGAGCGGCCGCTCGTCACGTCCTTCGCCGAGCGTCCTCCGATCGACGCTCCGGCCGCGCACGCGGCGATGACGGAAGCGACGAGCGCGCAGGCGAGAAGCACGACGCGCGTCCGCCGATCGGTGCCGACGACGGCGACGGCGAACGTCACCACGAACAGCGCGACGAAGCTCGACTGCGAGTACGAGAAGTACAGGCCGAGGAAGAGGAAGGCCACGAACACGGTCGCGACCATCCAGTCGAGCTGGCGTCCCCGGCGGACGAGGATCGCGACGAGGAGCACCGCGATCGGCACGACGAGGTAGCGGCCGTACAGGCTCGGGTCCTTGAACAAGGACGTCACGCGGAAGAACGAGGTGTACGCGTTGGCCACCGCGACGTCCCGCCCGAAGAAGAGCGTGCGCGTGTGCGCCTGCCAGACCCCGATCGCCGCGAAGAGCGTCCCGAGCGCGACGAGTGTCACGAGCAATGCGCGGGGCAGCCAGCTCGCGATCGGGCTCCGCGCGACGATCGCGAGCCCGGCGACGAACGGGAAGACGAAGAAGGCGAGCTCGATGCCTCCCGCGCGCTCGTCCCAGGTCCACAGGAACGAGGTCGCCGTGAACGTCACCAGGGCGGCGATCGGCACGGCCAGGAGGAGCGGAGGAGGCGCGGGGCGCTCGCCGCGCAGGATCCGATAGGCGAGCGCGAGCGCCGCGGCCGCGATGAGCAGGTACAGGGGGAGGAGCAGGAACGCCTCGTCGGCTCCCACCTGGACGGGCACGCGGAACGGCGCGACCGCGAGGAGAACGACCGGGACCGCGGCGGAGTTGCGCGCGAGCGGAACGGCGAGCACGACCGCCGCGATCAGGCCGACCGCGACGAGCGCGAGGCCCAGCGGGTCGCCGAAGAGGAGGCGGACGTCAGCGTCGCCGACGAGCGACCAGCCGAGCGCGCAGGTGGCGAGGCCGAGCAGCGCGAGCCCGAGGAGCGGGAAGATCCCTCCGCGGGTGATGAGGGCGAGAACGGCGCCGAGGGCTCCGACGAGCGCGGCGATCTCCGCGATCTGACCATGCTCCACGGCCCGAGACCTTACGCCTTCCATCGCGGGGGAACCCATGGTTCCCCCGCGGGCCCCCTCCTTCGCCGTCGCCACATCCCAGCCACGCCTGGCCTCCCGGCCGGCAAGGCCGGCCTCCGGCCGAGAGCCAGGGATTGCAGACGAGCCGCACGACTCCCGCTTGGGCCCCGCCCGAGTCGGTAGACGTTTGCTGGTAGGAATTCTGCGTGATCGAGGCCTGGGAGAAGGCGCTCGTGCTAGCGCCGCACACGGACGACGGGGAGCTCGGCTGCGGCGGGACCATGGCCCGACTCGTGGAGGGCGGCTGCGACGTCCGCTACGTCGCCTTCTCGATCGCGACGCGCTCGCTGCCTCCCGGCTTCGAGCCGGACACGCTCGCGCGCGAGGTGCGCGAGGCCACCGCGGAGCTTGGGATTCCCGAGTCGGCGCTCACGATCCACGACTTCGACGTGCGCACGTTCCCGGAGCGCCGGCAGGACATCCTCGAGCTCCTCGTCGCGCTGTGGGAGGAGTGGAAGCCGGACGTCGTCTTCCAGCCGTCCCACCACGACGTGCACCAGGACCACCAGACGATCGCGCAGGAGGGCCTGCGGGCCTTCAAGCGGACGACGATCCTCGGCTACGAGATCCCCTGGAACAACTTCGACTTCGCGTACGGCGCGTACGTGTCGCTCGAGCGGCGGCATCTCGAGCGCAAGGTGGCGGCGCTCGCGCGCTACGCCTCGCAGCAGCACCGGCGGTACACGGAGCCCGAGTACGTCTGGAACCTCGCGCGTGTGCACGGCGTGAACGTGAACCGCGAGTACGCCGAGTGCTTCCAGGTCTACCGGATCGTCGCGTAGCCGAGCCCGCGCGGGAGCGTCGTGCAGGGAGAGGGATGGACGGTCCTCGTCGAGGGCGCGAGCGACCGGGAGGCGATCGAGGCGCTCGCGCGACGGTACGGGTCGGATCTCGCCCGCGCGAACGTGACCGTCGTCTCGATCGGGGGAGCCCACGCCATCGGCCGGTACCTCGTAGAGGTCGACCTGGATGGCGGCCTCGCGGGCCTCTGCGACGCCGGCGAGGAGGCCGCGTTCAGGGGAGCGCTGGAGCGCGCGGGCCGTGGCCCGGTGCGTTCGCGTGCCGACCTCGAACGACGCGGATTCTTCGTGTGCGAAGCGGATCTCGAGGACGAGCTGATCCGCTCGCTGGGCGCGCCTGGGGTCGAGGCCGTGCTCGAACGCACCGGGAAGCTCTCGTCGTTCCGGACCTTCCAGAAGCAGCCGCAGTGGCACGGCAAGCCGACGGAAGCGCAGCTCCGCCGGTTCTTCGGGAGCAGCGCCGGGAAGATCAGGTACGCCCCCCTGCTCGTGGAGGCGCTCGATCTCGAGCGCGTTCCGCGGCCGCTCGCCGCGCTGCTCGCCCACATCGGCGTCGCCGCCGTCCCCTGAGGCCGCCTACCGCGCGAGGCGGAGCCGCGACCCGATCGCCTTCCGCTCGCCCGGGAGGTAGAAGCCGAGGGGCAGCAGGACGAGCGGGTACGCGAGGCAGAGCACGACCGCGACCGGGAGGCCGCCGCCGGCGAGCTTCCCGCCGACGACGAGCGCGACGCCGGCTGCCAGCGCCGTCCCGACCCGGCGCCACTGGTACGGCACGCGGTAGATCTGCTGCGACCACCACGACATGCCCACGAACATCGTCGTGTACGCGGCGATCGTCGCGATCGCCGCTCCCATCATCCCGTACGGCGGGATGAGGAGCAGGTTCAGCGCGACGTTGACAACCGCCGCAGCGCCGGTGACCACCCAGTTGAACTGCGTTCGCCGCGCTCTCCCGACGCCTATCGCGACGACGACGTAGCCCGCGAAGGCCACGGCCGCGAACGCGAGCGGCCCCACGACGCGCGAGGAGCTCTCGAACGTGGGCGCCGCGATCCAGCGCACGATCCACGGCGAGAGCAGCGCGAGCGTCGTCGCCACCCAGGTCGCGACGGCAATGAGGTACGTGAGCACGAACGCGTAGGTGCGACGAGCCTCGCGGTCGTCCTCGATCGAATACGCGAAGGCCGGCCAGGCCATGCGGAACGCGGTGACGAGCAGCACCATCGCGGACGCGATGCGCACCCCCACCGAGTAGAGGCCGACCTCGTGCGTGTTCGCGAGCTTCACGAGGAAGAGGCGGTCCGAGAAGTTCGTCACCCACAGGAAGAGCGCGCTCGGAACGAGCGGGACCCCGAACCGGTTCATCTCGCGCAGGAGGTTGCGGTCGAACTCGAGCCCGAGCTGCTCGCGGCGGTAGAAGACGAGGACGGAGTACACGGCGAGCGTGCCCGTGAAGTTCCCGACGATCACGCCGATCGGGCCCTTGTCGAGCACGACGACGAGGAGGAGCGTCGCGCCTACGGTGACGAGGATGTTGAGGACGCTCGCCGTCACGAACGCGACGGACCGCTCCTCGACGCGGAAGAGCGACGTGAGCTGCGCCCAGTTCATCCCCGCCCATAGCCCGACGAACGAGGCGGCGACGAGCCTCGCGTCCTTCGTCGTCCCGAACAGGAGCTGCGAGATCTCGCTCGAGAACGCGACGCCGACGACGAGCCCGAGCGTGGCCATGCCCATGATGAACCAGAAGGACGTGCGGAGGACGCGGCGCCGAGCGGCGGGCTCCTCGGAGTCGAAGTAGAAGCGGAAGAAGGCGCTCCCGATCCCGAGGCTGAGCGCGATCCCGACGACCGTCGTCAGCGCGATCAGCGTCTCGACGACGCCGTAGTCGGCCGGGGACAGGTAGCGCGTGTACAGCGGGAGGAGGAGCACGGCGAGGATGCGCGACACGAGCCCGCCGAGCCCGTAGATCAGCGAGTGCTTGCCGAGCCGCTTGAGCTGGCCTCCGAGATCCACGTTGGTGTTCTAACGTTCGTCGAGGACACGAGGCGACAGCGGCCGCGAAGCGGACGACTTCAAGGGTCTCCGCGACCGGAACCCGCGCTCGCGGGTTCCGGTCTGCGCAGCAACCGAGCGTAGAGCGCGAGCAGGCGGTCGGCGACGCGCTCCGAGTCGTGCACGCGCTCGGCGTAGGCGCGCGACTCGGCCCCGATCCGCCTGCGCTCGGCCGCCGACGCGACGAGCGGCTCGAGGCGCTCGCGCAGCGTCTCGGCCGTCGCGTTGACGATCGGCACCCGAACCCCGAGCTCGCGCTCGGTCCGCGCGATCGCCTCCTCGTGCAGGAAGGTGACGACCGGCTTGCCGAGGGCCAGGCACTCGATCGCGAAGACGCCGTACCAGCCCGCGTTCAGCTGGTCGACGACGAGGTCCGCGTCTCGGTAGCGCTCGAGCGCCTCGTCGTGCCGGAGCCCCTCGACGAGGACGAGGTCGGCGTCGAGGCCCTCGCACGCGGCGACCACGTGCTCGGTGCCCTTCCGGCGCCGCGACGAGGGCGCGTGCACGATGGTCGGCCGCGCGCGGTCCGAGGGGGGCGACGGCTCGATCGCGTGCACGTCGACGCCCGGCGGGATCATCTCCGCTCCCGGCACCCAGCGGATCGCGTCGTACGAGCCCACGACCTCGGCCCCCGCCCGCTTCCCGAAGGCGAGCTCGGACGGAGGCTTGCCGCGGATGTCCGAGCCGAGGTAGTGCATCACCGACTTCTTGCGCAGCGCGTCGAGGAGCGGGAACTGCACCGAGCGGGGCACGAGCGTCAGCCCGAAGTAGAAGTGGAACACGTCCGTGCTCGGCAGCGAGTCGCGCGAGCGCCGACCACTGCGTCAGCTGACGGCGCGCGAAGCCGCCGCGCCGCTCGAGCGAGACGTCGGCCTCCGGGTGCAGCCGGTAGCGGTTGAAGACGACGAGCCGGGCGTCGACTCCCCGCCGGCGGAGCGCCTGGACGTTCGTCCACGGAACGCCCGCGGTGTTCACGGGGCAGTGGACGACGCGCAGCGTCACGGATCCCACTCGAGCTGGTCGAAGAAGCGCAGGGCGGTGCGGCCCGGCCGCACGCGCGCCGCCGAGCGCCGCGAGCTCGTCGTCCGAGATCTCCCCGAGCGCGCGCTTCACGCCGAGGTACGGGAGGTTCAGGTCCTCCTGGTAGACGATCGTGGAGATGCGCGGGTTGATCTCGATCACGAGGTCGCCGACGAGCTGGATGTTGAAGAAGTGCTCGATCGCGAACCCCGCCACGATCCGGTTCGCGAGCTCCATGAGCCCGGGGTCGTCCAGCGTGACGAAGTACATCGCGAGGCCGGCGCGCATCGCCTCGCGCGTCTTCGGGTGCCCGAGGACGACGCGGTGCCCGTCGGCCACGCCGTCGATCGTGCGCTCGCCGCCCCGCGCGAGCTCCATGACGAGCAGATCTGCGCCACCCTCGGGGGGAAGGAGCTCGAGCGCCTCCTCGAGGCGCAGCGAGACCGAGCCGGGGCGCTCGTTCAGCAGCTGGTGCGCCCGGTCGACGCTCGCGTCGAGCACGCGGAAGCCGCGCGAGCCCGAGGACACGACCGGCTTGAAGCAGACCGGCCGGTCCGGGTAGCCGAGCTCGCGCGCAGCCTGGGCGACGGCTTCGCCGCCGCGGACGCGCTCGAACCTCGGCGCGGGCAGGCCGAGCCGGTGGAGCTCCGCGTAGCAGTGCGCCTTGTCGTTCGACGCACGAATCGTGTCCAGGCCCGAGACGAGGACGCGCGCCGGTGCGAAGTCGTCGCGCCGTGCGGCGAGGGCGTCGAGGTCGAAGGACGACTGGGGGAGCACGACGTCGACCTCCTCGCGGCGGACGAGCTCGAGCAGCGCGTCGACGAAGCCCTCGTCGCCGCCCGGCGGGACGAGGTGGAAGGAGTCGCAGAGATGCCGCCCGACGGCTCGCTCGGACATGTCGGTTCCGACGAGGCGCACCTCGCGCTCGCCGTTCTCGCGGAGCGCGCGGACGAGGGCCGCCGTCCCCGGCGACCCGCACGCGCCGAGAAGTACCGTGACCGGG
Source organism: uncultured Gaiellaceae bacterium (assembly GCA_963831285.1). Classification (GTDB taxonomy): domain Bacteria; phylum Actinomycetota; class Thermoleophilia; order Gaiellales; family Gaiellaceae; genus GMQP-bins7. Next base: position 207,898 of record CAWHPO010000005.1, on the reverse strand, counting down.
CGCAGGCTCACGCCGGTCCGTCGAGCTCGATGCCGTCGTCCGCGAGCTGCTCGAGCCGGCGTGCCTTCTCCGCGTTCAGCAGCGAGCGCATCGTCAGGCCCATCGTCGCGCCCTGGTACACCCAGATCTCGGGGTGCACGAGGATCTGTAGCCACGGGAACCCGCCCCCGCGGAGCTCCTCGTGCGGGCAGCCGGAGCGCCAGTGCTGGTTCGAGTCCGAGCGGTACGTCGGCGGGTCGAAGTACGGCTCCGCGTAGACGTTGACCGCTCCCGGGATCGACGCCGTCATGTACTCGGGGCTCGGGTTGTGCCAGGCGACGACGCGGTCGAAGCGCTCGTCGAGATCGAGGCTCGGATGGACGGCGTGCAGGCCGACCGCGTGGCCGAGGTCGCGGAGATGCGCCAGCGCCTGGACGCCCTCGCTCGAGGCGAGGTTGTAGAAGACCGACTGGGTCATGAGGAAGTACGTCGCGCGCACGTCCCGCTCCGCCTCGAGCTCGGCCATGTGCAGCGCTGCGTCGAGCGAGAGGTCGACGTCGTGGCGGAGGAAGACGTCGCCGCGCTCGGGGCTCTCCTCGAAGAAGCGGAAGCGGTAGCCGCCGGTCTTCGCGGCGTCGAGGATCTCCGCGTAGTGCGCGAGCTCGAAGTTGCAGCTCACGGACGGGATTCCCGGTGCGCAGAGGCAGCGGGCCGGAGCCCCAACGCCGACGCCAGAGGCGGCAAGTTGCAACTTGTTACTTGCATCCAGATCCGTCCTCGCTGGCGCCTTCTGGCGCAAGTTGCAAGTTGTTACTTGCGTCGAAGAGGGCCAGCCGCGTGTCACTCACGCGGCCGCCTCCACCTCGACCTCGAGCAGCGTGGCCGCATGCTCCGCGCGGTGCAGCGCCTCCTCGGACGAGTCGGCGAGCGCGATCACGTAGCCGCGGCGATCGCCGTCGCGGCGCACGGGCCGGATGGTCTCGCCGAGCTGCAGGTACGCCTCCGTCTGGACGACGCCTTCCGCGGCGAGAACCCGGTCGAGGCCGCCGATCCGGGTGACGCGGCCGGTCGGGAGCGGGCCTGGGCTCGCCGTGAAGAAGCGGATGGCGAGGGGCTGTCGGAACCGCGGCAGGGCGACCTCGTCCGGGACCTCCTCGCCGAGCGCCTGGCGCAGCGCGACCTCGACGAGGTCGACGCCGACGGCGTGGCGGACGAGGTCGGCCATCTGCCCGCCCGGGATGCGGGCGGCGACCTCGACGACCGCGACCGAGCCGTCGGGCGAGGCGATGAGCTGCGGGAACGCGATCGCGTCCCGGAGCCCGAGCGCGCGCACGGCATCCGCCGCGACGCGCTCGGCGACGGCGATCTGCGCCGGCGGGAGCGAGGGCGGGTAGACGTGGATCCAGCCGACGCCGAAGCCGATGCCGGGCGGGCGGAGGCGGTCGGAGAGCGTGATGACGGCGGGCTCGCCGCCCCGAGCGATCACGATCCCGTTCAGCTCGATCCCTGGGACGAAGCCCTCGAGCAGCGCCTCGCCGCTTGGAGACTCGGCGATCGCCTCCGGCAGCTCGCGCTCGAGCTCCTGCCGGCTCTCGATGCGGAAGACGGCGCGCTGGCCGCCCGAGTCGACCGGCTTGAGCACCGCCGGGAAGGGAACCGCTGCGAGCGCGGCCTCGGCATCGGCCTGCGACCGGAGTGCCGCGAAGGGCGGCTGCGGCAGCCCGGCGCGGCCGAGCGTCTCGCGCATGGCCCGCTTGTGCGTCAGGAGCCGGGCGGTCTCCGAGCCGATCCCGGGCAGGCCGAGCTGCTCCGCGACGGCGGCGACGACGGGCACCGCCCGGTCGGCGGAGACCGTGAGCACCCCGTCTGCACTCGCTCGGCGGCCGGCGGCGACCACGGCCTGGACGTCCGCGAAGTCCACGACCTCGGCGACGTCCGCGGCGGCCAGCCCGGGGGCGTCGCGGTTCCGGTCGACTGCCGCGACGCGCAGCCCGCGCGCGCGTGCCTGCTCGATGGCCCGGCGCTGATGGCGTCCCGCGCCGACGAAGAGGACGGTCGTCACGGCGGCCGATGGTAACGGCGTCCGACTCAGGAGACGCCGCCGGCCGGCAGGAGCCAGGGCGAGAGCCGCTGCCAGCGCCCGATCTGGCAGCCGTCCGTGCGGGTGAACGTCGCCCAGACCCGCGTGCCGAGCACGGCGCCGACGACGCGCGCCCTCTGCGGGCCGCCGTAGATCTGCGTGCAGGCGGTGCCTCGCGGCACCGGCGCGAACAGCTTCGCCCCGCCGGACGCGATTCGTTCGCACGCGCGCGCGGGCTGCCGCAGGGACCCTCGCGGCGGGGCGCAGCGAAGCGTCCGGACGACGCTCGCGTCCGGCTTGGCGCTGTCGGCCCAGTAGGTCACGCGCAGGGAGTGTCGCTCCCTGCGCCCCGCCGAGGGCGGCGGCCGCCCAAGCCGCCGCGAGCCCGGAGATCGCGATCCCGGCGAGGCCGCGCATGCGGCCAGGGTAGCCGCGCTCGCCCCGTCTAGACTCGCCCGCGTGGCTCTGACCGGAAAGCGCGTCGTCGTCACCGGCGGCGCCGGGTTCATCGGGACGACGCTCGCCCGCAGGCTCGTCGACGACAACGAGATCGTCGCCCTCGACAACCTGCACCGCGACACGCTCGGTGGCACGTCGCTCGCGGAGCACCCGAACTTCACGTTCGTGCAGGGGGACGTCCTCGACGCGGACGTGCTCTCCGACGTCGTCCGCGGCGCCACGCACCTCGTCCACGCGGCCGCGATCGCCGGCGTCGACACCGTGCTCGCGAGCCCCGTGCGAACGATGCGCGTGAACCTCATCGGCACCTACAACGCGCTCGAGGCGGCCGTGGCGACGAAGGACACGATCGAGCGCGTGATCGAGTTCTCCACGAGCGAGGTCTTCGGCTCGTTCGCGTTCAAGGTCGACGAGCAGCACGTGACCTCGCAGGGCTCGGTCGGCGAGGCGCGCTGGACGTACGCCGTCTCGAAGCTCGCCGGTGAGCACATGGCGCACGCGTACCACGGCGAGCTCGGGGTGCCGACCGTCTCGGTCAGGCCGTTCAACGTCTACGGGCCCGGGCAGATCGGAGGCGGGGCGATCCGCGCCTTCATCGAGACCGCGCTCGCCGGCGACGACCTCGTCATCCACGGCGACGGCTCGCAGATCCGCGCGTGGTGCTACGTCGACGACATGGTCGAGGCGCTCCTGCTCGCGCTCGAGCATCCGAACGCGGTCGGGGAGAGCTTCAACGTCGGCAACGCGCGCTCCGCGGTGACGATCTACGACCTCGCCCAGCGCATCAAGCGGCTGACCGGCTGCCCGGGGGAGCTCGTCTTCCAGCCGCTGCACTACATGGACGTCGAGCTCCGCATTCCGAACGTGGACAAGGCGCGCGAGCTGCTCGGCTTCGAGGCGAAGGTCGAGCTCGACGAGGGCCTGGAGCGCACGATCGCCTGGTATCGCGAGCGAAGTACGCGATGAGCCGTCCCGGCAGCGGCCGCGCACGCGATCCGATCAGGCTCGCGCGGCCGGACGTCGGAGACGCCGAGCTGGCCGCGGTCGAGGAGGTCGTGCGGAGCGGCCAGCTGACGATGGGCGCGAAGGTCGAGGAGCTCGAGGCCGCGCTAGCGGACGCGGTGGGCACGGCGCACGCCGCCGTCGTCTCGTCGGGCACCGCCGCGCTCCACCTCGCGCTCCTCGCGCTCGAGGTCGGGCCGGGCGACGAGGTCGTGGTCCCCGCGTACACCTTCCCTGCGACGGCGAACGTCGTCGAGCTGTGCGGCGCAACGGCGATGCTCGTCGACGTCGACCCGGATACGTTCCTGCTCGATCCGGCGGCCGTCGCCGCGGCGGTGACGCCGAGGACGCGCGCCGTGCTGGCCGTGCACCTGTTCGGACGCCCCGTCGCCTGGGAAGCGCTGCAGAGCGCGGTGCCGCAGGAGGTCGTCCTCGTGGAGGACGCGGCCGGCGCGCTCGGAGCCCGCTACCGCGATACGCCCTGCGGATCGCTCGGCGTCGCCGGCTGCCTCTCGTTCCACCCCCGGAAGATCGTGACGACCGGCGAGGGCGGGGCGGTCACGACGGACGAGGCCGACCTCGACGCGGCGGTACGCCGGCTCAGGCACCACGGCTGGGCGAGCGCCGGCGACATGCCGACACCCGGCTTCAACTACCGCTTGCCCGACCTTCTGTGCGCGATCGGCATCCCGCAGCTCGCGCGGCTCGAGGAGCTGCTGGCCGCGCGCGAGCGCGTCGCGGGCTGGTACACCGAGCGGCTGGCGCACCTCGTGCAGACGCCGTGCGCGGACGAGGGGGACCGTCACGGGTGGCAGGCCTACGTCGTGCAGCTCGAGCGTCGCGACGAAGCGCTCGCAGCTCTCCGTGCGGCGGGAATCGAGGCGCAGATCGGGACGTGGGCGCTCCACCGCCTCGCGCCGTACCGCGACCAGGGCGACTTTCCGGGTGCGGACGCCGCGTTCGAGCGCGCGCTCGCGCTTCCGTTCGCGACGACGACGACCGAGGCGGAGGTCGAGCGAGTGGCGTCCGAGCTCCAGCTCCACGCCGCGTAGCCCGGCCAATCCCCTTGGTACCGTCGCCGCGTGACGTGCGCGGCGCGCCGGGCGAATGACGCGTAACGGGCGGCGGCTCGGGACGCTCGTCCTGACCGCCGCGGCGGTCGCGTACCTCGTCTGGAAGATCGAGCTCCGGACCACGCTCGACATCCTCGGGAACGCGGATCTGGGCTGGTTCGCGCTCTCCGTCGCGATCATGACGTTCACCGTTCCGGTGCTCGCCGCGCGCTGGGGCTGGCTCCTCGCCGCGCACGGCATCGACGAGGGCGTGCCCTGGCTCACGCGCGCCTACTTCGTCGCGTACACCGTCGGCCAGGTGCTGCCGACCTCGCTCGGCGGCGACGCGGTGCGCGTCGTCGAGACGACCCGGCGCCACCCCGGACGGGCGACGGTGGTCACGGGGACGGTCGTGCTCGAGCGCGGTGTCGGCGGCGCGGCGACCGTCGCACTCGGCGGCCTCGGCTTCCTGCTCTCGATCGGCCGGTACGACGTGAGCGCGTACCTGTGGCTCGAGGGGATGTTCGTCCTCGGGACGATGGTGCTCGGGTTCCTCTTCTTCGCGCGCGCCGCCCGTCCGCTGCTGCGCCGGACGCAGCCACTCCTCGTGCGGCTGCGCCTCGAGCGTCCGCTTCGGCACTTCTACGAGAGCATCCACCACTACCGCGGGCGACCGCGCCTGCTCGCCCGGGTACTGGCCGTCACGCTCGTCGTGCAGGCGGTGCGGATCCTGGCGATCTGGGCAGCGGCGAAGGCGGTCGGGATCGACCTCGACCCGCGCATCTACTTCGTCTTCGGGCCGCTCCTCTTCCTCGTGATGCTCGTGCCGTTCACCCTGAACGGCATCGCCGTGCGGGAGGCCTTCTTCGTGAGCTTCCTCGGCAGCGTCGGCGTGGGGGCGAACGAGGCGTTCGCCGCGGGCTTCCTGTTCTTCCTCGTCACCGTGCTCCTGGCGCTGCCCGGCGCCCTCGTGCTCCTACGCGAGGGGATCCGCGGCCAGTCGCGGCCGGGTGTCGAGCATGGATAGACGCGTCGCGGCGATCGTCGTCACCTACGACGCGCTGCCCTGGATCGAGCAATGCCTCGACTCGCTGCGTGGCGTCGAGACGGTCGTCGTCGACAACGGCTCCCGCGACGGCACGGTCGCGTTCGTGCGCGAGCGCTACCCGGACGCTCGAGTCGTCGGGGCCGAGAATCGGGGGCTCGGCGCCGGCTGGAACATCGGACTCCGCGAGACCTCGAGCGCCTACGCGCTGCTCCTGAACGCCGATGCGTGGCTCCTGGACGGCGCGCTCGAGCGGCTGGTCGCGTTCGCCGACTCGCGCCCGCGCGCGGCGGTGGTCGGCCCGCGGCTCCTCGACCCGGACGGCACCCTCCAGCGCTCGGTGCGCGGCTTCCCGACCGTGTGGCGGCTCGCGACGGAGTACCTCTTCCTGCGCAAGCTCGCGCCCGGCTCCTCCGCGCTCAACGCCTTCTACGGGGGCGGGTTCGGGCACGACGAGGTGCGCGAGGTCGAGGTTGTCATGGGCGCGTGCATGCTGCTCCGGCGGGCGGCGGTGGACGAGGTCGGCGAGTGCGACGAGGACTACTTCCTGTTCAGCGAGGAGACCGACTGGTGCTACCGGTTCCGCGAGGCGGGCTGGGAGGTCGTGTTCTTCCCGGGCGCGGAGTGCGTGCACGTGCGCGGCGCCGCGCACGGGGGCCGCCTGTACCGCGAGAACCTGCGCGGGCATCTCCTCTTCCTCTCCAAGCACCGGGGACCGAAGGTGGCCGAGCGCGCGCGCCGCCTCCTGCTCGCGGCGCTTCGTCTCCGCGGCGTGGTGTTTCGCGGAGAGCGCGGGCGGACGTATCGCGAGGGTGCGGCCTGGCTGGCGTCGGGCGATGCGGCGACACTCGTCCGGCGGTGATCCTCCTCTACGTCAGGCTCGCGTTCGCGACCGGGGTCGTGCTGGCGCCGGGGTGGCTCGTCGCGCGCGCGCTCGGGGTTCGGAGCGCTTCGGCGACGATCGCGTGGTCCCTCGTCGTCGTGTTCGCAGCGCTCGCGGTGACGTTCGCGCTCGGCTCGACGCTGAACCTGACCCTCGCGCTCCTGCTGGCTGTCGGTGCGGCCGGAGCCGTGCTGTGGACGCGCCGGGCCTGGCCGCGCACCGAGACCGTGCCCGGTCGCGCATGGGCGCTCTTCTGGGGCGCGGTGGTCGGGCTCGTGGTCTGGGTGGCCGCGCCGGCCGTGCAGGGCGACGGGCTCTTCCACCTCGCGCGGATCCGCAAGCTCCTCGACCTCGGCTCGCTGTCGCTGAACCGGGTCTCGGAGTTCTCGGACGGGAGCCTGCATCCCGGGTACGCCTTCCCGCTCTGGCACGGGTTCGTCGCGCTGATCGCGAAGGTGGCCGGCGAGGACCCGGAGCGGGTCGTGGTGCACCTGCCGTCGCTCCTCGCGGCACTCGCGGTCGTCGTCGCCTTCGAGGCAGGCTGGGCGCTCTTCCGCGAGACGTGGGCGGCGGGGGCGACGGCAGCGGCGCAGGTCGCGATGATCTGCTTCGCGCCGGGGCAGGGGGGCTCCTACGTCTTCCTCTCGCTGCCAGCCACGGCAGCGCGTCAGCTGCTCGTGCCGGCCGCGCTCGCGCTCGCCCTCGAATGCATTCGCGCGCCGACGCGGGGCCTCGTGCTCTCGACCGCCGCGGCAGGCTTCGCGCTGGCCGTCGTCCACCCGACCTACGCGATCTTCCTCTGGATCCCGTTCCTCGGCTTCCTCGCGGTGCGTGCCCTCTGGGAGCGGAAGGACCTGCGGCGCGGCGCGCTCGCGCTCGGCGCACTCGTCGCTCCCGCCGTGCTCTTCCTGCTCTGGCTCCGGCCGATCGTCGAGGACACGCGGTCGGTCTCCCCGGACACGACCGAGCTCCACCGCGCCTTCGTGCAGTACCGCGGGCAGCTCGTCGTCCACTCGGACACGTCGTACAACCTCGCCGCGGAGGTCTTCACGCGCGCAGGGGCAGTGGCGATAGCGGCGCTCCTCCTCGTTCCGGTCGCCGGCTTCGCCGCCCGGCGTCGCTGGGCGGCCTACGTCGTCGGAGGCGCGCTCGCGATCTTCGCCTTCATGCTCGTCCCCTATCTCTTCACCGCGCTCTCGGACGCCGTCTCCATCTCGCAGGCGCGCCGCGCCGCGGGGTTCCTGCCCTTCGCGTTCGCCTTCGCCGGGGGAATGGGCGTGCTCCGCAAGCTCGCGGGGCCGCTCCTGATCCCGCTCGCGCTCGGCGCGGGGATGTTCCTGCAGATCGTGTACCCGGGCGACTTCGAGTACGTCCTCCGCACGCCGGCTCCCGCCTGGATCGCCTGGTTCTCCGCGCTCGGTGCGATGGTGGCGCTCGTCCTCGGCCTCGCCCGGCGCCGCCCGCCGCTCGAGATGCGCGCCGCGCTCGTGGTGGCGGCGTTCCTCCTGCCAGTCGTGGCCGGCGGCCTGCTCGACCTGCGCCCGACGCAGCCCGCAGCGATCGCGACCCTGTCGCACGGGCTCGTCGACGCGGTCCGTAAGGACGTGCCCGCCGGGGCCGTCGTCTACTCCGATCCGGAGACGAGCTTCCGGCTCGCTGCATTCGCGCCCGTGTACGTCGCCGTCGCGCCGCCCGGGCACGTCGCGGACACGGAGAAGAACCGCCCGTACGTCCGGGCGAAGGACGCGCGTCGGTTCTTCCGCACGATCGATCTCTCCATCCCGCTCCGCTACGGCGCCCGGTACCTCGTCGTCGACGGGCTCCGCAGCAAGGGCGGGCTCGACCTCTCCCTCCCGGTCCTCTACCGGGACGGACGCTTCACGCTGTTCCGCCTCCAGTCGCCGTAGCCGCCGCCCCCGGGCGTCTCGATCCGCAGGAGGTCACCGGCCTCGAGGTCCACGCTTGCGAACGCGGGGAGCTCGACGCCGTTCAGGAGGTTGCGGCCGGGCCGGCCGTCGCCGCCTCCGCGCTCGCCGCGAGGCGCGAGCTGCCTGCGCTGCGTGAGGAGCGAGAGCCGGCACGGCTCGAGGACGCGGAGCTCGCGGACGACGCCGTCGCCACCGCGCTGCGCTCCCGCTCCGCCCGAGCCGGCCCGCAGCTCGTAGCGCTCGACGCGGAGCGGGTACGCGAGCTCGAGCGCCTCGGCCGGCGTGTTCAGCGTGTTCGACATGGCGACGTGGACGCCCGACGGCCCGTCCGCGTCGGGACAGGCGCCCTGACCGCCGCCGATCGTCTCGTAGTACGTGAAGCGCTCGTTGCCGAAGACGACGTTGTTCATCGTCCCCTGCCCCTGCGCGGGCACGGGCTGCGCCTGGCCGAACGCAGCGAAGACCACGTCCGTGATCCGGCTCGATGTCTCCGTGTTGCCGGCGGCAACGGCGGCGGGGGAGCGGGCGTTGACCAGGCACCCCGCCGGAGCGCGCACGGTCACCGGCTCGAAGGCGCCGCCGGAGGCGGGGAGGTCGGGGGCGGTGAGGCAGCGGACGACGTAGAAGCAGGCCGAGCGAGTGACGGCGAGCGGGCAGTTCAGGTTGCCGTCGTGCTGCGGCGCCGTCCCGGCGAAGTCGACGTCGATCGAGTCGCCCGCGACCGTGACCGCGGCGCGGATCTCCAGCAGCCCCTGCGGGGTCTCGAGTGCGTCGACGCCCTCGAAGCGGCCCGCGGGGAGATCCCGGATCGCCGCGCGGACGACTCGCTCGGAGTGGTCGAACAGCGCCTCCATCGCGTCGGCGACGCGCGCTCGGCCTCTGCGTGCGCACAGCTCCGCGAGGCGGCTCTCGGCGAGACGATGAGCCGCCAGCTGGGCGCGGAGGTCGCCGCGGCGCTCGTCCGGGTTGCGCATCCGCGCGACGAGCGAGTCCAGTGTCGCCCCGTCGAGACGGGTCGGGGGGATGACGACGCCCTCCTCGTCGAGCGTGCGCGAGTCCGGGGGCAGGCTCCCAGGGTCAGCGCCGCCGACGTCCGCATGGTGTGCCCGGGTCACGGCGTAGCCGAGCTCGGTCCGGGTGACGATCGTCAGGTCGGGGAGGTGCGTCCCACCGGCGTACGGGTCGTTCAGGATCCACGGCTCGCCGGGCGCCGGGTCGTGCTCCCGCACCGCCGCAACCGCCTCGGGCATCGCGCCGAGGTGGACGGGGATGTGCTCGGCCTGCGTGACCATGCGCCCGCGCTCGTCGAAGAGCGCCGTCGAGCAGTCGCGCCGCTCCTTGATGTTCGCCGAGAACGCCGAGCGGACGAGCGCGGCGCCCATCTCCTCTGCGATCGCGCGCAGCGCCGCGCCGAGCACCTGCAGCTCGACGTCGATCACGCGCTTCTCTCGAGGACGAGCGTCCCGTGCTCGTCGGTCGCCCCCTGCCAGCCCGCGGGCACCCACGCCGTCGCTCCCTCGAGCTCGAGCACTGCGGGGCCCTTCGTCTCGTGCACAGGGCCGGTGACCGACAGCGGGGGCGCCGGGCGCACGTCGGCGGTTCGCACGGCGACGAGCTCGAGCGCCCGGTCTCGGTCCGCGTAGCCGTAGCGCGCGTCGTGCGCCTCGTGGAACCGCTCGGCGAGGCGCGGGCCGAGGGGGACCGTCAGCTCGAAGGACTGGCCCGCGTAGCGCAGGTCCGCGTCTCCGTCGCGCGGAAGCTCGCCTGCCTCCTCGAGCGGCTGCACGTACGAGCGCACCGCGTCCCGTCGCTCGTCGGCCGCGACGAGGCCGAAGGCGGAGAGGACGCCCGCTGCGGCCGGTACGAGCACGGTGTCCATCGCGAGCTCGTCGGCGAGCGCGCACGCGTGCAGCGGTCCGGCGCCGCCGAACGCGACGAGCGCGAAGTCGCGCGGGTCGAGCCCCTGCTCGACGGAGACGACGCGCAGGGCTCGCACCAGCTCGGCGTTCACCACGTCCACGACTGCTGCGGCGTCGATGTCGCCGAGCGCGTGCTCCGCCGCCTCGCGGTCGAGCTCGATCCCGCCCGGGAGCACAGCGGGCAGGCGTCCAAGAAGGAGGTTCGCGTCGCTCACCGTCGGCCTCGTGCCCCCACGGCCGTAGCAGGCCGGCCCCGGCTCCGCTCCGGCGCTCTCCGGGCCGACCCGCAACGCGCCGCCCTCGTCCAGCCCAAGGATGGAGCCTCCGCCCGCACCGACGGTGTGCACCGCGACCGTGGGCAGCCGCACCGGGAGCCCTCCGACGAACCGTTCGTGCTCTCGTCGCACGGCGCCGTCGACGATGGCGCACACGTCCGTCGACGTTCCGCCCATGTCGAAGGAGAGGGCGTTCTCGAACCCCGCGAGCGCCGCGACGCGAGCGGCGCCGACGACGCCCGCGGCCGGCCCCGAGAGCAGCGCGAACGCGGCGTGGGCGGCCGCCTCGTCGAGCGTGGCGACTCCGCCCGACGAGCGCATGACGAGCGGTACGGGGAGCCCCGCCTCCTCACACGAGGCCGCGAGCGCGCGCAGGTAGCCGGCGAGCACGGGGCCGAGGTAGGCGTCGACCGCCGTCGTCGAGGCGCGCTCGTACTCCCGGAACTCGGGCGCGACCTCGTGGGACGCGACCACGTGTGCCTGCGGATACCTCCGTCTCAGCTCCTCGGTGACCGCGCGCTCGTGCGTCGGGTCGCGGAAGGAGAAGAGCAGCGAGACGGCGATCGCGTCGGCGTCGACGGGAGGCAGCGACTCGAGAGCGAGCGGCTCCAGCTCGCCGTCGGGGCCGATCCGCCCGCGGACGCCGACGCAGCGCTCGAGCGGGACGAGCGGGGCGGGATGTTCCACGCAGGGCCGGTACAGGTGCGCTCGCGTCTGGCGGCGGAGGTGGAGGACGTGCTCGAAGCCACGGTTGGTGACGAGCGCAGTGCGGGCACCGCGGCGCTCGAGCAGCGCGTTCGTGGCGATCGTCGTGCCGTGCGTGAAGCGCTCCACCTCGCCCGCGCCGACCGCCTGTGCCGCCGAGAGGACGGACTCCTGCTGTCGCGCGGCGGTCGGGACCTTGGCCGTGCGAATCGTCCCGTCGGCGACGAGCACCGCGTCGGTGAAGGTGCCTCCGACGTCGATGCCGAGCGCACGCATGACGGGATTCGACCACGAATGCCGCGGTACAGTCCCTACGGCGTGCACCGCCTCGTCTGCGTCGGACTGAGCCATCGGACTGCCCCGGTCGAACTGCGGGAGCGTGTCGGCGCGCTCGGGCTCGGCGCCGAGCGCTGCCCGGCCGTGCTCGAGCACGTCGTGCTGCAGACGTGCTACCGCGTGGAGCTCTATGCGACGCTGACGACCGGGGTCGAGGACGCGCGCGACGAGCTCGTCGACGCGCTCTCGCGGGCCCACGACGTCTCGCGCGAGCTCCTCCTCGACCACCTGTACGTCCATGCGGGCGTCGACGTCGCACGGCACCTCTCGCGGGTCGCGTCCGGGCTCGACTCGCTCGTGCTCGGCGAGTCGGAGATCCTCGGCCAGGTCGGCGACGCGCTCGAGACGGCCCAGGCCGACGAGACGGTCGGCCCCGGGCTCGCGCTGCTCTTCCGCTCCGCGATCGCCGCGGGCCGTCGCGCGCGGGCGGAGACGGCACTCGGCGCGAATCCCGCCACGGCGAGCTCGATGGCGCTCGCGCTCGCCGCCGGAGTGCTCGGCGACCTCGGCGACAGGAGCCTGCTCGTCGTCGGCGCGGGCCGGATCGGCCTGCAGACGCTGAAGGCGGCACGGAGCCGACGGCTCCGCGGCCTCGCGGTCGCGAACCGCACCAGAGCGCGCGCGGAGGAGGTCGCCGCGCGGTTCGACGCGCACGCGTTCGGGCTCGACGAGCTCGAGGAGGCACTCGCCGGCGCGGACGTCGCGATCACGGCGACGTCCTCGGAGACGCCGGTGATCGGGAGTGACGTGGTCGCGCGAGCGGCGGCCGCGCGTGGCGGGCGGCAGCTCGTGCTCGTCGATCTCGCGGTCCCCGCGGACGTCGACCGCGACGCGGGCGAGATCGACGGCGTACGCCTCTTCGACGTCGACGATCTGCGGGCGGGGCTCGACGACGCGATGGCGTCTCGCGTCCGCGAGATCCCGAAGGTCGAGGCGATCGTCGAGGAGGAGGTCGAGGCGTTCGCTCGCCGCTACCGCGAGCTCGAGGTGGAGCCGCTGCTCTCGGAGCTCCGGCGTCGGGCGGAGACGATCCGCGCCCGCGAGGTCGAGCGCGCCCTACAGGGTCTCGGCGAGGTCGACCCGGCAGTCGCCGAGCGGATCCAGCACCTCTCGCGCTCGCTCGTGAAGAAGCTCCTGCACGACCCGACGGTGCGCGCGCGCGAGCGCGCGGGCGCCGGCGAGGTGGACGACGTCGCAGAAGCGGTACGCGACCTCTTCGGCATCTCGACGACGAGCGATCCGTGACCGCTCCGCCGCTTCCGGCGGCGGTGACCCTCGGCACTCGCGCTTCCACCCTCGCCCGCGCCCAGACGCGTCTCGTCGTCGATCTCCTCCGCGCCGCGCATCCGGAAATCGAATGCCGCGTGCAGGCGATCGAGACCGCGGGCGACCGGACGCAGGCGACCGGCGAGCCGCTGCCCGAGATCGGCGGCAAGGGTCTCTTCACGACGGAGCTCGAGCGCGCGCTCGACGCGGGCGCGATCGACGTCGCGGTTCACTCGCTCAAGGATCTCCCGACGGAGGATGCGCCGGGGCTCACGATCGCAGCAGTCTGCGCTCGTGAGGACGTTCGCGACTGCGTGGTGTCGCGCGGAGGCCTTCCGCTCGCCGAGCTCGCGGAGGGCTCCGTGCTCGGGACGAGCAGCCTGCGTCGGGAGGCGCAGGTGAGGCGGCTGTGGCCGCAGCTCGGGCTGCGTTCCATTCGCGGGAACGTCGACACGCGCATCCGCAAGGTGCGCGAGGGCGAGTACGACGCGGTCGTGCTGGCCGCCGCGGGCGTGCGCCGCCTCGGGCTCGACGCGGAGGTGTCCGAGTGGCTGCCGGTCGGGAGGATGCTGCCGGCCCCCGGCCAGGGCGCGCTCGCGGTGCAGTGCCGCGCGGACGACCCCGTGCTCAGCCTTGTCGCCGCGATCGACGATCCAGAGGCGCGGGCGACGACCACCGCGGAGCGCGTGTTCCTGCGCGAGCTCGGCGCCGGGTGCGCGGCCCCGGTCGGCGCCCATGCGGAGCCGGATGGGCTGCCGAACGTGCGCCTCGACGTGCTCGTCGCCTCACCCGACGGACGAGACGTCGTCCAGCTCGCCGGCGAAGGAGAGCCGGAGGACGTCGGCTCACGGCTCGCGGCGCACGCACTCGCAGCGGGCGCTGCCCGCATACTGGCGGCGATCCGTGGCTGAGCAACCGCTTGCCGGACGGCGCATCGTCGTCACCCGCCCCGAGGCGAAGCCGCTCGCGGAGGAGCTCGAGCGGCTCGGCGCCGAGGTGACGATCGTGCCTCTCATCGAGATCAGGCCCGCCGAGGACCCGCGCGTGCTCGAGGACGCGATCGGGCGCATCGAGGGCTACGACTGGCTGGTCCTCACGAGCGTGAACACGGTCGCAGCGCTGGGGGACGGCCTGCACGGCGGCCTGTCGCCGCGGGTTCGCGTGGCGGCGGTCGGCCCCGTGACGGCCGAGGCGATCCGACGCCAGGGGATCGAGCCGGCGTTCGTCGCCACCCGGGCCTCGGAGGACATCGCGGGGGGGCTCGCGCCCCTCGAAGGCTCGCGGGTGCTGCTCCCGCAGGCCGACATCGCGGAGACACGCCTCGCCGACGAGCTCCGCGGACAGGGCGCCGAGGTGGATGTCGTCGTCGCCTATCGCACGGTGCTCGTGGAGCCGCCGATGTGGGGAATCCTCCCGCTGCGGATCGCCGACGCGGTCGTGCTCGCGAGCGGCTCGGCCTGCCGGAGCCTCGCTGCGGCCGGCGGCGCGGGTAGCGCCGCGCTCCTCGTCTGCATCGGCCCGAAGACCGCCAAGGTCGCGCGGGAGGTCGGTCTCAGGGTCGGTCTCGTCGCCGACGAGACGACGTCTGACGGCATCATTCGGTCGCTCGTGACGCACTTCGGGGAGAGCACGTGACGCAGTTCGAGGCCGGCCCGCTCGCAGAGCTGCGCTTCGTGCCGGGAGCGAAGCGGCCGCGCCGCTGGCGGCGGACGCCTGCGCTGCGCGACCTCGTACGGGAGACGACGCTCTCGCCCGACGACCTCGTGCAGCCCTTCTTCGTCGTGCCCGGTGTCGAGGTGAGCCGGCCCGTCTCGTCGATGCCCGGCGTCGCGCAGGTCTCGGTCGACCGCCTCGTGGACGAAGCGAAGGCGCTCGCGCCGCTCGGCCTCGGTGCCGTGCTCCTCTTCGGCCTTCCGACCGCGAAGGATGCGCAGGGCACGGAGAGCTTCGCCGACGACGGCGTCGTCCAGAACGCGGTCCGGTCCTTGAAGGAAGCGGACGACTCGCTGGTCGTGGTGACGGACGTGTGCATGTGCGAGTACACGGAGCACGGCCACTGCGGTCTCCTCGACGCGGACGGCTCCGTGCTGAACGACGAGACCCTCGAGCTGTACGGACGAATCGCGGTCTCGCATGCCGAGGCCGGAGCGGACGTCGTCGCGCCGAGCGGGATGCTGGACGGCATGGTCGGGGCGATCAGGGCAGCCCTCGATGCCGAGGGGCATCAGGGCGTGGCGATCCTGTCGTACGCCGTGAAGTACGCGTCCGCGTTCTACGGGCCGTTCCGCGAGGCCGCGGACGGCGCCCCTGCATTCGGCGATCGCCGCTCGCACCAGATGGATCCGGCGAACGCGCGCGAGGCTCTGCGAGAAACCTCGCTCGACGTCGAGGAGGGCGCCGATGCGCTGATGGTCAAGCCGGCGCTCGGCTACCTCGACGTGATCCGCGCGGTCCGCGAACGCTTCCCCGAGCTGCCGCTGGGCGCCTACAACGTCAGCGGGGAGTACGCGATGGTGAAGGCCGCGGCGGCGAACGGCTGGCTCGACGAGCGCGCGGGGGTGCTCGAGGTCCTGACCTCGATCCGCCGCGCGGGCGCCGATTTCGTCGTCACGTACCACGCGAAGGACGCTGCGGCGTGGCTCCAGCACGGACGGTGAGGCCGCGCGTCGACGAACGCGGCGAGGACGCGGAGCTCGCGAGCGTCGACGTCGCGGAGCATGGGCGCGGCGCCGACGGCGAGCCGACGCGGCTCGACCGCCGCCTCTTCATGCAGCTGCACGCGTTCGGCGGGGCGCGCGACACGCCGGCGCTCGTCTCCGAGCTCGAGGGCAGCGGCCTGACGGCGGTGCTCTACGAGGACGTGAACGACCCGACCGGCGTCGCGCTCCTCACGCTCAGCGAGTCGCCCGAGACGTTCGTCCAGGAGCAACGCTCCTTCCTCCAGGCCTCCGCGTTCGGGGCGCTCGACCCGAAGCCGGAGCTCACGATGCTCGGTCGCACCTACGCCATCGGGCACGAGCAGGACCTCGACGAGGCGCTCGTCGACCGGCCGACGCGCCGCGTCCTCGACCCGGAGCTGCCCTGGGCGATCTGGTACCCCCTGCGCCGGGCCGGCTCCTTCGAGCAGCTCTCGCGCCGTGAGCAGGACACGATCCTGATGGAGCACGGTGGCGTCGGCATGGCCTTCGGCCGCGCCGGGCTCGGCTACGACATCCGGCTCGCGTGCCACGGCCTCGATCGCGACGACAACGACTTCGTCGTCGGCTTGCTCGGGCCCGAGCTGCACCCGCTGTCGATCATCGTCCAGCGGATGCGCAAGACGAAGCAGACCTCGCTCCACCTCGAGCGGCTGGGGCCGTTCTTCGTGGGGCGCGTGGCGTGGCAGAGCACAAGGGCGTGACCGCGGCTGCGGCGCTCGCGGAGGCGCCGAGCGAGCCGAGCTCCGTCTTCCTGCGAGCCTGTCGCCGCCTGCCAGTCGACCGCACGCCGGTCTGGCTCCTGCGGCAAGCCGGTCGCTACCAGCCGGAATACCGGGCGATCCGCGAGCGGCACTCGTTGCTCGAGATGATCCGCACGCCCGAGCTCGCGGCGCAGGTGACGCTCCTGCCGGTCGACGCCTTCGGCATGGATGCGGCGATCGTGTTCGCGGACATCCTCCCTCCGCTCGTCGGCATGGGCCTCGAGCTGGAGTTCGTCGAGGGCGACGGCCCGCGGATCGGCAACCCGATCGCGTCGACGCGCGACGTCGACCTCCTCGGCACGCCCCCCGCGGTCGAGACCATGACCGGCACGCTCGAGGCGATCCGCATCGTCCGGGACGAGCTCGACTCGCGCGACGTCCCCGTTATCGGGTTCGCGGGCGCGCCGTTCACGCTCGCGAGCTACGCGATCGAGGGCGGCACGTCGCGGGACTTCACGAGGACGAAGGCGCTCATGCTCTCCGAGCCCGCGGCCTGGAGGCGCCTGCTCGGCAAGCTCGTCACCGTGCAGGCGGACTACCTGCTCGCACAGGCCGAGGCCGGCGCGCAGGCGCTGCAGGTCTTCGACTCGTGGGCCGGTCGCGCGCTCGGTCGCGACGACTACCTGCGCTACGTCGCGCCGCACAACCGCGAGCTGTTCGCGAAGGTCGCCGCGGCCGGCGTGCCGGTGATCAACTTCTCGCTCGGGGTGGGTGCGTACCTCGGCGACGCCGCGGCCTGCGGCGGAGACGTCGTCGGGCTCGACTGGTCGCTCCCCCTCGACGACGCCTGGGCTGTCGTCGGCTTCGAGCGGCCGGTGCAGGGGAACCTCGACCCGGCGTCGCTGCTCGCTCCCTGGCGCGAGCTCGAGCACCGGATCGACGACGTGCTCGAGCGCGCGGCCGGACGAGCGGGGCACGTCTTCAACGTCGGCCACGGGCTCACGCCGAAGACGCCGGTGGACAACGTGCGCCGCCTCGTCGAGCACGTGCGGGAGCGGACGTCCGCGTGAGCCGCGCGCCGATCGGCGTGCTCGTCATGGCCTACGGCGGGCCGGCGTCGCTGGAAGAGATCCCCGGGTACCTCGCGGACATCCGGCACGGGCGCCCGACGCCGCGCGCGGTCCTCGACCAGATCACGGAGAGCTACCGCGCGATCGGCGGGCGCTCGCCGCTGCTCGAGGTCACGCGTCGTCAGGTCGACGCCCTCGAGGAAGAGCTCGGCGCCGACTACCGCTGCTACCTCGGGATGCGGCACTGGGCGCCGTGGATCGAGGAGGTCGTCGGGGAGATGGTCGAGGACGAGGTGACGCAGGCAGTGAGTCTCGTTCTCGCCCCCCACTTCAGCGCGCTGTCGGTCGCGCGCTACCAGCAGAAGGTGGCCGACGGCCTCGAGCTCTACCGCGGCCGCATCGACTTCGAGCACGTCGCGAGCTATCACGACGCCCCCGGGCTCGTTCAGGCCTTCGCGAGCCGGGTCGAGGACGGGCTCGCGCGCTGGCCCGCGGACGAGCGCGAGCGCGTGCACGTCGTCTTCAGCGCGCACAGCCTCCCCCAGCGCGTGCTCGAGTCCGGCGACCCGTACGGGGAGCAGTGCCTCGAGACCGCTCGTCTCGTCGCCGCGCATGCCGGTCTGCCGGACGAGCGCTGGTCGTGGGCGTATCAGTCCGCGGGCCGGACCCCGGAGCCGTGGGCCGGGCCCGACCTCGGCGAGCACCTCCAGGCGCTCGCTGCGCAGGGCATGCGGGACGTCGTCGTGGTCCCCGTCGGCTTCGTCTCCGACCACGTGGAGCTCCTGTTCGACATCGACCGCAAGGCCGCCGCGATAGCGGCCGACCTCGGCGTACGGCTCGAGCGGCCCCCTGCGCTGAACGACGACCCCACGTTCGTCGCAACCCTCGCCGACCTCGTGCGGGAGCGCGCGGCGTCGCCGACCAGGTCGCGCGCGGCGTGAAGGTCGTCGTCGTCGGGGGAGGGATCGCGGGGCTCGCAGCCGTGCGTCGGCTCGAGGCGCTGGCTCCCGATGCCCAGGTCACCGTCATCGAGCGTGAGCATGCGCTCGGCGGGAAGCTCCTGACCGAGCGCGTCGACGGCTTCGTCGTCGAGGCGGCACCCGACAGCTTCCTCGCGCGCAAGGTGCGCGGCGTGGGGCTCTGCGAGGAGCTCGGGCTGGGTGGCGAGCTCATCGCCCGCAAGCCGGAGAACCGTCGAAGCTTCGTTCGCCGTGAACGGGAGCTGATCCCGCTGCCCGAGGGCCTCACCGGGATGATCCCGGCGAACCTCGAGGCGCTCGATTCGAGCGACCTGCTCTCGGCGGCGGGCAAGGCGCGGTTCGCGTCCGAGCCGGACGTTCCGCCCGCCGAGGGCGACGACGACGAGTCGATCGCCTCGTTCGTGACGCGGCGATTCGGCCACGAGGCGTACGAGTCGCTTATGGAGCCGCTCGTCACCGGGATCTACGGCGGCGACGGAGAGCTCCTTTCCCTCGCCGCGACGTTCCCGCAGCTGCGCGCTGTCGAGCGGGCGGACGGAAGCGTGCTGCACGGGCTCTCCGCCCGACCGCGAGCGACCGAGGAGTCGCCCTTTCTCTCCCTGCGCTCCGGGATGGGCGCGCTCGTTACGGCGCTCGTCGGGTCGCTTCTCAGGGTTCGCCTGCGGACCGGCCGCGAGGCACAGCGCCTCCGGCGGGGAGCGAGCGGCTTCGAGCTCGAGCTGGCCGACGGCGAGACGATCCCCGCCGACGGTGTCGTCGTTGCGACACCCGCCTTCGTGACCGGCGAGCTCGTGGCCGATCTCGACGACATGCTCGCCGAGGTGCACGCAGAGATCCCCTACGGCTCGTCGGTCGTCGTCACGCTTGCGTTCGCCGCCGCGGACGTGCGGTCGCTCGAGGGCTACGGCTACGTCGTCCCGCGGGTCGAAGGCACCGACGTCCTGGCCTGTACGTGGTCGTCCCAGAAGTGGGACGGCCGCGCCCCGGATGACGCCTCGCTCGTCCGGGTCTACGCCGGCCGCTTCGGAGGCAGAGATCTCACGCTCGCGACCGACGACGACCTGATCGCCCTCGCACGCGACGAGCTCCGGCTGGTCGGGGTGGACGCGGCTCCCACGCTGACGCGCGTCCACCGCTGGCCGCGCGCCATGCCGCAGTACGTCCTCGGCCATCCTGAGCGACTCGAGCGAATCGACGCGCTCGTCTCCGAGCACCCCGGCTTCGCGCTCGCCGGCGCCGCGTACCGCGGGGTGGGCATCCCCGACTGCATCGCCTCGGGCGAGTCCGCCGCGGAGTCCGTCGTCCGCGCCCTCGCCGGGGCGCGCGCGTGAAGCGGGACGGCTCCGATCGCCTCTTCGCAGAGGCGCTCGAGCTCATGCCCGGCGGTGTGAGCTCGCCCGTACGCGCCTTCCGCGCGGTCGGCGGCTCGCCGCTCTTCATCGAGCGGGGCGAGGGCGCGTACCTCGTGGACGTCGACGGGAACCGCTACGTCGACTACGTGCTCTCCTGGGGGCCGCTCGTCCTCGGGCACGCGCACCCGCGTGTGGTCGCCGCGCTCGAGCGCGCGCTCCGCGACGGAACGAGCTTCGGCGCGCCGAGCCCGCTCGAGCTCGAACTCGCACGCCTGATCCGCGACGCGCTGCCGGGCGTCGAGCTCGTCCGCTTCGTGAGCTCGGGCACCGAGGCGACGATGAGCGCTCTCCGCGTCGCGCGGGCCTTCACCGGCCGCACGAAGATCGTGAAGTTCGCAGGCTGCTACCACGGGCACGCCGACCTCCTCCTCGTCCAGGCGGGCTCCGGCGTCGCGACGCTCGGGCTACCCGATTCGCCGGGCGTCACGGCAGGAGCGGTCGCGGACACGCTCGTCGTCCCGTACAACGACCTCGACGCGGTCGCGCGGCTCTTCGAGGAGAGCGCGAACATCGCAGCGGTGATCGTGGAGCCGGTCGCCGGCAACATGGGGCTCGTCCTGCCGCAGCCGGGCTTTCTCGCGGGTCTCCGCGAGCTCACGGCGGCGAACGGCGCACTCCTCGTCTTCGACGAGGTGATGACCGGCTTTCGCGTCCACCCGGGAGGCGCACAGGCGCTCTACGGCGTGACGCCCGACCTGACGACGCTCGGCAAGGTCATAGGGGGCGGGCTCCCCGTGGGCGCGTTCGGCGGACGGCGCGAGATTATGGAGCTCGTCGCACCGGCCGGCCCCGTGTACCAGGCGGGGACGCTCTCCGGGAACCCGCTGGCGATGACGGCCGGGATCGAGACGTTGCGCGAGCTCGCCGAGCGGGGCGTCTGGGAGGGGCTCGAGCGCGCGACGGAGAAGCTCACGGCCGGGCTGGCATCGTTGTCCGGCTCGCTGCAGGTCGCGCGCGCAGGCTCGATGTTCGGCCTCGCCTTCGTGGACGCGCCGGTGACGAGCTGGGAGGACGCCGCCGCGGCCGACAAGGCCCGTTTCGCCGCGTTCCATCGGGCGCTGCTCGAGCGCGGCGTGTACCTCGCGCCGTCGCAGTTCGAGGCCGGCTTCGTCTCCACCGCGCACGGCGACGAGGAGATCGACGCGACGCTCGAGGCGGCGGCCGCGGCGTTCGCAGCGTCCTGACGGGTCTACCCTTCCCGCCGGTGAAGGTCCTCCTCGTGACGATGTACTTCCCGCCCGCCGGCGGCGGCGGCGTGCAGCGCTCGCTGAAGCTCGCGCAGTACCTGCCCGCGCTCGGCATCGAGACCCACGTGCTGGCGCCGGACGACCCGAAGTGGGTGCACCGCGACGACGACCTCCGCGCGCCGACCCAGGCGTGGATCCATCGCGCTCGCTACCTCGGACCGCGAGCGCGCAAGCCGGCCGAGGAGCTGCGCGCCGCGGACGGGTTCGGGCGCGCGCTCGTGCAGGCACAGGTCACCGCTCGGCGCCTGCTCCTGCCCGACGCGAGCGTGACGTGGAACGTCACCGCGATCCCTGCGGCGGTCCGCATCGTCCGGCAGGAGGGGATCGACGTCGTCCTGACCACCTCCCCGCCGGGCTCGGTGCATCTCGTCGGCGCTGCGGTTCAGCGCCTGACCGACGCGCGCTGGATCGCCGATCTCCGCGATCCGCTCGTCGCCAATCCCCACCGCCGGGACGACACGACCGCGGCGCGGGCACGACAGGCCGCCAACGAGCAGGTCGCCCGGCTCGTCGCGCGGCAGGCGGATGCGATCTCCTGCGTCTCCGAGACGATCGCCGACGAGATGCGCGGCCTCGATCCGCGCGGTGTCGTCCGCGTGATCGGGAACGGCTGCGACTTCGACGACTTCGCGGGCCTCGAGTACACGCCCGCGCCGCGCTTCCGGATCACGCACACGGGCAGCTTCTTCGGCAAGCGGGATCCCCGGCCCTTCCTGCAGGCGTTCCACGACGCCGACCTCGACGCCGTCGTCAGGTTCGTGGGGGACTTCCGCTCCTCCGATCGCGAGTGGGCCGGCTCGCTCGCCCTCGGCGATCGCCTGCAGGTCGTCGACTACCTGCCGCGCGCCGAGTCGCTGCGGATGCAACGCGACTCGGAGGCGCTCCTGCTCCTCGTCCCGGACGCGGGAGGACGAGGGAAAGGCGTGCTCTCGGGCAAGGTCTACGAGTACCTCGCCGCCGGTCGTCCGATCCTCGCGGTCGTGCCTCCGGACGGGGCGGCCGCCGAGCTCGTGCGCGAGACGGGCGCGGGGGTCGTGGCGGCGCCGGACGACGTCGAGGGAATCCGGGACGCGCTCCTGGAGCTTCACAACCGCTACGCCAACGACGGCCTGCCCGCAGTGGAGCTCGACCCGGGCGACGAGGAGCGCCTCTCGCGCCGCGCGCGGGTCGAGGAGCTGGCCGAGCTCGTCCGCGAGGTCGCATGACGACGCACGCGCTGCCGCTCCCGCGGACGTCGATCCTCGACGGCGTCCTCGAGCATCGCCTGCTCGACGGCCTCTTCCTGCTCACGATCCTCACCGTCACGTTCCACAAGCTGCAGTGGAGCCTCGCGGGCTCGCTGACGCTCTCGGACATCCTGACGTCCGTCTACCTCGTCGTCTTCGCGTGGGACCGCGTCGGGCGCCGCGACGGCCGCTTCGGCCGCACCGCGTGGGTCGCCTTCGCGTTCTTCCTCGCGTTCGCCCTGCTGTACCTCCTCGGCTTCTACAACCTCGACACGAGCGAGGCGCTCGCGCAGTGGGCGAAGGGCATGGTGAAGTTCGTCCTCCACTTCGGCTTCCTCGTGACCGGAGTCGCGCTCCTGAGCCGGAGGAGCACCCGCTTCTACTGGGTCGCCCTCGCCGCCCTCTGCGGCGGGATCGCGCTGGACGCGGCCTACGGCGTCGTCCAGCTCGTCCTCGCCGAGGCCGGAGCGAACCTCGACCAGATCCTCATCCAGCCGATTACCTCGCGCCAGACCGGGATCAACGTCTTCGGCGCCGTCGGCGGCACGCAGGAGGTCTTCCGCGTGAACGCGCTCACCGGAGACCCGAACCACCTCGGCATCGAGCTCGTGATCCCGCTTCTCGTCCTCACGCCCATGTACCTGCGGCTCGAGCGCGGGCACCGGCTGAAGACCCCGCTGGCGGTGCTGCTGGCGTTCCTGCTCGTCGTCGAGCTGGCGACCCTCTCGCGCAGCGCGCTCCTCGGGCTCGGGTGCGGAGCGCTGATCCTCCTGCTCCCGTACCGGCGCCACCTCCGTACTCCCGCCTTCCTCGTGCCACTCGCCGCGGTCGGGCTCGTCGTCGCCACCGTAGTCCTGATCCGGCTCGACTTCTTCCTCACGGTGCTGCGCGCGCGGACGAACACGAGCCATGCGGCCGCGTCGCCGCACTTCGCCGTCTACTCGTTCGTTCCGGACATCCTGCACACGCACCCGCTGCTCGGGCTCGGGCTGAACAACTTCGCCGTCTACTACGAGTTCGTCACGGGCCGGCCGGACTTCGGCCCGCACTCGTTCTACGTGGCGACGATCGTGGAGACCGGCGTCATCGGCGCGGCCCTGCTGGCCGTGTTCGTGGGTTGGCTCTTCGTGCAGCTCGGGGCTGCGCGGAGGATCGGCAGGGCGCTCACGGCCGCGCGCGATCCCTTCGCCGCTCGCATTCGTCCGGCCGCCTGGGGGATGACGGCGGCGCTCGTCGCGACCCTGGTCGCGAACGTCTTCTACCTCACGATGACCTTCTACTACTTCTACGTCTTCGCGACGCTCGCCGCGACGCTTCCGGTGATCGCCGCCCGGCCACGGCGCGAATGAGGGTCGTCGTCCTGACGACGTCGTACCCGCGCAGCACGGGCGACGTCGCCGGGGTCTTCGTCAGAGAAGCCGTCGAGCACCTGCGGGAGGCGGGAGTCGAGGTCGACGTCGTCTCGCCGGCTTCGTTCCGACACTTCGGCCTCGCCTACGGGCACGGAATCGTGGGGAATCTCCGGCGAGCGCCGTGGAAGGCGCTGCTCGTGCCGGCCTTCCTCGTCTCGTATGCGCGCGCGGCTCGCCGAGCGGCCCGCGGCGCCGACGTCGTCCACGCGCACTGGCTGCCGTCCGCGCTTCCCGCACTCGCCACGCAAAAGCCCTTCGTGCTTCAGCTCTGGGGGACGGACGCCGAGCTCGCCCGGCGCGTCCGGTGGCTCGTCCGCCCGCTCGTTCGCCGCGCGCGGCTCGTGCTCTGCCCGTCCAGGGCGCTCGCCGAGTCGGCGGGCGAGCTGGGCGCGCGCGAGCTGCGGCTCGTCATGCCCGGGGTCACGATCCCGGATTCCGTCGGCGAGCCCGACGACCCGCCACACGCGCTGTTCGTGGGACGCCTCTCCGAGGAGAAGGGGATCGAGGAGTTCCTCGAGGCGACGCGTGGACTGCGACGGGCGATCGTCGGCGACGGTCCCTTTCGGGATCGTGTCCCCGAAGCGGTCGGCTTCGTCCCCGCAGCCCAGCTCGGGCGCTACTACGAGCGCGCCGCGGTCGTCGTCTGCCCCTCGCGCCGCGAGGGCTATGGCGTCGTCGCGCGAGAGGCCATGGCGTATGGACGGCCGGTGGTGGCGACCTCCGTCGGGGGGCTGACGGACGCGGTCGCGAACGGCGTCACCGGCCTGCTCGTCCCGCCTCGGGACGTGAGCGCGCTGCGGGCGGCCGTCGAGTCGCTGCTCGCCGACGGCGGGCTCAGACGCACGCTCGGGGCGGCCGCGCACGAGCAGGCCCGCGAGAGGTTCTCGTGGGACGCGGCGACGAACGCGACGATCGACGCCTACCGCACCGCCGGTACGTCGGCGGAGCACTTCGGGATAGCGCACCGCCGGCACGAACTCGACGGTCAAGCCTACGGATTCGACCTGCTGGCGGAAGTCGTCCTGGACGGACGGGGTCTCCGGGATGCCGGTCACGACGACCCGGAACGTCGAGCAGCCGGTCCGCTCCAGGCGGAGTCCCCCGGTGAGACCGACCGCGAGGGCTCGCTTGTAGAGCGCTGCGGCATCCGCGTACGCGAGCTCGTCGCCGAAGAGGGCGTCGATCGCCTGACCCGGCGTGCTCGCGATGTGGCAATCCGCCTGCGTCGGAGGACGAGCGGGCGGCGCGCCGACGACGAAGGCGGCGTAGATGCCCGGCTGCTCGCCGACCATCCTCACGAGTGGGCGCGTGCACTGCTCCCAGCCGAGCGCGTCGAGGGGCTGCCCCTCCTGCTGGCCGAGCACCCGGCTCTCGCCGGCCGTGAGGAACGAGAAGAAGCGCGCGCCGTCGAGCTCGCCGCACGTGCGCGCATAGCGGACGTCGACCCGACCCGGGAAGAAGTACGAGAGGCGTCCGTCGCTGGTGACGACCTGCTCCGAGTCTCCGACGTTCTCGCGCGCGAGCGTCACGACGTACGAGAACGGCCCCCACGCGTAGTTCTCGACCTCGGCCTGGCTGGTCCATCCCGACCAGCCCAGATCCAGGAGCCCGCGCCAGCCCGAGCGGCCGAGCCCGTCGATCGACGGGACGTTCGCGACCGCGAGCAGCAGCACCGCGAGCGCGGGAGCGACGAACGCTGCGGGGCGGAGCCGCGCCAGAGCGAACGAGACCGAGACGAGCGCGGCGGTTGCCAACAGCACGAACGCCGGCCAGACCGGCGCGAGATGCCGTACCTCGTCCGCACGAGTCCACACCCAGACGAGCGCGGTCGGAGCCAGCCAGAGGAGGAGGGCGACGTGGACGCGGCGGGCGACCGGGTCCGCACGGGCGAGGAAGGGAGCGGCGCCGATCGCTGCGACGAGCACGAGCCAGCTCACGAGCCCGAGGGCGTTGCCCGCGAAGGGATACGGCGCACCGCTGTCCACGAGCGGCCCGACGACGGACCACGCGACCGCCGCCGCAGCGGCGGCGGCCAGCGCGATCCGGGGACGTGCCCCCGCGGCCCGCGCGAGACCGTGCACGAGCCCGTAGACGACGAGCAGTCGGACCGACGCGCCCAGCCACTCGGCGCGCGCCAGCGCGTCCCAGCGGGCGGCGGCTCCACGATCGAGCCAGTACCGCTCGTTTCCCGCACTCAGGAAGTCGGTGAGGGAGCGGCCGATCCTCGACGCCTGCCAGGCGTCGTAGGCGAGCGCCGCACCGACGCCAGCCGCGACCCCGGCGATGCCCGGGAGCGCGCGTCGGCCGTTCAGGACGAGCACGGCTGCGACCAGGCCGACGAGGGCGAGCACTCCCGTTGCCTTCGCGAGGATCGTCGCCGCAGCCAGTGCGGCGACGAGCACGACGAGCCAGCGCGTCGGAGCCCTCCAGAGGACGAGCGCGGTGGCGGCGGAGCCGGCCGCGACGGGAACGTCCGTCATTCCGGCCGCGACGAGCCCGGCGAACACGGCAGAGGCGAGCAGGATGCCCACGGACAGGGAGCGGGCGACGGGAGCCGCTGCAGCCGAGGTCGATAGCCGCCCCGCGAGCGACCAGACCACGACGACCAGCGCGAGCGCGAACGACAGCGAGAACAGGCGGCCGACCCACTCCCCGTCCGACAGGTAGCGCCAGAGGAGGCCCTGTGGAACGTAGAAGACGGGCCTGCTGAGCTCGAAGACGCTCGCGTTCTGCCACAGCCCCTTGCCCTCCGCGATCGAGCGTGACCACGAGCCGAACGCGAGCGAGTCCCAGTAGCGGTACGGAAGCACCACCGCCACGAAGACCGCCGGGACGAAGAAGACAACGCCGACGACGCCCGTGGCCCAGGCCAGCGCTCGGCGCGTCCAGAGCGGGACGGCCGCCGCGTCGGGCTCGCTGCTCGTCCCGCCGGCCGAGATCACCGCGGCCATGTCCCGGAAGCCGAAGTCGGCGGCACGTGCGTCTGCCGGAGCGTCACCTGCGAGCACGATGCTCCTCTCCGCCAACGCGCTGTGCAGCACCACGGCGATTGCTGGTAGGGCCAGCAGGTAGACGAGCGCCGAGGCAGGCGTCCACGAGAGGTCGAGGAGCTGGTCTGCGTACGGGTACACGAATGCGTTCCCGAAAGCGGCGCCCAGCACGAGAAACCCGAGGAGGAGCTGCTCCGAGCGGTTTCGGGCGACGAGAGCAGCGGCGACGAAGATCGCTGCTGCGACGACGAGCATGAACTGCGGGCTGAACACGCGGTTCGTCAAGAGGAAGAGCGCGGGTGCGAGCGCCGCGATGGCGAGGCCGCGTGCCATCGAGCGACGAACCGACACGACCGCGACCAGGAGCCCGAGCATGAGCGCGGCCTGGATCGCGACGGCGACGACGTCCGCGTAATGCGGAGCTCCGGTCGCTGCCCATTCGCGGTCCTCGCCGCCGTGGGTGAGGCCGAGGGCCCTGAGCGGGAAGTACCAGACGGACTCGTTCGTCGTCTCCCGCCCGCCCTGGGCCGTGTATGCGTTGAGGACGTTCTTCTCGTTCCAGAGAAGCAGCGGCACGTGCACGAGGAGGACCGCGGCGAACGCCGCGACGAACCGCTTCAGCCCGTCCCAGCGCCTCCCGGCCGCGAGCCAGGCGACGAGAAACACGAACGAGACCGCCGGCGACCACTTGACGATCGCGCCGGCACCGAGCGCGGCGCCGCTCCAGCCCCAGCGACCCCGGTAGGCGAGCACGAGGCCGAGCACGAGCAGGCCTGCGGCCGCCAGGTCGAAGCGGTACTCCCAGTAGAAGACGCTCATGGGCCAGATCGCGAGCGCCGCGGCGAGCCAGCGGCTGTAGCGCGTGTGGAAGCTCCAGATGCCGACGACGCAGAGGAGCTCGAAGGGAACCATGAGGACGCGGTTCGAGGTGAGCGCCGAGCCGTTGCCGACGAGCGCCTCGAGACCGAACAGCAGCACCGCGCCGGCCGGGTACTCGGCCTGCGGATAGCGGCCGTCGATGAGCTCGCTGCCGTAGACCCCGTACCCCTGCACGTCCTGATCGCCCGGCGCCCGCGCGGCGATGTGCGCGATGACGACGGCGACGTGGAACGCGAGGGCGATCGCGACGACGGGCGCGAAGCGGAGCTCGGTCTGGTGTCGCCACGCATGGACGAGCGCGGCCGCGGCAGCGGCGGCTGCGAGAACGAGCCAGCACCCGCTTCCGGTGCGGAGGTGCAGGGCCTCGCAGGCGACGCCGAGGCCTGCAGCGGCTGCGAGGGCGGCGTGCGGGCCGAACGTGGGGACGGCGGGAAACGCGCGACCTCCTGGCGCGGTCGCGCGAGCGAGCTCGTCAGGCGACGTGCCGGCTCCTCGCAAGGCGGCGCCTCGGGCGAGTCGCGACCATCCGGGCCACCATATCCGCAGGGCATGCCGGCGGCCGTGCCGGTTGCGACCGGGCTCGCGGGTAGATTCGCCGCGCGTGTCCAGCACCCGTGTCCGCCTCCTCGTCGCGCTCGTCGGCGTGCCGATCGGGCTCGTGTTCCTCTGGCTCGCCGTCCGCGACGCCGACCTCCAGTCCGTCTGGGACACGGTGCGGTCCGCGCGCGTCGCGTACGTGATCGCGGCGATCGGAGCCTTCGCGGCGGTCTACGTCCTGCAGTCGGTGCGCTGGCGCAGGATCGCCGCGACGCCCTCGGTAGGCGTCCCGCGCTTCCTCGAGATGACGGTCAGCGGCGTCGCGGTGAACAACGTGCTCCCGGGGCGGATCGGCGACTTTCTGCGCGCGCGCTGGCTGGGACTGGCCGCGCGGATGCCGGCCGGCAAGGCGTTCGGGACCGTCGTCATCGACCGCCTCTTCGATCTCGCGGTCCTCGTCGGGCTGCTGGTGGTCGGGATCGCCGCGGTCGCGAGCTCGCAGTGGCTCGTCGAGCTCGCCGCCGCAGGGGTCGTGCTGCTCCTCGGGTTCGGCGGCGTGCTGATCCTGTCGCGGCGGTACATCGGCGGGCGCGAACGAGGCCGCCGCGAGCGTGGTCTCCTCCGCCGACTCGCGCGCGACACGGTCGAGAGGCTCGCCGAGCCGCTCGAGCGAGAGCAGCTCCTCGTCTGCCTCGCGCTCAGCCTCGCGGCGTGGGCGCTGTGGGCGGTCGCCGCGCTCCTCGTCGCGCGCTCGCTCGAGCTCGATCTCTCGCTCGCGGACGCATTGTTCGTGACCGCGGTGCTCAACCTCGGCTCGGCCGTCCCGTCGTCGCCGGGGTACGTCGGCACCTACGAGTGGCTCGGCGTCGCGTCGCTCGGTCTGGTCGGCGTCGACAAGGATCCTGCCCTCGCCTTCACGATCCTGCTCCACGCGGCCTGGTACGTGCCGACGACGCTGGTCGGAGCGGTCTCGCTCGGCACGCGCGCAGTCGTGCAGCTGAGGCGGCCTCAGACGAGAGGGACCGTCGACGAGCACGTGTCCGGCGCGATTCGCCGCCAGACCGACCAACCGTAGGCCCCGAGCCGCTCGCGCCGCCAGGCCGCGCGGCAGCCCACGAGCGTGCGGCCGGGCGAGGCGACGATCCACTCGACGTCTCGCGGGAGCGTGTCGCCCTGGTCGACGATCGTCAGCGTCCGCGACAGGTGACGGCCGAAGTACGGCTCGGCGAAGCTGTTTCCGACGAGCGCGATCCCGAGACTCGCGTCGTCCGGCACGTGCTCCTCGACGAAGCGCATGCTCTGCACCTCGTCGCGCTCGGGCAGTGCCGAGCGCAGGATCCCCTGCTGCTCCCAGCGAGGCATCGACCACACGGAATCGCTCGTCTTCTCGCCGAGAACGGTCATCCCGGTCGGCTTCCCGAGGGCGTTCACGAGGGTGAGCAGAGCCGTGACGGCAGCGACTCCGACGACCGCGGTTCCGAGCCAGCGACGGGTGAGCGCGTAGCCGCCGAAGGTGGCAGCGCAGAGCGCGAAGGCAGATATGAAGTAGCGGCCCTGGTACCGCTGGTAGGAGACGATCAGCGACAGCGAGGCGATCGCGAGGAAGGGGGCTGCCGCGAGGACGATCGCCGTACGGGTGAGCTCACGGCGCCGGACCTCGCTGACGGCGATCGGCACGGCCGCCACCGCGAGGAGCGCGCCGACCGGACCGAACCACGAGAACGCACCGTCCGCTGCGGTTGACGCGTGCCAGGCTCGCAGCTGGTCCACGAGGTCCCCGCGACCGAGGCCCCGGCCGATGTGGACTCCGGCCGCCGCCCAGGCGCGAGCGACCTCGCGGACGACGAAGGGTGCGGCCGCCACGACCGCCGCAGCGAGCAGGAGCCGCCGAGCTCGCCCGTCTCGGCGGCGCGCGAAGACGAGCGCGACGGCTGCGACGACGAGCGCCGCGAGCGAGTAGACCCACACGCCCCGCTGTGACGCGCCGGACAGGTCGAGCAGCTCCACGCTCATGCGCTGGAAGGTCGTGACGACCGACGCGACGTCGTGCGACTGCAGTCCAACCCCGTTGTTACCGGCCGGGTCGCCGTGCTCGATCTGCGTGCGGACGTACCACGCTCCGGCGACCGCGGCTCCCGCGAGCGCCGCTCCGGCGAGCGGCAGCCAGCGGCGGCGCGGTTGAGCCACTCCGAGGATCACTGCGAACAGCGGCGCGAAGATCGGCCCGAGGTACTTCGTGCCCGTCGCCAGCCCGACCGCGAGGGCGAAGGGAGCGAGCTCGAGCCCGAGCGCCCCGATCCCGAAGTAGACGGCCGAGACGGCGAACGTCGCGAAGACGACGTCCGTCAGGGCCGACCACGATTGTGCGAGGACGACGGGCAGCGTCGGGACGAGGGCAGCCCCCCAGAGCGCCGGGGTGGGCTTCAGCCCGATGCGCCGGGCGACGCCGAACGTCCCGACCGCGAGCATCCACACCCCGAACCACTGGGTCAGGCCGACGTAGCGTTCGCTCTCCGAGAGCGTGATCACGGTGAGCGTTCCGGTCTCGGCTACGGGAGGCCAGAAGTCGAGGCTCGGCTGGTAGCCGGCTCCGAGGTTTCCGATTCCGTGCTGCTGCCGCCAGAACGCCGCCCGGGTGATCTCGTACACCAACGGGTCGCCGTCGTTCGGTGCGGTGGTGAGCGTGACGACGAGCGTGTAGGTGAGCGCGAGCGCGCAGACCGCGAGCAGGATCGCGACGAGCGGATCGGAGGCCGCCGCGCGCACGTGCCGAGGCGCCTGGACCAGCGACGGCGGCGGGCGAGGTCTGCCCGCGGCCGCCCACAGGATCGCTGCTGCCCCCGAGACGACGAGCAGTCCGGTGAGCAGCGACCAGCGCTCGAGCCAGGATCCAGCGGAGAGGGCGAAGCACACGACGAGGAGCTCGGCCCAGACGAAGAGGTACGTCTCGAGCGCGAACGAGACGGCGCTGCGCGGTCGCAGCAGGCAGGCGAGGAACACGGCTCCCACCACGGCCGCGCCGAAGCCGACGACGAGGACGACCATCGCTCGGCAGGAGGCTATGCGACGGGCCTGCCGGGCGCCGCGATACGCCGGCAAGCTCTCCTAGTACGATCGCCCCGTGCGCGAGCTGGTCGTCGGCGGGCGGGTGATCGAGCGGGACGGCCCTGCCTACGTCGTCGCGGAGATCGGGCACAACCACCAGGGCGAGCTCGAGCAGGCGAAGGCGCTCGTCCACGCCGCGCGCGAGTGTGGGGTCGACGCCGTGAAGTTCCAGAAGCGGGACAACCGGCGCCTCTTCACGCGCTCGTTCTACGACTCGCCCTACGACAACGAGAACAGCTTCGGGGCGACGTACGGCGCGCATCGGGAGGCGCTCGAGCTCTCGAAGAGCGACTGGTTCGAGCTCTCCCGCTACGCGCGCGAGGAAGGCGTCGCGTTCGTGGCTGCGCCATTCGACGAGCCGAGCGCCGACTTCCTCGCGGAGCTCGGCGTCGACGCGTTCAAGTTCGCCTCGGGAGATCTCCTGAACGTGCCGTTCCTGCGCTACGTGGCGGCGTTCGGCAGGCCGATGCTGCTCTCGACGGGCGGCGGGACGCTCGAGGACGTCGACCGCGCGGTCGAGGCGATCCTCGGCGCGAACGAGCAGCTCGCAGTCCTCCACTGCACGGCGTCGTACCCGGCCGACATCGAGGACCTGAACCTGGCGGTCATCGGAGCGCTGCGCGAGCGTTACCCCGAGCTCGTGATCGGCCTCTCGGATCACCACAACGGGATCGCGATGGCGCTCGTCGGCTACATGCTCGGCGCTCGAGTCTTCGAGAAGCACTTCACGCTCAACCACGCCTGGAAGGGCACCGATCATGCGTACTCGCTCATGCCCGACGGCATGCGCCGGTTCGTCCGCGACCTCGATCGCATCCCCGCCGCGCTCGGCGACGGCGTGAAGCGCAAGCTGCCGAGCGAGGAGCGTCCGCTCACGAAGATGGGCAAGAAGCTCGTCGCCGCGCGGCCGCTTCCCGCGGGCCACGTCCTCGCGGAGGGCGACCTGATCGCGAAGTCCCCCGCCGACGGTGGCCTCCCGCCGTACGAGCTCGACGCGCTGCTCGGGCGCACGCTCGCGCCGTCCACTCGACGCCGACGAGGACGTGACGCACGAGCACCTCGTGGCGGCGGGCGAGCCAGTCGCCACGCGCGAGACGTGACGGCCCTCACGGAGATTCGCCTCGTCGTCTTCGACTTCGACGGGGTGTTCTCGGACAACCGGGTGTGGACGAACGACCGTGGCGAGGAGAGCGTCGCGTGCACGCGCGCCGACACGGTCGGCCTCCGGCGCCTGGACGAGGTCGGCGTCGACTACCTGATCATCACGTCGGAGACGAACGACGCCGTCCCAGCCCGCGCGCGCAAGATGCGCATCGAGTGCATTCGCGGGATCGACGACAAGCTCCCCGTGTTGCGCGAGCAGCTCGAGCGGCGCGGAGTCGCTGCGGTCGAGACGGCGTACGTGGGGAACGACGTCAACGACGCGGAGTGCCTCGGCGAGGTCGGGCTCCCGGTCGTCCCCGCGGACGCCTGGCCCGAGGTCGTCCCCCTCGCGAAGCTCGTGCTGAGCCGATCCGGGGGACACGGCTGCGTGCGGGAGCTCTGCGACGCGCTCTGGACCGCCAAGCGGGCCGCGACGTGAGCGATCCGCTCTTCGACCTCGCCGGCCGCGTCGCCGTCGTCACGGGCGGCTCCGGCCAGCTCGGACGCACGTACGCGACGGGGCTCGCCGAGCGCGGCGTCCGCGTCGCGAGCTTCGACCTCGTGTCCGCCGACGACGCGGACGGCATCCGCTCGTTCGAGGTCGACGTCACGGATCGCCCGGCGGTGGCCACCGCCCTGGACGCGGTCGTCTCCGAGTGGGGCGTCCCGCACGTCCTGGTGAACAACGCAGGGCTCGACTCGCCCCCGGACGCGCCGGCGGAGGAGGTCGGCCCGTTCGAGGAGTACCCGGAGGAGTCCTTCGACGCGGTTCTCGACGTGAACGTGAAGGGCGCCTTCCTCTGCAGCCAGGTCGTCGGCGGCGCGATGGCGAAGGAGGGCAGGGGCTCGATCGTCAACATCTCCTCGGTCTACGGCCTGCTCTCGCCCGTCCAGGAGCTGTACGAGTTCCGCCGCACGCGGGGGGAGACGTTCGTGAAACCGGTCGCGTACTCGGTCTCGAAGGCGGCGGTCCTGAACCTCACGCGCTACCTCGCTACGTACTGGGCGAAGGCGGGCGTCCGCGTCAACACGCTCACGCTCGCGGGGGTGTGGAACGACCAGCCCCAGGAGTTCCTCGACGCGTTCGCGGCGCGTTCGCCGATGGGCCGCATGCTCGACGCGGAGGAGGCGCTCGGCGCTCTCGTCTTCCTCGCCTCCGACGCCTCGTCGTACGTCACCGGCGCGAACGTCGTCGTCGACGGCGGCTGGTCTGCTTGGTGATCGGCGAGGAGGTAGCGAACCTCATCGCCGGGAGCATGGTGGCGCCGCGCACGGGCGAGTGGCTCGAGAAGGTGCGGCCGGCCGACGAGACGCTCCTCTGCCGCCTCGCGCGCTCGGGCCCCGAGGACGTCGACGACGCCGTGGCCGCCGCCCGCTCCGCGCAGGCGGCGTGGGCCGAGCTGACGGCGGTGGCGCGTGGCGACGTCGTGCGCGAGCTCGCGCTCTTGCTGCGGGACCGCCGCGAGGAGGCGTCTGCGCTCGTCCAGGAGGAGACGGGCAAGGCGGCCGAGCTGGCTCTCGGCGAGACGGATGCAGCCGTCGAGATGGGCCTCTTCGTCGCAGGGGAGGGGCGTCGCTCCTACGGGCGCACGACGACCGCGAGCATGCCGAACCGGACGGTGCTGACCGTGCGGCAGCCGCTGGGCGTCGCCGCGCTGATCACGAGCTTCAACACTCCTTTGCCGAACGTCGCGTGGAAGTCGTTCCCCGCGATCTTCTGCGGGAACGCCGCCGTCGTGAAGCCGTCCGAGCACACGCCAGCCTCGGCGTCCTACTTCGCCGAGCTGGCCCTCGAGGCCGGCGTCCCGGCCGGCGTGCTGAACGTCGTGCACGGCCTCGGGGGAGAGGCCGGGGCCGCCCTCGTGGCGCACGACGACGTCGACCTCGTCAGCTTCACGGGCTCGGCCGGCGAGCGGCCGCAGCGTCAACGAGGCTGCGGCGCGACGCCTCGCGAAGACGTGTCTCGAGCTCGGCGGCAAGAACGCGCTCGTCGTCTGCGACGACGCCGACCTCGATCTGGCCGTGCGCTGGGCGCTCGCCTCCGCGTTCTCGAACGCGGGCCAGCGGTGCGCGTCGGCGAGCCGGATCGTCGTCCTCGACGCGGTCTACGACGACTTCCGCGCACGCCTGCTCGGTGAGCTCGACGCGCTCGAGCCGCAGCCCGTCATCAGCCGGGAGAGCATGGAGCGGATCCTCGAGGCGGTTCGCCGGGCCGCGGACGCCGGCGCGACCGTGCTCGCAGGCGGGACGCGGCTCGAGCGCCCTGGCTGGTACGTCGCGCCGACGGTGCTCGAGGACGTCGCTCCCGCTGCGGAGATCTCGCACAGCGAGCTGTTCGGGCCGGTCACCGTCCTCTACCGCTCGGCGAGCCTCGACGAGGCGATCGAGCTGGTGAACGACTCGCCGTACGGGCTCACGGCTGCCGTCCACACGGCCAGCGTCCACCGCGCGCTGCGCTTCGCCGAGCGGGTGCAGGCCGGCGTCGTGGTCGTGAACGCAGGCACGCACGGGTCGGAGCCGCACGTGGGCTTCGGCGGGGTGAAGGACTCCGGGACGGGCTGGCGGGAGGCAGGGATCGAGTCGCTCGACGTGTATTCCGATGCGAAGGTCGTGAACATCGTGGTCGATCCCGCGAAGGCATGAACGAGACGGTCGCCGTGCTCGGCCCCGGTGCGGTCGGGGGCTCCCTCGCGGTCCGCCTCGCGACCGCGGGGCTCGACGTCGTGTGCATCGCCCGCGCGGAGTCGGCCGGGCTGATCGCCCTCGCCGGGCTCGTCGTGGAGTCGCCCGAGGGGACGCTGAGCGCTCGGCTCGAGGTCGTCGAGCGCCTCGCGAAGCCGGTCGGTCTGCTCCTCGTCACGGTGAAGGCGCCGGGGCTCGACGACGCGATCGAGCGGGTCGAGCCGGACGTGGTCTCGGACGGCGTGGTCCTCCCGCTCCTGAACGGGCTCGAGCACATGGACGTGCTGCGCGCCCGCTTCGACGGCCGCGTCGCCGCCGGCAGCATCTCCCACTTCCAGGCCTACCGCGCGGGGCGCGTGCAGATCATCGAGGCGACGGTGGCGCCGGTGCTGACGATCGCGTCGGAGACGCTCCCGCGAGCCGACGTCGAGCACGCCGCGGAGCTCCTGCGGCGCGCTCGGCTGGACGTCCGGGTCGGTCAGAACGAGAAGCGCGTGCTCTGGCACAAGCTCGCGCGCATCGCGCCGCTCGCCGCTGCCACGTCGGCGTCCGGCCGCACCGTCGGGGAGCTGCGCGGCGACCGCGAGTGGCGCCCGCGGCTCGACAAGGCGATCGGCGAGGCCTGTGCCGTGGCAGAGGCGGACGGCGTCTCGCTCCGGCCCGCCTCGCAGTGGGCGATCATCGACGAGATGGCCGACGAGACCACGACCTCCGCGGCACGTGACGTCGTCGCCGGGCGGCGCTCCGAGCTCGATGCCATCCTCGGCGGAGTCCTGCGGAGCGCGGAGCGGTACGGCGTCCCCTGCCCGACGCTGACCGCGCTCGCCGTCACCGCCGGCCTCCGGTGAGCACGCCCTCGGCGGTCGCGTTCGTGCCGGCGCGAGCGGGGTCGGAGCGCGTCCCGCTGAAGAACGTGCGCCCGCTCGCGGGGCATCCGCTCCTCGCGTACGCGATCGAGACGGCGCGACAGAGCGGCGTCTTCGAGCGCGTGGTGGTTTCCACCGACTCCGAGGAGATCGCCGACGTGGCCCGCTGGTACGGCGCGGACGTCCCCTTCCTGCGTCCGGTCGAGCTCGCGACGGCGACGTCGCCCGACATCGAGTGGCTCACGCACATGCTCGAGCAGCTCCCCGAGCGGTACGAGCTCTTCGCGCTCGTGCGCGCGACCAACCCGTTCCGCGGCCCGGACGTGGTGCGGCGCGGCCTCGAGCAGCTGCTCGCGATCCCCGAGGCGGACTCGATTCGCGCGGTCGAGCTCGTGAAGCAGCACCCGGGGAAGATGTGGCTGCTCGCCGAGGACGGCCGCACGATGCGCCCGCTGCTCGACCAGTCGCACCTCGACGCGACCTGGCACGCGGGCCAGTACCAGGCGCTGCCGCACGTCTACGTGCAGAACAGCGCTCTCGAGATCGCGTGGACGCGCGTCGTGGAGGAGACCGGTACCCGCGAGGGCGACGTCCTCGCCCCGTTCCTTACGCAGGGTCTCGAGGGGTTCAACGTCGACGACGAGGCGGACTGGGAGCGCGCCGAGCAGCTGGTCGCCAGCGGCGCGGCGACGCTGCCCGGGACCGACCGCGAGCCCTACCGCAGCGGCGGCTGAGCGCGACGGCCGCGCGCCTCGGGTGACCGGGAGAGGCGGTAGCTTGCCGCGCTAGACATGTCGGTCCTCGCTGTCGCAGCCCGCGTCGGAGTCGTCGGCTGTGTCGCGCTCGCGTGCCTCTTCGGCGTCCAACGACTCGACGTCGCGCTCGCCGTCTTCGACTTCCAGGCCGACGCGAACGTCGCCCTGACGTTCAACGCGCGCAACTACCCCGAGATCGAGGGGCTGGACGGCTGGACGAGCGTGCTCGAGGACGCACGCCTGTGGATGCCCGAGGACGCCACGTACCGCGTGGTCGACGGACCCGCAGAGCACGTGGCGACCGGCCTCACCTCGCTGCGCACCTACCTCGGCGTCCTCCTGATGCCGCGACGCGAGACGCAGGCTCGGTCGGCGCCCTGGGTGTTCTGTTACGGCTGTACGCCCTCCACCCTCGGCGCCGGGTACGAGGTCCTGTCCGACTCGGGTCACGGGCTCCTGTTCGCTCGGAGGAGATCGTGACCCTGCGGGCGATCGGCGGCGTCCTCGTCTTCAACGTCTTCCTCCTCGGGATCGGGGCGGGGGTCCTCTGGGGCATGCGCGGCTGGCGCTGGTGGACGGACTTCGTGAGGCTGATCGGCGTCGCGTACTTTCTCGGCGTCGGCGCGCTGATGGTGGTGACGACCTTCGAGCTGGTCGTCGGGATCCCGGTCGATTCCGCGACCGCCCTCCTGAGCGGGGCCGGAATCGCCGCCGTCGGGATCGTCGTCGGGCGTCGGCGCCGTTTCACCGCGCCCCGCCTGCGTCCGACCGAGTGGCGCTTCCCGCGGATCTCGCTGGTCGCAGCGGTCTTCGCCGCCGGCGTCGTCGTCTACTTCGAGGCGCTGTTCCGGGCCGCCCGACTGGCGAGCGTCGCACGCGAGTGGGACAGCTGGGCGAACTGGTTGCCGAAGGCGAGGTCGATCTATCTGACGGGCCGCCTCGACCTCGACTTCCTGGCCGTCGTGCCCCAGCTCACGTCCTATCCACCGGGGCACGTGACGATCCAGGCACTCGCCTTCCACGCGATGGGATCGGCGGACACGGTCACCTTGCACCTCCAGTACGCGCTCATGGCCGGGTTCTTCGCCGCGAGCGTCATCGGCCTGCTCGCTCCACGTGTTCGTGACGTCATCCTCTTCCCGCTGCTGCTCGCGTTCCTCGTCGCGGGCTACCTGCTGGACTGGCTCACGACGGTCTACGCGGACATCCCCATGGGCTACTTCATCGCCCTGGCGGCGCTCCTGCTCTTCCTGTGGATCGACGAGAGGCGGTCCTGGCACCTCGCAGCCGCGACGGTGTTGCTCTCCGGGGCCATGCTGACCAAGCGGGAGGGACAGCTCTTTGCGGTCTGCGTGCTCGTCGCCGGTTTCGCCGCGACCGTGCGCGAGCGGCGCCAGCTGTGGCCACGCCTGCTTGCCGCGGGCGCCATCGCGTTCGCGCTCGTGCTCCCCTGGAGGATCTGGTACATGGCCCACGGCATCCACTCGGTCGGGGGGGACACGGGCTACGACGGCCCTCTTTCCGACCCCGATCGCCTGTGGCCGGCACTCGAGATCACGCTGAGAAGCCTGGTCCACGAGGACCTGTGGCACTTCGCGCCGCTGCTGGGCGTCGCTGCGACGCTCCTGGCTCTGCTCGCAGGGGCGCGCAGGATCGGGATCTACGCGGCGGCGCTTCTCGCGTCGCTGCTCGGAGCCGTGACCTGGATCCTGTGGGTCAATCACGGCATCACCCTCATCTACGAGGATTGGGCGGTCCGACGGTTCGTCGGCACCCCCGCGCTCGTGCTGCTCGCCATGACCCCGCTGCTCCTGCAGCGGGCCTGGTCCCCGAAACCGGGCGCCCCCGTGGGGCGCCGCGTCCCGTTCGGCAGCTCG
This sequence comes from uncultured Gaiellaceae bacterium, assembly GCA_963831285.1. GTDB lineage: Bacteria > Actinomycetota > Thermoleophilia > Gaiellales > Gaiellaceae > GMQP-bins7. The sequence goes on along the minus strand of CAWHPO010000005.1, from coordinate 169,388 downwards.
GTGCTGTTCCGGCCGACGCGGGTGGCCTGGGCGCTCGTGCTCGTCGGGTTGCTCTCGTTTCCGGCTTCGGCTCTGGTCGGGTACTCGCGCAGCGGGCTTCCGGGCGGCTGGCCCGGCTTTCCCGGCGCGGAGAGCTGCGACGCTGCCCCCGCAGCCTCCGACAACGTACGACTCGTCCTCGCGTATGCCGACTCGTATCCCGAGGCGAACGCGGTGCGCGCACACGCTCGAGCCGCAGGGCTCGAGGACGTCGAGACGAGCCAAGACGGGTGTGGCCACCTCCGCGTGTACGTCGACGGCGTGGCTTCGGTGGCTGCTGCGCAGACGCTCGTGGCCAGGGCACAGGCGGCGGGCCTACGACCGACGCTGGCGCGGGACCCCGACGACTGATCCGCACCCCGGCGCAGCACGGTGGGCGCCGCGCGAGGCCTACGGTGCGTCGCTCTGGTACCGCGCGGGCCACTCCGCGCAGCTCACGTCGTCGGGGACGTTCGCGAGCGAGCGCTCGGCCGTGTGGCCGCGCCACACGACGCCGGGGGCGAGGACGACCATCGAGCCGACGAGCGCGAGCACGACCACGCGGAGCGCGTTCTGCAGCCGGAGTGAGCCGGTCGAACCGGCCGAGACGCCGATCGCGACGAGCACCGCGCCCGGCACGAGCAGCGGCGACATGAGCCGCGTGTCGATGGGGTCGACGACGGTCCGCATCGCCGCGGCGGTCACGGCGAGGCCGTAGCCGGCGATGGCGATCGCGAGCACCCAGACGGTGAGTCGCGCGCGCGCCTTCGTCCGGCTTGCGGGGAACGCGAGCGCGGCGGCGACGAGCACCGGGGCGAGCAAGGCGAGGCGGAGGACGAGTGGCAGCGCGCTCGGGAGCGCGAGGGCGGAGACACCCTGCGGGAGCTGCCAGAGGACCTCGAGCGCACCGAAGCGCGAGCCGGACCGCTGCCCGAAGACGCTGCCGTCGACGTGGACGTTCCGCGCCCACCAGAGCGCTGGCACGGCCGCGAGCGAGAGACCGAACGCAGCCGTGCGCGCCGGGCGATGGGCGAGCTCGCGCGAGCCGAGCCAGGCGGCCGCGACGACCGCGGGAAGCACGAACAGGCCGGAATGCCGCGTCAGCAGGAGCATCCAGGTCAGGACGACCGCCGCTCCCACCCGCGCGGACAGCTGCGCCGCGAGCCCGCGTCCCTGGTCGACGACCACGAGGAGCAGCACGCCGAGGATCGCGCAGAAGAGCGGCTCCGACCAGGCGAGCGGGCCGTCGCGAAGCGTCGCGTACGAGGCAGCGACTCCGATCGCCGCGACCAGGCACGCGTTTCGCGACAGTCCCGCCGCACGCGCGAGCAGGGCGGCGGCCAGAATGAGCACGAGCGTCGCGAGGGCGTTCACGACACGCGCCGCGTCCGTCGCGTCGACCCCGACGGCGACCAGCGGCGCCAGCGCGGCCGAGAACCCCGGGGCGAAGAGCACGATCGGCCCGGCGCAGTCCGCGAACGTCCCATCGTGCGCGAGCCGCTCGGCGCCCGTCAGGTAGCTCGCCGAGTCAGGGGTGAGGCGCGGAAGCGGGGAGCCGGCGAAGACGACGCCGGCCGCCGCGATCGTGGCGACGGCGACGCACAGGGCCGCGTACCTCCCGGTCGAGAGCTCCCGCACCGGCGCCCCATCCTACGCCCGGCTCCTGCGGTCGCCCGGGGCCGCGGTCGGACTGCCTCCGTATCCTCCGCACGTGCGCATCGCGGCCCTCGAGACGCTGTTCTGCGACGCCGGCTGGAGGCCGTGGATCTTCCTCAAGGCGACGACGGACGACGGTCTCGTCGGCTGGGCCGAGATCACCGACTCGCACGGATCGCCGCGCGGTCTCGCGGGCGTCGTCGAGGACCTCGCGCCGCTCGTCGTCGGTCGCGACCCCCGGCCGGTCGAGGCGATCTACTGGGATCTCTACCGGGCGACGCGGCAGAGCCCCGGCTCGGTGATCGCGAAGGCGCTCGCGGGGATCGAGAACGCGCTGCTCGATCTCAAGGCGAAGGCGCTCGGCGTCCCCGTGTACGAGCTCTTCGGCGGCCCCACGCGCGAGGCGATCCCGCTGTACTGGTCGCATTGCGGGACGACGCGTGCCCGCGCGTTCGAGGTGACGGGGACGCCGAAGCTCGCGTCGTACGCGGACGTCGCCGCGCTCGGCCGCGAGGTCGTCGAGCGGGGCTACGGCGCGTTCAAGACGAACGTCGTCGTCCCCGGCGACGAGCCGAGGGTGCTCATGCCCGGGTTCGGCGAGGGCGGCGGCACGCTCCGAGCCGACGAGATCGCCGACGCGCTGGCGCTCCTGCTCGGGGCGTTCGCAGAAGGCACGCGCGGGGCCGCCCGGCCGATCGTCGACCTCAACTTCAACCTGGAGCCCGAGGGCTGCGTCCGCGTCGCCAAGGCGCTCGACGAGTTCGACCTGCTCTGGCTCGAGGTCGACCTCTTCGACGCGGCCGCGCTCGCCCACGTCCGGCACGTCGCGCCCATGCCGATCTGCTCCGGCGAGAACCTGTACGGAAGCCGGGCGTTCCGGCCCCATCTCGAAGCGTCCGGGCTGGACGTGGCCTCCGTCGACGTCATCTGGAACGGCTTCCACCAGGCGAAGAAGATCGCCGACCTCGCCGAGACGTTCGAGGTCAACTGCGCGCCGCACAACTACTACTCGCACCTCGCGACGTTCATCGCCGCGCAGTGGTGCGCGGCGATCCCGAACGCGCGGATCCTCGAGTTCGACGTGGACGACGTCCCCTGGCGCGACGAGCTCGTCTCGGCGTCGCCGGAGATCTCTGCCGGCGAGCTCCGCATCCCGGCAGGCCCGGGCTGGGGGGTCGAGCTGGACGAGGACGTGCTGCGCGCTCATCCGTGGCCGACCTCCTAGGCCGCCTCGAGCGAGGCATCGGCTCGAGGCGCGGAAGCGCCGCCCTCGTCGCGGCCGCGCTCGTCGTGTACGGCCTCCAGAGCAGCGCGCTCCCCGTCGTGCCGGGTCGCGACCTCGGGACGTACCTCCGCTTCTACGTCCAGATGTTCGAGTGGCACTCGGTGCTGCCGATGTCCATGCTCTACCGCACGCCGGTGGCGCCCCTCGTCGTCGGCGGCTCGCTCGACCTCGTGGGCGGCTACGGGGCGCAGCTGCTCATGGCCGTCCTCTTCGCGGCCTCGATCCTCTGTTGGACGCGTACGGCTCTCGTCTTCGGGCCGCGCGCCGCCCTCGTGGTGGCCGTCGCGCTCCTCCTCTACCCGGGCTACGGAATCCTCTTCCACATGCTCGCGAGCGACTCGATCTGCGCCTTCGTCTTCGCGGTCTGGGCGCTGCTGCTCGCCCGGGCCTGGCTCGAGCCGGGAGCTGCGCGCTTCGCGCTGCTCGGTCTCGCGACCGCGACGGCCGCATTGACGAGGCCCGGGTACCAGGTACTGGTCGTCTTCGCCCTCGTCCCGCTCGTACGTGGCGTCCCGTGGAGGACGCGGCTCGCTGCGGTCGCGTCGTGCGTCGGCGTCGTCGTGGTCGTCCTGGGCTCCTGGGCGGCGCTGAACGGCCTGCGCTACGACGACTACGCGCTCGCGCGCGGAGGCGGAGCCTTCTTCCCGTTCTACCGCGCCTTCGTCTCCGATCGGATCGTGTCGCCCGACAACGGCCCCGCGTCGCGCGAGCTGGCCGACGCCGTTCGCGTCCACCTGCTGCCCGAGCAGCCCTACCGCGGGTACGGGATCACGCTCGACCGCTTCTTCTCGCAGGCCGGGCCGCGGGAGTTCGAGGATCTCGTCGGGCTCAGCGACCGGTCGTGGGGCTGGGGCTCCGACTACGCACAGCTGCGGAAGGCGGGGATCGAGGCCGTGCGCGCGCATCCGGGACGCTACGCCCGCGGCGTCGGCGGGACCGTCGTCGACGAGCTCTGGAGCCCGCTCTTCGTCGCGCTCCCGCACGAGGCGGCGACGGCGAGCGTGCAAGGTGCCGCTGGCGCGCGTCAGACCGTGGTCGCGCACCCCACCGCACCGCCCTTCCTCCCCACTCCGTCGGAGGGCGAGACGATCCCGGCCGCGCACCAGGGGTTCTTCTCGACGACGCCGGACGGCTCCGTCACGGAGATCTGGACGTCGCCCACCGCTCACGGGCTGCACTTCTCGACCGCGTCGGCCCAGCGCACGTTCGGCGGGGTCGACACGGAGACGAACGAGCTCGACGCGCTCGTCCCGCCCTATCCGGGCAGCCGTTGGCTCACCCTCCAGTTCAGCCGCTCCTCGAGGCTCTTCCCGCCTCCGCTCCTCTGGCTCGCGGTCGGGCTCGCGGCCTGGATCTGGCGGCGGCCGGCGCGCAGCGGGCTCGCGGCGTGCCTGGGGGGCGCCGCGCTGCTCGTCGTCGTCTTCCAGGCGCTCGCCGTGTACTCGATCGTCGAGTTCGCGATTCCCGTGGCGCCTGCCCTCGTCGTCTTCGGAGCGGCGGGGCTGGTCGGCACCCGACGCAAGATCATCTAGCGTCTCGCGTCGAACGTGGCCGACCTCCACCTCATCCCGCGGGCGGGCTTCGAGCGCGTGCTCGACGCGGAGGGCGATCCCGATCTGCGGCTGCGCACGCTCGCGGACATGTGCCGGCTCGACGCGCTCGTCGCGGTCAAGCGGGCGGGCTCCGGGCATCTCGGCTCGAGCTTCAGCGCGCTGGACGTCGTCGCGTTCCTCCTCTTCGAGGAGCTGAACACGGCGCGCCTGGGCTGGCAGGACCCCGACCGGGACGTCTACTTCTCGTCGAAGGGTCACGACGTGCCGGGTCTCTACGCCGCCCTGTTCGCGCTGGGTGTGATCCCGCAGGAGCGCTTCCTGCGGCTGCGGCGCCTGGGTGGGCTGGACGGGCATCCGGACGTCGGCGTGCCGGGGATCGAGGCGAACTCCGGCTCGCTCGGGATGGGGATCTCGAAGGGGCGGGGTATCGCCTGGGCGAAGCGTCGGCTCGGGCGGGGGGGCCGCGTCGTCGTCATGGTCGGCGACGGCGAGCTGCAGGAAGGCGAGAACTACGAGGGCCTGCAGGCCGCCGCGCAGGAGCGGCTGTCCGGGCTGACCGTCGTCGTCGACCGCAACGAGCTCCAGTCCGACAAACCGACGGAGGAGATCGTGTCGCTGGGGGAGCTCGAGGAGCGCTTCCGCGCGTTCGGCTGGCACGTCGCCTCGTGCGACGGGCACGAGCCGGCGGAGCTACGCGCGGCGTTCGGCTCGTTCCGCGAGGAGACCGAGCGGCCGCAGGCGCTCGTCGCGCGGACGATCAAGGGCAAAGGGGTGTCGTTCATGGAGCACCCGGCAGCGTTGCGTGACGGCGGCGGGACGTATCGCTGGCACGCGGGCGCTCCCGACGACGAGGCGTTCGAGCGAGCCTTCGCGGAGCTCGAGGCGACGATCTCCGGCGAGCTGGAGGCGCTCGGGCTCTCCGCGCTCGCGCTCGAGTGGGTCGCCGCCATCGAGGAGAGCGCGCTGGGAACGCTGGAGGCGGAGCCCGAGTCGGGGGCGGGAGCCGCTCTCTCGGGCGTGACGGACGAGTACGTCGTCGCTGCGTACGGCGACGAGCTCGTGCGCATCGGGGAGCGCCGCGAGGACGTCGTCGTCCTCGACGCCGACCTCGCGTCGGACTGCAGGGTGCGCGCGTTCGAGCTGGCGTTCCCGGAGCGCTTCCTCGAGTGCGGCATCGCCGAGCAGGACATGGTCTCGACGGCGGCCGGGCTCGCGCGGCACGGCCTGCTGCCGGTCGTCAACTCGTTCGCCTCGTTCCTCGCGTCCCGCGCGAACGAGCAGATCTACAACCAGGCGAGCGAGGGCTCGAAGGTCGTCTACGCACTGCACTACGCCGGGCTGATCCCTGCAGGCCCCGGGAAGTCGCACCAGTCCGTCAGGGACGTCTCCCTGCTCGGGGCGCTCCCCGAGACGACGATCGCGCAGCCCGGGAACGCGGCGGAGACGCGCGCGCTCCTGCGCTGGGCGATCGAGGACGCGACCGCGAACGTCGCGATCAGGCTCGCGATCGGTCCCTCACCGCGGAGGATCGAGCTGCCCGAGGACGTGACGCCCGGTCGCGGGCACGTCCTGCGCGAGGGCGCCGACGCGGTCCTCCTCGCGTACGGGCCGGTCATGCTGAACGAGGCGCTCACCGCGTCCGAGCTCCTCGAGCACGAGGGCGTCCGTCTCGCAGTGGTGAGCATGCCGTGGCTGAACCGCTTCGACGGCGACTGGCTCGGTGACGCCCTGGGCTCGTACGAGACGCTCTTTGTGCTCGAGGATCACGCGCCGGTCGGCGGTCTCGCCGACGCGCTCCGCCGCGCGCAGCCCGGTCGCGAGATGGTCGCCTTCGGGGTCGAGGGCTGGCCGGCCTGCGGGACTCCCTTGGAGGTCCTGCGCGCCCACGAGCTCGACGGGCGCTCGCTCGCGGCTCGGATCGCCGCGCGGATCGGCGCGCAGGCTACGCGATGAGCTCGAGGAGGGTCTGGGTCGTCCTCCCCGACCAGCTCTCGACCCGCCTCTTCGTCGACACCGGGATCGTCGCCGGGCTGAGCGCACGCCTGCACGGCCGTCTCGCGCTCGCGCTCGTGGGCGACGGGGCCGGGTGGGCGGCCGCCGTCGATGCTCCGGTGCTCGACACGGACGTGCTCGTGCCGGAGCGTGTCTCCGGCCTCGAGGGGATCCAGCGGAGCATCGACCGCGCGCTCGACCGTGTGCTCGGCTACTACCCGCTCGCGATCCGCCTTAGCCTGCGGCACGGCTTCCACCGCGAGCGCATGGCCCCCGGTCACGAGAACTGGATGCTCGACTCGACCCGCGTCGGGCCGCTGCCGCGCTGGAGGTGGGTGGAGCGCGCGATGGCCTGGTGGCACTTCTCGCGCGCCCGGTACGTGCCGCGCGCGCTCCGCCGGTCGCTGCGGCGAGACTGCGCCGCGCTCGTCCTCTCGAACGTCCAGCCGCAGGTCGTCGTCCCCTTCCTCGTCGGAGCGCGGCGCCTCGGCATCCCGCTCGTCGCCCACGTCGCGAGCTGGGACCACACCGTCGGCAAGGGGGTCATCGCGCCGTTCTGCGACGTCTACCTCGTCCAGAACGCCACGATGCGAGACGATCTCGTCCGCTACCACGACATCCCGCCCGAGCGGATCGTCGTCACGGGCTGGCCGCAGACGGACGTCTACGCACGCCCGCGCCCGCGGGACGAGTTCGACCGCCTCGTCGCGTCGTACGGGCTCGACCCCTCACTTCCGCTCGTCGTCGTCATGGGGAACACGCCGACGAACGCACCCTTCGAGGATCGCTTCGTGGAGCGGCTCGTCGCCTGGTGGGAGGAGGCAGGCCGCGGGCGGATGTCCCTTCTCTTCCGGCCGCATCCGCGCGACCGGGCCTGGCGCGAGCGCTTCGCCGCGGCGCTCTCGACCCCGGGCGTGCACGTGCAGGAGGCGAGCTTCACCGACTTGGAGATCCTCGCGACGGTTCTCGAGCACGCGGCGTGCGTCGTCGCGAACGCGGGCACGATCCTGCTCGAGGCGGTCGTGAACGACCGGCCCTGCGTGTGCGTCCTCTACGACGAGGGCGCGCCGGAGGGCGAAAGCTGGGCGCTCAAGAACGTCGTCGGCGAGCACTACCGGGAGCTCGCCCGCTCGAACGCCTTCTACCGGGCGGAGCGCTTCGAGGAGGTCGCCGCCGGCATCGAGCGCTCGCTCGCGCAGCCGGACGAGCTGGCCCCGGAGCGAGCCCGTGTCGCTGCGGACGTCGTCGGCGAGGTCGACGGCCGGGCGGCGGAGCGCGTGGTCGAGGCGATCGTCGGAGTCGTGACCGAGCGTCGTGCGTGACCTCGTCGTACGGGTCGGCGTCGTCGTCTGCGTCGCGCTCGCAGCGTACGTCGGGGCGGGGCGACTCGACGACACCATCGCGGTCTTCGATTTCCGCGCAGACCTGAATGCGTCGCTTACGTACCGTGATCGCACGTACCCGCCGGGGGAGGGGCCCGCGCGCGACTGGCGCGTGCTCGAGGACGCCCGGCTGTGGATGCCGCGCGACGCAACGTACCGCGTGGTCGAGAAGGAGAACGTCGGCCAGGACACCCATCGCTACGCGCGCTTCTTCCTGCTCGGGCTGCTCTTGCCCCGGCGTCAGGTCGACTCGACGAAGGCGGAGTACGCCTTCTGCTACGGGTGCCCACCCGCGACGCTCGGACCGCGGTTCCAGGTCCTCTCGAGCTCGCCCGAGGTGCTCTTCGGCCGGTTCCGCTCGTGACTCCGCGCGCGCTGGGGGGACTCGTCGTCCTCAACGTCTTCTTCCTCCTGGTCGGCGCCGGTGTGCTCTGGGGAATCCGCGGCTGGCGCTGGTGGACGGAGCTCGCCCGACTCGCGGGCCTGGCGTACCTCCTCGGCCTCGCCTCGCTGATGGTGCTCATGACGTTCGAGCTCACGGTCGGCATCCCGGTGAGCGCGGCGACGATCGTCGTCGACGGGGTCCTCCTCGTCGCGGCCGGCATCGCCTTTCGCGCGTATCGCGGCGGGACGTGGCCGCGCCTGGTACCGGAGGGGTGGCGGTTCCCGCGCCTGTCGGTCTTCGTGGCGCTGTTCCTCGCGGGGATCGCCGTCTATCTGGAAGGAATGTTTCGCTCGGAGCGGCTCGCCGGCGTCGTGAACGAGTTCGACAGCTGGGCGTTCTGGATGCCGAAGGCTGAGTGGATCTACTTCTTCGGCCACCTCGACCGCCACGTCTTCGCGCTGCTGCCGGGCAGCGCCTATCCAATCGGGCTGTCGTCGATCCAGGCTGCCGCGTTCCACGCGATCGGCTCGGCCGACACCGTGACGCTCCACAGCCAGTACTGGTTCTTCGCCGCGGGATTCGTCGCCGCTGCCGCGGGTCTGCTCGTCGAGCGCGTAAGCCCGACGATCCTCGTCCCCGCGCTGCTTGGCCGTCCTGGTCGCGCCGGGTCTCGTGGCGCGGGAGATGATCACGTACGCCGACCTTCCGCTCGGGTATCTCGTCGCAGTCGGCGCGCTCCTCGTGGCGCTCTGGGTCGACGACCGGCAGGCGTGGCAGCTCGCGTCTGCCGCGCTCCTCCTCGCCGCTGCGATCTCGACGAAGCGCGAGGGAATGCTGTTCGCGGCAGCCGTGCTCGTCGCGGGACTCGTCGCGTCGGCCCTGGACGGCCGTCGCTCATGGCGACCGCTGCTCGCCGCGGGCGGTGCTGCGTTCGTGCTCACGCTCCCGTGGCGAATCTGGTTCACCGCGCAGGGCATCGCCAGCGATCGCCCGGAGACCGGGTACTTCGGCTCCTTCCGTCACCTCGACCGGGTCTGGCCGTCGCTGCGCCTCGTCTTCCGGACGCTCTTCGACAATGGTCTCTGGCCGTTCGTCGCGGTGCTCGGAGTCGCCGCGATCGTCCTTGCGGCACTTGCGGGCGCGACGCGCCTCGCGGTCTATGGCGTGTCGTTCTTCGTGGCAGCTGTCGCCGCGTGTGGCTGGGCGATCTGGTCGAACACGTCGCTCCCGTTCAGCGAGGACGATTCGCTGAATCCGATCGTCCGCCTGACCGGCACGACGATCCTCTCGCTGGCAGTCCTGACGCCCCTTCTACTGCAGGTCGCCTGGACGGGCTCGCGACCGCGCGAGGTGAGCCCGCTCCGGGCCTCGCCAGGCCCGGATGGGCTCGTCTGGCGCTCGCTGGCCGCCTGGGCGATCGTCCTGCTCGGGGTGCTCTCGCATCCCGGCTCGATGCTCCTCGGGTACTCGCGCAGCGGCCTGCCCGGAGGAGCGCCGGTATTCCCCTCCCACGCCGACTGCGTCGCGCACGCTTCGCGAGATTCCGGCGGGCGCCTCGTCGGGTATGCCGACTCCTATCCGGAAGCCTTCGAGCTTCGGCGGCGCGCGGTGAGCAGCGGTCTTCGGAACGTCGAGGTGCGGCGGGACGGCTGTGGACGCGTCCAGGTCTTCGTGGGAGTGTCGTGACGTGAGGCTCGTGATGACACTCCTCGCTCGCGACGAGGCGGATGTCGTGGATGCGCAGCTCGCGTTCCATCTGAACGCGGGGGTCGACTTCGTCGTGGCGACGGACAACGCCTCCCAGGACGGGACGACCGAGATCCTCGAGCGCTACGAGCGCTCGGGCCACCTCCACCTGATCCGCGAGCCCGGGGACGACATCCGCCAGGACGAGTGGGTGACGCGCATGGCCCGGCTCGCCGTGACGGAGTTCGGCGCCGACTGGGTGATCAACTCCGACGCCGACGAGTTCTGGTGGCCGCGATCCGGGTCGCTGAAGGACGTCCTCGCAGCCGTCTCCGAGCGGTTCGGCATCGTGCGCGGCGCGTGGCGCCACTTCCTGCCGCGGCCCGACGACGACGACCCGTTCTTCGAGCGCATGACCGTACGGCTCCGCGTGCCCGCGTCTCCGGGAGACAAGACGACGATCTACCACGCGCATCAGAAGGTCGCGCACCGCGGCCGCGCGGACGTCGTCGTCGCCGACGGAAACCACGACGTCGATGCTCCCGGCGGGCTCGCGGCCTTGCGCGGCTGGCATCCGCTCGAGGTCTTCCACTTCTCGTTTCGATCGCGCTCGCAGCTCGAGCAGAAGGTGGCACGGGCATTCCTCGCCCGTGAGCGCAATCCGAACTTCGGCGCGAGCCTCCATCAGAAGCTCGCGTACGACGCGTACCGGTCGGGGACGCTCGACGAGTACTACCGCGCCTTCCTCGTGGACGACGACGCGCTCGAGCGTGGCCTGCGCGACGGGACGTTCGCGGTGGACACGCGACTGCGTGACGCGCTCCGCGCCCTGCGCAAGCCCGACGGAGGCTTTCACGTTCCGGCTCCGGGCGAGGAGGGCTTGCTGGTCTTCCCGGCCCCCGGCGTGGACGACGACGCGGCGTTCCTCGAGGAGATCGCGCCACTCGTCGAGATCGACGGGCTCGTCCGCGTCGAGCGGCGCGTGAACGCACTCGAAGGGCGGCTCGGTGAGGTCGAGCGCGCGCGGCTCGGTCGCCTCGGCGGGGCGCTGGCGGCCCGGGCGGGACGGGTGTTCGAGCGTCGTAGACTGGCGCGGCCATGAAGCTGGTCATGACGCTGCTCGCGCGAGACGAGGCCGACGTCGTCGAGTCCTGGCTCACGTTCCATCTGAACGCCGGCGCGGACTTCGTCATCGCCACCGACAACCGCTCCGTGGACGCGACGACCGGGGTGCTCGAGCGGTTCGCGCGGGAGGGCCACGTCCACCTCATCCGCGAGCCCGGCGAGGATCTGCGCCAGAACGAATGGGTCACGCGGATGGCTCGCCTTGCGGCGACCGACTTCGGCGCCGACTGGGTGATCAACTCGGACGCCGACGAGTTCTGGTGGCCACGCGGGGCGTCGCTCCGGGACGTGCTCGGGGCGATCTCGCCGCGGTACGGCACGGTCGGCGCGTTCCTGCGCGTCTTCGTGCCGCGCCCGGACGGCGAGGACGCGTTCTCCGAGCGCATGACCGTCCGCTTCTCGGCCCTCGCGCCGATCAACGATCCCGCCTCGCTGTACAAGCCGATCCGCAAGGTCGTCCACCGTGCGCACCCAGAGATCTCGGTCACGCGCGGCAACCATGCGCTGGTCGGCAGCCCCTTCGCGCCGCTGCGTGGCTGGTTCCCGATCGAGGTGCTCCACTTCCCGCTCCGCTCGCTCGCGCAGTGCGAGCACAAGGCCGAGCTGCAGGGGACGGCGTTCGAGAAGTACATCGACCGGCCACCGACCGCGTACCACGCGCAGATGTTCGACGCGCTGAAGTCCGGCTCGCTCGCCGAGTACTACAGCGCCCTCGTCGTCGACGACGCAGAGGTCGAGGACGGCGTGGCGACGGGGCGGCTCGTCGTCGACACGCGGTTGCGCGACGCGCTGCGCGGGCTCGCCGCGGGCGGCGGCCCGCTCTCGTTCTCGACTCCGACCCTCGTCGACGAGGCGACCTACGCCGTCGAGGCGGCCACGCTCGGGGAGGCGGACGTCGTGCGGCTCCAGCGGCGGCTCGACACCCTCGAGGAGCGGCTCGCGGCGATCGAGCTGCGGCTCCCGAACCGCGTGTACCGCAAGGTGACCCGGCCGGTGAAGCGCGCGCTCCGCCGCGGGTACACGCAAGTAACAAGTTGTTACAAGCCGCCGAGCGCCCGGCGCGACCAGGCCGTCGAGCCAAGTTACAAGTTGTCACAAGGCGCGGGGCTTCGCCGCGCGGAGCGCGACGACGACCTCGAAGAGCGGGTCGTGCACGTCCAGCTCCTCCTGCTTCAGATCAGAAGACGCGAGCCCGTAGAGAAACCCGCTCGCGGCGAGGACGTTGCCGTACGAAGTGACCTCGACGTTCTCCGTCTCCGAAAGCCTCGCCCGCGAGACGGCGCAGCGAGCGGGCGGTGTAGTGCCACCACTCGCCGTAGACGGCGTCCTCGTGCGGAGAGATCTTCGTCAGGCCGGGCACGGTCGCGAGGAGCACGCCGCCCGGCGCGAGAACCCGGTGGAGCGTGCGTAGGGCGGCGCGCACGTCGTACACGAACTGGAGCGTCTGCGTCACGATCGCGCAGTCGAAGGCATCGTCGGAGATCTGCGGCGCGTCCGTCAGATCGGCCACGATCGTCGCCTCGGGGTTCCCGTCCTCGGCCATGAGGACGTCCACGGAGGTTACGGTGCGACCGAAACGCGTCGTGTAGTCGGGCGCCGCGATCTCGAGGACGCGCCCGCGGATGTCGTCGCCATGCGCGCCGACGAATCGCTCGACGTACACGCGGTCGATCGGAGTGCCACGCTCGAACCCCCAATTCGCGTCCACGGGCGTCGTGCGCCGGAGGTCGCCGAGGTCGAGCGGGCGACGCCTGCGCCGGTCGACGTACGCGGCGCGGACGGGCCGGAGGCGACGGCGCGCCCCGGCCGGGACGAACCTCCGCCACCCGCGCGGGCTGCCCTCGTGCTCGCCGCCCTCCAAGGCGACGATCATAGTGGCCTCGTGCCCGAGCCCTTCGACGCCTCCGAAGCGAGGCGAGCGCGTGGTCGTCGTCTCTCCGCATCTCGACGACGGAGCGCTCTCGCTGGGGGCGGCGATGCACGCGTGGGCCGCGCGCGGCGCCCGGGTGGAGCTCCTCACCGTGCTGGCGTGCGATCCGCGCTCGGACGCGCCCGCGGGAGGCTGGGACGCACGGGGCGGCTTCGCCACCGAGGGCGAGTCCGCCCGCGCCCGCCGAGACGAGGACCTCGCCGCCTGCGCGGTTCTCGGCGTCGCGCCCGTCTGGCTCCCGTACGGCAGCGTCGACTACGAGCGGCACGCCGACGACGAGACGGTGGTCGAGGCGGCTGTCTCGTCGCTCGTCGGCGCCGACCTCGTCCTGCTTCCCGGCTACCCGCTCAGCCATCCGGACCATCGCTGGCTCGTCGACGGCCTCCTCGCGCGCAGCGAGCTCGCCCCCCTCCGCCATGCGTTCTACGCCGAGCAGCCGTACGCGGCGAGATCGGGCGAGCGGCCGAGCGGTTTCGACGCGCTGCGCAGCGGCGTGCGGGACCGGCTCGCGAAGTGGCGGGCCATCCGCAGCTACCGCTCGCAGCTTCCGCTGCTCGCGCTCGGCGAGCTTCGCCGGGGCGCGCACGTCGTCGCGTGGAAGCCAGAGCTGGTCGGACCGAGGGCGCTCGACTGAGCCCGCGACTACCCTCGATCGTCGCATGAAGCTCGTCATGACCCTGCTCGTGCGGGACGAGGCCGACGTCGTGGACGCCCAGCTCGCGCACCACCTCGCCGCGGGGGTCGACTTCGTGGTCGCGACGGACAACCGCTCGACGGACGGGACGACCGAGATCCTCGAGCGCTATGCGGCGGACGGGGTGCTCCACCTGATCCGCGAGGGGGGCGACGACCTCCGCCAGAGCGAATGGGTCACCCGGATGGCACGGATGGCGGCCGCCGACTTCGGCGCGGACTGGGTCGTGAACGCCGACGCGGACGAGTTCTGGTGGCCCGAGGGCGAGAGCCTCCGCGAGGTGCTCGCCGCAGTCCCGCAGCACTTCGGCGTCGTCCGCGGCGCCTGGCGCAACTTCATGCCGCGCCCCGACGGCGACCCCTTCTTCGCCGAGCGGATGACCGTGCGCTACTGCGTTCCCTCGTTCCATCCCCATCCGCTGAGCACGCACTCGAAGTCGGTCCACCGGGGTGCGCTCGACGTCCGGGTAGGACGGGGCAACCACGAGGCGTTCGGCGACGGGCTCGTTCCCTTGCGCGGCTGGTACCCGTTCGAGATCCTCCACTTCCCGGTCCGCTCGCTCGAGCACTGCCGCCGGAAGTACGTGACGCAGTTCGTCGCCCTCGAGCGGAACGCGGAGAAGGGGATACCCGGGCACATGGCCGAGGCGTACCGCGCGTACCTCGCGGGCGACCTCGACGGGTTCTACGCCCCTCTCGTCGTGGACGACGCCGAGCTCGCACGCGGGCTCGAAACCGGCGCCTACGCCGTCGACCTGCGTCTCCGGGACCGGCTGCGCGGGCTCGGGCTCGGGCTCGGCGAGCGAGCGGCCGCAGCGGCCGGCGCGTTCGGACGACGCGACGTCTTGGCAGCGGCGGGCTTCGCCGCCGAGTACTCGGCGCTGCAGGAGGCGGACGCGGGCCTCGCCCTCGGCTCGCGCGTCGACGTGCTCGAACGGAGGATCGCGCTGCTGGAGCGCCGGCCTCTCTCCCGCGTTCGCTCCGCGCTCTCCGGACGGACCTCGTGAAGGCCGCCTGGGGGCGCCTCCTCGCGTTCGTTCCCACGCGCCGAGCCGCGCTCGTCCTGTTCGCCGTCGCGCTGGCGGTCTTCGCGTTCGAGGCGCTCGGGTGGCCGATGGCCAAGGGCCGCGACACGTGGGACTACCTCGCGTACTACCTCCAGCTCACCGACCGGCATCCGCCGTTCTCGGACCTCCAGGTCTTCCGGACGCCGCTGACGCCGATCGTGCTCGGCGTCCCCCTCTCGCTCGGCGGCACGACCCTCCTCGAGATCGTCTTCGCAGTCCTGTACGCGGCGGCGATCGTCGGCTGGAGCGCGACCGCGCTGACCTTCGGGCGCATCCCGGCGCTCTTCACGGCCGGCCTGCTGCTCGTCTACCCGGCGTACGCGACGCTGTATCACCAGGCTTCGAGCGACGCGATCTTCGCGACGGGGCTCGCGCTGTGGGCGCTCCTGCTCGCGCGGACGCTGAGGACGCCGACCGGCTGGCGCTTCGCAGCGCTCGGCGTGGGGATGGCGGTCCTCGTGCTCATTCGCCCCGCGAACGAGATCCTGCTGCCGCTGGCTCTCGTCCCGCTGCTCGTTCCGGTCGCCTGGAGCCGCCGGATCGCGTGGTCCGGCGCGTGCCTCGCGGGCGCGGTCGTGCTGCTCGGCGCGTGGGCGGTGTCGAACGGGCTCCGCTACGACGACTACACCGTGGCGCGCGGAGGACGGGCCTGGGTTCCGTTCCTCAAGGTGTTCACGGACGACCGCACCATCGCTCCGGGAAATGGCGCCGACTCCCGCCGGCTCGCGGCGCTGATCGAATCGCAGGTCCTCGCGAAGCCCCCGTACGAGCGGCTTCGAGTCCCGCTGGACGCGTACCTCGCTCACGGCTCGAACTACGAGACCGTTCGGCTCATCGCGCTCTCCGACGACGTGCTCGGGCGCGACGAGAACTACGGCGTGCTCTTCGACTCGGCGCTCGAGGCGATCCGCAAGCACCCCGGGACGTACGCGCGCGGAGTGGGGCACACGTTCTGGCAGTTCCTCGTGCAGCGGCCGCTGCGCGAGGGGATCGCTCCTCGAGCCCAGACGGCCCCGGCGCCGCCGGCCCCGACCTTCACGAGCGACGGCGTGGTGCTCCCGAACCCGCAGGCGCACGTGCTCGTCGAGGCCGTGCCGTACGGGTTCGTCTGGTGCGCGTCCGACTACATCGACTCCTGCACGCTGGCGGATCCCGCGCTCGTCTGGAGCGACCCGAAGGCGCAGGCGCGCTACCGCGACATCGTCGCGCAGGTACGGGAGTGGGACGCCGAGCTGCCCTCGCGGACGGGCGTGGCGTTCGTCCCCGAGATCCTGAACCGCATCACACCGCGTTTCCCCAGGCCGCCGCTCTGGCTCGCCGTCGGGCTGGTTGCGTTGATCATGCGCCGGCCCGCCGCATGGCGGACGATCGTCGTCCTCTGGGTCGGCGCGTTCCTCGTCCTCCTCGTCCACGCCGCCTCGCAAGGGGTGGCGCCGGAGTTCGCGCTCCCGCTCTATCCCGTGTTCATCGTGACCGCGCTCGGAGCGCTCGCGGGAGACCGCAAACCTCCCCGCTCGCTAGCATCGACGGGGTGAGCCGCGGATCGAGCCTCGTCGACGAGCGGAGCAACGAGGATGCCCTGACGGAGGTCCAGCCCGTCGACGGCGCCGGCGTCGCGCTGACTCCGGAGGAGATCGCGGCGTCGCGCGTCACCGTGATCCAGCCCGCGACCCGCTGGCCGAAGCTCGAGATCTCGGAGCTCTGGCACTACCGCGACCTGCTCTGGACGCTCGTCTGGCGCGACATCGTCGTCCGCTACAAGCAGACGTTCCTCGGCATCGCCTGGGCGGTCCTCGTGCCAGTGTTCACGGCTGCCGTCTACGTCGTCGTGTTCGGGAAGTTCGCCGACTTCCCCTCCGGCAAGACGGCGTACCCGAGCTTCGTCGTCGCCGGCGTGCTCCCGATGCAGTACTTCGCCTCGGCCCTGACGCTCGCGAGCATGAGCCTGCTCCTGAATCTCCCGCTCGTGACGAAGGTCTACTTCCCGCGCACGCTCCTGCCGCTCGCGTCGGTCTTCGTACCCGTGGTCGACTTCCTCGTCGGGCTCCCCGTGCTGATCGTGCTCATGTGGTACTACGAGACCTGGCCGCACGGTCTGCAGCTCCTCACCGCGCCGCTCTTCATGGCGCTCGCGATCC
The DNA here is from genome assembly GCA_963831285.1 of uncultured Gaiellaceae bacterium. GTDB lineage: Bacteria > Actinomycetota > Thermoleophilia > Gaiellales > Gaiellaceae > GMQP-bins7. Next base: position 152,478 of record CAWHPO010000005.1, on the reverse strand, counting down.
TCGTGGCGCTCGGCGCCGGGCTCCTGCTCTCCGCGGTCAACGTCCGGTATCGCGACGTCCGCTACATGATCCCGGTCGTCCTGCAAGTGCTGCCGCTTCTCTCGGGCGTGATGTTCGAGGTCACGCAGATCCCGACGAAGTGGCAGTGGATCCTCGCGCTCAACCCGATGACGGCGGTCATAAGCGGCTGGCGGTGGGCGGTCCTCGACGCCCCGGAGCCGCACTGGGATCAGGTGGGCCTCGGCGTCGCCGTCGCCGTTGCCTTCTTCGTCGTCGGGCTCGCCGTGTTCCGCTCGGCCGAACCGAAGTTCGCGGACACGATCTGATGGCGACCGTCATCGCAGCGGAGGGCCTCGCGAAGCAGTACACGCTCGGCCAGCACCAGGCGGCCTACGGCACTCTGCGGGAATCGCTCGCGCGCGTCGGCCGGCGGTTCACGGGGCGCGAGCACAAGGCCGAGGCGGAGAAGGTATGGGCGCTCCGGGACGTCACGTTCGACGTCCAGCAGGGCGAGGTGCTCGGAATCGTGGGTCGAAACGGAGCCGGGAAGTCGACCCTGCTCAAGGTCCTGACCCGGATCACGTCCCCGTCGAGCGGCCGCGTGGAGATCCGAGGCCGCGTGGGGAGCCTGCTCGAGGTCGGCACCGGCTTCCACCCCGAGCTCACGGGCCGCGAGAACATCTACCTGAACGGGGCGATCCTCGGCATGAAGCGCCGCGAGATCGAGCAGCGTTTCGACGCGATCGTCGAGTTCTCGGGCGTCGAGCGCTTCATGGACACGCCCGTGAAGCGCTACTCGAGCGGGATGTACGTCCGGCTTGCGTTCGCCGTCGCGGCGCACCTCGAGCCGGAGATACTGCTCGTGGACGAGGTCCTCGCGGTCGGCGATGCGGAGTTCCAGCGCCGGTGCCTCGGCCGCATGGAGGAGCTCGGCAGCTCGGGCCGGACGGTCATCTTCGTCTCGCATCAGCTGCCCGCCGTCGCGCAGCTCTGCGACCGCGCGATCCAGATCGACACTGGCCGCGTCGTGGGCGACGGCCGCCCGGCGGACGTGATCGCCAACTACCTCCAGCAGACGCACAGTTCGGGCTCCGCCCGGGAGTGGCCCGAGGAGACCGCGCCCGGGAACGACCTCGCGAAGATCCTCGGGGTGCGGCTCGTCCCGCACGAGGGGCTGCCGCCCGGCGTCGTCGACGTGCGCCGGCCGATCGCGATCGAGACCGTGTTCAAGGTGCTCCGCCACGGCAAGCCCGTGTTCCCGAAGCTCAAGGTGAAGGACCAGGAGGGCGCGATCGCGTTCAACGCGATGGACACCGACGAGCGCTGGCTCGAGGCCACTCCTCCGGGGGAGTACGTCTCGACCGCGTGGATCCCCGGTGACCTGCTGAACGAGGGCTCGGTCATCGTGGAGACGGCGATCTGCAGCGTCGACTTCCCGAAGCTCGAGCACCACGCGGCGGTGTACGAGGCGATCTCCTTCGAGGTCCTCGATCCCGGTGAAGGCGACTCGGCGCGCGGGAACTTTGCCGGTCAGTGGCGCGGCGTCGTACGCCCCATGCTCGAGTGGACATGCGAGCGCGTGTAGACGCCGAGCAGGCGTTCGCCGCTCCACTGCACATACCTGAAGAGCCCGTGCCGGGGGTCAACCTCGCGGGGTTCCTCGAGAGCGAATCGGGGCTCGGCGAGATCGCGCGCGGCCTCGGTGCTGCTGTCGAGCGAGCCGGAATCCCGCTGTCCGCGATCTCGTATCGTCGGACGCCGAGCCGCCAGCAGCAGCTGCCCGGCTTCCCGCTGGCGAGCGCTGCGCCCTACGACACGAACGTCATCTGTCTGAACGCCGACCACCTCGCGCGGTTCGCGGCCGATACGGGCGTCGACCTGTTCGCGAACCGCTACTCCATCGGTGTCTGGTTCTGGGAGACGAACGCCTTCCGCGGCGAGGGCCGTGCGGCGGCGCGCTTCCTCGACGAGGTCTGGGTCGCGAGCGAGTTCGTTCGGCGGGCGATCGCTCCGGACGTCGGGATTCCCGTGCACGTCGTGCCGGTCGTGGTGCGTCCGCCTGCCGGGCTCTTCGCGACGCGCTGTGAGCTCGGTCTGCCCGACGGCTACACGTTCCTCTTCCTCTACGACTTCGTGAGCGCCGAGCGCAAGAACCCCGCGGCGGTGGTCGAGGCGTTCACGCGGGCCTTCGCGCCGCGCGCGGGGCCGACGCTCGTGTTGAAAAGCGTCAACGGGCAGGAGCGAAAGCCGCGGCAGCTCGCAGAGCTGGAGGAGCTCGCGCAGGGCCGTGACGACATCGTGATCCGCGACGGCTACGTCTCGGCCGCGGAGCGCGACTCGTACCTCGCCGCGTGCGACTGCTACGTGTCGCTCCACCGCAGCGAGGGCTTCGGCCTGACGCTCGCGGAGGCGATGGCGTGCGGAAAGCCGGTCGTCGCGACCGGCTACTCGGGGAATCTCGAGTTCATGGACGGGTCCAACAGCTACCTCGTCCGCCACCGGCTGGTCGAGATCCCCGAACGGTGGTGGGCACACGCGCCGGGCGCGTCCTGGGCCGACCCCGATCTCGACCACGCGGCGGAGCTGATGCTGCGGGCTTATGACGATCCCGCGACCGCCCGCTCGGTGGGCGAGCGTGCTCGTCGGGATGTCTGCGGGCGGTTTTCGCTCGAGTCTGCGGCGGCGGCGGTGGCGGAGCTGCTCGACCGCTCCCGCGTGCGCCGCGAGGTCGGTTCCGCGCTTCGGGGGCACGTCGCCGAGGCGTCACTCCTCCTCGCACAGCCCGTGGGCGAGACCCTCGCCGGAACCTCCGACGGGAGGCAGATCGGAAGGATGCGGCGGTTGCTGCAGCGCGCACTGTGGCCGTTTCTCGCGGAGCAGCGAGCGATCCAGAGCGCGCTCGTCGACGCTCTGGCCGCCTCCGGGGAGACCCTCGCGACGCTCGAGGCTCGGACCTCGGAGCTGGAGCGACGGCTTGCCGGGCGCGCCGACGTGGCCGAGGACGCCGACGGCTCGCCTCACGCCCCCACGCGCGGAATCCCCTGAGCCGCCCCTCCGTCGACTGGTCGGGGTCTCGCGAGTCCCGCGCTACGTGAGCGCGAACCGCGTGACCGCGTCCAGCTCGTCCGGCGAGCCCGCGAAGTCGTAGCTGCGCTCGGTGAGCGAGGCGAGCGAGGCGGGTGACGAGTACGTCGCGGTCGCGAGCACCCGCGGCGCGGTCGTCGAGAAGCCGCCGCGGTGGAAACCGGAGGTGTTGCAGAAGACGAGCGTCGCCTGCGGGCCGACGAACCGGCGGACCGCCGACTCCGGCACCCGGCGCTCGAGGTCGCCCTCCGACGGGTAGTTGTCGCCGAGCGGCTTCCATGGCCAGGCGTCCGCGTAGGGCCCGCCGGGCTGGCTGCCTGCGACGTACTGGAACGGCCCCATCTCGTCGTCCACGTCGACGAGGTAGAGGAAGGCCTTCAGCAGGTGCTGGTCGTTGTAGTCGCGGTGCCAGAGCTGGGACGAGACCCGCGCCGCCTCCTTTGACTGCGGCACCGAGTACCAGACGTCCACGTACTCGAGCTTCGACCACATGCGCAGGTAGGCGTTCGCGACGTCGAGCATCCGCCGGGACGCGGCGACGGCGAACCACGGATCGTCGAGGTCGAGCTTCACGCCGTAGCTGTGGAGCCGCACGACGAACTCCTTGCCCTCGCGCACGCGGCCCCCTTCTCCGCCGGCGGCGAGGTCGGCCTCGGTGTCGCGCACGAACGCGTCGCGCATCGCCTCGAGCTCGGCCCAGGGCCCCGGATCGGGGAAGAGCTCGCCGAAGCGCAGAAGCGAGTACCCCTGCTCGTCGACCTCGCCGACGATCTTTCGCTGCACCTCGTCGAGAACGGGCTGCTCGTGCTCGAACCGGCCGCGGCTGCGCCTGTTCGACAGGGCGCGATCGTGGAGCACGTAGGTCGCCCGGATCCCTCGGCGCTCGATCGCCTTCGCGTACGGATCGACCCGATCGGGGAGCACGCGGTTCAGCCGGCGCGCGAGCTGTGTCTTCCTCCTGTGCACGGGCGAGGCCCTACCGTACCTGCACGTGACGAGGGTCTTCTACGCGTTTCGCGACTCGCCGCAGCGGCGGCACGCGCTGCGTGCCGAGCCGGGCGCGCCGGAGCGGTACCTGCTCTTCGGCCTCGACGAGCTTCGCTCGCGCGGCCACGACGTCCACCACGACCTCGAGCGCGACGCGCCGCCGCGTTGGGCGCGTGTCGTGGGGGCCGCCGTCAAGCGCGGGCTCGAGCGCGCGGGCGGATACGGCGGCGATTTCGCCACCGTCCTCGGCTCGCTCGGCGTCGCGAACCGCGCCGACGTCGTCTTCTCGACCGTCGACACGGTCGGCATCCCGCTCGTTCTCGCGCGGCGGGCCGGCGGGCTACGACGTCCGCTCGTGTACGCGGCCATCGGGCTGCCCGAGCGGCTCGCGCAGCTGCGCTCCGAGCGGATGCGCGACCTCTACGCGAGCTCGCTCGCGCGCAGCGCGTCGATCCTCGCCTACAGCGAGCGAGAGGCTGGCGATCTCGAGGCCTGGCTCGCCGAGCGCGGGCGTCGCGTGCCGGTCTCGTTCGTGCCATTCGGGGTCGACACCGACGCGTTCCGGCCGACCGCCGAGCCGCCGACGCGCGACGTCGTGTCGGTGGGCGCGGACCCGCACCGCGACCTTCCGCTGCTCCTCGACGTGGCACGCTCGCTGCCGGAGACGAGCTTCTCGGTGGTCGCGGGCCGCGACAACGCGCCGGCGCCTCGCGACGTGCCCGCGAACGTCTCCGTCGAGGTCGACCTGCCGTTCGATGAGATGAAGCGTCGGCTCGAGGAGGCTGGCGTCGTCGCCCTTCCCGTTCGCGAGAACACCTACTCGGGCGCGACGACCGTCCTCCTGCAGGCGATGGCCCTCGGCAAGCCCGTCGTCGTCAGCCGCACGAGCGCGATCGCGAGCGGCTACGAGCTCGTCGACGGCGAGAACTGCAGGCTCGTCCCGCCCGCAGACGCCGCTGCGTTCGCGAGATCGCTGCGCGACGTCCTCGGCGACGACGTGCACGCGCGCGCCCTCGGGGCGAGCGCGTGCGCCACCGTCGAGCGGTCGCTCACCTGGGGGCGCTACGTCGACCGGATCGAGGCAGCTCTCGCTGCAGCTGCAGCCGCCGCTCGCGGCGCGTCATAGGCGCGCTGCGACGGCTCGGCGAGCGCGCCTGCGAGTCGGCGCCGGCGATCGTCTAGCTTGTCAGCCCGTGGATGCCAGCGCCGTCCCGCGGGCCGCGCGTCGCGCCGGGCGGCGAGCGGCTCGAAGCGTCCGCGTCGAGCTCGACTGGCTCAGGTCGCGGCGCGGCGCTGCCGACGTCGCGCTCTTCCACGAGCTCGCCCCTTCGCCGGCAGGAGGCGGGCACCAGTTCCTCCGCGCGCTCGTCGGCGAGCTCGAGCGCCGTGGCCTCGACGTCGAGCTGAACCGGCTCTCGGCGGGCACCCGAGCGTGCCTGTTCAACTCGTTCAACTTCGACGCCGCGCGCCTGCGCCGCTTCGCGCGCTCGGACGCGAGGATGGTGCATCGCGTCGACGGGCCGATCGGCGTGTACCGCGGCTACGACGACGGCACCGACCGGATGATCGCCGAGCTGAACGCGGAGCTCGCGGACGCGACGGTGCTCCAGTCGCGCTACAGCCTCGACAAGCACCGCGAGCTCGGTCTCGATCTGCGCTCGCCCGTCGTCGTCTCGAACACGGTCGACCCCGCCGTCTTCCATCCACCGGCCGAGCGCATGCCGCTCGCCGGCAGGAAGGCGAGGGTGATCGCGACGAGCTGGTCGGACAACGTACGCAAGGGGGCGGAGACACTCTCCTGGCTCGACCGGAACCTCGACTTCGACCGCTACGAGCTCACGTTCGTGGGACGCGCGCAAGTGAGCTTCGAGCGGATCCGCGTCGTCGGCCCGGTCGCGTCCACCGAGGTCGCGCGCTTGCTCGGGCAGCACGACCTCTACCTCGCTCCGAGTCGGGACGATCCCTGCTCGAACGCCCTGCTCGAGGCGCTTGCCTGCGGGTTGCCTGCGGCGTACCTCGAGAGCGGCGGTCACCCCGAGCTCGTCGGCGACGCCGGCCTTCCCTACCGCGAGGACGAGGAGCTCCCGGGGGTGCTCGACCGGCTCGTCACCGAGCTCGACGAGCGGCGGGCGGCGATCAGCGTGCCGTCGCTCGCGGACGTCGCGGACCGGTACCTCTCGATCCTCGGGCTCTAGAATCGCGCGGCCGTGCAGAACTACCTCCGCCGAGGCGTGAACGCGGCGCGCTATCGCGTGGGGCGGCGCCTCGACCGGGCGTCCGTAGCGCGCGCGCACGACGTCTTCTACGAATCGGACGTCTGGACGCGCGCGACGTGGCTCGGTGCGCAGGCGCTGAAGAACCCGCTCGACCTCTGGGTCTACCAGGAGATCGTGTTCGAGACCCGGCCCGAGGTGATCGTGGAGACCGGCACCTACCGCGGAGGGAGCGCGCTCTTCCTCGCGTCGATCTGCGACCTCGTCGGCACAGGCGAGGTCGTCTCGATCGACATCGAGCCCGAGCGCGAGGACTACCCGCGGCATCCCCGCATCACCTACCTCGCCGGGCGCTCGTCCACCGACCCGGACGTGGTGGCGGACGTCGCGAAGCGCGCCGCGGGAAAGCCCGCTGCTCGTCGTGCTCGACTCGGACCACTCCCGCGCGCACGTCGCAGCCGAGCTCGACGCCTATGCCGCCGCTCGTTCCCGTCGGCTGCTACCTGATCGTCGAGGACTCGAACATCGGGCTCATCCGCAAGGACCTCGTGCCGGGGCCGCTCGAGGCGGTCGAGGAGTTTCTCGCGCGCACCGACGAGTTCGAGATCGACCGCGAGCGCGAGAAGTTCCTCATCACGTTCAACCCGAGCGGCTACCTTCGGCGAATCGCCGGCTGACGTGGCCCGGCCGAGCGTGCCAGACCACGTCGCACGGAACGCCATCGTTCTGGACGACGTCAAGCTCGTGTACGTGCCGATTCCGCGTGCCGGCAGCACGTCCATCCTCTGGGCGCTCGCCGCCGCCGGCGGCATGTCGGAGGAGCGGATCACCCGATCCCCGAAGCCCGAGGTCACCCGCGCTCTCACCGTCCACGATCTCTCGCGGTGGGGAGGGGAACGCCGACTCTCGGCGCGAAGTGCGAGCGAGCAGAGGAAGATTCTCGCGTCGGACGACTGGCTGCGGTTCACGGTCGTACGGGAGCCCGTGAGGCGCATCTGGTCTGCCTGGGTCGCGAAGTTGCTCCTCCACGAGCCGCGCTTCGTCGCCGAGTTCGCATCCGAGGAGTGGTTTCCGGCGCTCTGCGACCGAGCCGAGGAGGTCGTCGACGCATTCCGGGACTTCATCCGTGCTCTCGGTGCGCGTCCCGGCGCGATGTACAGCCAGCACTGGGCGTCCCAGGCGGAGTTGGCCGGAGTCGACGACCTCGACTATCAGGTGGTCGGCCGCCTGGAGGATCTCCCCGGCACCCTCGCGCCGATCGAAGATCGCCTGCGCCAGCACGGGCGCCCCCCGCTCGCCTTCCGACGGGAGAACGCGACCCTCGTGCCGTACGCTCGCGGCCTGTTCGACGAGGAGGCGCGTGGCGTGTGCACGGCCTGGACGGCGCACGACGCGCTGACGTTCGGCTACCCGACCCTGCGAGCCGCACCGCCGGTCGACCAGCGTTGGATCGCTGACGTCGGCCTGCTCCTGCCGGCGGTCCGTGCGGTGGTCGAGCGAAACCAGCGCATCGGCGACCTCTCCGCGCTCCTCAGGCGCAGTCGCGCGTCCTGAGCGCCGCGTCCGAGGTGACGCCGCGGAGCCGGACCGGGCCTCCGGTCCTCCAGAGGACGAGGCCGGCCGCCGTGCCGGAGCCGAGCTTCGTGCCCGCGAGCTCGATCCCGGGCTGGGTCACGACGTAGTCCGCCTCGAGCGGGGACCCGGACGCGTCCTCGAGACCCCCGTCGGAGGTCACGTCGACGCGCCGGATCGGCAGGCCGTCGGGTATCGAGTCGTCGATGTAGGCGGCGCGCTCGACCGTTCGGTTGAAGAACTCGGTGAGGTAGAGCGCGTGCCAGGTGAGAGCGGATGCGGGGCAGGCGCTCGACACGAGGTAGATCTTCGTGACGTCCGCGCCCGCCGGGAGCCGGTCGTCCACCCAGTCGCGGTCCGGAGCGCCGGAGAAGACCGCGTTCTCCTCCGCGTCGGCGATGCGGTGCCACGCGAGCGTGGCCGTGCTCGCGAAGGTCACGAGCACGACCGCGGGCACGATCCACCACAGACGCCTCGGGAGGAGCGCCACGAGGAGCACGACGGCGAGGAGAAGAAGCACCATGAGCTTGCGCGCGGTGACGACCTCTCCGGCGAGGTGATCCTGGAGGCGAGCCCAGAGCGCGCTCGGGACGACGTCGACGCCGACGTCGCTCGCGATGTACCGGAACGGCAGCGCGACGAGCAGGAGCACCGCGCTCACGATCCCGATCCCCGTCGCGACGAGCGGCCGCGGCAGGCCGTCCGCGAGCCAGACGCCGAGGACGATCAGCCAGAGCGGGGCGAGGTAGAAGACGTTGCGGTCGTGGAGTCGGTCGAAGCCGAACTCCGTGCTCGCGAACGCCGCCGTGACGAACAGCATCCCCGCGTTCACCGTCAGGAACGCGGCCCCGAACGCCGCGTCCTCCCGGGAGCCGTTGCGCGCCCGCCTCCACAGCCGCGCGAGCACGATCGGCGCCACGGCGATCGGCACCACCGCGAGGTAGAGCTCGAGGTCGGCCACGTGGTACGCGCTCCACTTGACGATGTCGAGCGGGTCGTAGCCGCGGAAGAGCACCTCGTACGCCCCGACCGCGTCGAGCGGTGAGGTTCCCGTCACGGCGGAGCGTGCGAGGAGCGCGAGCGCCGCGAGCCCGAGCGCTCCGAGCGTCGGCCAGAGCTGCCGCGCGAGCTCGCCGAGCCGTGGGCGGCGCCCCGGCAGGACCGCCCACACGATCGCCAGCGCGAGGACGTAGGCAGCGAACAGGACCGCGAACTGGGCCCGGGTCGCGTACGCGAGCGCCACGGCGCCGAGCACGCCGAGCTGGCGGAGCGTCGTCGGTCGCTCGAGGGCGAGCACCACGGCCCAGAGGGCGATCGAGTACGTGAGGTAGGAGACGCTCTCCGTCATCACGAGCGCGACGTACATCGACGACGGAATCGCGATCGAGAAGGCGGCGACGCCGACGCTCCACCACGGGCGCAGCAGGCGTCTCGCAACGAGGTAGATCGGGAACGCGGCCAGGGCGAAGAGCAGCGCGTTCGCGACCTTGTAGAAGGGGTAGGCGGCCACCCGGCTTCCCGCCGCGGCGAGAATCGGCGCGAGGACCGCAGGGTAGAGCGGCCCGAGCTGGTACGGCTCGTGCCGCAGTCGCAGCCCGTCGCCCTCCGCGAGCGAGGCCGCCGCGCCCGCGTAGATGTGCTCGTCCGGGTGGACGCGGGGCGTCGAGACGAGCTGCGCGGCTCCGGCGTACGCGACCGCGACGCCGAGCACGATCGCGACGAGGACGAGCAACGGCCTGCGCCCGGATTCCATGCGGCAGCCGATGCTAGACGGCCCCGCCGGAGCCCGGCGGCGAAGGGAACGAGGCAGCGAGCGTCTTTGCCGTCGCGGTCGGAGACTCGCGCTAGCGAGTTTCCGACCTGCGGAAAAGGCCGAGCCGTGCGACGCGGGCGCTAAGGTCAGGCGCTGAGATGGCCGCGCGCCGCGCACTCGTCATCGGGATCGCCGGGCAGGACGGGTCGCTCCTGGCCGAGCTCCTGCTCCACGAGGGCTACGAGGTCTTCGGCGTCGTCCGCCAGCCCGTCTCGACGACGTTCCCGAACCTCGTTCCGTTCCGCGCCGAGCTCGACCTCGCGCAGGCGGACGTGCTCGACGAGCTCTCCCTGGTCGACGTGCTCACCGCGAGCCGACCGGACGAGCTCTACAACCTCGCGGCGCCCTCGTTCGTGCCCATGTCGTGGCGGCAGCCGGTGCTCACTGCGGAGTTCGCCGCCGTCGGGTGCACCGCGCTCCTCGAGGCCATCCGGCGCGTCGACGCGGGTATCCGCTTCTACCAGGCCTCGTCGAGCGAGATCTTCGGCGAGCCGCGGGAGGTGCCCCAGCACGAGGAGACGCCGCTCGCGCCCGTGACCCCGTACGGCGTGGCCAAGGCCTATGCGCACTTCATCACGCGGAGCTACCGCCGCCGCTACGGGCTGCACGCCTCGTCAGGAATCCTCTACAACCACGAGTCCCCGCGGCGCCCGCTCGACTTCGTGACCCGCAAGATCTCACATGCGGCCGCCGCGATCAGCCTCGGGCTCGAGCGCGACGTCTCCCTCGGCAACCTCGACGCGCGGCGCGACTGGGGCTACGCCGGGGACTACGTGCGCGCCATGTGGCTCATGCTGCAGCAGGACGAGCCGGACGACTACGTCATCGCGAGCGGAGCGAGCCACAGCGTGCGGGACCTCGTGGAGTGCGCGTTCGCGCACGCGGGGCTCGAGTGGCAGGACCACGTGCGGATCGACGAGTCGCTCGTGCGCGGCAAGGCGGAGCTCCACGACCTCGTCGGAGATGCGTCGAGAGCGCGCGAGCGGCTCGGTTGGTCGCCCACGGTCGACTTCGACGAGCTCGTGCACCTCCTCGTCGACGCCGACCTCGAGCGCCTGCGCGCCGAGCTCGAGCCGACGAGCGTCGGCGGCTAGCCGCCGTGGCCATGGCGATCGCGGGAAGCGCCCGCCGCCTGCTCGCACCCGTCGCTCGCCCGCTCCGGCGCGCCTCGGTGGGCATGCGGACACGCGGCTGGAGCCCGCACTCGCGGCTCTTCGTGCCGTTCGACGCGGCGGGCTGGGTCCTCGAGTACGAGGCTCGCCACCTAGCGGGCACTGCGCGCAGCCTGGGCATCCGGCTCGGCCCCGGCGAGTGGGCGGCCTCGGTGCGGGACCAGTCCGTCTTCCATACCAGCCAGTTCACGCTCCTCCTCGCCGACTTCGAGAAGCGCGGGAACCGCCTCGGCGTCGCGTACTTCCACGGCCGGCCCGGGACTCCCGGCATGCCCGAGTTCGATGCCTGCTTCGCGACCATGCGGCGGCGGCACGCGGACATCGACCGCGTGCAGGTCACGAACGCGGCGCTGGAGGAGCTCGTCCTCGAGACCGGGCTCGCCCCCGAGAAGGTGCACCGGATCCCGATCGGGATCGACGTCGAGGCCTTCGGGCTGCGGACCCCGGCCCGGCGCGAGGAGGCGCGGCGCGCCCTCGGGCTGCCGGCCTCCGCCTTCGTCGTCGGGTCGTTCCAGAAGGACGGCGTGGGGTGGGGCGACGGGCTCGAGCCGAAGCTGATCAAGGGCCCGGACGTCCTCCTGGCGGCCGTGGAGCGGCTTCGCGAGCGGGTCCCCGAGCTGACCGTCCTGCTCACGGGTCCCGCACGCGGCTACGTGCGAGCCGGCCTCGAGCGCCTCGGTGTGCCGCACCGGCACGTGCTCCTGCCGGGAGTCGACGCGGTCGCCCAGGCGTACGACGCCATCGACGTCTGCCTCGTCACATCGCGCGACGAAGGGGGGCCGCGGGCGGTGCTGGAGTCGATGGCGACCGGAGTCCCGCTCGTGTCGACCCGCGTCGGGCAGGCGGCCGACCTCGTCCGCCACGGCGAGAACGGCTGGCTCGTGGAGGTCGAGGACGTGGACGGCCTGGTGGGCTGGTCGGCACACGTCGCGGAGGCCGCCGAGGACGAGTTGTCGGGCGTGCGAGCCGCCGCGAGAGCGACTGCCGAGGAGAACTCCTACCCGGCGCTGCGCCCGCGCTGGAAGGAGCTCCTCCGCGGCTTCGTCGAGCTTCCGGAAACGACGTGACGGCATGGAGCTGAGCCTTGCGCGCGCGGGGCGCTACGGCCGCGGAGCCGCGCGCTGGGGGCGGCTCGTGCTCCCGGGCGGCCGCAGCCGCGAGCCCGGCGTCCGCGTCTTCTACGGCCACGATCGCGTGCCCGCGCCCGGAGCTGCCGTCGCGGGCGGCTCCGCGAAGATCCAGCGGCTCGCGGCGCGCTTCCCGAACCGCCCGGACGACTTCACGATCGCGTACCTGGGATCGAACTGGCTGCCGCGCGATCTCGGGCCTCTGCTCTGGCTCCTGCGTCGCCGACGGATTCCTCTCGTCGTGAACCAGGACGGGGCCGGGTACCCCGCCTGGGCCGGCGAGGAGACGGATGCCGTGAACCGGCCGCTGCGCGCGCTGCTCGGGGCTGCCGACCACGTCCTTTACCAGAGCGAGTTCTGCAAGCGCTCCGCCGACGAATGGGTCGGTTCCCCCACGTGCACCTGGGAAGTCCTCCCGAACGCGGTCGACGTCTCGCGCTTCACGCCGGCCCCGGATGCTGCGGGGGGCGGCCCCGTCCTGCTCCTCGGCGGCGATCAGACGCAGGCGTACCGGCTGGAGCTGGCCGTGGCGACCCTCGCGGCGCTCTTGGCGCCACACCCCGATGCCCGGTTGCTCGTCACCGGCCGGCTCGCTGTGCCCTTGGAGCCGCTCGCGAGGCGCTTCGGCGTCGCGGGGCGCGTGCACGCGCTCGGACGCTACTCGCAGACCGACGCGCCCGCGATCTTCCGCCGTGCTCAGGTCCTCCTGCACACGAAGGTGAACGACCCGTGCCCGAGTGTCGTCCTCGAGGCGCTGGCGAGCGGCGTGCCCGTCGTCTACCCGCGAAGCGGCGGTGTGCCGGAGCTCGTCGGCGACGACGCAGGCATCGGCGTTCCGCATCCCGACGGCTTCGAGCGCGACGAGCCGCCGGACCCCGATGCGCTCGCGCAGGCGGTCACGGCTGTGCTCGCCGACCTCCCCGCGTACCGCGCGGCCGCGCGCGCACGGGCGGTCGACCGGTTCTCGCTCGAGCCGTGGCTCGACCGTCACGCGGAGCTGTTCGAACGCCTCGCGCCGAGGTAGCCCCCGACCCGGCCGCGCAGGCTCGCCGTGTAGTAGCGAGCCCGCGGCACGTCGAGCCGAGCGAGCGCGACGAGCGCGCCGCCCGCCGGCCGCACGAGCATCCGGGCGACCGTGCGCGGCGGATAGTCGTGCTTGCGCAGGAGGTAGCCCAGGCTCGTACCGTCGCGCAGCCCGACGGCCGAGTCGTCCTCCCGGACGCCGTGGTGGACCACGAGGGACGGGTCGTACGCGATGCGCGCGCCCGCGCTCACCGCGCGTACGAGATAGTCCGTCTCCTCGCCCGACGAGCTCCGTCTCCCGGAGCCGAGCCCGAGGCTCTCGTCGAACCCGCCGACGCGCTCGACGAGCTCCCGGCGGAGGAACGTCGTCGCCGCATTGGCTCGGTTCCAGAGATTGTCGCGTGTCAGGAGCGCGGCATCGTCCTTCCACGACGTCGAGGAGCGTCCCAGCTCGTCCTCCGTGCGGCCGGTCAACCCGTCGAGGTGCGGATCCCCCCTGAAGCGCTCGGCGACCCGCTCGAGTAGTCCCGGCGGATACCTGCAGTCGTCGTCGGGGAAGGCGACGAGGTCGGCGCTGAGCTCCCGCAGGCCCACGTTGCGCGCCCGCGAGAGTCCCGGCGCCGAGCGCAGGTGGACGAGCTCGAGGCTCCGGCCGTCGAGCACCGCAGGCACGCGCTCGTCCTCGTTCTGATCGACCACGATCGTCCGCAGCTGCGGATAGCGCTGCGCCTCGAGCGAGTCGAGGAGGCTGCGGAGCTCCTCCGTTCGGCCCACCGTCGCGACGACTAGGTCGAACGACGGAGAGTCCCGCGACACGCGCCGTAGGCTACGGCACAGTGCCGCCCGCGCCTCTCGTCACGGTGCTCCTCGCCGTCCGCGACGGGGAGGCGTACGTGCGCACGGCCGTCGAGAGCGCTCTCGGTCAGACGTTTCCCGACCTCGAGGTGCTCGTCGTCGACGACGCCTCGGCCGACGGGACACCGGAAATCCTCGCCGCGCTCGCGGACCCGCGGCTCCGCGTGCTCCGAAACCACGCTGCCACCGGGCTCGCGGGCTCGCTGAACCGGGGCCTCGACGAGGCACGCGGGCGCTACGTTGCGCGGCTCGACGCGGACGACGTGGCGCTTCCGCGGCGGCTCGAGCGCCAGCTCGCCCGCCTGCGCTCGACGCCGGCGGTCGGCATCGTCGGCTCGGCCGTGCTCGAGCTCGACGAAGAGGGCCGGGTGGGGCGGCCGCAGGCGATGCCCGTCGAGCCCAGCGAGGTGCGCTGGAGCGCCCTCTTCAGCGCGCCCTTCTACCACCCGACGGTGCTCGTCGACCGCGAGCTACTCGACCGGCACGAGCTCCGCTACGACACGAGCTTCGAGGAGAGCGAGGACTACGACCTGTGGTCGCGGCTGCTCGAGCACTCCGGCGGCGCGAACCTGCTCGACCCGCTCGTCCTGTACCGGGTGCACCCCGAGCAGGCTTCCCAGCGCCGTCGCGAGCTGCAGCGCGCGTGTCAGCTCCGCGTCGCACGCGATGCGATCGGGAGTCTCGCTCCGGAGCTGGCCGCAGAGGACGTCGAGCTCGCGTGGCGCGTCGGCGTCGCCGAGCGGGTTCCCGAGCCGGCCGTCGAGGCCGCCGGCGAGGCCTACCTCGGCCTGCTCGAGGCGTTCGAGAGGCGCTGGGGCCTCGGCGCCAGAGCCCGGGCGGCACGCGACCTGGCGCGGCTTGCCGGCCAGGCCTCGGCGACGAAGCGGCCTCGAATCGCCGCGCAAGCGCTCCGTCTCGATCCGGGCCTTCCCGCCAGGGTGGTCGTGCGGCGAAGGGAGCGCCGCCGGCTGGCGCTCGCCCGCAGCGAGGCCGAGGCCTGGCTCGCGCGCCTCGCCGGGGGCGAGGCCGCGCCGCCCCTCCGCGTGGCCGCCGTCTTCCCAGAGCCGACGCCCTACCGGACGCCGCTGCTCGACCGCATCTCGGCGTTGCCCGAGATCGACCTTACCGTCCTCTACGCCGCCCGCACCGTCGCGCGCCGGACGTGGCGCATCGAGCCCACGCACCGAGCCGTGTACCTCCGGGGGCTCAGGCTCCCGGGCGCCGACCGGCTCGTCCGGCACGACTACCCGTTCACTCCGGGAATCGTCGGAGCCCTCTCCGAGGCGAGGCCGCAGGTCGTCGTCGTCTCGGGCTGGAGCACGTTCGCCGCCCAGGCCGCGCTCGCCTGGTGCGAGGTCAAGGACGTCCCGTACGTGCTCGTGGTCGAGAGCCACGACGAGGGGCCCCGGCCGGGATGGAGGCGCGCAGTCAAGGGCACGGTCGTGCCTCCGGTCGTCCAGCGTGCGGCGGGGATCCTCGTCACGGGGACGCTCGCGCGCGACTCGATGCTCGCGCGCGGCGCCGCGCCCGAGCGCGTGCATCTCTTCGCGAACACCGTCGACGTCGAGGACTTCGCGATGCGGGCGGAGTGGCTCCAGGGTCGACGTGAGGCGTTGCGCCGCGAGCTCGGCGCCCATGAATCCGACGTCGCCGTCCTCTGCGTCGCGCGGCTCGGCCCCGAGAAGCGGCTCGACGTGCTCGTGCGCGCAGTCGCGGCTGCGGACGAGCCGAACCTGGTGCTCGTCCTCGCCGGCGACGGCCCGGAGCGGCAGGACCTCGTGCAGCTTGCGGGCGAGCTCGGAGTCCGGCTGGCGCTCCTCGGAGACGTCGACTGGGGACGCATAGTGGAGCTGTACGTCGCCGCGGACGTCTTCGCCCTCCTCTCGGAGCGCGAGACGTGGGCGGTCGTGGTGAACGAGGCCGCGGCGTGCGGGCTCCCGCTCGTCCTCTCCGATCGCGTCGGCGCGGCGCACGACCTCCTGCGCGACGGCGAGAACGGGACGCTCGTCCCCGCCGGCGACGTCGACACGGCGGCCGGGGCGCTGCGCGAGCTCGCCCGCGATCCGGAGCTGCGGCGCGCGCAGGGCGCCCGCTCGCGCGAGCTTGCGCGCGACTGGGGCTACGGGCCGAGCGTCGAGGGCTTCCTCGACGCCGTCCGCGAAGCGGTCGTGGACTAGCCTGCTGCTCCGAATGACCGAACCGGGCGAACGCGCGCGCATCCTCGTCCTCAACCAGTACTACTGGCCTGGGGTCGAGGCCACCGCGCACCTGCTGACGGAGCTCTGCGAGGCGCTCGCGGAAGACTACGAGGTCGAGGTCGTGACGGGCGTTCTGCACGGCTACGAGGAAGCGCCGCGACACGCCGAGCACAACGGAGTGCGCATCACGCGGGTCGCGTCGACGTCGTACGAGCGCTCGGAGCTCGGACGGAGGGCCGTGAACTACTTCTCCTACCTCGGCTCGGCGCTCAGCCACTCGCTGAGCGGCCGCGCGCCGGACCTCGTGCTCTGCATGACCGACCCGCCGATCATCGGGGACCTCGGCGTCCTCGTCGGCAGGCGGGTCGGCGCCCCCGTGCTCGTGATCAGCCAGGACGTCTTCCCGGAGATCGCGACGGAGCTCGACCGGCTCCGCAACCCTGCCGTCATCGGCGTCCTCCGCACCCTCGTGGGCGCGTACCTGCGGCGGGCCGACCGGATCGTCGCGATCGGGGAGACCATGCGGCAGCGCCTCGAGGAGAAGGGCGCGCCGCCCGAGCGGCTGCGCGTGATCCCGAACTGGGTCGACACGCGCGCCATCACCCCGCAGCCCCGCGACAACGCCTGGGCCGAGCAGCACCGGCTCGTCGGGCCCTTCGTCGTCATGCACTCGGGGAACGTCGGCCACGCACAGGATCTCGACAGCCTCGTCCGGGCGGCGACGTTTCTCCGCGACCGCGACGACCTGGCGATCGTGATCGCCGGGTTCGGGGCGCGGCACGGCGAGATGGTCGCACTGGCGCAGCGGCTCGAGGTGGAGGAGACCGTGCGCTTCCTCCCGTACCAGAAGCGCGAGCGCCTCCCGTTGTCGCTCTCGAGCGCCGACCTCCATGTCGTCGGGCTCGCGAAGGGGCTCGCCGGCTACGTCGTTCCGAGCCGCCTGTACGGCATCCTCTCGGCGGGTCGACCCGTCGTCGTCGGCGCGGACGAGACGAGCGAGACGGCGCGGCTCGTCCGCGAGATCGGCTGCGGCGTGGTGATCCCGCCCGGGCGACCAGATCTGCTCGCGCGGACGATTCGCGAGGCTGCGGACGGCGGCTTCGATCTCGCCGAGATGGGCCGGCGCGGTCGCGCCTACGTCGAGGAGGAGGCGGATCGTGTCGTCGCGATGGAGCGGTACCGCGCCCTCGTCAGGGAGCTGCTCGCCGCGTGATCGCGCGAGCGTCCTTCTGGGGCTCGCTCGCCGCGCTCGTCTGGACACATGCGGGCTACCCGGCGGCGATGGGGGTGCTCGCGCGGCTGCGGCCGCGTCCCGTGCGCAAGGACGATGTGACGCCGACGGTGGCCCTCGTCGTCTCAGCCCACGACGAGGAGGACGTGATCCGCAGGCGCGTCGAGAACGCGCTCGCGCTCGACTACCCCGAGGGGCGGCTCGAGGTGGTCGTCGCCTCCGACGGCTCGACCGACGGCACGGACGCGATCGTCGAGGAGCTCGCGGCCGGAGATCCGCGCGTGCGCCTCCTGCGCTGCCCGCGCGAGGGCAAGGTCGCGGCCCAGCACCGTGCGGTGCGCGAGACGGCGAGCGAGGTCGTCGCCTTCACCGACGCCAACAGCGAGTGGGAGCCGGGCGCGCTGCGCGCGCTCGTGCGCAACCTCGGGGACGACAGGGTGGGCTACGTCTGCGGCCAGCTCCGCCTCGAGAGCCCGGACGGCGCGAACCTCGAGGGCCTCTACTGGCGCTACGAGACCTGGGTGCGCGAGCAGGAGTCCGCCTGCAGCTCGATCACCGCGGGAAACGGCGCGATCTACGCCGTCAAGCGCGACGCGTACGTCGAGGACGACCCGCGGTTCGGGCACGACTTCGGCTTCCCGTACCTGATGGAGCAGGCGGGACGGCGCGCCGTGTACGAGCCCGCCGCGGTGGCGGTCGAGAAGCCGGCGGCAGAGCCCGAGGACGAGTACGGCCGCAAGGTGCGGACGATCGCCCGTGCGCTCGGCCACATCCTCACCGGGCGCGCCTTTCGCCCGACCCGTCCGCTGTACACGGCGCAGCTCGTCTCGCACCGAGTCCTGCGCTACTCGACGGGGTTCCTCCACGTGTTCCTGCTGGTCTCGAACCTGCGGCTCGTGGGCCGCGCGCCCTTCTACCGGCGCTTCCTCGCCCTCCAGCTCGCCGGCCTCGGCCTCGCGGCGGCGGGGAAGAGGCGGCTCCCCGTCCCCGGCGCGCGACTCGCCTACTACTACTACGTCGTCACGAAGGCGACCGTCGCGGCGCTCGTCCGCTACCTGCGCTCCGGCACGCCGCAGACCTGGGACAAGGCGAAGGGCACGCGCTGAACCGGGCCGCGGACATCGCGATCGCCGGCGCGGGGCTCGTCCTCACGAGCCCGCTGCTCGCGGCGGCCGCGCTCGCGACGAAGCTCGAGGACGGGGGGCCCGTCCTCTACCGCCAGACGCGCGTCGGCAAGGATGGCGCCGACTTCGAGGTGCTCAAGCTCAGGACGATGGTGGTGGGCGCCGAGGGCATGGGTGCCGGGTTCGCGGTCGACCAGGGAGACCGTCGGATCACCCGCGTGGGCCGGATCCTCCGCCGCACGTCGATCGACGAGCTGCCGCAGCTCTGGAACATCCTGCGGGGCGACATGAGCGTCATCGGCCCCCGACCGACCCTGCGTTACCAGGTCGAGCAGTACGACGAGCGCCAGCGCCGGCGGCTCGACATCCGTCCGGGGCTCACCGGCTGGGCGCAGGTGCACGGCCGGGCCGAGCTCCCGTGGGCCGATCGCATCGAGCTCGACGTCTGGTACGTCGAGCACCGCTCGCCGCGGATCGACCTGCACATCCTCCTGCGCACGCCGCTCGCGCTGTTCCGTGGGACGTACCGCGGCGCAACCGGCGGCTGGCGTCCGAAGACGTAGGCTCGATGCGGATCTCGGACACGCACGCATAAGGCCTGGGCGTCGCAGTCTGTAGGGGCGAGACATGCCTCGCCCCTACGGGCGCGATACGTCCGGGGGCGCGGGAAGCCGCTTCGCGGCGAGCAGCGACCGGTACAGGCGGTCGACGTCGTCGACCAGCCGCGCGACCGAGTAGCGCGCCTGCACCTCGGTGCGCCCGGCAGCCCCGAGCCCTGCCCGGAGCGCGGGCTCGCGAGCGAGCTGCGCGAGCCGCTCGGCGGCCGCTTCGGTGTCTCCCGGCTCGACGAGGAAGCCGTCGACGCCGTCGCGTACGACGTCGGGCACGCCGCCGACGCGCGTCGCCACCACGGGCGTTCCCGAGGCGAGCGCCTCGATCGCGCTGACGGGGGTTCCCTCGTTCACGGAGGGCAGCAGGAACGCGTCGAAGAGCCGGTAGTAGCCCGCGACGTCTTCCTGGTAGCCGACGAAGAACGCCGAGCGTGCGATGCCGAGGTCGTGCGCCAGCTGCTCGAGCCGCCCGCGATCGGGCCCGTCGCCGACCATGCAGAGCACGGCATCGACGCCGCGCTCGCGCGTCGCGCGCACGATCTCGAGCACGGCACCCGTGTCCTTCACGCCGGTCATGCGGCCCACCCAGCCGACGACGAAGGCGTTCTCGGCGATGCCGTACAGGGGCCGGAAGTCGAGCTCGGCGGACGCGTCCCCGAGGCGTTCGTCGAGCGGGATCCCGAGCCGGATGACGGCGAACTTCTCGCTCGGGGCGACGCCGTGCTCGACGAGCTCGTCCCGCACCTCCGGGCTCACCGCGATCAGGACGTCGGACTGCCGTGCGAGGACGCGCTCGACCTGGCGGAAGAACGCCGTGCGCCCCGGCCCGAAGTAGCCCTTCAGCACGTGGCCGTGAAAGGTATGGACGATGATCGGCGGGCGTGCGCGGCCCGCGGCCACCGCAGCGGCCCGCGCCAGCGCCCCGGCCTTCGCCGTGTGCGTGTGGAGGATGTGCGGTCGCTCCTTCCGCATGAGCGCGGCGAGCCGCCGGACCGACTTCGCGTCGTGGAGGAGCGCGACCTCGCGCTGGATCTCGGGGACGTCGACGACGTTCACGCCCGAGCCGCTCGGCGACGTACGCCATCGAGTCCTCGCCGCGCGCGAGGCTGCCCGCGACGAGGGTCGTGTGGTACCCGCGCGTCTCGAGCGCGGAGGCGAGATTCGCGACGTGGATCGCGGGACCGCCCATGTTCAGCCGGGCGATGACGCGGAGGATCCGTATCGGCTCCGGCACGGCGCTGAATGTAGCGAGCGTCCGAGTACGCTCTCGCGTCGTGGTCGTGCTCTTCACGTCCGTCGGCCAGCGGGTCGACATCGTGCGCGCGTTCCGCGCCGCGGGCGCAGTCGCGCTGGGCGTGGACGCGGACCCGTTCGCGCCGGCCCTGTACCACTGCGACCTCCGCGTCATCGTGCCCCGCATCGCCGATCCGGCCTACGTGCCGCGGCTCGCGGGTCTCGTGCGCGAGCACGAGGTCGGCCTGGTCGTCCCGCTGAACGACCTCGACTTCCCCGTGCTGGCGCGGGAGCGCGACGAGCTCGCCCCGGCCCTCGTGCTGCTGCCGGACGCGGAGGTGTCCGCGCGGATGTCGGACAAGCTCGACGCCCATCGCTTCTTCGTCGAGATCGGCATCCCCTCCCCGCGCAGCTGGGCGCCGGACGAGGTCCCCGGGGATGCGCGCTTCCCGGTGCTCGTGAAGGCGCGCGAAGGGTTCGGCTCGCGCAACATCTTCCGCGCACACGACGCGGACGAGCTCGCGTTCTTCCTCTCGTACACGGGGTCCCGTCGTTCGTGCAGGAGGCGTGCCTGGGCGAGGAGTTCTCGATCGACGTCTTCAGCGACATGGACGGCCGCTGCCTGAACGCGATCCCGCGCACGATGCTGCTCTCGAAGGGCGGCGAGTCGATCAAGGGCGTCTCGCTCAGGGACCGCGAGCTGATCGAGCACGGAGCACGCGTGGCCGAGGCGGTCCGCATCAAGGGACCGGCGAACGTGCAGTGCTTCCGGGAGCCCGACGGCTCGCTTCCGATCACGGACGTGAACACGCGCTTCGGAGGAGGCTTCCCCGTGCCGCTCGCGGCCGGTGGCCGCTACCCGGAGCTCGCGCTCGCCCTCGCGCGCGGCGAGCGGCCCGAGCCGCGGCTCGGCGACTTCCGGGAAGGCGTCGCGATGACCCGCTACTTCTCCGAGGTGTGCCTCGGCGCCGGGCGCCGACGGAGCGCTCGAGCCCATTCTCCCGCTTCCATGAGCTACCGCGGTGTCTCGGCGGTCGTTCGTCCTCCGTAGTCTTCCGGCGCCATGCGCTACCTCGTCACGGGCGCGGCCGGCTTCATCGGCTCGCACCTCCTCCGCGCGCTGCTCGAGCAC
The DNA here is from genome assembly GCA_963831285.1 of uncultured Gaiellaceae bacterium. Lineage (GTDB taxonomy): Bacteria > Actinomycetota > Thermoleophilia > Gaiellales > Gaiellaceae > GMQP-bins7. The sequence continues at coordinate 131,103 of CAWHPO010000005.1, read as the reverse complement.
GGCCACGACGCCGTCGGGTGGGACGCCTTCACCGGCTACTACGACCCTGCGCTCAAGGAGGAGAACGCCCGCGACCTTCCCGTGACGCGCCTCGACGTCGCCGAGGACGTGCTCGAGCTCGGCGGATTCGACGGAGTCTTCCACCTCGCGGGTCAGCCCGGAGTCGCGAGCTTCGGCGGGGTCTTCCCCGTCTACGTCCGCCAGAACGTCCTGGCGAGTCAGCGGCTGTTCGAGGCGGCGGCGGTGGAGGGGGTTCGGGTCGTCGTCGCGTCCTCGTCCTCGATCTACGGCGACGCGGCCGCGTACCCGACGCCCGAGGACACCGTTCCGCATCCGCTCTCGCCGTACGGGATCACGAAGCTCGCCTGCGAGCACCTCGCCGCCGCGTACGGCTCGGAGTTCGGCCTCGAGGTGGCCACCGTCCGCTACTTCACGATCTACGGCCCCCGCCAGCGCCCCGACATGGCCTTCACGAAGATCGTCTCGTGCCTCGCGGAGGGGCGCCCGTTCGAGCTCTACGGGGACGGGTCGCAGTCCCGCAGCTTCACCTACGTCGACGACGCGGTCGACGCGACGATCGCCGCGATGGAGCGTGCAGCCCCCGGATCGACGTACAACGTCGGCGGAGGCGCGGAGGTGTCGCTGCTCGAGGCGATCGAGACGCTCGGGAGAATCGCCGGGCGCCGCCTCGAGGTCGTCCGCCTCCCGCGCCGCGAGGGCGACGCGGCCCGAACGTCCGCCGACACGGCGCGGATTCGCGCGGACCTCGGCTGGCAGCCGTCGACCGCGCTCGAGGACGGTCTCGCGGCTCAGTGGCGCTGGGCCGCTGATAGGGTCGCGCCCCGATGAGCTCCCCCGTCCGGGTCCCGAGCTCGAGGACGAGCAGGAAGTCGACCTCTCCTCGGCCTGGCAGCGCCTCAAGCTCCGCTGGTGGCTGCCCGTCGGGGGCCTCGTCGTCGGCGCGATCGTCGGCATCGCCCTCGCGGCGTCGGCAGCGTCCGTCTGGCGCGCCCAGACGATCATCTACCTCGGCCAGCCCTTCGCCCCGCTCGGCGGCGGGCAGATCCAGAGCCTGGCGACGAATCCGCGGACCGTGAACGAGATCGTCCACTCGGAGACGGCGCTGAAGGCGGCGTCGGCACGAAGTGGGATCCCGGTGTCGAGGCTCCGCTCGTCGGTCTCGACCAAGGAGATCGTCGAGACCGGCCAGCTCCGCGGCGTCAATCCGCTGGTGGAGATCGCGGTGAAGGGCTCCGGCAAGCGGAAGGTCGAGCTGGCCGCCGATGCCCTGGCGCATCGCGTGACCGGCCGCGTCTCCGTGTACGTCGCCCAGAAGATCAGGCTCCTCGAGTCCCAGGTGGCCACGGCCGAGACGCAGCTCGACGAGGCCAACGCACGCATCCGTGCGGCCCAGAGCCAGCAGGCGACCGTCCTCGCCGATCGCTCGATGCCACTCGACCAGCGGCTGCTCGTGACCGCGAACCTGAACTCGGTCATCACCACGGCCGATGCGCGCCGGGCCGCTCTGCAGGAGTCGCTCGCCGAGTCGCAGCAGCTGCTGAACCTCGCACAGGACGTCGAGTCGAGCCGGGTCGTAGAGCCGGCGGGAGCGAGCAAGACGACGGCCCGCTCGAGCCGCTCGTCGCTCCTCGTGGGTGCGCTGATCGGCCTGATCCTCGGGACCGTCGCCGCGCTCCTCGTCGACCCGATCGCCGCTCGGCGGAACGGGCCGCCCTCGACTACGGCCTGATGCTCGAGGGCAAGCGGGTGGCGGTCGTCGTGCCCGCGTTCGACGAGGAGCGGCTCGTCGGCGAGACGCTCCGCGGGATCCCGGAGTTCGTCGATCGCGTCTTCGTGGTCGACGACGCCTCGCGCGACGGCACGTCCGCAGCGGCGGAGGCGGTGGGGGACGCGCGCGTCCTCGTTCTCCGCCGCGAGCGCAACGGAGGCGTGGGCGCGGCCATCGCGACGGGCTATCGGCGGGCGCTCGACGAGGGGATGGACGTGACGTGCGTCATGGCCGCGGACCGGCAGATGGATCCAGACGAGCTGCGGGGGCTCGTCGAGCCCGTCACGCGGGGAGACGTCGAGTACGCGAAGGCGAACCGGCTCGTCTCCGGGGAGGCGTGGAAGGTGATCCCGCGTACCCGCTACCTCGGAAACGCCGTCCTGTCGCTGCTCACGAAGATCGCCTCCGGGTACTGGCACGTGGCCGACTCGCAGGCCGGCTACACGGCGCTCTCGCTCGAGGCCCTCCGCCGCCTCGACCTCGACGCGCTCTATCCGCGATACGGCTTTCCGAACGACATGCTCGTGCACCTGAACGTCCAGAACGCGCGCGTGCGCGACGTGCCCTCGCGGCCGATCTACGACGTGGGCGAGCGCTCGGGCATCCGCCTCCGCTCGGTCGTCCCGCGCATCTCCTGGCTCCTCTGCAAGCGCTTCTGGTGGCGGATGGGCCAGAAGTACGTCATCCGGGACTTCCATCCGCTCGTGTTCTTCTACGTCTTCGGGGTGGTGATGCTCGGCCTCGGTCTCCTCCTCGGTCTCGTGGAGCTCGTCCTGCGCATCGCCGGCAACGCGATCACGCCCGCGACGATCGTCCTCGTCGCGGTGCTCGTCATCGCCGGGCTGCAGATGACGCTGTTCGCCATGTGGTTCGACATGGAGGCGAACAAGGAGCTGCGCTGAGCCTGGGCTACGATCGCGCGATGCGCGGGCTCGTCGCCGTCACAGCGGCTGCGCTCGTCGTCGGCGGCGCCGCAGCGTCGCCGCAGCAGTCGGCGCCCCAGCACGTGACCGTGATCGGTGACTCCGTCGCCGAGGGGATGTCGGGCGATGTCGACGCCGTCGCGATCCTGACGCAGGGCATCGACCTCGATCTCGAGACGGCGCCATGCCGTCGCGTCGACGGCGACAGCTGCCCGTACGAGGGCGCCCGCGTACCGACGCTCGTCGAGCTGGCGAAGACGCTCGGCCCGAAGCTCGGCTCGAACGTCGTGGTCGCCGTCGGCTACAACGACTTCGAGAGCGCCTACGCGCAGAACATCCGAACCGCGCTCACGACGCTCAGGGCCCAGGGGGTGAAGCGCATCTGGTGGCTGACTCTCCGGGCTGCGCGCCATCCCCTCGTGAACATGAACGACGACATCGAGGCCGCGGCGACGGCGCATCCGGAGCTCGAGGTGATCGACTGGAACCTCTACTCGCGCAGCCATCCGGACTGGTTCCAGTCCGACGGCCTGCATCTGCTCGCAGGGGGCTCGGAAGCGATGGCGACGCTGATCCACAAGACGCTCGTCGACGACGGGATCGCGGCCGCGCCGGTCCGCGTGACGACGACGACGCTCCCGGTGGGCAAGCGCGGGCGTCCGTACTCGACGAGGCTCGTGGCGAGCGCCGGGGTCACTCCCTACCGCTGGTCGCTGCTCGAGCGGGCGCCGGCCGGGATCCACCTGCGGGCGAACGGCCTCGTCTTCGGGAAGCCGCGCGCCAGCGCCGGCCGTTACGCATTCGACGTCCGCGTGCGCGATTCGAGCGGGTACGCGGCAGCTCGCCACCTCACGCTCCGCGTCCGGGCGTAGATCGTGGCCCTCACCCTTTAGCCTCGGGGCTGCATGCTCTTCCCGACCGCAACGTTCGCGGTCTTCTTCCTGATCGTCCTGCCGGTCTCGTGGCTCCTGATGCCGTCGCAACGAGCCTGGCGCGGATGGATCCTGCTCGCGAGCTACGTGTTCTACGGCTGGTGGGACTGGCGCTTCGTCTTCCTGCTCGTGGCGTCGACGGTGGTCAACCACGTCCTCGCTCTCGCCATCTACCGGGCGCGCGCCGTGCGCTGGCGCAAGGCGTTCCTGACGCTGGCCGTCGGGTTCGACCTCGGGTTCCTCGCGTACTTCAAGTACGCGGGCTTCTTCGTCAGCTCGTTCGACAACGTCGTCGGGACGTCGTGGCTCGTCACCGTCGCGCTGCCGGTCGGAATCTCCTTCTACAGCTTCATGGCGATCTCGTACGTCGTGGACACCTATCGCGGCGAGCTCGTGCCGGCGTCGTTCGCGCGCTTCGCGGTCTTCCAGGCGTTCTTCCCGCATCTCGTCGCCGGTCCGATCGTGCGAGCCAGCGAGCTGCTGCCGCAGCTCGAGTCGCCCCGCGACCCGCGGCGCGTCGACACGTCGCGCGCGTTCGTGCTGATCCTCAGTGGGCTCTTCCTCAAGGTGGTGATCGCGAACCACCTCGCGACGCACATCGTCGACGAGGTCTTCGCCGCGCCCGACAGCCACTCGTCGCTCGAGGTGCTCGTGGCCATCTACGGCTACGCCGTCCAGATCTTCGCCGACTTCTGCGGGTACACGAACATCGCGATCGGGATCGCGCTGCTCCTCGGGTTCGTCTTCCCGCAGAACTTCGACTCGCCGTACGCGGCCGTCTCGCTCCAGGACTTCTGGCGCCGCTGGCACATGACGCTCTCGCGCTGGCTGCGGGACTACCTCTACATCCCGCTCGGCGGCAACCGGAAGGGCCGGCTCGCCACGTACCGCAACCTGCTGCTGACCATGCTGCTCGGCGGGCTCTGGCACGGCGCCGCCTGGACGTTCGTCATCTGGGGCGGGATCCACGGTGTCGGCCTCTGCGTCGAGCGGGCGCTCGGGTGGCGGCCGAGGTCGCGGCGCGCGCAGTGGCTCGGGCGGATCCTCACGTTCCAGATCGTCTGCTTCGCGTGGGTGTTCTTCCGCGCCGACTCGCTCACGCGGGCGGGGCAGATCCTCGAGCGGCTCGTCACGGCCTGGGGCCAGCCGTCGCCGCTCGTGACCGGGTCGGTCCTCCTCGCGATCGCCGTGGGCATCGGGGGCCAGTACGTCCGGCCGGGCGCGGTCGCCGCCGTCGTCCGCGGCTTCGGTCGCATGCCGACGCTCGCGCAGGCCGGGTGCATCGGCCTGGCCGTCGCCCTGATCGAGACCCTCGGCCCGGTCGGCGTCCCTCCCTTCATCTACTTCCGCTTCTGATGGGGCTGACGGCTGCCTGGCGCGGGTTCGTGGCCCTCTCGGTGGGGCTCGCGCTCGCGGGCCTGCTGGACGCGGAGGGCCTCCGCAAGCAGGCCGAGATCCAGCCGCAGGGCTTCCAGCGACGGCTCGCGATCGCCGTGACGCAGCCGCTCGTGGACGTGAGCCGCACGCTCCATCTCACGACGCCGCGTCACGAGCTGCAGGTCGCGATCGGGCGCGAGAGCGAGGATCGGATCGACACGGAGGTCCATCTGAGCGTGCCGCCGGCGACGCAGCGCCCGCTGCCGCCGCGCAGGCAGCACGGTCACGCGAGGCCGGTGTTCACCCCCGAGCACCCGCTCCGCGTCTGGGCGGCCGGGGATTCGCTCGCGGCCGTGCCCGGCCAGGCGCTGCAGCGCGTGGGCGGCGCTATCGACGTCGTGCGCGTCGAGAGCCGGCTCTCGACGGGCCTCGCGCGCCCGGACCTCTACAACTGGTTCTCGCGCATACAGGCGGCGCCGGCCGAGCTGCGGCCCAGGGTCGTCGTGTTCTCGTTCGGCGCCGACGACGCGCACGACTTCATGTCCGGCGTCCCGGCGGGGAGGACGGTCGGACCGCTCGGCAGCCCGTCGTGGAGCGCGGAGTACCGACGGCGCGTCGACGGAGTCACGCGGGAGCTGAACGCGAGAGGGATCCACGTCGTCTGGCTGGGGTTGCCGATCCCCGCCGGGCGGGGCTTCGCGCAGAGCTTCCCCGTCGTGAATCGCGTCCTCCGCTCGGTCGTGAAGGCTCATCCGAGGACGGCGACGTACGTCGACACGTGGGGTCTCCTCGCGAGCTCGCGTGGCCGGTACACGCCGTACCTCCGGCTGCACGGGAAGCTCACGCTCGTGCGTCTCCCCGACGGGGTGCACTACACGGCGGCCGCGGGCGACCTCATCGCGCAGCAGCTCCTGCGCCAGCTCGCCTCCGTCTACGACATCAGGAGCTAGTAGGAGCGCGGGACGCGCCGTCGTAGAAGGAGCGGAGCAACCTCCCCAGTACGATCAGACAATGCCCACCGCTCTCGTCACCGGAGGCGCCGGCTTCCTCGGCTCCCATCTCTGCGAGGCGCTCCTCGAGCGCGGGCAGCGCGTGATCTGCGTCGACAACCTCGTCGTGTCGACGCTCGAGAACATCGACCACCTCCGCGACGACGCGTTCACGTTCGTGAACCACGACGTGATCGAGCCGATCGCATGCGACGAGCCCGTCGACATCGTCTACCACCTCGCCGCTCTCGCGAGCCCGGTCGACTACCTGCGTCTGCCGCTCCATTCGCTGAAGACGGGCTCGTACGGCACGCACCACGCGCTCGGCCTCGCGAAGTGGAAGCGGGCACGCTTCCTCCTCGCCTCGACGAGCGAGGTGTACGGCGATCCCGAGGTGCACCCGCAGCCCGAGACGTACTGGGGGAACGTCAACCCGATCGGCCCGCGCGGCGTGTACGACGAGGCGAAGCGCTACGCCGAGGCGCTGACGCTCGCGTACCACCGGCAGCAGGGGGTGGACACCGCGGTCGTCCGCATCTTCAACACCTACGGTGCGCGGATGCGCGCGAACGACGGGCGGGCGATCCCGACGTTCCTGCGCCAGGCGCTCGAGGGGAAGCCGGTGACGGTCTTCGGAGACGGCTCGCAGACGCGCAGCTTCTGCTACGTCGACGACCTGATCCGCGGAATCGTGTTGCTCGCGGAGTCGGACGAGCACTTGCCCGTGAACCTGGGCAACCCCGACGAGAAGACGCTCCTCGAGCTCGCCGAGCTGATCATCTCGCTCACGGGCTCGTCGAGCGAGATCGTCTACGAGGCGCTTCCCGTCGACGATCCGCAGGTGCGGCAGCCGGACATCACGCGTGCCAAGCAGATCCTCGGCTGGGAGCCGGAGATCGCGCTCCAGGACGGCCTGCGCAAGACGATCGAGTCACTCGGTCACGGGGCCGCAGTCGGCTCGGCGTGAGCTCGGTCGGCGAGAGGTACCAACAGCACCACCGCGTGCGGCGCGACGAGGGCGACTTCGTGTTCGTGCCCGAGCGCGTGCCGCTGTTCGTCGCGGCGATCGGGACGAGGAAGCGCGTGCTCGACCTCGGCTGCCGCTCGGGCGCGCTGACCCGGCACTTCCTCGAGGGCAACTCGGTGGTCGGCCTGGACGTCGACGCCGCAGCCCTGCAGAAGGCGGCCGCGCTCGGGATCGAGCCGCTGCAGGCGAACGTCGAGGAGCCCCTGCCGCTCGAGGATGCGAGCTTCGATGCGGTCGTCGCCGGCGAGCTCTTCGAGCACCTCCAGTTCCCGGACGCACTCGTCGCCGAGATCCGCCGCGTCCTCCGCCCGGGCGGCGTGCTCGTTGGCTCCGTGCCGAACGCGTTCCGCGTGCAGAGCAGGCTCCGCTTCCTCGCCGGCCGGGCCCCGGAGGACGACCCGACGCATCTCCGCCTGTTCTCCGCAGGAGCCGTACGCGAGCTCTTCGCCGGCTTCGACGACGTGCGCCTCGACTACGTCGGAGGCCGCTACCGGCGCCTCCATCCGCGGCTCTTCGCGCGCGACCTCGTCTTCCGCGGCGTGCGGCCGTTCTCAGCCGACCCTGGTTGAAGCGAACCCCACATATGTCACGACTGTCCGAAAGCCCATCGCCGTGTAGACCGGGAACCCCATCTCGCTCGACTGCAGCACGATCGTGTCGAAACCGTGTCTTCTCCCGGAGTTGACTGCGGCCCAGGACAGCGCCGTGCCGACACCACGCCGTCGAGCCTCGGGGAGGGTCCCCACGGCGACGATGCCGCTCGCGCCTCCGCCCTGGATCGACGTCGACGATCCGACGAGCTTGCCGTCGAGCCGCCCGACGAAGAGCTGGACGTCCGGGTCGGCGGCGAACGAGCGTGCGTAGAGCCGTTCGGCGACGTCACGGCTCATCCCGCCTTCGACCGCGATCTGGACACACTCGTTCGGATCGCCGTCGTCCAGCGCGACGACTTCGACTCCTTTCGCGGGCGCAGGCGGCTCCGGAATCGGATGGAGGACCATGCCGGGATACGGCGCGAGCTGCGTGTCGAGCCGATGTCGTGCGGCAAGGTCGCCGAGCACCCCGAGCAGTCCGTCGACGATCCAGAGGCGGTAAGGCACGTCGTGTTGCTCCGTCCACGAGAGCGCCGCGTCGATCTCCGCGTGCTCCACGGCTTCGGTGACGATGCACCCGTTGAGAAGCGAGATCGGGAGCCCGCTCACGAAAGCGAAGACACCGGCCGTCTCACGGACGGCGCCCCCCGGGGAGTGCTGAGCGAGCTTGCGAAAGCCAGCGAGGAAACTCCCGTGGGCGAGAGCCAGGAGCTGGTCCTCGGTCCTCACTGGCCTGGCCTACGTCTTGCCGAACGCGGCGCGGCGGGCGACGTCCGCCTCGTCGACCATGTGCCCGTCGCGCTCGACGTAGCCGCCCTTCCCGCCGACGACGAGCAGGACGAGGTCGTCTCGCTCGCTCGCGTTCGAGAGCTTCCGCGGCGTCTCGGCCTCGACGTGGAGCAGTCCGCCCGGCCCGAGGAGGCGCTCCTCGCCGTCGACCTCCGCGCGCGCCTGCCCCGCGTGGACGAAGTAGAGCTCGTCCTGCGTGTCGTGGAAGTGGAGGAAGCCCTCGAAGCCCGGCGGATAGACGATCGCGTTCACGCCGAACGCGGTGACGCCGAGCGCCGCGCGCACCTTCCGGAAGCCGTACCCCTCGCCGAGCTCGTCGATCGAGCCGAACGCGTGTCCCATCTCCTAGTCCTTTCCGCCGAGCACGTAGTCGACCGTTCGTCTGAGTCCTTCCGCGAAGTCGACCGTCGGCTCGTAGCCGAGCAGTCGCCTCGCCGCCGTGAGATCGGCCCACGACGCGTGCACGTCGGCGTCACGCGCGGGCTCGTGCGTTCGCTCGAGCGGCTTGCCCAGCAGCGCCGAGATCGCCTCCGCCAGCGCGTTCACGGTCACCGAGCCTCCGGACGCGACGTTGAGGATCTCGCCGCCCGCCCGGGCCGCGTCCGACGCGAGGAGATTCGCGGCGACGACGTTGTCGACGAACGTGAAGTCGCGCGACTGCTCGCCGTCGCCGTAGATCGTCACGGGCTCGCCCGCGGCGATCGCCCGGACGAAGCGGGGCACGACGGCCGCGTACTGCGACGTCGGGTCCTGTCGCGGCCCGAAGACGTTGAAGTACCGCAGCGAGACGATCTCCATCCCGTAGACGCGGCTGAAGCTCGTGCAGAACCGCTCGGCCGCGAGCTTGGCGACCGCGTACGGGGAGATCGGATCCGGCGCCTGCGTCTCCGTCCGCGGCAGCTCGCCCGTGTTGCCGTACACGGAGGACGACGACGCGTTCACGGTGCGCCGCACGCCCTCGTCGCGGGCGGAGAGGAGGACGTTCAGCGTCCCCTCGACGTTCACCGCGGTCGTCGTCAGCGGATCCTGGACGGAGCGCGGCACCGAGGGAAGCGCGCCCTGGTGGTAGACGACCTCGACCCCGCGGACCGCCGCGTGCACGCGCTCGTAGGAGCGGAGATCGCCTTCGACGAGCTCGACGTCCCGCTCGAGCCCGGCGAGGTTCGCCCTGCTCCCGGTCGAGAAGTTGTCGAGCACGCGCACGTCGTCGCCGCGTGCGAGAAGCGCGCGCACCACGTTCGAGCCGATGAAGCCTCCGCCTCCGGTGACGAGCGCCTTCACGACGCGCCTACCCTAGTCCACGGGCCCGGAGGGCTCGGCCGCAGCGATGCCCGCTCCTGCGGCGGCGAGTCCGAGCAGCAGGCAGGTCGCGGCCTGCAGCGGGATTCCCGGGACGATCCCGAGCGAGGCCCACTCGCCGGCGAGGGTGAGCAAGGCGCAGAGGACGAGGAGGCCGGCGCCTGCCGCCCACGGCGTCGGCGCGCGCGCCGCTGCTCGCCATGCGAGGCCGATCCCGGAGCCCCCGACGAACAGCAGCAGCGCGAGGCCGACGACGCCTGCGTCCGCCATGGTCTGCACGTAGAGGTTCTGGACCCCCCACTCGCGGCCGGGCGCCGGGAAGGCGAGGTCGACGACGTCGGGGAACCGGGCGCGCGCGTCGGCGACGTACGGCTCGAAGACCTCGGGTCGCGACGAGCGCTGCCAGCCGACGCCCACGAGCGGGTGGTCGCGGAAGATCCGCAGCCCGATGTAGGTGAGCACGGTGCGCTGGGAGTACGTCTCGACGCCGACGGGGCGATCCTTGCCGCGGACTCCGACGAAGCGCAGGAAGTCTCCGAGCGCGTCTCCGCGCACGGCCGTGACCCCTCCCGCGACGGCGAGGACGATCGCGGTCAGCGCCAGGGTCCGGCGCCCCGTGGGCGCGAAGCGGCGACGGGCTGCGAACCACGTCGCGATCGCGCCGAGCGCGAGGCCGCCGACCGCGGCGACGGATCCGGCGAGCACGAGGCCGAGTGCCCCGGCGGCGAGCGCGAGGGCGAAGAGGGAACGGGCGGGGATCTCGCTGCGTCGTGCAACGACGCCTGCGGCGGCCAGGGCGAGGGCGATCGCCGAGAGCGCTGCGAGATCGTGGTGACCGAGGAACGAGGGCTGCCGCCAGCCCGCGTTCCACGCCCCGAAGATGTCGAGCCCGAAGAACTGCAGCAGCCCGACCGCGGTCGCCACCGCCGACCAGAGCACGAGCCCGCCGAGCAGGATCGCGAGATCGGCGCCGCGCCGGACGAGCAACGGCACGGCGACGACGAGCAGGGCGTACTCGACGAGCTTCACGAAGCTGACGAGGTGGTCGGCGAAGAGCGCGTCGTCGAGCGAGACCGGGCGGAACATCTCGAACGCGAGCCACCCGAGGAGCGCCGCTCCGGAGATCCAGAGCCACCGGGCCGCGCCGAGCCGTCCGAGCCCGAGTCGAGACGCCGCGAGGGCGGCGGCGCCGGCGATCAGCACGACTGCAACGTCGGAGAGGCGGACGTCGACCGTCGTCCCGCCGGCCCCGACGCCGACGCTCGGCTGGTAGCGCTCGTGCGAGAAGAGGAACGGGAGCGACGCGACGAGCACGAGCGCGCCGAGCGCGTCGCGGCTCACGAGCCCGCGGACGCTCGCCGACGAGCTCGTCCGGTCGAGCGCGCTCGTCGTCACCGCAGCACTATAGGTCGGGTCGCGCGGGGCCGTAGACCGCACGTCCTACACTGACCCGCCATGTCCTCCCGGGCGCTCCGGCGACGGTCGCTCACGGCCGTCTGGATCTACGCTGCCGTCGCCTGCGGCATCCTCGGGACGGTCGTCGCGGCCCGGATCCTGGGCCTCTCCGGGTTCGGCGTCTTCGCGACCGCGATGGCGGCGGTCGGCTTCTTCCAGGTGCTGCTCGACCTGACGGTCGAGGAGTCGCTCACGAAGTACGGGTTCCGCTACGTCGCGGCCGGGGACTGGGGCCGCCTGCGGCGGCTGTTCCGGCAGATGCTCGTGCTGAAGCTCGTCGGCGGCGCTCTCGCGACGGTGATCCTCGTCGCCTTCGCGCCGTTCGCGAACGGGGTCTTCGGGGAGCCCGGCGTCGAGCGCGCGATCCTCGCCGCGGCCCTGCTCCCGTTCGTGCAAGCGCCGGAGAACGTCGGCTCGACCGCGCTTCTCCTGCACAGCCGATACGACCTCCGCGGCATGTACCAGGCCGGCTCGGCGGGGCTCCGGCTCGTCGCCATCGTCGCCTTCGCGTCGAGCGGGGTGACCGCGGCGCTCGTCGCCGTCGTCGTCGCGCAGGCCGTCTCGTCGACCGTGATCTCCTTCGCCGGGGTCGCCGCGTTGCGCCGGTTCCCGTCCGGGGAGGGACGTCCTCTCGGCGAGGACGCGCGGGGCATTCGCTCCTTCGTCGTCCAGTCGAGCCTCGCGACCGGCGTAATCTCGCTCCGGACGACGCTCGTCCCGCTGCTCGTCGGCGTCGTCGCGGGACCGACCCAGGTCGGCCTCTTCCGCATCGCGCAGGCGCCCCAGACCGGTCTCGCCGCGGCGAGCTCGCCGGCCCGGCTGATGCTCATGACCGAGCAGACGCGCGACTGGGAGCGAGGAGAGCGGGCGCGCATCCTCGCGGGCGTACGCAGCTACTCGAGGTGGGCGGCGGGCGTCATGCTCGTCGCCGTCCCATTGTTCCTCGTCGCGATGCCCTGGCTCGTCGACGTCGTCTTCGGCAAGCAGTACCACGGGTCCGTCGCCGCGGCCCGAATCATCCTGCTTGCGGCGGCCGTGCAGTTCGTCATCGGCTGGACGAAGACGCTGCCGGTCACGATCGGGCGTCCCCGGCTGCGGATCGTCACGCACGGCCTGGAGGCGATCGTGGCGATCCCGCTCGTCGCCGTGCTCGCGGCGACGTGGGGTGCGACGGGCGCCGCCGTGGGCGTTCTGATCTCGAGTCTCGTGTTCGCCGCGGCCTGGCTGCTGGTCGTGCAGCGGCTGCGGGACGAGGTGCACGCATCCGAGCCCTCGGGCGGGGCCGCATTGTCCTCGTGAGGGTCGTCGTCGTCTCCGGGATCTGGCCTCCGGATCCGGGCGGTCCCGCGAGCCACGCTCCCGCCCTCGCCGACTTCCTCGCCGCGCGCGGTCACGGGGTCGAGGTCGTGACCACAGCCGACGCCGAGCCCGCCGCGCGCGCGTACCCGGTCCGCTGGGCGCCGCGGCGCTCGCGCTTCCGGCACGTGCGGGCGGCGGAGCTCGTCCGCGCCGCTGCAGGCACGGCCGACGTCGTGTACGCGACGAGCATGATCAGGCGCGCCGCTGTCGCCGCGCGGCTCGCGCGCCGGCCGCTCGTCGTGAAGCTCGTGTCGGACGAGGTCTTCGAGCGGGCCACGCGCAGCGGCGCCTACGCAGGAACGCTGGACGAGTTCCAGCACCGGAGCGGCGGAGCTCGCACGCGCGCTCTCAGGGCCGCTCGCAACGCAGCGCTGGGGAGCGCCCGCCACGTCTTCTGCCCGAGCGCGTACCTGCGCGACGTGGCGCTCGGCTGGGGGCTCGATCCCGGCCGGGTTTCCGTGCTCCCGAACCCGGCCCCCGAGGTGCCCGCGCTGCCGTCGCGCGAGACCTTGCGCAACGAGCTCGGCCTCGACGGCGACGTGCTCGTCTTCGCGGGCCGGCTCGGCCCGCAGAAGAACCTCGGGATGGCTCTCGACGCGCTCGCGGCGGTGGAGGGCGTGTCGCTCGTGGTCGCGGGGGACGGACCCGAGCGGGCAGCCCTCGAGCGCCGTGCGGCGGACCTCGGCCTCGCTGCGCGCGTGCGCTTCCTCGGCAGCGTCCCGCGCGAGCGCGTCCTGCGCCTCTTCCGCGCGGCGGACGCCTCCCTGCTGCCGTCGGCGTGGGAGAACTTCCCGCACACGGTCGTGGAGGCGCTCGCGGTGGGCTGCCCCGTCATCGCGACTGCGGTCGGCGGGGTTCCCGAGGTCGTCCGCGACGGCGACAACGGCCTGCTCGTACCGCCTCGCGATTCCGCTGCGCTCGCGACGGCGATCGCCGGCTTCTTCGGCGACGCCGACCTCCGCGCGCGACTGTCCGAGGCGGCGCCGGGATCGGTCGCGGCCTACTCCGAGGAGGCCGTCTTCGGCGAGATCGAAGCCGAGCTCGCGCGGGCGGCGGGGTCGTGAGGAAGAGGCTCCTCCTCGTCGGGCGCTCTCGCTACTCGCTGCCGCTCTCGCCCTCGCTCGCCCGGAAGTTCGACGCGCTCTCCGCGGAGCTCGAGGTCCGCGTGCTCGCGAGCCGTGGCGCCGGCGACGGGGAGGACCCACGCTTCCGGCTCGCGCCGTCCCTCCGGCCACGCGCGCTCGACGGGCCCGCCTTCTACGCCCTGCTGCCGTTCCGGGTCGCTCGCGAGCTGCGCTCGTTCCGCCCCGACGCCGTGCTCGCGCAAGGCGCGCAGGAAGCGGCGCTCGCGATCCTCGGGCGCTCGCTCGCCCGCGTGCCGACGCGAGTGATCGCGGACGTCCACGGCGATCCGGCCGCCCCTGCACGGCTGTACGGGTCGCGGGCGAGGCGCGGCCTCGCGCCGCTCGCCGACGCCTTCGCCCGCTTCGGGCTGCGCCGGAGCGACGGCATCAGGACGATCTCCGCATACACGTCGGGGCTCGTTCGCGCGGCGGGAGTCGAGCCGACCGCCGAGTTCGCGGCGTTCATGGACCTCGATCCGTTCCTCGAGCCCGGCCCAGTTGCGCTCCCCGCCCGGCCCACGGCGCTGTTCGTCGGCGTCCTCGAGCGCTACAAGGCCGTCGACGTGCTGGCAGACGCGTGGCGGATCGCCGCTCCGCGCGTGCCCGGGGCGACGCTGCGGCTGGTCGGCGGCGGCGCGCTCGAGGACGTGCCGCGGGCGCTCGTCTCCGACCTCCCCGCGCAGACGAGCTGGACCGAGTCGCTGACGACTCCCGAGGTCGCGCGCGCGCTCGACGACGCGACCGTGCTCGTGCTTCCCTCGCGCTCGGAGGGCCTCGGCAGGGTCGTCGTGGAGGCGTTCTGCCGCGGCCGCGGAGTCGTCGCGAGCCGCGTCGGCGGCATCCCGGACCTCGTGGCGGACGGCGAAAACGGCCTGCTCGTCCCGCCGGAGAACGCGCCTGCGCTCGCCGACGCTCTCGTGCGGGTGCTGTCCGACAGCGCCCTCGCCGAACGGCTCGGGGCGGCCGGGCGCGCGACCGTCGAGCCCTGGCTCGCGACGCCGGAGGAGTACGCCCGCCGGATCCGCGAGCTCGTGGAGGCGGTCACGTCCGACGAACGGGGTCAGACCCCACGGGTCTGACGCCGCAATACTCTCGCGATGCCGGCCTACCGCGCCATGCAGGTCGTCAAGAACGGCCTCTATCGCTCGACGGGGGAGGTCGTCGACCTCCTAGGCACGCCGGACGCCTCGACGCGGACGCTCCGGGTCCTCATGTACCACAAGGTCAACGACCTGTGGCCGAACCCGATCACGGTGCCGACGGCCGCGTTCGCGGAGCAGATGGACCTCCTCGGCGAGCTCGGCTACGTGCCCGTCTCGCTCGACGCCGTGCGCGACTACTACGTGGACGGGACGCCGCTTCCCGAGCGGGCCGTGCTCATCACGTTCGACGACGGCTACCGGGACAACCTCGAGAACGCGTTCCCCGTCCTGGCGGCGCACGGCTTTCCCGCGGTGATCTTCGCGCCGATCGCCTACCTCGCCGACGGCCGGCCGCTGCCGCACGAGGAGCCGCTCGTGCGCGCGGGCGTCCACAACCCGACTCTCGACTGGGCGGAGCTCGCCGAGCTCGAGGCCGGAGGCGTCCGCATCGAGGCGCACGGCATCGGGCATCGGCGTCTCGCGGAGCTGCAGCCCGACGAGGCGCTGCGGGAGATCACGATCTCGAAGCTCCGGCTGGAGGAGCGGCTGGGGCGCGAGGTGGAGGCGTACGCATACGTGAAGGGCTCCCGCGCCGACTACCGCCCGGAGCACGCGAGCCTCGTCCAGCAGGCGGGGTACAAGCTCGGCTTCACGGCGGTCTCGGGAGTCAACACACCCGGCTCGGACCGCTTCCAGCTCCTCCGCTACAACATCGAGCCGTACTCGGCGCGGACGTTCGAGCTCGTGCTCGCCGGCGCCTGCGATCCGCTGTCGGTGAAGGACACGGTTGCGGGCACCTACGTGCGGCGGACGGTCACGCGCGTTCTCGGCATCGGCTCCAGATGAGCTTCGACGCTTGAGCTTCGAGGTCGTCAGGTACACGCCCGAGTGGCGAGCGCCGCTCGTCTCGCTCCTGGCCCGCGTCGGGACGACGCACCTGAGCGACGAGGAGTTCGGCTGGTGGTTCGACCGGAACCCCGCGGGCGAGGGCATCGTCTCGCTCGCGGTCGACGGGGGCGAGGTCGTCGGTGTCGCCGCGATGAGCTTCTTCCGCACGCGCCTCGACGGCGTGGAGACGCGCCTCGCGATCCCCGTGAACGTCGCGACCGACGCGCGCTACCGAGGCCAGGGCGTGTTCTCGGCGCTGGAGCACGCGAACGAGGACGCCGCGGCCGACTCGGGCTCTCCGCTCACGGTGACCTTCCCGAACGCCAGGTCGTATCCGATCTTCGTCGGCCGACTCGGCTGGATCGACCTGCCGCGCCTGCGGCTGTGGGCGCGCCCGCTGCGGGTGTCCGGGGTCGCGCGCTACCTGCTCGGCCGCACGGGCGAGCGGGAGACCATCCGCGCGCCGAGCCCCGCCCGCCGACTTCTCCGCGGCCTCGAGGTGCGGCCGGTGGAGCGCTTCGAGGCCGATCTCGACGCGCTCGGCCTGCGCGCCGCGGCCGGCTACGGGAGCCACTTCGCGCGCGATGCCGAGTACTTCAACTGGCGCTACCTCGACTCGCCCCGGGACTACCGCTGCTTCGGCGCGTACCGCGGTGGCGAGCTCGTGGGCGCGGCCGTGGTCGGGCACACGTACAAGCACGGGATCTCCGCCGGGTTCCTGGCGGATCTCGTCGCCGCGCCGGAGGATGCGCAGGCGGTGAGGGCCCTTGCGGCCCGTGCGCTCGAGGAGGTCAGGGGCGGCGCCGATGCCGTGGTCGCGCTGCCGCCGCGAATCCCTGCGCAGCGCCGCGCGCTCCTTCGTTCCGGGTTCGCTCCGACGAGCACCGTGCTGCGCTTCATCGGCAAGCCGCTCCACGAGAACGTCCAGGTCGACGACCGCTCGGAAGCCTGGCACTTCAGCCTCGGCGACTTCGACTTCTTCTAGTGCGCAAGCGCGGAGATCCGCTCGCGCGGAGTCTCCACGCGCGCGAGGATCCCTGAAGGCGGCTGCTTCGCACGCCGCATCGCAGCTCGCTCCCGTCTACCGCTTAGGCGCAAGCCCGGAGATCCGCTTGCGCGGAGTCTCCGCGCGCGAAGATCCTGAAGGCGGCTGCTTCGCAGCCGCCTTCGCAGCTTGCTCCCGACTACCGTGGAGCTCATGACGAAGCTCGTGTTCATCACGCAGCAGGTCGATCCGCGCCATCCGGCGCTCGCGGCGACCGTGCCGAAGATCCGCGCGCTCGCGGAGCTCGTCGACGAGGTGGTCGTGCTCGCCGACGGGGCGGTCGAGGGGGTGCTCCCCGCGAACTGCCGCGTCCGAACGTTCCGCGCGGGGCTCAAGGCGGTCCGGGGCGCTCGCTTCGAGGTGGCGCTCGCCCTCGAGCTCCGCGGGCTGCGCGACGGAGCCGTGGTCGCGCACATGTGCCCGATCTACGCCGTCCTCGCGGCGCCGCTCGTCCGCCCGCTTCGCGTCCCGCTCGTCCTCTGGTTCACGCACTGGCGCAGGAGCCGTCTGCTCGAGCTCGCGGAACGTGCGTCGACGGCCGTGACGAGCGTGGACGAGCGCTCCTTCCCGTTCCCCTCGCCGAAGCTGCGCGCGATCGGCCACGGCATCGACCTGGAGGAGTTCCCGTGCTCGCCGCCGCGCGCGGGCGACGGCATGCGCCTGCTCGCGCTCGGGCGCTACTCGACGGCGAAGGGGCTCGACGCCGTCGTCGCCGCCGTGCCGCTCGCCGGGGAGGACGTGACGCTGGACGTGCACGGGCCGGCGCTCTCGAGCGACGAGGAAGCGCATCGCGCCGAGCTCGAGCAGGTCGTGGCGGAGCTCGACCTGGGCGGGCGCGTGACGATCGGTGGGCCGGTTCCGCGCGCCGAGATCCCCCAGCTCTTCGCGACGCACGACGCGCTCGTGAACAACATGCGGGCCGGCGCGCCGGACAAGGTCGTCTACGAGGCGGCCGCCTCCTGTCTCCCCGTGCTCGCGTCGAACCCGATCTTCGACGATCTCCTCGCTGCGGAGCAGCGCTTCACACGTTGGGACCCGGGCGCGCTCGCGGAGCGCGTGCAGGAGCTCGCGGCGCTGAGCCCGCAGGCGCGGGGAGCGCTCGGCCACCGGCTGCGAGAGCGGGTTGCCGAAGGTCACTCGGTGCACTCGTGGGCCCGTGGCATCCTCGACGCGGCGGGGATCTCGTGAAGGACGGCGTCGTGCTCCACACCCAGAAGGTCGCGGGCATCTCCGGCTCGGAGGCGCACCTGCTGCAGCTCCTCCCGGATCTGCGCGCGCGCGGCTGGGACGCGCGCTTCCTCATGCTCCACGAGGACGAGCCGGGCGCCTGGGAGTTCGCGGGAGAGCTCCGGGCCCGCGGAGTACCGCTGGACGCCATCCGCCTGCGAGCCGACGTCGATCCGATCGCGTTCGGCGAGGTGGCGTCGTATCTCGCGCGCCTGCGGCCCCGGGTCCTGCACACGCACCTCGTCCACGCGGACGTCTACGGCCAGCTCGCCGGCTCGCTCGCTCGTGTTCCGCTCCGGCTCTCGACGAAGCACGGGTTCAACGAGTTCCGCGAGGGGCGCTGGTTCGGGTTCGCGGACCGGTCGGTGAGCTCGCTCGCACACGTCCACGTGGCGATCTCGCGGGGTCTCGCGCAGTACCTCGCCGAGACGGAGGGGTTCCGCGAGGAGGACTTCGAGATCGTCCACTACGGGATCTCGTCCTCGGACGACGCCGAGCCGTACTCGGGCTCCGAGGCGCGCCTCGTGTGCGTCGGCCGCCTGATCCCGATCAAGGGCCACCTCGTGCTCCTGCGCGCCCTCGCGCTCGCGCGCGCCCGCCTGCCGGGGATCACCCTCGACGTGGCGGGGCGCGGCCCGCTCGCTCCGGCGCTCGAGGGCTATGCGCGCGAGCTCGGGCTCGAGGAGGCGATCCGCTTCCTCGGCTTCGTGTCGCCGGTGGGCGAGGCGATCGAGGGTGGGGCGATCGTCGTCGTCCCCTCTCTCGGGGAAGGCTTCGGGATGGTCGCGCTCGAGGCGATGGAGCGCGCGCGCCCCGTCATCGCGAGCTCCGTCGGGGGCCTCCCCGAGCTCGTCGCGGACGGTGAGACCGGGCTCGTGGTGCCGCCCGTGGACGTCGCTACGCTCGCGGACGCGATCGTCTCACTGGCCGGCGACCTGCCGAGAGCTGCGCAGATGGGAGCGGCCGGGCGTGTCCGCGCGCTCGAGCAGTTCACGCCCGAGCGCTGTGTCGAGCGGATCGAGGAGCTCTACATGCGAGCGCTCGTGGCCGCGCCGACGTAGTGCGGCCGCCGGCGCCTCTGCACGCGCTCCCACGCCCACTCGAGCGCGAACGCCGCGAGCAGAGCCAGGAGGAAGTCCCACGGTGCGCGGTAGCGCGCGTTCCCGGCGAAGACCATCGCGGCGAGCGTGTTGTACGCGAGAAGGATCGCCGCGAGCGCGACGAAGCGAGCGGGCGCGACGAAGACCCCGAGGATGGCGAGCACGTAGAGCGCGAGGACGAACGCCGGCTCGATCGTGCGCCGTGCATGCCGGGCGATCCCGCTCCCCGTCGCGTCCGACTCCTGCGGAACCGGGCTCCACAGCATTCGTGTCGCCTGCGCCGCCAGGAGCGCCTTCTCGCCCGGATGCTTGCGCCAGAACCGGAGCACCTCGTGACGGTAGAGGCGCATCTGCGCGCACTCGTCGACGGTGGTGGGCTTCCCCGCGAGGGTCAGGTCGGCTGCGAGCTCCGGCCATGGCGGCGCGCCCGCCAGCTCGGGGACGTCGTCGATCCAGCCTCCGCGGTCGAGCACGCCTCGCGTGGCCGGGTTGTTCGCCTTCCACAGCGCGCGCGCGTCCGTCGTGAGCGCGTAGCAGCCGACCTGCACGTGGTTCCTCACGACCCACGGGGCGACCACCGCCGCGGCCAGCCCGAGCACGAGCGCCCCGGCGGTGAGGGCGTGCCCGAGTCGGGTGCGCCACACCACGTACACGGCGATCGGAAGCGGCAGCAGCGCCAGCCGCGCGTTTCCGAGGACGGCGAGGCCGAGCGCGACACCGGTGAGCGCGGCCAGCCAGAGCGTGCGGCGCTCGTAGGCGGCGAGCGCACACAGGGTGACGACGGTCAGGGCGAGCCCGTCCAGCAGCTCGCGGTTCATGTGGACGTCGTGCCAGATGACGTACGGGTGCAGCGTCGTCAGGAGCGCGGCGACGAGGCCGACCCCGGGCGAGCGCAGCCGCGAGCCGATCTCGAGTACGACGAGCGCGGTCGCGACCGCGACGACCACCTGGGCGATGCCGACGGAGATCCAGGAGCGCCCGAACGGCAGGTAGACCCCGGCGAGGAACCAGCCGTACAGCGGCTGTGTGTACGCAGACGGAACCCCGGGCAGGAAGCCGAACGTGCCGTGGTCGACGAGCGTCGTCGCGAACCGGTCGCTCTTGTCGACGAACTCCTCGAGGATCTTGTCTCGCTCGTGGAAGAGGACGACGAGGCGCGGCAGCGCGGCCGCGACCACGACGACGACGGCAGCCGTGGGTCGTCTCATCTAGAAGCAGTGGATACTTCGCGGACGATGGGCGCCACGTCGCGGGAACGGTACGCGGTCGTGTCCTGCCACGTTGAGCGACCTCTGGACGACGACGTCTGGGGACGGTTCGCGGCGCTGCAGCGCTCACGACCTGGAGGGTTCGCGATCGCGGCGCTCCTGCGTCCGCCCGACGCGGGGCACGGTGAGGACGAGGCACGCTGGGTCGAGCGAGCGCGCGAGGCTGCAGCAAACGGCCCGCTCGGACACCACACGCACTGGACGGCCCCCGACCACGCGCGACCGACGGGTGCGGGCACGGGCGAGCGCGTGCTGAAAGAGGGCCGTCGCCTGCGCGAGCTCGGCCTCGTCCCGACCCTGTTCTGCGGCGGGGGCTGGTACACGGACCTCGAGGTCGCGCAGGTGTGCGCCGAGCTCGGCTACGTCGACTGCACGCCCCGCGCCGCGCGGCCGCGGTACCTCCCCGCGGGGGCGCGCTGGGCCTCGCTCGCGCGGCCGGCCACGGTGTCTCTCCCGTCCGGGACGACGCTACGGGCCGTTCCCACAACGCACTCGCTCGGCGACCTCGCACGTGCGCTCGCGAAGCGCGATCTCCCCCGGCTCGTCCACGTCTACTTCCACGACACCGATCTCCTCGACGCTCGACGACGCGCGCTCCTGCGAGTGGGTCTCCGGGTGCTCGCCCGCCGCGCACGTGTCGTCGATCTCGACGCGCTCGCGGCACGGGTCTTCCCGGACGCGCCCCAGGTCACCTGGGCGGACGTGGAGCGGCTGTAAGAGCCCGATTCAGAACGAGCAGCCAGGTCGGGTAGTCGCTCTGAACCGGGCTCTAAGCTTCGAACGTGGCAAAGATCGCGCCTCCGCCGGAGACGCCGCTCCCAACCCCCACGCAGCCGCGCCGTCGGCCAGGACGTCCGTGCGTCGCGCCTGTACCTGCTCTCGCGCGGGCCGATCCTGTCGCTCGCGCGGAGGGCGCTGTCGATCTGCGCCCTCGTCGCGCTCGACATCGTTGGGCTCGCGCTCGGCATCTACCTCGCTCTCGTGATCCGCCAGGTCGTCGCAGGCGACGGGGACATCTTCTGGGGCCTGCTCTGGCGCGAGGGCCCGGCGGAGTGGCTGAAGTTCGCGGCTCCGATCACGGTGCTCGTCTTCGCCCAAGCGGGTCTCTACCGCCAGCGGGAGCTCCGGCCCGGCTTCGGACGGATCCTGGCCTGCCTCATCGTCGTGGCTCTCATCGTGCTCGCGTTCGGCATCGGCACCGGCTACGACTTCTCGACCTCGGGCCTCATCCCGACCTCGGTGCTCGTCTCCGCCGTGGCGATCGGGCTGCTGCGGGCCGCATACGACTCGATCTCGCTCGAGCTCATGCGCGCGGCGGGGATCCGTCGCCGCGTCGTGCTCGTGGGGCGGGGCGAGAGCCTCGTGCCGCTCCGCAGCTCGCTCGTCGCAGCGAGAGGCGGGCTCGGCGTACGAGTTCGTGGGCGTCGTGGCTCCCGACGAGGTGCCGGGCTTTCGCCTGCTCGGCTCGCGCGCCGAGCTTCCGCTCGTGCTCGACCAGGTGCGGCCGGACGAGGTGATCCTCACGGAAGCCGACTTCGACGAGCGGACGGTGCTCGAGGTCGTCGAGCAGGCGCACCGGCAGGGGATCAAGGTGCGGCTGGCGCCGGACACGACCGAGCTCCTCGTCCAGCGGGGCGAATACGTGCCCGGGCAGGGCGCCCCGCTCTTCGAGCTGCGCCCGCCCGTGCTCACCGGCTGGGACTGGACGCGTGAAGCGCGGCTTCGACCTCCTGCTCAGCACGCTGCTGCTCGCGATCGGGCTCCCGCTCTGGCTTCTCCTGGCGGCGGCGGTCAAGCTCGACTCGCGCGGGCCCGTCTTCTTCGTCGATCGCAGGGTCGGCGTGGGCGAGCGCGAGTTCGGGATGCTGAAGTTCCGGACGATGGTGGCGGACGCGCCGCACCGGCAGCCGGCGCTCGAGGCGGAGAACGAGGCGGGCGGCGCGCTCTTCAAGATTCGCGACGACCCGCGGGTGACGCGGGTCGGCAGGCTCCTGCGCCGCTTCTCGCTCGACGAGATCCCGCAGATGGTGAACGTCCTCAAGGGGGAGATGAGCCTCGTCGGGCCGCGGCCGCTCCCGCTGCGCGACTACCGGCTACTCGAGGACTGGCACCGCGCCCGCTACCGGGTGCTCCCCGGGATGACGGGTCTCTGGCAGATCTCGGGGCGCTCCGGGCTCTCGTTCGACGACCTCGTCAGGCTCGACTTCACCTACCTCGAGAACTGGTCGATCTGGCTCGACATCTCGATCATCGTGAAGACGATCCCCGCGGTGATCACGCGGCGCGGGGCGTTCTAGGCCGTCAGGGCCGTGGGAGCCGTCGCAGTCGGCGAGCGCGCCGAGGAGAGCTCGCTCGCCGCCCCGCAGGAGGGCACCCGTCTCGGCTGGATCCGGGCGGGAGCGCTCGTCGCTGGGGGCGGCCGTCGTCTGCGCCGCCACGACGTGGCTCGTCTCGCCGCGCTTCGCGATCGACACGCCGTCGCTGATCGACGACTGGTCCGCGATCTCGCGCTCGCCGGAGCAGGTGGCCCGGCTCGTACGGCTCCACAACCCGGAGGAGCAGCGGTTCCGGCCGTCGTGGATCCTCTGGAACGAGGTCCAGTGGCACACGTTCGACGCGCCCGCCGGCCTCGTCGGGCCGAACGCCTGGAACCTCGCGCGCATGGTCGTCCTCGTGGCCGGTCTCTGCCTCATGACCGTGCTCGCCATGCCGGCGCCGCGGACGCGCGCCGAGGCGCTCCTGCAGGCCGCGCTGGCGACGATGCCGGCGCTGCTCGTCGTCACCGTCCCGAAGTTCGCGCGCGATCTCGCGCGCTTCGGGGTCCAGGAGCCGCTGTTCCTCGGAGGGCTCGCGCTCGGCGGGTCGCTGCTCGTCCTCGCCGTGCGAGCGCTGCTCGCGGAGCCGGTGCGCCCTTCGTGGCAGCCGATCGTCCTCGGCGTGTCCGGAGCGGCGTTCTGGGCGATCGGCGTCTATCAGAAGGAGGCCTCGCTCTCGGCGCTCCCGCTCCTGGCCGCCGCCGCCTTCGCGGGCCGCTCTCGGCTCGCGTCCTGGCGCGGGCTCGACACGGCCCGCCGGCTCGCGCTCGTCGTCGTCGCGGCCGTCTTCCTGCTGCCGCTCGCGCACGTCGCGATCGAGACGGCGCGAATCGCCGGTCGCGGCGACCTCGTCTACGGGACGAAGGTGGAGCAGGGCCAGGGCATCGTCCGCGGCTTCCACACGCTCTACGACTGGTCGCACGAGGTCTTTTCCCTGCAGGCCCAGCGCCTCCTGGTCGGTGCGCTCGTGCTCGCGGCGCTCACCGCGCTCCTCCGAAGACGGATCGACGTCGTCGTGCTCGGCGTGCTCGCCTCTGGCGCGCTCACGCTCGTCTTCGCGGCGCAGACGAACGTCGCCGTCAGCCGCTACTACCTCCCGGCCTACGCGCTCGCCGCGGTTGCGATCGCTCTCTCGCTCGCGCGCTGGCCCGTCGAGGCTCAGGTCGCGGGCGTGCTCCTGCTGCTCGCCGTCGTGCACCTGTCGTTCTCCGCCTCGCGCGACGAGGTGCAGGTCTGGGTCGGCGAGGAGGACGCAGGCGCCGCACTCGTGCACACGGTCGCCGACGTACGCGCAACCGGCTGCCCGGTCGCGGTCGCCGGGCTCGACGTGGAGACGACGGCCGCGCTGCCCGTCCTCGTCGCGCTCGAGCACCGGCCGGTCGCGTCGGCGTGCGCGACCGGCTCGACCTACCTCGTCCTCCGCCCCCTGGGTGAGGGCGTCGCTCTCCTCCGGGCATGCGCTCCGGGCGCTCGCCGGGACGTCTTCCACAGCGAGGTCGCCGCCGTCCTCCGCTGTCGCCGGCTGCGCGAGCAGCCGGTCCGCGACCCGACCCTCGGCCTCGTCGACCCGGCGAGGCTCGTCGCGATCCGCCGGCTCCGGCCGGCGCTGTAGGAGGGCTTGGCGAAACAGGCTCTGTGCCGCCGAAGGAGCGCCGGATCGGCGCGATGCAGCGTCCTCGGTCGCCCCGATACGTCGAGTATCGGGGCTCCCTGCGTCCTCGCCTCGCGCCGACCGGCGGCACTTCGGCGACGAGGCCCGTTCCGCCAAGCCCTCCTAGCGGACGAGCAGCACGGCGCCCACAGCGACGAACGCGATCCCGCCGATCCGCGACGCGGTGAGCTGCTCGTCGAGGACGAGAGTGGCCGCCACCGCCACGGAGGCGTACGTGATCCCGCTGAAGAGCGGGAAGACCGTCAGCACCTCGAAGTTCCGGAGCGACGCGAGGAACGTGGCGAAGCTCGCCGCGTACAGGGCGCCTCCCGCGTAGAGCCCCGGCGCGCGGACGATCTCCGCGAGCGAGGCGTCGGCGAGCGTCCGTCGCAGCACCACGAGGCCGAGCGTCGCGAGGGTCGTGTAGACGAGCGCGAACGCGGCGAGCTTCACGGGTGCACGTCCTCCGGCTCGATCCCGTGCATGCGGCTCACCACGTAGAGGGGGCGTTGCTTCACCTCGTCGAAGATGTGCGCGATGTACTCGCCGATGATCCCGAGCACGACGAGCTGGATCCCTCCGACGATTCCGACGAGCACCATGATCGATGTCCAGCCGGGAACGACGAAGACGCCGGCGATCTTGGACACGATCGCGGAGAGCCCGAACAGGATGGACAGGATCGAGACGACGAAGCCGAGGTTCAGGCCGACGCGCAGCGGCCGGCTCGAGAAGCCGATGACCGCGTCGCCCGCGAGGCGGAACATCCGCATCCGGCTGTACTTGCTCCTGCCGGCGGGCCGGGGCGGCGAGGTATAGGCGATGCCGGACTGCCGGAATCCGACCCAGCTGAACATCCCGCGCAGGTAGCGGTTCGACTCGCGCATCGCCCTGAACGCCTCGAGCGCGCGGCGGTCGACGAGCCGGAAATCGCCGGCGGCGGGGGGGACGTCGATCTCGGACAGCCCGCGCAGCACGCGGTAGAACCAGCGCGCGGTCAGATCCTTGAAGCGGCTCTCGCCCTGCCGCTCCTCCATGACCGCGTAGACGATCTCGTCACCCTCCTCCCAGCGCGCGACGAGCTCGGGGATGACCTCCGGCGGATGCTGGAGGTCTCCGTCCATCGTCACCACGGCCTCGCCGCGTGCGAGGTCGAGGCCGGCGGTCAGCGCGACCTGGTGCCCGAACCCGCGCGAGAGGCGCGCGACCTTGAAGCGCGGGTCACGTGAGTGGAGCTCGACGGCGAGGCCGTAGGTGCCGTCGGTCGAGCCGTCGTCCACGAAGACGACCTCCCAGGGTCCCTGCAGGCCGTCGAGGACGGCTGCGAGCCGCGCGGCGAGCGCGGGCAGGATCTCCTCCTCGTCCCGGAGCGGGACCACCACGGAAAGACGGGGGGCGTCGCCCTCCACCGCGACGAGACTAGCGAGGCGTCCCGACGGCCCCCTCGCCGCTCGAGGTCCGGGGGGCGCGGCGAGGTCCCTGTCGCCGACTCGGGAGCGAGCGCTTCGGCGGCGCCCCCCGAGAGCTTCGTCACCGTCTCCTCGAGGAGGAGCGGCGCGAGTGCGGCCAGCGCGACCACGAGGGAAACGACGACACGGGAACCGTTCGTCGCGAGGAACTCCGACACGTCGTACGGCGTGAGCACGTAGATCCAGCTCAAGCCCGCGAACGAGAGCGCCCCGAACGCACCGGCGAAGCCGGCGAGCCTGCGATTGCCACAGACCGCGGCGATGCACACCGAGACGATTCCGAGAACGAGGAGGATCCCGAACGCGCCGGTGTCGGTCGCGCGGCTCCAGAGGCCGCCCGCCGCCTCGGGTCCTCGCCCGAGGCGATGCGCCACCCAGGGCAGGTCGAACGAGGCCGAGAGGTCGTAGTCGGGTGCACCGAGATCGTGGATCGCGACGTACGCCCGCCAGGGCGCGTAGACGAGAGCGACGACGCCGGCGGACACCCCCGCGGCTCGCCGCCTGCCGCTCGCGACGACGAGGAGCGCGACGTACGCCGCGGCGGCGTACAGCAGGCCCTCGTTCTTGGCGAGTACCGCTGCGGCGAGGAACAGGGTCACGAGGGCGAGCCACGAGCGCTCGTCGTCGACCAGCCACCGCGCGGCGGCGACGACTCCGGCTGCGACGAACATCGCGAGCGGGACGTCCGCATATCCCGTCAGCAGTTGCCCGAAGAAGGCCGGCATGGCGACGATCGCCGCGACGAACGGAAGCAGGAGCACGGGTCGCACGCGGTCGCGCAGCAGGCCCCAGATCGCGAGCACGCCCGCGAGGCCGAGGGCAAGACAACTCAGGACCACGGTGTTGGAGGAGAAGCCGTCCGTCAGCTGCAGGGGCAGCGCGTGCAGCGAGGGAATCAGCAGCGGGTACTCGAGGTGGAGACGCGCGTATGCCTCGGACGCGAAGACGTCCGGGTCTGCTCCCCCGAGGACCGCGAGGGCTCGAGACTTCATCCCCCACATGGCCCAGCCGTCGTATTCGAAGAGCGGCTGGATCCGAAACAGCGCGAGGGCGTACGCGGAGACGATTCCGATCGAGGCGATCGAGACGAGCACGAGCGCGAGGTCGAGCTTCGACCGGCGTCGGCGGGCTGCCGGCGGCGCCGGGGCGGTGCCGATCCGTTCGAGTCGTAGCGCTCCCACGAGCAGCGTCGCACACGTGAGCGCGACGAGCCCGGCGATGCTCAGGCGCCACTCGAAGATCACGAGGATTCCGGACACGCATCCGGTGAACGCCATCCCCGCGAGCGGTGCGATCCCGGCGAACCGGAGCAGATCCCTGGGCCTGCGGGCCACTCGGGAGACACCGAGGACGCCGAAGCCCGCGATCGTCATCAGCGCCGTGGAGAGCGCGACCGCGAGCGGGCCGCTCACGTCGTGCGACGCATGAAACAGACGCCCTGGCCGACTCCGATGCAACCGGGTGGACCTCGCACGCCGTCGTAGATGACGACGTCGGCGTCACCGGGATCGCGCACCAGGATCGCGGGCAGGAGCGAGTAGGCGGCGTAGTTTCGGATGTCGTATTGCCGGTCGCCCTCGGCGACGACGGCATAGCGTTCGCCCGCATGGAGCGAGCGGCGGAGCGCGTGCCAGACTCGTGCGTCACCGTAGCCGTAGAGCTCGGTCACCATGTCGTCGCGCGACGCAGGAGGGATTGCGCTCCAGTATGCGCGGTCGTCGTCGAGGCGAGGGAGTCCCACCCGCAATCCCCAGAGCGCACTCACGAGCGCCAGCGTGGCCGCGGCGACGACGATCGTCCGCGCGAGGACTGCGCGCGCTGGCGCGTCTCGAGCGGGCGCTTCCATGGCGCGACCATAGAGGACGGCCTGGCGAGGGCTCGCCGTCTCGCTGCCTAGACTGGCTGTCCGTGAAGGCGCCGAAGATCCTGGCCGTCGCGTCCGCGATCGACCTCGACTTCCGCTACGGCTGCACGCCGGCCTGGTGGCAGCTGTGGAAGGGGATGTACGAGGCCGGGGTCGATCTCGTGGTGACGCCCTACCGCGGCCGAGCCGTCGAGTCGCCCTGGTGGCGCACCGCGCCGAACCCGACCTATCGCGAGGGCGAGTCGTACCAGGCGGTCCGGGACGTGCTCGCCCGGCTGCAGGGAGACCGCTACCTCCGGCGCGCGGAGTCGAGCCCCGAGGACTCGACCTTCGACCGGCTCACGCGCGAGACGATCAGCCGCTGGATCACCCCGCGCTGGAAGCGGCATCTCGAGCGCCTGCTCGAGCAGGAGCGCCCGGACGCGGTCCTCGTCTTCACCGTGCCGATGGCCCACCTCCGCGGCGTGCCCGAGGCGCTGCGCCAGCGGTTCGGCGTCCCGATCGTGTTCTACGACGGCGACGTGCCGATGAGCCTCCCCGAGTTCGGCGGCATGGACACGGGCTTCAACCCGTACCACGGAGCGGATCCCTGGGAGTACGACCTCGTGCTCTCCAACTCGGAGGGCGGGATCGGGCGCCTGCTCGAGCTCGGTGCGAGACGGGCGGAGGCGCTGTACTGGGGCGCGGACCCCGAGTTCTTCGCGCCGCAGGCGGTCGAGAAGGAGGTCGACGTCTTCTTCTACGGGTACGGCGACAAGTTCCGGCGGGACTGGATGAAGACGATGGTCGGTGAGGCGTCGCGGCTCGCCCCCGAGCTCGACGTGGGGCTCGGCGGGCTCGACTTCCAGGGCGACACGGGGCGTGCGCGGCTCCTCGGCGACATCCCCTTCAACGCCTTCGCGCGGGCCATCTCGGCGGCGCGCGTCAACCTCAACATCACGCGGCGGCCGCACGCGACCGTGCCCGGCTCGTCGACCGCGAGACCGTTCGAGCTCGCGTCCTGCGGCTGCGGCGATCGTGTCGAACCCGCACGAGGGGATCGAGCGCTGGTTCGAGCCCGGCCGGGAGCTGGTCGTCGTCGAGAGCGCGGAGGAGGCCGTGGGCGCCTACCGCGAGCTCGTCGCCGATCCCGGGCAGGCCGAGGAGCTCGGTCGGCGCGCGCGCGAGCGGGTCCTCGACGAGCACACGTACGCCCATCGCGCGCGACGGCTGCTCGAGCTCCTCGGGCTGGAAGCCGCGGTGCTGGTGTGAGCGCGACCCGCCTCGTCGCGGTCGTGCCCGCGTGGAACGAGGAGGGCGCGATCGGCGGGGTGATCGACGAGATCGCGCGCGTCGGCGCGGCCGGCGAGGTCGTCGTCGTCGACGACGCCTCGACCGACGACACCGCGGCGGTCGCCATGCGGCACGGGGCGACGGTCCTGCGCCTCCCGTTCAACGTCGGCATCGGCGGCGCGGTGCAGACGGGATTCCGCTACGCGCTCGCGCAGGGCTACGAGCGAGCCGTGCGGCTGGACGGCGACGGGCAGCACGACGCCTCGCAGATCCCGAAGATCCTCGCGCCGCTCGAGGCGGGAGAAGCGGATCTCGTCATCGGCTCGAGATTCGTCGACCCGGGCAGCAGCTATCGGCCCCCGTTCGCACGACGCCTGGGAATCCGCGTCTTCGCGCGGCTCGTCTCGGTCCTCGGCGGGCAGCGGGTGACCGATACGACCTCCGGCTTCGTCGCGCTCGACCGCGCGGGCATCGCGCTCTTCGCGGCCGAGTACCCACACGACTACCCCGAGGTCGAGGCGACGCTCGTCGCGCTGCGCAGCGGCCTGCGGCTCGTGCAGGTGCAGGTCGAGATGCGCGAGCGCGCCTCGGGCGTCTCCTCGATCACCTTCCTCCGCTCGCTCTACTACATCGTCAAGGTGACCCTGGCGGTGCTGGTCGCGAGCCTGAGGCGGTACCCGCGACTCGAAGAAGTGGGCCGGTGACTCCGCTTCGCGTCTCGCTCGTCGGCGTCGCCGCCTCGCTGCTCCTCATCGTCGTGGTGCTCGAGCTTGTGCGCGGGCGGAGGCTGAAGGAGCGGTACGCCTTGCTCTGGCTCGCGACCGGCGTCGTGCTGCTCGTGCTCTCGGCCTGGCGCGGCGGGCTGAACACGGTTGCCGGGTGGGTCGGAGTGACGGGGTACCCGCCGGCGGTGCTGTTCGCCGTCGCGACGCTGTTCATCCTGCTCGTCCTCCTGCACTACTCGACCGTCATCTCGAAGCTGACGGACGAGAACGTGGAGCTCGCGCAGCGACTCGCCCTCCTCGAGCAGAGCGTCCGCACGCAGACGGCTAGCGAGCGACCGACACCGCCGGGCTGAGCGCGAACACGTCGCCCTGCTCGGGGTCGTTCGCCCAGTTCGTGCCGACTCCGATCCGGTACGTCGCGTTCGCGGGCGGCGACGGGTCGACGTAGGTGCGCTCGCGCGTCGTCGCGATCGTCTCGCCCTTCACGTAGCAGTCCCACGCGACGTTGGCCGCGGTCGAGCACAGGAGGTCGCTGCCCCCGCCGTCCTTGCGGTAGACGCGGTAGAAGACCTTGGCGTGCCAGGAGCCGTCGACCGTCCAGTGCAGGACGTTGGACGAGCCGGCCGGTCGTACCTCGAGGTGGATCCCGGTGTCCACCGGGGTGAGGATCGTGCTTGAGCCGAGGTCCTGCACGAGCGCCGGTGGCGAGGGTGGCTGGATCTGGCTCGCCGCGGCCGTCGCGAGCGCAGGAACGATCAACGTCACCACGATGGCGACCCCGACCCACGTCGGCGAGATCCGCGAGCTGGTGGGCGGCTTGAGACGCCCGCCGAGGCTCGGCGCCAGCCGTGGGAGGAGGAGCGGGATCGAGGCGACGAGCAGCAGGTAGGCCGGCCACGCGGGCATGAGCAGCCGCCAGAAGGTGTTCCCCTCGATGCTCGCCCGATCCGAGAAGCCCTTCACGAGGATGAAGGCGCCCAGCCAGCCCGCGAGCAGGGCGGCGACGGGCGTCCGGTGCACGCGGACCACGGCGAGCAGGCCGGCGAGCGGCGCCCACTGCGCGAGCCGGGCGCTCCAGAAGAACTCGCGCAGCGCGTCCATCTGCTCGCGCCAGTGCTTCCAGTCCAGCTGGACGTAGCGGTCGGAATGCAACCACGGGATGTTGGGCCCGAGCGCTACCCGCGTCTCGTCGAGTGCGAAGGCCGGGATGTACCCGAGCCCGCGGTCCTTCCAGAAGGCGACGACCAAGATGCTCGGGATGAGCGCGACGACGAACACGAGGCTGCCGCTCCACCGCCTCGCGACGAGGTACGCGAGCACCGCGCCGACGACGAAGAGGTAGTTCGGCGGTTTCAGTCCACCTGCCGCTCCGGCGAGGAGCCCGGCCAGGGCGACGTCCCAGACGCGCGCGTCCGCGAGCGACCGCACGACGAGCAGGGCAGCCGCGAGCACGAGCACCATCGACGGGTAGTCGGGCATCGCCGTGAGTCCGAGCCCCTGCGGGAGGAACTGCTCGGTCCACTTCTCGTGGTAGCGCTCGACGAAGAGCGGGATCGCCGCGAACGGCGCGACGACCCAGAGGAGCGCAGCCCAGTACCCGAGCAGGCGTCCGCCGATGTACGACGCGATCCCGTAGACGCAGTAGAGCGCGATCGGCCCCAGGACGAGCACCTGGAAGACGACGATGAGCGGCATCGCCTGCAGGAACGTCGGCCCCGTGATCCACGTGATGGGCGTCTGCAGGAGCGGCCACACGTAGCTGACCTCGGTGGGCGGGAGGATGCGCTGGCCGGCGAGCCAGCCCGTGGTCGTGTTGACGATCTGGTCTCCCCCCTGGAACCAGACCCAGCCGTTGTGCTCGACGTCGAGGCCGAGCGCGATCGTCGCCGCGATCTGAGCGGCCAC
Source organism: uncultured Gaiellaceae bacterium (assembly GCA_963831285.1). Classification (GTDB taxonomy): domain Bacteria; phylum Actinomycetota; class Thermoleophilia; order Gaiellales; family Gaiellaceae; genus GMQP-bins7. The sequence goes on along the minus strand of CAWHPO010000005.1, from coordinate 99,576 downwards.
GAGCGCGCCGAGCACCCAGCGGGGGCGCTCCAGCAACCAGTCGACCGTGCGACCGCCCGCCCGGGCCGCGCCGAGCGCCCTACGGCGTAGCGACACCGGCGACCGCGGAGCGGTACCACGCGACGGTGCGCTCGATCCCCTCGCGCAGCGGCGTCCGAGCCTCGAAGCCGAACAGCTCGCGGGCGCGCGTGCCGTCGACGCTCCGCCGGGGCTGGCCGTTCGGCTTCTCCGTGTCCCAGCGGATGTCCCCTGCGAAGCCGGTGACATCCGCGATCAGGTGCGCGAGGTCACGAATCGAGATCTCCTTGCTCGCGCCGATGTTGACCGGAGCTGGGCCGTCGTAGCGCTCCGCGGCGAGGCAGAGCGCGTCGACGCAGTCGTCGACGTACAGGAACTCGCGCGTCGGAGAGCCGTCGCCCCAGAGCACGACCTCGTCGTGCGCTTCCACCATCTTCCGGATGAGCGCCGGGATCACGTGCGACGTCTCGAGGTCGAAGTTGTCACGCGGCCCGTACAGGTTGGTGGGGAGCAGGAAGATCGCGTCGAGCCCGTACTGCTCCCGGTAGCCCTGAGCACCGACGAGGACAGCTTTCTTGGCGACGCCGTACGGCGCGTTCGTCTCCTCCGGGTAGCCGTCCCAGAGGTCGAGCTCGGAGAAGGGGACGGGCGCGAGCTTCGGATAGGAGCAGACGGTCCCGACGATGACGAGCTTGGGTGTCTCGTGGAGCCGGGCCTGCTCGAGGACGTTGGCGCCCATCGTCAGGTTCGCGAACCAGTAGCGCCCCGGATTCGCCCGGTTCGCGCCGATGCCGCCGACCTCCGCTGCGAGGTGGAACACGAGCTCCGCGCCCACGTCGTCGAACAGCCGGCGGGTGTCGTCCATCGTCGTCAGGTCGTGATCCGCACTCCGGGCCGCGACGACGTCGTGGCCGTCCGACTCGAGGCGCTCGACGAGGTGCGAGCCGAGGAATCCTCCGCCGCCCGTGACCAGGATCCGCATCCGGAAAAGGCTACAAGCCGCGACGGGCGCCGACTTCGCCTACATCGGCCGGCCCGCGCCCCGGAGGTGCGATCTCGTGGCATCGACCATCTAGGCTCCCGCAGTGGCCGTCGATGCCGCGGAGGCGAAGTCGACCGCCGGCAGCCGGCCGGTGAGCGCCAGGGTCGCGACGCTCGCGGCCGCTGCGATCATCGCCGGCCTCGCGGTCGTCGCCGTGCACAACGCCTTCGCCTACCCCTCCATCGGCGGCTACGACGCGCAGGAGTACATCACGTACGCGCGCGATCTCGTCGATCACGGCACCCTGCCGCCGAACGGCGTGGGCGCGTACTACACGCCTCCGGGGTACATGGCCGTCGCCGGCCTGGCCGGGAGCCTGGGGCGCGCCCTCGACCTGCACGACCCGGACCATCTCGGGCAGCTCGTGAACGCGATCGCCGTGGTCACGAGCGCGGTGCTCGTCCTGCTCCTGGGACGAACGCTGTGGCCGTCGAGGCCCGTCCTGCAGGTCGCGGCGGTCGGGTTCTTCGCGTTCTTCCCCGTCGTCGCCAAGGCGGGCGCGATGTTCCACCCCGAGCCGCTCGGGATGCTGATCACGACGGCCGCGCTCCTGATGCTCGCGCTGATGCTGCGGAGGAGGGCGTACTCCTGGCGCCTCTCCGTTCCGCTCGGCCTGCTGCTGGGCGCGGGGCAGCTGGTTCGTGCGTGGTCCCTGTGGCTGGTCGTCGTCACCGCGACCGTGCTCGTCGCCGTCGCCCTCACCGAGCGGGGCCTGCGGCGCCCGGCGCTCGTCGCCCTCGTGGTCTCGCTCGGACTTGCCGCCGTCGTGCCCTCGCCGTGGTACGCCCACCAGGCGACGCGGTATTCGAACCCGGTGTTCGACCGCCCGCAGGAGAACCGCTTCGTCCTCGCGCGTCGACCCCTCGAGTTCTACGTCGACGCCCGCTACCCGGCCATCGTGTTCCACCCGTGGCAGGGACAGTTCAACGACCGGTTCATCCCCGTTCTGTACGCGGAGACCTGGGGCGACTACTTCGGCATCTGGGCCTGGGGGCCGGGACGCAGTGACCGAACGGACGCGATCGACGCGAGGCTCGTGCGCCAGAGCGCACTCGGCCTCCTGCCGACTGCGCTCGCTCTCGTCGGGCTGGTCGCGCTGCTCGGGCTGGCGGTCACGCGCCCGCGGGAGGACGTGGGCAGGCTCATCGTCGCTCTCCCGCCGCTCGCGGCCGTCGCGTCGGTGCTCTACCTCGCCGTCGCGTACCCGACGAGCGACGGCGACACGATCAAGGGCACGTACGCGCTCGCAGCCGCTCCGGCGTTCGCGCTGTGCTTCGGATTCGCCGTGGACCTGCTCGCGCGTCGCCGTCTGCTCGGCATCGTGCTCGCCGCCGCCCTCGCCGCCACCGCCCTCGCCCTGCTCCCCTTCCTCTACTGGTGAGCGCGACCGGCACGGCGCAGCCCACGCCGGCCGAGCGCCGCTGGCTGCGCATCGGCCTCGCGGTCGTCGGCGTCCTCCTCCTCGCGCAGCTCGTCGCCGGAGTCGCTCGCACCGCGGTCAGCCCAGGGCCTTCCGCGCGCGAACGAGTGCAGACGTGCCTGACCGAGCGCTCCACTCCGTTCGAGACCGTCACCGACGACCCGGTCGCCGAGAGCGCCGGACGCGGTGCGCTCCGGACGACGGTCGAGAGCAACCGCCTGACGATCGCCCTCGGGAGCTCGGAGCAAGACGCTCGGCGCGTGTACGAGGACTACACGCGCGTCATGTCGCCGGAGGCGGCGAGCGCGCTGCTCGACCTGCACCGGCGCGTCGTGTTCCTCTGGGAGAACGCCCCGACCCAGAGCCAGAAGGACTTCGCGTACCTCTGCACGCTCGACGTGCAGGACTGAGCCAACCTCCTAGCTCGGAAGCGCGGGAGCCGGCGTCGGGATCCAGTCGACGCGGCCGATCCAGCGGTCGCGGTTCTCCGCGTACCAGCGGATCGTCTGCAGGACGCCCTCCGCCCACGACACGCAGGGCTGCCAGCCCGTCTCGGCGGTGAGCTTCTCGTGGCCGACCCGGAGCGCGAGCACGTCGCTGCCGCCCGGGCGGAACCGACCCGAGACCGAGCTCACGTGGCGGTCGTCCGGCCAGTAGCCGTGCTCGACGCCGAGCTCGATGATCAGGTCTGCCCAGTCCCGCATCGAGATGTTCTCGCCCTGGCCGTAGACGTAGACGTCCCCCGGCGTTCCCTTCGCGGCGACCGTGAGGTGACCGCGAACCCCGTCCGTGCAGTAGCAGAAGTCGCGGAGCGGCTCGAGGTTGCCGAGCTCGATCGCGTCGCGCGTCAGCGCCTGGGTGATGATCGTGCCCGTCACGTAGCGCGGGTTCTGGCGCGGCCCGTAGTTGTTGAACATCCGCGTGACGACCCCGGGGATGCCGAAGGCGTCGAAGTAGTTCATCGTCAGGAAGTCCGCGGCCACCTTCGAGGTCGCGTAGATCGACTTCGGGTTGATCGGCGAGCGCTCGTGGAGGATCAGCCCGCCCGCCTCGTCGAAGTCGTGATGGTCCGTGACCGACTCGCGGACGTTCCCGTACTCCTCCGACGTGCCGGCGGTGTCGAACTTCTCGACCTCGAGCTCGAGGTCGACGACCGACTGGAGCAGGTTCAGCGTCCCGAGGACGTTCGCCGCGACGGTCTCGTACGGCCGGTGCCACGACTCCCCGACGTGGGCCTGCGCGCCCAGGTGGAAGACGTACGGACGGTCCGGCGCGGTCTCCTTGAGCTCGCGGAGGAGGTAGTCGACCGAGGTGCGATCGGTGAGGTCGGCGAAGTGCACCTTGAGCCGCCCGCGCAGCTGGCCGATGTTGTTGAGCGCGCCGCTCGAGGTCGCGCGGACGAATGCGTGCACGGTGGCGCCGAGCTCGACGAGGGCCTCGGTCAGGTGGGACCCCATGAAGCCGTCGGCGCCGGTCACGAGGACCGTGCGATCGCGGTAGAGGTCGGCGAACTCGCTGCGGAGATCGTCGAGCGTGCTGCCTGTCCAGAGAGTGTCGTTCGGCATGGTCCGTACGCTTCCGCGTCGGTGGGCAAGCGTACAGACACGTCCGGCTCGGGTTCGCTCAGCAGAGGGCTGGTCACCGCGCTCTCCCTGCTCGTCGTCTCGAGTGCCGCTGCGCTCAACGGGGTCGTCGTCGCCCGGGATTTCGGACGCTCGACCGAGACCGACGGTCTCCTCGCTGCGTACGGCGTCTTCATCGTCATCGTCGTCGCGGCCCAGGCGATCCGCGTCGCCGTCCTGCCGCGACTCGGGCGCGCGGCTTTGGCGGGGCAGCTCGCCGGCGAGCTCGCGGGGTATGCGGCTGCCGTGGTGGTGCTCGCGATTCCTCTGGTGCTAGCGGCCGAGCTGTGGGCGAACCCGATCGGGGACGTCCTCACCGGGTACCAGTCCGACGCCGCCAAGCAGGTCGCGGCCGAGGCGCTGCGCTGGATGGTGCCCGCGGCGGTCCTGCAGCTGTTCGCCGGCCTCGCCGCGAGCGGCCTCGCTGCACTGGACGACTACGGAACGGCCGCACTCGGCTACGCGGCGGGAAGCATCGCCGGGCTGGCGCTGATCGTCACGCGTGCCGAGGCAGACGGGATCGTCGTCGTCGGCTGGGGAGCGGCGCTGTACAGCGCCATCGCGCTCCTGGTGCCGGCGAGCTGGCTTGCGATCCGAGCTCTCGGCTCGCGCATGCCGCCCGCTGCGATACGACCGCGCGGCCGCCCATTCCACGCGCGGATCGGCGAGTTCGCCGTCGGGGCCGCACTTCCCATCGCGCTCCAGCTCGTCTACGTCGTCTCCCTTCCGTTTGCGGCCCATGTCGGGGCGGGAGCGACGACCACGTTCGTGTACGGCTACCTGGCCGCAGCTTCCGTGGTGAACATCACCGCCGGTTCCCTCGGTCTCGTCACGGCCGTTCCGCTCGCACGCGGCGACTTCTCGGCCGTCCAGACCGTCCGGCACGTCGTCTCGGCGTCCTGGCTGGCGCTCGTCATCGCGGGAGCTGCCGCGGGTGCGTTCGCCGTCGCGGGAGGACGAGTCGTCAACGCCGTTCTCGGCTCCTCGTACGGGGGAGAGGTCGGCGCCGACCTGGGCCACCTCGTCGTCGCGCTGACACCGTGGATCGTCGCTGCCGTCGGCGTGGCGATCGCCTTCCCCCTGGCGTTCGTCGCGGGGCGCACGCGAGGCCTTCCCTGGATCGCGCTGGGGGCGCTCGCCCTGCAGATACCGCTCGCGTGGGCGGGCGTCCGGCTGCTCGACCTGAACGGGTTGGCGTTGGCGCTCGCCTGCTCGACGGTCGTCATGCTCGGCGCGTTGCTCATGGAGCTCGGCGCTCTGATCGCCACCGCGCGTGGCGTGGGGGCTGCCGCGGCGGTGGTCGCGGCCATCACGCTCGCGGCGTTCGCCCCGCCCGCCGCGATCCTGGGCGGTCTGGGCGCGGGCGTTCTCGGTCTCGCGCTGTACGTGGCCCTGTTCGCGCTGATCCGCCCGAGACCGCTCGTCGTGAGCTGGAGCTACCTCCGCGCGCTGCGGTAAGAGCTCGGTTCAGGATGATCACCCGTCGACGGGGTGCGCTGGGTGGTGCGAGGCAAGGACGCAGGGAGCGGCCATATCAAGCAGATATGGACGCGACTGAGGACGCCGCCTCGTGCCGCCCAGCGCAGCCCGGCGACATGGCTGCTCATTTTGAATCGGGCTCTTTGTATCAGCCGGTCTTGCGCCAGCGCAGACCGGACCCGCGCCGGTAGAGGCCGACGAGCGCGAGGCCGGCCTTCGTGCTGAAGAGTCGATGCCTCGTGGACGCGACCGCCCGCTCGGCGGGCGGGAGGTAGCGGAAGGTCATGCGGCCGCCGAGCCGCCGGCCCTCCCAGTCGAAGGGCGGGAGCTCGTCCGCGAGCTTGCGCACGACGACCGTGCGGTAGCCGACCGCGCGCTCGACCTCCCAGGCCGGAGACTCGCGTGCGTGGTCGACGACCGCCGTGACGGGCGGCAGGTACGCGTCGTCCAGGAGGATCCGGCCGCCGACCGCGACCCGAGGGGCGACGTACCACCAGTCGAGGATCGGGTAGGGGAAGCCGTGCGCTCCGTCGAGGAGGACGAGGTCGAGGGGCCGTTCCGGAAGTCGTGGGAGGACGTCGTGAGAGAAGCCGACCTCGAAGGAGACGCGTCCGCTCGGGATGCCGAGCTCGTCGCAGGCGTGGCGTATGCGCGTCTCCTCGGCGGGGTCGGGGGTGACCGCGACGTGCTCCGTTCCGGCTCCCGCGAACACGATCGTGCTCGCTCCCGAGCCCGTCTCGAGAGTCGCCATGCCCTCTCCGAGCTCGCCCTCGAGCCACTCGAGCGCGGGCCACGCGAGGCCCCAGTACTCGTCGCCCTCGCCGTGGATCCCGGGAGGCGCGGCCCGCAGCCGGTCGGTGAGGCTCGGCGGCATCGCGCGCGAACGTTAGATGTCTGCGAGCTCGGAGTAGACGGCGTCGTGGGCACGGGCGGTCCTCTCCCACGAGAACTGGGCCGCGTGTTCGATCCCACGCGCGCCCCACTCGGTCGGACGGGCGAGGATCTCCTCGACCGCCTCCACCATCGCCTCGACCGACGTCGGATCGAAGAGCCGCGCAGCGTCGCCGCACACCTCCGGGAGCGAGCCCGCGTTCGAGCACGCGACGGGGCACCCGCAGGCCATCGCCTCGAGCGGCGGCTGGCCGAAGCCCTCGTACTCGCTCGGGAAGACGAGGCCGGCGGCCGTGCGGTAGAGGTGGACGAGATCCGCGCGGGGCACGTGCCCGAGCGAACGCACGCCCGCGGGCGTCGACCCTTCGTAGGCGGTGAGGACGAGCTCCAGCTCCGGATGCCGCGCGCGCAGGACTGCGAACGCTTCGAACAGCCGTGCGTGGTTCTTGTGCGGCCACCCGCGTGCGGGGTACACGAGGAAACGCCCTCGCGCCTCCTCGCCCGGCCGGAACACCGTGTGGTCGATCCCGAGGTGGATCGGGCGGACGCGGCTCTCGGGGACCCCCAGGCGCTCGACGAGCGCGCGGGCGGCGTGCTCCGAGATCGTGATCACGAGCGCGCTGCGGCGTACGGCAGAGCCGTATGCCGCACGCCGATAGAGGCGCTCGGCCCGCGAGAAGAACTGCGGGAGGAACGCGTGCTGCAGGTCGAGCACGGTCGTCACCGCGGGCGGGCTGCTGATCGGCGGGATCATCACGGTGAGCGGGAAGTGCACGGCGTCGAGGCCTGCCAGTCGCGAGCGGAGCCGTCGCCCGCGCACGACGCCCTCCGCCATCGCGAGCATCCGGCCCGGCATCGAGTGCGACGCGCGATAGTCGTCCACCACCTCGCTCGGGAGGCCCTCGACGTCCGGCGCGATACGGGGCAGGAGCACCCGGTACTCGTGGGCCCCAACGGTCCCGAGAGCGCGGACGAGCTCGCGGGCGTACGTCTCGCTGCCGCCCGAGATCCGTGGGACGAGCGTGAGGAGGCTGATGCCGACCCGCACGTCAGATGGTTGACGCCACGATCTCGCGCGTCCGGATGCGCGAGCTGGCGCGTCCGGGCCGCTTCCGCCCGGACGCAGGCCGCGCAGCGGCCTGGCGTCGGGCGTGCGCTTCGCGACGGGAGAGCGGCGTCGAGGCGTCGAGCCTCACCACCGCTCTCCCGTCGCGCCCCGGAGCGGCCAGCTCACGCCCCGGAGATGGCGATCTCATGGCATCAACCATCTTCAGCCGGGGTGATTCACTGCGACCTCGCGATACACGTCCTCGTGCAGCCGGGCGGTCTCGTCCCACGTGTAGCGCGCGGCACGCGCGAGCCCGAGCTCCCGGAGCTCGTCGCGGCGGCTGTCCGCCTCCAGCATCGCCGCAGCCATCGCGTCCACGTCGGTGGGGTCGAACAGGACGGCCGCATCTCCGCAGACCTCCGGGATGGCGCCTGCGCTCGAGGCGGCGACCGGGCAGCCACACGCCATCGCCTCGAGCGGCGGCAGGCCGAAGCCCTCGTACAGGCTGGGAAACACGAGACATGCCGCCCGCCGGTACAGCGACACGAGCTGGGCGGCGGGCACCGCGCCCAGGTTCTCGACGCCGTCGGGCAGCGGCTCGAGCCGCTCGAGGCCGCCGCCGGTCAGAACGAGTCGCAGCTGCGGCCGCGTCTCGCGCAGGGTCGCGAACGCCTGGAACAGGCGCGCGTGATTCTTGTGCGGCCACGGCCGCGCGGGGTACAGGACGAGCGGCTCGGGCTCCTCGGGGCCGGGCGAGAACACGGTGTGGTCGATCGCGTGCGGGATCACGCGGATTCGCCCGGAGTCGAGCCCGAGCGCCTCGACGGCACGCCCGCGTACGAACTCGCTCGTGACGACCACCGCCTCCGCCGCGCGCGCCGCCCGGTCGTATGCGAGCCGTCTGAACGACCGACGTGCAGGCCCGAAGAACTCCGGCAGATCGCGGTGCTGCACGTCGTGCAGGGTCACCACGGTCGGGACCTGCACCCGCGGCGAGGGGATGGTGAGGGGGTAGTGGACGACGTCGATTCCTGCGAGCCGGTCGCCGACCTCCTTCGTACGCCGGGCCTGTAGCGCGGTCAGCACGATGCGGAGCGGGCCGCGCTTGCCGACGGGCGGATCCTTGACCTCGATCGCGGGCAGGCCCTCGGCTGCGTCGCGCGCGCGGGCCGGCACGAGGACCGCGTAGTCGAGCGACCCGTTCCGCGCGAGCGACCGCAGGAGCTGGCGCACGTACGTCTCCGAGCCACCGTGGTCGCCCGGGGCGAGCGTGAGGAGAGAGATGCCGACGCGCACAGTCGCAGCCTACTGGCCGATCCTGGGCGGTCGATTCGACCGCCTGCACCCCGGCTAGAATGCCCCGATGCCCGCCGATGACGCCAAAAATGGCGATTATGCAGGGTTTTCGTCCACCGATCTCCCGTCGCCCGAAGGCTCCGTCGACGTGGAGGAGCTGTTTCGGCTCCTCCGCGAGGAGGTCCGCCGCTCGGGAGCCGATCCCGGCGGGGCGGTCGGCGACCCGCACGACCGCGACGCCGCCCGAGCCGAGGCCGAGCGTCTGTGGCCGGTGTCGGCCGATCGCTCGCTCCGCCTGCGTCCGGGCGTGCGCGGAGGCATCGGCACCCCCGTCAAGGCGATCCTGCGCAAGCTCATGCGCTGGTACGTCGAGCCTCTCGCCTACGACCAGCGCTCGTTCAACGCCGCGGCGCTTCGCCTGCTCGACGACCTCCAGGAGCAGGTCGACCGTCTCCGCGCGGAGCTCGAAGAGGCGCGCGGGACGACGGAGAGCCCGTGAGCGTCGTCGCCGCGCGGCCGGGCCTCGAGCTTCTCCGCTGCCCGACCTGTCGCGGCCGGCTCGAGGTAGGTCTTGCGCAAGAGCGGGAATCGCGAGTGCGATTCCCGCTCGCGCCGGACATCGCAGATGGGGACGAGCTGCGCTGCCGCGGCTGCGGCCGGACGTTCTCGGTGGCCGACGGCATCCCGCGTCTCCTCGACGAGACCGTCCCCGGCGTTTCCGCCAAGGCTCGGGAGGTCGATGGCTGGGCGGCGATGGCCCGCGCCCAGGGCTGGTACGAGCCCGACGACGCCGTCGACGCCGCGCTGCCCTACCTGACCCGCGATCTCGGCTGGGAAGACCTCACGTGGAAGGCGAACGAGCACTCGTTCGGGCTGCTCCTCGATCTGCTCGAGCCCGGAATGCGCGTTCTGGAGGTGGGTGCGGCGAAGTGCTGGGGCGCACCCCACGTCGTCGCGGCCGGCTGCACCTACGTGGGCACCGACATCCTCGCCGACCCGAACATCGGGCTGGGGCGCGGCGCCTTCTACGAGCAGGAGGTCGGGCCGTTCCTCCGGGTCCAGGCCGACGGCGAGAGCCTTCCGTTCGCGGACGAGGCGTTCGACGTCACGTACTGCGTCGCCACGCTGCACCACGCCCTCGACCTCCGCCGCATGGTCGGCGAGATGGCGCGCGTGACGCGCCACGGCGGGAGCGTCGTCGCGCTGAACGAGGGGACGCGCGCCGTCTACCGCTCCGGCCGGGCTCCGGACCAGGCAGAGGAGCTCGAGTACGGGATCAACGAGCACGTGCACACGCTCTACGCCTACCTGTGGGCGTTCGCCCGCTCCGGGCCTCCTCGTTCGCCGCGTCGAGCAGGCCGACGGGTACGAGGAGATGGCGGGACGGCGGATCGGCGGAACGACTCCTGCGGGTCCCCGCGATCGGTCGGAGCGCGGCCACCTGGTTCGCGCAGACGTGCTACGGGTACCAGGGCGCCACCTTCGTCGCGCGCCGGATGCGCAGCCGGCCATGAGGGTCGCCGTCTGCAGGCCGCAGGTGCCGTTCGCGTACGGGGGCGTCGAGATCTTCACGGATCAGCTCGTCGAGGAGCTCCGCGCTCGGGACCACGAGGCAGACCTCGTCTCCGTTCCGTTCAAGTGGTATCCCGGCACGCGCGTCCTCACGCAGGCGTTCCTGTGGCGGCTGCTCGACCTCGACGAGGTGGACGGCCGGAAGGATCGACGTCGTCGTGGCGACGAAGTTTCCGTCCTATCTCGTGCGCCACGCCGAGAAGCGCGTGTGGCTCGTCCACCAGTTCCGCCAGGCGTACGAGCTGGACGGGACCGCCGCTCGGGCAGTTCGGCGACTCGCCGGAGGAGCGCGCGCTGCGCCGGAAGGTGCAGGACCTCGACCGCGTCGCGCTCGGCGAGGCCTCGCGCCTCTTCGCCGTCTCGCGCAACGTCGCCGCACGGCTCGAGGCGTCGACCGGCCTGGAGGCGGAGGTGCTTCCGCACCCGCCGCAGGAGCTCGACTACCGCTGCGAGGGGTACGGGAACTTCGTCCTCTCCGTGAACCGGCTCGACCGCGCGAAGCGGATCGACCTCCTTCATCGAGGCGGCGGCGAGCGAGACGGCGCTCGAGGTCGTGATCACGGGCGACGGCCCGGATCGCGAGCGGCTCGAGCGGCTCGCGCGCGACCGCGGCCTCGACGGGCGCGCCCGCTTCACGGGCCGGATCGGCGAAGCGGAGCTCGCCGACCTCTACGGCCGCTGCCTCGCCGTCTACTACGCGCCCGGTGGACGAGGACTACGGCATGGTCCCGCTCGAGGCGTTCCTCTCGGAGAAGCCGGTCGTCACGACCACCGACGCAGGCGGGCCGCTCGAGGTCGTCTCGGACGGCAGCACCGGCCTCGTCGTCTCGCCGGAGGCGACGGAGGTCGCCCGCGCGCTCGGCTGGCTGCGCGAGCATCCCGAGGAGGCCGCAGCGTTCGGTCGCGCCGGCAGCGAGCTCGCGCGCGGGGTGACGTGGGATCGCTGCATCGAGAGGCTGCTCTCGTGAGAGTCGCGTACGTCAGCCCCATGCCGCCGGAGCGCTCGGGGATCGCCGACTACAGCGCGCTCCTGCTCCCCGCGCTCGCGGCGCGGGCCGACGTGACGGTCGTTCGCCGCGGCGCCAGGCGGCCACCGCGTGGGGCAGACGTCTCCCTCTACCACGTCGGCAACAACCCGGACGCGCACGGCTGGATCGTCGACGCGCTCGCTCGCGAGCCCGGCGTCGTCGCGCTCCACGACTTCGGCCTGCACCACCTCGTCGCCGGGGTGACGCTCGGGCGCGGGAATCGCGCTGCGTACCTCGACCTGCTCGAGCGCGAGCACGGGGTCGTCGGCCGCCTGCTCGGGTACGGCGTCATCGACAAGCGCGTGCCGCCCCTGTGGGAGAGCCGGGCGCTCGACTTCCCCCTCGCGAGCTACGTCCTCGAGCACGCGACGGGGCTCGTCGTGCACTCGCGCTACGTCCGCGACCGGGCGCGCGCTGCCGGCTTCGAAGGGCCCATCGCGGTCGTGCCCCATCCAGCGTGGCCGGCGCCCGACGTCGCAGCGGAACGAGTTGCGCCGGGGGTCGTGATCGGCTGCTTCGGCGTCGTGAACGCGAGCAAGCGGATTCCCGAGCTCCTGCGCGCGACGGCGGCGCTGCGGCGGACGCACGGGGACGTGACGCTGCTCCTCGTCGGAGCGACCTCGCCCGGGTTCGACCTCGACCGCAGGCTGCAGCGGCTCGGGCTCGACGAAGACGGCGTCGTGCGGGAGGAGTGGGTCGACGAGAGACGTCTGTGGGCGCTCATGGCCGGCAGCGACGTCGTCGTGAACCTGCGACACCCGACGATGGGCGAGACGTCGGGCAGCGTCGTCCGCGGGCTCTCGCTCGGCAAGCCGCTGGTCGTGAGCGACGTCGGCTGGTTCGCGGAGCTCCCGGACGACGTCGCCCTCAAGGTCCCTCCGGACGGCAACGAGGTCGCGACGCTGACCGCGGGGCTCGAGCTCCTGGCCACGCGGCGGGACGTACGGGAGGCGATGAGCGCGAGCGCGGCCGCTCTCGCTCGGCGCGAGCACGACGTCGACCGTGTCGCCGAGCTGTACGTCGCGGCGCTCGAGCGCACGCTGGGCGGCGCCGCGGTCGACGACGCCGTCCTCCACGAGGTGACGGCTGCCGCGGCAGACGTCGGGATCTCGGCCGACTCGGCCGAGGCGAGAGAGATCGCCCGACGCCTCGCCGAGGTCGAGCTTGGGTAGAGCGCTCCGCAGCATTCCGACCTGGGCCTGGCTGGCGGCCATCGTGATCGCCTCCACGAGCGCCCGCGCGCTCCTGGCCAGGGGTCTCGTCGCGCCGTTCATCATGGTCGACGAGGTCATCTGGTCCGAGCTCGCGCGCGGGTTCGCCGCGGCGGGCAAGCCGCTCCTCCGCGACCAGCCGCATCCCGGCTACAGCCCGGTCTATCCGCTCCTGATCAGCCCCGCGTACGCGCTCTTCGACAACCTGCCGCAGGCGTACGCGGCCGTGAAGACGCTCAACTCCTTCCTCATGTCACTGGCCGCTCTCCCCGCGTTCTTCCTCGCCCGGCGGGTCGTGTCCGACCGGCTCGCGCTCCTCGCCGCGTTGCTCGCGGTCGCCGTTCCCTCGCTCGCGTACACCGGGACCGTGATGACGGAGAACGCCTTCTACCCGCTGTTCCTCCTCGTCGCCCTCGTGCTCGTGCGCGTCCTCGAGCGCCCCTCTCCGCTCCTCGTCGTGCTCCTGTTCGGGCTCGTGGCCGTGGCCTTCGGGACCCGCGTGCAGGCGGTCGCCCTCGCGCCCGCGATCCTCGCCGCTCCGCTCGTCCTGGCGGTCTTCGAGCGGCGGGGCGTGCGCGCGACGATCGTGCGGTACGGCTGGCTCTACGGAATCGCGGCCGGCGGCGCCGTCGTCGTCCTCGTCGCCGAGATCCTCTCGGGCGGCCTGCTCGGCGCCTACTCCCCCGTAGGCGACCGGAGCTACGACGCGGGGCAGGTGCTCCGCTACCTCTGGTGGCACGTCGCGGAGCTCTCGCTCTACGTCCTCGTCGTCCCGCTCGCGGCGCTCATCGTGCTCGTCGTGCGCGCTCGAACGCTCGACGCGCGCCTGCAGGCGTTCCTCGCGGCGACGGTGTCGCTGACCGTGTGCGTCCTCGCGATCGTCGCGGCGTTCGCGTCCGAGTTCTCCGACCGGATCGAGGAGCGGAACATGTTCTACGTCGCTCCGCTCTTCTGCATCGCGCTCCTGGCCTGGATCGAGCGGGGCGCTCCGCGGCCGCCGGTGCTCGCGGCGATCTCGGCCGCGGTGTCCGCGCGGCGTCGTGCTCGCGATCCCCTTCGATCGCTTCCTGACGACGTCGGCGATCACGGACACGCTGATGCTGCTCCCCTTCTGGTCTCTCCAGGACCGGATCGGACACGATTGGATCAGGCCCGCCGCGGCGGCTCTCGCGGTCGCGCCTCGCCGCGGCGTTCCTCCTCGTCCCGCGGCGGTATGCGCTCGTCCTCCCGCTGCTCGTGCTCGGCCTCTGGATCCTTGCGGTCAGGCCGATCTGGTGGGGCACGCACGGGTTCGAGCAGTTCTCGCGCGGCGCGCTGTTCCAGGGCATCCGCACGCGCCGACCGGGATTGGGTGGACGCGACGCTGCCGAGCGGAGCGCGGGCCGCGTTCCTGTGGACGGGAAGGACGGACCGCTTCACGGTGAACCAGAACGAGTTCTTCAACCGGGCGCTCGGGCCCGTGTACTACGTCACCGACCCGACCCCGGGCGGACTGCCGGAGACGCCGGTCCGGGTCGACCCGCGCTCGGGGCGGGTGACGTTCGAGGACGGGAGGCCCGTACGCGACCGGTACCTGCTCGCGGACTCCTCGTTCGAGCCCGACGGCCGTCCACTCGCGCGCGACAAGGGTTGGGGGATCACGCTCTGGCGCGTACGCCCGCCGCTCGTCTCGGCGTCTCTCATCACCGGGCTGTACCCGAAGGACACCTGGTCCGGGCCGACGGTCACGTACACGCGGCGGCGCTGCCGGTCCGGTCGCCTCACCGTCTCGCTGTCGAGCGACGACAGGCTCTTCCTCGAGCCACAGACCGTCGTCGCCCGCGCGAACGGTCGTGTGCTCGGGCGAGCGCGCCTGCGCGGCAACGGCCCCGTCGCCCTGAGCGTGCCCGTCGCGGCGCGGCCGGGGACGACGGACTGCCGGATCGTGTACACGGTGTCGCCCACGGCCGTACCGGCCGAGGTCACGGCCGGCGGGAACCCGGACCCGCGCCGCCTGGGTGCGCACTTCAACCGTTTCCTCTATACGCCTTCGCGGAGATGAAGATCGCGTTCGACGTCAGCCCGCTCAGCCACCCGCTGCTCGGGATCGGGAACTACATCCAGGGCTCGCTCGGCGGCCTCGCCGAGGCGTCGGCGGGGCGGCACGAGATCGTCGCCTTCGCACCCACGAGTATCCGCGGCCCGGGCCGCATCGCCGAGGCGCTCGCGGGCGTCGGAGTCGAGCTGCGGACGTGGCCCGTCCCCTTCTCCCACGCCGTGCGGACGGCGTGGAGCGGTCTCGGCCACCCGGTCGCCGAACGCTTCCTCGGAGAGCTCGACGTCCTCCACTTCTCGGACTGGATGTACCCGCCCCAGCGCCGTGGGGTGCGGGCGACCACGATCCACGACCTCGTCCCGATCCATCACCCGGAGTGGACGACGGCGCGCACGCGGGCGATGCACGGCCGCAAGTACCGAAACGCCGCGCGAAGCTGCGACGTCGTGTTCGTCAACTCGGAGTACACGGGCCGCGACGTCGCGGAGACGCTCGGGGTCGCGCCGGACCGGATCCGGGTGGCGCATCCGGCTCCGAAGGACGTCTACCGGCCGGACGGCCCGGCCGCCGATCTCGGAGCGCCGTACGTGCTCACGGTCGCGACGCTCGAGCCGCGCAAGAACCTGCAGGCGCTCGTCGAGGCGCAGCGCCTCCTCGCCGGCATGGAGCTCGCAGTCGTGGGCGGGGAAGGCTGGGGCGAGCAGCCGCTCCTCGACGGCCCGGGAATTCGTCGGCTCGGGTACGTCTCGGACGCCGAGCTCGCCCGCCTCTACCGCGGCGCGGAGGTCGTCGCGTACCCGTCTCGCTTCGAGGGCTTCGGGATCCCCGTGCTCGAGGCGATGGCGTGCGGTGCGCCCGTCGTCGCCTCCGCGCACGCCTCGCTCGACGAGGCGAGCGGGCGTGCGGCGCTCCGAGCGGACCCCGACGATCCGGCGGCGTTCGCGGCCGCGATCGAGCAGGCCCGGACGGAGCGGGGGCGCCTGGCGGAGCTCGGGCTCGAGCATGCGCGGTCGTTCTCCTGGCGTGCGGTCGGAGAGGTCTTCCTCGCGGGGTACGAGGCGGCGCGGTGCTGAGAGGCGATCAGGAGATCGTGGTCGTCGTGCGTCGCGGCGACGAGCTCCTCGTGCTGCGCCGCGCGCCCGAGCGTCTCGGGTACTGGAGCCTGGTCGCGGGCGGGCTCGAGCCGGAGGAAACTCCGCAGCAGGCCGCGGAGCGCGAGCTCCTCGAGGAGACAGGCCTCCGTGCGGAGGTCGAGAGGCTTCCGATCTCGCTGTCGTACTCGCTCCTCGACGACCCGTCTGCGATCCGCGCTCGCTACGGGCCTGGCATCGAGACGGTCACGGTGCATGCCTTCCTCGCCGATGCCCCGGACGGGTGGGAGCCGACCCTCGACGCGGAGCACGACGTCTACCGCTGGTGCGACGTGGAAGCTGCGCTTTCCCTCCTGCCGTACGCGACGACCCGTGACGCTGTTCGAGCGGCCGCGCGCTCGTGAAGGTCGCGGTCGACATCTCCCCGCTCGTGCAGACGCGCGCGGGCACCGCGCGGCACGTTCGCGGTCTCGTCGACGCGTTGCGCGGGAGCCCTGACGTCGAGCTCGAGCTCGTGAGCTTCGGCGGTGCAGGCCGCAGCTCCAGCGTCGTCCGCGACGCGTTCTGGTACCCGCGAGGCCTCCGGCACGCGGCGGCAGGCGCCGACCTCCTGCACTGCACGACCTTTCGCGGCCCGTCCCGTTCCGCCGTGCCGACCGTGCTGACGGTGCATGACCTCGCGATCCTGCGCGCGCCCGAGGCGTTCCCGCGCTGGCACCGCCTCTACGGGAGCGCGGGCCTCGGGCGCGTGCTGCGCGCCGCCGACGCGGTCGTCGCGGTCTCGGAGTTCACGCGCGACGAGACCGTCGAGCTCGCGGGCGTCCCGACCGAGCGCATCACGGTGATTCCGAACGGGGTGGACGAGATCTTCACACCGGAGGGGCCGCGCGTGGCTGCCGACTACGTTCTCGCGGTCGCCACGCTCGAGCCGCGGAAGAACCTGCGGCGCGCAGTCGAAGCTGCGCGCTCGGCCGGCGTCGATCTCCGCGTCGTCGGAGCGCGCGGCTGGGGTGGGGTCGACGTCGAGGGCTGGGTCGGCGAGGTGCCGGACTCCGAGCTCGCCGCGCTCTACCGGGGCGCACGCTGCCTCGTGTACCCGTCTCTGTACGAGGGCTTCGGTCTGCCCGTGCTCGAGGCGATGGCGTGCGGGACGCCGGTCGTGACCTCGCGCGGAACGGCGCTCGAGGAGGTCGCCGGCGGGGCTGCGGTCCTCGTCGAACCGACGGACGTCTCGGCGCTCGCGGGAGGCATCGCGGAGGCGATCGCGCGGAGCGACGAGCTGTCGAGGGCGGGTCTCGAGCGCGCGCGGTCCTTCACGTGGCGAAGGTCGGCCGACGCCGTCGTCGACCTCTGGCGGACACTGACGTGAACACCGTCGTGTTCGACGCCGACGTTCTCGGCCGCCGGCGAACGGGCGACGAGACCTACGCGCTCAACCTCCTGCGCGAGCTCGCGCCGCTCGCGCCGGACGCCGAGCTGCGGATCGTCGCGGTGACGCGGCACCCGGAGCTCGTGCCCGAGGGGATCGAGCCGCACGCGCTGCCTGCACGCTCGCAGGTGCTCCGCATGGCGTGGTCGCTCCCGCGCGCTCTGCGCCGTCTCGGCGCCGACCTCGCTCACACGCAGCACGCCCTCCCGCTGCGCTCGCCGTGCCCGTGCGTCGTGACCGTTCACGACGTGTCGTTCGCGCGCGAGCCGTCGCTGATGAGCGTGAAGGACCGTCTCGTCTTCCGTCGCGTCGTCCCCCGGGCCGTACGCGGCGCCGCGCGTGTCCTGACCGTCTCGGAGCGCACGAAAGCCGATCTCGTCGAGCTCTACGGCGTGCCGGCCGAGCGCGTCGTCGTGACCCCGAACGGGGTCGATCCCGTCTTCTCGCCGGGATCGGGGGCGCATGACTACGTGCTCTCGGTGGGCGCGATCCAGGCGCGGAAGAATCAACTCGCCGCGCTCGAGGCGGCCGCGGAGGTCCGGTTGCCGCTCGTGGTCGTCGGCCCGGAGAAGGACGCTGCGCTCGCCGACGAGCTCCGCCGCGGCGGCGCCCGGCTCGAGGGGTACGTCGACGTCGCGCGGCTCGCCGAGCTGTACCGCGGAGCGGCGTGCCTCGTGCAGTCGAGCCGCTTCGAGGGCTTCGGGCTCCCCGTGCTCGAGGCGATGGCATCCGGCACTCCGGTCGTCACGGTCCCCGATCCCGCGCTCGTCGAGGTCGCCGGAGGAGCGGCCGTGGTCGTCGAGGACGGCCGCCTCGCGGACGGGATCCGCACGGCGCTCGCCCAGCGCGAGCGGCTCGCGGCGGCCGGGCTCGATCGGGCGCGTGCGTTCACCTGGCGCGCGACGGCCGAGCGGACGCTCGCCGTCTACCGGGAGGTACTCGGCGCGTGAGCGTGTCGGCCGTCGTCGTCTCGCACGGGCACGCGAACGAGCTGACCCGGTCGCTCCCGCCGCTCGTCGCGCAGGTGGACGAGCTCGTGGTCGTCGCCAACCTGCCCGGGTCGGCCGACGGCGTGCCGGCCGGCGTGCGCGTCCTCGACAACCCGCGGCCGCTGACGCTGGCCGCGAACGTGAACCTCGGCGTCGCCGCCACGTCGGGCGAGTACGTGCTGAACGTGAACCCGGATGCGATCGCCGAGCCGGGCGCGGTCGCGACGCTCGCTGCTTTCTCGGACGCACATCCCCGCTGCGGGATCGCCGGCCCGCAGCTGCGCTGGCCCGACGGCAGCTGGCAGCCGTCGCGGCGACGCTTCCCCACGGTCCGCGGCACGCTCGTGCGGCGGACGCCACTGCGCCGTCTCCGTCCACCGTACGAGACGCAGCGCGAGCACTACGAGCTCGACGAGCGGCCGACGGAACCCGTGCCCGCCGAGTGGATGCTCGGCGCCTTCCTCCTCATGCGGCGGACGATGCTGGACGAGCTCGGTGGCTGGGACGCGGGCTACCGGCACTACTGCGAGGACATCGATCTCTGCTATCGCGCGGCCAGGGCAGGCTGGGAGCGCTGGTACGTCCCGGACGCCGTCGTCACGCATGCGTATGCGGCGGTCATCGACGAGCGGTTCCTGTCGCTGCACACGCTCTGGCACGCGCGCGGGATGGCTCGCTTCGTGCGGAAGCATCCCGAGCGCCTGCTGGCGCTGTGAGCGAGCGCGAGCAGTACGCACGCCAGGCCGACTCCTGGACCGACCGCGCCTATGCCGACGTCGCCGCCTACCTCGAGCACCGCGCAGAGCTGATCTGGTCCGTCGGCCCGGAGCTCGAGCCCGGCGACGAGGTGCTCGACCTCGCCTGCGGCGACGGGGGACTCGGAGAGATCCTGCGCGCACGCGGGCTTCGCTACCGAGGCGTCGACTCGACTCCGGAGATGGTGGCTGCCGCGCGCGGCCGTCTCGGTGAGCAGTCCGCGCTCGAGGTCGGAGACCTGAACGACTACGTGCCGCCGGCTCCGGTCGCCGCCACGACGGTGTTCCGCGCGATCTACTACGCGCGCGACCGCCGCGCGTTCTTCGAGCACGCCGCCAGCTACACGCAGAAGAAGCTCGTCTTCGACCTGAACCCGCGCCAGTACGCGCTCGACGACGTCCTCGCCGATCTTCGCGCAGCGGGCCTGGGGACGATCGCTGTCCGGCCGTTCTTCGTCCCGCAGACGACCTCCCTGCCAGCAGTCCTGCGGCGCGCGGCGACGGCGCTCGAGCGCGTGGGGCCGGTCGCGCGCGTCGCGCTCCGCTTCCGCTTCACCTACATCGTGTCGGCGTCGCGCTAGCCCTACCCGCCAAAAAGCGGCTGGAAGTGCGCGTCGAAGACGGCGCCGAGCTGCCGGTTGTCGCTCTTCGTCGGATCGACCTCCCTCGGCACGAACGTGGGGGAAATGCTCGCCTCGATCCGCCACGGCGCCTTGGGGGGGCGCAGCGTAGCGCCGTTCGCCTTGCAGTCCTTCACCCGGAACCGTCGCGTCTGGGTGACGCGGGCAATTGCGGGTTGCTTGTCGGGCCCGATTCCCACGGGGCCGATGCGGACGGTCGCCGTCGCCACCTGACGGTGCCCGGGCCTCGGGCACCAGTTCGCGCGCGACAGCGTCACGACCGCGAGCCCCGGCCCGTCCTGCGAGACGTCGTAGCGCGTGTACGAGGCTCTCGCCACGGTCTCGCCGCCCGTTCCGACGATCCAGCCGTCCGACTCGCGTCCGATGAGCGCATCCCTGAGCCTGATCGGCCCGTCGAGCTTGTAGAGCACCGCGTCTCCTCGTCGCTCGACGACGGGTGCGCTGATGTTCACGCCGTTGATCCCGAGGGCGTACTGCGTGTCGGGCGAGGGCGAGAGGGTGCCGTCGGTCGCGTTCAGGTCCGGGGTGAGGATCGGGGCGCCGACGTTGATCGCGGTGCCGTCGAGGCTCCAGATCTTCCGAATCGAGCGATTGAAGAACTCGGTCAACTGAACGCCGGTCGGATCCGAGATCTGCTGGCCGAGGACGACGACGGACTTCCCACCCGTCGCGCGGTCGACCCAGTCGAAGGGCCGTGGCAGGTTCGACTCGATCTGGCGTGACAGCGTCCGCTCGCCCTCGGCCGCGTACACCTGCGTCGTCATGCTCCACGTGACGACGACGAGCGCCGACACCGCCGCGAGCGCCGTCAGGGCCGGAGAGCCCAGCCGCAGGAAGCGAAGCGCCACTGCGACCGCCACGGCGACGAGCGACACGACGACGAGCGCGTGCTCGATCTTCGTCTCCGACCACGCGAGCTCGCGGTTCGCGAACGCGAGGATCGCGAGGCCGTGAGCCTCGTAGTAGGGGTAGCGGAGGACGACCGGAACCGCATTGACGACGTACACCGTCACGACCGCAGCGAGCGCGATCGCCCAGGCGCGTCCGATGCCGCGGGAGAACGCGAGCGCGGTCGCGGCGAGGAGAATCGGCGCCAGGTAGATGAGGTTTCGCTCGTAGACGTAGGTCGCGAAGACCGTCGAGATGTAGGCGCCCTTGATCCCCGCGTACCAGACGAATGCCCCGAGCGCCGCCGTGGCGGTGACGACGAAGGCGCGCGTGTCGGGGTCGCGCGGCTCGTCCTTCGGCCTCGCCAGCGCGGCCATTCCGACCACGAGGGGGAGGACGCCCATCCCGATCGCGAGCGCGCCGAGCGCCCACGTCGCGTGATCGAGGATGCGCCCCTTGTAGATGAAGGTGGTATTGCGCCACGAGGTCGAGAGATGGCCCATGAGCGCCGAGAAGCCGAGGACCGCGCCGACGACGAGCGTGACCGCGCCCGCCCAGTCCCAACCAGTCCAGCTCGACCGCCACCGGCGCGCCGGCTCCGACTCCCAGGCGATCCACAGCAGTGCGAGTGCGAGCACCGCGAAGAGCACAGCGAGCTGCGTCCGGGTGAGCGCTCCGAGCGCCGACGCCGCGGTTGCGGCGGCCAAGCGACCCCAGCCGGGCCTCGCCACCAGCCGGGCGATGAGCCAGAGGGCGAGCGTGGCCAGCGGGTACGCGAGGGGCTCCTCGACGAAGAACGGCGCGTAGGTGAGGGCAGGAAGCGCGACCGACGCGCCCGCCGCGGCGAGCGCATACCAGCGCGGCGCGACCATGCGTGCGAGCCCATAGGCGGGAAACACGGTGCTCGTCATCGTCAGGACGAGGAGCAGCTTCCCGGCGGCGTACGCGCTGGAGGTGCTGCCGAGCCACCACACGGGCGCGAGAAGGTACGCCACGAGCGACGCCATCCCGTACGGCTCGTCGAGCCGCGCGGGGTGACCGGTCGCAGCGATCGACCTGGCGAGCTGCGTCAGCTCGAGCTCGTCCGTGAAGACCGTCGGGACCGGGCGCCGCGACGCCTGCCACGAGTACACCGCGGCGAGCGCGAAGTAGACGACGAGGAGCGGCAGAGCCGACTGGAAGCGGGCGAGGAAATCCGGCCGCTTCGCGCGGCGCTGCGACGACCCGGGTGCGCTCACGTTCGCGCGGGCTCGACGGCTTCCGGCGCGGTGAGCTCGACGTGTCGGCGGACGACGATCCGGCACGGGATCCCGGCGCCCTCCGCGGCTGCGACCACGGTGTCGAGGCGCTCCGGCGCCGCGTCCGGGATCGTGACGAGCATCTCGTCCGCACGCGTCGACGAGATCGCGGCGCCGGCCTCGTCGAGCCCGCCGACGACGCTCACGCCGAGGATCCTGCGGCGCCGGACGCGCGGGTTGTCGTCGAGGAACCCCACCACTCGCGCGTCGCCCGCTTCGCGCAGCTCGCGGGCGAGGCTGCGACCCGCGCGGCCGGCCCCGGCGATGAGCACGCGCCTTCCGACGCGCCTGTGGCCGATCGTCTCCGGGACGAGGCGCAGGGCGAGCCGCGAGCCACCGACGAGGACGGTGCAGAGGACGGCGTCGACCGCGAAGATCTGGAGTGCGGGGAACGAGCCGATGGGCCTGAGCGCGATCAGGATTCCGAACGCGGCGACCGCGGAGCCGGCGCAGCCGAGGACGATGGGCACGACGTCCCGGGCGGTGGCGTACCGCCAGACCCGACGGTAGACGCCGAGCGCGACGAAGAACACGTACCGCGAGCCGAGCAGGATCGGCAGTGCGGACAGGTAGACCGAGCGCTCGTAGACGGTCCCCTTCCCGTCGACGGCGAGCACGTAGGCGGCCAGGAACGAGGCGCAGATCAGGACGAAGTCGACGAAGACCTCGACGAGACGCCGTGGATCGAAGACCAGCGCACGCCACAACGACGGCTCCGGGCCCTCGACTCCGCGGCGGGACCGTTCCTCGAGGTCGCTCAGGAAGCTCCCGAACTGGACGAGGAGCACGAAGGTCACGAGCACGCCGATGGCCGTCAGGCGTCCGTTGTCGAGGACGTTGTACGCGAGCGCCGTCGCCCCGATCGCCGACGAGACGATGGCCAGGAGCAGGACCGCCTTCGCCTCCGAGAGCCCGTAGTACACGAGGCGATGCGACGTGTGGTCGCGACCTCCCTGCGTCACCGGCCGCTTCTCGACGAGTCGCGCGATCGTGACCAGGGTCGTGTCGAGGATGGGAATCGCGAGAACGAGGAGCGGGAGGAGGATCGTGGCGACCGTCGTCCCGGCCACGGTCCAGCTCGCCGCGAGCGCGAGGGAGGCCAGCCCGAAGCCGATGGTCTGGCTCCCCGAGTCGCCCATGAACACCGCCGCGCCGCGCTGAGGACGCAGGTTGAAGGGAAGAAACGCCGCGCACGCGAGCCCGAGCGAGAGGGAGAGGGCGAGCACGGTGTCGTTCGAGTGCTCGGTCATCGCGTCGATCGCGAAGTACGCACACGAGACGACGGCGAGCGTCGCCGCGAGCCCGTCCATGTTGTCGAGGAGGTTGAACGCGTTCGTGATGCCGACGAGCCAGAGGAGCCCGATCGCCCAGGCGACGGCGTCGTTGCCGACGATCTCGACGGACAGGCCGCTCGCGATCACGACGACGGCGGCGACGATCTGCGCCGCGAGCTTCGCGAGGACGCTCAGATGCCAGAGATCGTCGACGAGCCCCGCGAGGAACACGATCGTGACGCCGGCGACGATGCCGCCGAGCTCCCCGCTCCAGTCCACAGCGCCGGTGGCGAGGGCGAGGGCGAGCCCGGCCAGTAAGCCGGCGAAGATGCCGACCCCGCCGAACGTCGGGGTCTCCCGCTCGTGCCAGCGCTCGTCGCTCGGGACGGCCAGCAGGCGACCGCCCGCGCCCGAGCGGAGGAGGAGCCAGAGAACCGCGGCGGCAACGCCGAACGCCGCGACCGACACGATCGCCATCACAACCGGGAAAGGGTAGTCGAGCCTGGAGTCGGCTCAGGCTCTCCTAGACTGGCGTCGGTGTCCGTTTACGTCGACGTAATCCGCTTCCGCGACCTCTTCGGGAGCCTCTTCCGGCGCGACCTGCGCGCGAAGTACCGGGGCTCCGTGCTCGGGCTCGGGTGGTCGCTCCTGCATCCGCTCGTGCTCATGCTCGTCTACCTCCTCGTCTTCTCGGTGCTGTGGCGCGTGGCCGAGGTGGGCAGCACGGACTACTGGCTGTTCCTGCTCTGCGGCCTTCCGGCCTGGGTCTTCTTCGCGACCGCGTCGCAGGCGGCCTCGCGGAGCCTCCTCGAGAACGCGAACCTCATTCGCAAGGTGCGCTTCCCGCGCCAGCTCGTGCCGCTCTCGATCGTGGGGACGAACCTCGTGAGCTTCGCGGTGATGCTCGTGGTCGTCGCCGTCCTCAGCCTCTGGCGGCTGCCCGGCGCGCGCGACACGGTCTGGCTCGTCTTTCCGCTCGGCGCGCTCTTCGCGTGCGTGGTCGCGGGCTTCGCGCTCGCCGTCGCCTCGCTGAACGCGCTGTACCGGGACGTCGAGCACCTGCTGCAGGCGCTGCTCCTGCCCTGGTTCTTCCTGACGCCGGTGCTGTACAGCCTCGCCGAGCTGCCGGGCGTGGACAAGTACCCGGCAGCGGGCTTCCTGCTGCACTGGGTCAACTTCCTGACGCCGCCGATCGAGGCCATGCGGGCGGTGGTGTTCTACGGGCACCTGCCCGGCGCCGGGGACACGATCTACACGGTCGTCGCCGCGGCGGTCGCGCTCGGGCTCGGCGCGCTGGTGTTCAGCCGCTCGGACGACCGGATCGCGACCGAAGTCTGATCACGGCACGGCCCTCGAAGAGCCCGTCCGCGCCGTCGTAGGCGGGCAGCTCCTCGTGCTCGTCCACCTCGATCCCGGCGAGCACCGACGGGAGCAGCAGCGGCCGGTCGAAGCGCGGGTTGCGGCCGCCGCCGGGCGCCCATGCGGACAGCCGGCGGCGTAAACCCCGTTCGCCCGGCTCGAGCGCGGGCCCGACCGCGCCGAATCCCTCGGCGTGCGCGTCGAGGATCAGGCGCGACCAGTCGGGAGCGGGAATCGCGCCCGGGACGAGATGAGCCACCGCGACCGGCTCCTCGCTCGCGAGCGGTTCCTCCTGGGCGGCGAGAGCGGCGTCGAGCTCGGAGTCGCGCTCGCCGTGCACCAGCACTCCGAGCCGACGCGCCTCGATCCGCGGACGCACCTCGAGCGGGAGGTCGAGCGTCGCCGACCCGAGCTCCTCGAACCAGTAGCGGTACTCGGCCACGAGGTCGAACGCGAGCCGGTAGCTCCCCGGAGGACGAGGCGCGAGCAGCGCGGTCTCCAGCTCGACCTCCTCGCCCGGTCGCACGACCTCCTCGAAGGACGTCCGCGCGCCGTCCCAGACGATGGGGTTCCCGAGAGGATCCAGCCAGTGGTACGAGAGCTGGATGCCCTCGCGGCCGACCGAGCGCCAGGGCGCCGAGCCGGCGTTCGCGAGCCGCACGCGTGCGTGTGCTGTGAGCCCGGCCCTCGCCTCGCCGAGCTCGTACGCGATCCACCGCACCGCGAGCGGCCCCGCGGGAACGGGGTGCTCACCGACACGCTGCATGCGGGCGTACTCTAGGCGGCATGGACGTCGGCGAGATCAGCGTCAGAGACGTCTCGCGGACCTTTCGTATCCACGCGCGGGAGACGCGCACGCTCAAGGACCTGTTCGTCCAGCGCGGTCGCTCCGAGGCAGTCGACGTCAGAGCGCTCACCGACGTCTCGTTCGAGGTGGCGAAGGGAGAGGCGGTCGGCCTCATCGGACGCAACGGATCGGGCAAGACGACCCTGCTACGCGTGATCGCCGGAATCATCCGGCCGAGCGCGGGCACGGTGCGGGCGAGCGGCCGGATCGGCTCCCTTCTCGAGCTCGGCGCAGGGTTCCACACGGACTTCACGGGCCGCGAGAACGTGTTCCTGAACGGCGCGATCCAGGGCCTCCGCCGTGCGGACATCAGCGGCCGCTTCGACGAGATCGTCGCCTTCGCCGAGCTCGAGCACGCGATCGACCGTCCCGTACGGACGTACTCGTCCGGGATGACGATGCGCCTCGGCTTCGCGATCGCGGCGTTCCTCGACGCCGACATCCTCCTCCTCGACGAGGTCTTCGCCGTCGGCGACGAGGCGTTCCAGCGCAAGTGCTTCGGCCGCATCTTCGCCTTCAAGCAGGCGGGGGGCACCATCGTGTTCGTCTCGCACGACGCCGTCTCCGTGGAGCGGCTGTGCGAGCGCTCCGTGCTCCTCGACGGCGGCCGCGTGGCCTTCGACGGACCGACCCGCGAGGCGGTCGCGCGCTACCGGCGCACCCTCGCCGAAGACGCGAATCCCGCGGAGCGCCGGGCCGGTCTACGGGAGTGGGGCTCCGGCGAGGCCACGATCGCGTCGGCCGAGCTCGTGGGAGGCGAAGGTTCCGAGCGGTTGCAGTTCCTCTCGGGCGAGCCGTTCGAGCTCCACGTCGGGGTTTCCGCGAACGGCATTCCGCCGCCGCGGCTGCTGCTCGAGCTCCGCGACGACGCCGGCCTGCTCGTCGCGGGACACGCCGTCGACCTCCGCAGCCTCGGCTGGGCGGGTGGGAACGGGGAGCGCCGCGTCCGCTTCCACATGGGGTCGCTGCCGCTGGCCGACGGGCGATTCCACCTCCGCCTCGGCCTTACCGACGAGGCGGCCGAGCACGTCTACCACTGGCTCGACGACGCTCTCGTCTTCGTCGTCTATCCGGGGGACGACGTCCAGGGCGTCGTGCGCTTTGAAGGGACGTGGATGCTCGAGCAGAACTCATCAGCGCGATGAGCGCGCGCACCTGCCCGGACTGGCCCGAGCTCATGGAGGTCGATCCCGACCTGCAGTTCAAGCACTACACCGTGGCCGAGGCGCACCTCCCCGCCGAGTCGCTCTCGCGCATGCAGCACGTCTCGCTCGACGAGGTCGAGATCTGCTGCGACCTCGAGCACCACGTGTTCAACCACGGGCACACGGACCCCGACGTCGTCGAGGCGCTCCGCGGCACGCACTGGTTCGACGTCCGCGAGTGGGCGAGCTCGGGCCCGGGCGCGGACAGCACCTCCTCGAACGCGGCCTGATCAAGCCTCTGCGTCTACGCTTCGGCGCATGCCGGCGATCGTCGTCCCCTACCGCGGAGACGCCAAGCGACGTGTCTCTTCCGGGTTGCGGGCGGCCCTTGCCGTGGCCATGCTCGGCGACGTGGTGGAGGCCGCGCTCGCGGTCGGCCGCACGCTCGTGGTCACCGACGACCCGTCCGTCGTCCCCGCCGGCGCGGAAGCGTTCCCGGATCCGGGCGGCGGGCTCGGCGGCGCGGTCGGAGCCGCGCTCGCGGCTGCGGACGGCCACGCCCTCGTCGTCAACGCCGACCTCCCGGCGGCGACGCCCGCGGCCCTGCGGGCACTCGCGGACCTCGGGCTCGCGCTCGTGGAAGCCGCCGACGGCACGACGAACGCGCTCTCGCTCCCGAATCCGTCCGTGTTCGCGCCGCTCTACGGACCAGGCAGCGCGGCTCGGTTCCGGACGCACGCCCCGTTCGTCACGGCCGCGATCCGCGAGCTCGAGTGCGACGTCGACGAGGACGCCGACCTCGACCGCATCGCTCCGCGGGTGGGGCCGAGGACTCGCGCGCTCCTGGCCGTTCCTGCGTGAGGACCGCTCGCCGTCGGCTCACGGTCGCCAGGCAATGGGTCTACGGAAACCATGTTTTCTCCCGCGAAGCCCCCTTCTTTCTGAAAGCGTGGGGAACCTCCCGGTTTCCCACGCCCCTCCACCTTCACCGGCCACGACGTGGTGGCCGGTGAAGGTCGTCCTCCTCTCGGGCGGGGGCGGCGGTGCCCGCTTCGCGCGCGGCCTCGCCGGCGTCCTCGGCGGGGACGAGCTCACGGTGGTCGGAAACGTCGGCGACGACGTCGAGATCCTCGGTCTCCACGTCTCGCCCGACCTCGACAGCCTGCTCTACACGCTCGCGGGGCTGATCGACCGGGAACGCGGCTGGGGCCGCTCCGAAGAGACGTGGAACGCCCTCGAGTCAGTCGCGGCGTGGGGAGGCGAGGACTGGTTCAGGCTCGGCGACCGCGACATCGGCCTCCACCTCGTGCGCTCCCGGGCACTGCGCGACGGCGCGTTGCTCTCCGAGGTCACGGCCGCGCTCTGCGCACGCGTCGAGCTCGGCGCCCAGCTCCTGCCGGCGACCGACGACCGGCTGCGCACCCAGGTCGTCACGCCGAGCGGCCGGTTCCCGTTCCAGGAGTGGTTCGTCGGTCGCCGCCACGAGGACGACGTCGACGCGGTCGAGTACGAGGGCGCCGAGCTCGCCCGGGCCGCGCCGGGAGTCGTCGACGCGATCTCGGGAGCGGACGCCCTCCTGTTCGCGCCGAGCAACCCCTATCTCTCACTCGGGCCGATCCTGGCGGTCCGCGAGCTCCACGCTGCGATCGGTCGGCGGAGGATCCGCTGCGTGGCGGTGAGCCCGCTCGCAGGCGGCGAGGCCTTCACCGGTCCGGCCGCCCGTATGCTCGACCGCATGGCCGGCGGGACGAGCCCTGCGCACGTCGCGGGCGTGTACGGGGAGCTGATCG
Source organism: uncultured Gaiellaceae bacterium (assembly GCA_963831285.1). Taxonomy (GTDB): domain Bacteria; phylum Actinomycetota; class Thermoleophilia; order Gaiellales; family Gaiellaceae; genus GMQP-bins7. The sequence goes on along the minus strand of CAWHPO010000005.1, from coordinate 71,408 downwards.
ACGAGCTCGTCGTCGACGAGCTCGACGCGGCACATGCGGGCGGCGCCTACCGGGTCGCCTCGACGCGGATGACCGACGCGGAGTCCGAGCGACGCCTCGCGCAGGCCGTGCTGGAGATCGCGTGCGGGTAGCGATCGTGGGCGGGACCGGTCCGTTCGGCGGGGCGCTCGCAGCGCGCCTCCACGGTGCCGAGCTGGATGTGATCGTCGGCTCGCGAGACGCTGCGCGGGCCGACGCGACCGCACGCGAGCTCGGCTGCCGGGGCGCGACGAACGCCGACGCGTGCGCGGATGCGGACCTCGTGGTCCTCGCCGTGAAGGCCGAGGGCGCGCTCGATACGGCACGCGAGCTGCGGGACTCGATCGGATCGAAGCCGGTCCTCTCCGTCGCCTCCGAAATTCGCTTCGGCAACGCCGGTGCCCTGCCGACGGCAGATCCTCTCTCGCTCGCCGAGCGCATCCAGGCGGAGCTCGAGGGGCCTGTCGTCTCGGGGCTCCACTCCCTCGCAGCAGCGAGCCTCGGAGGCGAAGAGCCGCCGGACGAGGACGCGTTCGTCTGCGGGGACGATGCCGACGCAAAGACGCAGGCGCTCGACCTCGCCGGCCTGCTCATCGCCGGGCGTGCGCTCGATGCCGGGCCTCTTGCGAGCGCGCGCGCGCTCGAGGGCTTCACGGCCGTCATCGTGAACATGAACCGGCGCTACAAGGGGCACGCAGGGATCCGCGTCACAGGGCTCGGTTGACGGGCGAGCTCCGCGTCATCCCGCTTCGCGGAATCCCCGAGCTCGAAGAGGGGGACGACCTCGGCGCATTCGTGGTCGAAGCGTCCGTGCACGCGGGTGGATTCGAGCCCGACGACGCGCTCGTCGTCGCGCAGAAGGCGGTCTCGAAGGTCGAAGGGCGCGTCGTTCATCTCGGGGACGTCGAGCCCTCCCCGCGGGCACGCTCCCTCGCGGCGGGCGCCGACCCGCGACGGCTCGAGGTGATCCTCCGGGAAACCCGGGAGCTCGTCCGCTCCCGCCCTCCGCTCGTCATCGCCGAGACGCGGCACGGCTTCGTCTGCGCGTCGGCCGGCGTCGACGCCTCGAACGCGAAGGGGCCGGACACGCTCGTGCTCCTCCCGGTCGATCCCGATGCCTCAGCGGCCCGCCTGCGAGACCGCATCGCCAAGCTCTCGGGAGTCGAGGTGGGAGTGATCGTGTCCGACTCGTTCGGCCGCGCTTGGCGCCTGGGAACGACGGACGTCGCCCTCGGGGTGGCTGGGATCACTGCGATCCTCGACCTCGACGGGCAGCTCGACTCCGTCGGCTACGAGCTGCATGCGACGCAGATCGCCGTCGCGGACGAGATCGCGGGAGCCGCACAGCTCGTCATGGGAAAGACGGACGGCATTCCCGCCGCGATCGTGCGGGGCCTGCACCTGTCGGGGGCGGGATCGAGCGCCGACCTCCTCATGCCGCCCGAGCGAGACCTCTTTCGGTGAGCGCCGGATAGACTCGCGCCGTGCGCAGGTACGCCATCTGGGGCACCGCCACCTCTCCGGCGCACGAGGAGTGGGTGCGCTCGGTCGGCAAGGAGTTCGAAGCCGACGACTTCGTGCTCGTCGACGACATCGCGGACGCCGACTTCGTCCTCAACATGTTCGACGCCGAGGATCCGAAGGCGTTCAGGCGCGCCTCGCGCGGCACCTACTCCGCCGCGTTCTACGAGCTCGACGAGGCCCCGAAGGATCCGCTCAAGGCGAGCTACCCGATGCTCGTCCGCACGCTCTCGAACGTGGTGCTCCTGCGCGTCCCCGGCGAGGGCGTGTGGTTCACGACGATGGAGCAGGGGACGTACCACGTCGCCGAGGATCCCGCTGCGATCTACGAGCGTCTCGAACCGCTGGCGACCTCGCGCCTCGTGATCGACAACGAGTGGATACCCGATCTCGAGCCCGAGCTCTGGGATGGAGACGAGGTGACCGTGGATCTCGCCGAGGCGGGTCGGCGGCTCGACGAGCTCGACCTGCTGCCGTCGCCCTTCCCCGTCGAGGAGTACCTCTCCGGCCGGGACCTCCGGCACGTCATGCGCCTCTACTCGGTCGGCGGCCTCTCGTACGGGAACCTGTCCGCCCGGAAGGACGAGACGCGCTTCTGGATGAGCGCGAGTGGCGTCGACAAGTCGAAGCTCGAGTCCGTCGGCCGCGACATCCTCATGGTCAAGGACTTCGACGACGACCGCGGCGTGATCGTGCTGAGCGTTCCCCCTGGCATCGAGCCCCGCCGGGTCTCGGTCGACGCGATCGAGCACTGGATGATCTACCAGGCACATCCGGACGTCGGCGCGATCCTCCACGTCCACGCGTGGATGAAGGGCATCGCCGCGACCGACGTCAACTACCCCTGCGGCACCCAGCAACTGGCTGTCGCCGTCGCCGATCTCGTCGCGCGCGAGCCCGACCCGGCACACGCTGTCATCGGGCTCCGGAACCACGGCATCACCTGCACGGGCGAGAGCCTCTCGGAGATCCTCGACCGCGTCGCGCCCGAGGTTCTTCGCCAAGTTCCGATGACCTGATCCGGCTCGGCGGCGGTTACACCGCCTCTTACACCCCCTGACCAATGGCTGTCCCTCGAACGGGGGAGTAGCGTCGTGCCCCATGATCGACCTGGCCACAGAGCGCAAGACAGCCCCGATCACGGTGCGGCAGCGCGAGGTCATCGCGCTCATCGCGGCAGGCTATTCGAACGACGAGGTCGGCGTTCGCCTCGGGATCTCGCCCAGAACGGCGAAGGCGCACTCCGACGTGCTCCGCCAGAAGCTCGGGGTGCAGCGTCGGCGTCAGATTCCCGTGGCCTTCCGTTTGCTCACGGGAGAGGATCCGCTGGGCCAAGGGAGCTATCGTCCTCCGAGACTTCCGCACTGATCGCGCCCCGGCGCGGCCGGTGTTCTCCGCGAACGAGGTGGTAGGAAGAGGCGAATCGGGTGATGTCCGTCAGGCAGGGGACGGCGACGCGGATCCGAAAGCGGAGGATCGTCGAGCGACCGCGGTTGTTCGCGCTCCTCGACCACTCGAAGGCCCGCGTGCGAACGCTCGTGGCGCCCGCGGGCTACGGCAAGACGACCCTGGCCGAGCAGTGGGTGGCGCGTGACGGGCGCCTCGCAGCCTGGTACACGGCGCGCTCGTCGGCGACCGACGTTGCAGCGCTCGCGCTCGGGCTCGCGCGGTGCGCGACGAGCGTGGTCGACGGGTGCGACGAGCGACTCCGGGAGCATCTCCGCGCGCTTCCCGCTCCTGCAGAGAACGTCGACACGCTGGCGGAGATCCTCGGCGAGGACCTTGCAGGCTGGCCGCGGACGGCGTGGCTCGTCGTTGACGACTACCACGAGGTCGCGCGTGAGCCCCTGGCCGAGGACTTCGTCGAGGCCCTCGTCGCCGTCTCACCGGCCCAGTTCCTGGTTGCGGGGCGCCAGCGTCCGTCGTGGGTGTCGAGCAAGAGCATCCTGTACGGCGACGTCCTCGAGCTGAACCAGGCTGCACTCGCGATGGACAACGAGGAGGCGGCCGCGGTGCTCGTCGATCGAAGTGCCTCCTCGGCCTCGGGTCTCGTCGCGATCGCGCACGGCTGGCCGGCAGTGATCGGACTCGCGAGCGTCTCCTCCGCCGAGCTCGAGACCAACGCCGAGGCGGTGCCGGCGTCCCTCTACCACTTCTTCGCGGAAGAGGTCTTCTCCGCACTCGGCGACGAGGTGCAGCAGGGTCTCACGACTCTTTCCGTCGCTCCCGTACTCGACCGGGAGCTCGCCTCCGCCCTGCTCGGCGATGAAGCCGATCCCGTCAGCACGAGCGCGCTCGACGTAGGGATCCTCGTGGAGCGCGAGTCTCGGCTCGATCTCCATCCGCTCGCGCGCTCCTTCCTCGAGGAGAAGAGCGCCGAGATCGGCTTGCTCCCGGCCGACAGCGCCAGCCGCGTATGCCTCGCTCACTATCGGGCGCACCGCGACTGGGATGCCGCATTCGAGGTCATCACCCGGTCCGGCTGGCCCGGTGAGCTCGAGCCGCTCGTAACGGACGCACTCGACGAACTGCTCGAATCAGCGCGGCTGTCGACCCTCGATCGCTGGTGCGATTTCGCCTACGACGCCGGCCTGGACGCGCCCATGTTCTCGGTCGCCAGAGCCGAGGTCCTCCTTCGACACGGTCGGCACGTGGAAGCGATCGCGCACGCCGAGTCCGCAGCCGAGTCACCTGGCGCGCACGTCTTTCGCGCGCTGGCGGTTGCAGGCCGCGCGGCGCATCTCGCGTCGCGCGAGGAGCAAGCGCTGGAGCTCTACCGACGAGCCGCATCAGTCGCCGGCCACGAGAGCGAGCGTCGGGACGCACTCTGGGGTCAGCTCATGGCGCTCGTGGAGCTCGAGCGGCCCGAAGCAGACGAGACGTTCCGGTCACTCAGGTCGAGCGTACGGCCGGCCGACCCTCGCGAAGTTGTCCGCGCTGCGGCGCTTGGGCTGAGCTTCCAGGCAAAGCTCGGCGACCTTGATCTGGAGGAAGCCGACTCCACGGCGACGCTTCTTGAGCGAGTTCGCGACCCACTCGTCGCCTCGTCGTTCCAAAGCATCTATGCCAGTGCGCTTGTCCTGGCGGCCCGGTATGACGATGCGCGCCGCGCTGCCGAGGCCTTTGCAGCAGTAGTTCGGCAGCACCGCCTTGACTTTGCAATCCCCTACGCACAAGGCTCGTTGGCCCTGGCTCTGTCGGGCATGCGCGTGTTCGCTGACGCTACCTCGACCGCTACGGCGGCAGTTGAAAGGGCTCGCCGAAACCGTGATGGACACGCACAACAGCTGTGCACAGGCTTCTTGATGCGAGTGCTCGCGCAACAAGGCCGCCTTCAGGAGGCCCTTGAGCTCGAGATGCCCCTTGTGCGCTCTCCGTTGCCAGCGGCACGCGCCGGGTTGGTTAGCTCGAGGGCTTTGGTGCTCGCGGCATCGGGGCGTGCCGATGCTGCTCGGGCGCTTCTCGTCGAGGTTACGGGCATGTCGAAGGCAATCGAGCCGAATGTGCTGATCGCAGCCGTCAGATGCGATCTGTGGGCTGAAGGACCATGACCCAGACGCCGTCGAGCGTGTTCTTCAGCTCGAGCAGGTCGCATTCGGGCGGGGAGCGCTCGATTTCCTTGTCACGGCGTACCGGTCGACGCCCGAGGTCCTCAGCGTTCTGCTTAAGACCTCGTCGAAACAGCGCTCGCCTGCGGGGCATGCTTCGGCGGATTGGAGACGATGACCTAGCAGCCGTCGTGGGACAACCGATTCCTGCGATAGATGATCCTCGCGGCACGCTCTCACCTCGTGAACGAGAGGTGTATGAACTCAGTGGTTCAACGACTTGACGAACCGCGAGATCGCGAGGCTGCTGTTCATCGAGGAGTCGACCGTGAAGGTGCATGTCCACCACATCTACGACAAGCTCGGTGTCCGCTCGCGGCTCGACTTGATCGTGCAGGCGACGCTCGAGCGGTCAGGTCAGGCGACTTCGGCGATCGGGCCGACGTCGATTGATGGAGGCGTCTCTTCGTAGCTCGTCGGGACGAATCTAAAATCGCTCCGTCGCGCAAGACGGTACTCCTCGTCTGCCCCAGCGAGGATGGCCTCGAAGGCCGCGACTGCGGCAGTGTCGAACTGGCCGTCGATGGCCTGGGCGAGGCGCAGCCGAGCCACCCGGCTCGGCATCGCGTCCCGGTACGGGCGATCCGAGGTCATCGCGTTGTACGCATCGGCGACCGCGATGATCCGCGACAGGAGCGGGATGTCCTCGTCGGCGAGACCGTCGGGGTATCCCTGCCCGTCGATGCGCTCGTGGTGATGCCGGACGATCGTCGCGATCTCCGAGTACTCGTCGACATGGGCGAGGATGCGCTCGCCGATCGCGGAGTGCTCCTGCATTTGGCGGCGCTCTTCGAGTGTCAGCGCGCCGGGTTTCTCCAGGAGACCGGGCGGCAGGCCGATCTTGCCGATGTCGTGGACGAGCCCGCAGAGGTACGCCTGGTCGCACGTCTCGGACGGGAGGCCCATCCGCTCCGCGATGTCACGCGTGTAGATGGCCACGGCGGCGGAATGGCCAGCGGTGTAGCGATCCCTCGCGTCGAGCGTCGCGATCAGCGCTGCGGCGAACTGGAGGTTCGCGCGCTCGAGCGTCTCGTTTGCCACCGAGAGATCGGCGGCGAGGTGGCGTTCTTGTCTGTACAGGGCATACAGCCGCTGCGCCGCGATCGCCGGCGGAAGGAAAAGGGCGAGGGTCCAAGGCGAGACGTCGACGTACATGAACGCGAGCAGTGCGACAAGCGGAGCGTAAATCGGCGGCGCGATGAGAGCAGCGGAGTGATCGATCGGGCCGTCTCTCCTGCCGGAGCGCCTCGAACTGCGGCTGTTAAGATCGTAAATCCCATATCGAGAACTTCTCGAACCATCGTTGCGACGAGCGTCGCGGCGACCAGACCCCCGAACTCGGACGGCATGATGCGCAATAACCGCCTGCGCAGCGAGCCCCGTAAGTGCGCCGACGATGAATCGGATACTCGTGTATGAAGCCCACTTGAGCCTCGGCGCGCGGCTCCGATCGCGCGACATGAGCTCTGGGTCTCCCAGCATCGATGAGGCTCCCACGAGTCCTCGCGGCGAGCGGCCCGAAGAGCACTGCGGCGAAGAGTCGTCGGGATGCCCGATACGGAACAGCTCCACGTGCTCCAGTGAGGCGCATTCCCCCTCGCTCCGCGATCGGCTCCGGCGGCTGCTAGCGCGAGGACGGCGACCGGAGCATCGATCACGATCGCCACGCGCGAAAAGTGCAACAGCGGTCAAACGCAGCCGTGGCCTAGCAAGGCGACGTAGAGCTTCGTGGCGTTCGTGCGGTCTACGACACGCTGCGCCGCTTGACCCATCCCTCGAATGGGGTATACGATCCGTTTGCCGTCAGTTCCCAATCGAGGAGTCTCCTATGCACGAGGAATCGAAGGCCTGGTAAGGTCCGTCGCATCCTCGGTTCTCCACCGAGGGTGGGCATCCCTCTTTCGGGGGTAACCCCGAGAGGGCGGGCTCGGAGGGAGTAAGGATGTCGACGGGAAGGGCTAGGCAATGAGCCCACGCCGGAAGCCAACGGCTACGGCGTGGGCTCTGCTTCTCGCTTGAAGCTTCGCGAGCAGATGGCGGACGTGAGACTTGACGGTCTCCTCCGAGAGGAAGAGCCGTTCGCCGATCTCCCGATTGACGAGGCCGTCTGCGACGAGTTGAAGCACTTCGATCTCGCGAGCAGTCGGGTCCTGGCCGACCTCCCGGGTCGAGGGCGGGGTGAACGGAATGACCGCTCCGCGCCGGGTCGAGCTGCGACGCGCGGCAGCCGCCTCGAAGCGGCGGCTGTGGTCTCGGTACCTGTCGAGGATCTCCTTGCGCTCGGCCGCGTCCACGGATCCGGTATCGGCGCTGGCGCGACGGCGCTTTAGGTCACGCGACCGGGTTTCGCTCGAACGAGGGAGAGCATCCTGCGATAACCGTCTTTGCAGTCGTACTTGACCCGTCCCGCGAGATGCGATTACGTAGTCTCCGATTCGCGGATGCGTGACCTCGACCCGCTCACCGGGCGCATGGCGTCTCGACCCGACTTTCGGTCGCGATCGGCGTCGTATCTTCTCAGGCGGGCTCTGATTAACCCTGTCCCTGATACGGGTAGGAGAAAGGTGGAGTACATGACACGACCAAGGATGCGCTGGCAGTTCGGCGCGTTCAGTCTGCTGATTCTTGCGGTTGTCCTCCTGGGCGCCAGCGCGGGCCGGGGTGCGCTGGGAGGAACTTCGGCGAGCAGCACGCTCATCGACGGGTCCACGGACTCGATCACGAACATCGATCCCGCGGGGACGTACGACTACGGCACGTTCACGCTCGACTACAACGTCTTCGAGCATCTCATGCAGTACCGGAACGGGCCGAAGCTCGAGCCGGAGCTCGCGACCAAGTGCTTCCCGGTCGGAAGCTCCGAAGACCTGGCGCTGCAACCTCCGCAAGGGCGTCACCTTCCAGGACGGCAGCTCGTTCGACTCGGCGGACGTGAAGTTCTCCATCGATCGCGTCACGAACAAGTCGATCCTGAAGCAGGCGGCTGCCAACTCGCCCTCGCCGCTCATCGGCAACCTGAAGAGCGTGAAGACGAACGGCAAGTACGCAGTGACCTTCAACCTCAAGGCTCCGCAGGTGACGTGGCCCGCGATCCTCGCGACGCAGTGCTGCGCGATCGTCCCGAGCGACAGCTACGCGCCCGACAAGCTCATGCCGAACACGTCACAGCAGATCGGTACCGGCCCGTACAAGCTCGTCAAGTACACGGCCGGACAGCAGGCGGTCTTCCAGGCGTACTCCGGTTACTGGGGTACGAAGCCGAAGACGAGCAACCTCATCATCAACTACTACTCGAAGTCCTCGACCATGAAGCTGGCGCTGCAGAAGGGCGAGATCGACATGGCGTACCAGTCGTTCACGCCGACCGAGATCACGTCGCTGCAGCATCAGAAGGGGCTTCGGGTCTATTCGGGTGCGGGCGGCCGTATCCGCTACCTCACGATGAACGTGACCCGCGAACCCGCGAAGAACGTCGCCGTTCGCCGTGCGATTGCCTACCTGATGCCGCGCCAGGCGATCGCGACGCGCGTGTACCACGGCCAGGTCACGCCGCTGTACTCGATGGTGCCGGCCGGCTATCCGGGCCACATCGACGCGTTTGCAACGGCGTACGGACGGACTCCGAACCCGGCGAAGGCGAAGCAGGTGCTCCAGGCAGGCCGGCCTGACGACGCCCTACCCGGTCGAGATCTGGTGGACGCCGACGCACTACGGCGACGCCTCGGCGGACGAGTACGCCGAGATCAAGCGTGGCCTCGAGAAGAACGGCATCTTCAAGGTGACGTTGAAGTCGTCCGAGTGGGCGCAGTACAGCGCCACGCTCGGGACGCAGTACAACGTCTTCCAGCTCGGCTGGTTCCCGGATTACCCGGACGCCGAGGACTACCTCGTGCCCTTCTACCGCTCCGACACGTTCACCCAGAGCGGCTACAAGAGCCCGAAGATGGAAGCGCTGATCAAGAAAGAGCTGGGAGCTGCCAAGCGCTCTCCCAGCGCCTCGGGTTCATCCGGCAGATCCAGATCCTGGCTGCCAAGGACGCACCGATCATCCCCTACTGGCAGCAGGCGATGATCGCGGTCGGCCGGAACGACGTGCACGGGATCCCCAGCACGCTCGATCCGACCGTCTACATGCGGTTCAACAAGCTGTCGAAGTCGTAGGCTGCGATGTCGGCAGGGGGCGTCGAGCAGGCGCCCCCTCCCGACCATCGTCCATGACGGCACAAGGAACCTCACTCAGGCGTTACGCACTGACGCGCGTTGCGCTCATCTTCCCGATGGTCTTCATTCTCGTGACGCTCGTCTTCCTGCTCATGCGTGTGGCGCCCGGAGATCCGATCTCCGCCGCGCTCGGCGGGCACGCACCGCCCCAGGTCGTCGCGAACATCAAGCACCAGCTCGGGTACGACAAGCCGGTCTGGCAGCAGTACCTCACGTATCTGGGCCAACTTGCGCACGGCAACCTCGGGAAGTCGATCACCGACAGTCGATCGGTCACCGACATCGTCCGCGTCAACGGCGCTGCGACGCTCGAGCTGACGTTCTTCGCGATGATCGTCGCCATCGTCGTAGGAGTCGTCGTCGGCTTGCTCGCCGGCCGCTATCGCGATTCCACGGTGGACACGGGTGGCCGGATGTTCGGGATCCTGATCTATGCGACCCCGGTCTTCTTCCTGGGGCTGATGGCACAGCTCTTCTTCGGCTCGTATCTCGGGTGGCTACCGATCTCGGATCGGGCGAGCCCCATCACCCAGGCGACGCTCGAGACCCACACGAACATCTTCACGATCGACGCGATCATCGATCGCAACTGGAGCGCACTGGGTGACGTCATCCGCCACCTCGTCCTTCCCGCGGTAACTCTCGGCCTCGTCACGGCCGGTGTCTTCATCCGGCTGATCCGCGTGAACGTGATGCGAACGATGAAGGACGATTACATCGAGGCCGCGCGGGCGCGGGGAATCGACGAGCGGTCTGTGGTCTACCACCACGCCTTCAGGAACGCCCTCGTGCCGGTGATCACCATCGTTGGGCTGACGACCGCTCTCCTGCTTGGCGGCGCCGTGCTGACCGAGACGACGTTCAACTGGCCGGGGATGGGGCGCGAGCTTGTCTCGTACCTCGGGAACCGCGACTACGCGGCGGTGCAGGGGATCATCATCGTCTTCGCTCTCGTCGTCGTGGTGGTGAGCGTCGTCATCGACCTCGTCAATGCCTTCATCGACCCGCGGATCCGCTACTGATGACGCAGATCGACCTCGAAGCGCCGGCCGCTGCCCCGTCCCGTGTCGCAGGCCCGGGAATCCGCCGAGCGTTCGGACCGATCGGGGAGGCGCGGGGTTCGACGCGCATCCTCCTCTGGACGGGCGCTGCGCTGACCCTCTTCTTCGTCCTGCTCGCGCTCCTGGCACCGGTCATCTCCCCTTACGAGTTCGACCAGTTCGCATCGAACGGGAAGCGCTTCGCCCAGCTGGAGGCGCCGTCTGCGGACCACCCGATGGGAACCACGGTGCAGTCGACCGACGTGATGGCCCGGGTCATCTGGGGAACACGGACGGAGCTCAAAGTCGTCCTGGTCTCGCTCTTCCTCTCGCTGACGATCGGCGTGCCGCTCGGGCTCGTCTCCGGCTACTTCGGGGGAAGGCTCGACCGGCTCCTCGTGCTGCTCATGGACGCGATGCTGGCGTTTCCTTTCCTCCTGCTCGCGATCGTCATCGCGTTCCTGCTGTCCGGGAGCATCGGGCGCGGAATCTTCACCGCGGCCATCGCGATCACGGTCGCCTACATCCCCCTGTACTTCCGCGTGATCCGCAATCACGTGATCAGCATCCGAGAGGAGTCCTACGTCGAGGCGGCACGTGCCATCGGCGCGCGTCCGTTCACCGTGATCCGGAAGTACGTGTTCTTCAACGTCATCCAGAACGTGCCACCGCTCGCGACGCTGAATGCGGCCGACGCGATCCTGACCCTGGCCGCGCTCGGCTTCCTCGGGTACGGGATCCAGCCGACGGACGCCGCGGAGTGGGGGTACGACATCCAGCGCGCGGTCTCCGACTCGGCCTCCGGCATCTGGTGGACCGCACTGTTCCCCGGCCTCGCGATCGTGCTTCTCGTCACCGGCCTCACCCTCCTCGGCGAGGGTTTGAACGAGACGATCAATCCCGTCCTGCGGAAACGGCCGACGATCGCGGTCGAGCTTCCGACGACGGTCGAAGACGGCGAGAGACAGAGACCGTGACGGATCAGCCTGTCGTTTCCGTGCGCGACCTGCGCGTGTACTACGGCACCATCCGTGGCCCGGTGCGCGCGGTCGACGGAGTGTCGCTCGACATCGCCGCGGGCGAGGTGGTCGGACTCGTCGGCGAATCGGGATGCGGCAAGTCGACGCTCGGACGCGGCATCCTCGGCCTGCTCCCCGAGGGGGCGGTATCGAGCGGCGTCGTGGCCTACGACGGGATGAACCTCGTGGGCATGTCGGACCGGGAGCTCAGGCGGCTGCGCGGGCCCGACCTCGGGCTGATCTTCCAGGAGCCGATGACCCGGCTGAATCCGCTCATGCGGATCGAGGAGCACTTCACCGAGACGATCAAGCAGCACGAGCCCCGTCTCGACGACGCGGCGATCCGTCGCCGGTCGCTCGAGACGCTCGGGCGCATGGGGATTCCGCCGACTCGCTACCGCCAGTACCCGCACGAGTTCTCGGGCGGCATGCGCCAGCGCATCATGATCGCGCTCGCGCTCGTCCTTCGGCCGAAGCTCCTCATCGCGGACGAGCCGACGACGTCGCTGGACGTCATCGTCGAGGCTCAGATCCTGAGCATCCTCGCCGATCTGCGCACGAACTTCGGGACGGCGCTCCTGCTCATCACCCACAACCTCGGGATCGTCGCCGAGGCCTGCGATCGCGTCGCGGTCATGTATGCGGGGAAGATCGCCGAGGAAGGGTCGGCCCGGGACGTCTTCAGCGAGCCCGCGCATCCGTACACGGCCGAGCTGCTGCGCTCGACCATCTCGCTCGACACGCAAGTCCTGCACTCCATCCCCGGCTCGCCGCCGAATCTCATCGACCCGCCGCACGGGTGCCGCTTCTATCCGCGGTGCCCACGCGCGATGCAGGTGTGTCCGGCGAAGGACCCACGCGAGCAGATCCTCGAGGACGGGCGCCGGGTGTCGTGCTGGCTCCATGGTCCCGAGGCCGAGGTGCCCGAGGGCGGCACCGTGGCGCTCGAGAAGGAGGAGATCGGAGTGGCGGATGAGGCCTGACGCGATCGAGGACTCGCCGCTCCTCTCCGTCCGCGACCTCAAGACGTACTACTCGATCCGCGGCGGGTTCGCGCAGCGTCTTCTCGGACGCGAGGCAGGCAGCGTCCGCGCGGTGGACGACGTCTCCCTCGACCTGCGCCGCGGCGAGGTGCTCGGGCTCGTCGGCGAGTCCGGAAGCGGCAAGACGACGCTCGGACGGACGATCCTCGGGCTCGCCCGGGCAACCTCAGGGAGCGTCGTGTTCGACGGCAACGAGATCACGGCGATGTCGGAGCGACAGCTCCGCCCGCTTCGTCGCCGCATGCAGATCGTCTTCCAGGATCCGCATGCGTCGCTCAACCCCGCGATGACGATCGAGCAGTCCGTCGGGCATCCGCTGAAGATCCACAAGCTCGCCTCCGGGAACGAGTACCGGCAGCGAGTCGCCGGAGTGCTCGAGACCGTCGGGCTCGCGCCGCCCGAGCAGTTCATGGACAAGTACCCGTCGGATCTCTCCGGCGGGCAGAAGCAGCGGGCCGCGATCGCACGCGCGATCGTGATGAACCCGCTCCTGCTCGTGGCCGACGAGCCGGTGTCGATGCTCGACATGAGCGTGCGGGCGAAGATCCTCCAGCTCATGCTCGACCTCAAGCGGGAGTTCGGGCTCACGTACCTCTACATCACCCACGACCTCGCGACGGCCAAGTTCTTCTGCGACCGGATCGCCATCCTCTACCTGGGCAGGATCGTCGAGGTCGGCCCCTCGGAGGCGATCTACGAAGATCCCAAGCATCCGTACACGAAGGCTCTCCTCCGCGCGATCCCGGAGCCCGATCCCCGCCGGACCGTGCCGCGCGACCTGCCGCGTGGCGAGGTGCCCGACGCGGCGCGGCCGCCGCTCGGCTGCTCGTTCCATCCGCGCTGTCCCGCGGCGTTCGAGGTCTGCGGCTGGGAGTCCCGCGACCTCGGTGATCTCCTCGAAGCGCGCTGGGCGCTCGAGGAAGAGGCCGAGTACGAGGCGGAGCGAGGGCTGATCGAGAACCTCGGAGACCTCCAGGAGGCGCGTCTCGAGGTCGACCTTCGGGCGCGAAGCCGGCGCGGGTCGGACATCCTGGAGCTTCTCGAGTCGGCGCGTGCCGGCAACCCGGCCGAGCCCTTCTGGCGTGGCGTACGGAAGCTGGACGCCGTCGACGCGCGTGTGGAGATCCGCTGGCACGACCCGGTCACCCCTCGTGCCATCGACGTGGACGGCGTCGACGTCGAGTGCCACCTCTACGACGAGGAGGCGCTGGCGGAAGCGGCGCGCCGGCGGAGCATCGTCGCCGAGGAGGTACACGCGACCGAGCCCGGTTAGCCGGGCCCGGTCGCTTCTGATCTAGGAGTGGGTCAGGCCGCGAGGCCTGCGAGGTCCCGAAGGGCTTCGAGGCGCTTCAGCGCCTGGCCCTCGAGCTGACGCACACGCTCGCGCGTGAGATCGAGCTCGTGCCCGATCGCCTCGAGCGTCCACGGCTCGCCCTCGAACCCGAAGCGGAGCTCGAGGATGCGCCGCTCGCGCTCCGGGAGCGCGTCGAGCGCGCGCCGGATGCTCTGCCGGCGGAGCGACTCCTCGGCCTCGTCGAACGGATCCGCAGCCTCCCGGTCGGCGAAGAGGTCGCCGAGCTCGCCCTCGTCGTCTGCACCGACGGTCTGGTTCAGCGAGACGGACGCGTGCGCGGCTCCGAGTGCCTCGTCGACGTGCTGCAGCGGGAGGCCGGTCGCCTCGGCGAGCTCCTCCTTCGTCGCCTCGCGCCCGAGCTCCACCTCGAGCCGGCGAGCGGCTCGGGAGAGCTTCTGCTGGCGCTCGACCACGTGGACGGGCACGCGAATCGTCCGGGCGTGATTCGCCACGGCGCGCTGGACCGACTGGCGGATCCACCAGGTCGCGTAGGTCGAGAACTTGAAGCCGCGCCGCCAGTCGAACTTCTCCACCGCGCGGTTGAGCCCGAGCGTGCCCTCCTGGATGAGGTCGAGGAACGGGACACCCAGCCCGCGGTAGCCCTTCGCGATCGAGACGACGAGGCGCAGGTTCGACTCGATCATGACGCGCTTCGCGACGGGGTCGCCGCGCTCGATGCGCTTCGCGAGTGCGACCTCCTCCGCCGCAGTGAGCAGCTTGTGGCGGCCGACGTCCGCGAGGAACAGCTGGAGGCTGTCCGCGGCACCCGAGACGGGGCCTGCCTCGTACTTCGCGGCGGCCTCCTCCTTCTCGTCGATCTCCGGCTGCGTGATCTCGATGTTGTGAGCCTCGAGCTCGCGCTGGAGCAGCTCGGCATCCTCCTCGCCGATGTCGTGCTCGAGCACGAACGCCTCGAGCTCGGGCGCCTCGAGCTGGCCCCCGTGCTCCTCGGCGCGCTCGATGAGCGCCTTCACGTGCTCGGATTCAAAGAGTTCGATGAGCTGGTTCTGCGTCAACGTCCTGTCTCAGTCCTTTCGATCGGTCCCAAGTACGAAAACTCCGTGTGCAACAAACTTCCTGAGTCTATGACGGTTTTTGTGCGAATTCCAGGCCGATTCCGGTCTGCCGCCGTGTCACAAACTCTTCAACGCTCGCGCCCTCTCTTCCTATTCCGCTCCTGCTGCCCGAGCGGTTCACTGCGAACGCCGAGAGCCTGATCGAGCAGCTCGATCGGCCCGCTTCCTCATCCTGAGACGCTTCGCGTCTCGGGCAGTTAGATCATGACCGCTCGAACGGATGTCGCAAACCCCTTCGGGAGAAGCTTTACCCGCTCTTAGCGCGCCTTTCGGCCAGGAGCTCGGCGGCGCGCTCGAGGGTGATGCCGTCCGGGGTGTCTCCGCGACGGAGGCTGGCATTCGTCTCGCCGTCCGTGACGTACGGCCCGAAGCGCCCGTCCCGCACGACGATCGGCTTGCCGTTCCCGGGATCCTGGCCGAGCTCCTTGAGCGGGCCACGCGCGGAGGCGCGTCCTCGGCGTCGCGGTGGCTCCGCCAGGAGCGCCCTCGCCTGGTCGAGCGTCACCGTGAAGAGCTGCTCCTCGCTTTCGAGCGAACGCGACTCAGGCCCGCGCTTGATGTACGGCCCGTACCTCCCGTTCTGCGCGGTGACCGGTTCGCCGTCGAGCTCGCCGACGACGCGTGGAAGAGACAGCAGCCGGAGCGCGTCGTCGAGCGTCACGGTCTCGGTCGACATCGAGGAGAAAAGCGACGCCGTCCGCGGCTTCTCGTCCGAACCGTCCACGAGCACCTCCGTGACGTACGGCCCGTACCTGCCTGAGCGGACGACGATCTCGTTGTCGCTCTCCGGGTCGGGGCCGAGCGACCGGCTGTCCGGCTGAGTGAGCAGCTCCTGAACCTTCTCCGGCGTCAGCTCGTCGGGCGCGAGGTCGGGTGGAAGGCTGGCGCGCTGCTCTCCGCTCTCCAGGTACGGGCCGTAGCGGCCCACGCGCACGACGACGTCGGTTCCGGGGATCGAGATCGAGTTGACCGCTCGAGCGTCGATCACGTCGAGCGACTCGGTGACGAGATGATGCAGCCCGGGATCGGAGCCGTCGCCGAAGTAGAAGCGCGTGAGCCACTCGACGCGTTCCTTGTCGCCCGCGGCGATCCGGTCGAGATCGTCCTCCATGCGGGCCGTGAAATCGAAGTCGACGAGCTGCTCGAAGTGGTGCTCGAGGAGCTTCACGACCGCGAAGGCGAGGAACGTCGGGACGAGCGCGGTGCCCTTCTTGAAGACGTAGCCGCGATCGAGGATCGTCGAGAGGATCGCCGCGTACGTGGACGGACGTCCGATGCCGCGCTCTTCGAGGGCTCGCACGAGCGTCGGCTCGGTGTAGCGGGCGGGGGGCTGGGTCGAGTGGCCGTCGGGCTCGAGGTTCGTCAGCGCGACCTCCTGGCCCTCCTCGAGCTGCGGCAGGACGCGCTCCTCGTCATCGTCGGTCGGCTCGTCCTTGCCCGGCTCGTAGGCCGCGAGGAAGCCGCGGAACGTGATGACGGTGCCCGACGCGCCGAGCTCGACGGCTTCGCCGTCGGAGCTCGTGGCCCCGATGCGCAGCGACACCGTCTGGCCGCGCGCGTCCTCCATCTGGGAGGCGAGCGTGCGCTTCCACACGAGGTCGTAGAGCGCGAGCTCGTCGCGACCGAGCTCGCCGCGCAGCTGGTCGGGCGTCTTGAACGAGTCGCCGGCCGGCCGGATCGCCTCGTGCGCCTCCTGCGCGTTCGCGACGGCGCGCCCGTAGAGCCGCGGCTTCGCCGGGACGAACTCGTCGCCGAAGAGCTGGCGCACCTGCGCGCGCGCCGCTTCGAGGGCCGAGTCGGAGAGCGTCGTCGAGTCGGTGCGCATGTAGGTGATGTAGCCCGATTCGTAGAGGCGCTGAGCGACCCGCATCGTCGTCTGTGCCGAGAACCGCAGCTTCCGGCTCGCCTCCTGCTGGAGCGTCGCCGTTCGGAACGGCGCCGCCGGCTTGCGCCGATAGGGTCGATCCTCGACCGAGCGGACCGTGAAGGTCGCTCCTCCGAGCCTCGTCGCCAGTGAGCGCGCGCCGTCCTCGTCGAGCCGGACGACGTCGCTCTCGCGTAGCTCGCCGGTCGTGGGAACGAAGTCCTTGCCCTGCGCGACGCGCTTGCCGTCCACAGAGACGAGCCGCGCCTCGAACGAGCCCGGGTCGAAGGTCGCGAGGAGATCCCAGTACTCCGCAGAGCGGAAGGCCATGCGCTCCCGCTCGCGCTCCACGACGAGGCGCGTCGCGACCGACTGCACCCTGCCCGCCGAGAGCCGGGGCATCACCTTCTTCCACAGCACGGGGGACACCTCGTAGCCGTACAGCCGGTCGAGGATGCGCCGTGTCTCCTGCGCGTCGACGAGCCGGTCGTCGATCCCTCTCGTGTCGGAGAGGGCGCGGGTGATGGCGTCCTTCGTGATCTCGTGGAACACCATCCGGCGGACGGGAACCTTGGGCTTCAGCACCTCGACGAGGTGCCAGGCGATGGCCTCGCCCTCGCGATCCTCGTCCGTCGCGAGGAGCAGCTCGTCCGCCTCCGCCAGCCGTTTCTTGAGCTCGGCGATGATCTTCTTCTTCTCCGGGTCGACGACGTAGTAGGGCTCGAAGCCCTTCTCGACGTCGACGCCGAGCGCGCCGAAGCGCTTGCGCTGCGCCTCGGGAACGTCCTTGGCCCGATCGGGGAGGTCGCGGACGTGCCCGACGCTCGACCCCACGGAGTAGCCGTCGCCGAGGTAGCCGGCGATGGTCCGCGCCTTCGCGGGCGACTCGACGATGACGAGGCTCTTGCCCATCGGCGCGACACCTTAGCGTCGGACTGCACCGCTGCCGGGCCGCGATACTGCGCCGCGTGAGCCCCGGACAGCGCCGAGCGAAGCGCAGGCCCCTCCTCGTCGTGGACGGCGATTCCTTCACGCACCGCGCCTATCACGCGCTTCCGAGGTCGATGCGGCGCGAAGACGGCGGCCCGGCGAATGCCCTCGTCGGGTTCACGAACATGCTCCTGCGGCTGTGGCAGGACGAGCGGCCGCGCAGCGTGCTCGTCGCCTGGGACACGCTCGAGGTGCCGACGTATCGCCACGAGGCGCTCGACGCCTACCAGGCCGGCAGGGTGTTCGAGCCGGAGTTGCTCGAGCAGCTCTCGCTGCTGCCCGGGATCGTCGCTTCCTCGGGGCTTGCCTGCGGGAAGGGGGCGGGCTACGAGGCGGACGACTTCCTCGCGGCGGCCGCCACGCGGGAGGAGGGCGAGGGCGGTGAGGCCCTCGTCGCGACCTCGGACCGCGACGCCTTCCAGCTCGTGAGCGAGCGCGTGACCGTTCTCCAGCCCGTGCGCGGAGCCCCCCCGGCGCGCGTCGATCCTGCCGAGGTGAGGGCGCGGTACGGAGTCGACCCCGCGCAGGTCCCCGACTTCATCGCGTTGCGCGGCGATCCGTCCGACCGGATTCCAGGGGCGCGCGGGATCGGCGAGAAGCGCGCCGCGGAGCTGCTCGGGCAGTACGGGTCGCTGGACGCGATGCTCGAGGAGGGTCGGTTCGCGACCGAGGCCGACGCACTCCGCCTCTATCGCCGAATCGCGACGATGGATCGCGCGGCCCCGCTGCCGCCGCTTCCCGACGTCGCGCCCGAATGGGCGGCGGCCGCGGCGTACGCGACGAAGCTCGGCGTTCCGGCTGTCGCCCGGCGCTTCGAGGAGGCGCTCGGCTGGACCTGATCAGCCACCCGGGGCTCGCCCGGCTCCATCCGGCCGGGCATCCGTGGCATCCCGAGACGCCTGAGCGCCTCGTCGCTCTCCATGCCGCGTTCCCGGGCTACCTCCGCGCACGCGCCGCCAGCCGCGAGGAGCTCGAGCGTGTCCACGACTCCGCTTACGTTGACGTCATCGAGGGAATCGCCGCGCGCACGTCGCTCGACCCGGACACCTTCGCGAGCGCGACCACCTTCGAGGCGGCGAGCCTCGCGTCGGGCTGCGCCATCGAAGCTGTCGAGCGGGGAGGGTTCGCGCTGGTTCGGCCGCCCGGCCACCACGCGCTCAGCGCCCGCGCCATGGGTTTCTGCATCTTCGGGAACGTCGCCGTGGCCGTTCGTCACGCGCAGGCCGAGCTCGGTGTCGAGCGGGTCGCGGTCGTCGACTTCGACGTCCATCACGGAAACGGCACGGAGGCGCTCTTCGCGGAGGACGCTTCGGTCCTGACCGTCTCGCTCCACCAGTGGCCGTTCTGGCCGGGAAGCGGCGGGCCGGGCTCGAGCAGCGACGGTGTGGTCAACGTCCCTCTGCCCGCCGGCTCGGGAGACGACGAGTACCGGCGCGCATTCGAGGACGTCGTCGAGCCCGCGGTGGGCGCGTTCGGCCCCGAGCTCGTCGTCGTCTCGGCTGGGTTCGACGCGCACGAAGCGGACCCGCTCGCAGACATGGCCGTGACCGCTGCCGGGTTCGCCGAGCTCGCTCGCCGGTGCGCTGCCATGGCGCCGCGGCTCGCCGCAGTTCTCGAAGGCGGCTACGACGTCCGGACGCTTCCCGGCCTCGTCGCGGCCGCGCTCGAGGGATTCGCGGCGTCCTAGAGGCGGGCGGCCGCCACCTCGGTCCGGCTACGCGGCTGCAGGCTGGGCGACGCCGATCATCGCGTCGCGCGTGACGAGCCCGGCGAGCGCGGCCTCGTCCAGGTGCTCGGTGCCTGCCGGCCGGCGGGGGACCACGAGGTAGCGAAGGTCCGCAGTCGAGTCGACGACGCGGACTTCGGTGCCGTCGTCCAGCTCGACGCCGAACTCGCGGAGGACGCCGCGTGGATCGGAGACTGCCCGCGAGCGGTAGGGCAGGCTCTTGTACCAGTCCGGCGGCGGGCCGAGGAGCGCCCGCGGATAGCACGAGCAGAGGGTGCAGACGACCAGGTGGTGGACGTCAGCCGTGTTCTCGAGCGCAACCACCACGGGCGACGGCCCGGGGTCGAGGCCCAGCTCGAGAGCCGCAGCGCGGGCGTCGGCGAGGAGCCGTTGCCGGAACGTGTCGTCGACCCAGGCCCGAGCCACGAGCCTCGCTCCATCTGCAGGAGAGCGCGAGACGAGCCAGTCGACTCCGCGACGGATCTCCTCGCGACTCACGACCTCCTTCTCGACGAGCAGGTCGGCGAGCGCCTGGACGCGGGCGACGACGGGAGGCTCGCCGTCGGCCGTGATCGGCTCGTGCGGATGGTCGTGCTGGTGGCCGTCGCTCACGCGTCCTCTGCGAGCCAGTGCTCGAACAGGTCGACGAGCAGGCAGTCCTCCTCGGCGCCGTCGTAGTCGCGCCAGAGCTCCGCCTGCTCGAAACGGACGAGGTACAGCGGCCGCCGCGGCTCTCCGTCGGCGCCGTAGGCGCGGGTCTCCGGGTTTCGGAAGCTTCCATGCGCCCGCTCGATCGTCCCGCGCTTTCCTCGTACGTACGACGGGGTCCGGTGGTGCCCCTCGTGCGCGCGATCGGAGACACGAACGGGCTGACCTCGCGCGAAGCTCATGTCGCCACTCGCTCGTCGAGCTCGCCCGGCGCGAGAACGCCCTTTTCGCCGAGGATCGTCTCCGTCGCGAAGAGCCAGCGCTCGTAGTACGTCGCCGCCTCGTACTCCTCGCGGGGCATGCTCTCGATCCCGCGCCGAAGCTCGTCGACGTTCATCACGTCCTCGTGCCCGAGCGCGCCTACGATCGCGTCCATCGTCAGCTCCCAATCGGCGAGCGCGTGCTCGGTGCGGTCGATGGGTGCAGCGGTCGGCGCGCCGCCGCGGTCATGGGCAGGGCGCTCCATCAGCCGATGGTAACGCGAACCCTCCGCCGCTCACGAATCCGATTCGGGGTTACCCTGCGCCGATGAGGGCGCCGGCGTGATTCAGCCACCGGTCACGCAGCAGGACCTGGACGACCTCGTCGCGCAGATCGCCGAGGCGGCTTCAGCCTTCATCCGCGGCGACGTGCGGAAGTACGTCGCGCTCGTTCGGCATGCGGAGGACTACACGCTGATGGCGCCTTCGGGGGGAGAGCCGAGGCGTGGTTTCGACAGCTCCGACGAAGCCCTGGCTGCGCTGGCGCAGTTCTTCCGTGACGGCGAGGCGGAGCTCGACGTCGTCGAGACGTATGCATCCGGCGACATCGCCGTCCTCGTCGCGGTCGAACGTCAACACGGGGAGGTCGGCGGCCTGCCCGATCAGGACTGGTCCTTGCGCGTGACGCTGGTCTTTCGTCGCGAGGAGTCCGGCTGGCGGCTGGTGCATCGTCACGCCGACCCCCTCGTTCACGAGATCAGTCACGAGCAGGTGGGCGCGCTGGCGCGGGGCGAGTAAGCGTACGCGGCCCCTCACGCCACAGAGGGACCTGTTGCAAGATGACGCGGGATGACCTCAGCCGAGCCGGACCTTCAGCGCGCCCGCGCCGCGTTCGCCGAGCGCTCATGGGATGAGGCGCGCGAGGCGTTCGTGCGCGCAGACGCCGAGGAGTCTCTCGAGCCCGCAGACCTCGAGCTCCTGACGACGTCGTTGCTGATGCTCGCTCGTGACGACCAGGCGCTCACGACCATCGAGCGCGCACATCACCTGTACGTCGAGCGAGATGAGACGCTGCGGGCGGCGCGGTCGGCGACGTGGATCGGACTGAACCTCGCATACCGAGGGCTCATCGGACCCGCGAGCGGCTGGCTCGGTCGAGCGCACCGGATGCTCGAGACGTGGCCGGAGGAGACGGCCGAGCACGGACTTCTGCTCCTCCCACGTATCTTCCAGAACGAGGCGGCTGGCGATTTCGAGGCCGCCGCCGCCGTCGCCCGTGAGGCGGCGTCGATCGGCGCACGGTGCGGTGACCAGGACGTCTTCGCGATGGCGTTGCACGCCGAGGGTCACATGCTGATCAAGGCCGGCCACGCACGCGACGGCCTCGCGCTCCTCGACGAGTCCATGGTCGTCGTCACCACGCAGGAGGTCTCGCCGTTCGTCGTCGGCATCGTCTACTGCGGTGTCATCCTCGCGTGCCAGGACGCGTTCGAGGTTGCACGGGCTCGGCAATGGACACGTGCACTGACCGAGTGGGCGGCCGAGCAAACCGATCTCGTCGCCTTCACCGGCCGCTGCCTCGTCCATCGCGCGGAGCTCCTGCAGCTCGGCGGCTCGTGGGAGGACGCGCTTGCGGAGGCGCGTCTCGCGGGCGAGCGATTCGTCGAGACCAACAATCCCGCGGCGGGCATCGCGCACTACCGCCAGGCCGATCTCCTGCGGCTGCGTGGCGAGTTCGAGGCGGCGGAGGAGGCGTATCGCGAGGCGAGCAAGCTCGGCTGGGAACCTCAGCCGGGGCTGGCGCAGCTCCGTCTCGCCCAGGGGAAGCGGGATGCAGCGCTCGCGGCGATGCGACGCGCGAACACGGAGATCTCGGAGCCGCTCAAGCGCGCGGCCCTCCTCCCTGCGTACGTCGAGATCGCCCTCGCTGCGGGTGAGGTCGGCGAAGCGCGAACGGCATGCCTCGAGCTAGGCGAGCTCGCGAGGCAGTACGAGAGCGCGATGCTGGACGCCATCGTCGCGTATGCCGAGGGGGCGGTGGCGCTCGCCGAGGGTGACCCGCCATCGGCGCTTGCGAGACTGCGCCACGCGCAGCGCATCTGGCTCGAGCTCGACGCGCCGTTCGAGGTCGCGCGCACGCGCGAGCTGCTCGCCCAGGCATGCACGGCACTCGGCGACGACGAAGCAGGCACGCTCGAGCTCCGAGCCGCGCGCGAGCTGTTCCAGCGACTCGGAGCCAGGGCCGATCTGGCGCGCGTATCGATGCGGCCAGGGCCCAGCTACACGCTGTCGGCCCGCGAGCTCGAGGTGATTCGGCTCGTCGCCTCGGGAAGGAGCAACCGCGAGATCGCTGCGGCCCTCGTCATCAGCGAGCACACGGTGGCGAGGCACCTGCAGAACATCTACGCGAAGCTGGGACTGTCGTCGCGGGCCGCGGCTACCGCCTTCGCGTTCGAGCACGAGCTCGTGTAGCCCCGGCGCGTGTGGTCAGAAATGACCACGCTCTCGCCGACGCAGGTTGGTGAATCCCGGCGATGTCGCGTCGCCCCAGCCCTCCTACGGTTGCTGCAGCGACCAGAAGGAGGAGGCACGATGAAGCAGCTGCGATACGACACCATGATCGTCGGCGGGGGTCAGGCCGGTCTGTCGGTCGGCTATCACCTGAAGGAGCATGGGCGCTCGTTCGTCATCCTCGATGCGGGTCGGCGGGTCGGCGACTCGTGGCGTAACCGCTGGGACTCTCTCCGGCTCTACTCGCCGGCGTTTCGAGACGGACTGCCGGGCATGCCGTTCCCGGCCCCGCCCACGGCCTATCCTACGAAGGACGAGATGGGCGACTACCTCGAGGCGTACGCCGCGCGCTTCGAGCTTCCGGTGCGCAGCGGCGCAGCGGTCGAAGCGGTGACGAAGGAGAACGGGGCGTACGTCGCGAGCGTTCGCGACGAGCGCTTCGAGGCCGACAACGTCGTCGTGGCCACGGGTGTCTTCCAGAAGCCGTACACCCCCGCGTTTGCAGACGAGCTCGATCCGAGCATCACCCAGCTTCACTCGAACGACTACCGGAACCTCTCGCAGCTGCAGGAGGGACCGGTGCTCGTCGTCGGCGCGAGCCACTCGGGCGCGGACCTTGCCTACGAGGCGTCGGCGTCGCACGACGTCATCCTCTCCGGGCCCGATACCGGTCAGCTCCCGGTGCCGATCGAGAGCCGACGCGGACGAATCGGCTTCAGGCTCCTCGTGTTCGCCGGCACGCACATCCTGAACGTGGACACGCCGATCGGGCGAAGGATGCGCCCCCACGTCCGGCATGGCGGCGGGCCACTCCTCCGCTACCGCAAGAAGGACCTGCTGGCGGCGGGAGTCGAGCGCGTGCTCGCGCGAACCGTCGGCGTCGAAGGAGGGCTCCCGGTCCTCGACGACGGTCGTGTCCTCGAGGTGCGGAACATCGTCTGGTGCACCGGCTTCCGGCCGGACCTCAGCTGGATCCGCTTCCCGTTCGCGATGGGCGACGACGGCTATCCGGTTCAGTACCGCGGCGCCGCCGCGTCCTCACCGGGCCTGTACTTCGCGGGCCTGCCGTTCCTGCACTCGTTCGCGTCGATGCTCATCGCCGGGACCGCGAGGGATGCAGAACGGATCGCGCGCCACATCGCGAAGGAGCGCGCTCCCCGGCTCGTTGCAAAGCCGGATGAGATCGCGCTCGCGACCGCCTCATGAGGAAGGACGTCCTCGTCTGGAACGGCCACGTGGCCGAGCTCGTCCCTGCGAAACGAGCGGCTCTCGTGGCGCCTCTTGCGCCGAGGGCGACTGGTACCTCCGAAGGTCATGGCAGTCGCCCTCGGCAGAGATTCGGCTCGGCTCGAGAGGCGATCGCAAGCCGGCGAATCGGGTCCATAGAAAAAGCCCCGTTACCAGGGCTTTTTCCGTAGCAGGCCTGTAAGCCGGATTCTGTCGAGGGTGACCATCTGTCTGAGCGGCGCACCCGGCTCCTCGGCGGGCCACGTCGACGGAGCCTGCTTCGCCTTGCACCGGACGGGGTTTGGCGAGCCGGCCGTGTCGCCACGACCGCTGGTGGGCTCTTACCCCACCTTTTCACCCTTACCGGCCCCATCTTCTCGCGAATCAGCGGCCGGCGGTCTCCTTTCTGTTCCACTTTCCGTCGGCTTTCGCCGCCTGGGTCCCGCGCCTCGCGGAGCGAGCCCAGCGTCCTGCCCTGCGGTGTCCGGACTTTCCTCGAGCACGCCGCCGCCGCTCGTGCGACGGAGCGACGCGCCCGCGGTCACCCGGCCTGCATCGCTGATGGTAACGCGATCTCGCCGATCCGCTCCTCCGACTCGGCGAGGATCGACCTGCACTCGGGGCAGGCCAGCGCTCCCCGCACGCGCAGCACGAACTCGCCGCAGACCGGGCATTCGAGGCTGACGCCGCGCAGGAGTGCCGCCAGCTCCTGGTCGAGCGAGCGGTTGAGCGGTGCGACCGTCACCGTCTGCTCCTCACCCGATGCTCCTGAAGACGCCGGTGACCTTGCCGAGGATCTCGACGTGCTCCGGGTAGAGGGGCTCGAGCCGCGCGTTCTCGGGCTGGAGCCGGATCCGCCCGTCGCCCTCGCGGAAGAACGTCTTGACCGTCGCCTCGTCGGCGGCCTCGTCGTCGCCGACGAGCGCGACGACGACGTCCCCGGCTCGCGCGTCCGACTGCTTGCGCACGACGACGATGTCCCCGTCGAGAATGCCGGCCTCGATCATCGAGTCGCCGGTGACGCGAAGCAGGAAGTCGGCGTCCCGGCCGAGCGGCTCGGGAACCGCGATCTCGTCCTCCACGGACTCCTCGGCCAGGAGCGGGCCGCCTGCGGCGATACGCCCGACGAGCGGCAGCATCGGGGTCGACACGGTGCGCGCGGGCGACTCCTCGCGGCGACGGCCGACGAGCTCGATGGCCCGCGGCTTCGTCGGATCGCGGCGCAGAAGCCCGGAACGCTCGAGGTTCGCGAGGTGCGCGTGGACGGTGGACGGAGACGCGAGACCGACCGCGTCGCCAATCTCGCGAACCGTGGGCGGGTAGCCGTGCGCGTCCACGTACTCGGCGAGGAACTGCCAGATCTCCTGTTGTCGGCTCGTCAGCATCGGGCTCTCCAGGTTCGGGGGACGAACGTATGTTCGACAGCGAGGGTAGAGAACCTCCCGGACGGCGTCAAGCCGAGTTGCGTCGCGCGGCGAACGCCGCCTGCTCCAGCTCGAACGGGTTCTCGACCGTGGTGTCGACGACCTCCAGCCCGGCCTCCTCGAGGAGTCGGCGCCACGTCGCGGACGGGAAGAGGCCGAGGACGTGGCGGTCGTGGACGATCTCGAACGGTTGCTCGGGCCCCTGAACCGCGATCGCGTAGTCGACGGTGTACGTGGACGTGCCGGGCGTCCGAGGATGGATCCACTCGAGGTAGCGGAGGCTGCGGCCGTCGTCGCCGTCGTGCCCGCCGTGTTCCGTACGCGCCTCGAAGATCTCGGTCGTCGCGTCTGGGGTGAGGATGACGACACCGCCGGGACGAACGTGAGCGGCCGCGGTCTCGATCGCGGCGCGAACGTCGTCCTCGGTCGTCAGGTACGACACGGCGTCGTGGCCGAACACGACGTCGAACGCGCGTCCGAGGCGGAGCGTTCGCATGTCGCCGAGGATGTGCTCGCACTCCGGGTTCAGCCCCTCGCTGAGCGCGAGCATGTCGGGGGAGAGGTCCGTGAGGGTGCAGTCGAAGCGCGCCTTGAGGTGAGAGGCGTTGTTCCCGCCGCCCGAGCCCAGCTCGAGGAGCGT
This sequence comes from uncultured Gaiellaceae bacterium, assembly GCA_963831285.1. Lineage (GTDB taxonomy): Bacteria > Actinomycetota > Thermoleophilia > Gaiellales > Gaiellaceae > GMQP-bins7. The sequence continues at coordinate 45,218 of CAWHPO010000005.1, read as the reverse complement.
CTCGGCAGGCCCCTCGACCACCTCGTCGGCGACTCTGGTGACGAACGCGGCCTCCTCCCAGTAGTCCGACGGCTGGGTCAGGAGGTGGAACCAGGGCGCGAGGTCCGTGTACATCCTCATCGGGCCGAGAATGCACGAAGGCGGCTCTCGGCCGCCCTCGTTCGCATGCGCTGGAGAGGACTTGAACCTCCACGGCCTAAGTGGCCACTAGGCCCTCAACCTAGCGCGTCTACCAATTCCGCCACCAGCGCGCGCGCCGCCCAGTCTAGAGGCCCGAGCCGAGAGGCCGCAGGCTAGAGCAGGTGGAACAGGAGGACGGTGTTCAGGCCGAACACCGTCGCGACCGCGATCGTCAGCCGGGTGAGGTTCCGCTCGACGATGTGCGTCCCGCCCTGCGAATGCGGCGTGAAGCCGAGGCCGCCCATGCCGGCCTCGCGTCCCGAGTGCATGAGGACGAGCGTCACCACCGCTGCCGCCAGCAGCACCTGGAGCACAGCCGAGATCTGCAGCCACGGCACGGGTGCGCAAGGGTAGCAGCGGGGTTACGCTCAGCCGATGGCGGACGACGCGCGCGAGCGCATCCAGAAGCTGCTTGTCACCGGCGACAACCGCCTGAAGCAGGGCGTCGCGCCCGAGAAGGTGCGCGTGACCTACGAGGAGGCGCTGTCCGTCGCGCGGGAGGCCGGTCTCGAGGACGCGATTCGACCGCTCGTGGAGCTCAGGCTCGCCGACCTGCAGCGGCTCGCAGGAGGATCTCCTCCACCCGCTCCGCCTGCCGCTTGACGTCGTGCGCACCCGCGGCCTCACGGCCCGCGAGGTTGGGACGGGGGAGCGCGGCGGCCCGTCCGAGCGCTCGGGTGAGCTCGTCGTCGTCAGTGGGGTCGACAAGGACGCCGGCCTCCGCGGTGACGAACTCCGGCGGGCCGCCCACCTTCGTCGCCACGACGGCACGGGCCGATGCCATCGCCTCGAGCGTGGCGAGCCCGAAGGGCTCCGTCAGACTCGGCTGGCAGAGGACGTCGCAGGCGGCGATCCACGTGGGGACGGACTCGTGCCCTACGCGGCCCGCGAGCCGGATCCGGTCGCGGTGCTCGAGCGCGGGACGCAACGGGCCGTCGCCGACGAAGACGAGCCTGCCCTCCCCGTGAGCCTCGAAGGCGCGGGCCAGGCGCAACACGTTCTTGCGCTCGCTGAGGCTGCCGAGGCAGAGGAAGAACGTGCCGTCCGAGTCGAGGCCGAGCTCCGCCCGGGCCTCGTCCGCCGCCCGCGGCCGGAACCGCTCGAGGTCGACGCCGCAGTCGACCACCTCCACCTTGCCGACCGCGTTCGGAATCGCGTCCTCGAGCCGCTCCCTCAGCCAGTGCGAGACGGCGACGACCGCGGCGGCCCGACGCACGACGTAGGAGGTCGCGGCCCGGACGCCCGGAGTCGTTCCGACGTTCGCCACGTCCTGCCCGTGCGCAGTGACCACGAGTGGAGCTCGCGTCGCGAGCGCCGCAGCGAGCCCGGCCGGGACGAGGAAGTGCGCGTAGGCGACGTCAGGCCGGAAGGCTCTCGCCGCACGGCGGGCGTCGCGGGCGAGGGCGAGGTGCCTCAACCGGCTCCCGCCGCGACGGTCGACGACCGCGCGCTCGATCTCGTGTCCCCGCGCCAGGAGCTCGCGCTCGAGGCTCGCGACGAAGACGCCGAGGTCCGGGGCGCTCGGGCCCGGGTACATCTGCGAGACGAGGAGGATCCGCAGCGCCGTCTTACCCGCGCGTGACCTGGAGGATCCCCAGGCACATCTCGTCCGTCGTGCCCTCGCCCCACAGGATGTAGCGCGGCGTCGTCGGCACGCCGTGACCGCCGTGCGTCCGCTTCGCGACGTCGTGGCGGCAGGTGACGCGGACGACGTCGCCGGGCTCGGCGTGGACTGGGCTCGCGAGCGTGTATGCGTTCTGCCAGTGGAAGTCCCAACGCGGGATGTCGAGGAGCACTTTCGCCTCCGGCGTTCCCGGGTTCAGCTCGAGCTCGACGGACGCGCCGAGTAGGTGCATGTGCCCGGCGGCGACGTAGATCGTCGTCGGCGCCGTGATCCGCCGATCGCATGTCGACACGGCGCTCGCGACCGGGTTCGCGGCGCTCCCGCGGCAGAGGATGAGGAGTCCAGCCGGCAGGAAGGCAGCCGTCGGCCCGTACTTGTGCGCGAGGGCGAACAGCGCCTCGTTGCGGTCGCAGAGCTTCCCGTGCTCGCCCTTCGCACAGGCGAGCTCCACGGGAGCCGGCAGGAGCATCGTCTGCAGCGGCGTCAGGTGCGTCGAGGCGGGTACGACCGTCAGGAGCGCGCGCGACCGGTCCGGCGCGCGACCGTTCAGCAGGTTGTAGTGCACCTGCATCACGATCTCGCTCCCGGCCGGCAGGGAGACGCCGGTCCCGTCGGGGAGGTGGTTGCCGCCCCAGCCGGGCGCCCAGGCTGAGATCCAGTTCGCGTTGTTCAGCGAGTCGGCGATCCCGGCGCCGTCCCCGGCGGGAAGCCCCGTGCCCCCGAAGCACGACCACCCCGGCCCCGCGCTCTCCGCGTCGAGGCGCTTCGCGGCGGCGACGTCGCCGGCGCCCACCCGGAACAGGATCACGTGGTGGACGATCTTCGGCTGGCCCGGCTCGATGCGGGCCGACGTCACGAACGAGTCGGAGGCCCGGTGCGGGTCGACGAGGAAGCAGCGGTAGTCGTCCGTGACTCCTTTCGGCGCGGAGGGCCTGTACGTCGCCTGCATCCGGAGGGTCAGGAGCGTCTCGCCGGCGCGCACGTCGGCGCCCTTCGGCGCTGCGGGTCGTGTCGCAGGCCCGTCGGTCCGCCCGCCCGCCCGTGCCCACGCGAGGATCGTCGCGCGCTGCTGCGCGCTCAGGATCCGGGCGTCCTGGCCCACGTAGGAGGGCGAGCGCGTGCCCGGCGGCCAGGGCGGCATGAGCCGCTCGGAGACCGCGTCGGCGATGGCGCTCGCCTGCAGCCGGATCTGCGATGCGGTCGCGAGCGGGAAGGGAGCGATGCCGCCGACGCGGTGACAGCCGGCGCACTTGTTCGCGATGACGGGCGCCACGTCGCGCGTGAAGCTCGGGGCCGGCCTCGTAGCCGGGTCGCCGCGTGTCATCGCGAGCGCCGCGAGCGGAGCGGCGAGCGCGGCGGCAGCGGCGACCGCGATGACGATCCGGGTCGCGCTACGCATGCGCGTCATATGTACCCCACAGGTCGCGCAGGACGCCGCAGATCTCGCCCACGGTGCAGCGCGCGCGAAGCGCGTCACGCAGCGCGGGCAAGAGGTTTGCGTCCGTCGCGGCGACGCGGCCCACCTCGTCCAGCGCCGCGTCGGCCGCGGCCGGGTCACGCTCGGCGCGCACGCGCGCCGTCCGCTCTCGCTGTCGCCGCTCGATCTCGGGGTCGAGGCGCAGCAGCTCGACGCGCTCGCCGCCCTCCTCGGTGAACGCGTTCACGCCCACCACGACGCGCTCGCCGGACTCGATCTCGCTCTGGTAGCGAAAGGCCGACGCCTCGATCTCGGACTGGACGAAGCCCTGCTCGATCGCCGCGACCGCGCCGCCGAGGTCGTCGACGCGCGCGATGAGCTCGCGCGCCCGTGCCTCGAGCTCGTCCGTCATCGCCTCGATGAAGTACGCGCCGCCGAGCGGATCCGCGGTGTCGGTCGTACCGGCCTCGGCCGCCAGGATCTGCTGCGTCCGCAGCGCGATGGTCGCCGCGTGCTCGGTCGGCAGGGCGAGCGCCTCGTCGAACGAGTTCGTGTGGAGCGACTGAGCGCCGCCGCAGATCGCGGAGAGGGCCTGGATCGCGACCCTGACGACGTTGTTCTCGGGCTGCTGGGCGGTGAGCGTCGAGCCGCCCGTCTGCGCGTGGAAGCGGAGCGCCTGCGCGCGTGGATTCGTCGCGCCGAAGCGCTCGCGCATGATCTCCGCCCACAGGCGCCGTGCGGCCCGGAACTTCGCGACCTCCTGGAAGAAGTGGTTGTGCGCGTTGAAGAAGAAGGAGAGCCGCTCGCCGAAGTCGTCAGGCGAGAGCCCGGCCGCGACCGCCGCCTCGCAGTAGGCGATCCCGTTCGCGAGGGTGAACGCGAGCTCCTGCGCGGCGCTCGCCCCGGCCTCGCGGATGTGGTACCCGGAGATCGAGATCGTGTTGAAGTCCGGCAGCCGCTCGGCGCAGTAGGCGAAGAGGTCGGTCGCGAGCCGCATCGAGGGCCGTGGCGGGAAGATGTAGTTGCCGCGGGCCACGTATTCCTTGAGGACGTCGTTCTGCACCGTCCCGCGCAGCCGTCCGCTCGGCACGCCCTGGCTTTCTCCGACGAGCTCGTACAGCAGCAGGAGCAGTGCAGCGGGCGCGTTGATCGTCATCGAGGTCGACACGTCGCCGAGCGGGATGCCGTCGAGCAGGAGCTCCATGTCGGCGAGCGAGTCGATCGCGACGCCCGTGCGTCCGACCTCGCCCTCGGCCACCGGGTCATCGGAGTCGTAGCCGAGCTGGGTAGGGAGGTCGAACGCCACGGAGAGGCCGGTCTGACCGCGGGCGAGGAGGTAGCGGAAGCGCGCGTTCGTCTCCTCGGCCGACCCGTAGCCCGCGTACTGCCGCACGGTCCAGGGCCGTCCGCGGTACATCGTCTCGTACGGGCCCCGCGTGAACGGGAAGGCGCCGGGAAGCTCCGGCTCGCGAGGCGCGACGTCGGCGGCCGTGTAGACGGGCTCGATCTCGATGCCCGAGTCGGTCTCCCGGCCGTCCTCGGCGGTGGCCATGGGCGCATCGTAGGTCGTCGCGAATGGCCCCACGACGCAAGTTGCAGATTGCAACTTGGGCTCTACCCGCAGTTCCGAGCGGTTGGACCCGCAAGTAACAGATTGCAACTTGCTGTGAGGCCTTAGCAGATCGTTTGCGTTCTCGTACGTTGACGGAGTCGCCTCGCCTTCACCGCCGGAGCCGGGCTTGCCCGGCGGGAGGCTCACACGCGGCTGAGACGGCGCCGCGCAGAAGGAGGGGGCTCGTGGGGGAACCCTGGGTTCCCCCACGTCAAAGAACGCCGCCGGCTCGCTCGATCGCGTCGAGAGCGATGCGGCGGCCGGTCTCGACGTGCTCGCGGATCGCACGCTCGGCCGCCGCCAGCTCGCCCGCTCTGAACGCGTCGACGATCCGGCCATGCTCGGTGACGAGGTGAGCGTGCCCTTCGATCTGGCCGCCGCGGATGACCTGCATCATCAGGTTCACGGAGAGCTCGCGGTAGAACCGTGACAGGAGGGCGCTGCCCGCGAGGTCGATCTGGAACTCGTGGAAGGCCGCATTGGCGGCGTCCCACTCCTCGTGGGAGATCGCCGCGTCGGTTGCCTCCAGGAGCTCGGTGAACCGCTCGAGCTCGTCGTCGTCGACGCGCTCGAGCCCGCGCTCGGCCGCCAGGAGCTCGAGCGCGAGCCGGACGTCGTAGCCCTCGTCGACGGCCGCGGCCGTCACGGGGGTCACGTAGTACCCGCGCCGCGGCCGGACAGTCAGCAACCCTTCCGCGACGAGGCGGGTCAGCGCGTGGTGCACCGGGCTGCGCGAGACGCCGAGCTGCGTCGCGAGGGCGTGCAGGCTGAGCTTCCCGCCCGCGGGCTCCTGCCGCGTGAGCAGGCGGGCCCGCAGCTCGTCGTACACGCGCTCGTTGAGGTTCACCCCGGTGAGCGTCACGGTCACGAGCGGGACCTAACAGGTCACGGAGCCGCAGGCAAGCTGCGGCGCCGGAGCTGCGTATCTGCTCGTGTCTCGTCAGTCCGCCTCCTCCTCGGCCTCCTCGCCGCTCGAGACGATGTCGCCTTCCGTGAAGAGGACGCCCTGGCAGATCTCGCGCCACGTGTCCTTGCGGCGCAGCAGGAACTCGAGGTCCATCGCGAAGTGCTTGAACTCCTCCTTCTGCGCGTTCTCCATGATCGCCCGCGCCTGCGCGTCCTGCTCCACGGCCATGCGCTGCTCGTACCAGTCGATCGCCTGCGCCTCCTCGATCAGGGAGAGGCACATGCGTGCGAAGGTGCGCGTCTCCTGCGGCAGCTCGGACGCCGGCTCGTGGTACTGGTCGAATCCCATTCGGAGCTCCTTTCGGTTGGGTCTCGGCACGCGTCGTGCCCATGGCTGTCACTACCCTCCGGAGGGTGATCGTACGAGTGAGGCTGTTCGCCGCCCTGCGCGAGCGAGCGGGCGCCGGAGCCCTCGAGGTGGAGCTCGGCGATGCGTCGACCGTAGCGGACGTTTGGCCGGCACTTGGGCTCGGCGACGAGCCCGCGGGGATCGTCTACGCCGTGAACCGGGCGTACGCGGACCGCACGGCGTCGCTCGCGGGAGGCGACGAGGTCGCGGTCATCCCGCCCGTGTCCGGAGGGGACTTCCGCCTCTCCGAGGAGGCGCTGTCGGTCGACGCTGCGGTCGCGGAGGTTCGCGACGAGCGGGCGGGCGCGATCGCGACGTTCGTCGGCACGACGCGGGCGTCGTCGCGCGGGCGCGACGTCCTGTACCTCGAGTACGAGGCGTACGAGGGGATGGCCGAGCAGGTCATGGCGGATCTCGCCGACGAGCTCGTCCGGCGTCACGAGCTCGTCGCGGTCGCGATCCACCATCGCGTCGGCCGCGTCGACATCGGGCAGACGAGCGTCGTGATCGCCGTGTCGGCGCCGCACCGCGCCGCCGCGCTCGCGGCGTGCAAGGACGCGATCGACGAGTTGAAGGTCTCGGTCCCGCTGTGGAAGAAGGAGACGTACGTGGGCGGTGAGGAATGGATCGGCCAGGGGTCGTAGAGCAAGAGCCGGACCCTCGGTACGAGGCGGCCCGGGCGCCCGAGCCTCCCGCCTACGAGCCCGTCCGCCCCGAGCCCGGGCTGCGAGACCTGTTGCGCAAGCTGGCGGCGCCCTTCGTCGTCCTCGGCGGTCTGCTGGTGAAGTTCGGCGGGCTGCTGCTCAAGTTCAAGATCCTGCTCACGGCCGGGTCGATGCTCGTCTCCATCGCGGCGTACACGTGGCTCTGGGGGCTGCCCTTCGCGATCGGCTTCGTGCTCCTCATCCTCGTGCACGAGCTCGGTCACGTCGTCGAGCTCAGGAGGCAGGGCGTCCCGGCGAGCGCGCCGCTGTTCATTCCGTTCCTGGGCGCGGTCATCGGGATGAAGGAGCTTCCCGACGACGCCTGGAAGGAGGCCAAGGTGGCGCTGGCAGGCCCGCTGCTCGGCTCCGCGGGCGCGGCGGCGTGCTGGATCGCGGGCGAGGCGACCGGGTCGGACGTGCTGCTGGGCCTCGCGTTCGTGGGCTTCTTCCTGAACCTCTTCAACCTGATCCCGATCGTTCCCCTCGACGGAGGGCGCGCGGCCGGAGCGCTGCATCCGGCGCTGTGGTTCGTGGGCCTGCTGCTGATGGTCGGGCTGGTGGTCGTGCGGCCGAATCCGATCCTCTTCCTCATCGTGATCCTCGGCGGCCTCGACCTCTGGAACCGCTGGCGTCAGCGCGGCGAGGCCGGCGAGTACTACCGGCTGACCGTCGGCCAGCGCGCGACGGTCGCGGTCGTCTACCTCGGGCTCGTCCTCGCGCTCGGGCTCGCGATGTCGGCGACCTACGTCGAGCGGACGTTCTGAGGTGGCGAGGCGGGAGCTCGATCGCGAGATCTTCAAGCGCTCGCACGACACGCTCGCGAGCGACGTGTCGCTCATCGCCTCGGAGTTCCTCGCCGGCTTCCAGCTCGTCGAGAAGATCGACCGCCCCGCGGTCTCGATCTTCGGCTCGGCCCGGATCGCGGAGGGCTCGACGACCTACGAGCGCGCGCGGGCGGCGGGGCGCGCCTTCGCCGAGGCAGGGTTCGCGGTCGTCACCGGGGGCGGCCCTGGGGTCATGGCTGCGGCGAACCGCGGCTGCCAGGACGTCGGAGGGCTCTCGGTCGGCTTCAACATCGAGCTCCCGCACGAGCAGGGGTTGAACCCGTACTGCGACCTCGCGCTCACCTTTCGCCACTTCTACGCGCGCAAGGTGATGTTCGTGAAGGCGGCGGAGGGCTTCGTGATCTTCCCCGGCGGCTTCGGCACGCAGGACGAGCTGTGGGAGGCGCTCACGCTCCGGCAGACCGAGACGATCGGCGACTTCCCGATCGTGCTCTTCGACAGCGACTACTGGGACGAGCTGCTCGACTGGGTACGCGACGAGATGCTCGACGACGACCTCATCTCGCCCGAGGACTACGCCTCGTTGCTGAAGACCGACGACGTGGCCGACGTGGTCGAGCTGGTCGTGTCGCGGTACGAGAAGCGGGTCGCCGAAGGCTCCGCGTGAGCCTCGAGGGCCTCGAGGCGGCCGTCGCTCGTATTCGTGAGTCCAGCGATCTGGAGCCACGCGTCGGCGTCGTCCTCGGCAGCGGGCTGGGAGGTCTCGCGGACGAGGTCGACGACGCGGTCGAGATCCCCTACGCCGACATTCCGGGCTGGCCGGTCTCGACGGCAGTGGGCCACGCGGGCGTCCTCGTCCTCGGCTGCCTCGACGGGGTGCAGGTGGCGCTCATGCGCGGCCGCGCTCATCTCTACGAAGGGATCGGCGGAGAGCGGGTCGTCTTCGGGGTGCGCGTCCTCGGGCGGCTCGGCATCCGCTCGCTCGTGGTGACGAACGCCGCGGGTGCGATCAACACCGCGTTTCGGCCCGGTCAGCTCGTTCTCGTCTCCGACCACCTGAACTTCCAGGGCACCTCGCCGCTCGTCGGGCCGAACGACGACGAGCTCGGGCCGCGCTTCCCGGATCTGAGCGACGCGTACGACCCGCAGCTCCGGGCGGCGGCGCGCGCCGCGGCATCGCGGCTCGGCATCGAGCTCGCCGAGGGCGTCTACGCGGCCTGGCTCGGGCCGCAGTTCGAGACACCGGCCGAGATCCGCTTTCTGCGGATCGCCGGCGCCGACCTCGTCGGGATGTCGACGGTGCCCGAGGTCATCGCGGCGCGCCACCTGGGAATCCGCTGCCTCGCGGTCTCCGTGGTCACGAACATGGCGGCGGGCGTGGTCGACCAGAGGATCGACCACGAGGCGGTGCTCGAGGTCGGAGCGCGCGCCGCGGGAGCTCTCACCTCGCTCCTGCGCGAGCTCGTTCCTACACTCTCGGCGTGAAGCTCCGAGATCTTCCCTCCGTCGACGAGCTCCTCCACGACGAGCGGCTCGCGGCGGCCCCGCGCGAGCTCGCGCTGGCGGCGGCGCGGGGCGCGCTCGAGCGTGCCCGGGAAGAGATCAGGGTCGGGCAGGATCCCGGCCCCGTCGTCGAGGCTGCCGTCGCCGAGCTGGCTCGCCTGCGCGCGCCGTCGCTGCGTCGCGTGCTCAACGCGACCGGCGTGATCGTGCACACCAACCTCGGGCGGGCGCCTCTGGGCGCGGCGGCGCTCGCACGGGTCGTCGAGATCGGCTCCGGGTACTCGAACCTCGAGTACGACCTCGAGCGCGGAGAGCGCGGCTCGCGCCAGGATCATCTCGCCGAGCTGCTCCGGCGGCGCACGGGTGCAGAGGCGGCGCTTGTCGTCAACAACAACGCGGCTGCCGTGCTGCTCGCGCTCGCGGCGCTCGCCGAGGGTCGCGAGGTCGTCGTCTCGCGAGGCGAGCTGATCGAGATCGGCGACGGCTTCCGGATCCCGGACGTGCTCGCTCGATCGGGGGCGCGGCTCGTGGAGGTGGGAACGACGAACCGCACGCGCGCCGGCGACTACGAGCGTGCGGTCGGGCCCGAGACCGCCGTCCTCCTCCGCGTGCACCAGTCGAACTTCCGCGTCGTCGGCTTCACGGAGCGCCCGCGGCTCGAGGAGCTCGCCGAGCTGGCTCGGCGTCACCAGCTGCCGCTCGTCGACGACCTCGGATCGGGGTCGCTCTTCGCCATGGGAGACGAGCCCACTCCGGCCGAGAGCCTCCGCGCCGGCGCCGACCTCGTCTGCTTCTCCGGCGACAAGCTGCTCGGAGGGCCGCAGGCTGGAATCGTCGTCGGGCGGACGGACCTCGTCGAGCGGCTGCGCCGACATCCGCTCCAGCGCGCACTCCGCGCGGACAAGCTCACGCTCGCCGCGCTCGAAGGGACGCTGGCAACGGCTCCGTCGTCGGCGCAGGCCGAGACCCCGGTGCTCCGGATGCTCCACGAGCCGCTCGCGGCCGTTCGCGCTCGGGCGGAGCGGCTGGCGGCGCGCGTCGGCGGCGAGGTCGAGGACACGGTCGCGCGGGTCGGCGGGGGCGCGCTCCCGCTCACGGAGCTCGCGAGCGCCGCGTGCGCCGTCGAGGAGGGGCTGGCCGAGCGCCTCCGCCGAGGCGATCCTCCGGTCGTCGCGCTCGTGCGGGACGGTCGAACCCTGCTCGACTGCCGGACCCTGACGGACGCCGAGGCCGACGAGGTCGTGGGTGCCGTCGAGCGCGCGCGACGCTGAGCGATGCCGCTGACGGTCGGAACCGCGGGCCACATCGACCACGGGAAGACGTGGCTCGTGCGAGCCCTGACCGGAAAGGACACGGACCGCCTGCCCGAGGAGCAGCGGCGCGGGATCTCGATCGAGCTCGGCTACGCGCCGCTCCGGCTGGCGGACGGGAGGCAGTTGTCCGTCGTCGACGTGCCCGGTCACGAGCGTTTCGTCCAGACGATGGTCGCCGGCGCGACGGGGATCGACGCGTTCCTGCTCGTGATCGACGCCGGCGAGGGAGCGCGTCCACAGACGCGCGAGCACCTGGCGATCCTGCGCTTGCTGGAGATCGAGCGTGGCGTCGTCGCGCTCACGAAGGTCGATGCGGTGGACGAGGAGACCGTCGGTCTCGCCGAGGAGGAGGCGCGCGAGCTCGTGCCCGGCGCCGAGGTCGTGCGCGTGAGCGCGCAGACGGGCGAAGGAATCGACGAGCTGCGGCTCGCGCTGGCCCGTCTTGCGGAGTCCGGCGAGTGCGCGCACGTCGACCGGCCGACACGGCTGTACGTCGATCGCTCCTTCTCGCTGCCCGGCTTCGGCACGGTGGTCACGGGCACGCTGTGGTCGGGCACGGTCGGCGTCGGAGACCGCCTGCGCCTCGAGCCGTCCGGACGGGACGTTCGCGTCCGCAGCGTGCAGGTGCACGATCGCGACGTGGAGCGCGCCGACGCGGGACAGCGCGTCGCCGTCAGCCTTCCCGGAGTCGAGCGGCACGAGGTGGCCCGGGGCGAGGCGCTCGTCGAGCCCGCCGCGTACGCGGTCTCCTACCGGCTCGACGTCGTCCTCCGCGAGCTCGAGCCGATCGCAGACGGCGCTCGACTTCGGGTGCACGTCGGCACCGCGCACGTTCCTGCGCGGGTCGTGCGAGCCGGGGAACGTCACGCGCAGCTCCGCCTCGCCGAGCCCGTCGTGGCCGCCCGCGGCGACCGCGTCGTGCTCCGCGCCGAGACCACCGTGGGCGGAGGGCTCGTCCTCGATCCGCTCCCGCCGCGTCATCGCGGCGTCTCGCGCATGGAGCTCCTCGAGCGAGGGGACGTGGCCGCGACCGTCGACGCTCCCGTCCGCGCCGAGTCGCTCCGCTTCCTGCTCGACGGCGAGCTCGAGGGTCTCGTGCGCGCCGGCGACTGGGTCTTCTCGCCGGACTGGCTCGCGGCGCTCGAGCACGAGCTGCGCTCTCGTATCGCGGAGGCCGATCTGCTCGATCCGGGCACAGCCGCGCCGACGCCGCGCTGGGCCGGTGCCGTTCTTCCGTTGCTTCCGTTCGAGCGCCGCGGCGCGAAGCTGTACCTGCCCGGCGCCGTTCCCACGCTCGACGGGCGGGGCGCAGAGGCCGACGCGCTCGAGCGCCGAGTCGCGAGCGCCGGCATGCGTGTGACGAAGCTGGACGACGACGAGCTCACGCGCTTCCTCGCGCGCACGGGGCGGCTCGTCCGGCTCGGCGACGGCTACGCGATCGGCACGGACGCGTACGACGTCGCGCGCGACGTGCTGCTCACGGAGTGCGGCACGACCGGCGAGATCACGCTCGCGCGCTTTCGCGATCTCGTCGGAACGGGACGCCGCGACGCGCAGCTCCTGCTCGAGCGCTTCGACGCGGACGGGCTCACGCGCCGCATCGGCGACCGGCGTGTGCTCCGGCGTGCCGCTCGCAGCGCTACCTGAGCAAAGCCGGCCTTCCAATCTCGATGCGCGTGCAGCATCCTCAGACGGTGCGTCGACTCGCACTCCTCGGGTTTCTCGTCGCTGCGGTGCTCGTGCAGAGCGCCGGAGCGACCGCGGTCGCTCCGCAGAGCGTCGTTCTCCGCCAGTCGGACGTGCCGGCGGGGTACCGGCTGAATCCCGACAAGTCGGGGCGACGGACCAGCGCGCAAGACTCGGTCGGGTACCCGGGGCTCCGGACGAAGATCGCGAGCTGGGGGCGGCTCGGCGGCTACCAGAATCAGTTCGACAAGGGCGACGATTCGATCGCATCCCGGGCCGACGTGTTCCACGGCCGCTCCGGCGCCCGGCAGATGCTCACGTGGTTCGTCGGTGAGATGAAGCGTCAGGGCGTGCTGCACCTCCACGGGTCGACGATTCCGCTCGGGGACGAGGGCGTCGAGTACTCCTTCGCAGGAGGGGACGTCCGCTTCACCATCCTCATCTGGCGCTACCGGAGCGTCGTCTCGATCGTCGGCGCGGGCGGGCTCGAGCGCGCACGCGTGCTGGGGCTCGCGCACACGCAGCAGCGTCGGGTCGCGGCGGCTCTGCGTTAGGCATCCGCGGGCCGGCTCGTGGCCGGATAGCTCAGCGCCACTCCGGCTCGTCCTCGATCCCGACCCCGTCTGCGACGCGGGTCACGTAGTTGAAGTAGCCGATCACCTGGATCGCGTCGGAGATCGCAGCGTCGTCGAGGCCCTCGCTGCGCAGCGCCGCGATGTCCCGCTCGTCGACCTCGGCGGCGCTCGTCGTGAGCTTCACCGCGAACTCGCAGAGCGCACGCTCGCGCGGCGACAGCACCGCTTTCCGGAAGTCGTCGGCTGCGTGGGTCGCGGTCTCGTCGTCTGCGCCCTCGGCACGGAGGTCGTCGGCATGCGCGACCGTTCAGTAGTGGCAGCGCTGCTCCGCGGACGTCACCGTCGCGAGGAGCTCGCGCTCGCGGCGCGAGAGCCCCGACTCGCCGAACATGATCGCCTTGTACAGCTCCATCGACGCGCGCAGCACCGGCGGGTTCAGGCTCATCGCCTTCAGGATGTTGAACACCTTCCCCGCCCGCTCGATCGCTGCGTCGTACTCCTCTCGGAGCAGGCCCTCGGCCTCGTCCTCTGCGATGAGCCGAACGTGAGGCACGGCCGGATGATCGCAAAGACGCGACCGCGGACGCCTTCAGGGATCTTCGCGCGATCGAGATCCGCACTCGCGGATCTCGATCTTGCGCAGAGCTCAGCGAGTCTGCGGGAAGCCGAGGTCGACCCTGCTCGTCGCCGGGTCCGGCCAGCGGCTCGTGACCGCCTTCGTGCGGGTGTAGAAGTCGATCCCCTCGGGGCCGTAGATGTGGCGGTCGCCGAACAGCGAGTTCTTCCAGCCGCCGAACGAGTAGTACGCCACGGGCACGGGGATCGGGACGTTGATCCCGACCATGCCGACGTTCACGTCGAACTGGAACTGCCGGGCCACGCCGCCGTCGCGCGTGAAAAGCGCCACGCCGTTGCCGTACGGGTTGTCGTTCACGAGGCGCAGCGCCTCGTCGTAGGTCGGCACGCGCACGACGGAGAGTACCGGCCCGAAGATCTCGTCCCGGTAGGCGTCCATCTCCGGCGTGACCTCGTCGAGCAGCGACACGCCGAGGAAGAAGCCGCCGTTCTCGGGCGCCGACTCGCGCCCGTCCGCGACGAGCGTCGCGCCCTGGGCGGGCCCCGACTCGAGGTACGAGGCGACCTTGTCGCGGTGCTCGCGCGTGACGAGCGGCCCCATCTCGGAGGCCGGATCCAGGCCGTCCCCCACCTTGACCGCGGGGAGGCGCTCCTTGATCGCGCCGACGAGCGGGTCGGCTGCATCTCCCACCGCCACGACCACCGAGATCGCCATGCAGCGCTCTCCGGCGGAGCCGTAGCCGGCGCTGACGGCCGCGTCGGCGGCCATGTCGATGTCGGCGTCGGGGAGGACGACCATGTGGTTCTTGGCGCCGCCGAGGGCCTGCATGCGCTTCCCGGCCTTCGTTCCCGTCTCGTACACGTACCGCGCGATCGGGGTCGAGCCCACGAAGCTCACCGCAGCGATGCCCGGATGGTCGAGGATCGCGTCGACGGCGACCTTGTCGCCCTGGACGACGTTGAACACGCCGTCCGGGAGACCGGCCTCCTTCAGCAGCTCGGCCGTGAGGACCGAGGCGGACGGATCCTTCTCGGACGGCTTGAGCAGGAACGCGTTGCCGCAGGCGATCGCGGGCGCCCACATCCACATGGGCACCATCGCGGGGAAGTTGAACGGCGTGATACCCGCCACCACGCCGAGCGGCTGCCGGATCGAGTACACGTCGATTCCGGAGGAGGCCTGCTCCGAGTAGTCGCCCTTCAGCAGCTCTGGGATGCCGCAGACGTACTCGATGACCTCGATTCCGCGCTGCACCTCGCCCTGGGCGTCGGAGAGCACCTTGCCGTGCTCGGCCGTCAGGAGCCGCGCCAGGTCGTCGCGGTGCTCGTCGAGCAGCTGGTAGATGCGGAAGAAGAGCTCGGCGCGCTTCGACAGGGACCACCGGCGCCAGGCCGTCGCGGCGCCGGTTGCCGCCGCAACCGCGCGGTCGATCTCCTCGACCGAGGCGAAGGCCACCTCGCCCGTCTGCTCCCCCGTCGCGGGGTTGTAGACGGGGCCCGAGCGGCCCGACTCGCCCGTCGTCGCCTCGCCGGCGATCCAGTGCCCGATCGTCCTCAGCTCCGTCGTCACCGCTGCGTTCATCTCTGCCTCCCTGCTTCGCCGGCGTTCCGGTCGTAGCGTACCGCGGTCGCTCGCGCCGCCCGACGAGGGCCCCGCGCTGTCCACACGCGTGGCCTAGCCCGGTGGCTCGAGCGCCTCCCGCACTGCATCGTCGAACGGCGTCAGCGCGGTGGCGACGACGTCGCGGATGCGATCGTCGGAGGCGACCGTCGGATTGCGAAGTCCGTCGATGAGCGGGCGCGCGACCGAGGCCTTCACGGGCGTCACGAGGTGTAGCCACCACGAGGAGAGGCGGGGCGTCAGAACCGGCACCCCGAGGATCAAGGGGCGCTTGCCGCGCATCCCGGCGATGCGGTGGATCATGTCGCGGTACGTCATCACCTCCGAGCCGCCGACGTCGTACGTCTCTCCGTACGCTTCCTCGAGTCCCACGACGCCGGCCAACGTCTCGACGACGTCCCGGAGCGCGATCGGCTGAGTGGGCACGGAGACCCAGCGCGGACAGACCATCACGGGCAGGCGGTCGACGAGCGCGACGATCGTCTCGAAGGCGGCGCTCCCGCGGCCGATCACGACCCCGGAACGAAGTGTGGTGACCGGGACCGGCCCGCGCGCGAGCGCCAGCCCGGTCTCGTGCCGGCTGCGCAGGTGTGGCGAAAGGGTCGACGAGGCGTCGCCGAGCCCGCCGAGATAGACGATCTGCGACACACCTGCGGAGGCGGCCGCGCGGGCGACGCTCTCCGCGATCGCGAGATCGCGGCGCGCGTAGTCCGCCCGTCCGAGCGAGTGGACGAGGTGCACGGCTCCGTCCGCGCCGGCGAGCGCGCGCGCCGCGTCGGAGTCGATCATGAGATCCGCGGCGATCGACGTGACGCCGGCTTCCCGTGGGGCGCGTCTCGCGACTGCGACGACGTCGTGCTCGTGCCGGAGCCTCGAAACCAGCGCGCTGCCGATCGCTCCGGACGCGCCGAGGATCGCGATCCTCATCTCGACCTCGCCGCCATGCGTGCCAGGTACCGTCGGCCGATCGCGGTGTGAAGCCGCTCCTGCACCTGTCCATAGACGAAGCGACGGAGACTCAGGCGCATGCGCCGCGAGCTGAGGAACGGCACGTAGTCCGTCACGGACACCTCGAGCTCGAGGCGCGGCGCGGTGCGCTGCACGAAGGTGAGCGAACCGGCCTCTTCCTTCGCGAGAAGACCGCCGAGGATCGCGAATCGACACTCCACCAGGTCGGGCGTGATCGTCGTAACGGCACGTCCGAAGCGGAGAAGGACGACGCCAGCGAGGCGCACCTCGGTTCCGCGCGGCGTCGCGCGCACGCGCACGAGACCGCCCGTCTGCTTTCGGATCTGTTCCCAGTACGCGCCCGAGAGCTCTTCGGCGCCGCGAGCCGTGGCGTCGACAACCGGACGCGCCAGCTCCGTTCGCTGGACCGCTGCCGTGACGGAGGGGACGGATTCGTCCGATGGACGAGCTCTGGACAAGACCTGTATCGCGAGGACCTACCCGAAGTCGCTTCTCGTGAAGCTCCCGCCGGTCCAAGCGGCGCAGCATGGGTTTCTCGAGCGCCTACGTCGAGGGTCGCTGTGCCGGCGGTCAGGCCGGAATGACGAGACTGGAGAGGTCGCGCGGGTAGTACGTGAGGATCTCGGCTGCCCGACTCCGTGACGAGCACGGTGTCGGAGTGCCGGAAGCCGCCGAGCTCGGGCGAGTAGAGGCCCGGCTCGACGGTGAAGACCATGCCGGGACGGATCTCCGTGTCGTCGCCCGAGTCGAGGAACGGCCCCTCGTGGTAGCGCAGCCCGATCGCGTGCCCGGTGTGGTGGCGCCAACACGGCCACAGGTCGTGCTCGTCGAAGTACGCGCGGACCGCGCCGTCGACGTCGGAGCACGGCCGGCCGGGCCGGATCGCCTCGAGCGCGAGGTCCTGCAGGGCGAGCATGTGCTCGAACATCCGCTCCTGCTCGGCCGTCGGCTCGCCCAGCACCAGCGTCCGCTCGAGCTCCGAGAGGTAGCCCCAGACCGGAGCGCTCGCGCCCGTGACGAGGACGTCGCCGGCCTGGAAGACGATGTTGCCGGCGAGCGAGTGCGGGATCGCCGAGTTGCGCCCGATCTGGCCCCGATACCCGGCGCCCGCGCCCGTCTCGACGAAGCTCTGCGCCCGGTAGATCTCGCCGATGGCGTCGAGCATCGCGAACGTCGCCTCGTTGCTGGCGCGCTGGGAGACCTCCGTCTCGGTCGCGCCGACGCGCGTGTAGCGCTGGAGGAGCCGATGGGCGAGGTTCCCCCAGCGCACGCTCTCGCGGATGAGCGCGACCTCTGCCTCGGACTTGATCGCCAGCTGCGCCTCGATGTGCTCCCCGACGCGGATCACGCTCGCGCCCGAGAGCTCGCCGAGCGTCGGGCCGCGATAGCCGAGGATCCACGGGTAGCCGTCCTGGTCCGCGCCGATCGTCCCTCCGACGCCGAGGTCGGCCAGCGTCTGCGCGAGCACGGTCTCCGGCCGCGGGTCGCCCGGGTACTCGAGGTAGTGCTCTACGCGGTCGAGCGTCGACCTGGCTTCCGCGTGCTCGACCTCGAGCCGGGGGACGACGAGGGCGCGCGTGCCGTCCGCGGCAAGGACGAACGCGATCGGCCGCTCGGTCGGGACGAACGCGAAGCCCGCGTAGTAGAGGACGTAGTACGGATCGAAGAGCACGATCCCCGAGACGCCGTCGCTCTCTGTCGCCGCGAGCAGCGCGTGACATCGGGCTCGATGCTCCTCGGGGGTGATGGCGAGCGACGTCAACATTCATCGAGCCTAGCTCGCTACCGAACCGGGACCGCCACCCCTTCGCAACGAGCGTCCTCAGGTCTCGCGCAGGTCGGAATCCGCGTTCGCGGATTCCGACCTCGTGCATGCGGACCGGGACGGACACCTCTTCGCAACGAGCGTCCTCAGATCTCGCGCGGGCCGGAATCCGCGCTCGCGGATTCCGAGCCTCGTGCACACGGACCGGGACGGACACCCTTCGCAACGAGCGTCTTCAGATTTTCGCGCGGGCCGGAATCCGCGCTCGCGGATTCCAGCCTCGTGCAAAGGCGTGCACAGCAGAGGGACGAATCCGACCGCGGGCCGCAGTACATTCAGCCGATGCGCAGGATGTTCATCGCTCTCGCGATCGCGTCGCTCATGGGGCTCATCTTCCTCGTGGCCGGCACCGCCCAGAATCAGGGCTGCCTCCCCTGGAAGAAGCCGATCCACGTCGGCGGGAGCGCCTTCTCCGAGGGCGACCGAGGACACACCTACTGCAAGTGAGCCGTTCCCCGCTCGCTGTGCTCCTGGTGGAGTTTCCTGCTCGTGCCGCTACGGCGTAAGCTCGCCTCGTCCAGAAGGAGGCGATCATGAGCGAAGCCAAGCACGTCCTCGAGCAGGCGATCGAGCGGTGGAACTCCAACGATCGCGACGGATGGGCGGCTCTCTACACGGAGGACGTCGTGTACGAGGCACCCGGCGGTACGCGTATCTCGGGGCTCGCGGATCTGAAGGAGCAGTACTTCGACGCTCTCGTCACCGCAGCTCCCGACCGCGCGAGCGAGGACGTCGTCCTCATCGCCGAGGGGGATCACGTCGTGGAGTTGGCGCGGTACACCGGAACGCACACGGGTCCGTGGCGAAGCCCGAACGGCGTCGAGATTCCCGCAACGGGAAAGAAGGTGGACTTCCCCTTCGTGGGCGTCTTCCAGGTGAGAGACGGCAAGATCGGCTCGATTCGCATCTACTACGACCAGATCCAGGTCCTCACGCAGTTGGGGCTCATGCCGGGAACGAGCTGACAGCGCCCGGCGCGATCCGCGAGACGTCGTCGGCCGAGCTCCGGGACGCTGTAGGGGGAGTGCGACGGAGCGGCGCCGGAGTCGAACCGACCGAGCCGTGGGCTACACGACCGCACGGGTTTTGAAGACCCGCTGGGCCACCGGGCCCATGCCGCTCCGCCGGGAGGCTAGACGAGCGGTGATGGGGGCTCACGGGGGAAACTGGTTCCCCCGTCCTGCACCGGGCCCATGGCGCTCCGCTGCGGGGGCTAGCCTCCGATCTCGACGATGGGCGCCTCGTACAGATCCGCGGACTCGACGGTGAGTCCGAGGCTGCCCGCGATCCTGCTCCGACGCTCGACGAGATCGGCCTCCGCGGCTTCGGCCGTCTCGGCGCTGTCCCAGAGGATGACTGCCTTTGCTCGACGGCGTTCCGCGTCCAGGAGCGTGAGGTAGCCCGCGAAGCCGTCGAACTGTCGCAGCATCGGGAGCACCGTCTCGGTGATCGTCGTGATCGCCTCGTCGCGCCGTGCCGGATCTGCGCCCGAGAACGAGATGAGCCGTGCGTACATTCGGGACCTCCTTCGGCCGAATTCGGGTCGCCGCGATCCTACGACGGGGCCGGTGGTCGTTCAACCGCTGGAAGCCTCGGGATCGCGCCCAGCGCTGCTCGAACGCGCGCCGTCGCACGTTTGGAGGCCGCCTAAGATGTCCCGATGCGGCTCTTCCTCGCGTGCGCGGTCGCGCTGGTCGTCGCAGGCTCGGCGGCCGCCGACGTCCCGGTGCGGGCGACCCTGACGACGAGCTCGACGCGGGCGTTCGTCGGCGTCCCCTGGGCGTACACGATCGCCGTCCAGGGGATCGCGGACGGCCCGGTCGACGCCAGGGTCAAGCTGCAGGTGCTGCGAGGACAGCGGGTCGTCCGGTGCTGGACGGGGCTCGCGCTCGTGCCGTGCTCGAGCTCCGGCTCCGCCACCTGGATCGCGTTCCGCGGGACCCGTCGCGGAGCGATCGTCTGGCCCGCGCGCCTCGCCGGCAGCAGGTTGACGTTCCGCGTGCTCGTGGCCACCGGGACGCGGAGCCTCCACCTGAGCGCGCCGGTGAACGTGCGCAGCGAGCCCTAGCCTCTGCGCCAGGACGTCAGGTCGTAGCGGTCCTCGAGCCGCTCGAGCACCTTGGCCGCGATGAGGTCGCCCGCGGGGCGCTCGAAGTGGACGCCGTCGTCGGCGCGCATCTTCACGAGCTTGCCGGTCGAGTCCTCGACGTACTGCGCGTAGCCGCCGTCGTCGCCGGCGAAGAAGAAGTACGTGTCCAGATACGCGACGTGGCCGGGTCTCTTCGCGGCCGCGCTCTGCACGATCGTGTTCATCACGTCGAAGCGCTTCGTCTGCTCCGCGTCGCGCGAGATGGGGAGCCCGATCCAGATGAGGTAGGCGCCGTTCCGCGTCACGGTGTCCATCACAGTCGCCACGCGTCGGCGATATTCGACTGTCCAGCTCGGACTGCCGAAGGTGCCTACCTCGCGACCCTCCGGGACGCCCGTCATGAAGTTGTGGTCGTCGTTGCCGCCGAACATGAGGACGACTGCCCGCGGCTTGTCCTTCCGCATGACGTCCTCGATGTGGGTGAACCAGTTGAAGACGTCGGGGCGCTCGAGGCCGGTCGCGATCCTGCCGTCGATCGGCTCGGGCGCGATCGCCCGGTTGCCGGCGGTCGCGCGGAGGAGCGACTCGCCGGGAACGATGACGAGCGAGTCGCCGGCGATGTACACGCCGAGCTTTCGCGTCGGCGTGAACCTCGTCCGCTTGGGCGGCGTCGTCGGCGAGGCGACCGGGGTCCGGGCTGGGGTCGTCGTGGTGGCGACGGCGGTGTCCACGTCGTCGTCGTGCGAGCGTCCGAGCGCCGACTTCAGCGCCCGCCGCGGTCGGTCGAGGAGGAGCGCGTCCGAGACGGACTGGAGCGGTCCGGTCACGTCGAGCGCGACGTCCCGTTTCCAGCCCTCGGGCTGGATCGTCGCGGACTTGTGCAGGCCGGGCGCGTTCAAGAGGACGCCCAGCGCGAGCCCCGCGAGCGAGACCACGATGGCCGAGCCCGCGGAGTGCAGGCGTCTTCCGCCCTCGCCGGTGCGCAGCCGGGGGCGGCGTCTGCGGGGGTCGCGGGTGGGCGAATCCATCAGAACCGGAAGTAGATGAACGGTGCCACGCCCTCCGGGCCCATGGCGTGGATGACGAGGAGCCCGAGCGCGAGGGCGGCGGCCTGCGCGGGGATGGGGAGGCGCGAGAAACGCGCCATGAGCGCGAGCGGGAGCCGGCGCGGGAGGTACTGCGAGCCGATGCCGACCGCGATCGCGGCGAGCACTCCCCAGGTGACGAGGGGCGAGGGCTCGCCCCAGGCGGTGAACAGGCGCTGGATGAGCGACCAGGCGTCGGCGAAGGAGTCCGCCCGGAAGAAGATCCAGGCGAAGCAGACGACCTGGAACGTGACGAAGCGGTGCCAGGCGCGGCGCGCCCGCGTCCACGGGCGCTCGACGAAGCCCGGGCGTCCACGCCACCAGCGCTCGACGACGAGCGCCGTCCCGTGGATCCCGCCCCACACCACGAACGTCCAGCCGGCCCCGTGCCAGAGCCCTCCGATGAGCATCGTGAGCATGAGGTTCCGGTAGGTGGCGAGCATCCCGCCCCGGTTGCCCCCGAGCGGGATGTAGAGGTAGTCGCGGAGCCAGCGCGAGAGGGTCATGTGCCAGCGGCGCCAGAAGTCGGTGATCGAGGTCGCGGAGTAGGGGGCGTCGAAGTTCTGCGGGAACGCGAACCCGAGGAGGAGCGCGATCCCGATCGCGATGTTCGTGTACCCGAAGAAGTCCGAGTAGATCTGGACGGCGTAGGCGTAGATGCCGACGAGCACCTCGAGGGACGAGTGCTGGTTCGGCGCGCCGAAGACCTGGTCGACGATGTGGGCCGCCAGGTGGTTCGCGATCACGACCTTCATGAAGAGGCCGGTCCCGATCAGGAAGAACGCACGAGACGTGTCCACGTACCGCGGGTCCCGCGGCGTCGACAGCTGCGGGATCAGCTCGCCCGGCCGGACGATCGGCCCGGCGACGAGGTGCGGGAAGAAGGAGAGGTACGCAGCGAATGTCCCGAGCCCAACGGGGGCGAAGTCGCGCCGGTACACGTCGACGACGTAGGCGATGCCCATGAAGGTGAAGAAGGAGATTCCGACCGGCAGCACGATCGAGCGCGTGTCGAGCGGCACGTCGACGCCCACGAGCGCGAAGACGTTGTGCGTCGAGGTGACGAAGAAGTCGTAGTACTTGAAGTAGCCGAGCAGCCCGAGGTTCCCGACGAGCGCGAGCCCCAGCAGCCACTTGCGGTGTCCCGGGTCGCCGCTGCGGTGGATCGCGAGCCCGAGCGCGTAGTTCCAGACGATCGAGAAGGCGAGGAGCAGGCAGAACTTCCAGTCCCACGCCGCGTAGAAGACGAAGCTCGCGAAGATGATGAAGGGCCGCCAGCGCTCGCCGCGCGGCTGCAGCAGCCACGACAGCGGCAGGACGAGCATGAAGAAGATCGCGAAGGTTGCGGTCGGGAACAGCACGGTCGACCGCGGAAGTGTGCTGCTACTCCGGCTGGGCTGGCGGCAGCCGCGTCGCGGCGCGATCGTTCGCGGTCACGTCGTGAATCGTGTCCTCGGCGCTCGGCGCGAACCAGGTCGGATCGTCCGGAAGCGAGCTCGGCGCCGGCGGCGCGGCTCCGTAGACGAGGGCGAGCTCGCGCGCGGCCCCGCGCGACGCGATCCACTCGCCTGCGACGACGAGGAGCCAGGCGACGACCATCACCGCCGCGATCACGGGCGCGTCGAGGTCCGCGGCCGCGGCGAGCACCGCGACGGCGACGAGGAAGAGGATCTCCAGGAGGAGCCAGGGAACGGCGAGCCCGCGCCGGCCCGGCGAGTCGACGGAGCGCACCCAGCCGGGGCTCTCGCGCACGAGCGGCCGCCCCTCCTCCCAGCCGGGACGCTCCCCGTCGCCGGGCGGAAGGGCGCGTGCCTCGTGCCGGAGCGCGTGCAGCTCCGCCTGCAGCCCGCCGACCTGTATCGCGAGCGACCGGACCGCGCCGAGCAGGTCTTCCTGGTCTTCCGGGACGTTCTCGCGCGAGATCTGCGTCGTCTCGGAGGGGTCCGCCACGCGAGCCTCCTACCCCTCGTCGGACGACGTCATCTCGTCGAGCGTCGCCCGTCCGTGCCCGTGCACCTGCGAGCGTCGCTCCTCCACGCTCGTCTCGGGAACGGACGGCGCCTCCGCCGGAGGCTCCTCGTCCCGCGACTCGGCGAGCTTGCGCCGCAACTCGTCGGCGGGGTCGACGGCGGCCGGCGCCGGCGGGAGAGCCTCGGCTCGAGCCTGGCGCCGCTGGCGCCAGCGCCAGAGGGCGCGGATGCCGAGCGCGATCACCGCCAGCTGGACGAGCCTGCGCACGGGGGCGATGGTACCGCGGCGGCCAGACCATCCGATTGCGGATGAGCAGTCGCCACGACGCGACGCGAAGCCGGCGCCTTCAGGGATTTTCGCGCAGGACTGATACGATGCCGCGGCTTCCTGCTTCGCCCAGGCCCCGTCCGTTCCCGGCGGCGCCTTCGACAGGTGAGGCCGACTCAGACCGAAGGAAGGAGAGAGTGGGAACGTGAACGAGTACGAGATCCTGTTGCTGCTCGATCCCGACCTGGACGACGACCGCCAGGCGGAGATCGTCACGCGCACCCGCGAGCTCGTGGAGCGAGGGGGCGGCACGTGGGACCTGCACGACGTGTGGGGACGGCGCAAGCTCGCCTACGAGATCGGGCACAAGGGCGAGGGCAGCTACCACCTCCTGCACTTCACCTCCGACGCGGGGACGCTCGACGAGGTCTCGCGCGTGCTCCGCATCGACGACGGCGTGATGCGCCACCTGGCGACACGTCGCATCGAGGGGAGTCCCGTTCGGCCCGTGGCGGCGGCCGCGCCGACGCGCGAGGATGCAGTGGTCGCAGCGGACGTCGAGGAAGAGGAGGAGTAGCGATGGCAGGCAACATCAACCGGGTCGTCCTCGTCGGGAACCTGACGCGGGACCCCGAGCTCAGGCACACGCCGTCGGGCACCCCCGTGTGCTCCCTGCGCCTGGCGGTCAACACGCGCCGCAAGGACGAGACCGGCCAGTGGACGGACAAGCCCAACTACTTCGACATCACGGTCTGGGGACAGCAGGGCGAGAACTGCGCGCAGTACCTGTCGAAGGGCCGACCCGTCGCCGTCGACGGCCGGCTCGAGTGGCGCGAGTGGGAGGCGCAGGACGGTGCCAAGCGCCAGGCCGTCGAGGTCGTGGCCGAGAGCGTCCAGTTCCTGGGCAGCCGGCAGGACGGCGAGTCCTCGTACGTCCCCGCGGGCGCCGGTGCGACTGCGGGCGGCGACGACTTCCCGACCTCGCCCACCGACGACGACATCCCGTTCTGAGCAGAGTTGTGCGCAAGACCGGAGATTCGCTAGCGCGAAGTCTCCGGTCGCGCGAAGATCCCTAAAGGCGGCTGCTTCGCAGCCGCATCGCAGCTAGATCAGGAGAACCGAAGATGCAGAGTTGTGCGCAAGACCGGAGATTCGCTAGCGCGAAGTCTCCGGTCGCGCGAAAATCCCTAAAGGCGGCTGCTCCGCAGCCGCGTCGCAGCTAGACCAGGAGAACCATTCTGATGGCACCGAAGAAACAGCAACCCCGCCGGCGCACCGGCCCCAACACCGCCCCGGGCAAGCGCAAGAGCTGCCACTTCTGCCGGGACAAGGTGGCCGAGATCGACTACAAGAATCTCGCGCAGCTCCGTCGCTACATCTCGGAGAAGGGGAAGATCCGCTCGCGGCGGATCACCGGCGCCTGCCGGCGTCACCAGATCCAGGTCGCGGCCGCGGTCAAGCGGGCGCGCGAGATGGCGCTCCTTCCCTACGTCGGCTAGGCGATGAGGCTCATCCTCCTCCAGGACGTCGAGAAGCTCGGACTGCGCGGGGACGTCGTCGACGTCGCGCGCGGCTACGCGCGCAACTACCTCCTCCCGCGCCGGCTGGCCGAGGATGCGACGCCTGCGCGCGTCGCGGAGCTCGAGCGCGTGGAAGCCGCGCGCGCGAAGCACGAGGCGCGCTCCGAGGAGCAGGCGGCCGAGATCGCCGACGTCCTCGGCAAGACCGTCCTCCGCTTCGAGGTGAAGGCCGGCCCGACCGGATCGCTGTTCGGCTCGGTGACCCCGTCCGACGTCGCCGACGAGATCTGGCGCACGCGCAAGGTGCGCGTCGACCGGCGGAAGATCGCGACCGACCCGCTGAAGCGCATCGGCCGCTACTCGATCCCCATCGAGCTCTTCCAGGACGTCAGCGTCGAGGTGAAGACGCTCGTCGTGCCCGAGGGCGGCGAGCTTCCGCCCGAGGAGGAGCTCGCGGCGCTCGAGGCCGCCGAGGCGGAGGCGGAAGCGGCCGCGGTCGAGGACGCGCAGACCGAGCATGCGGAGGCCGAGTCGGTGCTCGCCGAGGTGCTCGCCGAGGGGGATCTGGACGAGGACGTCGAAGAGGACGCCCAGGTCGATGCTCCCGAAGCCGATGCACCGGCTGCCGCACCCGAGCCACCGGCTGCCTGAACGACGACACCCGGCGCGCGCGTGGCTCGCGCTCGCCCTCGTCGGGCTGTCCCTCCTCGCTCTCGGCACGAGCGCTCCGCCGACGCATGCCTCCCCCGCGCAGCGCACCCGGGTGACCGTGATCGGCGACTCGGTCACGGAGTCGCTCGACTACGTGCCGGTCGCGAAGCGCTACCTCGGCCGGGGTCTCGACCTGCGCGCCGACGCGGTCGTGTGCCGGCGGCTCGTCGCCGCGAGCTGCGCCTTCCAGGGAGCAGCGCCTTCCACCGCGCTCCAGGTCGTCGCTGCCGAGGGACGCGCGCTCGGCCCGGTCGTGGTGATCGACGTCGGGTACAACGACTGGGCGGCGGTGTACGACGTCGACCGCGTCGTGAGGGCCCTGCGGAGGGCGGGGGTGCGGCACGTGATCTGGGTCACCCTGCGCGAAGCAGGCGCGTACGCGTCCGTGTACGCGCAGTCGAACGCGCGCATCCGTAGCGCCGACCGCCGCTGGGGCACGACCCTCTCCGTGGCGGACTGGAATGCGTTCAGCCGCGGAAAGCCGTGGTTCCGCGAGGACGAGCTGCACCTGAGCCCGTCCGGGGCGCTCGGCCTCGCACGGCTCCTGCGCCCGCTCGTGGTCGCGGGCGCCGCGCCGAGCTAGCTGATCGATGCCCCGATCTCGCGCGTCCGGGCCGCTTCCGCCCGGACGCAGGCCGCGCAGCGGCCTGGCGTCGGGCGTGCGCTTCGCGCCCCGGAGCGGCCAGCTCACGCCCCGGAGATGGCGATCTCGTGGCATCGCTCATCAGCGAGTCCACGTCTTTCTCCACAGTCGTGTGGAGAAAACGTGGAAGTTCGCGCTCGGAGCGCGTGTTTCCGGGTGGACAATTCCCGGCCGCCTGTTGGCAGTTGTCCGAAGGCGGGGATAGCTTGGGAACGTATGTTCCGTTCCCCCTGCGAGGAGGGTGCTTCGCGCTCCGGTTGGACGCGCCCCTCGCGGACGGCTTGACTCCCGACTCCGTGAGCCAGGCCGAGACGTCCCACGTCCACCTCGAGCGCGTCGGCGACCGGTTGAGCGCCGTCGTCCCACCACAGAACCTCGAGGCCGAGGAGTCCGTGCTCGGATCGATGCTGCTCTCTCCGGTCGCCGTCGGCACGGTCAGCGAGATCCTCGGAGCGGGGACTTCTACCGCGAGAGCCACGCGAAGATGTACCTCGCCGCGCTCGCGCTCTGGGCGAAGGGCGAGCCGGTCGACGCGATCACGCTCGTCGACGAGCTCGACGAGCGCGGGGAGCTCGAGGCTGCGGGCGGGCAGGGTCGCGTCGTCGAGCTCGCTGCGCTCGTCCCCGCCGCGTCGAACGTCGAGCACTACGCCCGCATCGTCAAGGAGATGTCGACGCTCCGCGGGCTCATCCGGGCGGGCCAGGAGATCGTCCGCCTGGGGCAGGAGCGCGACGGCGAGGTGTCCGATCTCGTCGACCGCGCCGAGCAGATCGTCTTCGAGCTCGGACAGCAGCGCGCGACGAGCGACTTCGCGCACATCCAGGTGCTCCTGCGCGAGAGCTTCGAGCGCATCACGCAGCTGTACGAGGCGGGCGTCGAGATCACGGGTGTCCCCGCAGGCTTCCGCGAGCTCGACCTCCTGACCTCGGGCTTCCAGCCGGGCAATCTCGTCATCCTCGCCGCGCGGCCCTCGATGGGGAAGTCCGCGCTCGGGCTCTGCATCGCCGCCAACCTCGGGGTTCGGCATCAGATACCGGTCGCCCTGTTCACGCTCGAGATGTCGAAGTCCGAGGTCACGCAGCGGATGATGTGCAGCGAGGCGAAGGTCGAGTCGCAACGCCTGCGAACCGGGCAGCCTCGCGCCCGACGACTGGCCGACGCCTGACCGCTGCGTGCGACCGCCTCATGAAGGCGCCGATCTACGTCGACGACACGGGCTCGATGACGATTATGGAGCTGCGCTCGAAGGCTCGGCGGCTCAAGTCGCGTGAGCCGAGCCTCGGGCTGATCATCGTCGACTACCTGCAGCTGATGGCGTCCGACCGCAACGTCGAGAGCCGCGTGCAGGAGGTGTCGCAGATCTCCCGCGCGCTCGAAGGTGCTCGCGCGCGAGCTGGAGGTCCCGATCCTCGCGATGTCGCAGCTCTCGCGCGCGGTCGAGCAGCGCCACGACAAGCGTCCGATCCTCTCCGACCTCCGCGATTCGGGTTCGATCGAGCAGGACTCGGACCTCGTCTTCTTCGTCTATCGGGACGAGTACTACATCGGCGAGGAGTCCGACCAGCAGGGGATCGCCGAGGTGATCCTCGCGAAGCACCGCAACGGCCCGACGGGCATGATCAAGCTCTCGTGGCTCCGTCGGTACGCGAAGTTCGCGGATCTGGCAGCCGCGTAGCGACTGGCCCGAAGCGGCGCTGAGTCGCCGTCCGGCGCGCGCTGGAGACTCACGCCGTGCTGCTCGGTCTCGAGTTTCCGCCGACGTCCGCCGAGTGGACGTTCTTCGTCTCGTTCGCAGTAATCCTCATCGGCCCGCTGATCTTCGAGCGCCTCGGCTTTCCCGGAATCGTCGGTGTCCTCCTCGGCGGACTGCTCGTCGGCCCGTTCGTCCTCGGCTGGGTCGAGCGCGCAGGCGTCGTCGAGTCGCTCGGCGACCTCGGGATCCTCTTCCTGATGTTCCTCGCGGGCCTCGAGCTCGACCTCGACGAGTTCGCGGCAAATCGGCGGGGCGCGCTGACCTTCGGCGCGTTCACGTTCACCTTCCCGTTCGTGCTCGGCATCCTGCTCGTGCTGCCGTTCGGCTATGGCTTCGCCACAGCGGCGCTCTTCGGCTCGCTCTGGGCGTCGCACACTCTCGTCGCGTACCCGATCGTGCAGGAGCACGGGCTGCTCCGAGATCGCGCTGTCGGGATCGCCGGCGGAGGGACGGTGATGACGGACACGCTCGCCCTCTCCGTGCTGGCCGTCGTCGCAGGCTCGGTGGCGAGCGACGCGCGCCCGAGCGTCGTCTTCCTCGAGGTGATCGTCGGGCTCGTGATCCTCGCGCTGTTCTGCGCGTTCGTCCTTCCGCGGGCGACGCGCTGGGTGTTCGCCGGCGTGGGCCAGCACCGCGGCGCGCGCTTTCTGTTCGTTGTCGTCGCGCTCACCGCGGCGGCGCTCGTTGCCGATCGCGCAGGGATCGAGGGGATCGTGGGCGCGTTCTTCGCAGGTCTTGCCCTGAATCGGCTGGTGCCCGCCCGGAGCAGGCTCATGGAGCAGATCGAGTTCGTCGGAGGTGTCCTGCTCATCCCCTTCTTCCTCCTGTCGACAGGCATGCTCATCGATCCGGCGGCGTTCACCGACGTGCGCGTGATCGCGATCGCGGGTCTGTCACTTGCGGTCGTCTTCGTCGGAAAGGCGACTGCCGCAGCTCTCGCGGCTCGAGTCCTCGGGCTCGAGCGCCCACAACGACGCTTGCTCTACGGCCTCTCGCTCGCCCAGGCGGCGGCGACGCTCGCCGCGGTCACGATCGGCGTCGAGATCGGCCTCTTCGATACGGACCTCCTGAACGCGACGCTCGTCGTCGTACTCGTCACGGTGCTCGCCTCCAGCATCGTCACGCGCAACGCGGCCCGGCGGATCGAGCCTCCGGCTATCCAGGGAGAGCGGCTGGCGGAGAACGTCTTCGTGCCGGTCGACGTCGTGGACGATCCTGCTGTCGTCGAGCTCGCGGCGCGACTCGCCATGGCGAAGGGCGGCACCGTGCTCGTCGGGGCGGTGGCCACGGGACCGGGGCGGCAGCTCGAGGCGGCGCGCGCGCGGGCCGATGCGGCCGAGCGCCAGGTCATCGGTCTCGGGGCAGAGGCCTCGTCGGTGGTTCGTATCGACGCGTCCGAGGCCGCGGCGCTATCGGCCATCGTCGCCGAGCACGGAGTCTCGCTCATGGTTACGGAGTGGAAGCGAGCAGCGGTCGCCGCGGACGTCGTGCTCGGAGGACAGGACCTCGACCTCGTCGCGCTCTCCGACGTGCCGGTGCTGACGGTGCTGGCCGCACGGGGCGAGCGGCGTCGGGTCGTCCTCGCGCTGGACTCCGAGGATCTCGCCGCTCACGGCGGCGAGCGCGATCTCGCCCTCGCCGCAGGTACGGTCGCAGCGGCCGCGGCTCGTGGTCGGGCCGTCTTGCTCGGCCCCGACGCTGACGCCTTCCGTGAACTCGCGCGGCTCGTAGGTGACGCCGCGGAGGTCGTCCAGGATCCGCGGCCGCGACGAGACGCGCTGGCGGCGTTCGTTCGTGACGATGACTTCGTGCTGATGCCGGCGCGCGCCGGTCGCTCGTCGCTTCCTCGAGACGCAGCCCTCGTCGCAGGGCTGCCGGTCGCGTGCTCGGTCGCCGTAGCGACGAGACCCCGTGCGGGTGCGGGCCTCGTGACGGGAACTGCCACGCTCGTCGGCAGCCGGCGCTCCGCGTAGCCCGACTCGCGACCCCTAGGCTTGCGACGTGTCCGAGAGCCCCGCCGAGCGGATCCCAGCGAGTCGGCGGATCCTCGCCGGCTACTTCACGCTCGCGGGCCTCTACACGCTCTCGGCTGCGCTCATCTGGGGCGTCAACACGCTCTTCCTGCTCAATGCGGGGCTGAGCTTTTTCGAGGTCTTCATCGCGAACGCAGCGTTCTCGGCCGGGATGGTGCTGTTCGAGGTGCCGACTGGCGTCGTCGCCGACACGCTCGGGCGCCGCGTGTCGTTCCTGCTGTCGGTCACGGTGCTCTCCGCGACGACGTTGCTGTACGTGGGGCTGGCGCACGTCGGCGCCGGCGTCGTGCCGTTCGCAATCGTCTCGGTAGGGATCGGTCTCGGATACACGTTCTACTCGGGCGCGATGGAGGCGTGGCTCGTCGACGCGCTGCACGCGACGAGCTATCAGGGGCTCCTGGACCGGGTGTTCGCGCGAGGGCAGCAGATCACGGGCGCAGCGATGCTCGTCGGGACGGTTGGAGGCGGCCTGCTCGGGCAGATCAACCTCTCGCTTCCCTACATCGTCCGGACTGTGCTGCTCCTCGCCGTGTTCGTCGTTGCCTACTTCGTCATGCACGACCTCGGTTTCGAGCCGCGGCGTGTCACCGCCGGGGAGCTCCCAGGCGAGATCGCGAAGAACGCTAGAGCCGGCGTCGAGTTCGGCTGGCGGCAGCGCAACCTCCGGCTGCTCATACTCGCTTCGGCCGTGCAGCTCGGGTTCTTCTCGTGGGGGTTCTACGCCGCACAGCCGTACCTGCTCGAGCTCCTCGACAGCGACGCCGTCTGGATCGCGGGCTTCGTCGCTGCGGGCATCGCGCTCTCGACCATCGCGGGAAACCAGGTCGTCAGCGTCGCCTCGCGCTACTGCAGAAAGCGCACGACCCTGCTGCTCGCCGCCGCGGCGATCCAGACGGTCGCGGCGATCGCCGTTGGGCTCGCCGGATCGTTCTGGGTCGCGCTCGCCGCGCTCTTGCTTCTGACCGCATCCATGGGCGTGACGAGCCCGGTGCGATCCTCGTACCTCCACCAGGTCGTTCCCTCGGAGCAGCGTGCGACAGTCGTCTCGTTCGACTCCATGGTCTCGAGCGCGGGCGGGATCGGCGGTCAGATCGGGCTCGGTGCGCTCGGCGAGGCGCGCGGCATCGGATCGGCTTTCGTCGTCGGCGGCGTCGTGACGGCCGGTGCGCTTCCGCTCCTCGCACGGCTGCGCCGGCTCGGCGGTGCGCCGGACATCATCGCGGGGAAGCGAGCGGGCGCGGATGGCCCGTGCGCAGCCTCGGGCTTGCCGGCCGTATCGGTGGTGGAGACCACGCCGCTCGAGGATCCCGAGCCTGCCGCCGCGGCGATGCGGGCCTGAGACTGCAAGACTGGCGCGCGTGCCCGCGACCGTCATCGTCGGTGCGCAGTGGGGCGACGAGGGGAAGGGAAAGATCGTCGACCTGCTCGCGCAGGACTCCGATCTCGTTTGTCGCTACCAGGGTGGCCCGAATGCGGGCCACACGGTGGTCGTCGGCGACGAGACGTACAAGATCCGCCAGATTCCGACCGGGGTCATCGCGGGGAAGCGCTGCGCAATCGGCGCCGGCTGCGTCGTCGATCCCGGCGTCCTGATCTCCGAGCTCGACGAGCTCGAGTCGCGAGGTCACACCACACTCGGACTGCTGTTCGTCTCGGGGAATGCGCACCTCGTGATGCCGTGGCACGTCGCGCTCGACGGGGCGCGCGAGCGGAAGCTCGGACGACTCCAGATCGGCACGACCAGGCGTGGGATCGGCCCGGCGTACGCGGACAAGGCGACTCGAATCGGGATCCGCGTCCAGGATCTCCTCGACGCGAAGATCCTGCGCCAGAAGCTCGAGCTCGCGGCGACGGAGAAGAACGTCTGGCTGCAGCGCGTGTACGAGCTCGAGCCGTTCGACGTCGAGGAGGTCGTGTCCGACCAGCTCGCCTTCGCGGAGCGCCTTGCCCCGTACGTCGCCGACACGTCGCTCCTCGTCGATCGTGCGCTCCGTGACGGGAAGCGCGTGCTCTTCGAGGGGGCGCAGGGGACGCTCCTCGATCTCGATCACGGGACATATCCATTCGTCACCTCCTCGAGCCCGATCGCGGCCGGCGCGGCTGTCAGCTTCGGGATCGGCCCGCAGCGCATCGAGGAGGTCCTCGGCGTGGCGAAGGCGTACGTGACGCGTGTCGGCGAAGGCCCGTTCCCTAGCGAGATCGTCGGGCCGGAGCACGAGCGCGTGCAGACGCTCGGCCACGAGTTCGGGACGGTTACCGGTCGCGAGCGCCGCTGCGGGTGGCTCGATCTCGTCGCTCTGCGCTTCGCGGTGCGCGTCAACGGGATCACGTCGCTCGCGCTGACCAAGCTCGACGTGCTCTCGGAGTTCACGCAGGTTCCCGTCTGCGTTCGGTATCAGCTCCCTGACGACTCGGAGACGGAGGACTTCCCGGCGCACCAGAGCGACTTCCATCACTGCCGCCCGGTGTTCGAGGTGCTCGCCGGGTGGGAGCAGCCGATCGAGGACGAGCTTCCCGACGCCGCGCGCGCGTACGTCCGGTTCGTCGAGGACGCACTCGACGTCCCCGTGACGCTCGTCGGGACGGGTGCCGCGCGAGAGCACGTTCTCGCGCTCGGCTGACGAGCCGAGCCCCGCTCGCGTGCCTACCGAGGGTGCTTCGTAGACTGCTGCGATGCGCGTTCTCGTCGTCGGATCGGGGGGTCGTGAGCACGCGCTCGTGTGGAAGCTCGCGCAGTCGCCGCTCCTGACCGAGCTCCATGCGGCACCGGGTAATCCGGGAATCGCCGCCCTCGCCGAGTGCCACCCGATACGCGCAGACGATGCCGAAGCGCTGCTCGGCCTCTCGCGCTCGCTCGGTATCGACCTCGTCGTCATCGGTCCCGAGGTGCCGCTGGTGCTGGGTCTCGCGGACGCATTGCGGCGATTCGGCTTCCTCGTCTTCGGCCCGAGCGCTGCTGCGGCGCGCATCGAAGGGTCCAAGTCGTTCGCGAAGGAGGTCATGGCCGCGGCCGGCGTGGCAAGCGCCGCCCGGCTCGCCATCGCACGCCCTCCGTGCGTCGTGAAGGAGGACGGGCTCGCGGCGGGCAAGGGCGTCTTCGTCTGCCGCACGCAGGCAGAGCTCGACGAGGCGCTGCACTCGCTACAGGGCGTCGGTGACGTCGTCGTCGAGGAGCTTCTCGAAGGCCCCGAGGTCTCGCTGTTCGCCCTCTGCGACGGTCGCGGTGCGACTCCGCTCGTCTCCGCCCAGGACTTCAAGCGGGCGTTCGACGGCGACCACGGGCCGAACACCGGTGGCATGGGCGCGTACGCGCCGGTCCTCGGCGTCGGTCTCGACGAGGCGGCTGAGCTCGTCCGAGCGGTGCACGAGCCCGTGCTCGCCGAGCTCGCGCGACGCGACGCGCCGTTCAGCGGGCTCCTCTACGCGGGGCTCATGCTGACCGCCGACGGGCCGAAGGTCCTCGAGTTCAACTGCCGGTTCGGCGACCCCGAGACCCAGGCAATCCTGCCGCTGCTCGAGACCGATCTGCTCGAGCTCCTGGCCGCTGCCGCGAAGGGCGATCTCGGTGGCTACTCCGCCGCGTTGGCCACGTCCACGGCGGCCGTGACGGTCGTTCTCGCAACGGAGCGCTATCCGACGGATGGCGATCGCGGTGGCGAGATCACCGGCGTCGACGAGGCCGAGGCGGGCGGCGCGCTGGTCTTCCACGCGGGCACGGCTCGGCATGGGGATCGCCTCGTCACGAACGGCGGCCGGATCCTCGCCGCGACCGGCCTCGGAGAGGACGTCGACGGCCGCTCGAGACGCGGCCTACGACGCTGTGCGGCGGATCGACTTTCCCGGCGCTCGCCATCGCTCGGACATCGCGGCAGCGGCGGCGCTCGGCGCGGCCGTGAACGTGGCGGTGCCTCCCGGCTCCTGAGACAGGAGGCGACCACAGGGCCGCCGACTAGAATCGCGGCGGTGATTGCCCGCTACGCCAGACCTGAGATGTCCAGGGTCTGGGCGGAGGAGTCGAAGCTCGAGACCTGGCTGGCCGTGGAGCTCGCGGTGCTCGACGCGTGGGCCGACGTCGGCACGATCCCGGCGCCGAGTGCGCGCGGCATCCGCGAGCGAGCGCGAGTTCCCAGTCCGGACCGAGTCGCCGAGCTCGAGCGCGTGACCAACCACGACGTCGCAGCCTTTGTCGACGCTGTGTCGGCGGATCTCGGCCCGGATGGAAGGTGGTTTCACTACGGCCTGACCTCGTCTGACGTCGTCGACACGGCGCTCGCGCTCACCGTCCAGGCCGCCGGCGAGCTGATCCGCGCAGGCATCGATCGAGCGGTGCAGGCGGTTGATGCGCGCGCCGCGGAACATCGCGGCACGATCACCATCGGCCGTACCCACGGGGTACATGCCGAGCCGACGACCTTCGGGCTCAAGCTCCTGGGCTGGGCATTCCAGCTCGAGCGCGACCGCGGAAGGCTCGACCACGCGCTGGCCGGCATGCGCGTCGGGAAGCTCTCGGGTGCGGTGGGGACGTACGCAACCACGACACCGGAGATGGAGCGGATCGCGTGCGAGGCGCTTGGACTCGAGCCGGCCCCCAGCTCGACGCAGATCCTCCAGCGCGATCGACACGCGGAGATCCTCACCGCCCTTGCCGTGCTCGCATCGTCGCTCGATCGCTTCGCGCTCGAGATCCGCCACCTCGCGCGCACCGAGGTACGTGAGGTCGAGGAGCCTTTCGGTTCCGGCCAGAAGGGCTCCTCCGCGATGCCCCACAAGCGCAACCCGATCGTCTCCGAGCGAATCTGCGGCCTCGCGCGGCTCGTCCGCGGGTATGCGATCGTCGGCCTCGAGAACGTTGCGCTGTGGCACGAGCGCGACATCTCGCACTCGTCGGCGGAGCGGGTCGTGCTTCCCGACGCGTTCCTCGCGGTCGACTACATGCTCGACCGCTTCGCGTGGCTCGTCGAAGGGCTGGTCGTGCGGCCTGAGCGAATGCGCGCAAATCTCGAGACGACCGGCGGGCTCTTCTTCAGCCAGCGCCTGTTGTTGGCGCTCGTCGAGTCGGGTCTCGACCGGGACGCCGCCTACCGCATGGTGCAGCGTCATGCCATGCGTGCGTGGGACGAGGGGCTCGACTTCCGTGCGCTCGTGCGATCGGACGCGGAGATCGCGGCGCGTGTTGATCTCGGTGCGGTCTTCGACCTAGCCGCTTACACCCGGCATGTCGACGACGTGTTCGCACGCAGGATCTCCCAGCCCGTCGCCGAGGAGGCGCGGGCTTGACCATCCGTGCAGCGCACGTCGCCAGCGGAAAGGTGCGTGAGGTCTACGCGTACGACTCCGAGACGCTGGCGCTCGTCGCGAGCGACCGGATCTCGACCTTCGACGTCGTGCTGCCGACGCCGATCCCGGACAAGGGCCTGGTGCTCACCGGTCTCTCGGCGTTCTGGTTCGGGCGCACTCGGGCGATCGTGCCGAACCATCTGCTCCAACTCGGAGAGGACGGACGCACCATGGTCTGCCGGAAGCTCGAAATGCTCCCGATCGAGTGCGTCGTTCGCGGATATCTCGCCGGGTCCGGGTGGAAGGACTATCGCCTGACCGGGAGCGTCTGCGGTCACGAGCTCCCGGACGGGCTCCAGGAGTCCGCGCGGCTGCCCGATCCGATCTTCACGCCCGCGACCAAGGCCTCCGAGGGTCACGACGAGAACATCACCGAGGAGCGCGCGGCCGACCTGTGCGGTGAGGAGGTGTACCGCGAGGCGAAAGCCGTGTCTCTCGAGCTCTACCGATTCGGTCGTGCGCACGCGGAGGCCCGCGGGATGATCCTTGCGGATACGAAGTTCGAGCTCGGCGTCGCACCCGACGGCTCGCTCGTGCTCGGAGACGAGGCGATGACGCCGGATTCGTCGCGCTTCTGGCCCGCCTCGAGTTACGCGCCGGGCGCGCCGCAGCCGTCGTTCGACAAGCAGTACGTCCGCGACTGGTGCGAGCGGACCGGGTGGAACAAGGAAGCCCCCGGTCCGGAGCTCCCCGACGATGTCGTCGAAGGGACTCGCGCGCGCTACATCGAGGCTTTCGAGCGGCTCACGGAGGTCGCGTTCGCGGAGTACGTTGCTCGCCCGGAGAGCGTGCTGTGAAGGCCACCGTTCTCATCCGACCCAAGGAAGGCATCCTCGACCCACAGGGCGACGCGGTTCGGCATTCGCTCCAGAAGCTGGGGTTCGACGTCCACGCCGCCCGCGTCGGCCGCGTCGTCGACCTCGATGTCGAGGCGGACGACGACGACGGCGCGCGTGCGGAGATCCAGCGCATGTGCGAGGAGCTGCTCGCCAACCCGCTCATCGAGAGCTTCGAGATCCGCCTCGAGGAGTCGTGACGAACCGGCCGCACGTCGCCGTCATCGTCTTCCCGGGCTCGAACGACGATCGAGACGCCGCGTGGGCCCTCGGCTCCGTCGGCGCGGAGCCGGCGCTCGTGTGGCACGAGGAGACCGAGTTGCCGCCGGACATTGGGGCAGTCGTCCTGCCGGGGGGCTTCGCCTACGGCGACTACCTGCGCACCGGCGCGATCGCCAGCGTCGCTCCGATCATGGACGCCGTCCGCGCCTTCGCAGCGAGCGGAGGCCCTGTGCTGGGCATCTGCAACGGTTTCCAGATCCTGTGCGAGGCGCGCCTCCTGCCCGGAGTCCTGCGCGCAAATCGGCAGCTCGAGTTCGTCTGTCGAGACGCCGCACTCGAAGTCGAGAGTGTGGACAGTGTGTTCATGCGCCGTTGCAGCGTCGGGCAGCGGCTCGTCATCCCCGTCAAGCACGGGGAGGGTGCCTGGTACGCGGATCAGGGGACGTTCGTCCACCTCGCGGCCCGTGGCCAGATCGTGCTGCGCTACGCCGAGGATGTGAACGGCTCTCTGGGGAACGTGGCCGGTGTCGTGAACGAGGCCGGCAACGTCATGGGGCTCATGCCCCATCCCGAGCACGCTGTCGATCCGCTGCTCGGATCGGCCGACGGAGGGCTCCTGCTTGCCGGGCTCGTCGACGCTGCGGCCGCACACTGTGCTCTCGCGCACGCCTGACGCACGCCGGTCGTCGGTTCGCGCAGCGCCGCGCTAGAGACCGAGCGTCTCCTTGAGAACGGGCGCGCGCTCGAGCGCCGCCCGCAGCCGCTCGAGGTCGCGCGCCCGCATGGTGACGGGGCCGCGTCGCGCGGATCCGTCGGTCGTGTACGCGAAGCGGATGAGGCGCTCGCCGCCCGGCGCCTCGAGAAGCTGCACGACGACCACGAATCGCTTGTCGCCGACGCGCTGCTGCATCGTCGCTTCCTCCAGGAGCGCCGAGGCGCCCCAGGGAGTCGCGGCTGTGTGCGTCTTCGGAGCGCTCTTCGCGGCTGCCGTCGCCATCTGGTCGAGCGTACGGGGCGAACCGCTACGGGTGGGCGACGGCTTCGTGCCGAGATCGTCACGACCTATCCTCGGCGAGTGCACGACGTCGTCATCGTCGGCGGTGGGACCGCGGGTTGCGTGCTGGCGTCGCGTCTCACGGAGGACCCCGACCTCTCGGTCTTGCTGCTCGAGGCCGGCCCGCGTTCCCGGAAGCTCGAGACCAAGATCCCGGCGGCCTTCTCGCGGCTCTATCGCACCGACGTCGACTGGGGCGACTCGACGACGCCTCAGCAGAGTCTCGATGGCCGCGAGGTCGTGTTTCCGCGCGGGCGGATGCTCGGCGGAACAGCGTCGATGAACGCGATGATGATCCTGCGAGGCCAGCGCGCCGACTACGACGCGTGGGCAGCCGCCGGCTGCACCGGGTGGTCGTGGGACGACGTCGAACCCATCTTCGCGCGCAGTGCCGAAGGCGCGTTCCCCATCTCCGAGCTGCCGGACCGCCACGTTCTCGCTGACGCCTTCGTCCACGCCGCCCAGGCAACGGGCATCCCGTTCGCGCCGGACCTGAACGGCGAGCACACGGAGGGGGTCGGATTCGTTCCGGTCTCCCAGCGCCGCGGGCGGCGCTTCAGTGTCCTGAACGGATACCTGGGGCCGGCACGCAGGCGGCCCAACCTCACCGTGGTGACCGGGGCCCTCGTCACCAGGATCCTCATCGAGCACGATCGCGCAATCGGCGTCGCCTACGCGCTCGACGGGGACGAGCTCGAAGAGGAGGCGCACGCCCAGCGATCGGTCGTCCTCTGCGCCGGTGCGATCGGCAGCCCGCATCTCCTGCAACGCTCGGGTGTCGGCCCGCGCGACGCGCTCGAGAATGCTGGCGTCGACGTCGTTCGTGAGCTCCCTGCCGTCGGCGAGAACCTGATCGATCACCTCGCCAACGGCCTGCTCGTGCGGACGCAGGGTGTGGAGACCCTGGCCTCGGCCGACTCGCTGCGGAATCTCGTCCGCTGGGTGCTTCGCGGCCGTGGCCCGCTCACCTCGAACCTCGGAGAGGCTGTGGCCTTCGTCCGCTCGCGCGACGGCCTCTCGGCGCCGGACCTCGAGCTCCTCCTCGCGCCCGTGCTCTTCGAGGATGA
Organism: uncultured Gaiellaceae bacterium; assembly: GCA_963831285.1. Taxonomy (GTDB): domain Bacteria; phylum Actinomycetota; class Thermoleophilia; order Gaiellales; family Gaiellaceae; genus GMQP-bins7. The sequence continues at coordinate 6,925 of CAWHPO010000005.1, read as the reverse complement.
GGGGCTGACGCAGCCGACGGAGCACGGACTGACACTCGCCGTCGTCCTCCTCCGGCCCCGCAGCGCCGGGACCGTGCGCCTGCGATCCTCCGACGCGCGCGTGCTTCCGGCCATCGACCCGCGCTACCTCACGGATCCCGACGGCGAGGACGAGGCAACCCTCCTCCGCGGCCTCCGGCTAGCTCGGAGAGTCCTCGCGCAGGAGCCGCTCGCGGCACTCCTGGACGGAGAGATCCTCCCCGGCGCGCACGCCCAGTCGGACGACGACCTCCGCGCGCACCTGCGCGCGCTCTCGCAGACGCTCTATCACCCTGCAGGCACATGCCGGATGGGGTCGGACGCCGGCTCGGTCGTCGACCCTCGGCTTCGCGTCCGCGGGATCGACGGCTTGAGCGTCGTCGACGCGTCCGTGATACCCACGCTCCCGCGTGGTCACACGAACTGGCCGACCGTGATGATCGCGGAGCGCGCGGCAGGCTTTCTCGCCGGCACCCGCTAGCTTCAGCGGCGCGGGGGCTGCGGAACGAACCGCGCCGACACGACCTGCGCGTCGTCGATCTCGAGGACCCACGTGCTCGCGACGGGCGCCTCGAGCGGGCCGTCGAGCGGAATTCCCGACGCCGCAACAGCACGCACGACCTCGTAGACGACGTCGCCGTGGGTACAGCACGCCACGCGGCTCTCTGCGCTCAGCGAGAGCACGAGCTCGAGCGCGGCTGCTCCTCCGGCTCCCTCGGCGAGCTCGTCGGTCGTCTCGATCGCGAGGTCCAGCGCGAGCGCGAGCGGCTCGAGCGTCTGGATGCAGCGCGCGTACGGGCTCGAGACGAGCCGGCTCGGCGGATCCTGCTGAAGGCTCTCCGCGATCGCGAGAGCTTCGCGGCGCCCTCGCTTGGTGAGAGGCCTGACGTCGTCCGGCTCGGTCCACTCGAGACGGTTCTTGGCCTTCGCGTGGCGGATGAGGTGGACGACGCTCACTCGGTGTCTTCAAGCAGCTCGAGGAGCTCGACGTCGCGTGCGTACGTCAGGAGAGAGCGCGCCTCGGCGATCGGGACGAAGCGGGCGTCGTCGATCTCGTTCGCGGCGCCGAGCTCTCCCGAGATCGGGGTCATGACCCAGTACCGCACCGTCTTCGGTCGCCGGTGCGCGTCGCGGTAGCTCGTCGTCGCGAGCTCGCGTTCGAGGCGGCAGCGCAAGCCCGTCTCCTCCTCGACCTCGCGTACTGCCGCATCCTCCTCGCCCTCGCCGAGCTCGAGCTTCCCTTTCGGGAACGACCAGTCGTCATAGGCGGGGCGATGGACGACGAGGATCTCGTCGACGCCGTCCTCGCGGCGACGCCGGACGAGGCCGCCCGCGGCGAGCACCGTCCGTGTCACATCCAGGCGCGAAGCTCGGGTTCCGAGAGCTCGTCCACTGCGGCACGCCAGAGTCGTCGCTGTTCGAGCGCGGCCGATCGCTCCAGCGCGGCCAGTGCTGCTGCGCCACGTGCCGCCTCTGCATCGTCGGATCGAGCGGCCCAGTCATCGAGCCAGCGAGCAGCGACGACGGAGTCGTTCAGGTCTCCCAGCACGTCCTGGAGGGAAGATGCGGCGTGCGCAAAAGAGCGTGCGGGCTTGCCGACGATCGGTGCGGCCGCCTCAGCCGCGTAGCGGACGCGCTTCGTGCGGATCCTGACCTCGTGGAGCTGCTCGTTGCTCGGCTCGTCGCCGAGCGCCTTCGCGCGCTTTGCGAGCCTGTGCCACGGACGCCGAACGAGCTTCGGGATGGCGTCGCCGGCAGCCTCGTCTGCGGAGGGGAGGAAGCCGGGTGCGCCCGCAGCCTCGACCAGGCGGTCGAGAAGCGCGACGTAGCGATCGCTTCGGAGTGTCTCGAGGAGCTGGGCGTGCGCGTCGTCGCGCGACTGCTGCAACGTCGTGAGCACGCGCTCGGCAGCGGCCTGCTCTTCCGCCGAAAGCTCATCTGCTCGGCGCCGAAGTCGCTCGAGAAGCACGTCGCCGTCGCGCACGTCGCCGAGGATGCGCGCGATCCATCCGAGCTCGTCGCGCAGTCCCTGCACCCAGTCTCGGTCGAGGAGCGGGCGAAAGGTGCGCAGGTCGGAACGCAGCCGACGTGTCGCGACGCGTGTCTGATGGACGCCTTCGGGATCGACGTCGATCCGGACGACGGGGTCGTGCAGGATCAAGCGAATCACGGAGAGGGCGATCGCGCGCTGCACGACAGCGCCGGCCGTCGCGTCGGACCCGAGGTCCGCGACCGAGATCTCGGGAAGCAGCGGGCTGGGCGACGCGAGCCCGCGGATGTACTTCGCGGTCTGGTCGGGAGCCCCCGCGCCCGCAAGCCGGAGCCGTTCCACGAGCGCGTCGAGGAGTCCCGGAGTCATCTCCTCGCCGATCTCGACCTCGAGCTCACGGAACGAGGAAGGGCTGCCACCGTTGATCACCGAAACGGCGTCGTCGACGACGCCGGCGATCAGCCTCCCGTCCGTGTCGTGCAGCCCGGTTCGGCGTCGGATCGTCGTCATCCGGACGCTCTCGTGGACGTCCTCGTGACGAACGAAGCTGCGCACGAGCTCGAGAGCGGCAGCCGGCGGGCGTCCGCCGTTTCCCTCGAAGACGATCTCCGGGCGAACGAGGTACGGCGCGGAGCGCTCCGCCGGAAGCTTCACGGTCCAGCCCTCGCCGGGCCGGTGCCGGAGGCTCGCGCCCCAGCGAGCCAGTCGGAGATCGGCCGTGTCGTAGTAGGTCGTGTCGTTGCGCTCGGGAGGCGCCTGACGGACGATCGGTCCGACCAGGCCGTAGACGCTCGGCATGCGGAAGTCGGAGGTCGCCGCGAGCTTCAGCTCGCGTTCGGGACTGTGCTCCACAGTCGTCTCAGCGTAGCGCCCTCCGGTTGCGGGCGACGTCCACGATGCTAGCCGCACCGACAGCGACGCTCAGGTGTGTCGCCGCGCGCTCGATGGAGGCGCCCGAGATCGTAGCACCGCAACTCTAGTGTCCGGGTCATCTAGGTTGCCCTCATGTCGAGCCCCGCCGCCGCGCTCGCCAGCAGGTACGAGGCCGCCGCCGCCGCGTTCGTGAAGGAGAACCGCCTGCCGGGAGCTGCCGTCGGCGTCGTGCACGACGGCGAGCTCGCGTGGTCAGGGGGCGTGGGCTTCGCGGACCGCGCGACTCGACGTCCGTCGGATCCGAGGACGCTCTACCGCATCGCCTCGATCACCAAGACCTTCACCGCGACGGCGGTCATGCAGCTTCGCGACGCGGGGAAGCTGGCGCTCGACGATCCCGCGATCGCATACCTTCCTGAGCTCGCCGCCGCGCAGAGCCCGCTCGGCCCGCTCGAGACGCTGACGATCCGGCGGATGCTCTCGCACGAGTCGGGCCTGCAGAGCGAGCCGCCCGGCACGAACTGGTCGGACGTCCTGCTACGAGGACGACCCGAACCGCACGCTCGCGCGAGCCTCCGAGATCGCGCTTCGCGTCCCCGTGCACACGCAGTGGAAGTACTCGAACCTGGCGTACCAGCTTCTCGGGCGAGATCGTCGCGCGCGTCTCTGGGACGACGTATCCGAAGTACATCCGCTCGAAGATCCTTCGCCCGCTCGGGATGACGGCGACGTCGCTCGATCCGTTGGCCGCGCGGCTGCGTGCGCGTCGCGCCACGGGGTACGAGCCGCGGTTCCTCTCCGACGAGCTCGAGCTCGCGCCCGAGGAGGTCAACGTGTTCGGCGCGGAGGGCGGGCTCTGGTCGTGCGTGGACGACCTCGCGCGCTGGCTCTCGTGCCAGCTGGCCGACGACCCGAAGATCATCGAGAAGCGCACGCTCGGGGAGATGCACAAGCCGCGCTATCTGACGGACGACGAATGGCTGAGCGCCTGGTGCATCGGCTGGTACGCACGCCGGCGCGAGGACGTCGTCTGGATCATGCACTCGGGCGGCTACTACGGCTTCATCACGGGCGCGTGTTTCGAGCCGAAGGAGAAGGTCGGCGCGATTGCCCTTGTGAACGGCATCGGGAACGCGCCCGAGCTCGCGCTCCAGCTGGGGACGATCGCCCGCGATGCGGTGCGCGAGGCGGCGCCTGCGATCGACGTGCCCGATCCTTTGCCGGACGCCTGGCGGCCGTTCGTCGGCCTCTACACCGCCCCGCACTTCGGCACCGTCATGCGCCTCGAGTGGCTCGACGGCAAGCTCACCGCTCTCGACCCTGACGCGCCGACCTGGAAGCCGACGCTCGCGCCGACGGACGACCCTGATGTCTTCACGATCGAGCCGGGGTTCCGCGAGTCGGGTGAGCTCGCGCGCTTCGAGCGCGGCAAGGACGGCCGGGTGATCTCGCTCTTCTTCGCGGTCGCGAGGCTTCAGCGCCTCGAGCCGGTCTCGTAGCGATCCCGACATGCCGCGGGTCACCCTTCTCGCCGCACCCGCCGCAGTGGGCTCGGCTGACCGGCGCGGCGTGACCCGAGGCTCAGCGTCGTTCGATGAGCTCGATGCGGTAGTCGTCCGGATCTCGGACGAAGCAGATCCGCGAGCCGCCCTCCGAGACCTGGTACGGCGGTCGCTCCGGCTCGATGCCGTGCTCGCTCGCGAGCGTCGCGAGCGTGCCGTCGAGGTCGTCGACGCCGATCGCGATGTGCCCGTATGCGGTCCCGAGATCGTAGGTCCGGCCATCGTGGTTGTAGGTCAGCTCCAGGACGTTCTGCGCATCTCCGATCGAGAAGAAGTAATTCGTCGCTTCGCGCTCGCCGTTTCTGACGATGTCCATGTCGCGCGAGAAGGTGAAGCCGAGCGCCTCGTAGAAGCCGCGGCTCCGCTCCGGATCCGTGATCCGAACCATGGTGTGCAGGAAGGTGGCCATAGCCGCGCACACCCTAGTCGGACGTCGTGGCCGCGCGCCCTCGACCGACCGACGCACCTCAGCGTTTACCTCGGCTCCGAAGAGGAGAGCGGCGGACGTCAGCCAGAGCCAGACCAGCGTTATCACGACAGCTGAGAACGTTCCCCAGGACTTGTCGTACGAGCCGAACCGCGCCGCATACAGGGCAAAGCCCCCCGAGGCCGCCAGCCAGACGACGAGCGCCGTCACGGCTCCTGGCGCCACCAGCCGCCACCGGGCTGCCTCGACGTCCGGCCCGAGGTAGAGCACCGCAGCGAACGCGAAGAGCAGCCCGCCGACGAGGATCGGCCATTGCGCCGTCCACCAGACCCAGGCGACCAGCCGCGACGCGCCCGTTGCCGACCCTGATCCAGCGCTCGAGGTACGGGCCGAACACGAGCAGTCCGAGGACGAGTGCGGCGCCGACCACGAGCGCGATGACGATGACGAATGCGACGAGGCGCTTGCGGACGAACCCGCGCGAGTCCTCGCGGTCGTACGTTGCCGTCAGCCCGTACATCAGGGTGGCCGCCGCGGACGTCGTGGTCCAGAGGCCGAGACCGAGACCGAGGAGAGCGAGGACCGCCCCGCGTCCAGGTTGCCGAGCTCGCCCGCTCGAGGCTCTGCTCGAGGAGCGTCGTCGCTTCGCTCGGGGTGAACTGTGCCTGCACGTGACACGAGCTCCGCAACCGTGCTGGCGTCTGCGAACAAGGAGAACAGGCCGAGGAGGACAAGGAACGCAGCCGGAATGGCGAGGAACAGCGAGTACGCGAGCGCCTGGGCCGTGGTGGTCAGGCGGTTGCCTTGTGCCTTAGCCGCGGCGCGGCGCAACACGGTCCAGGCGTTTGCGACATGTTCGTGCACCAACCGTGCATAACCCAAATGCCGGCCGGACAAACGGAGGCCGATGCGGGACGGTCGCGATCTGCCGTACGCCGGCGCGGCACAACGGTCCGCGCTAGCCGGCGAGCCGTCCCTGAGCGGCGAGGATCTCGAGCACATCGTCGTGCGGGAGCGCGCGGCCGCTGCGGCCTTCGCGGCCGACGACATCCGGCGCAGCCCACAAGGCGTTCAGCACTGCCTCCTCGGTCGCGTCGACGACCGCCTCGAACACGTCGTTCAGGTCTCCGTCGGGCACGCTCGCAATCGGAGCCTCTCCGCGCGGGCGACGACCGGGCGGTGCGAACGAGACGAAGATCTCTCCACTGCCGTGATGGGCGACCGAGCCGCAGCGCGCCAGTCCGAGCCCCGCGCGGCGAGCTACGCGCTCGAGTTGGTGCGCGGAAAGCGGAGCGTCGACGGCCACCACCGCGATGCAGCTCCCGGCTTTCGAGCGCCGCTCGTCGGGCGGCTCGCCGAGGAGTTCACCGACCGGGACGCCGTCCATGACGAGCGGAGGTGGGGGATAGAAGTTCGAGAGGACGAGCACGCCCACGGCGCCACCGATCGACGGAGCGATGCGGCTCGCCGTCCCGATGCCGGCCTTGTAGCCCTTCGTCATCATTCCGGTCCCGGCGCCCACCGCGCCCTCGGCGACGGGTCCGCTTCCGGCGGCCGCGACCGTGCGAGCGACGTCCTCGGCCTCGACCTGGACGATCCGTCCCTCCGAGAGCCAGCTGTCGTCGCACTCGCCGACGACGGGGATGACGAAGTCCTCGGTGCCGACCCGCGGCTCGACGTCGACGGCCACGCGAACTGCGCCGTCGTAGACCCGGCCAACGGCATGGGTGGACGTGAGGTACACGGGCGTCTCGATGCAGCCCCAGTCGGCGATCTGCAGCGACCCGGTGAGCTCGCCCGCGCCGTTCAGGACTGCCGTGCCGGCGGGAACCGGCTCGGCGTGCAGCGTCTCGACTGGACCCAGGAGTACCGCGGTGACGCCGGTACGGGCGATCCCGCGTCCCGCGGGTGGTTCGGGCTCGTCGCGCCATACCGTGACGTGGCCGACGGTGACGCCCGAGACGTCGGTGATCGCATTCGCTGAGCCTGCCTCGAATCTGCCGATGTGGAGGCCGAGCTCGCGTAGGCGAGGCCCACGTGACGGAGGCGCGCTCA
>CAWHPO010000004.1:0-76378 GCA_963831285.1 uncultured Gaiellaceae bacterium | reverse complement strand
GCCTCTTGTAACGTCCGCTCGTGTCCGCGCTGCCGGAGCGACCGTACTTCGTTCCCGTCCTCCTCGGCACCCCGCGGAAGGGGCGCATGAGCGAGCACGCGGCCCGTCTCGTCTGGTCGGAGGTCGAGAAGCGCCCGGGCGTCGAGACGGAGCTCATCGACGTCGCCACGCTGCCCATCCCCGTCGACGATGCCGGCGAGGGCGCCAAGGACCCCGAGCTCGCGGAGACGATGAACCGCGCGGATGCGCTCGTCATCGTCGCCCCCGAGTACAACCACGGCTACCCCGGGCTCCTGAAGCACGTCCTCGACACGAACCTGCACGAGTACATCCACAAGGCGGCGGGCGTCGTCGGCGTGTCCGCGGGGGTGTTCGGCGGCGCGCGCATGATCGAGAACCTGCTGCCGGTGCTCCGCGAGCTCGGCCTCGTCACGATCTTCTGGGACGTCAACTTCACGTCCGTGCACAGCCGCTTCGCCGAGGACGGGACGCTGCTCGACGAGACGTTCGTGCCGCGCATCGAGAAGTTCCTGGACGAGCTCCTGTGGATGGCCGCGACGCTGCGCCACGGGCGCGAGCACGTGCCGCTCGGAGGCACCGCATGAGCCACACCTGCCCGCGCTGCGGCGCCGAGACGAACCATCAGGCCGACAAGCTCGTCGACCCCACGAGCCGCGAGGAGGCGCGCGAGACGACCGTCCTCGGCGGTGTGCTCGTGGCCGTCTTCGCGTGCCCGCGCTGCGGGTGGATCGACGCCCGCCGCGACCGCGCCGAGGACGAGAGCTAGCTCGGTCAGCGCGCCGGGAGGGTCGCGACCTCGTCGACGAGGTCGAGGCCCTCCGGGCGGTGCGTGATCAGGAGCACGGTGCGATCGCCCGCCTCGGCGAGCACGTCGCGGACGAGAGCCTCGGCCGTCTCGGGATCGAGGTGCGCGGTCGGCTCGTCGAGCACGAGGACCGGTGCGTCGGCCAGGAGCGCGCGCGCGAGCACGAGCCGCTGGCGCTGGCCCCCCGAGAGCCGAGCCCCCTCCTCCCCCACGAGCGTGTCGAGACCGGCCGGGAGCGAGGCCACCCACTCGTCGAGCCGGGCGCTCCGAAGCGCCCCGGCGAGCTCGTCGTCCGTCGCGTCCGGCCGCGCGAGCCTGAGGTTCTCGCGGATGGACGAGTCGAAGACGTGCGCGTCCTGTCCGGCGAGAGCGAAGGTGCGGCGGACGTCCTCCTGGGCGAGCGTGCGCACGTCTCGGCCGTCGATCGTCACCCGTCCCTGGACGGGGTCGAGGAAGCGAAGCAGGAGGTTCGTCACGGTCGTCTTCCCCGCCCCGCTCGGTCCGACGAGCGCTATGCGTGCGCCCGGCTCGAGTCGGAGCTCGACCCGTTCGAGCACGAGCGGGCCGCCGGGATAGCGGACCGAGACGCCCTCCAGCGCGACGTCCGGTCGGCCGTGCTCGACCGGCAGAGGCCGATCCGGATCGACGACCGCCGGCTCGCGCTGCGTGAGGTCGAGGATCCGACGCCCCGAGGCGAGGGTCGCGGCGAGCTCGCGCGCCGCGCCCGGCAGCGGCTGCACGGCGTCGAACGAGGAGAGGGCGAGGAGCGCGAGCATCGCCACGAGGACGCGGTCGAGGGTCCCGCTGGAGTGGGCGGATACCGCGACCGCGAGCACCGCGGTCGCGGTCAGCCCCGCGACGAGGACGAACGCGCCGTCCGCGAGCCCGGCCACGACCGCGTCCCGACGCCCGAGGCGAACGAGCTCGCGATCCGCCTCCCGCACGCGGGCGACCACATCGTCCTCGCGGCCGTAGGCGACGAGCTCCGGAGCGCCGCGCAGGAGCTCGACGAGCTCGGCCGTCAGCTCGCCGCGGGCCGCGGCCTGACGCGACCCCACCCGGGCACACCGAGCTGCGAGGAGCGGCACTGCGATCCCGGCGAGGGCGAGACCGACCGCGAGCGTCACCGCGGCCCACGGCAGCACGAGCGCGCACGCGACCACGCACCCGAGCCCGACGACCAGCGCCACGACGGCCGGAGAGAGCGCGCGCAGCGTGAGGTTCTGCAGGGCATCCACGTCCGCGACCAGCCGGGTCAGGAGCTCGCCGCGGCGGAAGGCAGCGAGCTCCGCGGGAGCGAGCGGCTCGATGCGCCCGTAGACCAGCGAGCGCGCGCGGCCGAGCCCGCGCAGGGCGACGTCGTGCGAGGAGAGCCGCTCCAGGTAGCGCGCGAGCGGACGTCCGAGCGCGAAGAACCTCACCGCGACGATGGCGGTCGTCAGCTCGAGGATCGGGGGGTGCTCCGCGGCGCGCGAGATGAGATAGCCGGCGGTCGTCAGGAGAGCTATCCCGAACCCGACCGCGAGCGCGCCCAGACCGATCGAGAGCGCGACGCGACCGCGTGGGAGCGACAGGAGCGCGAAGAGCGGGCGAAGCGCGGAGGTCACGCCTTCTCCAGCGCCGGCGCGAGCACCCGGCCGGCAGCGATCCGCACGATGCGGTCGGCCCGCTCGGCGAGCTCCGGGTCGTGCGCGACGAGCACGACCGTCCGCTCTGCGCGCAGCCGGTCGATCGCCTCGCCGACGAGTGCCGCGCTGTCTCGGTCGAGGTCGGCTGTCGGCTCGTCGAGCAGGACGAGCGGCGCGTCGCGCAGGAACGCGCGCGCCAGCGCGATTCGCCGGCGCTGGCCGGTCGAGAGCGGCGACGCTCCGTCGCCGACCCCGGTCTCGTACCCGTCGGGCAGCTCCGCGACGAAGCCGTGCGCGCCCGCGTGCGCGGCCGCCTCGCGGACGCGCCGGTCGTCGGCAGCCGGGTCTCCGAGCCGGATGTTGTCGGCGATCGTCCCGCGGAAGAGGGTCGGCCGCTGCGGGACGTAGGCCGTGAGCCGCCGCCAGGCGGCGGCGTCGACCGAGGCGAGGTCGTCGCGTCCCACGAGGATGCGACCGGACGACGGGTCGGCCAGCCGGAGCAGCAGCGCGAGGAGGGTGCTCTTCCCTCCCCCGCTCGGCCCCACCACGGCGAGGGTCTCGCCGGGCCGGATCTCGAAGGCCACGTCGTGCAGCACCTCGACGTCGCGCGTCGGATAGCGAAACGAGACCCGGTCGAACGAGATCGGCTCGATTGCCGCGGCCGGACGGGTACCCGTCCCGACGGCGGCGCGCTCCTCCGTGAGGTCGAGCAGCCGCGCCGCGACCGCGTTGCCGTCGGCGCTCGCGTGGAACTGCGCGGCGAGGTTGCGGAGCGGCAGATACAGCTCCGGGGCGAGCACGAGCACGGTGAGCGCCGGCTCGAAGGCGAGGCGCCCGTCCGCGAGGCGCACGCCGACCACGACCGCCACGAGGGCGATCCCCAGGGTCGCCGCGAGCTCGAGCACCGCTCCGGACAGGAAGGCGACGCGCAGGGTGCCCATCGTCGCCCGGCGGTACTCCTCGCTCACCTCCGCGACACGGGCCGTCTGGGCCTTCCCGCGATTGAACGCGCGCAGCGTCGGCAGCCCGCGGACGACGTCGAGGAAGTGGTTCGAGAGGAGCGCCAGCGTCCGCCAGCGCTCGAGCGCGCGCCGTTGCGTGTGGCGGCCCACGAGCCACATGAAGAGCGGGACGAGCGGGAGCGTCACGAGCATGACCGCTGCGGCGACGAGGTCGATCGAGGCGACGAGCGCCAGCACCGCGACCGGGACGATCGCGGCGAGAACGACCTGCGGCAGGTAGCGCGCGAAGATCGTCTCGAGCGCCTCCACGCCGGAGACCGCCGCGGTCGCGAGCTCGGCGCTCTGCGCGCCGTCGAGCGCGGCCGGACGATCCCGTAGCCGCGTCTCGACGAGATCCAGCCGAAGCGTCGAGAGGACGTCGCCCGCCGCCCGCCGGCCCGCCACCTCGAAGCCCCAAGCGGCGAGCGCGCGGGCACAGACGACTGCGGCGAGCAGGACGAGCGCACCCTCCACGTCCTCGAGCGCTGCGCCGCCGAACGCCCGCGCGGCGACACGCGCGAGGAGCACCGCCTGCGCGAGGACCAGCAGCGACGACGCGAGCCCGAGCACCGCGTCGATCCCGAGGAGGACGCGAGCCGCGCGCGCGCGGCGGAGGAGGCGCGGGTCGAGGACGCGCACCGTCTGGGCTAGTGCTCGGGCGCCCCGCCGACCCGGTGGCGGAAGACGTAGTACGTCCAGCCCTGGTACAGGAGCACGGCCGGGACGCAGACGAGGGCGACGACGCTCATGAAGGCGAGCGCGTAGTGCGTCGAGGAGGCGTCGTCGACCGTGAGGCTGTTCAGGAATCCCGTGCTCGAGACCATGACGCGCGGATAGAGGCCGGTGAACAGCGTCGCGACGAGCGCGATCGCGGCCCCGGCGGTCATCGCGAACGCCCGGCCGCTGCGACCGAGGTACACGAACGCGACGGCGAATGCGAGCGCAGCGATCCCGAGCGCGGCCGGCACCGCGGGCGGGAACAGGTCCTTCTCGTTGCGGTCGATCGCGACGGCGACCGTCCAGGCGAGGTAGACGCGACGTCAGGATCGCGGCCGGGATCGCGAGCGTGCGTGCGGCGGCCTCCGAGCGCTGGTGGAGGTCGCCCTGCGTGCGCAGCGTGAGGTAGGTCGCGCCGTGGAAGGCGAACAGCGCGACGACCGCGATCCCGGCGAAGACCGTGTACAGGCCGAAGAGGTCGAGGACGTCGCCCGTGAAGTTGCCGTCGGCGTCGATGGGGATCCCGTAGAGCAGGCTGGAGAGGCCGATCCCCCACAGCAGCGGAGCTCCGAAGCTGCCGATCGTGTTCGCCCAGGTCCAGGTCGCGCGCCAGCGCGGCGTCTCGCTCTTCGAGCGCCATTCGAACGAGACGACGCGCACGATCAGCAAGAACAGGATGAGCAGCAGCGCGAGGTAGAACCCCGAGAACATCGTCGCGTACCAGGCCGGGAAGGCGGCGAACGTGGCGCCGGCCGCGACGACGAGCCAGACCTCGTTCCCGTCCCAGACGGGACCGATCGTCCGCAGCGCGGTGCTCCGCTCCTCGTCGTCGCGTGGGACGAACGGGAGCAGCATCCCGACGCCGAAGTCGAATCCCTCGAGCAGGAAGTACCCGGCCCAGAGAACGGCGACGAGGACGAACCACAGGGTCTGGAGGTCCATCAGTAGCTCACCGCCGGCAGCGCGAGCTCGTCGCCCTCGCCACCGAGCTCCGGAGGATCGAGGCGCGCGTAGCGGCGCATCAGCGCGAAGTCCACGACGAGGAGCGCGGCGTACAGCGCGACGAAGGTGCCGAGGCTCGTGACGATGGTCGCCGTCGAGACGCTCGGCGAGTTGGCGTCCGCGGTCTTCAGGAGCCCCTGCACGATCCACGGCTGCCTGCCGACCTCGCTCAGCACCCAGCCGGCGAGGGCGGAGACGTACGGCAGCGGGATCGTGAAGAGGCCTGCCCACAGGAGCCAGCGTCTCCGCTCGAGCGTGCGGCGCCGGTAGAAGAAAGCGGAGACCGCGAGGACGAGGAAGACGAGCGTCCCGAGGTACGCCATGATCCGCATCGACCAGTAGGTCGTGCGCACGGGCGGATGGTAGGTCCCGGCTCCGTATGCGTCCTGCTGCTCCTGCTGGAGCGGGGTCATGCCCCGCACCTCGCCGTTCCACGAGTCGGTCGCGAGCAGCGAGAGCAGGTGCGGGATCTGGATCGAGAACGTCGGGGTCTGGTCCTCCTCCGTGAACCCGCCGATCTGGAAGATCGAGAACGCGCAGGGCTGGCACGTGTCCCACTGCGCCTCGACCGCGGCGATCTTCATCGGCTGGTAGTCGGTGACGACGACGCCGACGTGGCTCCCCACGGCGAGGTTCACCGCGGATACGGGAACGCCGACGAGCAGCGCGAGCATCGCCGCCCGGCGGAACAGCTCCTGGTTTCGCCCCCGGAGGAAGTGCCAGCAGGCGACCCCGAAGATCAGGACCGCCGCGGTCGTGAGCCCGACGAGGAGCACGTGGATGTACGCCCAGACGGCGAACCGGTTCGAGAGCAGCGCCCACACGCTCGTGAGCTCGGCCCTGCCGTTCGCGACGGTCGAGCCCACCGGTCGCTGCATCCACGAGTTCGCGACGATGATGAAGTACGCGGAGAGCCAGCTGCCGACGGCGAAGGCGTACGCCGTCGCGAGGTGCACCCGCGGCGACAGCCGGTCCCAGCCGAAGATCCAGAGGCCGAGGAACGTCGACTCGAGCATGAAGGCGGCGAGCCCCTCGATCGCGAGCGGCGCGCCGAAGACGTCGCCGACGAACGTCGAGTAGATCGACCAGTTCATCCCGAACTGGAACTCCTGCACGAGCCCCGTGGCGACCCCGATCGCGAAGTTGATGAGCATGAGCGTCCCGAAGAAGCGCGTGAGGCGCAGCCAGTCGGGGTTCCGCGTCCGGTGCCAGATCGTCTGCATCACCGCGACGAGGGGCGCCAGGCCGAGCGTGAGCGGGACGAACAGGAAGTGGTAGAGCGAGGTCGTCGCGAACTGGACGCGCGCCAGATCGACGGTCGAGACCGCGAGGTTCACGGGCCGATCGTACGACACGGCCGTCCGGGCATCGCCAACGGCCGTTCTTTCATCCGGGTGAATCGGAGCGGTCCGCTTGGCCGCCGCGAAGGGGTTCTGGAATGCTCCTCCGGTGACCACGGGTGGGGACGCAGGTGCGCGACCGCGTGTCGTCGTGCTGGGAGGCGGATTCGCGGGGATCGGCGCCGCGCGGAAACTCAAGGGCGCGGACGTCGACGTCGTCCTCGTCGACAAGCACGACTACCACACGTTCCAGCCGCTCCTGTACCAGGTCGCGACCGATCTCCTGCCCCCGTCGAGCGTCGGGCATCCTCTCCGCGACCTCTTCCACGAGCAGCCGAACGCCCGCGTGCACAAAGCGTCGGCCACGGCCGTCGATCTCGAGCAGCGCGAGGTGCAGTTCGCGGAGATGGAGGCCCTGTCGTACGACTACCTCGTGCTCGCGCTCGGCGCGCAGGTGAACTTCTTCGGCGTCGACGGCGCGGCGGAGCACGCGTTTCCGCTGTACACGCTCGCGGACGCGATGCGCCTGAAGCAGCACATCCTCGAACGCTGGGAGTCCGCGGACAAGGATCCCTCGCTCGTCGACGACGGAGCGTTGAACGTCGTCATCGTCGGCGGGGGGCCGACGGGAGTCGAGGGCGCAGGAGCCGTCGCCGAGCTGTACCGCGCCATCTTCTCGAAGGACTACCCCGACATCCCACAGGAGCACGCGCGCATCGTGCTCGTGGAGGCGGGCTCCGACCTACTGGCGATGTTCCGGTCGAAGCTTCGCGCGTACGCGCAGAAGGCGCTGACGAAGTTCGGCGTCGAGATCCTCGTCGGCGAAATCGTCCAGTCGGTCGCGGGCAGTCGAGTCACGCTGAAGTCCGGGACCGTCATCCCCGCGCACACGCTCGTCTGGGGCGCCGGGTTGCTGGGGAATCCGATCGTCGCCTCGCTCGGGCTCGACCTGGAGCGCGGTAACCGCGTCCCGACGGGGCCGGACCTGACCGTCCCCGGTCATCCCGAGGTGTTCGCAGTGGGCGACATCGCCGCGATCAGCGCCAAGAAGGAAGGCGACGTGCTCCCTCAGCTCGGCGGCGTTGCACTGCAGTCGGGGGAGCACGCCGGGGAGAACATCGCGCGGGCCGTCGCGGGCAAGGAGCCCGAGCCGTTCTCCTACTTCGACAAGGGGACGATGGCGACCATCGGCCGCGGCGCTGCGGTCATGCAGGGGCCTCATGGGCGGACGATGACCGGCAAGTCCGCAGCATTCGCGTGGGGCACGGTCCACCTCGCGCTGCTCGCGACCGGCGAGGACCGCGCGAAGGCGATCGTCGAGTGGACTTGGGCGGGGTTCAGCCACGAGCGCTCGGACCGAATCAGCGTCAGCATGGAGGAGTGATGGCCACAGACGAACGGCAAACGGGAAGCGCCAAGGGCGACGCCCTCGTGATCTTCGGGATCACGGGCGACCTCGCCCGGGTCATGACGTTCCGCTCGCTGTACCGGCTCGAGGCGCGCGGGCTCCTCGACTGCCCGATCGTCGGCGTGGCGTTCGACGACTGGACCCTCGAGCAACTGATCGAGCGTGCACGAGACTCGATCGTCGCGACGGGCGAGCAGCTCGACGAGGAGGTGTTCGACCGCTTCTCGAAACGACTCTCGTACGTCCATGGCGACTTCAAGGACGACGCCACCTACGGACGGGTCGCGGCCGAGATCAAGGGGAGGAAGCTTCCAGTCTTCTACCTGGAGGTCCCGCCCTCGCTCTTTGCCACGGTCGTCGCCGGGCTCGCGGCCGCGGGCCTCACCGACAACGCCCGGGTCATCGTCGAGAAGCCGTTCGGGCACGACCTCGCCTCGTCGCGCGAGCTCAACGCCAGCCTGCACGCCCTCGTCGACGAGTCGCAGCTGTACCGCATCGACCACTTCCTCGGGAAGATGTCGGTCGAGGACATCCTCTACCTGCGCTTCGCGAACGCGATCCTCGAGCCCATCTGGAATCGCAACTTCATCTCCTGCGTGGAGATCACGATGGCGGAGGACTTCGACATCTCGGGGCGCGGGAACTTCTACGACCCCGTCGGCGCGATGCGAGACGTCGTGCAGAACCACATCCTGCAGGTGCTCAGCCTCGTCGCCCTCGAGCCTCCCACGGGCCGCGGGACGGACGTCCTCAACAACCGCAAGCGGGACGTGTTCGTCGCGATGGCGGAGGCCGACCCCGCGCACTACGTCCGCGGCCAGTACGCGGGCTACCTCGACGAGCCCGGAGTCGCCGAAGGCTCCCAGACGGAGACGTTCTGCGCGATGCGGTTCGAGATCGACAACTGGCGCTGGTCGGGTGTGCCGTTCTTCGTCCGCGCCGGGAAGGCCATGCCCGTGACCGTCACCGAGGTGCGCGTCGTCTTCAACGCCACGCCCTGGCTCGGCTTCGTGCCGAAGGACGCGCCCCGGCCGGAGGCGAACCAGCTGGTGCTCCGGATCGGGCCCAAGCCGGGCGCGCGGCTGCGCATGCAGGCCAAGGCGGCGGACGGGCCCGCGCTCCGGTCGGTGCAGCTCGACATGGAGTTCGAGGAGTTCGGGGGCGAGGGCCCGATCGCCTACGAGGTGCTGCTGAAGGCGGCGCTCGACGGCGACCCCAGCCACTTCTCCCGCCAGGACGTCCTCGAGGAGACCTGGCGCGTGGTGGAGCCGCTGATCGACTCGCCGCCGCCGGTCGAGGGGTACGAGAAGGGCACGTGGGGGCCGGCGTCCGCGAACGAGCTCGTGCGCGGCTACGGCGGCTGGCGCGACCCGTGGCTTCCCGAATGAGCGCGCGCAGGCGCGCGACCGGACCGAAGAAGCGCCTCGGCATCCCCGGCGAGCCGACGGCCGCGGAGACGTGGGGATGACGACAGCGACGGCGCCGAGCACGAGCCTCGACGAGACGTGCATCACCACGATCCGGACGCTCTGCATCGACGCGATCCAGGCGGCGAGCTCGGGACATCCAGGGACGCCGATCGGGATCGCCCCGCTCACGTACACGCTCTGGCAGCGCTTCCTCCGCTTCGATCCGACCGACCCGATCTGGCCGAACCGCGACCGCTACGTGCTCTCGTCGGGGCACGCCTCGGCGCTCCTGTGGTCGCTGCTGCACCTCACCGGCGTGCGGGCGGTCGATCCCGAGTACGAGATCCTCGGGCGTCCGGCCGTCTCGCTGGACGACCTGCGGACCTTCCGCCAGCTCGACTCGAAGGCGCCGGGACATCCCGAGTACCGCTGGACGAGCGGCGTCGAGGCGACGACCGGCCCGCTCGGGACGGGCGCCGCGACGTCCGTCGGGATGGCCGTGGCCGGCCAGTGGCTCGGGGCGCGCTACAACCGCGATGGGTACACGTTGTTCGACTTCGACGTGTACGCCCAGGCGGGCGACGGCTGCATGATGGAGGGCATCTCCTCCGAGGCGGCCTCCTTCGCGGCCCATCAGCGCCTCGCCAACCTGTGCTGGATCTACGACTCGAACCGGGTCACGATCGAGGGGCACACGGACATCACGTTCACGGAGGACGTCGCCGAGCGGTTCGTCGCGTATGGCTGGAACGTCGCCACCGTCGCCGACGCGAACGACCTCGGCCAGATCGAAAGGGCGTTCCACGACTTCCGGTCGGAGCACGAGCGGCCGACGCTCGTCCTCGTCCACAGCCACATCGGCTACGGCACCGAGGTCGAGGACACGCCGAAGGCCCACGGCGAGCCGCTCGGCCCCGAGGGCGTGAAGGCCGCGAAGCGCTTCTACGGCTGGCCGGAGGACGCGCAGTTCCTCGTGCCCGACGGCGTCTACCAGCACTTCGCGGAAGGCATCGGCACGCGTGCCCGCGAGGCCCGCGAGGCGTGGGAGGCAACGTTCGAGCGGTACCGCTCCGCCCACCCCGAGCTCGCCGACGAGATCGAGCGCATGCAGCGCCGCGAGCTGCCGGACGGCTGGGACGCCGACATCCCCGAGTTCCCCACCGACGCGAAGGGTCTCGCGAGCCGCGACTCGTCGGGGCAGGTGCTGAACGCGATCGCCACGAACGTTCCCTGGCTCGTCGGAGGCGCGGCCGACCTCTCCCCCTCGACGAAGACCCACCTCTCGTTCGACGGCGCAGGCGACTTCGAGCCCGACGACCGGAGCGGGCGCAACTTCCACTTCGGGGTGCGCGAGCATGCCTCGGCCGCCATCGCCAACGGTCTCGCCCTCTCGAAGCTGCGCCCCTTCTGGTCGGGGTTCCTCATCTTCTCCGACTTCGCGCGCGGCGCGATCCGGCTCTCCGCGCTCATGGAGATCCCCGTCATCCACATCTTCACGCACGACTCGATCGGGGTCGGCGAGGACGGGCCGACGCACCAGCCGGTCGAGCAGCTCGTCTCGCTGCGGGCGATCCCGGGGCTCCTCGTCTTTCGCCCGGCGGACGCGAACGAGGTCGCCGAGGCGTGGAGGTACGTCATGCAGCTGAAGCGGGATCCCGCCGTTCTCGTCCTCTCGAGGCAGGCGCTCCCGACCGTGGACCGCTCGAAGCTGGCCCCCGCCGCAGGGCTCGCGAACGGCGCGTACGTGCTGGCCGAGGCGGACGGCGAGCCCGACGTGATCCTGATCGCGACCGGGTCCGAGGTCGCCCTGGCGCTCTCCGCCCGGGAGGAGCTCGCTCACGAGGGCATCGCCGCCAGCGTCGTGAGCATGCCGTGCTCGGAGCTCTTCGACCGCCAGCCGCAGTCGTACCGCGACGCGGTGCTCCCGCCCTCCGTCAAGGCACGCGTCGCGATCGAGCAGGCCTCGACGCTCGGCTGGCACCGCTACGTCGGGGACGGGGGAGCCATCGTCGGCATGCACACGTTCGGCGCGTCGGCGCCGCTGAAGCTGCTCGTCGAGAAGTTCGGATTCACCCCCGACGCGGTCGCCCAGCTCGCACGCGAGTGCGTAGCCGCCGCGCGGATCGAGTCGGGATCGTGACGACGACGCCCCTGCGTGAGCGCCCCGCGTGGGCTGCGCTCGAGCAGCACTACGACGAGATCCGCGACGTCCACCTTCGCGACCTGTTCGCCGACGACCCGGAGCGCGGCGAGCGGCTGGCCGCCGAGGCCGCCGGCCTCTACCTCGACTACTCGAAGAACCGGATCACCGACGAGACGCTCCGGCTCCTCGTCGCCCTCGCCGAGGAGTCCGGGCTGCGCCGAGCGCACGGAGGCGATGTTCCGCGGCGAGCGCATCAACACGACCGAGAACCGCTCCGTCCTCCACGTCGCGCTGCGCATGCCGAAGGGCGCGTCGCTCCTCGTCGACGGCGTCGACGTCGTCGCGCAGGTGCACGAGGTGCTCGACCGCATGGCCGACCTTCTCCGAGCGCGTCCGCTCGGGCGATGGAAGGGTCACACCGGCAAGCCGATCCGCAACGTCGTGAACGTCGGGATCGGCGGCTCCGACCTCGGGCCGGTGATGGCGTACGAGGCGCTCCGCCACTACTCGCGGCGCGACCTCACCTTCCGCTTCGTCTCGAACGTCGACTCGACCGACTTCGTCGGAGGCGACCCGCGACCTCGCACCCGAGGAGACGCTCTTCGTCATCTCCTCGAAGACGTTCACGACGCTCGAGACGATGACGAACGCGCAATCGGCGCGGGAGTGGCTGCTCGTCGGCGCTCGGCGACGAGTCGGCGATCGCGAAGCACTTCGTCGCCGTCTCGACGAACGCCGACGGCGGTCGCGGAGTTCGGCATCGACACGGACAACATGTTCGGCTTCTGGGACTGGGTCGGCGGCCGCTACTCGATGGACTCCGCGATCGGTCTCTCGACGATGCTCGCGATCGGCGCCGAGCGCTTCCGCGAGCTGCTCGCCGGCTTCCACGCCATGGACGAGCACTTCCGCGCGACGCCGCTCGAGCGGAACCTGCCCGTGCTGATGGGCCTCCTCTGCGTCTGGTACGGCGACTTCTTCGGCGCCCAGACGGTCGGCGTCATGCCGTACAGCCAGTACCTGAAGCGCTTCCCCGCCTACCTGCAGCAGCTCACGATGGAGTCGAACGGGAAGCACGTCACGCTCGACGGCGCGCACGGTCGACTACCAGACGGGCGCCGTGTTCTGGGGCGAGCCCGGGACGAACGGCCAGCACAGCTTCTACCAGCTCATCCACCAGGGCACGAAGCTCATCCCGCTCGACCTGATCGGCTTCGGGAAGACGCTGAACCCTCTGCGCGACCACCACGACATCCTCATGTCGAACGTCTTCGCGCAGGCCGAGGCGCTCGCCTTCGGCAAGACCGAGGAGCAGGTGCGGGCCGAGGGGACGGCCGAGGCGTCGTCCCCCACCGCGTCTTCGAGGGGAACCGGCCGACGAACGTCATCCTCGCCGAGTCGCTCACGCCCGTTCACGCTCGGCTCGCTCGTCGCGCTGTACGAGCACAGCGTCTTCACCCAGGGCACCGTCTGGTCGATCAACTCCTTCGACCAGTGGGGCGTCGAGCTCGGGAAGGTGCTCGCGAAGCGGATCATCCCCGAGCTCGAGTCGCACGACGAGCCCGAGCTCGCGCACGACTCCTCGACGAACGCGCTCATCCGCCGCTACCGGGCGCTGCGGTGAGGAAGGTCGCCCGCAGGGCCGCAAACGTCCGCCTCGTCCTCGCGGACGTTGACGGAACGCTCGTCACGAGCGAGAAAGCGCTGACGGACCGCACGATCGCGGCGGTTCGAGACCTGCACGACGCGGGGATCCGTCTTCGCGATCACGAGCGGCCGGCCGCCTCGCGGGATGTCGATGCTCGTCGAGCCGCTCGAGCTCGAGTCGCCGATCGCGGCCTTCAACGGCGGCCTCGTCGTCGACCCGACCATGAAGACGATCGAGGAGCACACGATCCCGGACGACCTCGTCCCCGAGACCATCGAGCTCCTCGAGTCGTCGAAGCTCGACGTCTGGGTCTATCGCGGCCCCGACTGGCTCATCCGCGATCCCGCTGCTCCGCACGTCGAGCGCGAGGCGAGGACCGTCCAGTTCGACGCGACCGTCGTCGACAGCTTCGACGGCGTGACGAACGTCGCCAAGATCGTCGGCGTCAGCGACGACCACGCTGACGTCGCCGCCGCCGAGAGGGCCGCGCACGACGAGATCGGAGACCACGTCTCGGCCACGCGCTCGCAGCCCTACTACCTCGACGTCACGCACCCGCTCGCGAACAAGGCGGCGGTCGTCAAGTTCCTGTCGAAGCGCTACGACATCCCGTCGGACGCGATCGCGACGCTCGGGGACATGCCCAACGACGTCCTCATGTTCGCGCATTCGGGCCTCTCGATCGCGATGGGCCAGAGCGACCGCGAGGTCCAGCGCGCGGCCCGGCACGTCACCACGTCGAACGACGACGACGGCTTTGCGAATGCCGTCGACACATTCATCCTCGAGGAAGGGAGCTAGCGAATGGCGACCGATACGCCGATGCAACTCGGAATGGTCGGGCTCGGGCGGATGGGCGCAGGGATCGTGCGGCGGCTCATGAAGGACGGGCACCGCTGCGTCGGCTACGACGTCTTCCCCGACGCGGTGAAGGCGCTCGAGGCCGACGGAGCGACCGGCTCGACCTCGCTCGAGGATTTCGTGGGAAAGCTCGAGAAGCCGCGGGCCGTGTGGGTCATGGTCCCCGCGGGCGAGATCACCGACAAGACGATCGCCTCCCTCGCCGAGGTGCTCGAGGAGGGCGACGTGATCATCGACGGCGGCAACACGCACTACCACGACGACATCCGCCACGCGAACGAGCTCCGCACGAAGGGCATCCACCACGTCGACGTCGGCACGAGCGGGGGCGTGTGGGGATTCGAGCGCGGCTTCTGCCTGATGATCGGCGGCGAGGAGGAGGTCGTCGACCGGCTGAGCCCGATCTTCGCGTCCGTCGCGCCGGGCGTGGGCGACGCCGAGCGCACTCCCGGCCGGACGGGCGATCCGAGCCCGGCCGAGCAGGGCTGGTACCGCTGCGGCCCGAACGGCGCCGGCCACTTCGTGAAGATGGTCCACAACGGCATCGAGTACGGGCTCATGGCCGCGTACGCGGAGGGCCTGAACATCATCAAGAACGCCGACGCGGGCACGCGACAGCGCGAGACGGATGCCGAGACCGCTCCGCTCGAGAGCCCCGAGTACTACCAGTACGAGATCGACACGACCGACGTCGCAGAGGTCTGGCGCCGGGGCAGCGTCGATCGGCTCCTGGCTCCTCGACCTCACCGCCGAGGCGCTCTACGCGTCGCCGGACCTCGAGGGCTTCGCGGGCCGGGTGTCCGACTCGGGCGAGGGCCGCTGGACCTCGACCGCTGCAATCGACGTGGGCGTCCCCGCGCCCGTCCTGACGGCCGCGCTCTACTCGCGCTTCGCCTCGCGCGATCTCGACTCCTACGCCAACAAGCTCCTCTCCGCGATGCGAAAAGAGTTCGGCGGCCACGACGAGAAGAAGGCGTGAGCGTCGAGATCGAGATCCTCGCGGACGCGGAGGCGGTCGCCCGCCGGGGAGCCGAGCTGGTCTCCGCGCAGGCGCAGGCCGCAGTCGCGGATCGCGGCCGGTTCACGTTCGCCGTCTCGGGCGGGCGCACGCCGTGGGCGATGTTCGCCCACCTCGCGGGGCGGATGCCCTGGGAGAACGTGACGATCTACCAGGTCGACGAGCGTGTCGCGCCGGACGGCGACCCCGATCGCAACCTCACGCAGCTCCAGCGCAGCCTCCCCGCCGGCGGAGCGGCCGACGTCCGCGCGATGCCCGTCGAGAGCGGCGACCTCGAGGAGGCGGCGGCCGCGTACGCCTCGGCGCTGCCCGACGCGTTCGACCTCGTCCATCTCGGGCTCGGGCCGGACGGCCACACGGCGTCGCTCGTCCCCGGAGATCCGGTCCTCGATGTCGTCGACCGCGACGTCGCGATTACGGGCGCGTATCAGGGGCGGCAGCGCATGACCCTGACGTATCCGGTCCTGAACCGGGCGCGGCAGGTGCTCTGGCTCGTCAGCGGCGAGGACAAGGTCGACGCGTTGCGGCGGCTGCGCGCCGGCGACCGGTCGATCCCGGCCGGGCGCGTCGAGACCCGCAACGCGCTCGTCCTCGCGGACGAGGCGGCAGCGGGAGGGTCGTCGTGAGCGAGAAAGGCGAGAAGGCCGAGCGCCGGTACCCGGTGGAGCCGAAGGCGCCGCCCGCTCTCGCCGTCGACGTGGGCGGCTCGCACGTGAAGGTGCTGCTGAACGGCGTGGACGAGCGCAGGCGCTTCGTCTCCGGGCCGAAGCTGACCGCGAAGCAGATGGTCGCGGGCGTCGTGGAGCTGACGCAGGACTGGAGCTACGAGTGCGTCTCGGTCGGCGTCCCCGCCCCGGTCCGCGACAACGTCGTGCTCCACGATCCGTACAACCTCGGGAAGGGCTGGGCCGGTTTCGACTTCGAGGCGGCGTTCGAGAAGCCGACCAGGGTGATCAACGACGCGACGATGCAGGCGCTCGGCGGCTACCAGGGCGGGCGCATGCTGTTCCTCGGCCTCGGCACCGGGCTCGGGTCGACGATGATCCTCGAGGGCGTCCTGGCGCCCATGGAGCTCGGCCATCTGCCGTTCCGCAAGGCGACCTTCGAGGACTACGTCGGCGACGCCGGCCTCGAGCGACTCGGGCACAAACGCTGGCGGAAGGCGGTGCACGAGACGATCACGCGTCTCACCGCTGCCCTGGAGCCGGACTACGTCGTGCTCGGCGGCGGGAACTCGGCCGTGCTCGGGGACCTCCCGCCGAACTGCCGTCTCGGCCACAACGAGGACGCGTTCCTCGGCGGCTTCCGGCTCTGGGTCGGCGAGCGAAGGGCTCCTCGGCGCAGGAAGCCTGCGCCGAGGCCGGCCGCGAGACGGCCGCTTTAGGGATATGTCGCGACCGGAGACTCCGCGCTAGCGGGTCTCCCGTCTTGCGGAATATCTCCTCCGCTCGACCTCGCCGCCGCGCGCGACGATGACGTCCGAGACCATGGTCGGCGGGAAGAGCCCGTGCTCGACGACGCCGACTGCGGCCGAGAGCTTCGCGGCGAGCTCCGCGGGGTCGTCGAAGTCCTCGAGGTAGTCGGCGATGACCCCGCCGTCGGGGCTCCGCGGGACGTCTCGCAGCTCGACGGCGCCGAGCCGTCGCAGCGTGCTCGCGAGCCCGAACTCGAGCAGCTCGAGCGGCACCGGCGGCGAGAGTTGCGCCACGAGCTTGTCCGAGGAGACGACGACCACGAACCGGTCCGCCGCCGCGGCGACGGCCTTCTCGCGGGTGTGAGCGGCGCCTCCGCCCTTCACGAGCCAGCCGCTCGCAGCGACCTGGTCCGCCCCGTCGATCGCGACGTCGAGCTCGGGGAGCGCGCTCGGGCCGGCAAAGGGCTCGACGGCGAGGCCGAGCTCGCGCGCGCGCTCCTCGGTCGCGACCGAGGTCGCGACACAGCGCACGTCGAGCCCGCGCCGCGCCAGCGCCGGCAGCAGGAAGGCGACCGTCGTGCCGGTGCCGAGGCCGACCCGCATCCCGTCCTCGACCAGCTCGGCGGCCGCCTCGGCGGCCGCGCGCTTCTCGGCGTCCACGCTCACGCGAGGACGACCCTACCGCGCGGCCGAGGCCCGTACGGGCGGCGTAGCCGGTCGCACTGCGTCATGATGCGCGCCTGCGCACCGGCGAGCCGGAGGGGCATCGATGACACCGATCCGTGTACTGCGTCTGTCCGTGGTCGCGCTCGCGGCCGCGCTCGCGGTCGCCGGGTGTGGCGGCTCCGACGGGCCTCCCGGCTCGGTGAACGGATGCGACATCACGCCGTCGACGTCCTGCCCCAACGCCGACCTCTCGGCTGCCGACCTCTCGAACGCCGATCTGTCGCAAGCGGACCTGTCGGGCGCGAACCTCGGCGGGACGAACCTCGAGGGCGCGAACCTCACCCAGGCGAACCTCAGCAACGCGAGCATCGTCGACGCGAATCTGTCGAACGCGAATCTCACGAGCGCGAACCTCACGGGCGCGACGATCACCGGAACCGACTTCGACGGCGCGACGCTGTGCGGCACAACGCGAACGGACGGCACCACCGACGACTCCGGCTGCCCCGCCTCGGGCGGCACGACCTCCGAGACGACCACGACGGAGTCGACCGAGACCACGACCACGACGTCCGCGCCCGCCGAGGTGACGTCGTTCGACGTCGGCGACCTCACGTGCGGGGGGGCCGGCACCGCGCCGGTGCAGGTGCAGTGGGAGACGGAGAACGCGACCGCCGTGGAGATCGCCGTCGACAGCTTCACCCCCGCCGGGTACGGGCCGTCGGGCACCGCGACCGTCACAGTCCCGTGCGACGGCGAATCGCACGACGTCACGATCACGCCCAGGAGCGACACGGGCTCCGGCGAGCCGGAGACGAAGACGGTCTCGAGCTGACGAGCAGCGCCCACGTGTTGTCCGCGTAGGAAATCCACTACTGTGCGAGCGTGAACGCGACGCGAGCGGCGAGCAAGCCCCCGCCCGTGGTCGCTGGTGTCGACCTCGGCGGAACGAAGATCCAGACGGTCGTCCTCCGCAAGGGCGAGGTCGCCGGCAGCGCGCGCGTCCTCACCCCGCGAACAGGCGCGGCGGGCGACGTCGTCGCGGCCATCGTCGGCACCGTCCGTACCTCACTGGAGAGCGCGGGCGCCGCGGACGGGGCGCTCCGCGCGGTCGGGATCGGCACGCCGGGCGAGATCGACACCGAGGCCGGCGCCGTCCTCCTCGCCGCGAACGTCCCCGGGTTCTCGGAGCGCGTCGAGCTCGGGCCGATGGTCTCGGAGCTCGTCAATGGCGTCGACGTGAAGGTCGGCAACGACGTGAGCGTCGGCGTGCTGGGCGAATTCGAGCGCGGTGCGGGGAGGCCGTTCCGGAACGTCCTCGGCGTCTGGGTCGGCACCGGGGTGGGCGGCGGTCTCATCCTCGACGGCGAGCTCCACGACGGACGCGGCGCCGGAGGCGAGGTCGGCCACATGGTGGTCGAGCCCGGCGGCCTGCGCTGCCCGTGCGGTCGTCGCGGCTGCCTCGAGGCGTATGCCGGGCGGCTCGCGATGGAGCGGCGAGCGCGCAAGCTCGTCAAGCAGGGCCGGAAGACGGAGCTGTTCTCGATCATGGAGAAGCAGGGCCGCACGAGCCTCAGCTCTGGCGTCTACGCGCGGGCGCTGAAGCGCGGCGACAAGCTCACGAAGAAGCTGATCGACGACGCGGTGTGGGCGCTCGGCGTCGGCCTCGCCTCGGCGCAGAACCTCCTCGACCTCGAGGCGATCGTGATCGGCGGCGGGCTCGGCGACCGGCTCGGACAGCCGTTCGTCGACCGGATCGTCGAGGCGATGAAGCCCCACCTGTTCGCGCATGCGCCGACCGTGCTCCGCACCGAGCTCGGCGACCTCTCGGGCGCCGTGGGTGCGGCCGTCCTCGCGGGCGGCTAGGGAACACTCAGCGGCGAGCGCGCCGCTTGTCGACGTCCACGCGGCCGCGGCCGAACGCGTCGATGCGGCCCCAGCGTCCTGGGATGTCGAGGAGCTCGAGATGCCCGACCTCGCTCGGCAGCGCAGGATCGACCACGAGGTGCTCGCCCATCGGCTCGAGCCCCAGCATCGTGCGCATGAGGAGGAGCGGCGTTCCGGTCGACCAGGCCTGCGGGCTGCAGGCCGTCGGGTACTGGACCGGGTACTTCGTCAGGGTCCGCTCGTAGCCGCCGAACGCCTCGGGCAGGCGGCCGTCGAAGAACTCCGCCGCGTCGAGGATGCCCGACGCGATCTGGGCCGCCTCGTCCTTGAACCCGTACCGGCGCAGGCCCCAGGCGATGAACGAGTTGTCGAACGGCCACACCGTGCCGACGTGGTAGCCGATGGGGTTGTAGCGGCCCTCGCCCTCGGCGAGCGTGCGCACGCCCCAGCCCGAGAAGAGCCGCGGGCCGAGGAGGTGCCGTGCCACCGCCTTCGCCTTGGTCTTGTCGACGATGCCGCTCCACAGGAGGTGGCCGTTGTTCGAGGCCAGCGCGTCGACCTGGCGCCCGTCGGGGTCGAGCGCCAGCGCGAAGTACTGACCGTCCTCGACCCAGAAGTCGCGGTTGAAGCGACGCTTCAGGTCGGCCGCGTCGCGCTCGAGCTTGTCGGCGAGCTCGTCGTCGCGCCACACGAGCCGCGCGAGGCGGGCGCCGCGCACCTTCGCGTCGTACGCATAGCCCTGGAGCTCGCACGTCGCACGTGGGAAGCTGGGCAGGGCGCCGTCGCGGAAGGAGATCGAGTCCCAGGAGTCCTTCCAGCACTGGTTCTCGAGCCCCGACTCCTCGTTGCGCCGCTTGTACCAGATGTACCCCGTGCCGCCCACGACGTCGGCGTACTCGTCGATCCAGTTCAGCGCCGCGCGCGCCTCGACCTCGAGCTCCCGCACGATCCCGCGGTCCCCGGTCCAGCGCTCGTACTCGTCGAGGAGGACGATGTACAGCGGCGTCGCGTCGACGGATCCGTAGTAGGGAGAGTGCGGGCGCTCCTCGAAGGCGGTCATCTCCCCGTAGCGCAGCTCGTGGAGGATCCGGCCGGGATCCTCGTCGCGGAAGTCGTCGAGTCGAACGCCCTGCCAGTCGCCGAGCGCCCGCAGCGTGGTCGCGGCGAGCTCGGGGGTGAAGGGGATCGCCTGCAGGCTCGTGAAGATGCTGTCGCGGCCGAACATCGTCATGAACCACGGCAGCCCCGCGGCCGGGAGGCTGCGGCCGCCGGCGATCGGAGGCGAGAAGCGGAGCGCCGCGAGATCGACGAGGCTCCTGCGGTACGTCGACTTCAGTTGCGTCCAGTCGCACTCGATTCGCGGCGCGTCGGCGATCCAGCGGTCGAGGTTCTGCTGCATCCGCTGACGCGCTCGGCGAGGGTCCATCCCCTCCTTCGGCGCCTGCCCCGCTCCGAGCTGCGCGGTGACGACCTCGATGTCGGTGCTCCACCGGCCGTGCGGCCCGATGCGGACGCGGAAGGTCAGACCCTCGGAATCCACGCGTGCGGGCGCCGAGGCGGAGATCTCCGTGGCCCGACTGTAGGGGCCGCGGTCGTAGCGGAGGACGAGCTTCCCTCCGGAGGTGCGGCTCGAGTACGTCCCCTTCTTCCGGAGCGCGTCCTTCACCTCGAACAGGTCGGCGAAGTCGCAGCCCGCGTCCAGGCGCACGTCGAGGTTCACGGGCTTGTCCGCATGGTTCAGGATCGTCAGCTCCTCGTGGAAGCCGTTGGCGACCGACCGCTGCCGGATGACCGAGAGCTTCGCGTCGATGTACACGGTCCCCGTCCCGGGCACGAGGAAGAAGCGGGTCTCGAAGTACTGGAGGTCGTCGACGGACAGCGCGTTGAGACGCTCGCCGTCGATGGTGAGCACCCAGCGCGAGAGGAAGCGGGTGTCGAACGAGAAGAGGCCCGTCGGGTCGGTCAGCGACGCCTCGATGTCGCCGCGCGAATCGCTGACGACGAAGGTGTTGCCGTCGAGGCTCTTGTGGAGACCGTCGCTCATCCCGGCAGCCGTGACCGTGAGCCTCGCTTGCCGGGGAAGAGCCGCTGCATGCGCACGAGGAGCCGCCAGTCGCCGTCGATGGCGAGGTCCCCGCGCAGCACCGCCGCGACGGCGTTCTTGCGGCCCGCTGCGATCTGGGCGAACAACGTCTTGTCGGCCCTGATCACGCAGTCGGCCGAGCCGTTCCCGCGCGAGACCGAGATCTCGCCGTTGTCCACCGTCACGAGCCAGCGATGCACCTTCCGCCCGTCGACGATCTCGAAGCGCGCGGTCCCCTTCGCGTTGTCGAGGAGCCGAACGTGACCACGCTCGGCGAGCGCCTCGAAGAAGGCATCCGTCGTGTTGGTCGATTTCTTGCGTGTGCGGCCCACCGGCCGGGATTCTCGTCCATGGCGGCCCGGCCTGTCCACCGACCCCGCCGGTTCACCCCGGATGAACCGCCCTCCTACGGTGCGTCGCCCACGCGCACGCCGCCCTCCTGCCGGCCTGCCAGGCGCATCGCGAGGAGCGGGTAGACGAGCACGGACACCATCCCGGCGCCGATCAACGAGGCGCCGACCGACTTCGAGATCGCGCCACGCGACATGCCGATTCCGACGATCGCGACGATGAGCGGAAGCCCCGTCGCGGCGAAGAGGGCGAGGCTCGCGGTCGAGCGCGCGCCCAGCTCGCGCAGCCACAGCAGAGCCGCGGCGCCCCGCGTCACCAGGAGGAGCGCGAGGAACAGCGCCGCGAGCCCGATCCCCTCGGCGGTGAGCAGGCTGTCCAGGTCGAAGTTCATCCCCGTGACGACGAAGTAGACGGGGACGAGGAAGCCGAAGCCGATCCCCTCGAGGCGGAGGCGCACGAGCCGTCCCTCCTCGGAGTCGAGCGCGAGTCCGACGACGAGTCCGGCGGCGAACGCGCCCAGGACGAACTCGAAGCCCGCGTCGGCGGCGACGAAGACGAGCAGCGCGAGCAGGAAGATGGAGGCGCGCACGCCGACCTGCCCGGTCGTGTGCAGCGTGTCCTGGAGGATCCGCAGGAGCCGCGGCGGGCGGGCCTGCAGCGCGATCCTCGCGGCGCCGGCGACCACGGCGCCGAAGCCCACGAGCAGGAGCACCTCCGTCAGGGCGCCGTAGACGCTCGTCAGGAACACGGAGATGAAGATGATCGGCCAGAACTCGCCCGCGACCCCGGTGCCGAGAACCGCCCGCCCGAGCGGCGTCGGCAGGAGCTGCGCGTCCGAGAGGATGGGGACGAGCGTCCCGAGCGCCGTGGTCGCGAGTGCCACCGCCAGGAGCCACCACTCCGCGTCGACACCCGCCTGCTGCAGCACGACCCCCACGGCGAGCCCGATCGCGAGCGACACGCCCCAGCCGATCGTCCCCCGCCGCAGCACCTGCGGCTGCACGTGGTGCTCGACGACCTCGAGCCCCGCGAAGAAGAACAGGAGCGCGAGCCCGAACTGCGAGAGGAACGTGATGTACACGTTCACGTGCGCGATGCCCAGCACCTCCGGCCCGATGAGGATCCCGAGCACGATCTCGACGACGACCGTCGGCAGCACGAAACGGATGTGCCAGCGCGAGAGCACGGCGCCGAGGGTCGTGGCGAGGAAGACGAGCACGAGCGACCGGCCCTCGGCGCGCGTGAGCTCGGCGGCGAGCGGAGACGCGAGCCAGGCGCTCACGCCCGGCGCGGCCCGGCGGCCGTCGGCCCGCCGATTCCCTGGCGATCCGCGGCGCCCGCGAGATCGAGGTCGACCGTGTCCCCCCACCTCGCGGCGACCACTGCATCGAGCCGGACCAGCTCGTCGAGGACGGCCGCTCGCCGCTCCGGCAGCACCGCCTCGCCGAGCGACTCGAGCAAGGCGCGCAGCCGCCGGACGACCTGGATCGACGTCGCTCCGTACTCGCGGATCTCCGTCACGCTGAGCGTGAGGTAGTCGACCCAGCGCCGCACGGGCAGGACGAGCCCGACGTCGACGTCCGTGCGCGGCCCTGTCCTGGAAGTCCGAGAGGTCGGTCTGGCCGACCTGCCGCAGCAGGTCCTCGAGATGGTCCAGCACCTGCACCGCGGTCGTCGGGTCGTTCACGGCCGGCGAGAGCGCGCGGACCGCGATGTCGACCATGATCCGCACGGCGAAGGCGGGATCCTGCTCGATCGTCCGCTCCACGCCGAGCGCGACCATCGAGCGGAGACGGGCCTCGTCGCCCGCGGCCGGCTCCGGCCCGTACACCTCCATCAGCGGGGCGCCGGCGGAGACGAAGTCGCCCACCGGGTGCCGGAGGACGACGAGGCTCGAGCTCGCGTGCGCCCACCGCCCGAGCCCGCGGACGTCGAGCGCCTGAATCGCTCCTCCCCGCAGCATGCGGACGACGAGCGACGGCTCCCCCGGAGGCTCGTACGGCGCGGGGACGATCACCGGGGCGTCCGGCCTGGCGGCGGCCGCGAGCGCCTGCTGGAGAGCGCGGCGTCCCGCCTTCGCCACGAGCGCCGCGACGGCCACCGGCCGCAGCCGGTGGATCGCGCGGTCGAGGAAGACGACGAAGAGGATGATCCCGAGCCCGAGGAACGCGCCCGCGAGCGTGACTCCGAGGTTGGGCACCGAGTTCGCCTCGACGTGGCGGAGGAGCGTGTACGAGAACGTGAAGGTGCCGATGAGGACGGCGAGCACGGCCTTGAACGCCCGGTCGCGGTAGAAGATCCGCATGTAGCGCGCCGAGAAGGTGCCGGTCGCCATCTGGACGATCAGCACGCTCACGGTGACGACGAAGCCGATCAGCCCGACGCTCGCCGCGACGACCGACGCGAGCACGGAGTCCGCGGTGCTCGAGGAGTACTGCCAGCGCACCGGGAGCTCCGCGATCGTCCCGAAATCGGACGAGGAGATGCCGACGACCCAGCCGAGGACGCCGCCCACCACGGGCGCGACCCAGAGGCTCTCGCGCAGATAGCGACGCAGCCGGAAGAGAACGCTCCACGTCATCGCGGGCAGGTTCTACCGTCCGGCGAGCGGAATTGCGACATCTCCGCAGGGCGCTGTTTCCGTCGCCCCCTCTCGTGGGCATGTACTTCCTCGACCCGATCGAGAGGAGCTGGCGTGGCGAGCAAGACCGATTTCACGGAAGAGGAGTGGAAGGCGCTGGAGAAGGGCGTCACCGGCGCGGGCATGCTCGTGTCGGTGAGCGACCGCGACTTCACGGACACCTTCGGCGAGGCGAGCGCGCTCGCGAAGGCTCTCGCCGCCCGGAGCGACGACGCGAGCGACCTCGTGCGCGAGCTGGCGAAGACGCGCGGCACGAGGTTCGGCCTCACCACCTCCGCGCAGGAGGTCGAGACGGAGACGCTCGCGTCGCTCCGCTCGTCGCGCGAGGTCCTCACGGCGAAGGCGCCCGACGAGGAGAGCGCCTACCGCGACTTCGTGCTCGGCGTCGCACAGGCGGTCGCGGAGGCGAAGGGAGGCGTCGCAGAGGCCGAGACGGCAGCGCTCGCGAAGATCGCAGAAGCGCTAGGGGTCTGACCCCTCGAGGCATTGAAACCGGCGATCGTCTGCGCTTCGGGGTCAGACCCCACCGTCGATCGTCTGCGCTTCGGGGGTCAGACCCCCTCCGCCGCCGCGGGCTCGAGACCTGCGGGGCTCGAGCGCGAGGCGGGCGCCACAGCGTCCTCGGCCGAATACGTCGCGTGCAGCTCGCGCTCGCGCTCCCGCTTCGGGAAGAGGAAGAAGACGAGCACGGCCCCGACGAGGACGGCGAGCAGGCCTGCCGCGTAGGCCCACTGATCGCCCTGGAGGAACGACGACTGCGCAGCCGCGATGATCGCGTCGGCGTCCTGCGGGTAGTGCTGTGCGATGTTCTCGGCACTCGCGAACGAGAGCTGCAGCTGGCTCTCCGTCGAGCTCGACACCTGGCTGGAGACGGACTGCGCCGCGATCGCCGACGCGTAGTGAGCAGTCAGCACCGATCCCAGGATCGAGGTCATGAGCGCGCCGCCGAGATCGCGCTGGAGGTCGGCCGTCCCCGACGCCATGCCGACGCGCTTCACAGGCACCGAACCGGTGAGCGAGTTCGACGCGGGAGTCCCCGCCAGCCCCACACCGATGCCGATGCATACGTACGGGAGCGCTATCTGCCAGTACGGCGTGCCCTCGTTCCACAGGGCCAGCATCCCGACGAACGCGAGAACGAGGAAGACGTAGCCGGAGAGAAGGGTGAGCCGTGAGCCGTGCGCGGCCACGAGCTTCGCAGAGCGCGGAGCCACCAGGACCATCGCGAGAGCAGCGGGAAGGATCGCAGCGCCCGCCTGGACGGTGGAGTAGCCGAGCACGTTCTGGACGTACTGCTGGCTCACGTACGCCGTCCCCATGAGCGTGCCGAACACGATGATCCCCGCGCAGGCCGCGACCCAGAACGTCGGCCGCGCGGCGACGTGGAGGTCGTAGAGCGGGTTCTTCGCGCGCCGCTGGCGCAGCAGGAACAACGGGGCGGCTACCACCGCGACGGCGAAGAGCACGAGCGAGGTCGTCTCCATGCCGTTCACCGGCCAGAAGTTGATCGACAGGATGAGCGCTCCCACGAGCACGACGGAGACGATTCCGCCGATGTTGTCGACGGGCTCGGTCGTCTCGTTGACGTGGCTCGGGACGAGGTACACGGCCAGCGCGAGCGCCACGACGGCCAGGGGAATCGTGACGAGGAACACCGAGCCCCAGTCGAAGTGCTCGAGGAGGATCCCGCTCACGAGCGGACCGAGCGCCGCGAAGCCACCGCCGATCGCGGACCAGAGAGCGATCGCCTTCGTCCGTGCGCGCCCGGCCCAGAGAGCCGTGATCAGCGCGAGCGTCGTCGGGTACGCCATGCCGGCGCAGAGCCCTCCCGCCACCCGCGCCGCGAAGAGGACGTCGTCGCTCCACGCGAATCCGGCGAGGAGCGAGACCGGCACGGAGAGGGTCATTCCGACGACGATGAGGAGCTTGCGGCCGTAGCGGTCGCCGAGGGCGCCGAACCAGAGGACGGAGGCGGCCAGGCCGAACGAGTAGCCCACCGCGATGAGGTTGAGCATGGTCTGCGACGAGTCGAAGTCGTCGCCGATGTCCGGAATCGCGACGTTCGCGACCGACAGGTTGAGGTTCGCGACGGTCGCAACCGCGATCAGCGCCGCGAGCACGAGCCCGGCTCGCTCCGGTCGAGACCCGGGCTGCTCGTTCACTGCTGGCTCTCCATGCGCGCCGCTGATCCTATGGAGTGCGCGTGTTCCGCGAGACGAATAGGCTACTAGACTGGCACAGCCGCTCAGGAACGAAACGGAGGAAAGTGATGGAAGAGATCGGCCCAGTCGAGTACATGATCGTGTCGTTTCCAGGCAATCGGTTTACGGGCGAGATCGCGCCTGCCCTAGGGAAGCTCGTCGAGTCGAACACGATCCGGATCATCGACCTTGCGTTCGTGAGCAAGGATGCGGATGGATCCATCGGAGCATTCGAGCTCAGCGACATCGACGAGAATGTCCGACGCGGCCTCGAGGCGCTCGGCCTCGAAGCGACCGGGCTCCTCGGCGAGGAGGACCTGATGGACGCTGCCGAAGAGCTCGAGCCGGGCTCGTCGGCAGCGATGCTCCTCTGGGAGGACATCTGGGCCGCCGAGCTCGCGTCCGCCATGCGAGGCGCAGGCGGCGAGCTCGTCGCCATCGGCCGCATCCCACACGATGTCGTCATGGAGGCGCGCGAGGCCCTGCTGTCCGCCGCCAACACCACATAGGAGGGTTGACATGTTCCGTCGCAGAGGAGGTCTGGTTCGCGCGGCCGCGACGACCGCGGTCGTCGCAGGCACAGCGGGAGCGGTCCGACATCGCCAGGATCAGAAGTACGCCGCCCAGGACCAGGAGGCATACGACCAGCAGATGGCGGCACAGCAGGCAGCCGCCCCGCAGGCCGCTCCTGCGCAGCCGGACTACACCGCCGAGCTCGCGCAGCTCGCGCAGCTGAAGGCACAGGGGATCCTCACCGAGGAGGAGTTCGAAGCCAAGAAGAAGCAGATCCTCGGGATCTGATCCGCGCCCAACGACCCACGAAAGGGAGGTTCAGTGCTCGCAGCCAGTTATCCGTTCCTCGACGTCCTCTGGACGATGTTCATCTTCTTCCTGTTCGTGATCTGGATCTGGATCCTGATCACGGTGTTCGTGGACATCTTCCGCCGCCGCGACATCGGGGGCGGCTCGAAGACCTTGTGGATCATCTTCGTGATCATCCTGCCGTACCTCGGCGTGTTCATCTACCTGATCGCGAACCACGACGGGATGGCGGACCGGAACATCCAGAAGATGCAGGCACAACAGCAAGCGACGGACCAGTACATCCGATCGGTCGCCGGCGGCGCCACGGCGGAGATCGAGAAGGCCAAGGGTCTGCTCGACTCCGGCGCGATCACGCAGGCCGAGTTCGACTCGATCAAGCAGAAGGCGCTCGCAAGCGCGTAGCGCACGCCGCCCGCGACGAGGGGCCGCGGCTCGCGGCTCCTCGTCCAGGGCGTTACTCTCGGCCGATGACCGACGTCGCCCTCGCGCCCCCTCCCGCCGCCGCAGACCCGGGCCGGCGCCGAATCCTCAGGATCGCCGCGTGGCTCGTCGGGATCCTCGTCGTCCTCGTCGCCCTTCGCCTCGCGGGCATCGACGTCTGGGGCTGGTTCGACCAGCTGTGGGACGCCGTCACCGACATCTCGCTCGGGTACGTCCTCGTGGGCTGCGTGTTCCAGGGCGCCCAGACCGTGCTCACCGCGCTGGGCTGGTACGGAATCCTCCGCTACGCGTATCCCGGCGGCGTGAACTTCGTCACCGTGCTCACCTGCTACGCGACCGGCGTGGCCCTCAACAACGTCGTTCCGGGCAACCTCGGCACGTTCGTGACGCTCCTCATGTTCGTCGCGGTCGTCAGCGGCTCCACGTTCCCCGGGATCCTCGGAGGGTACGCCGTCCAGAAGATCTTCTACCTCGTGATCGGGACGCTCATCTACATCTACCTGTTCTCCGCGGTGACGGGCTCGTTCGACTTCCAGTTCGGCGACGAGAAGGACGCGATCGTCGACCACCCGCTGCTCACGCTCTCCATCGCCGGCGGCGCGCTCTTCCTGCTCCTCGTCCTCGCGCGGATCTTCTGGAACTGGGTGAAGAAGATGTGGGCGCGGGCCACGGCGGGAGCCGCGATCCTGGGCGACCCGCGCGCGTACGGGAAGTGGGTGCTGCTGCCGCAGATGGGCGGCTACGCGGCGAAGGTCGGCGTGATCGTCGTGTTCCTCGCCGCGTACGGCATCCCGGTCACGTTCGGCTCGGTCATGAGCGTGCTCGGCTCGAACCAGCTCGCGAACCTCGTCTCGTTCACTCCGGGGGGGATCGGAGTCAACCAGGCGTTCAACTCCTTCGCGCTCGAGAGCTACACGAGCACGCAGACCGCGACGGCCTACTCGACCGGTCAGCAGCTGATCACGACGGCCTTCAACATGGGCTTCGCGATCATCCTCGTCTGCCACGTCTTCGGCTGGAAGAGCGGCTCGTCGCTCGTCCGCTCCTCCTACGCCGACGCGAAGGTCAAGGCGTCGGCGATGAAGGACGAGCGCAAGGAGTCGCTGAGACGTCACCGCGACGACGAGCCCGAAGCGACCGAAGGTGCTTGACGCGCGACACCGCGTGCGAGAGGGTTGACGTCCCGTGTGCTGCCTCGCTCTCCTCGCCGGCTTCATCGGCCCTCGCATCGCCCTCGCCTTCTGGTGGATCTTCGGCGACAAGGTGGACGCGGCCTTCACCTCGTGGATCTGGCCTCTGCTCGGGCTGATCTTCCTGCCCTGGACGACGCTGGCCTATGTGCTCGCGTGGGGGCCGCTGCACGGCGTGAGCGGCGCCGGCTGGGTCCTGGTGGCGATCGGAGTGGCGGCCGACGTCTTCACCTACAGCTCGCGCGCGGCGAAGGCGCGCTACAGGAGCGCGTACTAGTAGCGCAGAGCGAAATCCGCGAGCGCAGATTCCGCTCGCGCGAAATCCCTGAAGCCGCCCGCTGCGCGGGCGGGTCGCCGGGGTTACTCAAGAGCCCTGGTCAGACGATCGGCGACGGCGCCCGTGCGGCGATCGCCGCAACGTCCAGGCGCTCCGCGGCGTCGAATGCCTTCTCCGTCTTTCCGCGCGTGTTCCGACCGAAGGCGCCGCTGACGATCCAGCGCCGTGCAAGCCGAGCCAGCGGGAGGCGCCGACCCGAGACGTCCGGCGTTCGGCGCGGTCTGAGGTAGAGCTCGAGCGTCAGTTTCTGCAGCAGGGCAGGGTGGGGCGGCGCACCCGTCTCCCGCTCGAAGCGATAGGCGAGAAGCGCGGCGATCGCCTGCAGCTCGCGGACGCCGTTTCGAACGCTGACTCCGATCGCGATCGCAGAGGAGGCGACGAGCACCCAGGGCACGCGCGTGAACCGCGCGCCGCGCAGCGCGATCCTGGCCACCGGCGTGGCGATGCCGACGAAGCGCTGGATGGAATCCGTCAGCTGCTCCGTCTCCTCCTGATCTGCGAGCAGGAGCTTCGCGTCGGCAGCCGACGTCACGTGGAGGTCCGACGAGAGCAGGCGCTCGAACGCCTGGTTCACGACCTCGCCCGCCGAGCGCTCGACGGCGCTCGGAATGGCGAGCAGGAAGCCCCCCTTGTCTTCGACCTGCGCCACAGCCATGACGACAAGATGCCCGCCTGAGCGCTTCTTCACACGCGCAGAGCCGATTCTCGCAGTCCGCGCGGGAACGGAGCTCGCCCGCTGTCGCGGGCGGGTCGCCGCGACGACTCAGCGCTCCATGAGCTTCAGTGCCGCCGCCTCGATCTCGTCCTCCGAGACGAGCACGAGCTGCGCGGCGTCCCCGAGCGGGACGAAGGAGTCCTTGCTGGCCACGCGGGCGATCCGGCCCTCGAACCCCGCGTCGACGAGCTCCGCGACGATCCCCTCCCCCACGCCTCCCGTCCGGCGCGTCTCGTCCACGACGAGCACGCGACCGGTGGCGGTCGCCTCGCGCACGACGTCCTCGAGCGGCAACGGCGAGAGCCAGCGGAGGTCGAGGACGCGCGCCCGGACGCCCCTGGCCTCGAGCCGGCGCGCCACCCGCAGCGAGAGACGAAGCCCGTTCGCCCACGTCACGATCGTGAGGTCGTCCCCGTCGAGGTGGGTCCGCGCGGAACCCACCGCGACGTGCTCGCTCGCGGGCGCCGCAACCCAGCCCTCGTCGCCGTCCTCGTGCAGGTCGCGGGTGTGGTAGAGCGCGATGGGCTCGAGGAACACGCACACGCTGCCGTCGACGAGCGCGGCCTCGGCGCACGTCACGAGCATCGCCGCAGCGTCGTCGGGCCTGGCCGGCGACGCGAGCACGAGGCCCGGGACGTCGCGCAGGACGCCGACGGCGTCGTCGTTGTGGAAGTGCCCGCCGAAGCCGCTCTGGTAGCCGTACCCCGCGATCCGGACCACCATCCCGTTCCGGTACGCGCGCTGCGAGAAGAACTGCAGGGTGGCGGCCTCGCCTCGCAGTTGGTCCTCCGCGTTGTGCAGGTAGGCGAGGTACTGGATCTCGGGGAGTGGGAGCAGCCCGCTGACGGCGGCGCCCAGGGCGAGGCCGAGAATCGACGTCTCGTCCAGCAGCGTGTCGAACACGCGCCCCGCGCCGAAGCGCGCATGCAGGCCGCGGGTGACGCCGTAGACGCCGCCCTTCACGGCCACGTCCTCGCCGAAGACGAGCGCCTGCGGATGCTTCTCGAGGATCGCGACGAGGGCGGCGTTGACCGCCTGGGAGACCGTGAGCGGCTTGTCCGCCGTGGTCGTCACTCTGCTCGCGCGCTCCGCGACCACGCCGGGCGACCGCGGCGCGAGCGGCGCCATGACCTGCTCGGCGGAGGCCATCTGCGGCAGCGCGGACACCTCCACGGCGAGCTGCTGCACCTCGTCGCGTGCGACGGCATAGTCGTCCGCGAGCTCCTCGCCCGTGGCCCGACCGGCCGCGACGAGCCACCGCGCGGTGCCGAGGATCGGGTCGCGCTCGAAGTCGGCGCGAATGGCACCCGGCGAGCGGTACGCCAGCTCCGCCTCGGCTCCCGCATGGCTGAGGTAGCGAACCGTGCGGAGATGGAGCACCGCCGGCCGCCTGCGCTCGCGCACCCAGTCCGCGAGGTCGGTCGCGACGCCGAGCACCTCGGCCGGGTCGCTGCCGTACGCCGCCTCGTAACGGATCTCGGAGCGAGCGCGCAGCGCCACGTCGACCCAGCCCGGCGGGCTGGGCACGCTGATGCCGAGCCCGTTGTCCTCGCACACGTAGAGGAGCGGCAGCGGCAGGCCCTGGTACGTGCACTGCGCCGTGGTGTTCAGCGCCGCCTGCGCCGTCGCGTGGTTGAGCGAGGCGTCGCCGAAGGAGCAGACGACGATCGCGTCGCGCTGCCAGGCGCACGGCACCCCGAGCCGCGCCGCACGGTCGATGGCAAGCGCGATCCCGACCGCACGCGGCAGCTGTGAGGCGATCGTCGACGTGACCGGGACGACGGCGAGCTCCTTGCGCCCGAAGACCTTGTGGCGCCCTCCGGCAATGGGCTCGACGGCGGCCGCCACGACGCCGAGCAGGATGTCGCGGAGGCCGTCGATCCCGCGCGCGGGCGGCGCGCGCGAGGTAGAAGCCACCCGAGCGGTAGTGGAGGAGCGCGGGGTCGTCGACTCGTAGCGCCAGTGCGACTGCCGCATTCGACTCGTGACCCGCCGAGCCGATCGTGTAGAAGCTCCGCCCGTGCTGCTGGAGCCAGCGCGCGGCGTAGTCCGCCTGCCTGCTGTCGACCTGCGCGCGCCAGAGCTCCTCGACCTCCGGGGGCGCCGACCGCAGCGCCGAGCTCGGCTGCAACGATCTGAGGGCGTCGAGAAGATGCTCCTCGAGTGGGTCGGGCTCAGCGGCCACGGCTCGAATGCCGAACCATCTAGACCGCGACCGGTTGCTCCAGCTCCGCCTTCCACTCGCCCGCCGCCGCGAGCGCGTTCATCCGCGCGCGGTGCACGAACGCCTCCTGGGCGGCCTCGACGTTCGCGGCGTCGCCGCCCCAGGCCGCAAGCGCGGACTGCTGCAGGGCGCGCCCGTACGAGAAGGACAGCGGCCACGGGCCGCCGACCTGGTTGATCGCGTTCAGGTTCTCGGTGGCCTCGACCTCCGCCTGGCCGCCAGAGAGGAAGACGATCCCCGGAACGGCTGCCGGAACGCGCGCGAGGAAGCACTCGATCGTGAGCTCTGCGATGCGCGTCGCGGGCGCCTGCTCGGGGCAGCCCTTCCCCGAGATGACCATGTTCGGCTTGAGCAGCATGCCGGTGAGGTCGACTCGCTCCTCGTCGAGCTCGCGGAACGTCCACGCGAGCGTCTGCGACGTGACGTCGAGGCAGCGCTCGATCGTGTTGTCGGCGTCCATGAGCACCTCGGGCTCGACGATCGGGACGAGCCCCACCTCCTGGCAGAGGGCCGCGTAGCGGGCGAGCGCGTGCGCGTTGCCGCGAATGCACGCAACCGACGGGATGCCGTCGCCGATCGTGATCACGGCGCGCCACTTCGCGAAGCGCGCGCCCAGCTCTCGATACTCGTCGAGCCGCGCGCGTAGGCCGTCGAGCCCCTCGGTGATCTTCTCGCCCGGGAAGCCGGCGAGGTCGTGGGCGCCCGTGTCCACCTTGATGCCCGGAATCGATCCCTTCGAGGCCAGCACCTGCGCGAACGGGGTACCGTCGTCGGCCGACTGCCGGATGGTCTCGTCGTAGAGGATCACGCCGCCGATCGCGTCCTCCATGCCCGGGGCCGCGAACAGGAGCTGGCGGTAGGCCCTGCGGCTCTCATCCGTGGACTCGACGCCGATCGAGTCGAAGCGCTTCTTGATCGTCCCCGTCGATTCGTCTGCGGCGAGGATGCCCTTGTGCCCGGCGACGATCGCCCGTGCGGTCTCGTTCAGCTCGTGCGCCATCAGGACGCTCCTTTCATGAGGCTCTGGATCTTCGTCAGCGGGTGAGAAGCGACCACGCGGCGGAACGTGCCGGAGCGCGAGCGCATCACGATCGACTCGGTCTCGACGCGGTCGCCGACGACGCGGACGCCGCGGAGCAGCGCGCCGCTCGTCACGCCCGTCGCGGCCACGAACACGTCCTCGCCCTGGACGAGGTCGTCCGCGGTCAGCACGCGCTCTATGTCGAAGCCGGCGTCTTCGAGCCGCTTCCGCTCCTCCTCGTTGCGCGGCCACAGCTTGCCCTGCATCGCACCGCCGAGGCACTTGATCGCCGCCGCCGAGATCACGCCCTCCGGCGTGCCGCCGATGCCCATCAGCAGATCGACCCCGGTACCGGCCTGCGCGGCCGCGATCGCCGGGGCGACGTCGCCGTCGCGGATGAGGTTCACGCGCGCGCCGGCGTCGCGCAACTCGGCGATGAGGTCGTCGTGCCGCTCGCGTTCGAGGACGACGACGGTGAGGTCGTTCACGGCGTGGCCCTTCGCCTCGGCGACTCGCTCGAGGTTCTCCGTTGGCGTCGCCTCGATGTCGATCGCGTCCGCGGCCTCGGGGCCGACCGCGATCTTGTCCATGTACAGCGCGGCGCCGGGGAAGAACATCGTCCCGCGCTCCGAGACCGCGATCACCGAGATCGCGTTCGGCATCCCGAGCGCGGTGAGCCGGGTGCCCTCGAGCGGGTCGACGGCCACGTCGACCTCCGCCCCGACACCGCTGCCGACCTGCTCGCCGTTGAACAGCATCGGCGCCTCGTCCTTCTCGCCCTCGCCGATGACGACGACGCCGCGCATCGAGACGGTGTCGAGCATCAGCCGCATGGCGTCGACGGCCGCCTGGTCGGCCGCGATCTTGTCCCCGCGCCCGATCCAGCGCGAGGCGAACGTGGCTGCCGACTCCGTGACGCGGACGAGCTCGAGGGCGAGGTTCCTGTCGGGTACCTCACTCACGTGGCCCGATCCTACATCCGCTCCGGGGCTTCCACTCCGATCAGGTCGAGGCAGCGCGCGATCACGCTCTGAACCGCCGAGACGAGGCCGAGGCGGAACGCCTCCTGCTCCGACTCGAGCACGCGGTGCCGGTGGTAGAAGCGGTGGAAGTCGTCGGCGACGCGGATCGCGTAGATGGGAATCGCGTGCACCGCTCGACGCTCGGTCGCCTCGCGCACGACCTGGGGGAAGTCGAGGAGCCGCTTCACGAGCTCGCGCTCCTCCGGCTCGAGCGGCACCGTCGCTGCGCTCGCGGCACCCTCCCCGTTTGCGTTGCGCAGGATCCCCGCGACGCGCGCGTGCGCGTACTGCACGTAGTAGACGGGGTTCTTCTGCGAGCGTTCCGCGGCGAGATCGACGTCCAGCTCGATCGTCTGATCGTGCCCGCGCGAGACGAGGTACCAGCGCGCCGCGTCGACGCCGATCGCGTCGAGGAGCTCGTCGAGCAGGACGACGTCGCCGCGCCGCTTCGACATCTTCCTCGCCTCGCCGCCCTCGACGAGCTGCACGAGCTGGTACACGAGCACCTCGACCGCCTCGCGCGAGTAGCCGAGCATCTCGGCGAGCGCCTGCAGCCGCGCGACGTAGCCGTGGTGGTCGGCGCCGAGCACGTAGACGAGCCGGTCGAACCCGGCGGCGAGCTTCCGCCGGATGTAGGCGGCGTCCTTGCCGAAGTAGGTCGGCTCGCCGCTCGAGCGCACGAGAACCCGGTCCTTGTCGTCCCCGTGCGCGCTCGTCCGCCCCCAGACGGCGCCCTCGGACTCGTACGTGTCGAGGAGCGGCAGCGCCTCCGCGACCTCCGCGCCGAAGTCGCTCTCGCGCTCCCACGTGTCGAAGTGGATCCGAAAGCGCTCGAGCGTCGCCTCGATCCGACGCAGCATCTCGGGGACGGGGTCGCCGGGAAGAGCCGCCAGCTCGGTCAGGTAGTCGCCGCGGTACCCGTCCTCGGGAGGCTCCTCGCCGCGGCGCACCGCCTCGACCGACGCGTGGAAGCGCTCCATCTGCGTGCCGGCGTCGTTGTAGTAGTACTCGCGCTCCACCTCGTGGCCCGCGAAGACGAGGAGTCGCGCGACGGAGTCGCCATAGGCGCCGTTGCGCGCGTGCGCGACCGTGATCGGCCCGGTCGGGTTCGCGGACACCATCTCGACCTGGACACGCTCGCGCAGCTCGGTCGAGCCAGACCCGAACTCGAAACCCGCCGCCACGATCTCTCGAACGCCGTCGACGAGCCAGGCGTCGGGGAGCCAGAGGTTGACGAAGCCGGGGCCTGCCCCCTCGGCGCGCTCCGCCAGCCCGCGCTCCACGACTTCCGCGGCGATCTCATCCGCGATCTCGCGCGGCGGCCGCTTGCGCAGGCCCGCGAGCTTCAGCGCGACGTTCGTCGCGTAGTCGCCGTGCTCGGAGTCGGCGGGACGCTCGAGGGTGACGTCGATGCCCGCGACGTCCGAGAGCGCCTCGTCCAGGCGCGCGACGGGATCCGGGGCGGTCGGGCGCGGCACGCGCCCATCGTAGGCGGACTCGGCTAGCGGCTCTGGGCCGAGGGGGCGGACGTGATCGGCACGACGACGCCATCCCGGTGCAGCGCGAGCTGCACCTCCTCGCGCGCCTTGTAGATCCGCCACTTCACGGTCGCGAGCGTGATCTCGAGCGTCTCCGCGATCTCCGTGTAGGAGAGCCCGACGACGTCCCGGAGGAGGAGCGCCATCTTCAGGTCCGGGTTGAGCGCCTCGACGGCGCGCCAGACGGCGTCGATCGTCTCGGCGCGCTCCGCCGGCGCGTCGACGACCTCCACCGGTGGGGCGTCCTCGATGCTCACGACCGCGCGCGGGCGGCGCTCGATCGCGCGCAGCTCGTCGAGCACACGGTTCTTCGTCACCTGGAAGAGCCAGGTCGTGAACCGCGAGCGCAGCGAGAAGCTCGGGAGACCCTGGAAGACGCGGAGGAAGACCTCCTGGGTCAGATCCTCGGAGAGGGTGCGGTCTCCCGTGAGCCGCAGCACGTAGTTGTAGACGGGCTGCTCGTACGTCCTGAGGATGATCGAGAAGGCTCGCTCGTCACCACGCTGCGCCTTCCGGAGGACTCCGAGGTCTGGCTGTGGGAGCGACATCTGCGCGGCGAGTATAAGGGGGTAGTTGTAAAGCGTCTGGTCGAGGC
The DNA here is from genome assembly GCA_963831285.1 of uncultured Gaiellaceae bacterium. Classification (GTDB taxonomy): domain Bacteria; phylum Actinomycetota; class Thermoleophilia; order Gaiellales; family Gaiellaceae; genus GMQP-bins7. Next base: position 40,226 of record CAWHPO010000004.1, on the reverse strand, counting down.
CGGTTATGCAGGCGTTGCGAGCCGGCTCCCTGTCATGTCAGGGGGTACCGGGAGGTCGAGGAGCTGGAGGATCGTGGGCGCCAGGTCGGACAACTCGCCCTCCTCGCCGAGCTCCACGTCGTCGTCGGTGACGACGAGCGGCACCCGGCTCGTCGTGTGAGCCGTGAACGGGCTGACCCCGTCTGGCTCGAGCATGACCTCTGCATTCCCGTGGTCGGCGGTCACCAAACACACCCCGCCGAGGGCGCTGACGCACCCGACGACCTGTCCGAGCGCGCGGTCCGTGGCCTCGACCGCCTCCACCACCGCCGGAATCGAGCCCGTGTGGCCGACCATGTCGGGATTCGCGAAGTTGACGACGGCGAACGCGCAGCCGTCGTTCAGCTCCTCGCAGAAGCGCCGCGCGACCTCGTCCGCGGACATCTCCGGCTTCAGGTCGTAGCTCGGAACGTCGCGCGGCGAGGGCACGAGGATGCGGCTCTCCCCCTCCCACTCGCGCTCCTCCCCGCCGTTGAAGAAGTACGTCACGTGGGCGTACTTCTCCGTCTCGGCGGCGTGGAGCTGCCGGAGGTCGTGGGCCGCGAGCACCTCGGCGAGCGTGTTCGGGACGTCCAGCCCGGCGAAAGCCACCGGGCACGCGAGGTCGTCGCGGTACCGCGTCATGGTCGTGAGGTCCACGCCCGCCTCGAGCAGCCGCTGCGACAGCTGCCGCGCGCGGTCCGGGCGGAAGTTGAAGAAGATCGCGGCGTCGCCATCTCCCAGGTGCGGCCGCCCCTCGAGCACCAGGGGCTCGACGAACTCGTCCGTAACGTCACGCGCGTAGCTCGCGCGGATCGCCTCGACGGGATCCTTCGCCCGCTCGCCCTTCCCGTCGCAGATCGCCGCGAACGCCCGATCCGTCCGCTCCCAGCGCCCGTCCCGGTCCATCGCGTAGTAGCGGCCGCAGATCGTCGCGATGCGCTCCTTGGGGAGCTCGGCGAGATCGTGCTCGGCGGCGTGCGGTGAGACGTCGCGCCCGTCCGTGAAGGCGTCGATCCACGTGCGCTCGGTCATGCCCTCGCTCGCCGCCAGCTCGAGCAGCGCGCGCAGGTGATCGATGTGCGAGTGGACTCCGCCGGACGAGACGAGCCCGAGCAGGTGGACGTTCCCCCCGCGCTCGCGCGCGCGCCGGAACGCGGAGACGAGCGCGTCGTTCGTCGCGAGCGACCCGTCCGCGATCGCCCGGTTCACGCGCTCGAGGTCCTGCAGCAGGATCCGGCCCGATCCGATCGTGAGGTGCCCGACCTCGGAGTTGCCCATCTGCCCCTCGGGCAGGCCGACCGCCTTTCCGGACGCCGCGAGCGTCGCGTGCGGATAGCGAGCCCAGAGCGCGTCGAAGACGGGCGTGTTCGCCTGGTCGACCGCATTTCCGGGCCCGGGCGGTGCGAGCCCCCAGCCGTCGAGGACGACGAGGACGACCGGCCTCATGCAACGGCCTCGGCGCCCGCGCGGCAGATCGCCGCGAACGAGTCCGCGTCTAGCGACGCCCCGCCGACGAGGGCGCCGTCCACGTCCGGCAGCGCGAGCAGCACGGCCGCGTTGTCCGGCTTGACCGATCCGCCGTACAGCACCGGCGCGTCGTGGAGGGACTTGACGAACGCGTGCGCCTCCTGCGCGATCTCGGGCGTCGCCGTCCGTCCGGTCCCGATCGCCCAGACCGGCTCGTACGCGAGCACGAGCCGCTCGTGACGCGGCAGCGGGGCGAGCTGGCGCTCGAGCACGGCCTCGGTCTCCCCCGCCTCGCGCTCCGCCTCCGTCTCCCCGACGCACGCGATGACGCGCAAGCCGGCGTCGAGCGCCATGCCCGCGCGCGCGGCGACCGCGTCGTCCGTCTCGCCGAACAGCTGCCGGCGCTCCGAGTGGCCGACGATCGCGCCCGCGACGCCGAGCTCCGCGAGCATCGGCGCCGCGATCTCGCCGGTGAACGCCCCCTCGAGCTCCCAGTGCACGTTCTGTGCGTACACGCCGACCGCGCTCTCCGGTCCGAGCCCCTGCACGGTCGCCTCGAGCGAAACGAACGGAGGGCAGACGACGACATCGACGCCCGGGAAGCGCTCGGGGAGCCGTCGGATCTGCGCCGCGAACTGACGCGCCTGGTGCGGCCCCTTGTACATCTTCCAGTTGCCGGCGACGAGCATCAGCCGTCTTCCGCCGGTATCGCCGCGATACCGGGCAGCTCCTTCCCTTCGAGCAACTCGAGCGCCGCGCCCCCGCCCGTCGACACCCACGAGATCCGCTCGGCGAGCCCGAGCTCGTGGAGCGCGCGGACGGAGTCGCCGCCGCCGACCACGGTGTACCCCTCTACGGCAGCGACCGCCTCCGCGACCGCCTTCGTGCCCTCCGCAAAGCGCGGCCACTCGAAGACGCCCATGGGGCCGTTCCAGAAGACGGTCCGCGCCGACCCGAGGACCTCGGCGAAGCGTTTCCGCGTCTCGGGCCCGATGTCGAGCCCCAGCCAGCCGTCGGGCAGGTCGTCGTAGGGCGCGACCCGGCTCTGTGCGTCCTCCTCGAACGCGGCCGCAGCGACGACGTCGACCGGCAGCTCGGCCTCGTACGGGAGCGGATTCTCGTCGCGCAGCTCCTCCGCCATCTTGCCCCCGACGAGCACCGAGTCGGCGCGCCGTCCGAGCTCGACGAGGACGCCGAGCTTGTCGTCGACCTTCGCGCCGCCCGCGACCAGGACGAATGGGCGCTCCACGTCGCCGAGGAGGCGGCCGAGCATCTCGAGCTCCCGCTCGAGGAGGAGCCCGGCGTAGGCCGGCAGCCAGTGCGCGACGCCCTCGGTCGACGCGTGGGCGCGGTGCGCCGACCCGAACGCGTCGTTCACGAACAGGTCTCTGCCATCCGCGAGCTCGCGCGCGGTGCCGGGATCGTTCGTCGTCTCCCCGGCGTCGAACCGCGTGTTCTCGAGCACCTCGAGGCGGTCGTCCGGTAGGAGCTCGCGCAGCCGCGCTGCGACGGGCGCCAGCGCGAAGGCGGGATCGGGGCCTTTCGGGCGTCCGAGATGGGAGCACACGAGGACCTGGGCCGCGCCGCCGTCGAGGACGTGCTGCAGCGTTGGCACCGACGCACGGATGCGCGTGTCGTCGGCGACCTCGCCGGCCTCGAGCGGGACGTTCAGGTCCGAGCGCACGAGCACGCGCTTCCCGGCGACGTCAGCCTCCCGCACCGAGCGCGGCCGGTGCATCGGCTAGATGAGGAGCTTGGCGATCACGTCGACGAGCCGGCACGAGTAGCCCCACTCGTTGTCGTACCAGCCGAACACCTTGACCGCGCTTCCGTGCACCATCGTCAGCTGGCTGTCGAAGATGCACGAGTACGCGCTGCCGACGATGTCCGTCGAGACCAGCGGGTCGTCGGAGAAGCGGAGGATGCCGTCGAGCGGGCCGGCCGCCGCCGCGCGGTAGGCGTCGTTCACCTCGTCGATCGAGGTCTCGCGTCCGAGCATGACCACCAGGTCGGTGAGCGAGCCCGTCGCCACCGGCGCGCGCACGGAGATGCCGTCGACCTTGCCCTGGAGCTCGGGCAGGACGAGCCCGATCGCCTTCGCCGCGCCCGTCGAGGTCGGGATGAGGTTGATCGCGGCGGCGCGGGCGCGGCGGAGATCCTTGTGCGGCGCGTCCTGCAGGCTTTGGTCCTGCGTGTACGCGTGGATCGTCGTCATGAAGCCCGACTGGATCTCGCCGAAGTCGTGGAGCACCTTCGCGAGAGGCGCCACGCAGTTCGTGGTACACGACGCGTTCGAGACGATGTGGTGCGCGTCCGGGTCGTACGCGTCGTCGTTCACGCCGAGCACGACCGTGACGTCCGGATCCGTCGCCGGGGCCGAGATGACGACCTTCTTCGCCCCTGCGTCCAGATGCTTCTGCGCGCCTTCGCGGTCGGTGAAGAAGCCGGTCGACTCGAGCACGACGTCGACGCCCAGGTCCCCCCAGGGAAGTGCGCCCGGATCGCGCTCGGAGAGAATCTTGGCCTCCTCCCCGGCCGCCTTCAGGACGCCGTCGGCGAGCTCGACCTCGCCCGCGAACGGGCCGAGCGTGGAGTCGTAGCGCAGGAGGTGGGCCATCGTCTTCGCGTCGCCGAGGTCGTTCAGGGCGACGATGTCGAGGTCGGCGCCGAGCGCATGCTGCGCACGGAAGAAGTTCCGTCCGATCCGGCCGAAGCCGTTGATGCCGACGCGAATGCCCATCCTGCCCTCCGTGTGCTTTGGTTCCCCGTCCGGCAGCCGAGTCTAACGGCGGTCGTCCGCCAGCTCCTCGACAGCACGGAGGCGCCGGTGCAGCGCCGCCTTGCTCGCGGGCGGGTCGGCGCGAGCCGCGAGTTCGCCGAGCGACGCCGTCGGATGCCGCAGGCGGAGCTCGGCCGCCTCGCGCAGCGGCTCGGGGAGGGCGTCGAGCCCGGTGTCGTCGCGAAGGCGCTCGACCGCGAGGAGCTGCCGCCGCGCGGAGCGGCTCGTGCGGACGAGGTTCGCGTGATCCGCGTTCGCTAGCCGGTTGGCCCGCGAGCGCGTCTCTGCGACGACCGAGCGCTCCTCGAGCGAGAGGACGGTCTCCGTCGCGCCCATGTGTGCGAGCAGCGACTCGATCGCCTCCCAGCTCTTCGCGTACGCGAGTGCGTGCGTCGAGCGCTCGGCGACCACGAGCTCGACGCCCTCGGGTCGTGCGAGCCGGGCGAGGAGCGCCGCCGAGTCGAGCGAGGACGTCCGCAGCTCGAGATGCGGCGAGCGCGCGAGCGACAGCGATCCCGCGCCGAGGAACGCGCCGCGCAGGTAGGCAGCGCGGCAGCAGCTCCGCGCCACGACCCGCCGCGGCGGCCGCTCGAGCGGGGCGTGCCGCCGGTCGACGACGCCGGCGGCCGCGAGGACTCGCAGCGCGTCGGCGTCGCCGACGACGTGGAGCTGGTAGCGGGTCGCCGCGTCGAACGCGCGGCGCCGGTAGGTGCGGATCTCCGACTGGATCCCGCTGTCGCGGAGGAGGGAGAACGCTCGCCGGGCGGCGGCCCCGCTGCCGAGGTCCAGGTGGAGTGACCAGTCTCCCGCCCCCCGCAGGTGGAGGCTTCCCGCCGAGTGGAACAGCGCGGACAGCTCGGCCCGCCGGTCGCATTCGCGCCGGGGCGCGATCCTCCCGAGCTCCTCGCGCACGTCCTCCGAGGTGATCATAGAAGACGCCTTCGAGCGCGAGCAGGCGCCGCTTGATCTCCACCCCGGCCTCCCCGTAGCCGCCGATTCCACTCGACCCGACGACGCGATGACACGGCACCACGAACGCGAAGCGGTTCGCCGCGCAGAAGGCGCCGGCCGCTCGGGCCGCTCCGGGCCGGCCTGCGAGCGCGGCGAGTTCGCCGTACGAGACGACCTCCCCGCGCGGAACGGCCCGGAGCTCCTCCACGAGCGCTCGCTGAAACGTCGTCGTCCACTCCAGGTCGACCGACACGTCCACGAAGGACACCTCTTCGCCCCGCAAGAACGCATGGAACCTGGCGATCAGCTCATCCGACCCGGGGTCAGACCCCTGGACATGTCCCTCGCTGAAGTGGAAGTCATGCGCAGTGACGAGGCCGTGGGCGCGCCAGAGCTCGCCGGCGCCCCAGCCCTCGACCTCGTACCGGATCACGTCAGGACTGTAGAGAGCCGCGGGCTTCTAGAATTGTCCGCATGAGCGCACACGGCATCTTCACACCGCCCGAGCACGAGAACGAGCCCGTCAGGTCCTACGCGCCCGGAACACCGGAGCGCGCCTCCCTGCGGCTCCGGCTGAAGGAGATGGAGAGCGAGCGGATCTCCATCCCGATGATCATCGGCGGCAAGGACGTCCATTCGGGCGAGACGTTCGAGGCGGTGGAGCCGCACCGCACCAGGCACGTCCTCGCGGACGTCGCGAAGGGGGGCGCCGAGCACGTCGAGCAGGCGATCGAGGCTGCGACCGCCGCGCACCCCGAGTGGTCGCGGATGCCGTGGCACGAGCGCGCGGCGATCTTCCTCCGCGCCGCAGAGCTCCTGTCCGGGCCGTGGCGCACGACGCTGAACGCCGCCACGATGCTCAACCAGTCGAAGACGGCGCACCAGGCGGAGATCGACGCCGTGTGCGAGATGATCGACTTCTGGCGCTACAACGTCGACTTCCTCGTCCGCATCTACTCGGAGCAGCCGTACTCGCCCACCGGGACGTGGAACCGCCTCGAGTACCGCCCGCTCGAGGGGTTCGTTCTCGCCGTGAGCCCGTTCAACTTCAGCTGCATCGGCGGCAACCTCTCGTCCTCGCCGGCGCTCATGGGCTGCACGGTCGTGTGGAAGCCGGCGTCGACCGCTGCCCTCTCCGCCTACTACTACATGCGCGTGCTGCAGGAAGCGGGCCTCCCGGACGGGGTCATCAACCTCGTCTACGGCCCGGGCTCGACGATCGGGAGCGCCGCGCTCGCGAGCCCCGAGCTGTCGGGCATCCACTTCACCGGCTCGACCGGGGTGTTCAACGGCATGTGGGAGACGGTCGGCAAGAACGTCGGCTCGTACAAGGGCTACCCGCGGCTCGTCGGAGAAACGGGCGGCAAGGACTTCATCCTCGCGCACCCTTCCGCCGAGGCCGAGGCAGTCGCGACCGCGGTGGTGCGCGGCTCGTTCGAGTACCAGGGGCAGAAGTGCTCAGCGGCGTCACGCCTCTACGTCCCGTCGAACATCTGGCCCGAGGTGAAGGAGCAGCTCGTCTCGGACGTCGCGTCGATCCGGATGGGCGACCCGACCGACTTCGAGAACTTCATGGGCGCCGTCATCGACGCGAACGCCTTCAAGACCCACTCCGACGCAATCGCAGAGGCGCGCTCGTCGGGCGCCGAGATCGTGGCCGGCGGCTCCACGGACGACTCCGAGGGCTACTTCGTGTCCCCGACGGTGATCACGACCGAGGACAAGGGCTTCCGGCTCCTGCGCGACGAGCTCTTCGGCCCCATCGTCACCGCCTACGTCTACGACGAGCGCCGCTGGGACGAGACGCTCCGGCTCGTCGACGAGACCGCACCGTACGCGCTCACGGGCGCAGTCTTCGCGACCGAGCGCTCCGCGATCGAGGAGGCGCACGACGCGCTGCGCTACTCGGCGGGGAACTTCTACGTGAACGACAAGCCGACGGGAGCGGTCGTCGGCCAGCAGCCCTTCGGCGGCTCGCGCGCGAGCGGCACGAACGACAAGGCCGGCTCCATGTGGAACCTCATCCGCTGGGTGAGCCCGCGAGCGGTCAAGGAGACGTTCGTGCCGCCGACGGACTACCGCTATCCGTTCCTCGCCCCGGATCAGTAGTGCGCAAGACCGGAAGCTCGCTCGCGCGAGCTTCCGGTCGCGCGAAGATCCCTAAAGCGCGCTCGCGTACGCGAGCGCGGTGTCTGCGATGGATGTGTGGGCGCAGTCCGGATCGCAGGTAAAAGCTTTGGTTGATGCTCGTCCGCGTCCTCGACGGGATCGACGCCTTCCTCGACCAGCTGACGTCGGTCCATCCCTGGCCGCTCTTCCTCGCCGTCCTCGCGCAGCTCGCGAAGCTCTCCTGCACGAGCATGGCGTGGCGCAACGTGCTCGCGGCCGCCTACCCGGGCGTGCGGGTCAAGCGCCGCTCCATCCTCGGCGCCTACCTCGCCGGAGTCGGAGTCAACGCGGTCATTCCCCTGCGTGCCGGTGACGCCGTACGGGTCGTGCTGGCGCACCGTGCGGTCGAGTCGAGCACCTACACGACGATCGTCTCGAGCTCGTTCGTCCTCTCCATCTTCGACCTCGCCGCGGCCTCGAGCATCCTCGCGTGGGCGACGATCACGCAGGACGCGCTCCCGGGCATCGGCGACCTCCCGCGCCTGCCGAGCTTCGAGTTCTCGTGGATCCTCCAGCACCCCGAGGCGCTGGACCTCGCGGCGGCGGGGATCGTCCTGCTCGCCGTCGTCCTGGGATTCTGGATCCACGCCCACGTGCTCGACTTCTGGGCGCGCGTGAAGCAGGCGTTCACCGTCCTCCGCTCGCCGCTTCGCTACCTCGGCACGGTCGCGATCTGGCAGGCGGGCGACTGGTTCCTGCGCATGGTCACGATCTGGTTCCTGCTCGCCGCGTTCGACATTCCCCAGTCCGTCGAGAACGTACTGCTCGTGCAGGTCTCCGCGAGCGTCGCCACGCTCATCCCGCTCACACCGGGCGGGATCGGGACGGAGCAGGCGTTTCTCCTGTACGTCTTCCGCGGCGCCGTCTCGAGCTCGAAGCTGCTCGCGTTCAGCGTCGGCTTCAAGCTCGTCACCGTCGGGACGAACGTCGTCGCCGGCTTCACCGCCATCGCGCTGACGCTCCGGACGCTCCGCTACAAGAGCGCCCTCGAGCCGCCTGGAGAACCGACGGCGGAGGCCGACGCCGCGCCGTAGAGGCGAGGCTTGCCTCGCCCGGGGACGCCCGTAGGGGCGAGATATATCTCGCCCCTACGAAGGGCCTGCCTTGTGCAGCTGCGCATAGAGATCGCGCGCGGTCTTCTGCGGAAGCCCGGGCACGCCTTCGAGCTCCTCCTGCGACGCCTCGAGGAACCGCTCGACCGAGCCGAAGTGCCGGATGATCGCGCGGCGCCGCACCGGGCCGACCCCGGGCAGCGTCTCGAAGATCGTCTCCATCGAGCGGGCGCCGCGCCGCTTGCGGTGGAAGCGCAGGGCGACGCGATGCGCCTCGTCGCGGATGCGCTGGAGGAGCTGGAGCCCCGGGCTCGAGCGGTCGAGGACGATGGGGACCGGAACGCCCGGCACGAAGACTTCCTCCTCGCGCTTCGCCAGCGCGATCACCGCGACGCGCGGAAGGTCGAGCGCGTCGAGGGCGGAGAGCGCGGCCGCCAGCTGCCCCTTCCCTCCGTCGACGACGACGAGGTTCGGCATTCGCGTGAAGCTCTCGTCGAGGTCTCCCGCGTGCAGCCGCGCGAACCGGCGGGAGACGGCCTCGCGCATCGCCCCGACGTCGTCCTGACCGTCCTGGCCGCGGATCGCGAACGTGCGGTAGTGCGCGTTCTTAGGCCGCCCGTCCACGAAGACCGTCATGGACGCGACGATCGACTCGCCCTGGATGTTCGAGACGTCGAAGCACTCGATGCGGACGGGGAGGCTCTCGAGGTTCAGCACCTCCCGGAGCTCCTCGAGCGCGGCGATCCGGCGGGAGCGGGCGGCCTCGCGCATGGCCGCGTCGGACTCGAGCGAGAGGCGCGCATTCTCGGACGCGAGCTCGACGAGGCGCCGTTTCTCGCCGCGGAGCGGGGTGCGCACGACGACGCGCGCTCCGCGGCGCTCGGACAGGAACTCCTCCAGCGCGGTCGTGTCGGCGACCGCGTCCGGGACGAGCACCTCCGGCGGCGCACTCGGCGCGGCGCCGTAGTACTCGACGACGAACGCCTCGAGGATCGACTGCGCGTCCTCGCCCGCGACGTTCTCGAGGTGGAAGCCGTAGCGGTCGATCATCTTGCCGTCACGGAGCGGGAACACCTGCACGGCGGCCTGGTCTCCTTCGATCGCGAGCCCGACGACGTCCGCCGTCCCGACGGCTCGCTTGTCGGCGGCCTGCCGATCCGCGAGATGGCGGATCGAGAAGAGCCGGTTCCGGTAGCGCGCGGCCTCCTCGAAGCGCTCGTCCGCCGCTGCCTCGCGCATGCGCACCTCGAGCTCGCGCTGGATGGTCTGCGTGTCGCCGGAGAGGAAGCCGACGACGCCCTCGACGATCTTCCCGTAGTCGTCGCGCGAGATCGCGCCGATGCACGGCGCGAAGCAGCGGTCGATGTGGTAGTCGAGGCACGGGATGCCCGAGTGGCGCCCCGGGCGCGGACCCTCGCACGGACGGAAGCGGAAGACGCGGTTGAGCACGTCGAGCGTCTCGCGGACCTTCTTCGCGTTGGCGTACGGCCCGAAGTAGACGGTGCCGCGCCGATGCCGCTCCCGCGTGAACATCACGCGCGGGTACTCGTCGGAGAGGGTGACCGCGATGTACGGAAACGACTTGTCGTCGCGCAGCCTGATGTTGAACGGCGGCCGGTGGCGCTTCACGAGGTTCTGCTCGAGGACGAGCGCCTCCGCCTCGGTCCGCGTGACGATCACCTCGACGTCGTCGATGCGCTCAGTGAGCGCAGCGGTGCCGACCCGCGTGTCCCCCCGCTGGAAGTAGCTCCGCACCCGCGAGCGGAGCGACTTCGCCTTGCCCACGTACAGGACTTCGCCGGCCGCGTCCCGAAAGAGGTAGACGCCGGGCCCTCGCGGGAGCGCTCGGAGCTTCTCTTCAAGGTTTTCTCGCAATCTCGGGCTAGCGTATCCACGTGCGTCTATCGCTCCTGACCGGCCTCGTCGCGTTCGCCGCGCTCCTAGCGCCGAGCCTCGCGAACGCCGGACCGGGGCTCGTCGTTGGCGCGGTCGACGACGACGTCCGCGCGGCCACGCTCGTCGACGCCCAGGCGAAGATGACCGCGTTCCGACTCGCCGGCTTCCGCGCGGTGCGCATCGAGAGCTTCTGGACGCCGGGCGACACGCGGCCGAGCGACTCCGAGCTGCAGGCGCTCCGCAACGTCGGCGACGCGGGTGAGATGAACGGCGTGCGGGTCTTCGTGACGGTCATGAGCCCGGGCTCGCGAACGACGCCTGTCACGGGCGAGGCGCGCGCGCAGTTCGCCTCCTACGCGGCCGCGATCGTGCGCGGCGCACCTTCGATCAGGAACGTCATCGTCGGAAACGAGCCGAACCTCAACCGCTTCTGGCTTCCGCAGTTCGACCTCGACGGCTCGAGCGCCGCGCCGCGCGACTACCTCGCGCTGCTCGCGCAGACCTACGACGCGCTCAAGGCGGTGTCCCCGGACGTCGAGGTCTACGGCGGCGCCGTCTCCCCTCGCGGGACCGACCGTTCGGACGGGATCCGGCCGACGCACTCGCCGACCCTCTTCATCCGGGAGCTCGGCCTTGCCTACCGGGCGAGCGGCCGCACGCGCCCGGTGATGGACGCCTACGTTCAGCACGTCTACGCGGACAACTCGAGCCAGTCGCCGACGGTGGCGCACCCGAACACGACTTCGATCGGCGTCGCCGACTATCCGAAGCTCGTCTCGCTGCTCGGCGAGGCGTTCGACGGTACGGCGCAGCCGGGCTCCACGCTCCCGATCGTCTACGGGGAGTTCGGCGTCGAGTCGCAGATCCCGGCGTCGAAGGCGGGGCTGTACTCGGGCGACGAGCCGGCCACGACGAAGCCCGTCGACGAGACGACGCAGGCGACGTACTACCGGCAGGCGCTCGCGCTCGCGTTCTGCCAGCCGACGGTTGCCGACATGCTGCTGTTCCCTGCTCGTGACGAGCAGCTCCTCCCTGGCTGGCAGTCGGGCGTCTACTACGCGGACGGGACGCCGAAGACGAGTCGGCCGCGGGTCACCGCGGCTCTCGACCGGACGACGGGAGGCTCGATCGCCCACTGCCCCGGAGTGGAGCTGCCGGTGCACGCGACCTCGCTGAAGTTCGGTACGCGCTCCGCCGCCAAGCGCGGCGCGTTCCGCGTCAGCTTCCGCTGCGACCTCGACTGCCGCTACTGGGTGCGGCTGGAGAACGCGACGACGCATTCGACGAAGCTCGCGACGAAGGGCTCGGCCGAGGTCGGCGAGGTGGTGCGCGCAAGCCTCGGGACGCGGCACCTGTCCCGCGGCACGTACCGGTACACGCTCCGGCTCGTGCACCCGGTGAATCCGGCGCCGCCGACCGTTCGCGCAGGCCCGGCCTTCCGGCTGCCCTCAGTAGCGGTGCTCCGCGCGCCAGACGCGGACGATCACGTACGCGCAGGCTCCGAGCACGGCGACGAGGGCGAACGCGTCGCGGCTTTCCGGCAGCCCGTACCCGATCACGAGCCCGATGGCGACGACGCCGAGGACGATCGCTGCATAGAAGAGCCTGCGGTTCCAGCCGGACCACGCCTCGAGGTCTCCGCGCCGCTCTCGCCAGACGAGGAAGAGGAAGAGCGCGATCGCGAGGAAGAACGCGATCTGCAGGATCCCGCCCACCGTCGCGACGACCGGCTCGAGCGAAAGCACGACGACCACGGCCGCGATCGCCGCGACGATCGCGACCCCTCGCGCGAGCGGCGGCACTCGTTCCCAGAGCTGTCTCACAACCCTCCCGTCATGAAGGCCCGGACCGCGAGCGCGCCGGCGACGAGCGTCGTCGCGGCGAACCAGAGGAGCCTACGCCTCGTCTCGTCCGGCGCGTAGAACCAGGGCGAGAGTGCGACCCCGAGCGCGAGGCCGCCGTAGGTGTAGTGGAGGCGGTCCGGGGCGCGCCGTCCGTCCGAGAGCAGGAGGAGCCCGAGTCCGGCCTGCGCGATGAGGAGCGTCTGCGCGAGCACGAGCGCGTTCGAGACCAGCGTCCCGGCCCCGCTCTCGCGGCGGTAGGCGACGAACCCGACGACGGCCGCTCCCGCGCAGACGACGATCACCGCAACCCCGAGCGCGACGTGCAGGCTCACCATCGCGCGCACCTTAGACACTCGCCCGCCACGATCGATTGCAGCGGTGGTCGGTGGCTACGATGCGCCGCGATGGTCTCGGAGGGCAAGCCGGCGCCGACGTTCACGCTGGCGAGCGACACCGGCGAGCAGGTCTCGCTCGAGTCGTTCCGCGGGCGGCCCGTCGTTCTCTACTTCTATCCCAAGGACGACACGCCCGGCTGCACGGCGCAGGCATGCGGGATCCGCGACGTGTGGACGGAACTGCAGGCCAAGGGCGCGGTCGTGCTCGGCGTCAGCCCCGACAGCCCGCGCAAGCACGCGAAGTTCCGCGAGAAGTATGGGCTGCCGTTCACGCTCCTCTCCGACGAGGAGCACGAGGTCGCCGAGCAGTACGGCACCTGGATCGAGAAGAGCATGTACGGCAAGACGTACCTGGGCATGGAGCGATCGACCTTCGTCATCGGTGCGGACGGCACGGTCGCGAAGGTGATGCGCAAGGTGCAGCCCGCCGAGCACGCCGACGACGTGCTCGCCGCGCTTCCCTGAGTTTTAGGTCTCGGCGCGGACGTTGCGCTCGAACCGGTTCCAGGACTTGTCGCCCCGCAGGTAGCCCCAGGTGCCCTTCATGCGCGCCCACGTGATGATCGGGCGGTAGAGGACGAGGTCGAACGGAGACCAGACCAGCAGTCGGACGAGATCGCGGACCCGGTACAGGCGTGACTGCACGTCGTCGAGGAGGATCGCGCCCGCTGTCAGGGCCGCGTTCGTGAACGCCATGGCCGCGACGACCACGAGGAACACGTCGAGCTCGAACAGGCCGAGCGCGACCGCCGCGACGAGCGACACGAGCGCGAGGAGCTCGACGAACGGCGACAGCACCTCCGTCACGAGGTAGAAAGGCGCCCCCACCATCCCGACGGAGCCGTACTGCGGGTTGAACCACATGCGCCGGTAGTGGACGACCGTCTCGTTGATCACGCGCTGCCAGCGCTCGCGCTGCGACACGAGCTTCGGGATGTCGTCGGGCCCTTCCGTGACCCCGACGCTGTCCGGCAGGCAGTGGATAGCGTAGTCGCGGCCCTCCCGCCTGAACGTGTCGTGGATGCGGAACGTGAGCTCGATGTCCTCGCAGGTGAACGTCGTCGAGTATCCGCCGACCTCCTCGAGCACGTCGCGACGCCAGATCTGGAAGCCGCCCGGCGAGCACATCATGAAGCCGAACTTCGACCAGGCGAGCCGGTTGTTGAGGAAGGCGCGGAGGAAGTCGAGATGCTGGTAGAGGGCGAGCAGCCCTCCCTCGATGCGACGCTGGCCCGGAGGCATCGCGAGCGCGTGCTCCGGTTCCCTCGCCGTCGCGATCTGGCTCGTGACACCGATGATCCGCGCGGGGTCGTTCATGGGGAAGCGCATCACCTTGAGCAGCGCTTTCGGGTCGAAGACGGTGTCCGCGTCCACGCCGCACACGTACCGGAACCGCGCGAGGTTGAGCGCTGCGTTCCAGGAGTCGGCCTTCCCCCCGTTCTCCTTGTCGACGACGACGAGATTCGGATGGCGGGCGCTGCGGTAGATGGTGCGTACCGGTCGGCTCGGGAACACGTGTCGGACGAACATCTCGTACGGCTTCAGCTCGAAGCTCTCGCACAGGCGCTCGAGGGTGTCGTCCGTCGATCCGTCGTTGACGACGACCACCTCGAACTCGGGGTAGTCGAAACCGAGGAACGACTCGACCGTCGACTCGATCACCCTCGCCTCGTTGTAGGCGGCGACGATGATGCTCACGGGGATGGTGAAGCGCGACGCGGCGAGCGTGACGTAATCGGCGCTGTCCTCCTCGTGCTTGCGGACGGCGTTCTCGACCGCGCCGATGAGCAGGAACGCGATCGCGATCCCGTTCACGACGAGGAGGTACGCGAAGCAGGACAGCACGACGACCTGGAGCAGTTGCTCGATCACGCCGCCCTCACGCCCTCGGCCGCAGCGGGTCTGTCGACGCGCGCCTCGGCGGCCTCGCGCAGGCGCTCGCCGCCCGCGGCGTAGATGCGCGCGAGGAGCGGGCTCTTCGGGTCGTCAAGGAGGAGGAAGTCGACGAAGCCGATGTCCTGCAGGACCTCGGCGGCCCCGTTTTGCGCGAACGCGTCCTCGTGCCCGAGGACGGAGAGGAGCGACGGAACAGCATCGACTCCCATAGCGCGGAGCGCGTCCTTGGCCGCCGTGCGCACCCACCAGCGCTCGTCCGCGAGCAGCCTCGTCGTCGTCGGCGCGGCCTCGGCGCCCAGCACGTGCCCGGCCGCGCGTGCCGCGTGCACGCGGACGAACCACTCGCTGTCGTCGAGCCGGGCGAGCAGCGCGGCGCCGACCTCGCTTCCCGACCTCGTGCCGAGCGTCTCGACGGCCGCTGCGCGCACGTTCGGATCCGAGTCCCAGGTGAGGTCGATGAGCGTCGAGTCGCCGAGCTCCGGGTACGCGCCGAGCAGCGTGGCGGCCCAGAAGCGCACCGCGGGATTCCAGTCGCGGAGGAGCTGGACGAGCTGCGGGCCGGGAGCGGGAGCGAGGTGCTCGAGCTCCGCCGCGGCACGCGAGCGCGGCCCCAACCCGAGGCGCAGCGCGTCGACGAGGAGCTCGATCGCCCACTCGTCGCCGATGTCGCCGAGCGTGCGGATCGCAGCCGCGGCGATCCCCTGGTCGGCATCCTTCAGCACCCTGCGGATGAGTCGAGGCACCGCCGGGTGGTGGTCGCGTTCCAGCCGCTGCAGCGCGCTCACGCGACGCCACCTCCCCCACTCGGTCCGCGGAGTGTTCTGGACACGGTGCACCAGCCTCCGCGCCGTGCGGCGACGGAGCTGCCTCGGCCCGAGCCGGCGCCGGCGCTCGTAGCGAAGGCGCCCGACGACGAGCACGACGGACAAGGCGACCCACGCCGACACCGAGAGAGCGAGCACGACCAGGCCGATCTGGAGGACCAGCGCGTTCACCCTCTGCTCGTCGTCGGCGCTCGAGCACGAGGCAGTCCCTCGAACGAGGGATCCGCCCTGGCGTCCGGGGGCACTCGCCGCGCCCCGGCCGCGCAGCGGGCGGCTTCAGGGATCGTCGCGCGGCCGTCGATCCGTGCTCGCGGATCGCCGATCTTGCGCACGTTGCCGTGTCGGGGTAGTCGCTGCGACCCGGCCGCGAAGCGGCCGGCTTCAGGGTGTTTTCGCGCGATCGGCGATCCGCGCTCGCGGATCGCCGATCTTGCGCACGTTGCAGCGTGGGGCAGTCGCTGCGACCCGGCCGCGCAGCGGCCGGCTTCAGGGATCTTCCGCGCGACCGGCGATCCGCGCTCGCGGATCGCCGGTCTTGCGCACAATGAGCGCGGATGCGGATGAGAGGACTTGAACCTCCACGCCCTTACGGGCACACGGACCTGAACCGTGCGCGTCTACCAATTCCGCCACATCCGCGCGGCCGACCGATTCTAGCCTCGGGTCGTCTCAGTCCTCGATGACCCGCGCCGTATCCGTCCCGCTTCTCGTCGCGCTCGCGCTGCTCGTCGCCGGCTCTTCGCCGAACGCACGCACGCACGGCGGCGCGGCGTCGGAGGTCGTCGTCCTGCTCGGATCTCCCCCGCTCGCGCGCGCGCCCGGAAACGGGCCCGAGATCGCCGCCGAGCAGGACGCTTTCCGCCGAGAGCTTCACGCAGACGTTCCGGCCGCGAGGATCGGCTGGCGGTATCGGCTCGTCGCCAACGGGTTCTCGCTCACGCTCCCGGATGCCGATCTCCCCAGGCTCCAGTCCCTGCACGGGATCCGCAGGATCCTCCCTGCCGCGACGAGCTACGTGCCGCAGGCGGAGTCCACGGCAGCGCAGATCGGCGCACCCGGGCTCTGGGGGCCGACCCTCGACACGGCCGGCCAGGGGATGAAGATCGGGATCATCGATTCGGGAGTCGATCCGGGTCACCCGTACTTCGACCCGACCGGCTACACGATGCCGCCCGGGTTCCCGAAGGGCCAGGTGCGCTTCACGACGGCGAAGGTCATCGTCGCCCGCGTCTTCGCACCGAAGGGAATCACCTCGCCGAGCGCGCGCCTCGCGTTCAGCCCCGACGACTCGAGCCACGGCACGCACGTTGCGGGGATCGCGGCCGGCAACGCCGACACCCTCGCAGCCGGCCGCCGCATCTCCGGTGTCGCGCCGCGCGCGTACATCGGCAACTACAAGGTCTTCGTCGCGACGAGCTCGGGGCTGAGCCCGAACGCGAACGCGCCCGCGATCGTCGCCGCCATCGAGGCGGCCGTCAGGGACGGCATGGACGTGATCAACTTCTCGGGCGGCGAGCCGGAGATCGAGCCGAGCCGCGACATCGTGGCTCTCGCCCTCGACGCGGCCGCAGCGGCAGGCGTCGTGCCGGTGGTCGCAGCCGGCAACGACTACGAGGACGTCGGCGCCGGCTCCGTCTCGTCACCGGCCAACTCCGCGCGTGCGATCGCGGTCGGGGCGGCCGACATCGCGGGCGCGCAGGCAACGCGAACACACGCGGACTTCTCGTCGGTCGGCCCGACGACGATCTCGCTGCGCCTCAAGCCGGACGTCTCCGCGCCGGGCGTCGGGGTGCTCTCGTCGGTCGCGGGGGGCGGTTGGGCGGAGCTCTCGGGTACGAGCATGGCCTCGCCGCACGTCGCGGGCGCCGCGGCACTCCTCCGTCAGCGGCATCCCGAGTGGAGCGTGGAGGAGATCAAGTCCGCGCTCGTCCAGTCGGGCGTCGACGAGACGGCCGGGGAGTCCGGCGCGGCCGGCCCGCGCTTCCAGGGGGGCGGTGTCGTCGCACTCGGACGGGCGGACCAACCGCTCCTCTTCGCCGAGCCGACGGCGCTCTCGTTCGGGCTCCTCGCCCGCGGGCGCCAGGCGACTCAGACGGTCGCCCTCGCGGACGCCGGAGGCGGCGCGGGGACGTGGCACGTGAGTCGGGCCCTCGACAGCTTCCTGGGCGGGGTCAAGCTCGGGTTGCCGGCCACGGTGTCGGTGCCGGGGGAGCTGCCGGTGTCGGTCGTCGTCGGCGCCGACGCGCGCGTCGGCGACCTCGACGGGTACGTCGAGCTTCGCCGCGGCGACGACCTCCGACGGGTGCCGATCTGGGGCCGGGTCAGCACGGCGGCACTCGCCAGGCACCGGACGCTCGCGCTTGCCCGACCCGGTCTCTACCGCTCGACGACGCGCGGGCAGCCGTCGTACGTCTCGCGCTACCGCTACCCGGAGACCCCGCGCGGCATCGGCGTCACGACGACGCTACGAGGGCCGGAGCGGGTCTTCCGCTTGCGGATCTCGAGGCGGGTCGCGAACTTCGGCGTCGTCGTCACGCGGCGCGGCGCCGGTAGCCGCGTCGAGCCGCGGGTCGTGTCGGGGCTCGACGAAGACCGCCTCACCGGCTACGCGGGCCTTCCGGTCAACCACAACCCGTACACGGACCGCTTCGACGGCGGCCTGCTCGCAGCCGGCGCCCTCTCTCCGGCCCCGGGCGACTACGCCGTCGTCTTCGACAGCGCGACGCGTGCGGGAGCCGGATGGTTCGTGTTCCGGTACTGGGTGAACGACGTCACGCCACCGACGCTCCGCGTCCGCACGCACGCGCGTCCAGGTCGGGGAGCCTCTGCTCGTCGCCGCGACCGACGTCGGGTGCGGGCGTCGATCCCGAGTCGGTCCAGGCGGCGGTCGACGGAAGCATCGTCGGGGCGCGGTTCCACCACGGCGTCGTGTCGATCACGACTCGGGGGCTCGGCGCCCGGGCCGCACCGGCTCCGCGTGCGCGTCTCGGACTACCAGGAGGCGAAGAACACGGAGAACGTGGGGCCGATCCTCCCGAACACGCGCTGGCTCACGAGGACCGTCGACGTTCGCTAGGACCTGAGCAGCAACCATACGCTCCCGTAGACACCCACGGCCACGCGCCAGCAGCCCGCCGTCGGGAACACGAATCCGGCGCCCCACTCGGACCCCGGCTGCCTTGCCCAATTCGAGCTCGAATGCAGGCTCGGGCCCCACACGGGTGCCAGCGTGTGGCCGCCCGGGCCACGTGCCGTGAACGGAAGGTGCATCGCGGTCATCGCGAAGACGATCTTGATCTCCTTCCCGACGAGGCCATCGAAAGCCGCGGCATCGGGTTGAGCCCAGGATGCACCGCGCGGAACGAAAGGAAGCGCCCAGAGCTCCTCGTGTCCGACCGCCGTTCCGAAGATCTCCCGGAAGCCCTGGGTCGACGTGTTCGCCGGGGATGGAGGACTGCAGTTCGCGTCGCCCACCGGGCCGAAGTCCGCAGGCGGAGGGGTCACGACCGCGGGAAGAACCATCACCGTTCGACGAAGCCGTGCCGAGGCCGCGGTTTTCTCGACCACGCGCACCTGCCACCGTCCGGCGGTTCCGTAGTGAACGACGCCTCGCGCGATGCTGGGGGTCACCCGATTGAGCGGAACGAAACTCGATCGACCGCCCGGCGAGATCGTCTGCACTCGCAATCCCGCGACCGTCGGGGACCGGAGCACGATGTGCGTGGGGTCGAGGGCGTGCGGGCTCACGGGCGTGAGCGCGAGTCGCAGTGGGGCGCGAGCCGCTCCGGCGATCGTGCCGACCAGCGCGAGAGCGCCGATCAGCACGACGAGACAGGCGCGCACCACCCTAGGTCTTTCGGTCGCGCTCCTCGATCGTCGGAAGCGCGTCGAGGTCCTTCTGGACGGAGCGGATGAACTCCTCGCTCTCGTCGTCGGTGGTCACCACGCGGAGCTGCTTCTTGCGCCGCTGGCGCTCTCGGTCCCGCCGCGCGGCCACGCCGTAGCGCCGCTCGAGGCGCGGCATCTCCACCGCGACGGCAAGTGCAGCCGCGAGGACGAGCAACACGAGCCACGGCCAGCTCACGGTCGGATCTTAGCGCCAGGGAAGCGAGCTTCCGTCAAGCCTGCGAGCGGAAGATCTGCATCGGCAGCGTGGCGAGGGGTTCCCCTCCGCCCGCGGTGACGAGCCAGGTGTCCTGCATGTACAGGCAGTCCTCGCCGTTCGCGGCGATCGCGTGTGGGTGCATGGACAGGACCATGTTCTCGGCCAGCTCCGTCTCGACGCCCTCGCCGACCTTGGGGAACTCGATCATGGTCATTCCGATCGAGTGCCCCGTGACGTGCCCGAGGTGGTAGCCGCGCTCCGTGAAGCCTGCCGCCACCGCCCGATGCACGTCATGGCAAGTCGCACCGGGGCGCATCGCGGCAGGCGCCCGCTCGAAGTACTCGACGTACGCCTCGGCCATCCGCTGCGTGTCCTCGGAGAGGCTTGCGTCGCGCGCTGCGATCGCGCGGGAGACCTCGACCCAGTGCATGCCAGGGCCGGCGACCTCGAGGGACGGGAGCATGAACCCGCCGAGGAGCTCGCTGCGGCGGGCGATCTTGAACTCGGGGCGGGCGAATGCGTCCGTGCCGGTGAGGACCATGTTCATCGTGAGCCGGCCGCAGCCCTCGGCGAGGAACCACTCCTCGGCGGCGGCCATGACCTCCGCCGCGGTCTTGCCCGGCGCATAGGTCTCGAAGAAGATCTCGAACCCGCGCTCGTTGATGCGCACCGAGTCGCGCACCGACTCGAGCTCGGCCTCGCTCTTGACCGCCCGGGCCAGGTCGAACTCGACGTCGAACCGCACCGGATCGAGACCTGCGAGCGCCTGGTAGTCGCGAACCGCCATCACGTAGTCGAGCCCGTACGCGCCGATCCGGCGCCAGCCGGCGTCGCGCGCCCGCGCCGCGATCAGCTCGCCCGGCCGCTCGTGGAACACCTGCTCGAGCTCGGACGTGCCGTGCTCGCCGACGTAGCGCGCCTCGGAGGGGAACACGACGAACGCCTCGCCCTCGACCGGGACGACCACGTAGGCGTAGCGATGGACGATCTGGAACCCGGAGAGGTACGTGACGGCCCCCTCGAACCCCGTGTACTCGCTCCCCGAGGCGACGAGTGCGTCGAGCTCGTGCTCGGCCAGCGCGGCCCGGACGTTGTCGTGCCGTCGCCGAAGCTCTGGGCTCAGCTCTGCCATGAGGCCTCCAATCCCTTGATCAGGCGTGTGATCGCGTCGTTCAGCGGAGTGGGGACGCCGAGGTCGCGGCCGAAGCGGCCGATGCCGCCGTTCAGGAAGTCGATCTCCGTCGGGCGCCGGGCCTCGACGTCCTGCAGCATGCTCGCCTTGTGGTCGTAGGCGACGCCGGGCTGCGCCGCGTGGTCGATCAGCTCCTCGGGGTCGGCGTCGAGCGTGATCCCCTGTGCCGCCGCGACCGCCTTGCCCTCCTCGACGAGGCCGCTCACGAGCGCACGAAGATCGGGCCGCTCGCACACCCGCCCGTGCGCGAGCCCCGTCAGCGCCCCGACCGGGTTGGTCGCGGCGTTGAAGACGACCTTCCGCCACTGCGCCGGGCGCGCGTCTGCGACCGCCTCGGTCGGCATGCCGCCCCGCGTGCAGGCGTCCGCGAGCCGCTCGATCTCCGCGAGAGGGGCCGGCTGCGGCTCGAAGGGGCCGAGCGTCGTCCCGCCCTTGACGTCCCACTGCACCACTCCGGGCTCGACGATCTTGCCGGCGGGAAACGTCGTGCCGCGGATGACGCGCTGGACGTGGCGCGCGACGACCTCCTCGTTGCCGACGCCGTTCTGCACCGTCGCGACGGCGCCCTCGTCGAAGGCGTGGGCAGCAGCGGCGATCGCGCCGTCGGTGTGCATCGACTTCGTCGCGACGATCCCGAAGTCGCAGGCCGGCAGCGCCGCCGCGTCGGTGGTCGCCGTCGGGAAGCCGAGGGCCTCGCCCGCACCCGTGAGCCTCAGTCCGCGCGCGTTGATCGCGTCTACGTGCTCCTGCGAGACGTCGTACGCCCACAGCTCGACGTCCTCGAGCTGCGCGAGGTTGGCGGCGAAGAGCGACCCGACGGCGCCGCAGCCGATCACGGCGATCCTCACTTCGCCTCCGCGGGCCCGCGCCCGAGCGAGGGGAGCGAGAACTCGCGGCCCCCGGTCAGCCCGCTCGGCCGGACGATGAGCACGAGCGCCATGACAGCGCTCACGACGACGATCCGCGACCCCTCGGGGAGGTCGATCGTCCTGCCGAGGATCGTGAGCCCGCCCTCCATCTCCGCGAGGAGCGAGTCGAGCCCGCTGACGAAGAGCGCGCCGACCACGGCGCCCCACAGGCTCGAGGTGCCGCCGATGACGAGCATCGCGAGCGTGATGAAGGTCAGGTCGAGGTAGACCGCGTCGACGTTGATCGGGATGAAGTGGATGTACAGGCCGCCTGCGAGCCCGGCGAGGAAGCCGGAGAGCGCGAACGACGCGAGCCGCTGCCGGTAGATGGAGACGCCGACGGCCCGCGCGGCAGCCGGATCCTCGCGCGTCGCGCGCAGCTGGCGCCCGAGCCGGCTTCGCTGGTACGCGAACGCAGCCACGATCACGAGGAGGGCGCCGACGGTCGCCTGCAGGAGACCCGTCGTCTCGGGCACGGACGAGAACGTGTTGAGGCCCGGCCCGATCTTCTCGTAGTAGCGAAGGAGGTTGTTCGTGATCCCGAGCACGGCGAACGTCGCGATGCCCGCCGCGAGCCCGGAGAGCCGCATGAGCGGGAGCCCGACGACGAGCGCGAAGACGCCGCCCACCACGGCCGCGATGAGGAGCGAGGGCACGTTCCCGACCGTCCTCGAGCCGAGGAAGTGGAAGAGGTACGGCATCGTCGCGGGCTTCTCCTCGACGGGCACCGAGAGCACCCCGGCGGCCCACACGCCGACCGCGAAGAAGCTGATGTGCCCGAACGAGAGGACGCCCGAGTTCCCGACGAACACGTAGATCGCGACGACCGTCGCCACGGAGATGAGCGCCGAGATGACGTAGATCTCGGTCGTCTGCGAGACGACCAGCCCGAAGAGCCCGGTGGCGACGACGAGCGCGGCCGGCGCGAGCAGCTCGAGCGTGGCCGTCCGCGCCCTCACACGCGCTCCACGAGCCCGCGGCCGCGCGAGAAGAGCCCGTCGGGACGGACGAGCAGGACGAGGATCACGAGCCCGAACACGAACGAGGGCAGGTACTGGCTCTGGCTCGAGGGCAGGGCGCCGCCGAGGAGCCCGGAGACGTAGCCGATGAAGAAGCCGCCCAGGGTCGCGGAGAGCAGGCGCGTCATGCCGCCGACCACGACCCCCGCGAGCACGATGATCGTGTCCTGCAGCGCATAGGTCGGCGTCACCGTCGGGTACTGCACGGTGAGCATCACCGCGACGACGGCGGCGAGGGCGCCGGCGATCAGCACCGCGACCGAGCTCACGAGGTCCGCCCGCACCCCGAGCAGCCGCGCGGTCGAGAAATCCATCGCCGCGGCGCGCATGTGCAGCCCGATCGACGTGCGGTCGAGCAGCAGGACGAGCAGCGCGAGGCAGACCGCCGCGACGACGATCGCGACGATCGTGATCTTCCGGACCTCGACGCCGCCGACCGAGACCGGGCGGTTGAGCTGTACCAGCGACGTCGCCGTCTTCCCGAGCGGCCCGAACCAGAGGAGCGCGATCGACTGCAGGAGGAAGGCGACCGCGAAGGTCGCGATGAGCATGACCGCGGCCGACTGGTCGCGCAGCGGGCGGAAGACCACGCGCTCCATCGCGAGGGAGAGCACGAGCACGACGGCGAAGCAGAGAGCGATCCCGACGCCCACCGGCCACCCGTGATCCGAGGCGAACGCGAGGGCGAACGCGCCCGCCATCACGAGCTGCCCGTAGGCGAAGTTGATCAGGCGCATCACGCCGAACACGAGGCCGATGCCGACCGCCATCAGCGCGTAGATCGCGCCCAGCCCGACGGCGTCGATCTGCACCTGCTTGTCGAGGGCGTCGCCGACGAAGCTCCCGAGGCCGCTCGCGAGCAGCGTCGTCACGAGAGGTACGCGGCCACCATCCGCGAGGTGTCGGCCGCGTCGTCCGGCGTGAGCGTGAGCCGGAGCTCCCCGTTCGCGAGCACGTGCGTGCGGTCGGCGAGCGCGACCGTTCGCTGGGCCCGCTGCTCGACGAGGAGGATCCCTGGGCCCCGCTCGCGGATGGCCTCGAGGGTCGAGAACACGAGGTCCACGACCGTCGGCGCGAGCCCGAGCGACGGCTCGTCGAGGAGCAGGATGGCCGGCTTCGCCACGAGCGCCCGTGCGATCGCGAGCTGCTGCTGCTGGCCCCCGGACAGCGCCCCGGCCGGTCGCCGGCGAAACTCGTCGACGATCGGAAAGAGCGCGGCCACGTCGGCGAGGTCACTCTCGACGTCGGCCGAGCGCGGGCGGGCCGCGAGCCCGAGCCGGAGGTTCTCCTCGACCGTCAGCTCGGCGAACAGGCGTCTCCCCTCCGGCACGAGCGCGATCCCGGCCCGCGCGATCGCCTCGGGAGCCCGTCCCCGGAGCGACTCGCCCGCGAAGCGGACGTCGCCTCCCCGCATCGCGGACGAGACCCATGATCGCGTGCAGCGTCGTCGACTTCCCGGCGCCGTTCGGGCCGATGAGGCCGACGATCTCGCCCGGAGCGACGCTGAACGACACACCGCGCACGGCGGGAACGCCGCCGTACGCCACCTCGAGCCCTGCGCACCTCGAGCGAGCTCACGGTCCGTCCTCCTGCACGGCCGACTCGCCGAGGTAGGCGGCCGCGACGTCGAGGTTCTCCCGGATCTCTCCGGGCGTCCCCTCCGCGAGCGTCCGTCCCTGGTCGAGGACCTGGATGCGGTCGCAGACCCCCATGATGAGCGCCATGTTGTGGTCGATCAGGAGCACGCCCGCGTCGTGGTCGTCCCGCACGGAGCGCACCACCTCGGCGAACGCTGGAACCTCTGCCTCCGGGAGACCGGCCGCGGGCTCGTCCATGAGGACGAAACGCGGCTCGGTCGCGAGGGCACGCGCGACGCCGAGGCGCCGCTCGTCCCCGTGCGGGAGCGAGCCCGCCGGCGCGTCGGCGTAGGCCGTCAGGCCGAGCGACTCGAGCAGGCCCTCCGCGCGACGACGTGCCTCGCGCGGGCCGGAGCCCGCGCCGAGCGCCGCGACCTCGACGTTCTCCCGCACCGAGAGGCCGCGAAACGAGCGGCTGTGCTGGAACGTTCGCGACAGCCCCGCGCGACCGCGCTTGTGCGGCCTCCAGCGCGTGACGTCGCGGCCTTCGAGCTCGACCGAGCCCGCGTCCGGGAAGTCGAAGCCGCGAGAGCACGTTCACGAGCGTCGACTTGCCCGCCCCGTTCGGGCCGATGAGCCCCACGACCTCGTGCCGGCGCAGCTCGAGCGTGACGTCGCGGAGCGCCTGCACCCCCGCGAACGAGCGCGAGACGCCCGCGGCCCGGAGCGAGGCTCCGGACCGCGGCGTCTCCTCGATCTCGGCTTGAGACAAGCCGTCCTAGATCTTCGGAACGACCTTGGCCTTGATCGTCCCGACGACCTTCGGCGTGTTGTTCTGCACCTCGATCACGCGGTACTGCCGGCCGTAGACGGTGTGGAGCTTCTTCGAGAAGCTCACGAGCCCGGACAGCGTGGGCACGTTCTTGAACTTCTCCATCTGCGCCGCGAGCGCGGCCCCGCTCGTGTTCCCGCCGTCGCGCTTCAGCGCGACGAGGATGCCGTCGATCGCAGCCGGGCCGGTGATGAAGGCGCCGGTGCTCCCCGCCTTGGCGATCGCTGCGGCGTTCCGCTTCGCGAGCACGTTGACGGCCGCCACGGGGTCGTTGCCGAACGCCGAAGCGAACGTGACGTAGTAGTAGTTGTCGATCTTCGGATTCGGCGTGTACCAGTAGTTGCCGTCGCCGGCCCACGAATTGAGGATCGGAGTGTTGTTCCCGAGCGTCCGCAGGCCGTTCATGATCGGCACCTGGGCGCCGAACGCCGCCGCGGTCGAGGTGACGATGACGTCCGCCGGCTTGGCATTGAGCCGCGTGACGGTGTTCTGCCACGAGGCCGGGCTACCGCCTGCCGACTGGTAGGTCTCCTCGGTCACGATCTTCCCGCCGAGCTGCTCCCAGCGCGCCTTGAACGCCTGCACGACGTTGCGGAAGTAGACGATGACCGTGTCCGTCGCGAGCGACGCGCTCCGCCATCCCTTCTTCCACGCGAACTCCGCCATCGCGGAGCCCTCGTCCTGGGCGACGTTGCCGTACGAGAACGCGAGCCGGCCCTTCGCGCCGAAACGCTTCGGCCCCATCTGATCCGTGCCGATGCAGGCGGCGACGGTCAGCTTGCCCGCGTTGATCGACTCCTGCACGACCGGAGCCGCGTAGTCGACGTCGCACGTCGTCATGATCACGTTCGCGCCCTGCGAGAGCAGCTTCCGGGCACACGCCTTCGCGATGGCCGGCTTGTTGCCCTGCGTGTTGCAGGTGATCAGCTTGACCTTCGTCGCGCCCGACTTGTTGATCGTCGCGATGTGGGACTTCGCCGTCGCGAGCGCCGGGCCGTCGAACGGCGCCATGTTCCCGACACCGTCGTACGCCCAGCCGATCGTGAGCGTCTTCTGCGGAGCCGCAGCGCCGCCGGTGGCCACCGCCACGGCGACGGCCGCGACAGCTGCGAGGGCGAGCGCCGCCCTACCTACGTTCCTCATCTCTTTCCTCCTGTCGTCAATGAGCCTGCCACGATGCTTCCTTTCCTCTGACGAGCGCGTACACCAAGGTGTTGAGCGGCACCGGCACGCCGTGTCGCTCCGCCTCGCGGACGAGCGAGCCGGTGATCAGCTCGATCTCCGTCGGCCGGCCCGCGTCGACGTCCTCGAGCATCGACGGGTAGTGCGCGGAACCCCGGCGCGTCGCAAGGACGTTCATCTCCCACGGGTCGTCATGCAGCTCGACGCCCACCGCTGCCGCGACGGCCTTGCCCTCGTCGACGAGGCCGTGCACGAGGTGACCGAGGCCGCCCGGATCGCCTTCCGCGGCGAAGTGGAAGTCGTGCGGCAGCCCCGTCAGCGCCGCGGTCGGGTTCACGGCGGCGTTGAAGATCAGCTTCGACCACTGCGCCGGGCGGAGATCCGGCAGCGCCTCCGCGTGCAGCCCCGAGGCGACGAGCGTGCTCGCGATGTCCTCTACGACGGCGAACGGCGTCTCCTCGAAGGGGCCGAGCCACGTCTCGGTGTCGAGGATGTACTCGACGTGCGTGTCCGAGTGCCGCGTCCCGCTCATGAAGGTGACGCCCGAGACGATCGGCCACGCCCCGTGGCTGCGGACGACGTCCTCCGCTCCGATCCCGTTCAGCACGGTTACGACGGTCGCGTCCGGGAAGCGCCCCTGGAGCGCGCGCGCGGCCGCCTCGAGCCCCGACGCCTTCGTCGCGACGATCGCGACCTCGAACTCGGGCAACTCGTCGGGATCGTCTGTGGAGACGACCGGCGCCAGGCGCTCGCTCTTGCCGCTGACGCGTAGGCCCCGCTCGTTCAGCGCGTCCGCGTGTTCGCGGCGTCGCGTCAGCACGGAGACCTCGCACACGCGGGCAAGATGACCCGCGAAGAGGCTCCCGATCACGCCCGCTCCGACGATGCAGACCCGTTCCACGCTGCGGCGCGAGTATCTCAGCGCGCTGACATGTCAGTCAATGTTTGTCCGCAGACCGCGATTCCGCAGAAGCGGAATCGCGGTCGCGAAAATCCCTGAAGCGGCCGCATTCGCGGCCGGTCCGCGTTCGTGCGACGCCTGTGGAAACGTCCGCGCGAACTTGTGACGCATCGGTGCCAGGCACTGTAAAGACGCTTTCGCTTCGAAATCCCGCACGTGCGAGAAGATTCGGCGGCGGCTAGCTCGATGCCGATGCGCGCCGGCGCACGAGCCGCCTGAACTCGGCGTCGTGACGAGGCCGCGCTTCCGTGCCCGGCGCGCTTCACCGCTCGAGCAGCACGGGGAAGCGCTCCTCCGGGACGTCGAGGCCGAGCTCCGCGACCTTGATGCGGATCGAGTCGAGGCCGCTCTTCTTGCCGAGGACGATGCCGCGCGTCGCGCCCACGAGCTCCGACGAGTAGGGCTCGATCGCCGAGGGATCGTGGAACTGCGCCGCCACCGCGCCCGACTCGCGGATGAAGAGGTTGTCGCCCGTCACCGCCTTCCAGGGCGCGAGCTGCGTGCCCGCGAGCTCCTGGACCACCGAGCCCAGCGCGCGCGCCTGCTCGAGCCGCAGGCGCGTCGGGATCCCGTACAGCGCCTCCAGCGCGAGCGCGACCTCCACGAGGTCCGCGTTTCCCGCCCGCTCGCCCATCCCGTTGACCGTGCCGTGCACCCAGGTCGCACCGGCCTGCACCGCCGCGACGGCCGCTGCGGTCGCCAGGCCGAAGTCGTCGTGCCCGTGCCAGTGCACCGGCACCTCGCCGTCGAGCCGCTCGACCACCTCGGCGACGAGATAGGCCGCGGCCTCGGGCGTCGCGATCCCGAGCGTGTCGACGACGACGACCTCCTGGGCGCCCGCGTCGACGGCGCTCTCGTATGCACGACGGACGAACGCGATGTCGGCCCGTGTCGAGTCGACCCCGAAGAACGCGACGCGAATGCCCTCCCCCGCCGCGAACGACACCGCCTCGCGGATGCGCTCGAGCATCGTCTCCCGCGAGACGCCGAGCGCGGCGAGCTTGCCGTCCGAGATCGGGCTCTCGATCACCGACGCGCGCAGGCCGAGCTCGACGAGCGCCTCGACGTCCGCCCGCACCGCGCGCGAGAAGCCCCAGATCTCGGCGTCGAGGCCCGGCCTCGAGGATCAGGGAGATCGCGCGGGCGTCGTCCTCGGAGACCCGAGGGAAACCCCGCCTCGATCCGGTCGATCCCCGCGGCGGAGAGCGCCTTTGCAATCTCGACTTTTTGCTCGGGATCGAGGACGACGCCGACCGTCTGCTCCCCATCGCGCAGCGTCGTGTCGTAGAGGCCGACCGTCACGCGGGGCTGCGGCTCGAGCGCCCTCGCGTTGAGGTCGCCGGTCCACACGAGCGCGCGGTCGAGCGTCACGGCGTGACTATCGCATTGCGTGATACTCGCCGGGTGCTCTTCGAGCCCGATCTCGAGACCCTTCCGCGCGAGCGGCTCGCCGCGCTCCAGCTCGAGCGGTTGCGACTGCTGGTCGCGCGAGTCCGTGAGCGCGTGCCGCTCTACCGCGAGCGCCTCGCCGGCGTCGAGCCTGGCGACCTCGGCTCGCTCGAGGACCTGCGGCGCCTTCCCTTCACGCGTAAGGACGATCTTCGCGACGCCTATCCGCTGGGGATGCTCGCAGTGCCGCGGGAAGCGCTCGCGCGCATCCACGCCTCGTCGGGCACGACCGGAAAGCCGACGGTCGTCGCCTACACGGCAGCCGATCTCGAGCTCTTCGGTCGCGTCAACGCCCGCTCGCTCGCCATGGCCGGCGTGGTGCCGGGCATGACGCTGCACAACGCGTACGGCTACGGCCTCTTCACCGGCGGCCTCGGGCTCCATGCGGGCGGCGAGCGCCTCGGCCTGAACGTCGTCCCCGTCTCCGGAGGCATGACGGAGCGCCAGCTGACGCTCATCGAGGACCTCCGCCCCGACGCGATCGCGTGCACGCCGAGCTACGCCCTGACCCTCGCGAGCGCGTTCGCGGAGCGCGGCCTCTCGCCCGACGACCTCAGCGTGCGCTTCGCCGTGGTGGGAGCCGAGCCGTGGACCGAGCGGATGCGGTCCGAGATCGACGCCGGGCTCGGGGTGCGCACGACCAACCTCTACGGCCTCTCGGAGGTCATCGGACCGGGCGTCTCCTGCGAGTGCGTGGAGGAGCGGTCGGGCTCGCACGTCAACGAGGACCACTTCCTCCCGGAGATCGTCGACCCCGAGTCGGGCGAGCCGCTCGCCGAGGGCGACGAGGGCGTGCTCGTCCTCACCACGCTGACGAAGGAGGCGCTCCCGCTCGTCCGCTACTGGACGGGAGACGTCTGCTCGCTGCGGAGCGCGACCGTGCTCGTGCGGCCGCACCTTCGTCCGCATGGGGCCGATCGTGGGCCGGACCGACGACATGCTCATCGTCCGCGGCGTGAACGTGTATCCGAGCCAGGTGGGCGCGGTGCTCGGCCGCATCCCGCAGCTCTCGCCGCACTTCGGGCTCGTCGTGCGGCGCGAAGGAACCCTCGACTCGGTCGAGGTGCTCGTCGAGCCCGACCTCCACCACGCCTGCGACGCCGTGTCGGTGGTCGCGCGCACGGCAGCACTGCTCCGCGAGACGATCGGTTGCTCCATGACGGTCACGCTCGTGGGTCCCGGCGAGGCGCCCCGCTCGGACGGCGGCAAGATCCAGCGCGTGCAGGACCTTCGCTAGGGTCGTCCGCGCTCTCGACGATCCCGTCGGGGAACGGCGAGAGCTTCTCGGCACTGTCGGCTCCGACGAGGAAGTTGTCCTCGACGCGCAGGCCGCCGCCGCCGTCGATATAGCATCCTGGCTCGATTGCAAGCACCATGCCCGCGGCGATCTCGCCGCCTCCGGCCTGGTGTGCGTAGGGCGGCTCGTGGGCGCGCGCTCCGACGCCGTGGCAGATCGGGTGCGAGGGCTGGCCGGGATAGCCGAGGGCAGCGATCCCGGCGCGGATCCGCCGGTCGAGCTCGGCGAGGCTCGCGCCCGGCCGGAGGAACCCGACGGCGTCGTCGTACACGCTCAGCAGGCCGGTCTCGAGCTCGCGGTAGCGAGGAGTGAGCTCGCCGGGAACGAGATTCTTCGTGTGGTCGCACCAGTAGCCGTCGGCGCAGACCCAGATCTCGAAGAGCGTCGGCTCGCCCTCGACCACCGGCCGCGACGTCGTGGCCGTGAACGTCCTGATGCCCGGCCCCGACCAGACGAGCGAGAAGCCGAGCGCGAGCTCCACCTTCCCCTCCCAGCCGGTGCCCTCGCCGTGCACGAATCCCTCCCACTCGGCCGCGATCTGCGCCTCGCTCATGCCCGGCTCGATCACGAGCTTGCAGTGCTCCATCGCAGCGGCGGCGATCTCGTTCGCGAGCCGCATCCGCTCGATCTCCTGCTCGGTCTTGAGCGCGCGCGCCTCGGCGAGGAGAGGGGTCGCGTCGACCGCGCTGCCGAACCCGCCGAACCAGTCGACCGTGTAGGTCGTCGGCTCGCCCACCATGCGGTCCGCCGCCTGCGTCCCGAGCGAGAGCTCGAGCCCGATGCGTTCGTACCCGTGCGACGCCTCGCGCGCGAGGTCGAGGACGCGCGCCGTCGGCGGCCGCGGATCGGCGTCGTCGTACCCCTTGAACAGACGTACGTCCGGCGTCCAGGCCGTGCGGGCCGCGTCCTCCTCCGAGGCCTCGAGACAGATGAGCGCGGGCTCGCCCTCGCGCGGGAAGACGCACGCGTCGTAGCCCTTCATCCCCCAGAAGTTCGTGAGGTAGAGGACGTTGTCGGGAGCGCGGACGACGAGGGCGTCGAGGTCGCGGTCCGCCATGAGCGAGCGCACGCGCTCGAGCTTCGCGTCATCGCGCGGCCAGGGGCTCAACCGGCCTCCTCCCAGACGACGCGGCCGTCCCGCGTCACGACACGGCCGATCCCGCTCCCCGGGAAGTGCCCGCACACGAGCAGGCAGTCGCTATCGACGAGCTCCTCGACGAGCTCGGCGCGCGTGCTCGTCTGCGGCAGGTCGTCGAACGCGAACGCCCACTCGGGCCGGTCGAGGAGCGCCGGGTGCGGCGCGATGTCGGCGATGAGCTCGGCGCGCTCCCCGTCCGAGCGGATGCCGAAGCCCGCATGCCCTGGATAGTGGCCGGGCAGCGCGCGAGCTCTCACGCCGGGCGCGAGCTCGGCCTCGTCGCCTGGCCACTCGAAGCGATCGAGGAGCGGCTCGACGCAGCGGCGGATGTGCGGGCGGTCGCGCCTCGCGAGCGCGAAGTCGAGCCCGTCCGGATGGACGACGTAGCGCGCTCGCGGGAACATCACGGCGGCGTCCTCGTCGGTGTTCCAGCCGAGGTGGTCGACGTGCAGGTGCGTCAGGAAGACGACGTCCACGGCGTCGCGCTCGACTCCGTGCTCCGCGAGCGCAGCGGGCAGCAGACCCTCGCGCTCCGGCGTCCAGAACTCCCAGAGTCCGGCAGGGCCGACACCCGTGTCCACGAGCACGGTCACGTCCGCCGACCGGACGAGATAGACCACGATCGGCAGGCGCCAGCGCGTACCTGCGAACACCTCGGGGTAGAGCTCGCGGTACGGCGCCCATGACTCCGCCGGGACTCCCGGGTACGCCTCGGACAGCTCGGCGAGCTGGCCGACCGCGTCGAGGAGCGGGACGATCTCGATCTCGCCGACGAGCACGCTCAGAACGGCAGGAACTGCAGCGGTGAGCGGGTCACGTCGGAGAGGTCGACCTCGATGCGCACGTCCGCGTCGGCGGCCAGCTCGGCACGGAGCCGTTCGACGAGCTCCTGGGCGCGCTCCTCCGTCAGGACGCCGACCGTCACGTAGCGCCAGCGGCGATGCGGAGCGAGCCCGTCCGCGCGGAGCTCGCCCTCGAGCGCCTCGGCGGCGCCGCGGTCCGGAAGATGCGCGACGACGTGCCAGTCGAAGGCTCCTTCGCGCTTCGCCTCCTCGGCCTCCGCTGTCTCGCGCGCGGCGTACTCCGCGTCCTGCTCCGCCGGCGTCGCCGGGAGCGGAACCGCAGCGTCCTTCCACTCCTCCTCGATCGGGTGCCAGCGCGTCACGCGGAAGTCGGCGGTGAGCCCGTCCTCACGGACGAGGTCGCGCACGACGCGCTCCGCCTCCTGCGCCGCCTCCTCACTCGCCGTGTAGACGAACAGCTCCGGGCCGTCGCGCGTCACCATGACGCCGGGCCCGAGGCGCTGGCGCGCCTGGTCGTCGAGATCCACGGCCCGCAGCCGCTCCCGGAGCGACGTACCGTGCTCCTCGTCGTCGAGCGAGACCTCGACCCGGAAGCCCTCGTCCATCGCGACGACGCTACCAGCGGACCCGCGGAGGAGCGGGCTCGGCATGAGCCTCTTCCCAGGACTCCACGGGGTTGCGGAGCACGCCGATGCGCTCGATCTCCGCCTCCATCACGTCCCCGGGCTTCAGGTAGAGCGACGCGGCTTCGGGCGAGAAGCCGGCGACGCCCGAGACCGTCCCCGTCGAGAGCACGTCGCCCGCCGAGTAGCCGAGTGCCGAGTAGTGGCTCAGGATCTCGGGGATCGTCACGGACATGCGGCTCGTGTGCGAGGACTGGCGGACCTCGCCGTTGACGCGGAGCTCCATCGCGAGCGCGTGCGGGTCGGGGATCTCGTCCGGGGTGACGATCCACGGCCCCAGCGGGCAGAAGGTCTCGATCGCCTTGCAGAAGCTGAAGACGCCCGAGCGCATCTCCCGGCGCTGGATGTCGCGCGCCGTGATGTCGTTGAAGATCACGTACCCGCCGATGTACTCGGTCGCGTCCTCCGGCGGGAACCAGCTCCCGGCCCGGCGCAGGACGACCGCGAGCTCGAGCTCGTAGTCGAGCTCCTCGGTCAGGTGCTCGGGATAGACGACCGGCTCGTCCGGGCCGATGATCGCGTCGACGTTCTGGAAGAAGACGATCCAGGGCGCGATCTCGTGCGACCAGTCGACCTGCTTCGACTCCTCCTCGTGCTCGCGGAAGTTCCCCGCCGTGTGGAAGAACTTCTTCGGGATGATCGGAGGACGGAGATACGTGTCCTCGAGCGGGATTCGCTCGTCCGTCTCGTCGGCGCCCCCGTGCTCGAAGAGCTCGCGCATCGAGCCGACGTCGAGGACGACGATCTCGTCGCCGTCGAGGAACCCGACCCGGTCGTAGGGCCCGAAGCTGACGAGCTTCACGCGGCCGACCGCTCCCGCAGCCACGCGACGACCTCGGCCGCGTTCCGGTCGGGCGGGAACACCGGGTAGAAGACCTTCGCGACGTGTGCCGCCTCGAGGACGAGCGTGACGCGCCTGTACAGCTCGGCGCCCTCGAAGACGAAGGTCGGGAGGCCGAGCGCAGCGCCGAGCCTGAGCTCGGGATCGGCGATGACCGGGAACGGCATGTGCTCGCGCTCGGCGAGCTCCTCCTGCTCGACGAGGGTCTGCGCGGAGAGTCCGGCCACGCGGGCGCCGAGCTCCGCCAGCTCGGAGGCGTGATCGCGAAAGGCGCACGACTGCGGCGTGCAGCCGCGCGCGCCGGGGATCGCGTCCCAGGCGGCCGGGGTCGGACGGCCGGGGACTCCCGTCCGCGGATACACGTACAGCGCGGCGAGGTCGAGCCCGAGCTCGCGCATGCTCACCGGCCCTTGCGAGGACTCCAGCGTCAGCGAGGGGAGCGGGCGGCCGAGCAGGTGGTCGCAGGCCCCGTCGTCCACGGGCACCGGGAGGTCGGCGGGCAGCTGGTAGATGCTCACGTCACTCCGCAGACCTTCATCGCGACCCGAGCGTAGACCTCCGCGGTCTGCACGAGCCCGTCGATCTCGAGGTTCTCGCCCTTGACCGTGTCGAGCAGGCCGGTCGACGTCCCGTAGTTCACGGTCGCGATGCCGTAGCGCGTGAGGACGGAGGCGTCCGAGAACCAGCGCGTCACGTCGCGCTCCGGCGCCGAGCCGAAGACCTCCGCGTGCGCTGCGTCGAGCGCGCCGACGAGCGGATGCTCCTCGGCGATCTCCGCGCCGGGCGCGGTCACGTACACCTCGCCCTCGATCCCGTGCTCGGGGAAGCGCTCGGCGAGATCGCGCACCAGGTCGAGCACCTCGCCGCGCGCCCTCGCCATCTCCTTCGTCGGAGGGACGCGAACATCGAGGAAGAGGTCGGCCCGGTGCGGTGTCCGCGAGACGCGCCAGCCGAAGCCGCCCTCGACCGCGCCCACGTTGACGATCGCCTTCGCGCCGCGGTACGCGTTCTCGGGGTCGTCCTCCCAGGTCGGGATCCACTCGAGGACCGCATCGAGGACGTCGCGGAGCCGGACGATCGCGTTCTCGTCGCGCCTGCCCTCGCTGAACGCGGTGTGGACGAACGGCCCGCGCGTCGAGATCCGGAGCCAGAGCGAGCCGAAATGCCCGAGAACGACCTTGGACTCCGTCGGCTCGCCGAGGACGCACATGTCCGCGACCCCACCGTGCGAGACGAGATAGCGGGACCCCGCCCCGTACCCGCGGTACTCGGCGCCCTGCGCGTCTCCCCACTGCGTCTTCTCGATCTCGCCGGAGACGGCCGCGACGAGGACGTCGCCGCGCAGCCGAAGTCCGGCGTCGGCGAGAGCGCGCAGCGCCTCGACGTAGCACGCGAGCGCGCCCTTCATGTTCGAGATGCCGAGGCCGTAGAGCCGCCCGTCCTCGACGAACGCGCTCGGCTGGAAGCCGGGGACGTGCCGCAGCCAGGGCTCCCGCCCCGAGTACGACGTGTCCATGTGCCCGTTGAACATGAGGCTCGGGCCGCCCCCGCCGCCCGGAAGCGTCCCGAGCACGTTCGCCCTCCCCTCCTCGACCTGCTGCCACTGCACCTGCAGGCCCAGGTCGAGGAACGTCTCGCGCATCAGCTCGGCCATCGCCTCCTCCGAGCCCGTGAAGCTCGGAGTGCCGATCGCGCGGGAAGCCCACTCGACGAGGCGGTCCTGGTCGATGCGAATGTCGGTCACGGTCACCTGTAGTGGCGAGATATAGCTCGCCCTACGCCCTGGGTCGCACGGAGGGGAGCACCTGCTCGCCGAAAAGGCGGATCTGCTCGTGTCGGCGGTCGCCCCAGAGCTCGAGCATCACGTGCGTGCAGCCGGCTTCGCGGTACTCCTCGATCGCGGCGATGCAGTCGTCGGGGGTACCGGCGATCGGCTTGCAGCGGTCGAGCAGCGAGTCGGTCACCGTCGACTTGGCCGCGAGACGGCCGCCCTGCTCCATCGCCTCGGCCACGGGTGCGAGCTCCTCCATCTCGATGCCGGCAAGCTCGAGCAGCGTGTCGGCGGAGCCGCGGATGTTCTGGAACTTGTTCGCGAGGTACATCCCCGCGATCTCGCGCGCCCCGTCGCGGCCGGCTTCGCGGTCGGTCTCGTGGATCGACGCGACCACCGTGCAGCCGATGTCGACGTCGGCGGCGACGTTCTCGCGCGTGTAGCGAACGAAGGCCGGCGTCGTGATCGACGGAGTGAGGCACCCGTCGCCGATCTCGCCGGCCAGCGCCTGCATCTTCGGCGCGGTCGCGGCGACGTAGACGGGCGGGACTCGCGCGGCGTATGCGCGTCCGGGCTCAGGCCGGGAACCGACGCGCTCCAGGTGTCCCCCTCGTACTCGAACGGCTCGCCGCCGAGGACGCCGCGGACGATCGTGACGGCGTCGCGCATGGGGCCGAGCGTCTTCGAGGTCTGCGAGCGGATGTTGTTGAGGAAGATCTTCGAGGTCCCGAAGCCGAGGAGGAAGCGACCCGGCCCGGCCGCCTCCTGCACCACTCTTGCATCCATCGCAACTTGCACCGGGTGACGCGTGAACGGCGAGATGATCCCCCAGCCGATCGTCAGCCGCGTCGTCTCCCGGGCCATGAGCGCGGAGACGACGGTCGAGGACCGCGCCTCCATGCCGTGCTTGCGCCACCACGGGTACGCCTCGGCGAGCCAGATCGTGTCCATGCCGGCCTCGTCCATGACCCGCGCCGACTCGAGCATCTCGTCGAGCGGCTCCATGGTGAGCTGCATGACGCCGATCCGGAACGGTGGCGGCACGACGGCGCCCGTCAGGCGTCTTCGGTGGAGTGCGTCGGGCCCTCGGGCTCGGCCGCGTAGGCCTCCGGCGAGGCGGGATGGATGCCTGCTTCCGCGCCCCCGGTCGAGCTTTCCGCCGCCTCGACGCGCTTCTCGAGCGCCGTGAGGACCTGCGAGACCTGCTGGTTCACGATCGGCTGCAGCACGCGCTGGCCCATCGCCCCGACCGGGCCTGCGATCTTGACGTCCGCCTCCCACGCCATCGACGTGCCGTCACCCTGCTCGGAGAGCGTGAACGACGTCGTCATGTCCATGAGCGCGCCGACGCCCTGGCCCTTCGCGCGCATGGACGCGAACTCGGGCTCGCGCTCCTCCAGCTTCTCGAAGTTCATCGTCATCTTGAGGCCGCCGAGCCCGAGCGGCACCTTGACCTTCGCCGACCAGTGCCTCTCGTCGGAGATCTCGAACGACTCGACGCCGGGCATGAGCTTCGCCATCTCCGCCGGCTCGTTGATGACGCCCCAGACCGTCTGCCGGGGCGCGGCGAGCTCCTTCGTGCCGGAGACGATCACCTCGACGTCACCGTCACGGTCGCGCCCGCGGACTTCGGCTCCCGGAGCATCGCCCACACCCTATGGGGCGGGTTGCAGCTCGTCTGGACGATGGCGCCGCCGGCGCCGCGCAGTGCGTCCTGGATCGCCGAGCAGATGCAGTGGATCCCTCCGCCGCCGCCCTCGCCCATGCCCTTCGCGCCGAGCGGCGCGACCGGCGACGGCGACTCCATCGCACCGGTCTTGAGCGGGGGCATGTCGAGCGCGTGCGGCACGTGGTAGTCGTAGAAGTTCGCGGTGAGGAGCGTTCCGTCCTCGTCGTAGACGAACTCCTCGTGGAGGGCGGCGCCGATCGCGTGCGCCGTCGCACCGTGCACCTGCCCCTCGACGATCTGCGGGTTGATCCGCACGCCGCAGTCGTCCACCGCCGCGTAGTCGACGAGGTCCACCTCGCCCGTCTCCGGGTCGATCTCGACCACGGCGCAGTGGATCTGCGTCGCGTACGTGAGCGTGAGCTGCCCCGTCTTCTTCTCCGTGTCGACCATCCCGAAGTACGGGCGGCAGACGTAGCGGTGGTTCAGGGTCGGGTTGAAGTCGGGCGGCAGGAACGCGTTGTTCGCGTTGACGATCGCGCCGAGGGCCATGAACGGCAGCGCCGCCTCCTCGGGCCCGTCCTTGATCCGCGCGAACCCGTCCGCGAGCTCGATCGCCTCCGGCGGCGCCTGCAGGACGGCCGCGGCCAGCTGGATCATCTCGTCGCGCAAGAGCTCGGCTGGCCCCCTTCACCGCCCCGAGCCCGGTGAACGCGAACTGGCTCGCGTACGTGCCGGAGAAGCCCGCGTGCGAGTTGAACCACGTGTCGTGGCCGCGCCGCACGTTCACCTGCTCGGGCGAGCAGCCGAGGATGTCGGCGACCACCTGCGCCGCCGTCGTCTCGTGGCCCTGTCCCTGCGGGACGGTACCGAGCGTCACCACGACCTCGCCGAAGATGTCGAGCTTCACCGACGCCGCCTCGTTGTTCCCGGAGAACTGGAGATCGGGGTTCAGGAGCGTCGACTGGCCGAAGTTGTTCGTCCCCGAGTCGAGCGTCGAGCCGATCCCGAAGCCGAGGAGCTTGCCGCGCGCGGCCGCTTCCCGGCGCCGCTCCTCGATCGACCCGACGTCGATGAGGTCGAGCGCGATGTCGAGCGCGGCCGCGTAGTCGCCCGAGTCGTAGACGCAGCCGTTCGGCGTCTCGTACGGCATCTGCTCGGCCTTCACGTAGTTGCGCTTGCGCACCTCGACCGGGTCGAGGTCGAGCTCGGCGGCGACGATGTCGACGATCCGCTCGGTCAGCCAGAGGTGCTGCATCCGCGAGTAGCCCCGGTTCGGCGAGACCGGCGACTTGTTCGTGCACACCTGCGTGAAGTCCACGCGAACGTTCCGCCACGAGTACATCCCCGGCGTGACCTGGGCCCAGATGATGCAACCGAGCGGCTCGTAGCGCGGGAACGCGCCGCAGTCGTCGAGCGCCTTGACCTTGAAGCCCGTCATCGTCCCGTCGGCCATCACGCCGACCTCGACGTCCAGGAACGTGCGCTCGTTGCCGTGGGCGTTCGCCGTGTGCTGGTCCGTGCGCCACTCGGTCCACTGGACGGGCCGCCCGAGCTTTCGCGCGAGGAGGCAGAGGACGACGTACTGCGGATGCAGGCAGATCTTGTTCCCGAAGCCGCCGCCGATGTCGTGCGTGACGAAGCGAAGCTTGTCGATCCCCACGCGCAGCGCGGGCGCCATCCAGATCGCGCCCACCCCGGGCATCTGGTGGTTGCAGGTGAGCGTCCACTCGCCCGTGCCCTTGTCGTACTCGACGAGCGCGCCGGCGCACTCGAGCGGCGTCGACGAGAAGCGATGGAAGTGGAGACGGTCGATCTTCACCACGTGGTCGGCCTCGGCCAGCGCCGCGTCGACGTCGCCCCAGTCGAAGACGCCCGACCAGACGACGTTCGAGCCGGCGTCGTCGTGGAGGATCGTCTCGTCCTTCAGCGCCTCCTCCGCCTCGACGAGCACGGGGAGCGGGTCGTACTCGACCTCGATCAGCTCGGCGGCGTCGCGTGCGAGCTCGCGGGTCGCGGCGCAGACCGCGGCTACGGGCTCACCCATGTGCCGGACGCGCCCGACGGCGAGGGCGTAATCCTTGATGTTCCCACCAGGCTCGACGGACATCTCGAAGAAGGGATCCGTGTGGATCGCGACCTCGTCGCCCGTGATCGTCCCGTACACGCCCTCGAGCTCGAGGGCCTTCGCGACGTCGATCGAGACGATCTTCGCGTGGGCGTACGGCGAGCGGACGAAGTGGACGTAGCCCATGCCGTGCCGGCGCACGTCGTCGAAGTACGTGCCCTGGCCCTGGACGAGCCGCCGGTCCTCCTTGCGCGGGATGGACTGCCCGACGAAGCCCTTCTTCAGAGTCGTGGTCTCCTCGACGACGGTCATCCGCTGTTCCCCACGGCCACGACCGCCTCGACGATGTTCACGTAGCCCGTGCAGCGGCAGATGTTCCCCTGCAGCGCGACGCGGACCTCCTCCTCGGACGGGCTGGGAGTGCGCTCGAGGAGCGCGGTCGCGCTCATCAGCATTCCCGGCGTGCAGTAGCCGCACTGCAGGGCGTGGTGCTCGTTGAAAGCCTGCTGGAGCGCCGTCAGCTCGCCGTCGCCGGCGAGACCCTCGATCGTCGTGATCTTCGCGCCCTCGGCCTGGACCGCGAGCAGCATGCAGCTCTTCACGGGCTCGCCGTTCAGGTGCACCGTGCAGGCGCCGCAGTTGCCCGTGTCGCAGCCGACGTGCGTCCCCGTGAGGCCGAGGTCGTCGCGGATGAAGTGGACGAGCAGGCGCCGCGTCGGCACCTCGAGCTCGACCTGCTCGCCGTTGATCTCGAGCGAGACGGGCATGCTCGTGACGGGGGCCGGCACTACTCCTTCCTCCTCCCCGCCGCCTGCAGGACGGCGCGGATCGCGGACACCTCGGCGAGATGGCGCCTGAAGTCTCCCGAGCCGTGCACGTCAGACGGCGGATCGAGCGACGAGCCGAGGCCCTCGGCGGCCGCGCGAACCGCGTCCTCGGAGAAGTCGCTGCCGGCGAGCGCTTCCTCCATCTCCTGGGCACGCACGGGCGAGGCGCCCACGCAGCCGATCGCGATGCGGGCGGCAGCGCCCGAGACCGAGGCCGCGGCGTTCACGACGTAGGTCCCGTGCTTGCCCACCGTGAGGCCGGCGAAGCCGTCACCTGCGCCGGTCGAGGGCGGGACGTTGACCGTCGTGAGGAGCTCGCCCTCCCCGACCGCGGTCAGGTAGAC
Source organism: uncultured Gaiellaceae bacterium (assembly GCA_963831285.1). GTDB lineage: Bacteria > Actinomycetota > Thermoleophilia > Gaiellales > Gaiellaceae > GMQP-bins7. The sequence goes on along the minus strand of CAWHPO010000004.1, from coordinate 269 downwards.
GCCGAGGAAGAACTCGTCGGCCGAGACCGTCCGCTCGCCGTCCTGGCCGCGGATCGTGAAGGTCGCGTCGAGCGCGACGAGGAGCGGCGGCAGGTGGTTCGTCGGGTCGCTCACGCACACGTTGCCGCCGATCGTGCCGCGGTTTCGCACCTGGACGTCGGCGATCGTCGCCGCGACCTCCGCGAGGATCGGGCGCGAGACCTCGACCTCCGACGACCCCATGAGCTGCGCGTAGGTGACCATCGCGCCGATCTCGAGCATGCCGTCGG
>CAWHPO010000003.1:0-163698 GCA_963831285.1 uncultured Gaiellaceae bacterium | reverse complement strand
CCTCGCGACTCGAGGACCGCACGGCCCACGACCGCGGAGTCGGGGTTCTCCAGGCAGTCGTCGAGCAGCGCTCCGTCGAGCTGCGTCAGCTCGAGCCCCAGGCGAGCGAACGTCTGCGCGAGCTGCTCCCATTCGCCTCTCCCGAAGTCGCGCGAGAACGCCCCCAGGCGAGGCCACCTGAGCGCACCGTCCAGCGCGGGGAACACCGTCCGCGTGAAGCTCAGGTCGCGCGCGACGAGCGGCGGCGGAGCCGGTGGCGTCTCCAGCGTGAGCCAACCGTCGTAGCCGATCTCCGAGAGCGCGCGTGCGCACTCCGCGAAGTCCACCCGGCCCCGTCCCGGACGACAGTCGCCCGCAGTCGCGCGCGTGTCCTTGACGTGGACGCGCCGGATGAGAGCGCCGAGCGCCCTGATCTCCGAAGGCGGGTCGAGGCCGCGCTTCGCGAGCGGATTCGCGAGGTCGAAGTAGACGCAGAATGCGTCCGAGCCCACGCGCGCGGCGAGCGAGAGGGTCTCGTCCGCGGAGAGGGTTCCCTCGAACCCGAGGGCGACGCCCCGCTCGGCTGCGACCGGGCAGAGCGCTCGGAACGCGTCCGCCGCACGATCGACGTCGGCCTCGCTCCGGAGCTCCGAGCGCATGAAGAACGGGACGAGGATCACGTCGGCCCCGAGCTCGTGCGCCCACCCGAGCGCGTCGACGACGTCGTCCCGCGCGCGACCCGCCGCGTCCGCGCTCTCGTCCGCCAGGCCGCCCCTCTCGTTGTGCTCGCCGAGCACGAGGGCGTGGAGCTCGAGCCCCGTCGCCTGTTGGGCGCGCCGGAGCGCCTGCAGACGGGCTCCACTCGAATCGCGCAGGTCCTGTCGACCGGCGACGATCTCGACGCCTGCGCACCCGATCTGCTTCGCGCGGGCGAAGACCTCGGCGTCGTCCCGCCCTCCGATCACGGTGTCCATGACCGCGGCCCTCATCGGCGCTGCTCGGAGACGCCGATCGCAGCCGGTCTCCCATCCTCCTCGGCCGAGCGGCAGGCGGCGAGCGTGAGCTCGAGCGACAGCAGGTTGTGCCGGGCCGAGTTGTACGGCTCGCGTCCCTCGGCGACAGCGGAGACGAGCTCCCCGAGCGTGCCGGCGAAACCCTGTGAGTGCCACGTGCCGTCGAGGTCGAAGCGTGTTCTGGCTCCGTCGCGCTCGAGCTCGACGAGCTCGGAGCCCGGCGTCGGGCCTGACCCGAGCACGTGGCCCCGGATCGTTCCTTCGGTGCCGTGGATCCAGAACGGTTTCGACGGCCGCGCCGTCGCCGAACCACCGATTCCGCGGATGGAGCCGCTCGAGCCGTCTTCGTACTCGATCGTCGCCCACGCGCCCCACGGCGCGGTGCTCTCGCGAGGCTGGTTCGGGATTCGATACTCGCGCGCCCGCACGGTCGTGGCCGTCTTGCCTTCGAGCCAGCAGCGAGTGATGTCGAACCAGTGGACCGAGTAGTCGTACAGAACGAGATGCTCGATCCCGTCGAAGACGGTTCCGAGCGTGAAGGCGAAGCTGTGGTCGTAGAGATGGCTGACGGCCACGACCTCTCCGATCGCTCCCTGCTCGACGAGCAACGTGGCGACTCGCCATGCCGGCGCCCAGCGACCGTTCTGGTTGACCGCCAGTGCGAGGCCGGCTTCCTCCGCTTCCCGCACGAGCTCGCGGGCGGTCTCGAGGTCCTCTGCGAGCGGCTTCTGGGCGAGGACGTGCTTTCCGGCGGCGAGGGCTTTCCGGACGAGCGCGGGGCGCACGCCGGGATGCGTTGCGATGTCGACGATCTCGACCTCCGGATGCTCGAGGAGCTCGTCGAGCTCGTCGAAGATCGTCTCGACGCCGAACTCCTCGTCGCACGCCCACCGTCGCGTCGGGGCGCACGTCGTACACGCCCACGACCCGCTGCTCGTACCGCGCGTAGCTCGGAAGGTGCGCCGACCGGACGATCCCGCCGCAGCCCACGATCCCGATGCCCGGGCGGTAGCCCTCCGGGAAGGACGGGCGGTAGTCGAGATCCTCCCAGGACGTCACGTGGAGCGACCGCGGACGCCGGCGTAGAACTCGTTCCACCAGTCCGAGCGGTCGAGCGCCTGATCCTGGGCGGTGATGCGCTCGTACCCGTCCCAGGCTCGTGCTCCGGCCTCGTCTCGCTCGTCCGCGCTCTCGAATGCCGTCGCGAGCACGCGGCGCGCGATGTGGACGTGCAGGACCTCGTCGGCCCAGTCGTAGTCCTGGAAGAGCGTCGTCAGCGCATCGCCCGAGGCGAGGGCGGCCGCGTGCTGCGAGGGCTTCCCGCCCGGCTTGCGCCCCATGACCGCGTGCTCGGCGTGGTAGAGGAGCGCATACCGCTCCCGCGGCTCGAGGGTCGTGTTGGGATGCTCCGCGAACGCGAGCTCGTGCGGCACCGACTGCCAGTCGACGCCTGCCGTCTCGAATGCGACCTCGCCCATCATCGCGTGACGGGCCTCGTCCCACAGGTGGCGAGCGAGGTCACGGTGTACCTCGAACGCCGCGTCCGGCCACTCGTACAGCGTGAGCGCGAGCAGCTCCGGCACGTGCATCTCGGTGAGCCGGACGTAGAGCATCCTCCAGCGCACCTCGTCCGCGTGCGCGTCGTATCCCGGCAAGCGGCCGCGCGAACTCCAGAGTCGTGTGAAGCGTGGGTCCCGACGCGGTGTCCGGACGAGCTCCAGGGGCTCGTCTGCGCGGGGTGGAGGAAGCTCGACGGCGCGCTCGCCCTCTCCGGAGACGCCGCCGGCCGCACGTAGATGGGTCCGGAGATGGTGCTCCCATTCCTCCTCCACACCGCCCAGCGCGTCGAGCGCCCGCGTCGCCCACTCGAGCTGCTCGCGTTCCTCGAGCAACACGAAGCGGAGCAGGCGGAGCGTGGGCTGTTCCGCCAGCGGGTTCGCCCGCCGAGCGTGCTCCTCGATCGCCGCTGTGACGCCCGGCTTCAGCACGCGGTACACGCCTGTCAGAAGCTCGCGTGTCGTGCGCGAGCGGAGCAGCTCCTCGAAGAAGGCCTCCAGCGCGGCGTCGTCGGGCCGGTCGAGGTAGTGGGGAGGCTTGCGGAGCTCGGTGACCCGCTCGCGGAGCCAGGCGCAGTGCTCCGCGTCCTGCCAGATGTGCAGGGAGAGCGCGCACTTGGCCTCCCACTCCGGGACGGCGTTCACGTGCGCCGCCAGGACGAGCAGCGTCCGGTGCTCGATGCGCGCGAGTCGGCGCAGGAAACGCACCGCCTCGTCGACCGACCCGTGCGCTCGGGCCGCCTCCTCGTAGGAGCACAGGCCCGCGAGCGGGGGCGCATGTGTCATCGCTGCCTCGTGAGAGTGGTTGTCCTGACGTAGCGGCTCGCGAGCTCCGGCTCGGCGAGCTGCAGACGGCGCGGCGGCAGTCCCTCGACCATGGCTTCCAGGTCGTCGACGACGCGGCTGCCGATCTCGAGCAGCGCCTCGCGCACGAGCCCCGCACGATGGGGCGAGAGGACGGCGTGCGACGCCCCTCGGATCGGATGCTCCGGGTCGAGCGGCTCCGAGGGGTAGACGTCGATCGCGGCACGGAAGCGCCCGGCGAGGACGAGCTCCGTGAGCGCGTCGAAATCGACGACGTGCGCGCGACTCACGAGCACGAGAACCGAGTCCGGGCGCAGAAGCTCGAGCAGCTCGCGCGAGAGCAGCGCCCTGTTCTCCGTCGTCGGCGTCGCCAGCACGAAGACGACCCGCGACGCCTCGAGGAGCTGCGGGAGGCCCGACGGCTCGACGCCTTCCGCGAGCAGGTACGCGTCGGTCAGCCACGGGTCGTAGGCACGGATCTCACACCCGAACGGCTCGAGGAGGCCGCGCAGGCGCCGTCCGATGTTCCCGAATCCGACGAAGCCCACGGGCTTCCCGAAGAGGAGGGACGTCTCCAGCGTGCTCGCGCTGTCGAGAAAGCGCTCCTCGGAGGCCCGCATGGCTCGGTCCTCGGCCACGAGGTCGCGTCCGCACGCGAGCGCGAGCGCCAGGGCCATCTCGGCGACGGCCGCGGCGAAGGCGGGCGCGGCGGAGAGCACGCGGATTCCGCGCTCGAAGCAGTGCGAGTAGTCGAGCTCGGGCGGCCAGCCTCCGGAGACGGTCAGGATCGCCCGCAGATTCGGAGCGTCCTCCAGGACGTCGCCGTACCGCCAGCCCCCCGTGACCACGGCGAACGCGTCGGGCAGCGACGCCGTGAACTCCTCGAGCGGCATCGGCTCGTCGCGCCCCCAGACGATCTCGACGCTGGCCGCCAGCCGCTCCACCTGGGCCGGCGAGAAGACGTCGTCCATGGAACGGAAGAACGGGTCGACGATGACCTTGCGGCGCTCGGGCGCCAGGGGTGTCACGTGATGACGACGGCCTTTTCCGTGGCCAGCTCCTCGACGCCGGTCTGGATATGGGTGCCCGTCTCCCGATCCATCCAGCGGATGCGCGTAGGCGCGAGCCGCAGCCACACCTCGCTCTCCGGCAGAGGGAAGAGCTCCGGGCTGACCGCCACCTTCAGCGCGTCCTCGCCGGAGCGGACGGTGAGGAGATTGTGCGAGCCGAGGGGCTCGAGCACGATCACCGTGCTCCGAATCAACCCCTCGGCGGGCGCGGTCTCCACGCCGATGGACTCCGCGCGGATGCCGAGCAGGAGGTCGTGACCGGCGAGCGCCGCCGCATCACCGGGAAATGGGAAGGACCCGCCGCTGAGCTGGATGGTCGGCGCGCTGCCCGCGTTCGACACCTCGGCCTCGAGGAAGTTCATCGGCGGCGAGCCGATGAAGCCTCCGACGAAGGTGTCCGCCGGATTGTCGTACACCTCGAGCGGGTTGCCGAGCTGGACGATGTGGCCCTTGTTCATGACCGCGATGCGGTCGCCCATGCTCAGCGCCTCGACCTGATCGTGGGTGACGTAGATGGTCGTCGCGTCGAGGCTCTGCAGGAGTGTCTTCAGCTCCGCGCGCATCTCGAGACGAAGGAGCGCATCCAGGTTCGAGAGCGGCTCGTCCATGAGCAGGACGTCCGCCTTCGTGGCGATCGCGCGCGCGACCGCCACCCGTTGGCGCTGTCCTCCGGAGAGCTGCGAGGAGTATCGGTCGAGGAGCTCTTCGATGTGGAGCAGGCCCGCCGAGGAGCGCACGCGCTCGTCGATCACGTCCTTCTTCTCCTTCTGCATCCGCAGACCGAAGGCGATGTTGTCGTACACCTTCATGTGCGGGAAGACCGCGTAGCTCTGGAACACCATTGCGATGCGCCGCTTGCGCGGCGGCAGGTCGGTGGCGTCGCGACCGCCGATCGAGACTCTGCCGTCGTCGACACGCTCGAGGCCGGCGAGACACCGCAGCAGCGTCGTCTTTCCGCAGCCCGAGGGACCGAGCAGCACGACGAACTCGCGATCCTTCACCTCCAGGTCGACCCCGTCGACGGCAGTGAAGTCGCCGAAGCTCTTGCGCACGCGCTCGAAGCGGATGTCAGCCATTCCCTCGCGCCTCCTCTCGACCGGAGTCGTTCATGTCAGCGGGCCACCCGCCCCCAGGTCGTGACCAGGTACTTGCGGATGAAGAAGATGACGAGGAGCGCAGGCGCCAGGAGGAAGAAGCCGCCGGCGAGTCGATAGTTCAGCGGCGACGCGTCGAGCGCGGCCAGCACCTGCGCCGGCAGAGTCCGGTTCCGGAGCGTCAGGATCGCCGCGGCGAACACCTCGTTCCACGACGTCACGAAGACGAAGATCGACGCGGCTGCGACTCCGGGCAGCGCGAGCGGCAGCGCGACCTTGCGAAACGCGGACAGCGCGGCTGCAGCCGAGGGTCATCGCCGCCTCCTCGAGCTCGTACGAGATCCCGGCGAACACGCTCGCGGTGATGAGCACCGTGAGCGGCAGCGTGAAGGCGACGTGGGCCAGGGCGACGCCGTACACGGTGTCGTCGATTCCCACCTCCAGGTAGGTCACGGCGAGCGGCACCGCGATGATGATCAGCGGGAACGCGCGGGTGCTCACGATCGAGAGCTGGAACGTGTTGCCTCCCCGGAACGGGAAGCGCGCCAGCGCGTAGCCCGCAGGCGTGCCGATCACGATGCAGAGGACGATCGTGATCGCCACGACCTCGATGCTCCGCTCGAGCGAGCCGATCACGCCGTCCGAGTTGAGGAAGAATCGCATCGTCTCCGTCGAGGCGTGCCGCGGGAGCAGCTGCCGCGGGTAGTCGTAGACGGCGTCGGTGGTCGAGAACGCGGAGATGGTGATGAGGTAGATCGGCGCAAGGATGAAGATCGAGATGGCGATGGCCGCGACGTACGCGAGGGCGCGTCCGAGCCGGACCCGCCGCAGCGCCGTCACCGGAGCCTCCGTTCCCGAGGCGTGCGCAGTGTGACGAGCACGACCGCCGCCGCCGCCAGCGACAGCCCGAGGATGACCATCGAGTACGCGGCCGCGACGTGCTCGTTCTCATAGGTCGTCTGCCACTTGTATGCCTCCGACGCGAGCACCTGGGCGCCGGACCCAGTCAACGCGATGACGACGGCGAAGACCTCGAACGCGAAGATCAGGCGAAGGAGGAGCGCGACCTGGATCGAGGGCTTCAGCATCGGGAAGATCACGTGGCGGACGCGCTGGAGGAAGCCCGCGCCGAACACCTCCGCAGCCTCGACGTAATCGCGCGGGTATCCCCTGCAGCCCGGCGAAGAGGATGACCATCATGAACGTCGTCGACCGCCAGATCTCGGCGACGGCGACGCAGAGCAGGAGCTGCGTCCTCGAGGTCGGGTCGAGGAAGATGAACGGCTGGTCGATGACTCCGGTGCCTTCCAGGATCGTGTTCAGGTAGCCCTTCTCCGTAAAGATCGCCGACCAGGCGATGCCGGCCGCCAGGTCCGAGATCGCGAGCGGGAGCAGGAAGATGTAGAGGAAGAGCCCGCTGCCTCGAAGGCGCGCGTTCAGCAGGAGCGCCATGCCGAACGCGAGGACGAACTGGATCGGCACGATCACGAGGATCAGGAGGAACGTGAAGCGCAGCGCGTCGTCGAACGCCGCGTCGTGGACCATCGTGTCGATCGCCGAGAACGTCCAGTTGCCGTTCTCGTCCCGCAACGCGAGCCCGAACCCCTGGATCATCGGCCAGACGAAGAACAGGCCAAGGTAGGCGACGGTCGGGAGGATCAGCCAGTACGGCAGAACCTCCCACCGTCGCCGTCGGCGCGTGAGCGCGGTCTCCTGGGCGATCGTGGTCACGCGTCGTCGTCCTATGTCGAGCTCGTCGCCTCCTCTACTTCACCTTGCAGGCAGCCTTTCCGCTCGACGGGTCCGGGGCCCAGCAGGGCGCGCCGGTCCTGTCGAAGATTCCCTGGAGCTGGTTGCCCTCGTCGTTAAGCACGGTCTGGATGTCCTCGCCGTTGCGCACGATCCGCGTGAACGTGTCGATGTAGACCTTGTTGAAGTTGCCGCCCTCGGCCCCGATCCCGACCGGGAGCAAGGCCTGAACCGCGTCCTTCGCCTTCTGCTGCCTGCCGACCGCCGCCGCTTCCGCGCGCAGCCCCGGTGAGAGGGTCTTCGACAGCCGCCCCGGGACGACCGGGAAGAAGCCGTCGATGGACAGGATCTGCGCCTGGGCGCTGATGCGCAGCATCCACTGCATCAACGCCTTCGCGCCTGCGGGATTCGGTGCGTTCTTCGGGATTGCCATCCCGACGATGACGGGCATGTACGCACGTCCCTTCGGCCCCTTCGGAACCGGGAAGGCGACGAGGTCCGAGCGCTGGTCGAGCGCCGTCTTCAGCCGGGCGACGTGATCCCAGGCCAGCAGCACCTCCTCGCTCAGCAGCGGATCCTGCATGAACCCGTACGTGAGCGACTGTGGATGCGTGTACTGCCAGAGCTGGCGCATGTAGTCCCAGGCGTGCACCGCGTCCTTCGAGCGGAAGTTCGTGACGAAGCCGCCCGTGAAGGACGGGACGAGAAAGCCCTGGAGGAAGCGGTGGATGAGCCCGGTGCTGCTGGCGGGAAGCCCGAACCTATTCTGGCCGGTGCCCTTCCGGATCGCCTTGGCCCAGCCGTAGACCTGCCCGTACGTGAGCGCGTTGATGTCGGCGCCCTTGGGCATGTACTTGAGGACGCTCTTGTTCGCGACCATAACGTAGGTCGCCTGCGACTGCGGAATGTAGTACTGCGTCTTGGTCCCGAGCTTCCCGATCTTCACGAGCGCGGGGGGCAAGGTCTTGACCTTCTTGGCGACGTCGTCGACGCCGCGGATGAGGCCTTCGTTCTGGAACGTGACGAAGTCGCCGTGCAGCCCGATCAGAAGATCGAGGTTGCCCTTGCCGGCCTTCGCCTCCGCGCGCACGCGGTCGACGAACTGGGTCGGCGCGGTGATCGGTACGAAGACGGGGTCGACGTCCCCGTTGAAGCCCTTGAAGACGTATTTGCGAATTCCCTCCTGCTCGGCGATCGCGCCGAACTGTCCGAAGAAGGCCGTGACCTTGCCGGCGTTCTGCGTCGGTCCCGCGAGCGCCCGGCTTGCGCCCGCCATGCCCCCGAGGGCGAGGAGCGCACCGGCGCCGCCGGCCCGCACCAGTAGGTCTCGCCTGTCCAGCGAGTCGTCCCAGCCGACAGTCGAGCTGTCGTGATCACTGCTCATAGGGGTCCCTCCTGTGCCGATAGGCGGCATGCGCTGCCCCTGCGGCAACCGCACGCCGACGACTGTCCTGCGAGCCCCGCGCTCGGTGGATGCATGCGCGCAACGTGCCTGCGATCCGTGCGCTGTATCCGATGCTCCACACGATTTGTCATGCGGGTGTAACAAGAAATCCGGTCGAAGTCAATGTCCCCGCTCCCGCGACCTCGCGGTGGGTTCGCCGTCGGTGAGGAGGTCGAGGACGAGACCTGCGGTCCAGGCGAACTGCTCGGCGCCGTGACCGCGCCCCGTGAGCGGGTCGTAGTGCTCCCAGAACCCCTGGCTCCGCCCCAACTCGACGACTGCCTGCCGGACCTGCTCGGCCTCCTCCGAGTACCCGTAGCGCTCGAGACCGCGCTCGAGCACCCAGTTCAGGATCGGCCACACCGGCCCGCGCCAGTAGCGCGTCGGCTGGAAGCCCGGGTCGTCGGGCGAGAGGCTCGTGACGGCCCAACCCGAGGCGCCGACCGGCACGCGCGAGCCCGCCAGGCGCTCGACCATCCGCGCCGCCCGGCTCCGCGGCCGGCACACCTGCGTATAGTGGGGCGAGACCCGCGGCGGTGCCGACACCCACCCGCTCGTCGGCGATGACGTCGTAGTCCACGTAGAGGGCCTGCTCCTCGTCCCACAGGCCGTCCAGGCCGGCGGCCGTGGCCTCCGCCCAGGCTTCGAAGGGAGCGGGGTCGGCGCCCACGACGCGTGCGATCTCCGCCAGATCGCGGTTCGACCGGACGAGCAGGGAGTTGAAGAGAACGGGCTGCAGCGCGAACGGCGCCTCGGCTCTGATCCTGGAAGGCTCGTACGCGAGCCGGCGGAACAGCCCGACGAGATAGACGTAGCGGTCGTACTCCGCATCGGATGGACGCTCCGACGCGTCCGCGACCCGCACGTCGACGCGCTCGTACTCGGGCATGCGGGTGGGATCCAGCGACATCCGGGCGAGCGCCTCGTCCCAGAGCGGGGAGTTGTCCATTCCCGACTCCCACGGGTGCCAGATCTCGGCGAGACCGTCTCCGTTTCGGCAGCGCTCGGCGTAGAGGTACTCGTGCCAGGCCCGAAGACGTGGAAAGAGCTCCTCCAGGAAGGACGGCCGCTCGCTGCCGGTCGGCGCCGCGGCTGTACACGCGCCAGACGGCCGTGGCGTGGATCGGAGGCTGGACGATCCCGGAGGTCCGCGGCTGCCCGGGGGCGTCCGGCGAGCGATCGACGCCCCAGAAGTCGGGGCCCGGAAAGTAGCGCGCGCCGTCGGTGAAGACGATGTGCGGCAGCAACCCGTTCCGCCACTGCCCGGAGAACAACGACCGCAGCTCCTGCTCCGCTCTCGCCTGGTTCCAGGAGGCGTACCCCATCGCGATGCAGGCGGCGTCCCAGCTCCACTGGTGCGGGTACAGCCGCGGCGACGGGGACGTCGCGTGGCCGAGCCAGTTGGCGTCGAGAACCGCCTTGGCCCGTCCGATCAACTCCGCGTCGGATTCCGGGCTCGTCGTCGGTGCCCGCCCGAGCGAGACGTCGCTCATCGTTCCCCTGTCTGGCCGGATCTGCGAGCGGTCGATCATAGCGACCCTCGGGAGCAATTGCTACGTTCGCATGGCAATAATCCCCGCTACTACAGTGGCCTGTGCCGAACCGATCGAGGAAGCGATGGAGATCGATCCCCAGCTACCGATCCCGCTCTACTTCCAGCTGAAGACGCTTCTCCTCGAAGAGATCCTCGGCGGCCGCTACGGCCTGGAGCAGCGGCTTCCGACCGAGCACGAGCTGTGCCACCGCTTCGAGATCAGCCGCACGCCCGTGACCCGTGCGCTGACGGAGCTCGCCGACGAAGGCGTGATCCTCCGCCACCGGCGGCGCGGCTCGTTCGTCAACCCGCACTGGCTGAGCCGCCGACCCGATCAGCCGGAGATCCGCGTGATCGTCCCGGCGGAAGGACCGTGGGCGCGCATGGTTCGGGAGGCCGCGGGCGGAGGCAACCGGATCAGCGTCGTCGAGGTGCCGGGGCACTCGCTGCACCACACGCTCAGGCACGCGGTCGCAGAAGGACAAGCGCCCGATGTCGCACTTCTCGACAACGTGTGGGCGCCCGAGTTCGCCGCTGCCGGCTTCATCTATGCGCTCGAGGAGCTGAACGAGCAATGGGTCCACGACGAGCACGAGGTGGACTTCCTCGCTCCCCTGGTGCGCGTGAACCGGTACGACGGCAAGACCTTCGGCGTCTCGCCGTTCGCCGACGTCGCCGGGCTCTGGTACGCGCGCGATGCGCTCGGAGCGCTCGGTCTCGAGCCTCCCCGGACCTGGGCCGATCTCCGAACGGTCGGGAGGGCGCTCGCGGACGCGGGCGTGCCGAGCCCGATCGTCATGCCCGGCGGCTCGCGCGCGCACGAGGCGACCGCCTACTTCCTGATCGCATTCCTGGCGTCGAACGGCGTGCAGGTTCTCGGGCCCGAGGGCGTCATGCTCGGTTCGCCTGCGACGGCCCAGGCGCTCCGTTTCCTCCGGAACCTCGTCGAGGAAGGGCTCGTCCCGCTCCACGTCGTCGGGTACGAGTGGAACCAGACGATCCGCCTGCTCGCCGAGGGGCACGCGGCGCTGAGCTTCGGCGGAAGCTACGAAGGCGAGGCGCTCGCCGACGCGCTCGGCGTTCCTCACCCCGAGGTGTGGGACCACTTCGGCTTCGCGCACGTGCCCGCCGGGCCCCGAGGCGCTCCGGCGAGCGTAGCGGGCGGGATGATGTTCGCCGTCTTCCGTCAGGCCGACCAGCCAGGACTCGCCATGCGCTTGCTCGAGCGGGTCGTCGAGCCGGAGGCCCTCGCCCGCTTCGCGCGCTCGAGCGGCCGCACGCCCTCCCGTCGCTCGGCGATCGAGCTCGTCGCGCCCGACGCACCCTTCCTCTCTCGCACGGCGGAGCTCCTCGAGACCGCCGCGAGCAGGCCGTGGCTGCCGTCGTATCCCCGCGTGTCGGCCCAGCTGCAGGCGATGCTGGAAGCAGTCCTCACCGGTCGGCTCGGCCCCACGGCAGCCGCGCAGCGAACGGCCGACATGATCGGCGCGATCACCGGCCGTCCGGTCGTGGCAGAGCCCGAGCCGGTAGCCATCGCCGCGGCCGCGGTCTGACCGAGTGGGCGGGAGAGGCTCAGGAGGGACGCGGGATCGAGGAGCGCTGGTCGAGAAGGCCCGTGCCGTCCTGGCCGGCAACGACATGGGCTCCTTCGTCCGGCCCGGTCGCGACCTCTACCCGCACCAGTGGAACTGGGACTCGGCGCTGATCGCGATCGGCCTCGCATGCGTCGACCCGGCTCGCGGGCGAGCCGAGGTGCGGTCGCTCCTGCTCGGCCAGTGGGAGGACGGAATGGTCCCGCACATCGTCTTCCACGTGCCGAATCCCGACTACTCCCCCGGCCCCGAGCTCTGGGGGTCCGCCGCCTGCGACGGCGCCCCCGCGGTCGCGACGAGCGGGATCACGCAGCCGCCGGTGCTCGCGACGGCGGTGCGGGTGCTGCACGAGGCCGATCCCGACATCGGATTCCTCGAAGAGGTCGTGCCGGCGCTCGAGCGCTGGCACCGGTGGCTGCACGCGACCCGCGCGAACGAGGACGGTCTGGTGGTCGTCCTCCACCCCTGGGAGGCGGCCGACAACTCGCCTCGCTTCGACGCGGCCCTCGCGAGGCTCGCGGTCGACGAGTCGGCGGCCGTCGAGCGCACGGACCGGCGCGTCGTGGCGGCCGAGCAGAGACCGACGGACGACGACTACCTGCGGTACCGCTTTCTCGTCGAGCACCTCCGCGAGCACGAGTACCGTCCCGCCTCGCTCGCGGACGAGCCGTTCGTCTTCGTCGACCTGACGTTCAACTCGATCCTCGCGACGGCCGAGGACGATCTGGCCGAGCTCCGGCGCGAGCTCGGCGCCGATGGGCGTCGCGCACGCGACGCCGCGCAGCGGCTCCGAACGGCGCTCTCGGAGCGCTGGGACGAGCGGCGAGCGCTGTACGTCGAGGACGGAGGCGACGAGTTGGCCGGCGAGACCATCGACGGGCTCTTTCCCCTCTACGGGGGCGTTCCGAGCTCGGCGCAGGCTCGGCGCCTCTTCGACGAGGCGCTCTGGGCTCCGGAGCGCTTCGGGCCGTCGCCGGAGGCGCCCTGGCCCGTGACCTCGGCGTCGAAGGCGAGCCTCGCCTTCGACGCGTACCGCTACTGGCGAGGGCCGGTCTGGGTCAACGTCAACTGGTTTCTCGCTCGGGGTCTGGAGCAGGCCGGGCTCGGCGAGGAGGCGCGGCGGCTGGCGGAGCTGACCCTCGAGCTCGTGACGCGATCCGGGTTCGTCGAGTACTACGCGCCCACCACCGGCGAGCCGCTCGGCGCCCGGGACTTCTCCTGGAGCGCGGCGCTGACGATCGACCTCCTGCTGCGCCCGCCGGGATGAGCTACGACGCGAACCCGCGGTACCCGGTCGTCGGGAGGCGCAGTCGAGAGCGGGCTCGAGCCGCTGGCTGCCGAGATCGCCCGCGAGCGACCTCGGCGTGCTGGCGATCGACGGGCCTGCGGCTCTCCCCTGGGACGCGTTCGTCACGTCCCTCGGCGCAGCGCTCGCCGCATTCGACGTCGCCGTACTGCTCGAGGACGCGCGTGACTTCTTCGCTCCGTGGGCCGAGGTCGAGCGGCGCACGGCCACCGCGGTGCTGCCGGGAGATCCCGTCTTCGGGCGGATCTTCGACGGCGATCTGGCCGAGCTGGTCGACGGGCCGCAGCACGAGCTCCCCGCGCACGACGGGACGACGGTCCTCTTCGGCCCCGGCAGCGCCCTCCAACCGCACGATCGCCTCTGGTACGCCGCCATTCCGAAGTCGCTGAGCCTCGAGCGCGTCCGCGCGGGAATCGCGGGGAACGTCGGTCAGCCGGTCGGAGAGCGCGGGCTCGGAGCAGCGGCTCCTCTTCGTCGACTGGCCGCTGCTCGACCGCCACGAGCAGGCGCTCCTCCCGCGCATCGACCGCTACGTCGATCTCGTCCGACCCGAGGCTCCGCACTCGCTCGAGGGCGAGGCGCTGCGCGCGTCGCTGCAGGCTCTCGCCGAACGGCCGTTCCGCGTGCGGCCGACGTTCCTACCGGGGCCGTGGGGCGGTCAGTGGCTGCGGCGCACGCTCGGGATCGCGACGGACGCGCCGAACCTCGCCTGGTCGTACGAGCTGATCACGCCCGAGAGCGTTGTCCTGCTCGGGGGTGACGAGGTCGTCGCGGTGGGCTTCGAGCTCCTGATGGCCGCGGCGAGCGAGCAGATCCTCGGGCCTGACGTCGCAGCGCGCTTCGGCGCCTCGTTCCCGATCCGCCTCGACTACCTGGACACGCTCGAGGGCGGTCACCTGTCGATCCAGTGCCATCCGTCGGAGGAGTACGCGCGTGACGTCTTCGGTATCCCGTACACCCAGCACGAGACCTACTACGTCGTGGACACGACACCGGGGGCGAAGGTGTTCCTCGGTCTTCGCGAGGACGCCGACCTCGACGCCTTCCGCGAAGCGGCCGAAGCGGCCGAGCGACCCGGGATCCCGTTCGACCCGGAGCGCTTCCTGCAGGCCCATCCCGCCGAGCAGCACCGCCTCTACCTGATCCCGGCTGGAACACCCCACGCGAGCGGCGCCGGCAATCTCGTGCTGGAGATCAGCGCCACTCCGTACCTGTACACGCTGCGCTTCTACGACTGGCTCCGGCGGAACCTCGACGGAGAGCTGCGACCCGTCCACCTCGCGCACGCCTTCGCGAACCTCGATCCGACCCGCCGGGGCGAGTCCGTGCAGCGAGACCTCGTCCAGGACCCGGTCGTGAAGACATCCGGCCCGGGATTCGCCGAGCTCGGGCTCGGTCGAGCTCGACGAGCTCTTCTTCGAGGTCGACCGCCTCGACTTCGACAGCGAGGTCACCGTCGAGACGCAGGGGCGGTTCCACGTGCTCAACCTCGTCGCTGGGGAGCAGGTGGCGGTCGAGACCGAGCGGGGCGACGTCCATCCGCTGTCCTACGCCGAGACGCTCGTGATCCCCGCGAGCGTCGGGGAGCTATCGGCTGGAACGGCGGCGCGGCCCGGCATGCAAGGTGGTCAAGGCCTTCGTGAAGTGACTGCCGCGGGCTCGGTCGTCGCGCTCGACCTCGGAGGCACGCACGTGTCCGCGGCAACGGTCGCCCTGGGCTCGGCGACGGTCGTCTCGGGAAGCCGCGTACGCGAGGAGCTGACCGCCGGCGCCGGTCGGGACGACCTCGTTTGCCGCATCCGCGCCGCTGGGGTGGCCGCGGCGCGGTCCGGTCGGGTCGAGGCCGCCGGGGTCGCCGTGCCCGGACCGTTCGACTACGACCGCGGCATCTGCCTGCTCGAGCACAAGCTGGAGGCGCTCTACCGGCGTGGACCTGCGCGCCGAGCTGGCATCCGCGCTCTCGCTGCCGCCCCACGCCGTCCGCTTCCTGAACGACGCCGAGGCGTTCCTCCTCGGCGAGTGGTGGGCCGGCGCCGCCCGGGGCCACGACCGCGCGCTGGGGGTCACGATCGGGACCGGGCTCGGCTCGGCGTTTCTCGAGCACGGCTCGATCGTGCGCAGCGGAGGGCGCGTGCCTCCAGGGGGAGAGCTGTACCGCGTGCTCTTCCGCAACGCTCCGGTCGAAGAGCGAATCTCGCGACGTGCGCTCCTCGCGCGCTACGGGGCGGAGAGCGTCGAGGTCGTGGAGATCGCGCACCGGGCACGGACGGGAGAGCAAGGGGCACGCGACGCGTTCGACGCCCTCTCCACCGACCTCGGCGCCTTCCTGCGGCCGTGGGTGGCCGCGTTCGCACCCTCGTGTCTGGTCGTGGGGGGGTCGATCGCACGCTCCTGGGATCTCCTGGAGCGGGGGCTCGGCTCGCTCGCAGCGGACGTCGCCGTCCTCACCCCGGCCGAGCACATCGACGACGCGGCGCTACTGGGCGCCGCCCGCCACGTCGTCGCCGAAGGCGCGGCGTAAGGCGCTCACGGCTCGCGCCCGAGCCGCCTCCGAGGAGGGCGAGCCGGGAGTCGAGAAGAACCCGTGAGCGGCCTCGTAGCAGACGCGCTCGGTCTCGACGCCGGCAGCGGCGAGCGTTTCCGCATAGAGCCTGCCCTCCTCGAGCAATGCGTCGTGCTCCGCTGCGATCAGGAGGGCGGGCGGCAACCCGCGAAAGTCGGAAGCGCGGAGCGGCGACGCGCGCAGGTCCTCTCCCGAGTCATCGCCGAGGTAGTGCGACCAGCACCAGTCCGCGCCGGCACGGTCGAACGCTCCCGGGAACGCGGTGTCGCCCTGCGCCCGACGATCGGTCGGCGGGTAGACGAGGAGCTGGAGAGCGGCTCGCGGCCCGCCGCGGTCGCGCGCGAGGAGAGCGACGACCGCGGCCAGATTCCCTCCTGCGCTCGCTCCGCCCACCGCGATCCGGGTCGGGTCGAGCCCGATCCCGCCCGCATTCTCTGCAACCCACGCGGTCGCAGCGACGCAGTCGTCGACCGCTGCCGGGAACCGATGCTCGGGGGCCAGGCGGTACTGGACCGCGACGACCGCGCAGGGAGTCTCGTTGGCCAGCTTGCGGCACACGAGATCCGCGGCCTCGAGCGAGCCGAGGATCCACCCTCCGCCCGGGAACCAGACCAACGCCGGCGCCGGTCGTGCGCGTCCCGCAGGAAGGTACAGGCGCGCAGGGATCGACCCGCCTGGACCCGGAAGCGCGAGCTCCACGACCTCGTCCACCGGCTCCGGCACCGCGACGCGCGAGCGAAGGGAAGACCGCTCTCGCGCGCGTGCCTCCGCCACCGTCATCTCCGACAGCGGCTGCGGGTACGCAGACATCTCCATGCGCCCGGGAGGATTCGAACCTCCGACCCGCGGATTAGAAGTCCGCCGCTCTGTCCACTGAGCTACGGGCGCCCGGCGTGAGGGTAGTCGGGAGGACGGTCGCTCGCCGTCCGCCTACGCCGTCCTCACGGGGTGGTCGACCTCGCCGCGCCGCTCCTCCTCCGCGAGGAAGCGGAAGAGCCAGTACCCGAAGACCGCGCAGAAGATCACCGCCTGCTCGAGCGCCATCAGCATCCCGCCGAGCTGCTGGTCGCCGAGTGGCGTCAGGCCCCACACGCGGTGGTGCGCGTGGACGTAGAAGTCGTAGATCGCGTTCGGGACGAGGGCGATGACGAGGCCGATCGGGCTCGCGAGGACGAAGGCCGCAAATACATAGCCGGCGCGCGCGCCCGAGCCGAGCCGGTGGGGCTCGTCCTGGAAGACGCACCACCACATGGCGATCCCGGTCGCGAAGTACAGCGCGTGCTCGAGGTGAAGGAGCGTGTTCGGATTCTCGAGCGCCCTGTCGTACAGCCACGGAAGGTGCCACAGCATGTAGTTGGCGAGCCAGAGCGGAAGCGCGACGGCCGGGTGCGTCACGGCGCGGATCGCAGGCGAGCCTCCCATCGCCGCGCCGATCGCCGGCGGGATCGCGAGAACGACGAGGAGCGGCGCCCACTCGGCGAGGACGACGTTCTGGAGCAGGTGCATGGTCAGCAGGTAGTGCATCCCGAGCGTGTGCACCGGGGTCGCGCTGACGACCACGAGGAGCACCATCGCGGCGAGGAAGCACACGATTCGCCAGGTGGCCGTCTCGACTCGCCGGACGGTCAGGACGTAGGCCGCAGTGAGGATCGGCACGACGACGAACGCCTCGGGGTTCCACTCCCACGCGTACGGATCCACGGCGCTACGCTAGTCGTACGCGGGCGTAGCTCAGTTGGTAGAGCGCCAGCCTTCCAAGCTGGATGTCACCGGTTCGAACCCGGTCGCCCGCTTCCTCAGGTTGACGGTGACGGGTTCGAATCTCGCCCACCGGCCGTCACAAGCGCCGTCCGGTGCTCCCGGCCTAGGGGACGATTCGCGTGTGCGTGCACTCCACGGAGATCGTCCACTCAATCTACGGCGCGATCCAGGAGTACGGCGGGTTCGAGCGGCCGGGAGTGGCCCGCGTAGCCGCTCCCTGCGCGGAGGAACGAAGGCGACCGCACCGAACCGCCTCTGAAATCGACTCGGGAGGTCGGACGATGGATCAGCCGCTCAGCGTGCGCCTCGGCGCAGAGGCAATGGGCACCTTTATCTTCTTCTTTCTCGGCTTCAGCGGCATCGCGGTGGTCGTGGACATCGGAGCGGACGCGATCACGCCGCTCGGCGTCGCCGCCGGCTTCGGGTTCGGCCTCGCGCTCGCGATCACGGCCTTCGGGCATCTCTCCGGCGGACACTTCAACCCCGCCGTCAGCGCGGGCCTCGCGATCGCCGGCAGGTTCAAGCCCCGCGACGTCATCCCGTACTGGATCGCCCAGCTCGTGGGCGGGTTCGCAGCGGTGCTCGTCATGGCGATCGTCTACTCGAGCAACGTCACGGACGCACTCGACACGCAGCCCGGAATCGGGATCAGCAACTGGGCGGCGCTCGTACTCGAGATCGTCACGACGGCGCTCTTCGTGATGGTGATCCTCACCGTCGCCACGGACGAGCGCGCGGCGTGGAACGGCGTCATGGCGCCGTTCCTGATCGGGCTCTTCATCTTCACGGGGGCGGCCGTCGTCGGCCCCGCCTCGGGTGGCTCGTTCAACCCCGCTCGCTCGCTCGACCCGGTCCTCTACAACCAGGACTGGAGCGACGTCTGGATCTACATTGTCGGGCCGCTTGCGGGCGGTGTGCTGGGAGCCGCCATCTGGGCGTTCCTGTGCCTCCGCAAGCCGCCAGTTCCCGACCCGGAGCTCGAGGTCGCACGGGGAGGGCTCGAGCCCTAGCGACACGAAGCGCGGCCGCCTTCGGCATCGGTCGGTGGCAGCGATCGTCTTCCAAGTTCTTCGCGCGGATCGGAACTCGCACTCGCGAGTTCCGATCTCGTGCAGAGTCGGGGTGGGGAATCAAGCTGTCACTGCGAGCGTCTGGAAGGGGTTCGCGCGGATCGAGACTCGCACTCGCGAGTTCCGATCTCGTGCAGAGTCGGGATGGCGGAATCAAGCTGTCACTGCGAGCGTCTGGAAGGGGTTCGCGCGGATCGAGACTCGCACTCGCGAGTCTCGATCTCGTGCAGAGTCGGGGTGGGCGGATTCGAACCGCCGGCCTCTCGCTCCCAAAGCGAGCGCTCTACCAGGCTGAGCTACACCCCGCGGAGCCGCGAAGTGTAGGCGGATAGCCTGCCGGCCCATGGTCGACGCCCCGACGCTGCTCCCGGAGGGGCGCCCCGACGACAAGTCGCGCCTCGGCTACGCGATGGTGGCGATCGCGGCGACCCTCTTCGCGGTCAACGGAAGCGTCATGAAAGTCACGCTCGACTCCGGCCTCACGGTGCTCCAGCTCGCCCAGATCCGGCATACGTGCGCGGCTCTGCTGTTCCTCGCCTTCCTCGCCGTTCTCGCGCCGGCGAGGCTTCGCGTCGGGCGGCGCGAGCTGCTCTTCCTCGTTGCGTTCGGTCTCGTCGGTGTGGCGCTCCAGCAGTGGCTCTACCTGGTGGCGATCGAGAATGCGCCCATCGGCGTCGTGCTGCTGATCGTGTTCACGGCGCCGCTCTTCGTCGCGCTGTTCGCGCGTTTCGTCTATCGGGAGCACGTGCGACGCCTGATCTGGGTCGCCGTCGGGCTCTGCCTCACCGGGCTCGCGCTCGTGGTCGAGATCTGGTCGGGGATCGCGTACAGCACGGTGGGCGTCACCGCGGCGTTCGGGAGCGCGCTCGTCCTGACCGCGTACCTGCTGATGGCGGAGCGGGAGCGGCAGCACCGGGATGCCGCGTCGCTGACCTTCTACGGGTTCCTCTTCGCCGCCATCCTGTGGGCCGTGGTCCAGCCGCTCTGGGACTTTCCGTGGTCGGTTCTCGGCGACCACGTCTCACTCCAGGGCAACCTCTCGAGCCATACCGCTCCCGTGTGGTCCCTCGTCGCCTTCGTGGTCGTGGTCGGAACGATCGCGCCGTTCTTGCTGCTGACGGGCGCCCTCCGTCACATCAGCGCGACGCGCGCCTCGATCGTCTCGACGTTCGAGCCCGTCGTCGCGACCGTCGTCGCGTGGGCGTGGCTCGGCCAGACGTTCGGGGCGTGGCAGCTCGTCGGCGGCGCGATCGTCATGGCAGGCATCCTCGTCGCCCAGTCCGCACGCT
The DNA here is from genome assembly GCA_963831285.1 of uncultured Gaiellaceae bacterium. Lineage (GTDB taxonomy): Bacteria > Actinomycetota > Thermoleophilia > Gaiellales > Gaiellaceae > GMQP-bins7. Next base: position 143,874 of record CAWHPO010000003.1, on the reverse strand, counting down.
GACAACGCTTGCAACAACTTGTCGCAAGCAGCCGTGCGCCGGTTCTCGCGCTGCCGTCGTGTGCTTGTAACAAGTTGTTGCAAGCAAGGGGGCTACGCTAAGGCACATGGTCGAGCGAGTTCTCCTCGCGTCGCCGCGCGGGTACTGCGCCGGCGTCGAGCGCGCGGTCGAGACGGTCGAGCGGGCGCTCGAGCACTACGGCGCGCCCGTCTACGTGCGCAAGCAGATCGTCCACAACATCCACGTCGTGCGCGATCTCGAGGCGCGCGGAGCGATCTTCGTCGAGGAGGAGACCGAGGTGCCCGAGGGCGCGACCGTCGTCTACTCCGCGCATGGGGTGGCGCCCGCGGTCTACGCGAACTCGTCGCAGCTCGGACACAACGTGATCGACGCCGTCTGCCCGCTCGTCACGAAGGTGCACGTCCAGGCCCGCCGCTACGCGGACGAGGGCTACACGATCGTCCTCATCGGACACGAGGGGCACGAGGAGGTCGTCGGGACGATGGGCGAGGCGCCGGACTCGACGCTGCTCGTCCAGACGGTCGAGGAGGTCGAGGCGCTGGAGCTCCCGCCCGACTCGAAGCTCGCGTACGTGACCCAGACGACCCTGTCGGTGGACGAGACGGGCGAGATCATCACCGCGCTTCGGCGCCGCTTCCCGCAGATCCGCGCGCCGCGCAAGGAAGACATCTGCTACGCGACCTCGAACCGGCAGTGGGCAGTCAAGGAGATGCTTCCCGAGATCGACCTGCTCCTCGTCATCGGCTCGCGCAACTCGTCGAACTCGAACCGGCTCGTCGAGACGGCCCGTGCCGCCGGCACGCGGGCCTACCTGATCGACGACGAGTCCGAGATCGACGAGGCGTGGCTCGGCGACGCACGCACGGTCGGGATCACCTCGGGCGCGTCCGCACCGGAGAAGCTCGTCGGGCGCGTCTGCGACTGGTTCCGCGCTCGCGGCGTGACCGACATCGAGCCATACCGCATCGTCGAGGAGGACGTCACCTTCCGCCTGCCCGTGGAGCTGCGCCGCGAGCTCGAGCTCGCCGGAAGCTAGCGGCGAACGAGCGCGCGTAGCTCGTCGAGCAGCGTCGGTCTGCGCGTTCGCGGACGCGCCACGAAGTCGGCCAGCCGCGCGGCCTCGTCATCGTCCAGGGAGACGGCGGCGCGGGCGGTGCCGCTCTCGTCCCAGACGCTGAATCGGACGCGGCGCTCCGGGATGTACCGCGAGACGCGCAGCGCTCGGTGCTCGTCCGCATCGGCTCCGCGGAAGAACTCCACGAGCTTGCTTCGCATCGGCGTGGCGCACCAGGGGCAGTAGCGGAACTCCCCCGCGACCTCCGCCTCGCAGTGACCACAGCGAGCCACCCGCTCAGCATACGACGCGCCGTCAGCTCTTCGCGATCGTGATCTCCCGGCCGGCAGCCTCGATCTCGACCGCCAGCGTCTCGCGGGCGATCCACTCGCGGTGCTCGAGCAGACCGGCGTCGGCTTCCGCGATCGTCAGCCGAATACGGTCCGTGAGCTCGAGGCCCAGCTCCTTGCGCTTGCCGTTCACGGCGTGGATGAGGTCGTAGACCCGGCCGCGCAGGAGCAGGTCGTCGTCGAGCTCGAGGTCGAGCGCGACGGTGACGCCGTCGAGCGCGGCGACGGCCCAGCCGTCCCGACCGTGCCGCTCGACGAGGACCTCGTCGCGTGAGAGCTCGTGGCCTGCGGCGCGGAAGCCTCCCGCCTCGACCTCCTCGAACTCGCCGGCCTCGAGCGCGGCGCGCACCGTGGCGAGCTCCTTGCCGAGCTTCGGGCCGAGGACGCGCAGGTTCGGCTTGACCCGGAGCTCGCTCGCCTCGACCTCGCGGAACGACACCTCGCGCACGCGGAGCTCGTCGGCGATCTCGTCGGCGTGGCTCCGCGCCCGCGGCGCGCCTTCGACGACGAGCGCGCGCAGCGGCTGGCGCAGCTTCACGCCCGAGGCCGCGCGGGCCTGCCGTCCGAGCTCGACCACCCGGCGCAGCTCCGCGATCTCGGCGAGGAGCTCGACGTCGAGCTCGCCCGGTTCCGGCCAGCCCGCGAGATGTACGGAGCCCGGAGCCTCCTCACAGGGAGCGGTCAGCACGCGCCACAGATGATCGGTGAGGAACGGCATGAGCGGCGCGACCACGCGGAGCCCCTGGACGAGCGCGTACCAGAGTGCACTAAGCGCGACGGCATCGCCGTCCCAGAAGCGGCGCCGCGAGCGGCGGATGTACCAGTTCGAGACGTCGTCGACGAACGCCTCGTACGCGCGAACGACCTCGAGCGAGAGCCAGCTCTCGTACCCGGCGGTCGCCTCGCTCACCAGTGCGTGGGTCCGCTCGACGAGCCAGCGGTCCAGTGGCTCGAGCTTGCCGTCCGGCCCGTGCTCGAGGTCGCTCCAACGCGGCGACCAGCTTCCGACGTTCGCATAGTCGACGAGGAACTTGCACGAGTTCCAGAGCGTCAGCAGCCGGCGCTGGATCTCGTGTGCGGGACCGAAGCCGAAGAGGAGGTTCTGGTTCGGCGGCTGAGAGCAGTACTGCCAGCGCATGACGTCCGCGCCCATGCGGGCGAACGCGTCGGGGGCATCGATGGTGTTCCCCCACGAGCTGTGCATCTCGCGCCCGTTCTCGTCGAGCATCTTCTCGTAGCCGAGCACCTTGCGGAACGGGGCGCGGCCCGTGAGCGCGACCGACATGAAGAGCTGCGAGTAGAACCAGAGACGGATCTGCTCGCGCATCTCCGAGACCCAGTCGGCCGGGAACCATTCCTCCCAGTAGCGGTGATCCGGGAGGTCGGCGCGGGTGAGCCCCTTCGCCGCTCCGGTCGCATAGCCGCCCGGCACGTACTCGGTGCTCTCCCAACCGAGCGTGGAGAAGGGGACGATCCCGGCGTCAAGCCACACGTCGCCCACCTCGGGGATCCGGCGAACCTCCTCGCCGCACGACTCGCACCGGATCGCGACGGCGTCGATCCAGGGGCGCCGCAGCTCCTCGAGCTCTTCGACCGGTCCGGTGGCGCGCGCCAGGAGCTCGGCCTTCGAGCCGACCACGTTCAGGTGCCCGCACGAGCACGGGTAGAAGGGGAGCGGGAGCCCGTAGTAGCGGCGCCGCGAGATGTTCCAGTCGCCCATGTTGCGCAGCCAGTCGTCCATGCGCTTGCCCATGTAGGCAGGCGTCCACTCGACCGTCGCGTTCGCGTCGAGCAGCGCCTGGCGGAGCTCGTCGACCGCGATCAACCAGTCGTCGGTGACGCGCCAGATGAGCGGGGTATCGCAGCGCCAGCAATGCGGATAGCGGTGCTCGTACGTCCCCGCCTCGACCAGGAAGCCCGTCTCCGCGAGGCGGCCCACGATCTGATCCGCGGCCTCGATCGTCGAGAGCCCGTGCAGCCACCCGTAGGTGTCGTAGAAGCGGCCCGCCTCGTCCACCGGGGAGAGCACCGGGAGGTCGTGGCGGAGACCGAGCTCGAAGTCCTCCTGGCCGGCACCGGGTGCGATGTGGACGATGCCCGTGCCCTCCTCGAGCGAGACCTCGTCCCACGGAATCACGCGGTGCTCGACCGCGTCCTGCCCGTGGAGATCGTCGAAGGGCCCGCGGTAGCGCACGCCGACGAGGTCTGCGCCGCGGACGCGCTCGACGAACGTGTCCTTCGGATAGCGCTCGACGGCGACCCACTGACCGTTCTCGCGCCGCCCGTACTCCGCGTCGGGCTTCACCGCTGCGGCGACGTTCGCCGGCAGCGTCCAGGGCGTCGTCGTCCAGACGACGAAAGACTCGTGCGGCCGCTCGAGCAGCGGGAAGCGGACGTAGAGCGACGGATCGCTCCGCTCCTGGTAGACGCCGCTCTGCGTCAGCTCGTGCTGCGAGAGCGAGGTGCCGCAGCGCGGGCACCACTCGGTCGAGCGGTGCCCCAGGTAGAGCCAGCCGCGCTCGTGCACGAGCTGGAGGAACCGCCAGATGTACTCGATGTTCGTGTCGCTGAACGTGAAGTAGTCGCGTCCCCAGTCCATCCATTGACCGAGGCGGATCGACCCGTCGGTCAGCGCTCGCGAGGACCGCGCGACCACATCTCGACATCGCCGCGCGAACTCGGCGAGCCCGTACTCCTCGATCTCGCGCTTCGAGTTGAGGCCGAGCTCGCGCTCGACCCCGACCTCGATCCAGAGCCCCTGGCAGTCGAACCCGTTCTGGTAGCGCTGGTGGTAGCCGCGGAGTGCCTTGTAGCGCTGAAAGACGTCCTTCAGTGTCCTCCCCCATGCGGTATGGACCCCGAGCACCATCCGGTTCGCCGTCGCGGGGCCGTCCACGAAGCTGAAGCGTGGGCCGCCTGCGTTCTGCTCCCGAAGCGCGTCGAACGTGCCCTCGTGCTCCCAGCGCTCGAGGATCGCGAGCTCGAGGGCGTCGTGGTCGGGCTTGTCCGGCAGCGGTGTGAAGATCCGAGGCACGCGGGATCAGTCTAGAAAAGGCGCTTCCGGGGAACACTCCGGCGAACGAGGTCGTTCAAGCACGAGGTGTTTGGAAACGAAACGTATGAAAGGATCCGATGAGTCTCATGACACTTGACGTCACGGAAGCGACCTTCGAGGACGAGGTCCTGAAGAGCGAGACACCCGTCATCGTCGACTTCTGGGCCGAGTGGTGCGGGCCCTGCCACGCCGTCTCGCCCGTCCTCGAGAAGATCGTCGAGGAGCGCAAGGACGAGGTCAAGCTCGTGAAGGTCAACATCGACGAGGAGCAGGGCCTGTCCATGAAGTACGGCGTCATGTCCATCCCGACGATGATCCTCTTCAAGGACGGCGAGCCTGCCGCGGCGGCCGTAGGCGCGCAGCCGAAGTCGCAGCTCGAGCGCTCGCTCGGCTTCGCGGCCTAGGAATCGCTCGAGAGCCTAAGAAATCGCTCGACGGCACTTCCCTCGCGGGGCGTAACCTGATAGGAAGAAACCTGCACGTTCGCGTGCATTCGAGGCTTCCCCCTCCCCCTCCCCTAACCGAAGGGCCGGTTCATCCGGCCCTTTGGTGCGTCTGGAGGCTCGATGCGGTGCGCGGACGGGGCTGCGTCGCATCGAGGCTGCGTTCGTCGGGCGAGATATGTCTCGCCCCTACCCACGGAGAGACGGCGCCCGCGAGCTCGTAGCGGCGAGATATTTCTCGCCCCTACGCGAGGGGTGGCTCGCTTGCGGCCCAGCCGGCCAGCACGGACGGGAGAGCGTGGAACGCGATCTCCTCCGGCGGCGGGAGCGCGGAGCGGGGAAACCAGCGAAGCTCGGCGACGTCGTCCGCGGGCTCCGGCTCGCCGCTCGCGATCGTCGCCTCCCAGAGCAGGACGAGAAGCGGCGGCGCATCCGCGTCGTCGCCGTAGCGGTCGACGTACATCGTGACCAGCTCGCCGAGCACGATCTCCACGCCGGCCTCCTCGCGGAGCTCGCGCCGCAGGCCCGCCTCGGGCTCCTCCCCGACGTCGAGGAACCCGCCGAGCGTGTCCCAGAGCCCGGCGTCGGGATCGTGGGCGCGCCGCGCGAGCAGCACGTTGCCGGCGCCGTCCACGACGACGGCCGAGACCGCGGGAGCCGGATTCGCGTAGTGGACGAGGCCGCAGGACGCGCACTCGACCTTGGACCCGTCGTTCGCGAGCGGAGAGCCGCAGCGAGGGCACACCTGCCAGCCTGCGAGGACGGCCACGCGGGTACGGTACTCACGTGTCTCCGCGACACGTTCCAGCCTCGGTCACCGAGCTCGCGCGGGTCGGTCTGTTCGCCGATCTCGCAGGCGAGACGCTCGGGAAGCTGGCCGAGCGGATGCAGCGCGACGAGGTTCAGTCGGGCACGGTCCTCGTTCGCGAGGGCGACCCCGGAGATCGCTTCTTCGTGCTCCTGGCCGGGCTCGCCGGCGTCTCGCAGTCGGGGCTCGGCGAGCGACGCGTGCTGAAGGCGGGCGAGTTCTTCGGCGAGGTCGCGCTCGCGATGCGCGTCCCGCGAACCGCGACGGTGACCGCCATGACGCCGTGCGTCGTCGCGAGCTGCGACGAGGCGACGTTCGACGAGCTCATCCGCCCGCTCTTCGCCGACGACGGCGTCGGCGTCGGCGACGCTGCCTAAGAGCTCGGTTCAGAATCATCACCCGTCGCCCGGCGACATGGCTGCTCGTTCTGAATCGAGCTCTAACTCAGCCGAGCTCGCCCAGCACCGCGTCGGCGAAGCGCGGCCACGCGTCCTTCGCCCACGCACCGAACTCGCGCGTGGTGAGAGCGGCACAGACGACCCGCGCCTCCGGATCGCCCCACACGAACGTCCCCGACCCCCCGAAGTGCCCGACGGTGCGGAGCGACGTCCTCTCCCCCATCCACGACGGCGGGCGCGTGTTCAGCTGCACCCCGAGCCCCCAGTCGAGCGGGTCGAAGCGCCCGTGGTCGGGGAGCACGCCGGCGAGGCCCGGGAACTGGACGCTCACCATCTCGTCGCGCGTCTCCTCGGCGACGAGCCGCGGCGAGAGGAGCTCCCGGCCGACGGCGAGCACGTCCTCGAGCGAGGCGCTCATGCCCGAGCCCGGATCGCCCGCCGGTTCGAGCCCGATGCCGAGCGGGGCGACGACGGCCTGGCGGACGTACTCCGAGAACGGCATCTGCGCGCGACTCCGAGAGGAGCTCGGCGAGCACGCGGAACGCCTCGTTGGAGTAGATGCGCCTGCGCCCGGGACGTGAGATCGGCGTCGTCCCCTCGAACGGCAGCCCGGACGTGTGGGCGAGCAGGTGGCGGACGGTCGAGCCGGGCGGACCCGCCGGCTCGTCGAGGTCGACGACGCCCTCCTCGGCCGCCACGAGCAGCGCGAGGGCGGCGACCGGCTTCGTCACCGACGCGAGCGGGACGCTCCTCCCGGCCTCTCCGCGGGTCGAGATGCGGCCCTCCGCGTCGATCACCCCCGCGGCGGCGAACTCGACCGGCCAGTCGTCGATCTGGCGAAGCGCCTGCACGCGCGGCGATACTAATTGCCTCATGGAGCGCCGAAACATCGCGGGGACGGGCGCATACGAGCCGATCGTCGGGTACTCGCGGGCGGTCGTCGCGGGCGACAGGGTGCACGTCTCGGGCACCGCCGCGAACCCGCCCGACGGCTCGCCGCCGCCCGAGGGGGTCTACGACCAGACGCGGCTCTGCCTCGAGCTCGTCGGCACGGCGCTCGAGCGGGCGGGGACGAGCCTCGAGAACGTCGTGCGCACCCGCGTCTACCTGACCGACGCCTCCGACTTCGACGAGTTCGCGCGAGCCCACGCGGAGGTCTTCGGCGACGTGCGTCCCGGCCAACACCACCGTCCTCGCGAGCCTGCTCGACACGCGCTGGAAGATCGAGATCGAGGTCGAGGCGATCCTGTGAGCGGTAAGCAAGCGTTCCCCTCCTCCATCACGGGCAACGGCTCGGAGCCGGCCGGCAGCGTGCTCGACCACGCCTTCGGCCAGGGCGACCCGTACACGCTCGGCGTCGAGGAGGAGTACCAGCTGCTCGACCCCGAGACGTACGACCTCGTCCAGCACATCGAGACGATGCTCGCGGCCATGACGGGGCACGAGCTCGAGGCGCGGATCAACGCCGAGCTCATGCAGTCGGTGCTCGAGATCGCGACGCCGGTGTGTCACAACGCAGGCGACGTGATGCGCTGGCTGACGAAGCTCCGCGGCTACGTCACCGAGATCGCCCGCGAGCAGGGGACCCGGGTGGGCTCGGCCGGGACGCATCCCTTCAGCCTCTTCGAGCGTCAGCGCATCACGGCGAAGGACCGCTACCGCGCGCTCATCGACCAGCTGCAGTACGTCGCGAGGCGCGAGCTCATCTTCGGGATGCACGTCCACGTTGCCGTCGACGATCCCGAGAAGGCGATCCAGGTCGTCAACGGCCTGCTGCCGCACCTGGCGCCGCTCCTCGCGCTCTCGGCGAGCTCCCCCTTCTGGCGCGGAGAGCGAACGGGGCTCGCCTCGAGCCGGCAGATGGTCTTCTCCGCCTTTCCCCGCTCGGGGCCACCGCCGCGATTCAACGACTACGCCGACTACGCGGCCGTCGTCGGGCAGCTCGAGCACTCGGGGTGCATCGCCGACTACACGCACATCTGGTGGGACATCCGCCTGCATCCGCGGCTCGGGACGATCGAGATCCGCATCTGCGACGCCGTGACGCGCGTCGAGGACGCGGTCGCCATCGCCGCGTACTGCCAGGCGCTCGTGAAGCAGCTGTGCGAGCGCTACGAGACCGGACAGGAGATCCCCTCGTACCACCGCATCCTCACGAGCGAGAACAAGTGGCTCGCCGCCCGCTACGGGCTCGAGGCGCCGGTGATGGATCTCGCCGGCGCGAGCCGGATCCGGATTCCGGTCGCACGCATGATCAGGCGAACGGTCTCCGAGCTCCGCCCGCACGCGCGCGAGCTCGGCTCGGAGCGCGAGCTCGAGGGCGTGCTGGCGATCCTCGGCCGCGGCTCGTCCTCGGATCGCCAGCTGCGCATCTACAACGCGAACCACGACATCGTGGAGGTCGCGCGCGAGATCTCGAAGGCCACCGAGGCGCTCCCCGTGCCTGCGTAGCCGCTAGGCGATGTCGCAGCGCAGCTCCGGTCACCGGCCGCGTGCTGCGGCGATGACCGGAGCTACACCGACTTCGGACTACGGCTGCCCGCCGGAGGGGTTCGCGGGTGCGAGGTCACGGGCCTTCTCCTGCAGGCTCTCCGAGAGCTCCTCGCCCTGCTCCCGGCCACGCTCCTTCGCCGTGTCGAGCGCCGCGCTGCCTGCCTCCTGCACGACGTCCTTCCCGCGCTCGACGGCCTCGCGGCCAGCTTCGACGGCCGAGGCCTTGACGTCGTCGGCCATCGGCCCGATCCGTTCGTCCTCGACCCGGGTCGACGGCGCCAGCAAGCCGGCGATGAACCCGACGGCGGCCCCGCCGATCGCCAGGCCGACCGGATTCCGCTCGGCGAGGCGCTTCATGCGGCCTGCGCTGCGCGTGACGTCCGACCCGTCGGGAGTGGCATCCCCGACCTTGGACGAGACGCCGCTGACCGTCCCGACGATCGCGTCCTTCTTCGCGCCGACCCAGTCCTTCGTCCTCGTCGGCACGTCGGCCTTGTAGGACAGCGCGTCGGCCGTCTCGGCCATCTGCTCGCGCGTCTCCCCGATCTCCCGCTTCAGCTCTTCTGATGTCTGAGCCATTCCACGTCCTCCTTCACTGCCTCGATTGTCCGTGTGGGCACCGGAGTGCCGATCTCGTCGATCTTCTTGCGGCCGTACAGCGCGAGCGGAATCGCGACGACGACCCACAGCAGGGCGGCACACAGCGCCGCGAGCCAGTTGGGCATGACCCCGTCGAGCGCGAGCACGAGGAACGCGGTGAATGCGCCGAGAGCAAGGAGCACGGCGGCACCGGCGGCCGCGAGGGCTGCCGCGCCGATCCCGGCTCTCTTTCCCTTCTCCGCCAGCTCCTGCTTGGCGAGCTCGATGTTCTCGTGCACCTCGAGCTTGACGAGCTCGACCTCCTGGTGAACGAGCGTGCTCGCCTGCTGTGTGAGGTCTTTGACGAGCCCGACGGTCGAGCGCTGCCGGAGGCTCGGCCCGTTGACGCTTGCCATCTACGCGCCTCCGGCAGGCAGGCTTCGCTGGCTCTGATACGCATGTCCGCCGGAGGTGCTCCGCTGCTCCGCGTACCGCCGATCGGCCGAGGCCTTGACGAAGCGCGACGCGACGAAGCCGCCGAGCACGCCGGCTCCCGCCGTGAGCCAGGGGCGGCGGCGCGCGAAGCTCTCGAGGTCCGCGAGGATCTGGTCGGACTGCGCGGACTTGAGATAGCCGCCGAGGTCGTCGGCCCGCCGAGCGATCTCCGCGACCATCTTCGCCGGCACGTCCTTGCCCTCGGTACGAAGCTGCTCGACTCCGGACTGCAGCGCGCTCCCGACTGCCTGAACCTGCTCGCCTGCCTGCGTCGAGCGCTGGTCGAGCTGCTCGCGGACCTGGAATCCAGCCTCCTCGCCGAGCTCATGAGCCTTCGTCGAAATCTGTTCCTGGGTGGTGGACGCAAGCTCTGCGCCCTTCTCCTTCACTTCTGCGACAGCGCCACCTGAGCGCGTCTCGGTCGTCTTGGCCGGCATCTGCATGCTCCTTTCGAGCGGCGGGTTGGACAGGGAGGTTCCCCTGCCGCGAGACGCCAAACAACCCGCCGCTCGCGGCTTCATGGACCGTCCTGCTCCCGCCTCCGGGCATCCGGACCGAGCAGATTCCGGGCTGCGAGCCGGCTGGCTCGGGCCTCTCTCAGATCCAGTGGCGCACGCGGGCGACCGCCAGCACCAGGAGGGCGATCGCGAGCATCGCCGCGATCACCACCCAGTACAGCCACGTGTACTCGAAGAGGCCGACCTTGAAGTTCATTCCCATGATGCCGCCGAGCACCGTCGCGGGCAGCAGGATGACGGTGCCGAGCGTGAGCACTTTCATGATCTCGTTCGTGCGCTGACCGATCCGTGCGACGAGGAGATCGAACGAGCCGAAGGTCGACTCCTTGGTGTCACGGGCGGCGTCGAGCGCCTGCGTGACACGGCGTTCGAGGTTGGCGAAGAGCTCGCCCGGAGAGCTCGGACGAGAGCGCGTCGAGCTCGGGGTGCGCCAGGGAGGAAACGACCTCGCGGTGCGGGGCAAGCGCGCGTCGCAGCGACCCGATCCTGCGCCGCAGCTCGACCAGCCTGCTGAGGTCGCCGGAGACGTCTCTGCTCGGGGTCTGCGATATCACCTTGGCGTCCAGCTCCTCGAGCTCGCTCTCGACCGCCTCGAAGGCGCGCAGGTAGCTGGCGATCACCCACTCGCAGACCGCGGCCACGAACGAGGGAGCGTCGAGCGCGCCGACCTCACCGCCGCCCTCGGCGCGCTCGAGGAACTCCTCCAGCACCGTGATCTCGTCCTCATGGGCGGTGACGACCCAGTTCTCGCCGAGGACGCACTCGACGGGGCGGAGAACGGGCGCGTCCTCGTCGCCTGCGACGGCGACCAGCGTCACGTACAGGTGCGTTCCGTCATCGGCAACCGAGGCGCGTTCCGGCGAGTCGCGTAGACGACGCGCAAGCTCGTCGCCGAGCTCGAGCGCATCCGACGACAGCCGTCTCCTCCTCGTCCGACGGGTCGCGGAGCGCGAGCCAGAGCAGCTGGTCGTCGTCCAGTCGTTCGCATGCGGCTTCCCACTCCTCCACACGCTCCGACTGCTGGGCGTCGAATCGAAAGGCGCTGAGCACGCCTGGTGTTTCCCCCACCGGCCGGGTTCCATGCGCGACGCGGCTGTGCACGGCCCGTTCGTCGTGCCCCGAGCCCACGTCCCGAGGTCGTGAGGGGTGAGGTCTGAGACGACCTCACCCCGGTCTTACGTCAGGACGACTCGGTGGGGTAGGGATCCTTCGTGCTGTCTCCTCCGCTCAGGGCCTCCCATCCGTACGGTCCCTCGCACTTCGGACACGGCGGGAGAGACTGCACGGATTGCACACCGAGCTCGTAGCCGCAATTCGTGCAGCGGTACGTGCCGGCCGAGACGTCGCTTCCTACTGGGGTTGGATCTGCCATGGAAACCTCCTTTCGGAGGGTCTCCCTACCCCGCTGACTCGGACTTGCAACGCCGAGTCGAGGCCGGTACCCCTCTAGCGCCGCCGCGCCTCCAGCTTCTCCGTATCCACCACCGCGAGCGTCTTGTGGCCCGCGCGCACGCGGAGCTCGCTCGGCCCATGGAAGGCGAGGCGGAGCGTCATCTGCCATTGCTGGTTCCCCGGGAGCGGCAGGTCGATGCAATAGGCCCGGCGCTCGACCGTGTCGAGGGCGTGGACGAACGGCGCCTGCCCCTCGCGTGCGTACAGCGTGTATGCCCAGCGGCCGTCGGGGGTCGTCGCCCGTGTGACCGGGCCACCGGTCATGAGCTCGTCGGGCTCGCGCCGATCGACGATCGCGCCCGGCACGAGCTGCCGCTTCGTCAGGTCGTACGCCCGCACGCGGTAGCGCGTGTAGTCCTGTCCCGACGTGTACTGGATGAGATAGAGGGTCGAGGCGTCCGGGGAGAGCGCGTCGAACGAGTACGACCCGCGAAGCGCGATCATCGGCGCTGCGCGGAGCGTCCGCGTCTTCAGCAGCAGGAACCGCGTCGTCGCGTGAATCGCTCGCGGCGCCTGCGACGCGAGCACGAGCGTCTTGCCGTCCACTGAGAGCCCGCTCGGCGGAGCCGACCCACGCGACGTTCGGGATGCCGAAGGCGCCGGGGACGGTGTTCCACCGAAGGATGCGTCCGCCGAGGACGCGGACCGCCTCGACGACCGTCGCGTCGCGGCTCGGGATCGCCACGTAGCGCACCTCGTGACCCGGCGCGAGCACGCCGTTCCAACCGAAGGACACGCCCGGCGAAGGACCTCCGTCGGCGGCTGCGGACACCGCCGCACACGCCGCCAGGACCGCGGCGGAAGAGAGCAGGAGACACGGGTCTCTTCATGGTTCCTCCCTTAGGCGCGCACGATGCACGCGTCGTGGGCCGCCTTCGCGATGCGGTGGACGTCACGGACGCGGCCGCTGCCGTCGAGGACGCTCAGCGTCCCGCGGCCGAGCGACGGGGTGACGGCGCTGCCCCAGCCGAAGGTGACGTTGTAGGAGTCGAGCGGGACGCGGACGCGGCCGAGAAGCTCACCGTCGGGGCGATGCCGGCGCACGGTGCCGTCGTCGCCGCTCGCGACGAACACGTCGCTCCGGCCGAAGGCGACGTGCTGGGGCGCGGCGTCGGCGGCGACGATCCGCGCGGGGCGGCTCGACTCCTGCCGGTAGAGGGCAACGCGACGCTCCGAACCGGACGTCACCCAGACCTTCCTCCCGTCGCGGGAGAAGACGACGTCGTGCGCGAGGAACGGCGGCACGATCGTCGTCACGAGCCGCGGCCGCCGTGGCTCGCTCGTGTCGAGGACCGCGACCTCGCGTGCGGTGGAGCCCAGCGACGTCCAGAGCGCTCGTCCGTTCGGGCTCAGCGAGACGTGCCGCGCGGGTCCCGGCACCGCGACCCTGGCGAGAACGCGCCCGTGCGTGAGGTCGACTGCGACGACCTCCCGACTCCCGGAGTCGGTCACGTAGGCGAGCGCGCCCGAGGGATGGACGGCCGTATAGCGCGGCTCGGCGAACTCGTCCAGCTCCTTCCAGACGTCGAGGGGCGAGCCGCCGAGGAGCGAGACCACGCCGTGCTGCGTATGGGCGACGACCGCGAGCGGATGGCCGCCGCTCTCGATGCTGCGCGGGCCCGGCCTCGTCGCGATCCTCCGCAGGACCGGGCCGTCGGGAAGGCCGAAGACGACGACGTGGCTCTCGAGATCGGCGGTCACGAGCGCGACCGGCGACCCTGCCCGTGGCGCGGCCCGCGCGAGCGGTTCGAACGCGAGCGCCAGCGGCGCGGCTGCTCCGGCGACGAGGAAGCGACGTCTGTCCATGCTCCTGGTACGTCCGAGGCGTCCCACGAGGTCCCGGACCTGTGGGGCGCCGCCGGACGTACTGTCGACATGGACCTCTCGGACGGGTTCCGTCGTACTCTGGGCAGGCGATGCGCGCGGGTCGGGACGAGCGCGCCCACGTGCGCGGCGCGCAGTTGGGGTCGGCCTCGGATCTCGAGGCGCTGTTCCGGGCGCACTGGCCGCGGGCGTTTCGCGCGGCGTACCTCGTCACGCACGATGCCGGAGCCGCCGAGGACATCGCCCAGGAGGCGTTCCTCGCCGCGATCCGCGCCCTCGATCGCTTCGATCGCGGGCGCCCCTTCGGTCCGTGGCTGCACCGGATCGTCGTCAACCGGGCGATCGACTGGGCGCGTGCCCGGAAGCTGCGTGGCGAGGTGGAGCTCGTCGACGCTCTACCGGCACCCGACGCGCTTCAACCCGACGGCGAGACGCTTGCGGCCCTCACGCGTCTGTCCCCGGAGCACCGCGCGGTGCTCGTGATGCGCTACCTGTTGGACTTCACGCCCGGTGAGATCGCGAGGGCGCTCGACCTGCCGCGAGGGACGGTCAACTCGCGCCTGCGACGGGGCCTCGACGCGCTCGGGGAGGAGCTGTGAGGCACGAGCTCGAGCGCGTCGAGATCCCCGGCGAACACGACGCCCGGGAGCGTACGTGGCACCTGCTGTCCACCGCGTTCGCCGCGCGGTCTCCTGGCCGACACAGGTCGCCGAGGCTGCGCGTCGCGATCGCGGTTGGCGCTGTGGCCGCGCTCCTCGCCGCGGCGCTCAGCTCGCCCGGGCGTGCGGTGCTCGACGGCGTGCGCGAGGCGGTGGGAGTGCGGCGTGCGCAGCCGGCGCTCTTCTCCCTCCCCGCGCCGGGCCGGCTCCTGGTCGCCTCGGACGTGGGCGTCTGGGTCGTGCAGCAGGACGGCTCGAAGAGGCTCCTCGGCGACTACCGCGAGGCGAGCTGGTCGCCGTTCGGCCGCTTCGTGGTGGCGGCGGGCGAGAACGAGCTCGCCGCGCTCGAGCCCGGCGGCGACGTCCGCTGGACGCTGGCTCGCCCGCGTGCGCGCTTTCCTCGCTGGGCAGGCTCGGAGACGGACACGCGAATCGCGTACGTCGCGCGGCAGCCCCGGATCGTGGCCGGGGACGGGACCGGCGATGAGCCCCTGTGCGCCGTCTCCGCCGGTGACGTCCCACCTGCGTGGCGGCCGGGAGCCCGCTTCGCGGTCGCGCTCGCCGCTCCGAGCGGCGCGGCGTACGTCGTCCAGTTGAACGGGTGCCTGCGACGGTGGGTCTCGAAGCCGCTGCTTGCGCGGCGGCTCGAATGGTCCTCCGACGGCACGCGTCTGCTCGTCGTCGGAAAGCGTCGGCTGGCAGTGCTGAACGGGCAGACGGGCGCGGTCGTGCGGCGGGACGACGCGCTGGACGCGTCCTTCCGTCCCGGCACGCGCGAGCTCGCGATCCTCCGCGTGCGAGGCGATACGAGCGCGGTCGTGCTGCGAGGCCGAACGCTGTTTCGAGGAGCAGGACGCCTCAGGGGCCTGACGTGGTCACCCGACGGGCGCTGGCTTCTCGTCTCGTGGCCGGCCGCGGACCAGTGGGTGCTCGTGCGTGCGGACGGCAAGCGCATCCGCGCGGTCTCGAACGTCTCCGCTCAGTTCCGCTCGAGCTCCTTCCCGCGAGTCGACGGCTGGTGCTGCTCCCGCTGAGACGTCGCGCGGTCAGCGCAATTCGTCGAGGACCGCGTCCGCGAGCGGCAGCGATGCGGTCAGCCCGGGCGACTCGATGCCGAACAGGTGCACCAGGCCCGGCACGCCGTGCACGCGCGGGCCTTGCACGACGAAGTCCGCAGCGGGCGAGCCCTTGCCGGAGATCTTGGGACGGACGCCCGCGTAGCCCGGCTCGAGCGCGCCGTCGGGCAGTCCGGGCCAGTAACGCCGGATCGCCGCGTAGAAGGCGTCCGCGCGACGCGGATCCACCGTGTAGTCGATCGTCTCCACCCACTCCACGTCCGGGCCGAACCGAGCCTGCCCGCCCAGGTCGAGCGTCACGTGCACCCCCAGGCCCCCGGGCTCGGGCACCGGGTACACGAGCCGCGAGAACGGCGCACGCGTCGCCAGGGTGTAGTAGTTGCCCTTGGCGTACAGCTCGGGCGGCGCGAGCTCGTCGGGATATCCCTCGATGCGACGCGCGAGGCTCGGCGCCCGCAGTCCCGCGCTGTTCACGACCTCCCTCGCGAGGATCGGCTCGGCGCCCGCGACATGCAGCTCGATACCGTCGCGCCGAACCACGCATCTCTCCAGCAGGCTCTTCAACGCGAGCAGCGCGCCCGCGCGCTCGGCGTCGCTCAGGTAGGCGAGCAGCAGGGCGTGGCTGTCGACGATCCCCGTGGAGGGCGAGTGCAGAGCAGCCACGCACCTCAGCTCCGGTTCCAGCGCGCACGCTTCAGCCCGGCTCAGGCGAACGACATCGGTGACGCCGTTCGCGTGAGCCTGCCGGCGGATGCCTTCCAGCTCGTCCAGTTGCGCTGCGTCGGTTGCGACGATCAGCTTGCCGCAGCGCCGGTGCGGAACGCCGCGCTCGACGCAGTAGTCATAGAGGCGCTCGCGACCTTCGACGCACGAGCGCGCCTTGAGCGAGCCCTCCGGGTAGTAGATCCCGGCGTGGACGACCTCCGAGTTGCGCGAGCTCGTGTGCTTGCCGATTGCGTCCTCGGCTTCGAGGATCACGACCTCGCGCCCAGCCCTCGCCAGGGCGCGGGCCACCGCAAGCCCCACGACGCCCGCACCGACCACGACCGCATCAACGCTGTCCACGAACGAATCTTTAGTTCACGCGCAGCAGGCGGAGGTGGTACCGCTACGCTCGGCCGTCGCGACGTGAACGAACACCGCGCATTCGTCGGCGGAAGTCCCGCATCATCAGCACTCCCTCCTTCGTCGATGGCCGGGCTTGCGCCAATACGAAAGCCGCCTCGACAAGTCGGGAGACGTCGTCCTCACTCCATCGCAGGTTGCCGCTCGCGTCGGACCTTGGCCGGGCGACGCGGCCGAGCTCGGTGAGCAGTGCATGCCGGCGCTTCGGCCAGAGCAGCCAGGCTAGAGCCTGTGCCTTTTCGGCGTACGCCTCGCAATAGTGCTCGAGCACCGCGATGGCGAACATCCGGTACACCAGGTCTTGTGCTCCGCGTCGCGTCTGCACTCGTCGCGCGTAGGAGTAGCCGGTCGCTCGTCGTAGCGCGTCCTCCGAGAACACCGGTGGACGACCGCGCGCGCTCGAAATCGGGTCTGTGACCACAGAAGACGAATCGGCTTCCGGAAAAGCCGGGCGACCCTCGAACGAGTGTCCCCTCAGCTCGCCGTGGAAGCTATGTCTACTGCGCGGAGATGGCCTCGAGGCTCGCCGAAGTCGACGACTCCGAAAGGTCGCCATGAGCGTTGCCGTGCGAGGTGCTGGCGTCCGAGCCCACGGAAAGCTCAAAACCTGCGATGCGATGGTCCTTCAAGATCGCTACGTCGAGGTACGCGATGTGCGCGTACGGCAGAAACACCAGTCGGTCATCGCGGGTGGAAAGCATCGCTCCGGTTTCGACGGCGCTGAGCTGCAGGGCGTCGAGCCTCTCACCGGTCAGCGTCACGACTTCGAGTCGAACGTTCGCGTCGTGGTACGCGTGGCTGAACTCTCGAACTCGTTCAGCGAATGGCCCGCCGAAGAACCCCATCTCGAACACGCGACAGCTATCGGCTGATTCGCACAAGGACTCAAGCGAGCCTTCCTCCTCCCACGCGGTCGACGAGGATCATGTGCGGCTACAACCTCGGAGCGGCCGGTCGACTTCCGGCTCAGGACGCCTGATACGTTCCGGGACGTGCTCGAGGCCGGCGCGCCCGTCCCCCGCGTTCAGGTCTGGACGGCGCCGCGCGAAGAGGCGCAACCGCTCCGGCAGGTCCTCGGGGCCGGGCTCGCGCTTCTCTGCTTCTACGTCTGGGACTGGTCGCCCACCTGAACCAGCGAGCTGCACCTCCTGCGGGACAGGAGCGACGACCTCGAACGCGCCGGAGTACGCCCACTCGCGATCTCCCGCGATTCCCCCTGGTCGCACCGCGCGTGGGCGCAGACGCTCGGAGTTGACGTGCCGCTCCTCTCGGACTGGAACGGCGACGCGATCCGAGCCTTCGACGTCGCCTTCGAGCCGCTGGGGATGCTCGACGTGGCCATGCGGTCCGCCTTTCTCATCCGGGACAGCGAGACCGTCGAGGCGGCGTGGATGCTCGGCGGCGAGCTACCGGACATCGACGCGGTAATCGCGGCGGCCGAAGCGGTGCAGCTTTAGCGCAGGCCCGGAATCGACTGGCGGAGCTTCCGGCGGACGGCGCGCTTGCCGACCGCCCAGGTCAACCACCGAGCAGAGTGTATCTCCGCTCTCTCATGCTCCGGTGTTCCCCCGTCGCGCTTACCGGAAGCCGCTGTCGCACGACTCCGAGGAGTGCGAGCCGTCCCTACATGCCCATCGCGTGGTACCCGGCGTCGACGTACAGCGTCGTGCCGCTCACGTTCGCGGCCTCGTCCGAGAGGAGGTACGCGGCCGCCGCGCCGCAGTCCTCCGCCTCGATCTGGCGATGGAGCGGGGCGCGCTCCTCGAACATCGACTGCATCGTCGTGAACCCCGCGATCGAGCGGGCTGCGAGCGTGCGCACGGGCCCGGCGGAGATGGCGTTGACGCGGATGTTCTTGAACCCGAGATCCCACGCGAGGTAGCGGGTGCTCGCGTCGAGCGCGGCCTTCGCGACGCCCATGACGTTGTAGCCGGGCACTGCGCGGACACCGCCGAGGTACGTCATCGTCACGATCGAGCCGCCGCCGCGCGCCTCCATCAGCGGCTCCGCCGCGCGTGCGCACGCGACCAGCGAGTAGGCGCTGATGTCGAGCGCCATCCAGAAGCGGTCGCGCGGCGTGTCGGTGAAGCGGCCTTCGAGATCCTCCGCCGCGGCGAACGCGACCGAGTGGACGAGGAGGTCGAGGCCGCCGCCGAAGGTCTCGGACACCTCGGAGAAGACGCGGGCGAGATCGTCGTCCGAGCGCACGTCGCATTCGGTCACGAGGGGGCTCGCCACCTTCGCGGCGAGATCGCGCACGTTCTTCTCGATGCGCTCCCCCTGGTAGGTGAAGGCGACCTGCGCGCCCTCCGAGGCGATGCGCTCCGCGATCGCCCAGGCGATCGAGCGCTGATTGGCGACTCCGAGCACGAGCGCCTGCTTGCCTTCGAACCTGCCGGCCATCCGGCGATCCTAATCGGATAGCCGCGATCGGATAGCGTCCCGCGGCGATGCCGGGCGAGCGGGTAGCGGTGATCACCGGCGCCTCGTCGGGAATCGGCGAAGCAACGGCGCGCCTGCTCGCCCGCGACGGCTGGAAGTGCGTCCTGCTCGCCCGGCGCGGCGACCGGCTCGAGGCACTCGCGGACGAGGTCGGCGGCGAGTGGGAGCTGTGCGACGTGCGTGACCGGCAGCAGGTCGAGGAGGTGGCCGCGCGCGTGCTCGAGCGCCATCCGGTGATCGCCCTGCTCGTGAACAACGCCGGAGTTCCGGGCCGCGGAACGTTCGTGTCGACTTCGCCCGAGACGGTCGAGCGCGTGCTCGAGACGAACTACTACGGCGGCGTCTGGTGCTCGCGCGCGTTCCTCCCCGGCCTGCGAGCCGCGGCGGCCGCGGGGCATGCGCACATCGTCAACGTCGTCTCGGTCGCAGGCACGATCGCGTTCGCGCCCGCCGGCCCGTACGCGGCGTCGAAGCACGCGCAGCTCGCGTTCTCGCGCTCGCTCGCTGCCACGCTGCGCTCCGAGGGGATCCTCGTGCACACGTTGCTCCCGGGCTTCGTCGAGACCGAGGGCTTCAAGCCGCGGACGACGCTCTCGAGCGGGCTCATGCGCCGGTTCGTCCTCGACTCGGAGGACGTGGCAGGAGCGATCGCGAAGGCCGTACGCAGGAAACGAAGCGAGCTCACGGTGCCGTGGTTTCCGTACCGGCCGGTCTCGATCTTCCAGGCGGTCTTCCCGGGCGTGCTCGCGCGCCTCGTCGGGCGCTACGGATACCGCCCCGGCGTGCACGACTAGGTGATCGGGCTCGGTCAGACGGACGGGCCCGGCTTGCGGGCGACGTACCAGCCGATCTCGACCTCGTACTCGTTGGCAGGGGCCTGACCGCGGATCCGCACGCGCTCCTCCTCCGAGAACCCGCCGAGCACGAGCCGCTGCTCGAGATCGACGTGCTCGCGCGTGACCTCGGAGCTCAGAAGGACGAGATCGTTCGCGTCGAGGTAGCCGCGGACGTCCGCGTCGGGGAGCAAGCGCTGGTGGGTGGGATCGCGCAGCCGCTCGAACCGATCGAGCTCGACGGTGCGCATCGGGTCGATCGAGCCGAGCTGGTCGGCGATGAAGAGCTTGCCCCCCGGCCGGGTCACCCGGGCGAGCTCCGAGACCGCGAGCTCCGGCCGCCGGACGTGGTGCAGGACGCGGTGGCAGCAGGCGATGTCGAAGGCCGCGTAGTCGAACGGCAGGCTCATCACGTCTCCCTCCGCGAAGCGGACGTTCCCCGGCGCCGCCTCGCGTCCCGCCTCGAGGTACTCGAGGTTCGGGTCGACCCCCACCACCTCGGCGACGAACGGCGCGAGCGCGAATGCGAGCGCCCCCGTGCCGCAGCCCGCGTCGAGCGCGGCCTCGTCGCCGGTGAACGGCCCGAGGAGACGCCGGACGCGGTCCGTGAGGTCCGCCGCCCGCGCGTCCTGCAGCGCACGCCGCAGCTCGACGGTCACGAGTCGTCCTCGGCGGCGAGAGCGCGCGCGAGGTCGAGCGCCTCCTCCCGCGTCGCGATCGTCCCCGCTGCCCGCTCCTCGTCGATGGCGTCGAGGATACGTCCGATCGCCGGTCCGGGCTCGAGCCCGAGCTCGTCCCCGCGGAGGAGCGGGGCGGACGGCTCGGCGAGGCGGGCGGCCTCCACCACGCCGGTCAGCTCCGGGGCCCCCAGATATGCGAGCGCGTCGAGCGCCCAGGGCTCGGTCGCGCGCCGGAAGCGATGGATCTCTCGCGGGGAGGGATCGTCCGGCCGCCGAGCGCGCCGCAGGACGTTCGAGTAGCGGCGGAGCTCGTTCGAGATCGGCAGCCGCCGCAGGCTCTCTCCGAAGACGGCGACGAGACGGAAGTCGGGATGGTCGAGAGCGTCGAGCCGCTCGTCGAGCGCACCGCCGAGCGGCTCGAGCAGACCGAAGTCGTCCAGGCGCCGATATCCCGCCGGCGACAGCCGCTGCAGCTCGGCGAGGACGCGCTCGCCCGCCGGCCGCGACACGAGCGCGACCGACGACCGCAGCAGCGCTTCCGTGCGCTCGTCCATGCGAAAACCGAGCTCGTCCTCGAAGCGAACGGCCCGCAGGAGCCGGAGCGGGTCGTCGACGAAGACCGCGTCCGAGACCGCTCGCACGAGCCCGGACTCGAGGTCGCGCCGTCCGTGGTGGGGGTCGTACGGCTCGCCCGTCGCGACGCGCTCGGCGATGGCGTTGAACGTGAAGTCGCGCGACGCGAGATCCGCGTCGATTCCCTGGGCGAGCGGGGTGAAGTCGACGGTCTCCTCGACGCGCAGGTCGACGACGCGCCAGGCGCCGTGCCGTTCCGACAGCGGGAACACGACGCCGCCGAAGCGCCGCGCGAAGCGGTGCGCCGCCTCGCGCGGATCTGCGCAGGCCACGTCCACGTCGAGGACGGGCCGTGAGAGGAGGCGATCGCGTATCGCACCTCCCACGATCCAGGCCTCCTCGCCCTCGAGGATCTCGCGCAGTCGCTCAGCCATCGACGGCGATCCGGCGGGCACGGCCCGAGCGCGTGTTCAGACCGGTCGCGATCTCGTACCCGATCGTGCCCGCGACCCGCGCGTGCTCCTCGACGAGGATCCCGTCGCCGAGGAGCGTGACCGGCGCGCCGGGCGCGACCTTGCTCTCCAGCGCGACGGCGAACCCGTCCATCGAGATCGTCCCGACGACGCGGCAGCGCGCCCCGCCCACGAGCACCTCGGTGCCCGTCAGGTCACGCCGGAAGCCGTCCGCGTAACCGACCGGAACGATCCCGATCCACGTCGCCCGGTCGGCGACGAAGCGACGGCCGTAGCCCGTGCTCTCGCCGGGATCGAGCCGCTTGACGAGTGCGACGTAGGAATCCCAGCGGAGCGCCGGCTCGAGCCCTTCGTCCCCCGGATCGCCGCCGAAGGGCGAGATCCCGTACACCGCGATCCCGCAGCGAACCGCGTCGAAGCGCGCCTCCGCGTAGCGCAGGGTCGCGGCGCTGTTCGCGATGTGACGCGTCAGCGAGAGGCCCGAGGTCGCCTCGCGGAAGCGCTCGACCTGGAGCTGCGTGAACGCGGGATCCGACTCCGCGGAGGCGAGATGGCTCATCACGCCGACGACGTCCCGTGTGGGGGCGGGCAGCTCCGAGAGGCCCCAGCGCCCCATTCCGGTGTCGAGCTTCAGGTGGACCGGCAGACCTTCCGGGATGCGCCCGTCGACGGCCACGAGCTCGAGCCGCGCGACGCGAGCCTCCCCGATCTCACGGTCGGACACGGGTCCCATGACGAGGATGCGGGCGTTGCGGAGGGCGGCTCGGAGGTGGAGGGCCTCGGGCAGCGTGGCGACGCAGAGCGCGCTCGCGCCCGCATCGAGCGCCGC
The DNA here is from genome assembly GCA_963831285.1 of uncultured Gaiellaceae bacterium. GTDB lineage: Bacteria > Actinomycetota > Thermoleophilia > Gaiellales > Gaiellaceae > GMQP-bins7. The sequence goes on along the minus strand of CAWHPO010000003.1, from coordinate 121,694 downwards.
TCTCCCGACGTCGACCGCGCCATGGCCGTAGCCCTCGGCCTTGACCACCGCCCACACCTCGGCGCCTCCCGCGGCGGTCGAGAGCGTGGCGACGTTCCGTCGGATCGCGCCGAGGTCGAGGGTGAAGGTCGACCGCTCCACGGAGCCATTCTCCGCAATGCGGCGCCCACGGCCTACTGGATCTGCGTCTCGCAGGTCGAGTCGAAGGTGTCCGTCCCAGGCCCGCCGACGCAGACGTCCGTACCGCCGTCGCCGCGCAGGCTGTCGTTCCCGCCGCCGCCGAGGATGCAGTCGTTGCCGGCCATGCCGCGGATCGTGTCCGCGGCCGTGCCGCCGAGGACGAGGTTCGACGCGGCGGTGTCGTTGAACGTGCCGGAGCCGACCGTCGCGCCGGCAAGCGTGATCGCGCTGCACGCGCTCGGCTTCACCTTGTTCGCAGTGACGGTCTGCGTGCTTCGCCCGGCCTTGCTCGTCGGCACGAGAGACGACGCCGTCAGGACCACGCAGGCGAAGAGGACGAGCGGCAGGATCGGGAGCAGCGCCGCTCTCATCTCCCGCTCGCCTGCTCGCGCGATCCCGGCCGCACCGCGATTCCGCCGGAGAGCGCGACGAGGGCGAGCAGGAACGCGAGGACGGTCGCGTGCAGCGGGCCTCGTAGCCAGGTGAGCGCCGCTCCCACCCGGGGAACCGAGAACCAGAGCGTCCCGATCGCCTCGTCGGGTCGCGGATGGGCGTCGTCGAGGAAGTCGTTCGCGTCGCCTTTCAGGACGAGCCTGTCGTCCTGGATGCGCACGACGCGATGGAGCACGCGCACTCCGAGCTCCGGGTCTCGGTACAGGACGACGTCGCCGACTCCTGGCGTGCCGCGCGGGCGCACGAGCACGAGATCGCCGCGATCGAGGCCCGGCTCCATGCTCAGCCCCTGGACGACCGCAACGTGCGCTCCGCCGCCGAGGCCGGCCGGCGCGAAGACGAGCCAGGCGCCGAGGAGCAGCACGCCGGCGGTCAGGGCGGTGAGGGCTGTCGAGGCGACGGTTCGCATCAGCTGCTCCCGCCGGGAGGCGCCGCAGGGCCTCCCGGCGAGCGCGTCCTCCTACTGGACGGCGACGACCGAGAGCTCGTCGGCGGAGAGGACGGCGACGTCCGGAGAGAAGTCGCACGTCACGCTCGTTCCTCCCGTGACGGAGCAGCTCGTGTACGTCGAGCTCGCCTGGACGAGCTTCGCCTTCACCGTCGTCGCCGCGGCGCTGAGCGTGAACGCCACGCTGTCGATGTTCGCGGGGTTGCTCGTCGCGAGCGTGTACGCGACGTTCGAGACCGTGTAGCCGCTGATCGCACCCTCGCCCTTGCCCGCCTTCGAGCCGGGCACGGTGTTCGACGCGGTGAAGGCGTAGGTCGCGAGCGCGAGCGCCGCCGCGAAGGCGACGACCAGGATCGTGCGACGACGAACTCGGGGCATGTCGAGACTCCTCTGGTTCGGTTCGGGGACGCGATGCCCGATCCATCTCGGCGGCGCCACCACGCCCCCTGCTACCCCGGCAGGGGTAAATCGTTCGAGCTAGTCAGAGGGTGCTCAGCGATGCGTCGCCGGCTGTGCGTCGAGCCCGCGATCAGCGCTCGAGCGCGGCCGGGAGCAGCCCGAGGAGGTCGCTCGCGACGAGACCCGTCCGGTGCTGCGCGAGCGCGGCTGCTCGGCCGTGCGCGACGGCCGCGGCGGTCGCCGCAGTCGGCGCGTCCAGGCCCTTCGAGAGGAAGGAAGCGATGACGCCGGTCAGCACGTCCCCGGTGCCAGCGGTCGCGAGCGCGGGAGGGCCGAAGTCGCTGACCAGCGTTACGTCGCCCGACGCCACGATCGTGTCCGCGCCCTTCAGCAGCACGGTCGCGCCGAAGCGCTCCGCGCACTCACGCACAGCCGCGAGCCGATGCGCGTCCACCCAGGCGGAGTCGCGACCGAGGAGCCGCCCGAGCTCGCCCGCGTGCGGCGTGAGCACCGTGGGCGCGGAGCGTCTGGTGGGCTCGAGCTCGTACAGCGCATCGGCGTCGACGACGGCCGGGAGGTCGATCCGCTCGAGCAGCGTGCGGACGAGGGCGCGGCGAGCGTCCGACCGGCCGAGGCCCGGGCCGAGCGCGAGCGCACCGGCTCGCTCGGCGGCGGCTGTGAGCGTCTCGACCGCCTTCTCCTGCGACCAGGGGAGCTTCACCGGCTCGAGCGCGAGCACCTCGGCGGCGAGCAGGGCCTCCTCCGGGATCGCGAGGGTGACGTAGCCCGCGTCGGCGCGGAGCGCGGCCAGCGCCGTGAGGCACGCCGCGCTCGTCATTCCGGGCTGGCCGCCGACGACGAGGACGGCGCCGGCCGAGTACTTCGTGTCGCCCAGGCGCCGGCGCGGCACGTCGTCGAGGATCGTGGCCCGGGCGCGGCGCACGGCGGTCGGACGCTGCTCGAGCCCGATGTCGACGACGACGACGCGCCCCGCCGACCGGCGGCCCGGAGAGACGACGAGGCCGATCTTCTCGGCGTGGAAGGTGACGGTGAGATCGGCCTGGACGACAGCGCCGGCGACCTCCCCTGTCGAGGCGTCGACGCCCGAGGGCAGATCGACTGCGAGCACGTGCCCGGACGCGGCGTTGATCCGCTCGATCGCCCCGGCCGCCTCGGCTCGCGGCTCCCCGCGGAACCCGGTGCCGAAGAGGGCGTCCACGACGACGTCGTAGCCGTCGAGCTCCTGGTCGGTCTCGTCCGCGACGTGGCCCGCCTCACGCAGGAGCCGCGCGGCGACGCGGCCGTCGCCCCCGTTCGAGCCGCCGCCGCACACGCAGGCGAACCGTGTCGCGCCGGGGAACGCGAGCATCGCCTCGCGGGCCACCGCGGCGCCCGCCCGCTCCATGAGCTCGGGGATCGACTCGGGGTAGCGCGGGTACGCCTCCTCGGCGGCGCGCATCTCCTCGGCCGAGTACAGCGGCTCGAAGCGATCGGCCGACTGGACCGTGTCCGACACGGCGCTAGCCGAGCGGGCTCACGACGGCGATCGCCGCCGCGATCTCCCGCGAGTGCGTCATCGAGAGGTCGATCGGCCCCGCCTGGACCTTCTCGGCGAAGGCCGCCGTGCGCCCGGACAGGTGAACGCCTGGCTTCGGACGCCCGACGATCTCGATCTCCTTCCACGTGAAGCGGACGCCGCACCCGAGCGCCTTTCCCACCGCCTCCTTTCCGGCGAAGCGGGCCGCATAGCTCTGGGCCGGATGCGCCCGCGAGTCGCAGTACGCGCGCTCCGCCTCCGTGAAGCAGCGCTCGCGGAATCCCGCCCGCTCGAGGGCACGACGCACACGATCGATCTCGATGATGTCCACGCCGACCTTCACCTAGGGGGTCCAGCCGCCGGTCAGATCCTCCTCGAGCATGGCGGGGAACTGCGCGAGCGACGAGACGACGATGTCCGGGCTCGCCTCCGCCGACTCGAGCGCGTCCGGCCGGAACTTCCCCGTCCTGACGAGCGCAGTCTTCATCCCGAAGAGCCGCGCGCCGCGCACGTCGGCCTCGACGTCGTCGGTGACGAGCCAGGTCAGCTCGGGCTCGGCGTCGAGCGCGTCGAGGGCGGCGGCGAAGTACGACGGGCTCGGCTTGCCGAGCACGGTCGCCTCCGACGCCGGTCGCGTACTCGAGCCCGGCGACGAACGCGCCGGAGTCGAGCATCGGGCCGAGGCTCGTCTGCCACCACTTGTTCTTGTGCAGGCAGTAGAAGGTCGCGCCCATCTGGATCTCGGCGAACGCGCGAGCGAGGTTCATGTAGCTGAACACCTGGTTCGGCTCGACCGTCTCGTCGCAACCGCCGATGAGCACCGCCTCGGCGTGGTCGCCGACGAGGTCGAGGCCGTCGAGGTCGGGGACGACCGCCGCCATGACGAGCGCGAGCACGCGCTTGCCCGCGAGCTCGCGGGCGGCGGCGCCGGGTGTCGTCTGCAGCTCGTCGTCCTCGAGCGTGAAGCCCATGGCCCGCAGCTCTTCCGCGAGACGGGACCGCGGGCGGGTCGAGTTGTTCGTGACGAACCGCAGCGCGTGGTTCGCCCGGCGCAGCTCGGCGACGGCTTCGGCAGCGCCCGGGGTCGGCTCTCCCGAGACGTGCAGCACGCCGTCGATGTCGAGCAGAATGCACGCCATGGAGCGTGAGTGTATGAGCCGTAGGCTCGACGGAGGCGACCAATAGCGGAGCCCCCGGCTTCACCGGCTCCGGAGGGGGGAATCCGCGTGACCCGCTCCGTCCTCCTCCCCGTCTCGGAGATCGCGCTCCGCGTCTCGCGCTCGAGCGGGCCGGGCGGACAGCACGCGCAGAAGTCCTCGACGCGGGTCGAGGCGTCGTTCGACGTCCGGGCGTCGTCGGCGCTGACCGACACCCAGAAGCGGCGCGTCGTCGCGCGGGCGGGGGACGTCGTTCGCGCCGTCGCGCAGGACGAGCGCAGCCAGAGCCGCAACCGCGAGCTCGCGGTCGAGCGTCTCGTCGAGAAGCTGCGCGAGGCGCTCGCCGTGCCGCGCCGTCGCGTGCCGACGCGACCGGGTGCGCAGGCGCGCGAACGGCGGCTCGAGGAGAAGCGCCGCCGCGCCCGGACGAAGGCGCTGCGCAGACCGCCGTCAGGCGACTAGCCGCAGCGACGCCCAAGTGACAACTTGTCACTTGGGCTTGTCTCAACCCTGTCAGGTGAGAGACGCGCTTGTAACAACTTGTAACTTGTCCGTTCGCGGCGTCCGTTCGCAAGCCGCGACGTAGGATCGGCAACGTGGACGCGCTCCGGCTCGCAACGCTCCTTCCGGAGCTTCCTGTTGAGCGGACGCGGCTCCTCGACAACCTCGGCCGCATCCGTCGCGAGGTCGGCCCGATCACGATGGAGCTCTCGGACGCCCTCGCCGACCACATGAACGTCCGGCGGGGCGAGGTGCACGAGGTCGTCTCGTTCTACTCGTTCCTGCAGGTGCGGACGGACGCCGTCCGGGTGTGCACGGGCCCGGTCTGCGACTGCTTCGGGGCGCGCGAGCTGCTGGACGCGAACCCGGGAGCGATCGAGGTCGCCTGCCTCGGCCACTGCGACCTCGCGCCCGTGCTGACGCGCGGCGACGAGATTGTCCCGGCGGTGACTTACTCGACGAAGGACGGCCCTGCGGTCGGACTGGGAAGGGGCGACGCGACACTCGCGGACTACACCGCGCGCGGCGGCCTCCAGCTCCTGCGCGACCTACCCTCGCTCGAGCGGATCGTGGAAGAGCTGCAGGCGTCCGGCCTCACCGGCTACGGCGGCGCGGGCTTCCCCACGGGCACGAAGTGGGACGCGGTCTCGAAGGAGCCCGAGCCGCGCTACGTCGTCGTGAACGCGGACGAGGGCGAGCCGGGGACGATCAAGGACCGCTACGTCATGGAGCTGCGGCCGCACCTCATGCTCGAGGCGACCGTGCTCGCGATGCGCTCGCTCGGAGCGTCCGAGGGGTACGTCTATCTCCGCGAGGAGTACGCGACGGCTCGCGCCAGGCTCGAGCGGGCGCTCGAGGAGTTCCGGGCAGCCGGCCTGCTCGACGGCCTCACGCTCGAGCTCGTGATCGGAGCCGGCGCGTACATCGCCGGCGAGGAGACGGCGATGCTCGAGTCGATGGAAGGCCGCCGCGCGATGCCGCGGCTGAAGCCGCCGTTCCCGAGCCAGTTCGGCTACCTCGGGCGGCCCACGCTGATCCAGAACGTCGAGACGCTCGCACACCTCCCCGCGATCGTGCGCAACGGAGGGGCGTGGTGGGCCGGCCTCGGGACGCGCGGCGCGAAGGGCACGCGCCTGTGGTCGGTCACAGGCGCGGTCGGCGAGCCGGGCTGCTACGAGGCCCCGAACGGGGTGACGACCCGCGAGCTCGTCGACGAGTACGCCGGAGGCTTCTCCGACGAGATCGGAGCGGTCGTTCCCGGCGGCGCGGCGAGCGGGATCCTTCCGCCCGCGGCGCTCGACGCGCCGCTCACGCGCGAGGGCCTCCGCGAGTACGAGGCCGGGCCCGGCTCGGCCGCGGTCCAGGTGTTTCCCGCCTCCTACTCGCCGCTGCGACTGCTCTCGGAGACGATGCGCTTCTTCGCGGAGGAGTCGTGCCAGAAGTGCACGCCGTGCCGGATCGGGAACCGCGCGCTCCACCACCTCGCCGAGGAGCTCGAGCGCGGCGAGGCGGCGATGACGAGGGAGAAGGTCGACGAATGGCTGCTCGCGATGGAGAAGACCTCCATCTGCGGGCTGGGCCAGGCCGCGCCGTTCCCCGTGCGGAACGCGATGACGTACTGGCCCGAGCTGTTCGAGCCGCTCGAGCGGGGTGTAGCGTGACGGCGATGGTCGAGTTCACGCTCGACGGCAAGTCCGTGAGCGCGCCCGAGGGCGAGCTGCTCGTCCACGCCGCCGCGCGCTACGGCACGTTCATCCCGACGCTGTGCCATGACGACAAGCTCGACCCGTACGGCGGCTGCCGCATGTGCGTGGTCGACGTCGAGGGCTCCCCGCGTCCGCTGCCCGCGTGCGCGACGCGCGTCGCCGAGGGGCTGGTCGTGTCGACGAACGGCGCCGTCTCGGGCTTCCAGCGGACGCTCACGGAGATGCTCCTCTCCGAGCACCTGAACGAGTCGCCGGGGGGCCGCCCCAACGAGCTCCTCGACCTCGCGAACGAGCTCGGCGCCGAGACGCCGCTCACGCTCCCGGATGCGAAGCGCAAGCCGTACGACGACCGCAACAAGCTGATGGGGTACGACCCGGACGCCTGCATCCTGTGCAACCGCTGCGTGCGCTACACGCAGGAGGTCATGCAGTGCTCCGCGCTGTCGCTCGAGGGCCGCGGCGGCCACGCGCGGATCGTCCCGACGTGGGAGCTCTCGTGGCTCGACACCGAATGCGAGCTCTGCGGCGGCTGCCTCTCGGTCTGCCCGACGGGGGCGATCTACGAGAAGTTCGAGGAGGGGACGAAGCAGACGGAGCGCCAGCTCGAGCAGGTGCGGACGACGTGCACGTTCTGCGGCGTCGGCTGTCAGATCGACCTGAACCTGGACCCGCAGACGAAGCACATCGTCAAGGTCACGTCGAAGTCGGAGTACCTCCCGAACGAGGGCAACCTCTGCGTCAAGGGCCGCTTCGCGTTCAACTTCGTCCACCACCCGGACCGGCTCACGCAGCCGCTCGTCCGCGGCGAGGACGGCGAGCTGCATCCGACGACCTGGGAGCACGCCGTCGAGACGGCCGCGAGCGGCCTGCGCAAGGTGATGGACACGCACGGCCCGCAGGCGGTCGCGTTCCTCGCGTCCGCGCGGCTGACGAACGAGGAGAACTACCTCATCCAGAAGCTCGCGCGCACGGGAGTCGGGACGAACTCCGTCCACTCGTGCGAGTCGACCTGACACGCTCCCACTCTCTACGGCCTGGTCAGGTCGTTCGGCAGAGGAGCCAGCACCAACTCGATCCCGGAGATCGAGAACGCCCGCTTCCTCTTCGTCATCGGCTCGAACACGACGGAGGCCCACCCGGTGCTCGCGCTGCGCATCAAGAAGGCCGTCCGCAAGGGCGCGACGCTCGTGGTCGCCGACCCGCGGAAGATCTGGCTGACGAAGCTCGCGACGCGGCACCTGCAGCTCCGGCCCGGGACCGACGTATGGCTCCTGAACGCGATGATGCACACGATCCTCACTGAGGGCCTCCAGGACGAGGAGTACATCCGCGAGCTCACGGACGACTTCGAGGCGGTGCGCGAGGTCGTCATGCGCTACTCGCCCGAGGACGCGGAGAAGATCACCGGCGTCCCGGCCGCGGACATCCGCGCGACCGCCCGCGAGTACGCGAGCGAGCGGCACGCGGCGATCTTCTACACGCTCGGGATCACCGAGCACGCCTGCGGCGTCGACAACGTGTGGTCGCTCGCGAACCTCGTGCTCCTGACCGGGCACCTCGGGTACGAGTCGACGGGTCTCAACGCGCTCCGCGGCCAGAACAACGTGCAGGGCCTGAACGACTCCGGTGCGAACCCCGCGTACCTCCCGGGCTACCAGCCGGTCGACGACCCGGAGATCCGGCGCAAGTTCTTCGAAGCCTGGGGCGCGGAGGTGCCGGAGGCCCCGGGCTACCGGCTCGACCAGATCGTCTCCGGGCTCCACGACGGCCGCGTCAAGGCCCTCTACCTGATCGGGGAGAACCCCGCGCACACGGAGCCGAACGCGAAGCACGTCGAGGAGGGCCTCGAGCAGGTCGACTTCATCGTCTCCCAGGACATCTTCCTGAACGACTCGACCCGCACGTATGCGGACGTCGTCCTGCCCGCCTCGAGCTTCGCGGAGAAGGACGGCACGTTCACGAACACGGAGCGGCGCATCAGCCGCGTGCGGGCCGCCGCCCCACTCCCCGGCGAGGCGAAGGTCGACCGCGAGATCGTCGCGATCATGGCGAAGGCGCTCGGCGCGAGCTGGCCCGAGTACCCGGACGCGGAGGCGGTCTGGAACGAGCTCGCCGACCTCTCCCCCAACTGGTACGGGATCCGCTACGACCGCATCGAGGAGAACGGGATGCAGTGGCCGTGCACCGACCTCGACCATCCCGGGACGCCGTACCTGCACGCGCCGAAGCCGGCGCTGCCGACCGGCCGCGGCCGCTTCGTGCCGGTCGAGTACCAGCCTCCGATCGAGGAGCCGGACTCCGAGTTCCCGCTCGTCCTGACGACGGGGCGCACGCTCTACCACTACAACTCGGCGAACATGACGATGCGCGAGGCGGGCGTCGTCGACAAGCAGCAGGCGCCGTTCTTCGAGATCCACTCGGACGATGCCCGCGCCCTCGGCATCGCCCATCGCGAGGTCGCGCGGCTCGTCTCCCGACGCGGCGAGCTCGAGGCCGAGGCGCACTACTCCGAGCGCGTCTACCCCGGGCTCGTCTGGATGTCGCTCCACTTCGCACAGGCGAAGGTCAACTGGCTGACGCACGACGTCGGCGATCCGCTGATCGGGACGCCCGAGTACAAGGTCAGCGCCGTTCGCGTCGAAGCTCTTCGATGACCGTCGACCGCTTCGGCGCGGCGGTGGCCGAGCACTACGACGAGCGCTACGCGTACGAGGCGGCGCCGGCGGTCGTCGACCCGATCGTCGACTTCCTCGTCGAGCACGCCGGTGATGGCCCCGTCCTCGAGCTGGGCATCGGAACGGGGCGCATCGGGCTGCCGCTCGCTCGCCGCGGCGTTCGGGTGCACGGGATCGACCTCTCGGAGGAGATGGTGGCCCGGCTCCGCGCGAAGCCAGGAGCGGAGGAGATCGAGGTGACGATGGGCGACTTCGCGACGACCCGGGTCGACGCGACCTTCACGCTCGTCTACCTCGTCGCCAACACGATCATGAACCTGACCACGCAGGCGGAGCAGGTCGCCTGCTTCCGCAACGTGGCCGACCACCTGGAGCCCGGGCGGCTCGCTTCGTGCATCGAGGTGGTCGTGCCCGGCCTGCAGCGGCTTCCGCCCGGCGAGCGCTTCCTGCCCTTCCACGTCAGCGCGGAGCACCTCGGCTTCGACGAGTACGACGTCGCCCGGCAAGGTCTCGTCTCGCACCACTACTGGATCTCCGACGGAGACGTGCAGGTCCTCGCGCCCCCGTTTCGCTACGTCTGGCCGGCGGAGCTCGACCTCATGGCGGAGCTCGCCGGGATGACCCTGCGCGAGCGCTTCGGCGGGTGGAAGCGCGAGCCGTTCACGAGCGAGAGCACGAGGCACATCTCGATGTGGGAGAAGCCGTGACGCTCGGCGAGCCGCGAGTCGACGTCGAGTCGTGCGAGTCGACGCAGCTCCTCGTCGACACCTCGCTGCCCGAGGGAGCCCTCGTCGTGGCGGATCAGCAGACCGCCGGCCGTGGGCGGCTCGGACGCAGCTGGGAGGCACCTCGGGGCGCCGCTCTCCTCTGCTCGGTCTTGCTGAGGCCGCCGCCCGAGCGCAGCGCACCGGAGCTCTCCCTCGTCGCCGGCATCGCCGTCGCCGACACGATCGAGCGCTCGGTCGACCTGTCCGTCCAGCTGAAGTGGCCGAACGACGTGATGCTCCGGCGCCGGAAGGTCGCGGGGTGCCTCGCCGAGGCCCGGGACGGAGCGATCGTGCTCGGCATCGGCCTGAACGTGAACCAGACGCGCGAGCAGCTCCCGGAGGGAGCGGGCTCGCTGCGGACGCTGACGGGCCGCGAGTGGGATCGCGAGACGCTCCTGACGTCGCTCCTGCGCGATCTCGGCGACCGCTACGCCGCGTGGCGCGCCGACGGTCTCGACGCCGTCTACGAGGGGCTGGGGCCGCGCGACTTCCTCCGCGGCCGCCGGGTCAGCGTGGACGGGACGAGCGGGGTCGCGACGAAGATCGACCGCGCGGGACGGCTCGAGCTCGACCGGGGACACGGCGACCTCGTCACGGTCGAGAGCGGAGAGGTCGTCTATGACCGCTGACCGCGAGTGGCCGGATCCCGATCTGCCCCAGGATCCGGGGATCCCCGGCGAGAAGACGCCCGCGGAGCTTCCGCCGCAGGACGAGCCCGAGGTCGAGGGCGTCCCGGACTCGGAGCAGCCCGACGTCGACGACGAGGGCGCGATGGCGCCGCCGCGCGACCTCAGCGATTGAGCGCCGACGAGATGAGGATGTAGAGCGCCACGCCGACCGGCACGGCGAAGCGAAGCAGGCGCCTCCACTGGGGCGCGGACGGAACGTCGGAGTCCTCCGCGACCTCCGGCTCGTCGAGCTCGGGTGGAAGCTCGTCGACGGGCATCGGCACGGCCTCGGTCTCCGGCTCGACCTCCGCCGTGGGCGCGGGAGCGCCGGCGCGCACCGGGGGGAGCTCCTCGAGCTGGCTCTCCTCGAGATCGAAGAGGCTCGGCCAGCGCCCGCACGTCCGGCAGGCGTTCGCCACCGGCTCGTTCACCGTTCCGCACTGCGAGCAGCGCCAGGGGGCGTCCGGCACGTCGAGAGCATAGAGCCCGGTTCAGGACGATCACTCGCCGACGCGCGCCCGTGGTGCTCGGGTGGCCATGGCCGCGAGCGAGTCTCTGGTAGGGGCGAGACATGTCTCGCCCCTACGGGCTGGATCGGCCTCGTGCGCGACGCGACGGGCTAGCTCGCCGGGCGAAGCGGGATCTCGACCTCGTTGATGCGCGAGCCGTCCTTCGCGGAGCGCTCGAAGACGACGAGGGAGACGACGTCGTCGACCGCCTTCGTCGTGAAGTCGAACGTGCCGCGGGTGCCCGTGCCCGAGGTCGCCGTCACGAAGTTCGAGTCCACCACCTTGCCCTGGCTGTCTTTCAGCTCGTACTCGAAGGTCGCCTCGAAGGTGTTCGCCGTGCCGGTGACGCGGAGCGGCGTCTTTACCTCCTCGAACGGGAGCGGAGACTCGACGAGGATCTGCGGCGTCTGCGCCTCGAAGTCGGCGCGCGTGTAGTGGACGCCGTTGATGTCGGCCGAGTGCGGCGCAAACTGCGTGGACGTGTAGACCAGCTGAGCCAAACCATGCCGGGGCAGGGGCACTTCCTGGGTCTCGGGTACTGCAGTCCTGAGGCCGAGATCCCGTTGCTCAGCAGTCGTCGGCCCCGCCGAAAGCGCCTGAAAGGCGCCGTTCAGCGGGTCTGTCGCATCGACCTCGCGGGCAACGGGCCAGACCTTTCCGTCGCGGAGGAAGTAGACGCGCACGGGCGTCGTGGCCTCGTCGTGGCCGCCGCATCCGATGACCACGAGCGCCAGCGCTGCGGTGAGCAGCCCCCGCACGATCACAGCATCGCTCCCTGCCGCGGATCGCGGACGACGTCCGCGACGAGCCGGCGAAGCTCGGCGTGGTCGAGCTCCACCCGCGAGCCCGAGCCGACGGGCGGTCTCCTCCTCGAGCAGCTGGAACAGGTCGATCGTCTCCCACAGCGCCCGGGCGACGTCCCGTACGTCGTAGTGCGCGAACGCACGTTCGAGCGCCGAGAGCGCGCCCGGGTCGGCCCAGCGCTCGAGGAAGCGGCCGCTGTCCCAGGCCTCTACGGACGGATCGACCGCGCGCGCGTGCCGGGCCAGGAGCGAGACGAGCCGCGCCTTCATCGGCCCGTCGAGGCACTCGAGCGACCGGAAGACCTCGCCTCGCCGGAGGAGCCTCGCAGCCCAGATCGCATGGCTCCAGAAGTCGCCAGTGAGCTCGGCCAGCTCGCGTTGCCCGAACGCGCCCGTGCTCGGCGAGTCATGGTCGTCGAGATCGAGCGCGTCCGCCTCGGCGCGAACGAGATCGACCCGCGTGTTCACGTTCCGGACGAGGCGCTCGTCGACCTCGAGCTCGTTCCGGTTCACGCCGCGGAGCGAGAGCTCGCCCGCCGCGACGCGCGACTCGAGCTCGGGCAGCAGCGCCTTCGGGTACGCGCCCGGGAGCGGCCCCGTCTGGGGGACGGCGCCTGCGTCGAGGAGGTCGTGCAGGAGCTGCGGCGTCACGAGCGGGCAGTCGACCGGGAGCGCGACGCACGCCTCGTGCGAGGCCGCCCGCAGTCCCGCGATCAGCCCGAAGACCGGCGCGCGCTCATGCGCCCCGTCGTCCGAGACGGGAAAGGGCAGCGCGAGCCCGTCCGACTCCTGCTTGCCGACGGCGAGCACCTCCTCGCACGTCTCTCCGAGCACGCGCCACGCGCGCTCCGCAAGCGTCTCGCCGCGGAAGAGCGCGAGCGCCTTCGGCGAGCCGAAGCGCTCGGATGCGCCGCCGACGAGGAGGATGCCCGTGGCTGGAACGGGAGATGGGGTCAGACCCCTGGGGTCAGACCCCATCGCTCGTCACTATCCGCCACGGTTCCGAGTACACCGTCGTCCGCCCGCCGCGTGTCCAGCCGCAGAGCGTGAGACCACGGTCCGCGGCGAGCTCGACCGCCAGCGACGACGGTGCTCCCACGGCGACGAGCACAGGGCAGCCGGCCACCGCCGCCTTCTGCACGAGCTCGAACGACAGGCGGCCGCTCACGCAGAGGACGTTCTCCGTGAGGGGAAGTCGGCCCTCGAGAAACGCCCAGCCGACGACCTTGTCGAGGGCGTTGTGCCGGCCGACGTCCTCGCGCACGCACAGGAGCTCGCCCTGCGCGTCGAAGAGGCCCGTCGCGTGGAGGCCGCCCGTGGCGGCGAACGCCCGCTGGGCCTCGAGCAACCGTTCCGGCAACGACGCTGCGAGCGCGAACGGGAGCTCGAGCCGGCTCTCGACGCGGGGCGCAGCGACCTCGACCGCCTCGATCGCCCCCTTCCCGCAGACCCCGCACGAGGACGAGGTGTAGAAGCTCCTCCTCAATCGGTCCGGGTCGAAGCCCGGCGCATCCACGTCCACGGTGTTCGCGGCGAGGTCCTCCGAAAGGCGCGCCGACACGGGCTCCAGGCCCTCGCCCAGGCAGAAGCCCAGCGCGAGCTCCTCGTCGTGGCCCGGAGTCCGCATGGTGACGGCGACCGGCTCGCCGCCGATGCGGATCTCGAGCGGCTCCTCGACGGCGACGACGTCGTGCTCGACGTCGCGGCCGGGCAAGCGAAGCGCCTCGACCCCGCGCGTCGAGTACGGAGGCGCCTGGCTCATGCGGGTCAGCGTACTCGCGGGGAGGGCGCTGGGCCCTCCCCGCTCGTGCCGTGATCAGCTCGCCACGGCGCAGACCGCGTACACGGTGATCGACCAGTTCGAGGGGGTCGCCGTGACCTCGCGCACGCTCGCGCGAAACGTGTTGTCGTCGTCGGGGAAGGACTGCTGGACGGCGAGCTGCGGCAGAATCGGATTGAGCCGCACTCCTCCGCCGAGCAGGCGCTTCCCGCTGGGGCAGGCGACGGTCATCGTTCGCGTCGTCGCCGAGCTCGCCGGAGACGTCGCATCGACGCGCTCGAGGCCGCTCAGCCCCGACGGGCCTGTCGGTCCGGCTGGTCCCGCAGGCCCCGTGGGCCCGGCCGGCAGCGAGCCGGCCCTGAAGTCGGCCTTGAGCAGGGAGCCGTTCAGCACCTTCGCCGAGGTGACGGCATTGGGCGCGAGCTTCTTCGTCGTCACCGCGGAGGACTTGAGCTGCGCCGGGCCGACGCTGTTCCTCGGCAGGGCCAGCGCGGCGGCGTAGCTCGTGCCGCCGAGGGCAAGGGCGAGAGCGAGACAGGCGATCACGAGCGCAGGCGAGGGACGGCGCACGGAGATTCTCATCGGTTACCTCCCGTTGGTCGTCGTGCGTGAAGCCGCCGACCGTACAGACGGGTCCTGACGATTCGGTAAAGAGCGCCGCGCTACTCGACCGTGACGGTCTTGGCGAGGTTCCGCGGCTGATCGACGTTGAGCCCGCGGAGGCGCGCGATGCGGTAGGCGAGGAGCTGGAGCGGGAGGATCGCGAGCACGACCTGCAGGAACGCCGGCGTCTTCGGCACGTAGATCACGTCGTCCGCGTGGTGCTGGATGTCCTCGTTGCCGTCGGTCGCGATCGCGATCACGTGGGCGCCGCGAGCGCGGACCTCCTGGATGTTCGAGACGACCTTGTCGTAGACGTGGATGTTCGTGGCGACGACGACGACCGGCGTCGCCTCGTCGAGGAGCGCGATCGGGCCGTGCTTCATCTCCCCCGCCGAGTACGCCTCGGTCGGGATGTAGGAGATCTCCTTCATCTTGAGCGCGCCCTCGAGCGCGACCGGGAGCCCGATGTGGCGCCCGAGGTAGAGGAAGAAGTGCGCGTCGTGGTAGCGCTGCGCGATCTCCTCGATGGGATGGTCGCCGTCGAGGAACGCCTGGATCTTCTGCGGGAGCTTGTAGACGAAGTCGAGGATGAACTCGATCTCGCCGGGCGGCAGCGTCTGGCGGATCTGCGAGAGCTTGAGGGCCACCAGGTAGAGGAGCGCGACCTGTGCGGTGAAGCACTTCGACGACGCGACCGACACCTCGAGACCCGCGCGCGTGTACAGGACGGAGTCCACCTCGCGCGTGACCTGCGAGCCCATCATGTTCGTGATCGCGACCGTCCGCGCGCCGCGCTCCCGCGCGAGCTTGAGCGCCTCGATCGTGTCGCGCGTCTCGCCCGACTGCGTGACCCCGATGACGAGGTCGTGCTCGTTGATGACCGGGTTGCGGTAGAGCCATTCGCTCGCGATGTCGAACTCGACCGGGACGCGCGCCCATTCCTCGATCACGTACCTGCCGACGACGCAGGCGTGGTAGGCGGTGCCGCAGGCGAGCAGGACGATGCGCCGCAGCTCCTTGACCTCCTCGTCGTTCATCCCGAGCCCCTCGAGCACGAGGCTGCCGTGACGGACGCGGTCTCCGATCGTCTCGGCGACTGCCTCCGGCTGCTCGAAGATCTCCTTCAGCATGAACGTCTCGTAGCCGCCCTTCTCGGCGCCCTCGTCGTCCCAGTCCAGCTCGACGGGCTCGTGCTCGACCGGGCTCGCGTCCGCGTACTGGAACACCGCGCCGTCGGGGCGAACCGCGACGATCTCGCCGTCGCCCGGGAACTGCACGGAGCGCGTCTCCGCGAGGAACGCGGCGGCGTTCGAGGCGAGGAACATCTCCTCGGCGCCGATGCCGACGACGAGCGGCACCTGATGCCGAGCGCCCACGAGGAGCCCCGGATGGTCGTGGTGGATCACGACGAAGGCGAAGTGCCCTTCGAGCGCCCCGAAGGCGAGCCGCACCGCTTCGACCAGGTCGCCCTCGTAGTAGCGCTCGATGAGATGAGTGACCGTCTCGGCGTCGGTCTCCGAGGTGAAGGTATGACCCTCCGCGAGCAGGCTCTCCTTGAGCTCGCGGTAGTTCTCGACGATGCCGTTCAGGACGATCGACAGCGTCGCGGCCTCGCACCCGGCGAGCGGATGCGCGTTCGCCTCGGTCACTCCGCCGTGCGTCGCCCAGCGCGTGTGGCCGAGGCCCGTCGTCGCGTCGAGCCGTTCGTCCCCGCGCGGGACTTCAGGTTGCCGAGAGGCCCGACCGCGCGGACGTAGTCGAGGCCGTCGTCCTCGAGGAGCGCGATGCCTGCCGAGTCGTAGCCGCGGTACTCCAGCCGCTCGAGGCCCTGGAGCAGAAGCGCCTTGCACTCACGCGACCCGACGTATCCGATGATCCCGCACACTGGCTAGTGCGCAAGATCGGGATCGGCTAGCGCCGATCCCGATCGCGCGAAAATCCCTGAAGGCGTCCGCTTCGCGGCCGCTGTGTTTGTGGTTTCCATGGATCCTTGATCAGTTTCGGCTAGCGCCGATCCCGATCGCGCGAAAATCCCTGAAGGCGTCCGCTTCGCGGCCGCTGTGTTTGTGGTTTCCATGGATCCTTGATCAGTTTCGGCTAGCGCCGATCCCGATCGCGCGAAAATCCCTGAAGGCGTCCGCTGCGCGGCCGCTGTGTTTGTGGTTTCCATGGATCCTTGATCAGTTTTTGCTCGCTATTGCATCATTAAACGCGCAAGAGCCCGGCGGCGCCCTTCGTCGGGCTCAGCCGAGCTCTCGTTCAACGAGCGCGGCGATGCTAGCACACAGCTTTTCGGCATCTCCGACAGTTTCCGCCTCGGCCAGGACGCGAACGACCGGTTCCGTTCCTGACGCGCGCACGAGCACCCGTCCGCCGCCGCCGAGCACCTCGTTGAGGCGCTCGGCCTCGTCCACCACGGACTGCGGGACGCTCGGGCGGGACACCGAGACATTGCGCTTCACCTGCGGGTAACGGGGCATCACGGCGGCCGCGTCGCTGAGCGTGCGACCGCGAACCGCGGCGCACAGCAGCAGGGCGGCGGCGAGGCCGTCTCCGGTGACGTGACCGTCGAGCCAGATCAGGTGTCCCGACTGCTCGCCGCCGAGGGCGCCACCCTCGCGCCCGAGCGCCTCGAGCACGTAGCGGTCGCCGACGGGAGTCGTCAGCACCTTCACTCCGTGCTCTCCCATCAGCCGGTGGAACCCGAGGTTCGTCATGACGGTGACGGCCACGAGCTCGACGTCGAGATGAAGCGCGAGAACGGCGAGGATCTGATCCCCGTCGACCGGCTCGCCGCGCTCGTCGACCGCCAGCATGCGGTCGCCGTCGCCGTCGAAGGCCACCCCGAGATCGAGCGAGGCGCTCGTGACGAGTTGCTGCAAGCGCGAGAGGTCGGTCGCTCCGCAGCCGACGTTGATGTTCGAGCCGTCGGGCTCGACGCAGATCGCGTGCACCTCCGCGCCGAGCTCCTCGAAGATCGGCGGTGCGAAAGCGGTCATCGCTCCGTTCGCGCAGTCGACGCCGACTCGAAGCCCGGTCAGGTCGGTTCCGCAGCGGTCGCGGAGATGGGCGGCGTAGCGCTCGCCGAGATCGTCCACGCGCTCGATCGAGCCACGCCCCGTCGGGGGCGCCTCGAACAGCGCCTCGATCGCCTCCTCCTGCTCGTCGACGAGCTTGCCGCCGCCCCGAAAGAGCTTGACGCCGTTGTACTCGGGCGGGTTGTGCGAGGCGGAGATGACGACGCCGAGCTCGTCCGAGAGCAACGCGATCGCGGGTGTCGGGAGGACGCCGCCGAGAACCGCCACGCCTCCGGCCGAGGCGATCCCGCGAGCTGCGGCCTGCTCGAGCTCGGGGCCCGAGGCGCGCGTGTCGCGACCGACGAGCACGCGTCCGCCGTCCGGCCCACAGCGTCGCGGCCTTCCCGATGCGCTCGACGAGGTCGGGCGTGAGGTCGACGCCCGCGATCCCGCGCACGCCGTCCGTTCCGAAGTAGCGCCGCGCCACGGCGGCGGAAGCTACCTCTTCGAGAACTGAGGAGCCTTGCGGGCCTTGTGCAGGCCGGCCTTCTTGCGCTCGACGATGCGAGCGTCTCGGGTCAGGAAGCCCTGCCGCTTGAGCGGGATGCGCATCTCGGGATCGGCCTCCACGAGCGCGCGGGCGATCCCGTGCCGGATCGCGCCGGCCTGGCCCGACGGCCCGCCTCCCTGCACGCGCACGCGCAGGTCGTAGGTCGATGCCGCCTCGGCGACCTCGAGGGGCGCGAGCACCATCTGGCGATGCAGCGCGCGCGGGAAGTACTCGTCGAGCGTGCGGCCGTTGATCCACGTCTTGCCGTCACCGGGGCGGAGGATGACGCGCGCGACCGACGTCTTGCGCTTGCCCGTCCCGAGGTACTGGGCGATCTCGCTCACACGAGCTCCAATGGCCTCGGCGCCTGCGCGGCGTGCGGATGCTCCGGCCCCGCGTAGATCTTGAGCTTCGTGATCTGAGCGGACGCGAGCTTGTTCTTCGGGAGCATGCCCTTGACTGCCTTGCGCAATACCTCGGTCGGGCGCCGGTCGAGCTGCTCGCGGAGCGTGCGCTGCCTGATGCCTCCCGGGTATCCCGAGTGCCGGTAGTAGATCTTCGTGTCGAGCTTCGAGCCGGTCACGGCGATCTTCTCCGCGTTCACGACGACGACGAAGTCACCCGTGTCGACATGCGGCGTGTACACGGGCTTGCCCTTGCCGCGGAGCGTGTCGGCGATCCGGGTCGCGAGCCGGCCGAGCGTCTGTCCCTCGGCGTCGACGAGGAACCACTCGCGCTCGATCTCTCCGGGCTTGGCCGTGTACGTCTTCATCAGAAAGAGGGCGGACTCGCCGTCCGCCGGCGGCCGATTGTAGCAGCGGAACGCTGCTATCCGACCGGCTCCGGGGCGACCGCGGGAGGTCTCCGGGCCACGAGGATCGCGAACGCCGGCACGACCACGGCGAGCGTGGCGCCGACGGAGACCGCGACGACGCCCCACTCCGTGTAGGCGGCGCCGCCGAGCAGCGCGAGCGCCGCCGCGAGCAGACCCGCGGCCAGGTCGGTGAAGCCGACCAGGCGTCCGCGCTCGACCGGCGTCGCGTGCGTCACGAGCTCCGCCGTCGCGGAGATGTACGAGAGATTCCAGCCGAGACCGAGCAGGAACAGCGACGCCGACGTCCACAGGATCGAGCTGACGAACGCGAGCATCACGGTCGAGACGGCCATGATGGCGAGGCCCCAGAGGAGCGTCGGGCGCCGTCCGACGCGATCCACGAGCGCGCCGATCACGAGCACCAGCGCGTACATCCCGACGATGTGAAGGCTGATGACGCTGAAGACATCGGCCTGGGCGTGGTGGTGCCCGACCACGATGTAGCCGGTCAGGTTCATCACGCCGGCCATCACCGCGAAGCTGGCGAGCGCGGCGATGACCGCCGTGGGAACCCCGGGGCGGCGCAGAATCTCCCGAAGCGGCGCCGGGGGCGCTGCGCTCGCAGCATCGGCGCCGGCCTGCTGGAGCTCGAGCGCGATCGTGCGCGGGTCCGGCCGGATGTTGAGCGCCAACAGCAGCCCGACGAGCGCCATGGCCGCTGCGACGAACCACGGCACCACGAGGGCGTTGAGCTCGAGGTCCTTCCCTACGAACAGCGGCCGAAAGACGAGCGGCCCGAGCGCGGCGCCGAAGAGCGCGCCGAAGAGCACGTAGGAGATCGCGCGAGCCTTCCTGTCGGGGGGATACATGTCGGCTGCTGCGGTGCGCGCGAGCAGCACGCCGCCATTCATCGCTCCCACCCCGATGAACCCGAGGACGACGAGGGACGCGCTGTCCACGAGGCACCCGAGCGCGGTGGACACGCAACCGATCGCGCCGATGACGAAGGCGCCCGAGATGACGGGCACGCGTCCGTAGCGATCCATGAGGCGCCCGGCCGGCAGGGCGGCGAGGGCGCCCGCGGTGAGGAAGATCGCGGGACCGAGGCCGAGAATCGACTCGATCCCGGTCACCAGCACGAGCGTGATCGTCGCCACGGCGACTGCGAGCTGAAGCACGCCGGAGAGCGTCAGCAGGCACAGGCTGAGGAGAACCGTGTTTCGCCTGATCTGCGACGGGCTCGTCACCGGCGCGGTGAGCCTATCGGTACGGACCGCGCCCCCCGTACGGGGGGTTGGGGGCTCCGGCCCCTTGAACTCTGAGTCCACGTGCGTATTTGATGACTTCGAGGTGCCTCGATCGAGGCACCGTGGTTAGGGGAGGACATCTAGGGGAGAGGTCCGAACCGGGGCAGGGCCGCTGCGGCAGCTTCGGCCCTTCTCCGAACACGGTTTCCGCAGCTCGACCCGGCCGGGGGGGCGGTTGTGCATGCGGGCACACCGACAATGCCCCTCGCGGGGAAGGAGGAAAGGGATGAAGCGGATCACACGCTTCAAGAAGAGGACCTGGGTCCTCGTCGTCCTCGGCGCCGTCATTGCGGCGGTGGCGTCGATGGGCGCATACGCGTACTGGACGTCGACCGGCACCGGTCAGGGGTCGGCGACGACGGGCACGGACACGAAGTGGCAGGTCACGTCCGATGCGGCGACAGTGGCCAACGCGCTGACTCCGGGCGGCCCGTCCGAGACGGTGACGTACCGCGTCAAGAACAACAGCACCGGCAACCAGGCTCTGTTCGAGGTCAACTTCCAGATCGCGATCAGCAGCAACGCCGACCCGTCGTCCACGCCGAGCGCGTGGTCTTCGCAGGGCGACTCCGGTAAGCCCGCGTGCGACAAGAACGACTTCGAGCTGTCGGCAGACGGCTCGACGTGGGCTCCCGCAGGAACGGCGATCGACGACACGGAGCTGGCGGGCAACGTCGGCCCGGGCGTCACGACGGCCGACGGAACCGTCCAGATCCGGATGGTGAACAAGCTGCCGGCGACGAACGCGGCGAACAACCAGGACAACTGCAAGTCCGTGACCGTCCCGCTGTTCCTGAACGCGAGCTAGGAAAAGGGCGCCAGGCAACTCGGGCAGGTCAACCGGCGGAGGGGCGGCGGCGCAGAGCCATCGCCCCTCTGTCACCCACCGACACAGACACGCAGACGTGACACGCAGACACCGAAGGCTCACGATCATCGCGGCGGCGGTCGCCGTGTTCGTTCTCGCGGGCGGCGCGCTCGCCTACTGGACCTCGACCGGAACCGGGGCGGCGGCTGCATCGGTCGCGAACCCGGATCCGCTGACTCTCAGCAATGGGAGCCCGACGGCTTTCCTGTTCCCCGGAACGTCGGCGGACGTCGCCGTCGAGATCACCAACCCGAACCCGTTCTCCGTGAACGTGCCGAGCCTCGTGCTCGACACGAGCCAGGGGGAGGACGGCTTCGGCGTGGACCCGGGCCACTCGGCGTGTGACGTCTCGGCCCTCACGTACGCGACCCAGGACAACGGCGGCGGAGGCTGGATGGTGCCCGCGAACGCAACTGGCTGGCCGCTCGATCTCACCGGCGCGGTGAGCCTCGCCACGTCCGCGGGGACGGAGTGCCAGGGGGCGTCGTTCACGGTCTACCTGGCGGTGGGAACGTGAGGCGTCTGCTGACAGCGCGGACGGCCAGGACGACGCTCCTGGTCGTGCTCGGTGTCATCGGGGCCGCAGCCTTGGTCGTGGCGATCTCCGCAGCCGCGCCGACGATCTCGGCGCCGACGATGAGCGCGAGCCCGCCGAACCCGAGCGCATCCACGAGCGCGGCGTTCTCGTTCTCCGCGACCGGCGGCGCGACGTTCGAGTGCAGGATCGACTCCGGTACGTACGCCGCCTGCACGAGCCCGAAGAGCTACACGGGGCTCGGCCTCGGGAGCCATACCTTCCGGGTCCGGGCGACGAAGTCCGGACAGACCAGCCCCGAGACGACGTACACGTGGTCGATCGTCGTGCCGTCGGCGGCGATCACGGCCGGCCCGTCCGGCATCACGAATTCTCCGAGCGCGTCCTTCTCGCTCTCGTCCAACGCCTCGAACGCGACGTTCGAGTGCTGGCTCGACGCGGGGTCGTTCGTCGCGTGCGGAAGCCCCAGGTCGTACAGCTCGCTCGCACAGGGCGCGCATTCGTTCCAGGTTCGCGCTGTCGGCTCGGCGGGGACGGGGCCGGCCGTGTCGAGAGCGTTCTTCGTCGACTCCGTCGGCCCGACCAAGCCGGTCTTCTCGCAGACGCCTCCCGATCCCAGCACGTCGGCGACGTCGACGTTCGCCTGGTCGTCGAGCGACCCGGCTCCCGCGAGCGGGGTCGACCATTACGAGTGCAGCAAGGAGAACGGCTCGTACGCGACGTGCCTCTCGCCCCACACCTACGCGGTCCAGACGACGAGCAACGGCCTCCATCAGTTCGCGGTGCGTGCGGTCGACGCCGCCGGGAACGTCTCGCCGGTCGCCTCCTACACGTGGAAGGTGGACAAGGGCTCGCCTCAGAACTTCACGATCACCGGAGCGGTCAGCGGTCTCAAGCCGAGCAGTTCGTTCACCGAGATCCCGGTGACGATCACGAATCCGAACGCGGAGATGCTCTACGTGACGTCCTTGGACGTCGGCGTCGCCGGCGTGACGGGCTGCGACGCCTCGAACTTCGCGACGCAGGGCTGGGCCGCGTCCACGTCTTCTCCGAAGTTCCCCGTCGCTGCTTCGTCGAGCGCGACGGCCCCGACGGGCAAGCGGCCCGCGATACGGCTGAAGGATCTGGCGGGCAACCAGGACGCGTGCAAGAGCAAGACGCTCACGCTGACGTTCACCGGGTCCGGGACGAACGATCCGTCATGAGGTGGCCGTTCCGCATCCCGTCGCGCCGAGAGCGAGCTTCGTCCCAGCTCGTTTCTGCCCCTGCGGACGCGGCGGCGGCACACGAGGACGGGAGGCGCCTGTTCAGCATCGTCCTCGAGAAGCGGGAGCGCGCGGCGAAGGGTCGCATGCTCTTCCAGGAGGTCAGGCGAAAGCGCGATCTGGGAGCGTCCGGAGTCGAGACCGCTGGGCCGCCCAGGGTCTGTCCGGGGCGGTGGGAGGTTCCTCGGCGGCTCTTCGGCCCGGTCGGACGCGGTTCGCGGCGCTTGGCGGCCGTCGCCGCGATCGTTGCCGTCGGGCTCGCGCTGGTCGGCGGAGTGATCGCGTTCTTCGTCGCCGGAGCAAGCGCGGGCTCGTTCGGGGCTGCACAGGCGGGGACGCTCAACGGCGGGAACACGCCGGACACGCCGAGCGTATCGAGCAGGGACGTCACGATCTCGTGGGCACAGAACTCGCCTGCCTTTCTCGGCGGCCCGTTGGGCGCCGATCCTGCCGGCGGGTACCTCGTCAGCCGCTATGCGGCGAGCGGGGGAAGCGCGATCGTCCCCGCAGCGTCGTGCACAGGCCTCAGGCAGGGATCCACCCCCAGCCTGTCGTGCACGGAGAACGCCCTGCCGACGGGCCGCTGGCAGTACACGGTCACGCCGAAGTTCCACAACTGGCTCGGAGCCGAGAGCTCGCACAGCGCATCCGCGATCATCGCGCCCGAACCGCCGACATCGGTGACGCTCGCGAACGGCACCGGGCAGGGCGCCCAGTACGTCAGCGGCGCGAACGAGGCGAGCGTGGACGTCGACGTCTCGGTTCCCGCCACCTCGCTCGCAAGCGACACGATCCAGCTCACGATCTCTGACGGAAGCCCGCCCGACGTCAGCGCGAGCGCGGGTCCGCCGTCGGACGGCGCGGCGACGGTGAGCTTCAGTGGCATCGACCTGAGCTCGCTGGACGACGGCCCGCTGACGTTCGCCGCCAGGGCCACGAGCCAGGCGCCGTACGACGACGAGTCCGCGCCGACGACGAGCACGTACACGAAGGACACGGTCGATCCCGTCGTCGACGTGACTGCCGGACGAGCTCCGGACTCGGCCGGTTGGTACAACCACGCGATCACGTTCTCCGCCTCGAGCAGCACCGACACGGGCGGGAGCGGGATCCAGTCCTGCGATCCGGATGTCGTCTACGGCGGACCCGACACCTCCTCGGCGTCGCTGTCCTTCTCCTGCACCGACAAGGCCGGAAACTCGGCTTCGGGAGGAATCTCGTTCAAGTACGACGCGACGAAGCCGTCGAGCAGCGCGAGCGGACAGGACGCGAACTGGCACAACACTGCAGTCACGGTGCACCTGTCCGCCACCGACCCGAACGGAGCGAACGGCTCCGGGGTGGCGAACGTCGAGTACCAGATCGACGGCGGGTCCCAGCAGGCACTCGGCGGCTCGAGCGGCGACGTGGTGATTGCGGCGCCCTCGGATCACTCCAACGACGGCCAGCACGCGATCGCCTTCTACGCGACCGACAACGCGGCGAACGCGGAGACGCCCTCGAACACCGTCACGGTCAAGATCGACACGACGACGCCGCAGACGACGCCGACGGGCGCGGACTCGAACTGGCACAACAGCGCCGTCACGGTGCACCTTGCGGCGAGCGACCCCGGCTACTCGTCGACCGGCTCGGGCGTCACCAACCTGCGGTACCGGGTCGATGCCGGGAGCCCGGTCGACGTCGCCGGCGCGGGGGGTGTCGCGAGCACGGACGTGGTCGTCCCAGCGCCGGTGAACGGTTCGAACGACGGTCAGCACACGATCACGTACCACGCGACGGACGCCGCCACGAACGACGAGGTTGCAGGCTCGGTGACGGTCAAGATCGACACGCAGAAGCCGACGACGAACGATCGCGCTCAGCCCCGCCTCGCCGACCGGGTCGAACGGGTGGTACAAGGGCCCCACCGCGCCGACGTTCACGCTGAGCGCAACCGATCCTGCGCCGAGCTCGGGGATCGCGAGCAGCTTCTACAAGATCGACTCGGGAACGGCCCAGACGTACTCGGGCGCCGTCTCGATCCCCGATGGCTCGCACACGATCACGTACTGGTCGGCCGACAACGCCACGAACACGGAGGCCGCCAACGCCACCGCGACGATCAAGGTCGACACCGTCGATCCGACCGGCTCGATCACGAATCCGCCGGCTGGCAACGTCTCGGGGACGGTCCCGCTCAGGTCCGCGGACGCCGGCGATGCGACGTCGGGCGTCGCCTCCGTCTCGTACAGCTACTGCGCGGGAACGAGCTGCACCCCGTCGACGTCGATCGGATCGAGCTCCTCCGGCCCCGACTACCAGGTCGGTTGGAACACGACCGACCTCGCAAACGGCCCGTACCGGCTGCGCGCCCTCATCACCGACTCGGCCGGCAACTCGAGCACCACGCCGATCGTCGACGTGACGGTCAACAACACCTACACCTTCACCGTCGGCAACCCGGGCGCTCAGACCGCCGGAGTCGCGTTCGGGGGGGTAACGCTCCAGCTCCAGGTCAACGGCACGAATACCACCAAGTACAACGGCGTCACGTACGCCGGAGCGAAGACGATCACGTTCAGCGGCCCGGGCAACGCCCCGAGCGGAGCGGCCCCGACCTATCCCGCCTCGGTGACGTTCGCGAGCGGCACGGCGACGCTTCCGGCCAACTCGATCACGCTCAGGAAGGCCGAGACGACGACGCTCACGGCAGCGGACAACAGCGGGTCGCCGACGATCACCGGCACCTCGGGCAACTTCACCGTGAGCCCGGCGGTGGCGGCGAACCTGTTGCTCGCAGCGGCCACGACGACGCCTGCCGCCGGTGCCGCCGACAACCTCACGATCACCGCGCGCGACTCGTTCGGAAACACCGCGACCGGGTACACGGGCTCGAAGAGCCTCAACTTCTCTGGAGCCGGATCAGTTGGTGGCAACAACCCGACCGTCACCAACGGTCTGGGCACGGCGATCAACTTCGGATCGACGACCACCATCACCTTCGCCTCCGGCGTCGCGACCGTGAGCGGCTTGAGCAACGGCGTGATGAGGCTCTACAAGGCGGAGCCGGCGAACATCGTGGTGAGCGACGGATCGATCAACAACGGATCCGGGCTGGCGGTCACCGTCTCGGCCGGCCCCGCTGCAGGAATCATCGTCTCGAACACCACGACCTCACCAAGTCCCGCCCTGAGCTGCACCGGCTTGGTCGGCAACCTCTCCTGCTCGTCCACGGGAGAGGCAAACAGCAGCGGCAACGTCCTGACCGCCAAGCTAACCCTCGTCGACCAGTTCCAGAATCCCGTCCTCAACACGACTGGGACCAACATCACGATCGATCTCACGAAGCCTGCTTCCGGCACGGGTAGCGAGGGCACCGTGACGCCCAGCGGAGCCGCTGCACTTTCGATCGCCAATGGGGCATCGACGACTACGGCCACGTTCACGGCAACGCGCGCGAGTGGCAACAACAAGAACCTCATCGTGACGGCGACCATCACCAGTACGAGCCAGAAGGTCACCATCACCATGAGCAGCTGAGCCACACCGCGGGCGTCCGGGAGCACTAGCGCTAGCATCATGAGGACGTGACGGGGAGCTCGGGGCAACCGGGCTGAGAGGGCGGCTACCGCGCCGCCGACCCGCAGAACCTGATCTGGGTAATGCCAGCGGAGGAAGGCGTGTCGGAGGAACTGGTGGTCGTTGTCGCAGGGGGTGGCCCGCTCTCGCCGCGCGCTGCCGAGGCCGTCCCGCACGGCGCGGTCGTGATCGCCGCCGACGACGGGCTCGAGCAGGCGCAGGCGCTCGGCCTCGAGGTCGCGCTCGCCGTCGGCGACTTCGACTCGGCCTCGCCCGAGGCGGTCGCGCGCGCCGAGGCCGCCGGGACGCGCATCGAGCGCCATCCCGCCGACAAGGACGCGACCGACCTCGAGCTCGCGCTCGACGCGGCCTCGAGGCTGAGCCCCTCGCGGATCCTCGTCCTCGCCCCTCGGGGCGGCCGCCTCGACCACGAGCTCGCGGGCCTTCTCGCCCTCGCCTCCGACCGCTACGCGGGTGCGCAGATCGACGCGCTCGTCGGGGCGGCGCACGTCCAGATCGTCCGCGGGACGCGTGCGCTGGTGGGCGAGGCGGGCGAGCTCGTCTCGCTGCTCGCGGTGAACGGGCCTGCGGAAGGCGTCACGACCGAGGGCCTCGTCTACCCGCTCCGCGGCGAGACGCTCGAGCCCGGCTCGACGCGCGGCGTCTCGAACGTGTTCGCCGCCGAGGGCGCCACCGTGCAGGTCGCGCGGGGCGTCCTCCTCGCGATCCGGCCGGGAGACGCCAAGTGACAAGTTGTTACAAGTGCTGTGGGCGTGCCCTCGCGGCGAGTCGGCACCTTGTAACAAGTTGTTGCAAGGGGAGTAGCGGCGGTCTCGCGGCGCTCGTCGCGGTCCTCGCGGTCGCAGGCTGCGGCGGAGGCGGCCAGCCGAAGGACGTCGTCCTCGTCACGCACGACGCGTTCGCGATCTCGCCCTCGGTGAAGCGCGCGTTCGAGCAGAAGACCGGGCTGAAGCTCCGCATCCTCAAGGGCGGAGACGCGGGGGAGGTCGTCACCCGGGCGCTCCTGACCGCGGGCAATCCCGAGGGCGACGTCCTCTTCGGCGTCGACAACAACCTCGTCGAGCGCACGCTCGCGGGGGACGTCTTCGAGCCGTACACGCCGCCCGCGCTCGACGCCATCGACCCGGAGCTCGAGCTCGACCCGAAGCACCGCGTGACGCCGATCGACCACGGGGAGGTGTGCCTCAACGTCGACAGGGGTTGGTTCGCGGAGGAGGGCGTTCCCCCGCCCCGCTCCCTCGCCGACCTCACGCGGCCCCGCTACCGCAACGAGCTCGTCGTCGAGAACCCGGCCACGTCGACGCCGGGCCTCGCGTTCATGCTCGCGACCATCGCACGGTTCGGAGACGGCTGGCAGGACTTCTGGCGCAAGCTCCGGGCGAACGGCGTGCTCGTCGTGGACGGGTGGGAGGACGCGTACACGGCGCGCTTCTCGGGGGCCGCAGGCAGCCACGGCACGCGTCCGATCGTCGTCTCGTATGCCTCGAGCCCGCCGGCCGAGGTCATCTTCCGGGACCCCCGACCGAAGACGGCGCCGACGGGCGTCGTCGCCGACAGCTGCTTCAGGCAGATCGAGCTCGCCGGCGTGCTCCGGGGCGCCCGGAACGAGAAGGGAGCGCGCGAGCTGATCGACTTCCTGCTGTCGCGCGCGCTTCCAGCGGGACATCCCGCTGCAGATGTTCGTCTTCCCGGCTCGCCGTGACGTCCCCCTGCCGCCCGAGTTCGCTCGCTTCGCGATCGTCCCGGAGCATCCACTCGAGCTGTCTCCCGCGACGATCGACGAGAACCGCGAGCGCTGGGTTCGCGAGTGGACGGACATCGTCGTGCGCTGAGCGGCCGCGCGTGGCGGGCCTTCGCCTACGGCCTGCCGCTCGCGTTCCTGGCCCTGTTCTTCGTCTACCCGCTGTGGGCGATCGTCGAGCGCGGGCTGCGCGGCGAGGGAAGCGCGCCGCTCGACGTCCTGACCGACCCGCTCACGCGCGAGGTCGTCTGGTTCACCGTGTGGCAGGCCGTCGCATCGACGCTCCTCACCCTCGCGGTCGCGCTGCCCGCCTCGTACGTCATCGGGCGCTACCGCTTCCGGGGGCGCAGCGTCGTGAGCGCCGTGGTGCTCGTGCCGTTCGTGCTGCCGACGGTCGTGGTCGCTCTCGCGTTCCTCGCGATCCTGCCCGGGCCGGTCCAGCAGGGATGGGCGCCGATCCTCGTCGCGCACGTCTTCTTCAACGTCGCCGTCGTCGTGCGCGTGGTCGGGACGTTCTGGGCGAATCTCGACCCGCGCCTGTCCGAGGCGGCGGCGACGCTCGGCGCGAGCCCGCGCCAGCGCTTCCGTGAGATCACGGTGCCGCTGCTCTCTCCGGCGCTGGCGGCCGCCGCCGCCATCGTCTTCCTCTTCTCGTTCACGTCGTTCGGCATCGTCCTCATCCTCGGCGGGCCGCGGTACGCGACGATCGAGGCCGAGATCTACGACCAGGCCGTGCGGATGTTCGACCTGCGCGCGGCCGCGGTCCTGTCGCTCGTCCAGCTCGCATGCGTCCTCGCCGCCGTGGTGACGGCCACGCGGCTCGAACGGCGCATCGTGTCTCCCGGCACGCTTCGGCCCGAGCGGGACGTCCTGCGCCGCCCACACACCCTGGCCGAGAAGCTCGTCGTCGTCGGGAGCCTCGGCGGGCTCGCGCTCTTCCTCGGCCTCCCGTTGGCGGTGCTCGTCGAGCGCTCGCTCGCCGTCGGCGGCGGGCACGGCCTCGCCGCCTACCGGGCGCTCGGCGACGAGACGAGCATCCTGCTCGCGGCTCCCTGGACCGCGGTCGTGAACTCCGTCGTGTACGCAACGGCCGCGACGGCGATCGCCGTCGTCGTCGGGGGGCTGGCCGCGTTCGCAGTCGTCGAGGGCCGCGGCTCTCGCCTGCTCGACACGCTCGTGCTGCTGCCGCTCGGCGCCTCTGCGGTGATGCTCGGTCTCGGGTTCCTCATCGCCTTCGACACGCCACCGCTCGACTTCCGGGCAGCGCCGTGGATCGTCCCGGTCGCGCAGGCGCTCGTGGCGATCCCGTTCGTCGTCCGTATCGTCGTGCCGACGTTGCGCTCGATCGACGAGCGGCAACGCGAGGCCGCGGCGCTCCTCGGAGCCTCGCCCGGCCGGGTGCGCCGCGAGATCGACCTGCCCGTGGTGTCGCGCGGGCTCGCGGTCGCGGCCGGGTTCGCGTTCGCCATCTCGCTCGGGGAGTTCGGCGCGACGGTGTTCCTCGCGCGACCGGATCGTCCGACGCTGCCGGTCGCGATCTTCCGCTTCCTCGGACGCCCTGGCGCGCTCAACGCCGCCGAGGCCTACGCGCTCGCCGTCGTCCTCCTCGCCGTCACCGTCGTCTCGGTGCTTCTGGTCGAGCGCCTCCGCCCGACGCGGGACGGCTGGTTCTAGCGATGCTCCGGGTGGAGGGCGTGACCGTTCGGCTCGAGGACACGCTCGCGCTCGTCGGCGCCGACCTCGAGGTGGGGGCGGGCGAGGTGGTCACGATTCTCGGGCCCAGCGGATCGGGGAAGACGACGCTGCTGCGGGTGATCGCGGGCCTGCAGCACCCTGACGCGGGCCGGGTCCTGCTCGACGGCGCGGACCTCGCTCCGGTTGCCCCGCATCGACGCGGGATCGGCCTCGTCTTCCAGGATCACGCGCTCTTTCCGCACCGCGACGTCTTCGGGAACGTCGCGTTCGGGCTCCGCATGCGCGGCGACCCGCCCGAGCGCATCGGGGCTCGGGTCGGTCACCTGCTCCGGCTCGTCGGCCTCGACGGCTTCGAGCACCGCTCCGTCGGAACGCTGTCCGGCGGCGAGCGTCAGCGCGTGGCCCTCGCGCGTGCTCTCGCGCCCGAGCCGCGCGTGCTCCTTCTGGACGAGCCTCTCGGCTCGCTCGACCGGCGGCTGCGCGACCGCCTCCTCGAGGATCTCGAAGCGCTCTTCGACGAGCTCGCCCTGACCGCGGTCTACGTCACCCACGATCAGACGGAAGCGTTCGCGCTCGGCGACCGCGTCGCCGTCATGCGCGAGGGCCGAGTCGTGCAAACCGCGACGCCGGACGACCTCTGGGCGCACCCTCGTGACGCCGACGTCGCCCGTTTCCTCGGGCTCGGGAACGTCGACGGAGCCACGGCCGTGCGTCCCGAAGCCGTCTCCGTGCGGCCGGCTTCCGGCATCGGCAGCGGACAGGTGGAGCGCGCCGTGCGGACCGGGCCTGTCGTCCGCCTCCTCGTCCGGCTCGACGACGGCCGCCGGCTCGAAGCGTTGAGTGCGTCGCTCGAGCATCCCTCAGCGGGCGACCGCGTCGACGTCGACGTCGACCCGGACGGCATCATCCGCCTCCCATGATCCGCCGCCGTGTCGTCGTGAACGGATTCGTGCAGGGCGTCTTCTTCCGCGATTCGGTCCGCCGGCTCGCAGTCCGGATCGGGGGTCGCGGGCTGGATCCGGAACAACCGCGACGGCAGCGTCGAGGCCGTGTTCGAGGGCGAGCCCGAGGCCGTCGAGAGGCTCGTCGCGTTCTGCCGCGAAGGGGCCGCGGGGAGCCCGCGTCGACGCGATCGACGTCCACGAGGAGGACGTCGCCGGGCTGGAAGGGTTCTCGATCGGCTGAGGGCGCTCAGCGCTCGGAGGCGCAGACCTTGTCCCCGGCCATCACCGAGTCGAAGACGGAGTCGATCTCCGGGTCGCGCCGGAGGTCGGCCTGGGTGAGACCGGCGACGTCCGCCTGGACGATCGGCGTGACGCCCGGCCCGCCGGCCGTCACGCGGTAGCGCTCGCCCGGCGCCGCCGGCCGGACGTCCTGGCTCGGGTAGCCGGTGAACGGGCGTTGCGGGACGAAGCTGTGGCAGAAGGTTCCCGTGCCGCTGTGCGTGAGGATCCCGGCCTCGCGACGCCAGCCGGGCCCGTACGCGGAGTCGTACGTGTCGATGTAGAGGTTCCGTCCGTACTTGTCCCTGGGGACGCCCTTCTGCGTCGAGCCGAAGCCGTAGACGGGCTGGCCGAGGTACGTGTAGCGTCCGAACACGCTCTGCCAGCGTCCGTCGTACGACCAGTTCGCGTACAGCTCGAGCTTCGGCAGCTCGCCCGAGAAGTGCGCGAGATGGAGCTCGACGTTCGACTGCTGTGGCAGCCACGGGTCGAACCCGAGGAGCGGGAGCCGGCGCTGCCAGGCCTGGACCGACCAGTACGAGCCGTCCGGCGCCTTGCACGCGACGGCGAGCAGCGGCAGTGCGGGGCCGTCGTACGGCGTGCAGCCGTCCTTGAACGACGCCCAGTACTTCCCGTTTCGGTACTTGCCCCAGCCGCCCGCGTAGTCCCAGCGGAACCGGACCTGCGGAACGTCCTGGGAGGGAGCGCGGGCGTTGATCGCGCCCCACACGAGGACGTGTCGGAGCTGGCCGTTCGCCCGACGATAGGTCAGGAGCGCCTCGCCCTTCGCGTTCGCCTTCAGCGAGAGCAGCTTCGCGTTCGGGTCCTGGACGAGCTCGCTCGCGGAGACCGGAGCCGCTGCCAGACCGAGCGCGATCGTCAGCGCAACCAGGAGGAGGACGAGCCGCATCGGGGAGAGATCGGCGCCAATACGCCGACCGCGCACCCTAGCGCGAGTGAAGAATCACTCCCATTCGATGGTGGCGGGGGGCTTGGACGAGACGTCGTAGACGACGCGGTTCACCCCGGGGATCTCGTTGATGACGCGGCTCGAGATCGTCTCGAGCACGTCGTACGGGATCCGCGCCCAGTCTGCCGTCATCGCGTCCTCCGAAGTGACCGCGCGGATCACGATCGGGTACGCGTAGGTGCGCTCGTCCCCCTGCACGCCGACGGAGCGGATCGCCGGGAGCACCGCGAAGCTCTGCCACAGCTCACGGTAGAGAGCGGCCCGGCGGATCTCCTCGAGCAGGATCGCGTCCGCGCGCCGCAGGATCGCGAGCCGCTCCTCCGTCACGTCTCCGATGATCCTGATCGCGAGGCCCGGGCCGGGGAACGGCTGCCGCCACACCATGCGCTCCGGCAGGCCGAGCTCCGCGCCGACGCGGCGCACCTCGTCCTTGAAGAGCGCCCGGAGCGGCTCGACGAGCTCCATCCGCATGTCCGCGGGCAGCCCGCCGACGTTGTGGTGTGACTTGATGAGGGCAGCGACGCCGTCCTCCGCGCCGCCGGACTCGATGACGTCCGAGTACAGCGTCCCCTGGACGAGGAACGGGACGTCGCCGAGCCTTCCGGCCTCCTCCTCGAAGACCCGGATGAACTCCTCGCCGACGATCTTCCGCTTCTGCTCGGGATCGGAGACACCCGCGAGCCGCGTGAGGAAGCGCTGCTGCGCCTGCACGTGGACGAGCGGCACGTGGAAGTGGCCGCCGAAGGTCTCGACGACCTGCTCCGCCTCGCCGTCGCGCAGGAGCCCGTGGTCGACGAACACGCACGTCAGCTGGTCGCCGACCGCCTTGTGCACGAGCAGCGCCGCGACCGCGGAGTCGACGCCGCCCGAGAGCGCGCAGAGGACGCGCCGCGCGCCGATCGTGGCGCGGATGCGCGCGACCTGCTCCTCGATGACCGCGGCGGGAGTCCATGTCGGAGGCGTGGCCGCGACCTCGTACAGGAAGTTCTTCAGGATCTCCTGCCCGTGCGGCGTGTGCACGACCTCGGGATGGAACTGCACGCCGTACAGCCTCCGGTCGCGATCCTCGAAGGCCGCGACCGGCGTGGACGGCGACGAGGCCGTCACCCGTGCTCCGGCCGGCGGCGCGGTGACCGAGTCGCGGTGGCTCATCCACACCGTCTGCTCGGGCGGGAGATGGTGGAAGAGCTCCGAGTCGTCCGCCTCGAGCTCGGCCTTGCCGTACTCCGACGCGCCGGTGCGCTCGACGGCGCCGCCGAGGTCGCGGGCCATCAGCTGCATGCCGTAGCAGATGCCGAGCGTCGGGATGCCGAGCGCGAAGATCTCCGGGTCGAGCTCCGGCGCGCCCTCCGCGTAGACGGAAGCAGGCCCGCCCGAGAGGATGAGCGCCGCCGGACGCCTCGCGGCCAGCTCCGCAGCCGTCAGGCGGTGACCGACGAGCTCCGAGTACACGCGCGCCTCGCGGACGCGACGCGCGATGAGCTGGCTGTACTGCCCGCCGAGATCCACGACGAGGACCGGACGATCCTCCGCCACGGGGTCCGGTGTCGGGATCGGAACGACCTCGGCCAACTCAGCGCCGGTAGTTCGGAGCGTCCTTCGTGATGGTCACGCCGTGCGGGTGGCTCTCCTGGAGCCCCGCGGGTGTGATGCGGGTGAAGCGCGTGGCCGTCTTCATGTCCTCGATCGTGGCGGCGCCGCAGTAGCCCATCGACTGGCGCAGGCCGCCGACGACCTGATGGACGATCGGCGCGAGCGGACCCTTGTATGTGACGCGCCCCTCGATGCCCTCGGGGACGAGCTTGTCGACGTCCTCGACGTCGCCCTGGAAGTAGCGGTCCTTCGAGAACGAGCGCGCCTTCATCGCTCCGAGCGAGCCCATCCCGCGGTACTCCTTGAAGCGCTCGCCCTGCGCCACGATGACCTCGCCCGGCGCCTCGTCCGTCCCTGCGAGCATCGAGCCGAGCATCACGACGTCCGCGCCGGCGGCGATCGCCTTCGCGATGTCGCCCGAGCTGCGCACGCCGCCGTCCGCGATCACCGGGACGTCCTGACCGGACAGCGCCTGCGCCGCCTCGTAGACGGCTGTTATCTGCGGGACGCCGACGCCGGCGACGATCCGAGTTGTACAGATGCTCCCAGGACCTTGGCCGATCTTGACTGCATCCGCACCCGCGTCAGCAAGGGCGAGCGCGCCCTCGGCGCTCGAGACGTTCCCCGCGATGAGCTGCACGTCGTGCGCTCCGCGGATCCTCCGGACGACGTCGAGGACGCCGTGCGAGTGGCCGTGCGCGGTGTCGACGATGAGGACGTCGACCTCGGCGCCCATGAGCGCTGCGGCGCGCTCGAGCGCGTCCGGCCCGACTCCGACGGCTGCCCCGACCCGCAGCCGCCCCTGGTCGTCCTTCGTCGCGTCCGGATACTTGATCCGCTTCGAGATGTCCTTGACCGTGATCAGGCCCTCGAGCCGCCCGTCGGCGTCGACGACGGGGAGCTTCTCGATCTTGTTGCGATGGAGGATCGCCTCCGCCTCCTCGAGCGTCGTGCCCGTCGGCGCCGTGACCAGGTTGCGATCGGTCATGAGCGCGGAGACGGGCTGCGCGGTGTCGGTCTCGAAGCGGAGGTCGCGGTTCGTGAGGATGCCGACGAGGACGCCCTCGTCGTCCGTGATCGGGACGCCCGAGATGCGGTAGCGCTCCATGAGCTCGAGCGCCTCGGCCACGGTGTTCGTCGGCGCGAGTGTGACGGGCTCGACGATCATCCCGGACTCCGAGCGCTTCACCTTGTCGACCTCGGCGACCTGGTCCTCGATCGAGAGGTTCCGGTGCACGATCCCCATCCCGCCCGCGCGCGCGAGCGCGATCGCGAGCCGCGCCTCGGTGACGGTGTCCATCGCCGCCGAGATCAGCGGGATGTTCAGCGTGATCGACGGCGTCAGCCGCGTGACCGTCGAGACGTCGTTCGGCAGGACGCGCGACTCCGCGGGAACGAGGAGCACGTCGTCGAAGGTGAGCCCCTCCTTGCCGAACTTCCGCTCGAAGGCGACGAGGCGCTCGATCTCGGCTTCGCGGAACTCGGTCTCCATCAGCTGACGGTAGCAGCGTGCGCCGACGGGGTCATGATGGCGCGCGCACGCCGGCGAGCTGCGAGCGCGACCGTGCGGCCGACACCACGTTTCCCTTTTGCTCGTGCAGCACGGCCGCGCGCTCGAATGCGGCGACGGCCTCGTCGGCTCGCTCCGCGTGCGCGAGCACCTCGCCGAGCGCGTCGAAGACGTCTGCGTGCAGGTCGATGAAGTCGAGCGGCTCCAGAAGCGCGTCCGCCTCGTGAAGCAGTGCTTCGGCGCCGGCGTGGTCGCCTTGCGCCGACAAGATGCGCGCGAGCGTGACGCGCCACCGCGGCTGCACGTCGAGGTCGTCCTGGCCGGCGATCGCCCGGCACTCGTCGACGAAGCCGAGCGCCTCCTCGTGTCGGCCGAGACGGCACACCACGTCGGCCAAGACGGCGACGACGGTCGCGCGGACTCCAGTGTCTCCGACCTCCATCATCGCGTCGCGGCCGCGCCGCAGTTCGGCCTCGGCGCGCCCCAGCTCTCCGGCGAGGGCGTAGCTGCAGCCGGTATCGATCGCGTAGATGCCCCTGATGAGAGTGAGCCCGAACTCGTCGATCAGCGCCCAGGCGCGCGAGCTCGATTCGCGGGCTCCCTCGAGGTCGCCCTGCATCGCGAGGAGGAGGCCTCGAACCTGCAACGCATGCGCTCTGTCGTGGACGTTGGTGCGCTCGTTCTCGAGCAGCGAGTCGCAGAACGCGGTGCCGGTCTCGGCGGGCGTCGGCCCGTAGGCGATCGGACGCAGGCGCCGGTTCAGCGCGGTGCGCTCGAGGTATCCGTCTCCGATCTCGCGTGCGAGCGTCGCCGCGCGCTCCAGGTCGGCCACGCCCTCGCCCGCGTGCCCGAGGAGAAACCGGCACATCCCGATCTCGCTGTACGCCTGCGCAAGCGTCGCCGTATCGCCGGCCCGCTCGAGCGACTCCGCGATCTCGAGGGCGTCCGCGAGCTGGCGCCCGACGCTCCACTCCGGATCCATCCTGGACAGCACGGAGTCGAGGACGAGACGAATGCGCGCCCGACTGCGGACATCGCCGGCGGTCCGGGCCTCATCTAGGCCGTCTCGTAGGAGTGCGGCAGCCCCCTCGAGCTCGCCCCGCCGCACGAGAGCGAACCCGAGATCCGGCAGTACTCCGAGCCTCCGCGGGTCGGTCGCCGGAAGAAGATCGACGCCCCGTTGCAGGAGCCCCGTTGCAGCGCCGAGGTCGGCGCGCGCGAGCGCACGCAAGCCTGCGGCGACGAGGGTCGACCCCGCCCGTGCGGCGAGCTCTCCTTCGGCGGCGCCCCCAACGCCGAGCTCTCGGTGCAGCGTCAGCGATTGCTCGAGGTGATACCCGACTATCTCGTCACGCTCGAAACCCGACCCGGCGTCCGTCGCGGCGAGCCAGTCCGCGAAGCGCTCGTGCAAATCCGAACGCAGCTCCTTCGGCATCGACGCGTACGCAGCCTCGCGGATCAGCAGGTGGCGGAAGCGGTACGCGTCCTCCGCCTCGTAGAGCGGGCGTTCGGCTCGGATCAGGTCCTTGCGCACGAGCGCCGCCAGCTGCGACTCGAGCGCTTCCTGCATGTCATCCGGAACGAGCGCGGCGACGGCTCCCAGATGAAACACCTCGCCCTCGATCGCGCTGCGCTCGAGCACGATCCGGCTCTCGTCGTCGAGGGCGTCGATGCGGGCCTGGAGAAGCGCGTGGATGGTCGACGGGATCGGGGAGTCGCCAGCGCCCGAATCGCGCGCAACCGCGACCATCTCCTCGACGTACAGCGGGTTCCCCTGTGAGGCGGCGGTGATCCGCTCGCGCAGCCCCGCGTCGAGCGAAGCGTCCAGCCGCTTCATCAGCTCGTCGCACTCATCCGCGTCGAGCGGCTCGAGGAGGAGCGAGGTGGCGTTGAGCTTGCCGCCGCCCCAATCCGGACGCACGTCGAGGAGCTCGGTTCGCGCGACGCAGAGCAGGAAGATGGGCGCGTTCCTCGAGAGGTCCGCGACATGCTCGACGAGGTCGTGGAACACGGGCTCCGCCCACTGCAGGTCGTCGACCACCACAATTTGGGGGCGCTCGGCAGCGCGCGTCTCGAGCAGCTTGCGGAACGCGACTCGCGTTTCCTCGAGCGTCGAGAACACGACCGACTCCACGGCCACGCCGAGCGGCTCGAGCATCTCGACCAGCGGCCAGTACGTGATTCCCTCGCCGTACGAGAGGCAGCGGCCACGCAGGACGTCGGCCGAGTCGCCGACACGCTGAAGGAAGTCGGCTACGAGCCGCGACTTACCGATCCCGGCCGGGCCGAGGAGCGTGAACAGGCGGCAGGTGCGGTCCTCGACGGCGTCCTCGTAGTCGCGCCACAGTCTCCGACGCTCACGCTCGCGACCGACCAGCGGCCTCTCGAGATGCCGGGCGATGGGCGCCGCGTCGCCGAGGACGTCGAGGAGCCGGTACGCCTGGACCGGGCTCGACTTCCCCTTCAGGTCCAGAGGCTCGACCGGCTCGACGCGAACGGCGTCGCGGACGAGAAGGCGCGTCTCGGCGCCGATGAACGCATTGCCCGGCGGTGCCGCTTGCTCGAGTCGGGCGGCGACGTTGACCGCGTCGCCTGTCACGAGCGTTTCCCCCTCGCCGCCGACGACGACCTCGCCGGTGTTCACGCCGATCCGCGCCTGCAGACCGTGCTCCGCGGTCGCCGCGCGCATCTCGCAAGCTGCACGGACTGCGCGCAGTGCGTCGTCCTCGTGCGCCGTGGGGATCCCGAAGACGGCCATCACCGCATCTCCGACGAACTTCTCGACGGTGCCACCGTGACGCTCGAGGATCGTCCGCAGGTCCTCGAAGTAGCGACGCATACGAGCGCGAACCACCTCGGGATCGGCGGACTCCCCGAGTGCGGTCGAGCCGACCACGTCGCAGAAGAGGACGGTGACGACCTTGCGCTGCTCGCGCACGGACGGAGTCTAGGAGGCTACGAGCGGACGGGCTGGAGCTCGGCGAGCTCGATGTCCGCCGCGAGCGTCGTAGCCAGCGCCGGGTCGAAGCGGCCGGCCCCCACCTCGCGCACCGACGCCGCGCCCGCCGCGACCGCGAGGCGCACGGCGTAGTCGAGCGAGCGCTCCTCGACGAGCGCCGCGAGGAACTGCGCGAGCAGGACGTCGCCCGAGCCGACGCCGGAGACGGGCTCGACGAACGGCGCGAACGCGCGGATCCGCTTCGTCTTGCGGCCGAGGCGCAGGAGCGCGAAGCAGCCGTTCTCGAGCGTGATGAGGACGTTGCGGGCGCCCATCTCGGCGATCGCGTCGAGCGCCATGATGAAGTCGTCGTCGTCCTCGAGCTCCTGGCCGACGAGCTGCTCGGCCTCGCGCTGGTTCGGCGAGACGAGGAACGGCGCGGCCTCGACCCCGAGGCGCAGAGGCTCGCCCTCGCTGTCGAGCACGACGCGGACGTCGCGGCGGGCGAGATCGCGGACGGCGTCGGCGTAGAACGTCGTCGGCACCTTCCGCGGGAGCGAGCCCGAGAGGACGACGAAGTCCGCGCCGCGGGAGAGGTAGTGGAGCTTCTCGACGAGCATCTGGAGCTCGACCTCGGTCACCTCCGGGCCCCACTCGTTGATCTCGGTGTACGTGCCCGCGGTCGGGTCGACGACGGCGGTCGACGTGCGCGACTCGGCCGCGATGCGCACGAAGTCGTTGAGAATCGCCTCCGCGGTGAGCTCCTCGACGATCCGGGTCCCGGTTCGCCCACCTGCAAGGCCGGTCGCGACGACCGGAACCTCGAGAGCCTTGAGCGCGCGGGCGACGTTGATTCCCTTGCCGCCGGCGAGGGTGAGGACGTCGCTCGAGCGATGCCGGAACCCGATCTGGAACACGGGCACGGTCAGGGTCCGGTCGAGCGCCGCGTTCGTCGTCACCGTGACGATCACGTGAGCATCTCCCACAGATTGCGCGCTGTGCGCGCCGCGTACCACCGCGACTTCGCGAGGAGCCCCGCGTCGGCGACGGCCTCCGCGGCGACGAGGCTCGACGACGCGACGAGCCGGTCGCCCTCGTAGACCTCGACCCGGCCGACCGCCTGGCCGGCGGCGACGGGCAACGCGAGCGCCGCCGGAGCGACGATCCGCTCCACGAGGGGCACGCCGATCCGGATCGAGCTCGCGAGCGAGCGCGGGGCGACGAGCCGGACGGCGGGCTGCCCGTAGCCGGTCTTCGCCTCGGCGTAGACGCGGTCGGCGTCGACGAGCGTGACCCGCCGGTAGCGGCCGAGCCCGTACGTCAGGAGCTGGCGCAGCGCATCGTTGCGAACGCCACGCGTGCCGCTCCCCAGCACGGCGCCGTACACGGTCGCGCCCCCGCGAGTCGCTGCGGCGGTCTCCGACCAGCCCGCATCGTGCGTGTGCCCCGTCTTGCCTGCGACGAGCGGCGCCCACTCCTCGAGGAGGTCGTCCGTCGAGGCGAACGTGCGCCCTCCGGGCAGCGTCACGCTCTCACGTTGGAGCGCGTCGCGGACGAACGGCACTCCGAGCGCGTAGCGGAGGAGCACGGTCACGTCGCGCGCGCTCGACACGTGGCCGACCTGGTCGAGCCCGTGCGGGTTCTCGAAGTGGGTGTCCGTGAGGCCGAGCTCGGAGGCCTTCGCGTTCATGAGCGCGACGAAACGGTCGGCGGAGCCGTGACCGACGTACAGGGCGAGCGCCTCGGCCGCATCGTTCGCGCTCGGGACGAGCAGGGCGCGCAGGAGCTGCTCGACGGTGAGCTCCTCGCCGCCGCGCAGGTAGACCGTCGACTCGCCCACGCTCGCGGCGCGCGGGTCGACGCGCACGACGTCTCCGAGGCGTGCGTGCTCGAGGACGACGACCGCGGTCATGAGCTTCGTGATGCTCGCGATCGCCCGCGGGCGAGCCGCCTCGCGTCGCGCGAGGACCGCCCCGTCCGAGCCGACGAGGTACCACGCGGCGGCGGGAACCTGCGGCGCCTCGGCGCTCGAGGCCCGAACCGGGACGGCGAGCAGGGCGAAGAGCGCGACGGCGACGAGCAGTGCTCTGCGCATCAGCGGGCGAAATCTACTCGCGGCTACCAGCCCGCCGCCGCCCAGACCTGTCCGGCGAGCCGCTGCGCCTCGGCCGCCGCTGCCGTGCGCCAGTCCGCCTCGGTGTCGCGATACGCGTAGATCACCGAGCGCGAGGCCGTCACGAGAGCGCTCGCGGCTCCGGCGGTGAATGCGCGCGCGACGTCCGCCGGCGTCGCGCCTTGGGCGCCGACTCCCGGCAGCAGCATCGGCGTGCGAGGCAGGAGCCGGCGCGCGTCGGAGGCCGCCCGGGGGTGCGTGGCGCCCACGACCGCGCCCACGCTCGACATGCCCTCCCGGCCCACGAGCGGCTCGCCCCATTCGCGGACGAGCTCCGCCACGTGATGCCAGAGCGGACGCGAGTCGGAGAGCGCGAGGTCCTGCACGTCGGCGGCGCCGGCGTTCGAGGTGCGGACGAGGAAGAAGACACCGGCGCCGTAGCGCCGGCAGGCGGCGAGGAAGGGCTCCACCGAGTCCTTGCCCAGGTACGGGCTCGCCGTGATCGCGTCCGCGAGCGGGACGCCGTCCTCGCGCGGCTCGAGGTAGGCCGTCGCGTAGCCCCTGGCCGTCGACCCGATGTCCCCCCGCTTCACGTCGAGGAGCACCAGCAGGCCGGCCGAGCGCACGTACTCGCACACGTCCTCGAGCGCGCGTGCGCCGTCCGAGCCGAGCGCCTCGAAGAACGCCGACTGCGGCTTCACGGCGACGACGTACGGCCCGACCGCGTCGACGATCCCCTTGCAGAAGCGCGCGACGGACGAGGCCGCGGCGGCACGGCCGAGCACGGTCTCGCCGCGGAGCTCCATCGGCAGCAGGTCGACCATCGGGTCGAGGCCGACCACGAGCTGCGACTTCTTGCGCGCGACGGCCTCCGCGAGCCGGTCCGCGAAGTTGGCGGCGGCGTCCATCGCCCACAGGCTACGCCGCCAGGGTCGCGGGACCGTCGAGAGAGACGACGCGCACCTCGGGTGGCGGGCGTCGGAGCACACCGGCCACGACGACGAGCGCTGCCGCGTCCTCGGGCGAGAAGGACACGTCCTCCGTGCCGGCCACGGCGAGACCCGCCTCGAGCTCGATCCTGCCCCCCGAGCCACGCGGCACGGTCCGCTCGACGACCCGGCCGCGCACGACGAGGAACGCGCGCCAGAAGCCG
The DNA here is from genome assembly GCA_963831285.1 of uncultured Gaiellaceae bacterium. GTDB lineage: Bacteria > Actinomycetota > Thermoleophilia > Gaiellales > Gaiellaceae > GMQP-bins7. Next base: position 80,634 of record CAWHPO010000003.1, on the reverse strand, counting down.
GGCTCGCGCGCCGGGGCGAGCAGGCACAGCCGCGACGCGCGCAGGCGGTCGAGCTCCGCGATCCGCCCTGCGACCTCCTCGAGCGCGCGAACGCGGTCACGGAGCCGCGCCGCGTCCTCGAAGCGGAGGTCGCGCGCGAGCCGGCGGAGCTTCGCGCGGAGCGGGGGAAGCGCCGCCTCGAGGTCGTCGCCCGCGAAGTCTCCGAGCGCCCGCGCCGCGAGCTGCGCCCTGCGCTTGCTGGAGATCGGACCGAAGCGGCCGGGCTTCGAGACGACGCTCCAGCGGTCGCCCCGACGCTCGAGGTACGAGTGGCGATCCGGCCGCACGGCGCGCGCGTTCGCGGGCGGGCGGAGCTCGCGGATGAGGCGGAGCTCCTCGAGCGACGCCTCGAGCTCCGAGCCGAGCTCGCGCCACTCGATCCGCGCGACGGCGCCGAGCGCGGCCTCGACCGCCGGGCGCTGCCGGTCGCCCGCGAAGTACGACCGCAGCCGGGAGCGCAGGCTCCGCGCCTTCCCGACGTACAGCACGACGCCGTTGCGGTCGTGGAAGAGGTAGACGCCGGGGGTCGCCGGCGCACCGGCGACGAGCGAGCGGCGTGCGTGCAGCATCCGCGCGCGGGGCGCGGCGAGCTCGAGCACCTCCGCGATGGTCCTCGCGCCGCGCTCCTGCGCGAGCCCGAGGAGCGCGACGAGGATCTCGGCCGTCGCGATCGCATCCGGGAGCGCGCGGTGGCACGGCTCGCACGACGTCCCGAAGAAGTGCGCGAGCTGCTGCAGCGAGAACCGCTCGCTGCGGCGCTGGAGGAGCCGGCGCGCGAGCCACACGGTGTCGACGACGGGCGCCGCCACCCGCCGGCCCGTGAGGCGCTCGACGGAGCGGTCGAGGAAGCCGACGTCGAAGCGCGCATTGTGGGCGGCGAGCGGCGCGTCGCCTGCGAAGGCGAGGAAGCGGCGGACTGCGAGCTCGGGCCTCGGCGCCGCGCGGAGCTCGAGGTCGTGCAAGCCGGTGAGGCGCGAGATCGTCGGCGGCAGCGTCACGCCGGGGCGGACGAGGGTCTCGAAGGTCTCGGCGACCTCGAGGGCTCGGATGCGCACCGCGCCGATCTCGCAGATCCGGTCGCGCGCGGCGGACAGTCCCGTGGTCTCGAGGTCGAAGACGACGAACGCCGCATCCTCGATGAGGGTCTCCGCGCCGCTTCCGTCCGCGAGCCCGACCCTCGCGCCGAGCCAGGCGAGCCGTGCGTCGCCGTCGACGACGTCCGCGAGCAGCGACCGGGCGAGCGCCGCGGGCGCCCGCTCGAGCGCGAACAGGACCCGAGCCGCGTCCTCGGCGCCCACCGCGCCCCGCCGCGCGTGGATCAGCTCGACGAGTCGGTCGGCGGCGTCGAAGGAGAGCTGCACGGCTCTCCACGGTAAACGAACATATGTTCGTATTCAAGGGCAAACGAAAGGCCGCCCGGAAGCGGCCTTTCGAAAGACTCCGGTCGGAGTCGCCCTAGCCCTTGACCGAGGCCTTGAGCGCGCTGCCGGCCGTGAACTTCGGGACCGTCGTCGCGGCGATGTGCACCTTCTCGCCGGTTCGTGGGTTGACGCCCATGCGCGCTGCGCGGGCCGAGGTCGAGAACTTTCCGAAGCCGGTGAACGTCACGGCGTCTCCGTTCGTCAGCGCGTCCGTGATCGTGTCCAGCACGGCGTCTACCGCAGCGCCCGCCTCGCGCTTGGACATGCCGGCCCGATCGGCTACGGCGTCCACGAAATCCTGCTTGGTCACTGGTCTCCTCCTGACGTCGGGTTCGTGCTCACGGAACCGAGGGAGCCTAACACCCCTTCGGATTTGGCTCAACCATCCCGTTTTCCGGGGGTTTTCCGCATCTCCAGGAGCTCGCGCGCCCGGAAGAGCGCGGTGAGGCGCACGCCGAGCCGGGCGAGCGCGTCGGAGCCGCCCTCCTCCCGGTCGACGACACAGACGGCGTGGCGGACGACGAGACCCTCCGCGCGAATGGCCGACACCGCCTCCGCGAGAGCGCCGCCGGACGTGACGACGTCCTCCAGGAGGCACACCAGCTCGCCCGGCTCGAAGCGGCCCTCGATCCGTTTGGCCGTGCCGTATTCCTTGGTCTCACCGCGCACGATGATGAAGGGCAGGCCGGACGCCATCGCTGCCGAAGCTGCCAACGCGACCGCCCCGAGAGCCGGCCCGGCGAGCCGGGCCGCATCCGGCTCGCACGCCCGGACGGCCTTGGCGAGGGACTCCCCGAGCTCGCGCAGGATTCCTGGCTCGGTCTCGAAACGGTACTTGTCGAGGTACCAGGACGAACGGCGGCCCGAGCGCAGGACGAAGTCGCCCTCGAGCAGCGCCCGCTCGACGAGGCGGGCGCCGAGCTCCTCGTGCGTCACCCGCGCAGCGCGGAGCGCGCGACGGAGGCGAGCCGCTCGAACCCCGGCGACCCAGGCTCGAGGACGACGGCGGAGCCGTCCGCGAAAGAGATGCCTGCTCGCTCCTCGGGGCCCGACGAGCCGAACAGCGCACGCCACGCCCAGACCGCGAGCCCGATCAGGACGATCAGCCGGAGGAGCTTCCTCACTCGGCCGCTTCCTTCGGCTTCCTCGTGCGTCGCTTCTTCGGCGCCGAGGCGAGCGACTGCGCGCAGGTGCGGAGGTCGTAGACGACGAGGCCGGACGTCGGGCGCGGCCCGGTCCTCGCCGCGACCGTGTGCCCTCCCTCGCGGACGACGAAGAGCGCGCCCTCGTCGAGCTCGACCTCGACCCGCGTCACCTCGCCCGCGCCTGCGCCGAGCCCGGCGGCGGCCTCGACGAGCTCGCGGGCGGAGCCGGCCAGCCGCGCCCCCGCCGCCTCGCCCTCGGGCGCGGACGCGAGGACGGCGCCGTCGGCGTCCAGCACGACGGCCGCTGCGATCTGCGACGAGAGCTCGGTCAGCTCCCGCAGGGCCTGTGCCGCATCCATCGCGCCGACGCTAGCAACGCGACGCTTCGCCTGCCGCGAGCAACCGCTCCAGCTCGCGCGCGGCCCGCGCGCGGTGCGAGTGCGTCGCCTTCCAGGAGTTCCCGAGCTCCGCGACCGTCCGCGACTCCCCGTCCGGCACGAAGATCGGGTCGTAGCCGAAGCCCTGGGCGCCGCGCGGCTCACGCGCGATCGCCCCGGCCAGCGTTCCGCTGGCGCGGAGCTCGGCGCCGTCGGGCGCGAGCACGACCAGCTCGCAGACGTACCGTGCGCGCCGGTCCTCGGTCTCGCCGAGCTCGGAGAGCAGGCGCGCGACGCCGTCGTCGGCCCAGCGCGCCGAGTGGACGCCGGGCCTCCCGCCCAGCGCGGCGACTTCGATCCCCGAGTCCTCGCCCGCGACCCAGGCACCCGCCGGAGCGTGGCGCCGGCCGTGGAGCGCCTTCAGCCGGGCGTTGTCGAGGAACGTCTCGCCGTCCTCGACGGGCTCGTCGGGGGTGTCCAGGAGCGAGACCTCGCACCCCGGCAGCGCGGCCCGCAGCTCGCGGAGCTTGTTCTTGTTCCGCGAGACGAGGAACAGCCTCACGCAGCAGGCGCGGACGCGGCCTCGCCCTGCGCGACCGTGAGCTCGTCGATGCCCCCGGCGGCGAGGTCGAGGAGGGCGTCGAGGAGCTCGCGCGAGAACGGATCCCGCTCCGCGGTCGCCTGCACCTCCACGAGCCGGCCGTCGCCGGTCATGACCACGTTCATGTCGGTCTCGGCGGTCGAGTCCTCCTCGTAGTCGAGGTCGAGCACTGCCTCGCCCTCGACGATTCCCACGGAGACCGCGGCGATCGAACCGGTCAGCGCCTTCGACAGGCCGAAGCGGTCGAGGGCGCGGCGTGCCGCGATCCACGCGCCCGTGATCGAGGCGCAGCGCGTCCCGCCGTCCGCCTGGAGGACGTCGCAGTCGAGCCAGAGCGTCCGCTCGCCGAGCGCGTCGAAGTCGCAGACGGCGCGGAGCGCGCGCCCGATGAGCCGCTGGATCTCGACGGTCCTCCCGTCCGGCCGGCCGCGCGAGACGCCGCGCTGCGTGCGCTCGCCCGTCGACGCGGGAAGCATCGCGTACTCGGCCGTCATCCACCCTCGCCCGCTCTTGGCGAGCCAGCGCGGCACGCCCTCCTCGACCGTCGCGGTGCAGAGCACGATCGTCTTGCCCTGCGCGTAGAGGACCGAGCCGTGCGGCTGCTCGAGGTAGTCCGGCTCGATGTCGAGCGCGCGGAGCTGGTCGGGCCGTCTCCCGTCGGGCCTCATGCCACCGCCTGGAGCGTCGCGACCTCGACGTGCTCGGCCGACTCGATCGGGAGCTGAAGGAAGCGGCGTCCCGTCTCGCGGAAGAGGTCGGGGTCCCCGGTCGTCAGGAAGCGGTACGACCCCTCGCGCTCGGCGTCGTTCTCGATCCCCTTCCGCGCCAGTGTCTCGGCCGCCTCCCGAGCCGTCTCCTCCGCGGAGAAGACGAGCGTCACGCCGCGTCCGAAGACGCGCTGCAGGACGGCCCGGATCAGCGGGTAGTGCGTGCAGCCGAGGATGACGGTGTCGACCCCCGCCTCCTTGAGCGGAGCCGCGTACTCGCGCACGGCGGCCGCCGTCTCCTCGCCGAACGGGTCGTCCCCCTCGATCAGCGGCACGAGCCGCGGGCAGGCCACCGAGACGAGCTCGGCTCCGGCGTCGAGCGCGTGGACGAGCTGCGCGTAGCGCCCGCTCGAGACCGTCGCCTCGGTCGCGAGTAGCCCGATCCGGCGGTTCCGGGTCGCGAGGACGGCGGCGTGCGCCTCGGGCGCGAGGACGCCGATGACCGGAACCGACAGTCGGAGCTGGAGATCCGGGAGCGCCGCGGCGGTAGCGGAGTTGCACGCGGCGACGACGAGCTTCACGCCCTCCTGCTCGAGGTAGCCCGCGATCTCGCCCGCGAAGCGCCTGATCTCGTCGAGCGGTCGCGGCCCGTACGGCAGCCGGGCGCCGTCCCCGAGGTAGACGAAGTCCTCGTGCGGGAGCGTGACGAGGCACTCGTGGAGGACGGTGAGCCCGCCCATCCCCGAGTCGAAGACGCCGATCGGACGAGGATCCATGCGGGCGATTCTAGGGAGCCGCCCAGCCGTCCACGCACCGTCACCGAGCGCCGTGTCCCTCGGGGACGGATCGGCGCGAAGCTGCGACGCTTACAGTGCCAGGCACTGCCGCGCGACTACGCTTCGCGCCGATGGCGAAGGCGCTGGTCGTTGCAGTCTTGTCATCCCTCCTGCTGGCCGCCGGGGACGCGTCCGGATCGGTCGCCGCGAAGCAGGACGTCTCGATCCCGATGGACGACGGAGTGTCCATCGCCGCGACCCTCTACCTCCCGGACGGTACGCCGCCGGCGGGCGGCTGGCCGGCCATCGTCTTCCTCCACGGCCTCTCGGGCAACCGCGAGCAGATGAACGCGCTCGTGGAGGGGTACCCGCCGTTCCTCTCCGGCTACGCGGTGCTGACCTTCGACGCGCGCGGGCACGGGCAATCCGGCGGCCTCGTCGGCATCGACGGCCCGCGGGAGGTCGCGGACACGCGCGAGGTGTTCGACTGGCTCGCTGCGAGACCCGACGTGTCCGACACCAAGATCGGCGCCTGGGGCATCTCGTACGGGGGCGGCGCGGTCTTCAACTCGCTCGTCGCCGGCGTCCCCTGGGCGGCGGTGGTCACGGTCGAGACGTGGACCGATCTCTACTCCGCCCTGATGCCGCAGGGGCTCGTCAAGTCGGGCCTCGTTGCCGGGCTCGCGGGGTCGATCCCGCCGGAGCGGCGCGATCCGACCCTGGATCAGGTGCAGGCGGCGGCGTTCGGCGGAAACGTGCCGGTCGTGAAGGCGTGGGCGGCCGCGCGCTCGAGCCTGCCGAAGCTCGGATCGGTCACGACGCCCGTCTTCATGGCGCAGGGCCGGCGCGACTTCCTGTTCGGGATCGACCAAGGCGTGCAGGCGTACGAGCGGCTGGCAGGGCCGAAGGAGCTCTACGTCGGCCTGCACGGGCACGCACCCTCGTCCTTCCCGGCCCGCGACACCCCGCTTCTCCTCTCGCGCGCGTCGGCCTGGTTCGAGTGCTTCCTGCGGACGTGCCCGACGCCGCCGCCGAAGGCGCGGGTCGAGATCGTCCCCGACAACTACGCGGGCACGGCCGACGCCGGCGTCGCGAAACGGGGGACGCTCCCGCCCGTCTCGCCGACGTTCGTCTCGTTCCCGGGGGTCACGACCTTCGCCCGGAGCGGGAAGGCCGTGCGCACGTCCGCCCGGCTGCGCAAGCCGCTCGAGATCTTCGGGACCCCGACCGTGCAGACGACGATCGCCGCGAGCGGCGGCTGGTCGCGGCTCGTCGCCGTCCTCACCGCGAAGACACCGGCGGGGAAGGAGATCGTCGTCAGCGCGGGCGGCGTGCCGACGGCGCGCGGGGCGCACAAGGTCACGATCCAGCTCGGCAGCCAGGCGACCTACCTGCCGAAGGGGTCGAGGCTGACCGTGACACTCGCGTCGTCGTCGACGGCGCAGTCGAGCGCGAACCTCCTGTACCTCGACCTGCCGATGCCGCCGAGCGCGCGGGCGCGCGTCGGCACCGCGACCCTCAAGCTTCCCGTCCTCCGCACACCGGTCACGAGGTGAGCCGGGCACGATCGAGGCAGGCGCACCTCTACCGTTACGACGACGAGCAGTGGGTGCGGGCGAGCGGGCTGCTCCTTGCCGAGACCGACCGACAGGAGGACTCATGAGAAGAGGCACCTGGACCACGGCCGCCGCTGTCGGAGTGCTTGCAGCGGTCGTCGCCGTACCCGCGGCAATGGCCAAGGGCTACACCTCGGCGACGCTCGCGGTCACGCAGACCGGCAGCCTGACCACGATCAAGGCGTCGCTCGACCCGAACGACGACCCGACAGCGAGCGTGCGCATCGTCGCACCGACCGGAGTGCAGCTGACCGCGACGCAGGCTCCCGGCACGGTGCTCGGGCCCGTCAGGGCGATCGTCAAAGCGCTCGACCTCGCCGGCGCAGACCTGCCGCTGCAGGGTCAGCTCGTCGTCGCCGCCCCTGGCCAGGTGCCCGCGGCCCAGCAGACGGCGTGCATCCAGACCACGACACCGGCGGCGACCTGGGTCATGGTCCTCTCCGCAGCCGGGCAGACGCTGCAGGTTCCGACGTACCTCGTCGCTGGCGCCGGCGGCCAGCCGTACATCCAGCTCTGCCTGCCGCCGCCCGACGTGCCCGCCGGGACTCCCGGCCGCGCGACCTTCGGCGCGAAGGTGTACAGCGCCCAACTCGTCGTCAGCGGCGTCTTCGGGACCGTCGCGAGCGGCGCTTGGGTCGCCCTCTGGACGCCATACACCCCGGCGGTCGGATCGGTCGACGTCGCCGGCACCATCGCCACGCCCGCCGCCATCGCGCCCGGGGCGGTGACGCTTACGGCGAAGCGCTCGGGTAGTCGGGCCACGCTGTCCGGCACGGTCACCCGGGGCGGACTGGGTGGTCCGGACGCGACCGTGACCATCTTCGGCGGGTTGAAGGCGTCGAGCATGAAACGGATCGGGCAGGTGAAGACCGGCGCCACCGGACACTTCGTCTTCAAGGCGCGTTCCGGGGCCTTCTTCCGCGTCCACGCGGCGACGGCCCCCGGCGCCGCGTTTCCGGCAGCCTGCACGCAGCTGTCGCTTCCCGCCCCGTGCGTGAACCCCACCATCAACGCCTGGGCCGGGCTGAGCAAGATCGTCAGGAAGAGATAGACCTCGACGGGGACGGGGGTCGACCCCCGTACGCTTCGGCCGTGCCCGCCACGATCCGCCTCGGGACGTGCAGCTTCGCCGACGAGGGGCTCCTCAAGGCCTGGTATCCACGCGGCGTCTCGACGGCGAAGGCGCGACTCGGCTACTACGCCGAGCGCTTCGACACGGTCGAGGTCGACTCGCCCTACTACCACCTCCCCGATCCGGCCGTCGCGGGACGCTGGGCGCAGCGCACGCCGCCCGAGTTCACGTTCCACGTGAAGGCGCACGCCTCGATGACGTGGCACGACGGCGAGCCGACGGACCTGGCGTTCTCCGACTTCCGCGCCTCGCTCGAGCCCCTCGAGCTCTCGGGCAAGCTCCGCGGCGTTCTCCTGCAGTACCACCCGCGCTTCACGAAGTCGCCGGCCGCGAAAGCGGAGCTCGAGCTGGCGCGCGCGCGGCTCGAGCCGCTCGTTCCGCTGGTCGAGTTCCGCCACCGCTCGTGGATGGAGCCCGGCGAACGTGAGGACACGCTCGCGTTCCTGGCGCGGAACGGGCTCGCCTACGTCTGCGTCGACGCGCCCATGACGCAGGCCTCGAACGTCGTCGCGCGCCATGCGGAGGCGACGGCCTCGCTCGCGTACGTCCGCTTCCACGGGCGGAACGCGAAGACGTGGAACATCCGCTCCGAGAAGTCCTCCGACCGCTTCGACTGGATGTACGCCGCCGACGAGCTCGGCGAGTGGGTGCCGAAGCTCGAGCGCCTGTCGGAAGCTGCCGACGAGGTGTACGCGATGTTCAACAACAACCGCGACGACTTCGCGCCGCGAAGCGCCCTGCTCCTGCGCGGGCTGCTGGACGAGGCGGGCGTTCCCGCTAGCGGTGCTGTAGAGCCGCCACCTGTCGCTCCGACGCTCTTCTGAGCTTCGGCGCAGCGGCCGTCGTCGCGGCCAAGGGACGTCTCAGGTCGGTCGCGAGCCGCACGAGCGGGCGACCGCGGACGAACACGCGAACCGGCAAGGGCTCGTGCTCGACGCACAGCGGACCCATCGTCAGCGTCTCACAACCCTGAGCTTCACACTGCGTCACGATCGGCATGCGCGCGAGGTACCCCTCCTCTCCGATCCGTCAACTCGAGAGACTAGTCGGTCGAGCGGCAATAGCCAAGGATCGCGAGCGACGATCTAGAGTCGTCTCGATGCGCGTGCTCTCGGTCTCGCACGGCCCGACCGTGCCCGGCGGCGTCTTCGATCTCGCGGTCGAGGAGGGCGGTCACACGCTCGAGCGCTGGTCCGTGCCGGACGGCGACTCGCCCGACCCGGCTCGCGACTACGACGCCCTCATGGTCTTCGGCGGCGCGATGCATCCCGACGAGGACGACCGCTTCGCCTGGCTCGCACGGGAGGAGGAGTTCCTGCAGGAAGCGCTGGCCGAGCGGGTGCCGACCGTCGGCGTCTGCCTCGGCGCCCAGCTGCTCGCGCGGGCGGCGGGCGCTGCCGTCCGCCCCGCGAGCGCGCCCGAGATCGGCTGGTTCGACGTCGCGCTCACAGGCGCCGGCGCCGCGGATCCCGTGCTCGGAGTGCTCCCGAGCACTGCCACGGTCTTCCAGTGGCACCACTACACCTTCGATCTGCCGCGGAGCGGTATCGAGCTTGCGCGCAGCGCCGTCTGCACGCAGGCGTTCCGGCTCGACGGACCGGCGTGGGCGATCCAGTTCCATGCCGAGGTCACCTCTGCGATGCTCTCAGCCTGGATCGAGGAGGATCCCGACGACCTGCCGATGGTCCCCGACGAGCTCCGCGCGCAGTCCGGGGAGCACCTCGCCACGTCGACGGAGCAGGGGCGGGCGCTCGTCGAGGCGTTCCTGCGCGAGGCGGCCTCGGGGTAAGTGCGTCAGACCAGCTCCTCGGACTCCGCGTAGGCCAGCCGCCGGTCGACCCGGCGCTCGTGTTCTGCGTCCGGGAGGAACCAGCGCTCGGCGATCGCCGTCGGCACGACCGCCGACAGCACGACCACCGTGATCAGCAGCGAGAACTGCGTCTCGTCGATGATCCCGGCGTTGAGGCCGTAGAGCGAAGAGATGGTGCCGAAGGTGAGGCCCGTGCTCATGAGCAGCGTCGAGAAGACCCCGTGGCGCCGGTCCGCGCGTCGCGCGAGCGGATAGACGAAGGCGAGCTTCGGGGCGAGCTTCGCTACGAGTAGCACGGCGAGCAGGCCAAGGTTCGAGAACACCGCGCCGAGCGAGACGTTCAGACCGCCCTTGATGAAGAAGAAGGGCGTGAGGAACGCGAAGGCGACGACGCGCAGCCGCTTCTGCTCCTCGCGATGCTCTGCGTAGTGACTGCTCATGACGAGCCCGAGGACGAACGCGGGCAAGACCGCGTGTCCGTTCGACAGCGTGGCGAGAACCATCAACAGCAGCAGGCACGCGAAGACGAGCTTGATCTCGGGCTCGATCACGCGATCGCCGTAGCGCCCGAAGAACCACGGCGCGACGCGCGGGAGCGCGAGGATCAACGCGAGCGAGACGATCAGGAAGACCGGAAACCACGGGTTCGGCTTGATGAAGATCGCCGACAGCGCAATCGCCGTGCAGAGATCCGTCACGAAGGTCGCGCTCATGAGGAGTCGTCCGACGTTCGTGTCCGTGAGCGAACGCTCGACGAGCACCGCGTAGACGACGGCCAGCGAAGTCGTCGAGAGCGCCGTGCCGGCGATGAGCGACGCCTTGCCCGTCCAGTCGAGCGCGAAATAGGCAACGGCGGAAGCGACCGCGAACGGCCCGACGAACGAGACGACCCCGATCCCGACGCTGGCGGTCAGGCGACGGCGCATGTACGCGGGATCCACCTCCATGCCCGCGAGGAAGGTCAGGACGATCGACGCGAACGACGCGATGAACGTCAACCAGTCCTGGCTCTGCAGGTCGAACGCGTTCCCGGCGACGACCCCCAGCGTCAGCTCCACGAGGGCGACCGTCACGCCGACCTCGACCGAGACGATGCTCGCGAGGAGCGCGAGACTCACGAGAACTGCGGCCAGCTCCACAGCGTCCAACCCGACCTCCTGTCGTCGTAGTGACGTTAGGTAGAGGCCATCAGCCCCGAAGGGCGGTTAGACGCGAGCCTCATCGCGCTTGGACGGACCCTAGCGCACCGGGCGCACTACGCCTCGGCGGGCACCGCGCGCGACCACTCGTGCCACGACCCGAGGTAGTTGCGCGCGCGGTAGCCGGCGCCGGCGAGCACCTGCACCGCGAAGCCGGACCGCGTCCCGACGTGGCAGTAGGCGACGATCTCTGCGCCCTCCGGCAGGCCGACCAGGCTGCGCACGTCCGCGGCGCTGCGGCACTCGAGGATGCGCTCGAGCGGCAGGTTGACTGCGCCCGGTATGTGACCGTGCCGCGGGTCGCAGTGCCCGCCCGCGGAGCCGTCGAACTCGCGCGGGGTCCGGACGTCGAGGAGCGCGGGGCCGGAGCCGTCGTGCAGCCTGCCGCGCAGCTCGTCGAGCGTTACGTCTTCCACTGGCTCACGAAGTCGAGGAGCACGGCAGTGAACCGCTCGGGCTCGTCGAGGGCGAGGAAGTGCCCTGCGCCCGGGAACACCTCGAGCCTGCCGTCGAGCGCGGTCGCGGCCAGCCGCTCGGAGTCCTCGACCGGGACGAGCTCGTCCGCGTCTCCGACGCAGACGAGAAGCGGGCCGCCGAACGAGGCCACGACGCCCGTCAGATCGAGCCGGTCGCGCATCGCCTCCTGCGCGATCGCCAGGTGCTCGAGGTCGGCGTCCGCGTCCGCCCGCTCCGGGGCCTGCCCGACGCGAAGCTCCGTGATCAGCTCCTGCCGCGCACGGCGACGCTCGAACGTGTCCGCATCGGCTCGCGAGCCGACGAGCACCATTCCGACGACGCGCTCCGGCGCACGCCGCGCGAGCGCGAGCGCGCAGTACCCGCCCATCGACGCGCCCACGGGCACCACGGGGCCGTCGAGCTCCCGCAGAATCTGCGCGGCCCAGTCGTCGATGGAGGCCCCACGTCCGTAGAGGTGAGGGGCCCAGACGGCGTGACCGGCATCCCGCAGAGCGCTCACCTGGGACACCCACATGCGCTCGGAGACCGGCCAGCCGTGCAGGAGGAGGATCGTGCTCACGAGCGCTCGATCCGCACGGAGCCGTCGAGCTCGGGCGCGTCCTCCCAGCCCGTCTCCACGCCGTCCACGTGCAGCGCGCGCCGCCAGCTGACCGAGGAGCTCGCGGGCCGGTGGGAGGTCTGCGGGCGACGGCGCCGTGCGGGCGACGTGCCGGATCGTCTCCGGGTCCGCGCCGGTCAGCCGCGAGATGACCGTCGGGTTCGCCGCGAGCCCGACGACGTCCCCGGGCGGCAACGGACCGTAGAACTCGGGCACCGACAAGTACTCGTCGACGATCCTCCCCCGCTCGAAGAGGATCATCCGCACGAGCTCCTCACGCTCGACGCCGAGCAGCAAGGTCACGGCTCCCATCCTGTCGGAAAGCTCGCGCGCGAGCCGGCGGAGCATCTCCGGGTTGCGGTCGCAGACGTCGTCGTAGACGGCGATCCAGCCGCGGCGTGGCGGGGCGACGAGCGACCCGCGCGAGCCGCCGGGCAGCCGCGGGACGAACTGGCGCACGGCCTGCTCCACCGCGCTCAGATCGTCCGTCTGGATGTGGATCGAGCCGAACGAGGCCGACTCCTGGCTCCCGAGCCTCTCCTCGAGCTCCGCGACCGAGCCCGTCATGACGACGACGTCGTCCTTCAAGCCCCAGCGCGCGTAGAGCGAGCGCGCGACGTGGTTCGCGGCCTGCACCTCGAGATCGAACCGCTCGATCCCCAGGGAGCGGAACGCGCCGCAGCACCTCCCGGATGAGCTCCGTCGCGACGCCGCTCCGGCGGGCGTCGCGCCCGACGTAGAGGTCCGTCAGCGTCCCGAAGCCGTTCGACCGCCGCCGGGCGAGGGCGAAGGCGACCGGGCCGTCGTCGTCCTCGGCCACGAAGGCGATCTCGGAGTCGATGATCTCGCGTACCTCGCCGAGCTCCTTCTCGACGTCGGCGGGCCCCTCGTGCGCCGGCGCCGGAAGCTCGTGGTCGAACGCGCGCCAGAGCGCGGCGATCGCGTCGAAGTCCTCCGCGGCCGCTCGGCGGACCGTCATCCCGCCAGCCTCGCGCCGGCGAGGAGAAACTGCGCGGACAGGTTCTCGAACGGGGCGAAGCGCTCGCCCATGCTGCGCACCTCCTGGATCGTGAGAAAGCGGTCGGGAGCGTAGAACGTCGAGACCGCCTTGCGCAGGCCGAGATCGCCGGCGGGCCAGGCGCGCGGACGGGCCAGGTGCCGCGCGAGGAACCAGTCGGCGGTCCAGCGCCCGAGCCCTCTGACGGACGTCACGGCCTCGATCACCTCCTCGTCCGAGAGCGCGGCGAGGGCCTCGAAGTCGAGGTCCGAGTGGGCCAGCTCGAGTACGTACTCGGCCTTCGCGCGCGAGAACCCGAGCGGGAGGAAGTGGCGCGGGCGCAGCTTCCTGACCTGCTCGCGCGTTGGGAACTCCCAGGCCTGCTCGTGCTGCACGCCGTAGCGGGCGACGAAGTTGCCCCGGATCGCCGCCGCCGCGCGGAGGGAGATCTGCTGCGTCGTGACCGCGACGACGAGCGCCTCGAACGGCCGCGGGTTCAAGGTCGGGCGCAGGCCCGGAACGGCAGCGAGGATTCCGGCGAGCACTGGATCGCCCGCCGCCCAGGCCCGGAACGCCCCGAGGTCGAACGGAAGCCCGAGCAGCCGGCCGATCTCGACCGCCGCCTCGTCGCTCCAGGGCTCGATCGCCACGCCGCCGGGGGCGGCCGTCACGCGAACCTCGCGGCCGGCGACGACGCGGTGCAGGCCGCCTTCGTGCAGGACGATCGCTCCGTCCGTGCCGAAGTCGCGGAAACGCGCGGTCGACAGCGCGAAGTCGTACGGGTCAGGGACGCGCAGGAGCATCCGCGAGCGCGCGCTCGACGTCGTGGAAGTCAGTGAACTGCTCGAATGGCACCCCTCGGCCCGCCAGGTACCCGGCCAGCGCCTGCCGGGCGAAGACGCGGCTCGCGGCCCCGGCGACACAGCGATCGGAGTACCCGTCCCCGACGTAGACGAACGAGCCGAGGTCGGCGACGGTCCGCCGCTTGCACGGCTCGCCGCAGACGGAGCACGGCTCGTCGTCGCGGAAGCGCACGTTCCAGCCCTCCGGACGGGCCTCGACGCGGTTGGCCCGCACCTCGAGCTCCAGGCCCTCGCGCTCGAGCACCGGCTCGATGAGCTCGTGGAACCCGCTCGAGACGACGATCGGTCGTCGTGCGCGGGCGAGCTCGACGAAGCCTGGACGGAGGCGCGTGTTCGCGCGCGCCCACTGCGTCACCTCGTCGAGCGGCGCCCGGACCGTGCGGAACTCGGCCGCGATGACCTCGTGCAGCGTGAGTCCCCGCCCGAGGAGCGCCTCGTGCTTCGCGTACACGCCCTCGTCGCCGAACTCGCGGAGCGCGAGGTCGAGGCCGTCGACCACGGTCGCGGTGCCGTCCCAGTCGAGCACGAGCCGCATCAGAGAATGAGCTGCCGGAGCGTGCCGATGACCTCGAACTCGATCTCGACCTCGGTGCCCGCCTCCAGGGGGTCGACTGTTCCCGGGGCGGGGCCGGCGATGAGGTCCCCCGGCTGCAGGATGGTTCCGTCTGCGGCGAACGAGCGAGCGCCCTCCCAGTCGAAGCGGCGCTGAGTCGCTCGCATCTCTCCGGGTCCGAACCTCTGCTCGCCGACGCCGTCGGCCACCGTACGGACGACGACGTCGGGCACGCCCTGAGAGCTCGTCCGGCGTGACGACGACGGGGCCCAGGCCGAGCGCGAAGTCGCGGTCCTTCGGCCGCGGAGCGGGCCCGCGGCGCCAGTCCGCGAATCCGGTGAAGCCTTCGATGTGCCCGTCGAAGCCCAGCACCGCAGCGACTCGCGGGACGAGCGCGAGCGGCCGCCCATCCAGGATCGCGGCATCCGGGCCGACGACGGCGGCGGGATTCGCGAACTCGAACGACGTCTCGTCGTCGAACACGCGGATCGAGGGCGGATGGAGCACGGGCGCGAGCAGCCGCACCTCCGGCGAGCGGATACTCGGCGTGCTCGCGCGCCGTTCCGCCGCCGGTGAAGAACGACTGGAGGGTCTGCGCCGCGAGGTGAGTGACGCGCTCGCCGTCGATCCGGCCGACCCAGCCGCGCTCGAGCGGATGGTCGAGCGGATGGAACATGCAGAGCCTCATCGCGTCACGGCTCGGTGTGCACCACCACGTCGGCGACGGCCGGCACGGCCCGGCGCACGCGCTCCTCGATCGCGCTCGCGCTCGCGTGCGCGTCGGCGAGCGAGCCCGCGCCGCCGAGCCCGAGCGTGAGGAAGACGACGTTCCCCTCGTCCGTGCGCACGATCCGCAGCTCGCGCGCGTCCGCTCCGGTCTCCTCCCGTACGACCGTCTCGATCGCCCGGGTGTCGATCTCGACCGCCTCGCCTGCCGCCGGCTCCGAGATCGGCTCGAGGTGCGTGCGGACGGACCGCACCTCCGGCGCGTCGCGCAGGATCGCCGCCTCGACCTGCTCCGCGATGTCGTGGGCCGCGTCGAGCGAGAGCTCGCCGGGAAGCTTCAGGTGGAGCGACACCTCGGCGCGGCCCTCGACCTCGAGCACGGACAGGTTGTGGATCTCCCGGACGTGCGAGACGGTGAGCGCCGCCGCCAGGACGCGCTCCCGGAGAGCGGCGTCCCCGCCTCGCGGCTCGACGTGCACGACGACGTCGATTCCCGGCAGAGCGTCGTGCAGCGCCGCCTCGACCCGGTCGGCGGCCGCGTGTCCCTGCCCGATCGCGGCGACCGGTGCGACCGCGATGACGACGTCCGCGAAGTGCTCTCCCCCCGCCCGGCGCAGCCGGAGTCGGCGCAGCTCGACCGGGGGCTCGAGGCCGGCGATCGCCTCGCGCGCCAGCTGCGTGTCGCTCTCCGGCGACCGGTCCATCAGCACGTCCACGTTCCGGCGGCCGAGGCGGACAGCCGCGCCGACGACGAGGGCCGAGACGAAGAGGGCCGCGATCGAGTCTCCGTCCCCGAAGCCGAGCGCCGCGGCGATCAGGCCCGCGAGCACCGCGAGCGTCCCCGTGAAGTCGCTCCCGAAGTGGAGCGCGTTGGCGAGCAGCGCGTCGCTTCGGTACAGGCGCGCGCCGCGGAGGGACACGGTCGTGCGCGATGCGTCGATCACGAGCACGAGCGCGATCGCGGCGAACGACCACCAGGTGGGCGAGACGTCGACGTCGACGACGCCCGTGAGCCGGAGGATCGCGAGGACGGCGATCAGCACGCTCACCGCGACGAGGAACCCGGCCTCGGCGAGCGCTGCGAGGTTCTGCGCTTTCGCGTGCCCGTAGTGGTGCCCGCGGTCCGCAGGACGAACCGAGACCGAGACCG
Source organism: uncultured Gaiellaceae bacterium (assembly GCA_963831285.1). GTDB lineage: Bacteria > Actinomycetota > Thermoleophilia > Gaiellales > Gaiellaceae > GMQP-bins7. The sequence continues at coordinate 64,447 of CAWHPO010000003.1, read as the reverse complement.
CGAAGAACGTGAGCAGCGCGGCCGCGAGGTCCGTTCCCGAATGTGCAGCCTCCGCGAGCAGCCCCAGGCTCGAGCTCGCGAGCCCGGCGACGAGCTTGATCGACGACGAGGAGGCACGCAGCCCCGACCGAGACGAGCGCGGTGCGCCGCTGCGGCGACATGGGCGAAAGCGTATGGCTCGCAGCGCGTCAGCCGACGGCTTCGTAGAGCGCCCAGCGGTCGGGGATGCCCTTGTGCGCATGCTCGCCCCGCTCTTCGAACTGGATACCGGAACCGGCCACGAGGTCGCGCACCGTCCTCGTGACGAGAACCTGTCCGGGGCCTGCCAGTGCGGAGACGCGAGCGCCGATATGGACGGTGATGCCCACGACGGAGCCCGGGCTGCGCGTGACCTCCCGGTGTGCAGCCGAGCAGGCGCTCGCCTTCTACCGCTCCGTCGACGCGACGCGCTACGTCAGGAAGGCGGAGGCGCTGCTGAGAGCGGTCTCAGAGATTCCCGCGTAGAGCCTGCTCACGCTCGATCGCCTCGAAGAGCGACTTGAAGTTGCCGATCCCGAAGCCGCGCGACCCGTGCCGCTCGATCACCTCGAAGAAGAGGGTCGGGCGGTCCTGCACGATCTTCGTGAAGAGCTGCAGGAGGTAGCCCTCCTCGTCGCGGTCGGCGAGGATGCCCATCGAGCGGAGGTCGTCCCAGTCCTGGTCGATGTCGCCGACGCGCTCCTGGACGATGTCGTAGTACGTGTCCGGGGTCGCGATGAAGAGGACGCCGTGCTCGCGGAGCGCCGCGACGGACTTCACGATGTCCTCGGTCTGGAGCGCGACGTGCTGCACGCCCGGGCCGCCGTGGAACTCGAGGTACTCCTCGATCTGGCTCTTGCGCTTGCCCTCGGCCGGCTCGTTGATCGGGAACTTGATCTTCCCCTCGCCGTCCGTCATGACCTTCGACATGAGCGCCGAGTACTCCGTCGAGATGTCCTCGTCGGAGAAGTGCGTGAGCTCCGCGAAGCCGAGGACCCGCTTGTAGAACCCGACCCACTCGTCCATGCGGCCGAGCTCGACGTTCCCGACCACGTGGTCGATCGAGATCAGCCCGACTCCGCGCGCCGGTCCGCCGTTGGGCGAGACGGAGACGTAGCCCGGCAGGTACGGCCCCGCGTACTCCGAGCGGTTCACGAAGGTGTGGATGTTGTCGCCGTAGGTCGCGATCGCCGCGAGCTCGACGCGCCCGGAGTCGTCCTCGACCCAGTGCGGCTCGACGACGCCGCGCGCGCCGCGCTGCACCGCCTGGCGGTACGCGTTCGACGCGTCGGGCACGGCGAGCGCGACGTCACGGACGCTGTCGCCCTTCACCGCCGCCCAGCGGCAGATCTCGCTGTCCGCCCGCAGGCCGCTCGTCAGCACGAAACTGATGTCGCCTTGCTCGAGCACGTAGGAGGCTCGATCGCGGACGCCCGTCTCAGGCCCTGCGTACGCCGTGCGCGAGAAGCCGTACGCGTGCTCGTAGAAGTACGCCGCCTGCTTCGCGTTCCCGACCCAGAGCTCGAGGTGGTCCCAACCGTCGATCGGCATGAAGTCGTGTTCGCTCATGGACCGGATTCTAGGACTTGGGCGTCCCGCCGCCCCGGCGTGCGGCGCCGTGCGGCGAGGATCCCCGCCGCGATGAGCAGCCCTCCGAGCACCTGCAGCGCGCCGAGCGGCTCCGACAGGAGGATCACGGCGAGCACGGCGCCGACGAACGGCTGCAGGTTCGCGGCGAGCGTGGCGCGGGCCGGCCCGATGCGATGGATCGAGCGGAACCAGAAGACGTTGGTCAGGACGAGCGGCCCGAGGGTCGCGAACAGGAGCAGGAGCCAGATCTCCCACCCGAGCGACCAGTCCTGCGACCGGCTCTGGGGAAGTCCGACGAGCGCGATCAGTACCCACGCCAGCGGGATCACGACGGCGCTCACGCGCGACGGCGAATAGGTCCGGATGAGCGGCGCCACGGCAACGGAGTACGCGGCCCAGGTCGCCGCTGTCGAGAGCCCGAGGAGGATTCCGCCGTAGCCGCCGGAGACGTCGCCGCCCGAGCCGGCGGCGACGAGCGCGACCCCCGCGAACGAGATCGCGGCAGCCACCCAGAAGCGTCCGGTCAGCCGCTCGCGGCCGAGCGCGACGCCGAAGAGCGCCGCGAAGATCGGGATCGCTCCGAGCAGGAGCCCGATCGTCGAGGCCGTCGTCACGTCGAGCGCGTACACGAAGCTGAGCTGGTTCAGCCAGAGGACGACGGCGGCGAGGCCGAGGATCGGCAGGTGCCGACGCTCGACGTGGAGGGTCCGCTCCACCGCGAGAGTCAGGACGACGAAGATCGCGCCGGCGAGCCCGTACCGGATCGTCGCGTACGAGAGCGGCTCGAGCCCGTGCTCGAGGATGACCTTGGTGACGCTGAGGTTGAGCGCCCACAACAGGACGGTCGCGAGCAGCATGAGCTCGACGGTCGTCGGCCGGCGCATGGTGGCGACGCTACCGGCGCCGACTCACGGGCCCGGGACGAACCCGAGCGCCCGCAGCTCCGCGTCGACGAGACCGGCCCAGTCGGCGTTCGCCGCCGGGCTCGCCGGGCTCGGATGCAGGATCCGCCCGATCCTCACGTCGCCGCCGAGCGCCTCGCGCGCGCGCTTCTCCGCGAAGCCGCCGACGCCGACGACGAGCGACGGCTCGAGCACGTCGGCGATCTGCACGAGCGCGTCGTCGCAGACGCGGAAGAGCTCCGCGCGCTCACCGGCAGGGAGCTTGTCCGGAGGCCGGTTCCGGCCCGACTCCTCCATGAACACGAGCGGGCACCAGTTCACGACGAAGGCGCGGTCGAAGAACGCCTCCGCGCTCCCGAAGCGGTCGCGCGCCCAGCCCCAGAACCGCGTCCCGCTGACCTCGGAGCGATGGCAGGCGAACCCGGCGACGGGCCGCCGCGGGTGCTCACGGAGCGGCTTCCCCACGCGCCCCGTGATGCCGAGGAAGTCGCGGACCATGGCGACGTCACCGAAAGGCACGCCCGTCTGCGCCATCCCGAAGGGGCCGGGGTTCATGCCGAGGAAGAGGAGCTCGCGCGGCGCGTTCTCGCCCCAGCGCTCGAGGTATGCCTCGTGCGGCTCGCGGGCGTACGCGAGCGGGTTGTAGACGAACGGAACCGACGCGAACTCGAGCTCCTCGACTCGTGCCGAGAGCTCCGAGCTGACGGCGACGAGCCTGCTCACGGTCTTAACAGTGCCTGGCACTGTAAAGGCGACGATTTCGCGCCGATTTGTCCACAGCCACTAGGCTGCCCTCGATGGCCGAGCCGACGCGCGACGACATCGACAGGCTCATCGGCTCCGCGACGCCGCACTTCGCGTACCAGCTCCGCGCGCGGGTGCGCGAGCTCGTCGAGGATCTCCCCGCAGAGCACCCGCTGCGGCGCTACGGCGAGGAGAAGATGGCGCTCCTCGACCGTTTGGGTCACGCCTCCTCGCTCGCGGTCGCCGGGGAGCGGGAGCCGCTCTCCCGCATCGGCTGGGAGACGATCCCCTCGTCCGCTCCGGCGTACGACCCGCTTCCGAAGGCCGAATGACCTTCGAGGGCGCCTCCGTCCTCGTGACCGGCGGGTCGCGCGGGATCGGGAAGGCGATCGCGCTCCGCTTCGCCTCGCTCGGCGCGACGCGCGTCGCGATCGGCTACATGCGCGGAGATGCCCCCGCCGAGGAGACCGCCTCCGAGCTCAGCGAGCTCGGCGCCGAGCCGATCCTCCTGCGCGGAAACGTCGCCTCTCAGCGGGTCGCGGACGAGGTCGCCGCCCTCGGTCCGCTCGACGCGCTCATCCACGCCGCCGCGACCGGGGTCATCCGCCCGGCGCTCGAGACCGAGGACAAGCACTGGGACTGGACGCTGTCCGCGAACGCCCGAGCGCTGCTCTCGCTCACGCGCGCCGCCGCCCCCGCGATGCCCGAGGGCGCGTCCATCGTCGGCATCTCCAGCCTCGGCTCGGTGCGCGTGCTCGACAACTACACCCTCGTGGGCGCGTCCAAGGCCGCGCTCGAGGCGCTCGTGCGCTACCTGGCCGTCGAGCTCGCTCCGCGCGGGATCCGCGTGAACGCGGTGTCTGCCGGCGTCGTCGAGACGGGGGCGCTCGAGCACTTCCCGAACAAGGAGGCGATGCTCGAGATGGGGGTGCGCAACCCCGTCGGGCGGATGGTCACGCCTGCGGACGTCGCCGGGCTCGTCACGTTCCTGTGCTCGCCCGAGGCGGAGATGATCCGCGGCCAGACCGTCGTCGTCGACGGCGGCTGGTCGCTGCTCACGAATATCGGCGCTACTGACGCATGAAGCCCTGACGGGCTGCCGAGACGAGCGCGACCGCCTCGGGGAAGAGCACGCGCATCGCGTCGCGCAGCGCGAGCGCCTGCGCGTCCGTAGGGCCCTCGACCTGCATCTGCCCGAGCGCGGCCGCCGTCAGCTCGACGGCGGTGTTCAGCGTCAGGGTCGCGAACTGCTCGCGCTGCGTCTCCTGAACGGTCTCGGCCTGCCGCTCCGCGAACTCGCGGAGCGCGCCGAGGAGATCCTCCGGATCGCCGCCGCCGAACGGGAAGAAGCCGCCGCTGCCCTCCATGCGCCTCAGGTTACGTGAGTTCCATCCGGTAGCCGGCCTCGATCTCGCGCTGGAGCTCGCTCACGGCGCCCTGGGACGACTGCAGCGCGGACGCGAACGGCGACGGGCCGCCGGGATCGAGCTCCTGCTCGAGCCTGCGAGCCGCGGCGCCGATCTCGTCGAGGCGCTCGGGGGTCGCGAGCTGCGGCGGGTCGCCCAGCACGGCACGGAGCGCCCGGGCGGCGTCCTCGGCGTCCTCGATTCCAGCCGGCGCCTCCCGCTCGCGGAGATCGGCGAGGCTCGCGAGCAGCGCGTCGACATCGCCGCCGCCCGCGCTGTCGGCGGCGATCTCGCACATCGCCGCGATCGAGGCGGCGGCCCGAACGGTCTCGCGCTCGCTGACCGGGGACGCGCTCCCGTCCACCGCGAGCCAGCTGCGCGTTCCGTCCGCCTCGTCGATCGAGCAGAGGTAGACGCGCCCGCCCGGGGCGGCCTCCGTCGCGAGGATCCCCGAGACCGCGGCTCCCTGGCCCACCTGAGCGGCGACGAGCGCCGCGACGCGCTCCAGCTCCTCCCCGAGCCCCACGTCGCCCACAATAGGCGCCGTGCCCGTGACTCCACGCGAGCTCTTCGCGCCGCTCGGCCCGACGTACGACCGCGTCGGCGCACTGCTCTCGTTCGGCCAGGACCCGCGCTGGCGACGCTTCCTCGTCTCCCGCCTGCCGCGCGATCGGGGCCACGTCCTCGACGTCGCGACGGGGACGGGGCTCGTCGCCGCGGAGCTCGTCCGCCGCGACTTTCGCGTCACCGGCGTCGACCAGAGCCCGGAGATGCTGGCGCGCGCCCGGCAGAGGTTCGGCGAGCGCGTCGAGCTCGTCGAGGCGTCGGCCGAGTCGCTGCCCTTCGCGGACGCCTCGTTCGACCACCTGACCTTCACCTACCTCCTGCGCTACGTCGCGGATCCCGCGGCGACGCTCGTGGAGCTTGCACGCGTCGTGCGGCCCGGAGGAGTCGTCGCGTCGCTCGAGTTCGGCGTGCCCGAGGGCGTCGCGCGGCCCGCCTGGGAGCTGTACGTACGCGCGGGGCTCCCGCTCGCCGGGCGTGCGCTGCGGAACGGCTGGGGCGAGGTGGGCGACTTCCTCGGCGGGTCGATCCGCTCCTACTGGCACGCGTACCCGCTCGAGCGCCAGCTCGAGCTCTGGCGCGCGGCGGGCATCGTGGAGGTCGAGGTGCGGCGCCTGAGCCTCGGCGGAGGGGTCGTCATGTGGGGGTCCCGGAGATGAGCGCGCCGTCCGCGCGACCGTCCTGGTACGCGCTCGAGACCGGCGGCTGGCGCGACTACGTGACGCTGCTGCATCCGCCGTACACGGCCTGGCACCTCTCGTACGTGGTGATCGGCGGCTGCCTCGCCCCGATCGTGGCCTGGGGGCGGCTTGGCGCCGCGATCGCCGCTTTCGGGCTCGCGGTCGGGATCGGCGCCCACGCCCTGGACGAGCTTCGGGGGCGGCCGCTGCGCACGAGCATCCCGAGCCCGGTGCTCGTGGGGCTCGCAGCCGTCTCGATCGCCGGAGCGTGCGCCATCGGGATCGCCGGCGCGATCGCGTTCGAGCCCTGGATCGCCTTCCTCGTGCCCGTCGGCGCCTTTCTCGTGCTCGCCTACAACCTCGAGCTCCTCGGCGGTCGCTTTCACTCCGACCTCTGGTTCGGGCTCGCCTGGGGCGGCTTCCCGGTCGTCTGCGGCTACGCGGCGGTCGCCGGCGAGATCCGCGTCGCAACCGTGCTGGCCGCCGCCTTCGGCGTGCTCCTCTCGCTCGCGCAGCGGACGCTCTCGAATCACGTTCGCCACGTCCGCCGGCGCGTCCAGGCGGTAAGCGGCGAGCTCGAGCTGCGCGACGGATCGCGCGAGACGCCTCGACGCGGACCGGCTGATCGTCGCCGAGGAGCGGGGCCTGCGACTGCTGGCCGCGGCCGTCATCGTGCTCGCGGCCGCGCTCGTGGCGTTCCGCGTGTAGGGACGGGGCTACGCTCTCCGCGTGACGGCCTTCGCGTGGATACTCCTGGCCGCGCTCGTTGCCGCTTGCGTGCTCGCCGTCGTGCTCGCTCTCGGACTGCGGCGCTCGCGGGCACGCGCGACGCGGACGGAGCAGCTCGTGACGGAGGCGCGCCGCGCGGTTCGCGCTGCGGCGGAGCAGGAGTCAGTCGTCCAGAGCGAGCAGCTGCGAACGGCGATCGCGCGCTCGCACGCCGACGCGCTGTCGGCATACGCGGCGGAGGAGCGCCGCCTCGCCGATCAGCGACGCGGCGAGCTCGCGGTGCGGGAGCGCGAGCTCTCCGATCAGATGGCCGAGCTCGTCGCTGCGGTCGAGCGCCGCGTCGAGGAGAGGCTGCGCGCCTGGGAGGCCGACCTCGAGCGGGCGCAGAACGCGCTCCAGGGCGCCGTCTCGACGCTCGAGCAGCGGATGCGCCAGCGCATCGCCGAGGTGGAGTCGCGCGTGGCGACCGAGTCCGACCAGCTCGACGTGACCATCGACGAGCACCGTGTCGCGGCCGTCCGGCTGCGCGAGGACCTGGAGGGGAGCGCCCGCGACGCGCTCGCGCGGGCCCTCGAGGAGCTGCAGGCGCAGGCGGACGACCGACGCAGGACGATCGACGAGGTGAACGAACGGCTCCGCCAGCACGAGCACGCGGTGAACGAGCAGGTCGACCGGGCCGAGAACGAGTCCCGAACGCGGATCGAGGCCGCGTTCGCCGAGCTCGAGCGGCGCCAGATCGAGAACCTCGAGCGCGCGACGGAGCGCGAGATCGACGCGCGCAGCGAGGCCGGGGCGCTCGAGTTCGAGAACCGGATGCGAGCCATCCGCGAGGAGGCCGCGGACCGCCTCCGCGAGGAGCTCGACCGGACCGCCGAGTCGTTCCTGCGTCGCGCGGACGGGCTGATCGCGGCGGAGCTCCAGCAGGCGCTGAACGCCGCCTCGCAGCGCCTCGACGACCGCATCGTCGAGCTCGCCCGGCAGCAGAGCTCCCGCGTCTCGACGGAGGGCTAGGAGCCACCCGCCGAACGGCCAGCAGGGAAGGCCGCGACGACCGCGAATGACACGCGCATGGCGGAGACGACCGAAGCGCCTCCTTACGAGAACGAGCCCGCGAAGGTCGAGAGCTGGCGGCTGCACATCCTCCTCGAGGCGGGCTACCCGGTCCACCTCGCGGAGCGCATCGCCGTGAGCGAGGTCGATCTCCACGACGCCGTCGAGCTCGTCCGGCGCGGCTGCGACGCGGTGACCGCGACCGAGATCCTGCTGTAGGACGGCCCAACGACCCGAGTACCCTGGCGGGGTGCCGAAGGTCGAGCACCTCGCGTACGGCGACCGCCGGGTCTTCACCGTGTCGGCGTTCAACCGGGGCGTCGGGATGTTCCTCGGCCGCCTGCCTGCCGTCTGGGTGGAAGGCGAGGTCACGGAGCTCCGGCGCAACGAGGCGTGGGCGAACGTCTTCCTCACCCTGAAGGACCCGACGACGGGCGCGACGCTGAGCGTCACGATCGCGCGACGGATCTACGATCGGCTCGCGCTCCCGCTCGCAGAGGGCGAGACCGTGCACGTCGCAGGACGGGCGGAGCTGTACGAGCAGAAGGGCGAGCTCGGCCTGCGCGCTACGACCGTGGAGCGCCTCGGGATCGGAGCGCACCTCGTCGCGCTCGAGCAGCTGCAGCGGACGCTCGCGGCGGAGGGCCTCTTCGCACCCGAGCGCAAGCGCCCGCTGCCGACCCTCCCGCGCGCGATCGGGGTCCTCACGGGTGCGGACGCCGCCGCCCGCGGCGACCTCGTCGCGACGATCCGCTCCCGCTTCGCCGGGACGACGATCGTCGTCTGCGAGACGCGTGTCCAGGGCAAGGGGGCCGCGGGCGCGATCGTCTCCGCGCTGCGCGCGCTCACGGAGCACCCGGACGTCGACGTCGTCGTCCTCGCCCGTGGCGGCGGGAGCTTCGAGGATCTCCTCCCCTTCAGCGACGAGCGCGTGGTGCGGGCCGTCGCGTCCGCGCGCGTCCCCGTCGTCTCGGCGGTCGGGCACGAGCAGGACACGCCTCTGTGCGATCTCGCCGCCGACGCGCGCGCCGCCACTCCGACGGCGGCCGGCGCGCTCGTGGTGCCGGATCTCCGCGAGCTCGAAGCGCGGCTCGCCGCCACGAGGCGTCGGCTCGGGCTCGCGATCCGCGGGCGCCTGGAGCGGGACCGGGCACGGCTCGAGCGGCAGGGCGAGCGACTGCGCGCCGCGCCGCGGCTCCTGACCGAGCGCAAGCGGGCGGCGCTCGATCGCTCGGGCGCGAGGCTGCAGGCGCTCTCGCCGCTCGCGACGCTGAATCGGGGCTACGCGATCGTCCGCGAGGGAGGCGCCGCACTGCGGGACGCCTCGGCGGCGCGGGTGGGCGACGCGCTCGACATCCAGCTCGCCGCGGGCACGCTCGCCGCCACCGTCGACGAGGTCCGGCCGTGAGCGAGCCCTCGTTCGAGGAGCTGTCGAAGGAGCTCGAGGAGATCGTCGTCCGCCTCGAGCGAGGCGACGTGCCCGTCGACGAGGCGATCGAGCTCTTTCGTCGAGGCCGGCAGCTCCACTCCGAGTGCGTCGCCCGGCTCGAGAGCGCGGAGCTCCAGATCGAGGAGCTCGCTCCGCCCGATCCCGCGACGTGACAGAGGGCACGCGGTTCGTGTATGAATCGCCCCATGTCGAAGCCGAGCAGCGAGCTCCTGCGGAACGTCCGCCTCTTCTCCGACCTCGACGAGCGTGACCTGCAGAGCCTCTCCGAGGAGTTCAACGAGCGGCGATTCTCCGCGGGCGAGAAGATCGCGCTCGAAGGCGAGGGCGGCCTCATGTTCTTCGTCGTCGAGAGCGGCGAGCTGAGCGTCGAGGTCCACGGCGATCCAGTGGCCACCATTGGCCCCGGCTCCTCGTTCGGGGAGATCGCGCTCATCGACCGCCGCCCGCGCACAGCGACCGTGACCGCGGCCTCCGACGTCAAGGCGTACGGCCTGCCGGTGTTCGTCTTCCGGCCGTTCGTCGAGGCGCGTCCGCAGGTCGCCTGGAAGCTGCTCGAGGCGATGGCCGACCGCCTCGCCGCCGCCGAGTCTCGCTGAGCTCGGTTTTCCGCAGAGCGGAATTCGGCTAACGCCGAGGTTCCGCTCGCGAAGATCCCTGAAGGCGGCCGCTGCGCGGCCGCGTCGCCGCTACTTCTGAACCGCCAGGTGCCTCCCGAGCCGCTCCAGGTCCTGCTCCGCGCGCGAGCGGTCGCCGGAGAGGGACACCGTCTCGGCGCCCTCGACCGCCTCGAGGACGCGCCCGCCGAAGACGACGCAGCGCACGCGCGCGGCGGCACACCGGTCCGCGACCACGCCTGGAGCCTTCCCCTCGCGCGTCGTCTCGTCGACCCGTCCCTCCCCGGTCACGACGACGTCGCAGCCCGCAAGCCGCCCGTCGAACCCGACGAGGTCGAGGAGCGTCTCGGCGCCCGGGACGAGCTCCGCTCCGAGGGCGGCGAGCGCAGCGCCGAGCCCGCCCGCCGCGCCCGAGCCGGGTAGCTCCGCGAAGGGTCGAAGCTCCTCGATCGCCGCGAGCCGCTCCTCGAGCACGCGCACGTCGTCGGCGCTCGCGCCCTTCTGCGGCCCGAAGAGGCGCGCGGCGTCCCCGAGCGTCGTGCGGACGTCGCAGAGCACCGTCGTCGGGACGGGCAGCTCGCGCACCACCTCGCGGAGGCCCGCCCCGCCGTCGACCGTCGCGCTCCCGCCGAGACCGAGCAGGAGCGCCGCGGGCGAGGCCCGCAAGGCGGCCAGCACGAGCTCTCCGAACCCTCGGCTGGAGGCGACGAGCGGGTCGCGCTCGCCCGGTGCGAGGCGCGGCAGGCCGATCGCGGCCGCCGCCTCGACGACCGCCCGGCCGTCCGGGAGGAGGAGCCAGGCCGCCGACACCGGCCGTCCGAGCGGATCGGAGACCACCTCCGAGCGCCAGACGCCGCCGAGCGCGGCCTCGAGCGCCTCGCCCGTTCCCTCGCCCCCGTCCGCGACGGGAAGCTCGACCGCCTCTCCACCGCTCTCGCGAACGCCCGCGCGCGAGCGCGGCGGCGGCGGCGCGGGCCGAGAGGACTCCCTTGAGGCTAGCGGGACACAGCAGCGCTCTCACGAGCCGCCTCGTGCGCGTCAAGCTCTTCCACGAGCTCGCGAACCTCCTCGACCGCGTCCTCGGACGAGTCCTTCTCGTTCTCGCCCATGCGGCGAAGCACCGCGAACGAGAGCCCTTCGCGAGCGAGGAAGACGAGGCCGAGCCCGACACCGACCGACACCTCGACCGCCTGCAGGACGAGGCCGTACGCGAACCCCGTCGCGTACGGCACGCCGTAGTCGCGCAGCGGCAGCGCCACCGCCGCCTGCAGGAGCCCCACGTTGCCCGGCCACAGCGGAAACACGATCGCGATGTTCATGAGCAGGAGCACGACGCCGGCCGCAGAGAGAGGCGTCCCCAGACCGAACGCCTTCATCACCGTCCACACCGCGAGGAGCTGCAGCACCCAGCCGACGAGCTGGCAGAGGATCGCCGCGGCCGCGGGGACGGGCGCCCGCAGCACGCCGAGGCCCTGGCGCGCCATGACGAGGAGCCGGCGGACGCTGCTCGCGTCGTCGAGCGACGGCATGCGCTGGTCGCGGTGCCGCGCCGAGAGCAGCGCGACCGCGAGCAGCGCGAGGCCGACGAGGCCGAACAGGATGAGGCTCGTCTCCGCCCAGTGCGGGATCTTCGCCGTGAGGAGCACGAAGACGACGAGCAGGGCGACCGCGGGCAGGTCGAACAGCCGATGGGCGAAGACCGTGCCGACGAGCGTCGCGCTCGTGCCCTCGGGCTGCTCCGGCATGTGCCGGCGAAGCACCGCGACGCGGGCGAGCTCGCCGGCGCGCGCGGGCAGCACCGCGTTCCCGAGCAGGCCGACGCAGAAGGCCGAGAAGACCTCTCGGTAGCGCGGATGCGGCTCCGGCAGCGCCTGCCCGATCGTCAGCTGCCAGGAGAGGGAGCGCGCGACGACGGACAGGAAGTTGATGAGGACGGCGACGACGACCCAGCGCCATTCGACGAAGTCGAAGGCGTCCCAGACCTGGCCCCAGTCGGGGCCGCGCCACCAGATCGCGGCCACCGCCCCGGCGAGCGCGAGCACGGCGAGCGCCCCGCGGAGCCAGGGGCTGCGGAGCACGCGTCCGATGGTCATGCGGCGCGGGCCTCCTCGACCGCGATCCCCGTCACGCTCGCGTAGACGCGCTCGAGCCGCCTCGCGATCGTCGGCCAGGCGTAGCTCTCGACCGCGAGCGCGCGGGCGGCCTCGCCCAGGCGCCGCCTGCGCTCCTCGTCCTCGACGATCCCGCACACCGCCTCGACGAGGGCGTCGCGGTCGTTCGGCGCGACCGCGACCGCCGCCTTCGGCGTCAGCACCTCGCGGTAGCCGGGAATGTCCGAGGCGACGACGGGCAGCCCGCAGGCGAACGCCCGCGTCAGCACCATGCCGAAGCTCTCCTGCCCGATCGAGGGCGCGACCAGCGCCTTCGCCCCGAGCAGCGTCCTCGTCAGCTCGTCCTGGCTCAGGAAGCCGACGACGTCGATCCCGTCGTCGGAGACCCGAAGCCGCGCGAGGAGGAGCCGTACCGCCAGCGGGTCGGCGCCCGCGATCGTGAGCCGGAGGCTCGTCCTGTTCCGGATCTCAGGCCACGCGCGCAGCAGCACCTGCAGTCCCTTGCGCGGCTCCTGGCGCCCGGCGAAGACGACGCGATGCTCCCGCCCGCCGGCGGGCGCCTCGGCCGGGACGAGGACGCCGTTCGGGATGACCTCGTACTCCCCCGGGAGCCAGCGCGCCTGCGACGCCTTCGCGCGCTCGGAGACAGCGATGCGGTGATCGATCCGGTCGATCAGGAACCCCCACACCGGCGTGCCGTACCGCATCCAGCCGAGGTCGCCGGAGGCGTGGAAGGTCGCGACCATCGGGCAGCGCGCGCGGATGAGCGCCGTCAGGCAGATCGTCGGCGTCATCGGCTCGTGGAGGTGGAGCACGTCGAAGCGCTCCCGTTCGAGCGCCCTCGTGATCCGGAAGTACGAGCGTGGCGAGAGCACGATGTTCGGGAGCGACCCGTTCGCGGGAACGATGACCGAGCGGCCCACGGGGATGACGTTCGGCGGAGCCTCGCCGTGGCGGCCGACCCGAGGGTGGAGGACGCGGGTGAACTGACCCGGCGGATCGTTCCCCATCACGAGGCGTACTTCGTGGCCGAGGTCCTCGAGCGCTGCAGCCTGCAGCTCCGCGTGCTCCACCACAGCGCCCCAGAACGACCACGAGAACGGGACGACGATCCCGATCTTCATGACGTCGTGCGCAAGACCGGCGATCCGCTAGCGCGGAGTCCCCGGTCGCGCAAGATCCCTGAAGGCGGCTGCTTTGCAGCCGCGTCGCTCGGCAGCATCGGCCCTAGCTTAGTCCTGTCCAGTTAGTGTCCGATGGGTGACGCTCGACGGCATCCACCACGTCACGTGCATCACCGGCGACGCTCCGCGGAACGTCGACTTCTACACCCGCGTCCTCGGCCTTCGGCTCGTGAAGAAGACGGTCAACCAGGACGATCCGACCGTCTACCACCTCTTCTACGCCGACGAGAACGGGACGCCCGGAAGCGACATCACCTTCTTCGAGTACCCGGGCGCTCGCCGCGGCCGCGCCGGAGCCGGGATGGTGCACACCGTCCAGTGGCGCGTCGGCTCGGACGCCGCTCTCGACTTCTGGGAGAGCCGGCTCGCCGGGGACGCGGGCGCGATCGTGCGCGACGCCGAGGGCGTCGTGTTCGAGGATCCCGAGGGCCTGCGGCACCGGCTCGTCGTGTCGGCCGTCGACGACGCCCCGCTCGTGGCGGAGCATCCGGAGATCCCGGCCGAGCACGCTCTCCAGGGCTTCGACGCGGTGCGCGCCTATACGGAATCGCCCGAGGCGAGCAGACACGTGCTCGAGGAGACCCTCGGCTTCGCCCCACAGGGCGACGGCGCCTGGGAGGCGCGCGGCCCGACCCGAGGCGGCGTGTACGCCTACGACGAGCCCTCCGAGCGCGGCGTCGGCGGCGCGGGCACCGTGCACCACGTCGCCTGGGCGACTGCGGTCGAGGAGCAGGACGCTTGGCACGACCGTGTCTCCGCGGCCGGGCTGCACCCGTCGCCGGTCATCGACCGCTTCTGGTTTCGCTCCATCTACTTCCGCGAGCCGAGCGGGGTCCTCTTCGAGCTCGCGACGCTCGGGCCCGGCTTCTCGGTCGACGAAGACGAGGCCCACCTCGGCGAGTCGCTCGTCCTCCCCCCCGCGTTCGAGCACCTCCGCTCCCAGGTCGAGCCCGTCCTCACGCCGATCCCGGATCCGCGTCCCTGGGCTCGGACCGCCTCGACGCGACCTCGCTAGATGAGTGATGCCACGGGACCGCCGTCTCCGGGGCGCGGGCTGGCCGCTCCGGGGCGCGACGGGAGAGCGGTGGCGAGGCTCGACGCCTCGGTGCCGCTCTCCCGTCGCGAAGCGCACGCCCGACGCCAGGCCGCTGCGCGGCCTGCGTCCGGGCGGAAGCGGCCCGGACGCGCCAGCTCGCGCGTCCGGACGCGCGAGATCGTGGCATCACTCATCTATGGCCATGTGACGCGTGGGCTCGGGCGTGGCCCTTGCCGCGCCGGATCAGCGCACGGTTGACGAGGAAGGTCGGCCCCCATGCGACCGCGAGCGAGATCGCGAGCGAGCCCCAGAACAGCACGTCGGCGAGGCCGGCATCCAGCGCGCCGGGCCACACGAGCAGGACGGCGTTGTCGACGAGCTCCATCGTGGCGATCGAGAACGTGTCGGCGACCAGCGCGATCCCGAGGGCTGCGCCGAGCGCCGTCCCGGCGCGGACGAGCGGGATCAGCGTGAGCGAGTAGCCGAAGACGAACGCGAGCACGATCGCGAGCACCACGGACGGGAGATTGGCCAGTCCCCACCAGGTCGCGAGCACCATCCCGAGCACCTCGCCGATGCCGCAGCCGGTGAGGCAGTGGTTGGTCGCCTTGGCGGCCACCCGATCGACGTTCACCGCCAGAGACTACGAGCCGCCGGGAAATGGGCCCGCCTGCACCAGATCCAGCCCGCCGGCTGCGCGACCCGTCGTAGACTCGCGCGATGATCCTCGCGGGCGAAGGGCTCGCCGAGCTGCACACCCATCTCGGAGGCTCCGTCGCCTCGGACATCCTCTGGTCGATCGCCCACGAGCAGGGGATCGCGCTGCCGGTGAAGGACTACTGGGAGTTCGACGCGCTCGTCACGGTCTCGGATCCGCAGGGCGTCCAGGGCCTCGACGCGCTCGACCAGATCTACCACTGGACGGAGGTCATCCAGTCCTCCCCGATGGCGGTCGAGCGCTCGGTGCACGGCGCCATCGGGGGCGCGTACCGCTCGCAGGGGATCACGACGCTCGAGCTCCGGTTCAACCCGATGAAGCGGAACCGCGGGGGCGAGCGCGACCTCGACCACATCATCCTCGCGGCGATCCGCGGCGTCGATCGCGCGAGCATCGAGTACCCGCAGGTGCGCGCGGGGCTGATCCTGATGATGGACCGCACCTTCGACGTCCGGCTGAACGAGATCATCGTCGAGAAGGCCGTGCGCTGGGCGAGCCGCGGGATCGTCGGGGTGGACATCGCGGGGCCGCGTCCCGGCGGCGGTCGCTACGACTACACGCAGATCGAGCCGATGGTCGAGCTCGCCCGGGAGGCGGGGCTCGGCGTCACGATCCACGTCGGCGAGGAGGGCGGCGACGTGGGCCGCGAGGAGATCGGCGAGGTGGTCGAGCGCCTGCGGCCGGATCGCATCGGGCACGGGATCCTCGCGGCGGCCGACCCGGAGCTGATGGCGGCGATCCGCGCGCTCGGGATCGTCCTCGAGATCTGCCCGACCTCGAACCTGCTCACGAAGGCGCTCCAGGACGTGGAGTCGGTCCGGGAGACGATCCGCACCTTCGTCGAGCACGACGTCCCCTTCACGGTCGCCACGGACGGGCCGGAGATGATGCGGACGCACCTGCGCGACGAGCTGGAGCTGCTGCTGAAGATCGGCGCGCTCGACGAGGGGGAGCTGCGCGAGGCGAACGCCCGCGGCCACGCGGCGGCCTTTCGGCGCCCTGTTGCACTCCTCGCGTGAGCGCGTTCGACACGGACGTCGAGCGCGAGGAGTCGGTCGAGGACCACAAGAAGCGGCTCGAGCGCGAGCACGGCGAGCTCCTCCAGGAGCTCCGCGCGCTCATCCCGGGCGGCACCGTCCTCATCGGCTTCCTGCTCGCGATCAGCTTCACGGCCGCGTTCGCGGACCTGAGCGACACCGATCGCTACGTCTACTACGCGACGCTCCTCTGCACCGCGGCGGCGCTCGTGCTCTTCCTCGCGCCCGCTGCGCACCACCGCGTCCGCTTCCGCGAGGGGGACAAGGATCACATGCTGAAGAAGGGGAACCGCGAGGCCATCGCCGGCACCGTCGCGAGCGCGCTCTCGTTCACGGGCGTCCTCTACCTCGTCACCGACCTCGTGTTCGGGACCTGGCAGGCCATCGTGGCCGCCGTCGCGTTCTTCGCGTTCACCGCCTGGCGCTGGTGGGCCATCGCCGTCTACCGCGGCCTCCGGGACGTTCGCAATTCCTAGGAGAGTCTGGCGGAACGGGCCTCGTCGCCGAAGTGCCGCCGGTCGGCGCGAGGCGAGGACGCAGGGAGCCCCGATACTCGACGTATCGGGGCGACCGAGGACGCTGCATCGCGTCGATCCGGCGCTCCTTCGGCGGCACAGAGCCTGTTTCGCCAGACCCTCCTAGGCGGGGCTTGCACTACCGATGAGGAAGCGCAGGAACGCGCGCACTTCGCCGGGGCCGACGAGGTGGATGTCCTCGCGCCGCCCGTCGGTCCCGCTCGGCAGGAGCCCGCCGACGTGGCCGGCCACCGAGCCCGCCGGGAGCGCGTCGAGGAGGTCGTGGTCCGTGCGGTCGTCGCCCAGACCGAGGACGAAGTGCGTGGGCTCCTTGCCGTCCGGAAAGACGCTGCGCACGTAGACGCCCTTGTCCACGCCGAGGGCACGGACCTCGACGACCTGATGGCCGGCGAGAATCTCGGCCGGCGCCCCGGCGAGATGCTGATGGAGGTCGTTCAGGAGCTCGCGCGCGCGCCAGGATCCGTACTCGCGCTCCGCCTGGCGGTAGTGGAACGCGACGCTGCAGGATTTGCGCTCGACGTGAGCGCCGGGGACGTCGGCGGCGACGCGACGGAGGAGCCGCTCGATCGGGCGCAGCCACGAGAGGTCGAGGTCGACGAGCGTGTGCCATTCGCCTCCGGGGGCTCGGGCGAGGTAGCCGTGCTCGGCGCAGAGGTACACGGGGAGACGCCCGAGCCACTGCTCGAGGTTGCGCCGGCGCCGCCCGCTCACGATGTGGACGTCGGTCTCGGGGAGCTCGGCGAGCGAGCGCAGGAGGGCCCGGATCTCCGGCGTCGGCTGCGCGAGGTCCGGGTGGAGCTCGAACTCCCGGAGCGTGCCGTCGTAGTCGAGCAGGATCGTCCGCGCCCGCGCGCGCTCGAACCGGCGCCCGAGCCGCTGCTCGAGCTCGGCGTCGACCGTGGGGGGCCGGCGCGTCCTGCGCTCGTGGCGCGAGAAGCGCCCGAGCCGTGTGAGAAAGCCCTCGGCCCAGCGCCGGCTGTCGAGGTCCTCCACTCGCTTCGCCATCGTCTCGAGCCGGCGCTGCCGCTCTCGGGCCGGGAGCTCGAGCGCCGTCGCGAGCTGGTCGACGACCCCGTCGACGTTCCACGGGTTCACGAGCAGCGCGCCCGGAAGCACCTGCGCCGAGCCGGCGAGCTCGGAGAGGAGGAGCGCCCCGCGCCACCTGCTCGGAAGACCCGGCTCCGACTGGCACAGGACGAACTCCTGCGCGACGAGGTTCATCCCGTCGCGGAGCGCCGTGACCATCATCACGTCGGCGCGCCGGTAGAGCGCGACGAGCGCGGGCTTGGAGATGTCGCGGTGCATGTACTCGACGGGCGTGACGCCCGGCCGGGCGAAGCGGCCGTTGATGCGCGCGATGAGGAGCTCGATCTCGTCGCGCTGCGCCCGGTACTCGGGGCTCTGCAGCCGGGAGGGCACGACCACCTGGATCATCGTCGTCGTCCGCGCGCGCTCGGGATCCTGCTCGAGGAAGCGCTCGAAGGCGTGCAGCTTCTGCGGGATCCCCTTCGTGTAGTCGAGCCGCTCGACGCCGAGGATGAGCCGCCGTCCCTCGTACTGGCGCTCGAGGTCTGCCAGGAGCCGCGCGGTCTCGGCGTCGGCGAGCACCTCGCGGAAACCCTCGACGTCGATGCCGATCGGGTCGACGCCGATGCCGACGCGGCGCCCGTCGAGCTCGAGCCAGTCCGGCTCCGAGTCGACCCCGAGCATGCGCAGGCACGACGAGCGGAAGTGCCGCGCATAGTCGCCGACCTGGAAGCTGACGTAGTCCGCCCCGAGGACGCCGCGCAGCAGCTGCTCGCGCGCGGGCAGAAGCCGGTAGACCTCCGAGGACGGGAACGGGATGTGCAGGAAGAAGCCGATCGAGAGCCGCGGCGCCCGCGCGCGCAGCATCGCGGGAACGAGCATGAGATGGAAGTCGTGCACCCACACGCGAGAGTCGGGCTCGCAGTGCTCGAGAATCGCCTCGGCGAAGCGCTCGTTGACCTCGACGTAGCACGCCCACGCCTCGGG
This sequence comes from uncultured Gaiellaceae bacterium, assembly GCA_963831285.1. Lineage (GTDB taxonomy): Bacteria > Actinomycetota > Thermoleophilia > Gaiellales > Gaiellaceae > GMQP-bins7. The sequence goes on along the minus strand of CAWHPO010000003.1, from coordinate 46,065 downwards.
CGTGATCCGCAGGCGCTCGGCGAAGTAGTGGAAGAGCGGCCACAGCGTGTCGTTGCACACCTTCCCGTAGAAGTCCGCCTCCTCCCGCGCGGAGAGGAAGACGGGATGGAGGTTGTCCTTCGCGAGCCGCGTCCGCACGCGCTTCTGCCTCGCCGGCGGCACGACCATTCCCGGCCACCCGACCCAGGTCGCGTCGCCGCGGACGGCCGAGAGCGCGGCGGAGAGCCCGCCCACGCTGCGGTGGACCTGCACCCTGCCGCCTTCGGTGGTCAGACGTATCGGCAGCCGGTTGCTCGCGATGACGAGCCCGTGATGTCCGCTGTGGCGTGCCACCCGACTCCATGGTGCCTCTTTTTGGTAGGGAACCACCCCGGCTTCCTCGAATAGCCTGACTCATGACCGACGGACTGGCCATCATCGGCAACTGCTCGTACAGCGCGCTCCTCCGCGAGGGCTCCGTGGAGTGGATGTGCTGGCCGCGCCCCGACTCGAGCTTCGTCTTCGGGCCGCTCCTCGACCGTGAGCAGGGAGGAGCGTTCGCGATCGAGGGGGTCGACGCGACCGAAGTCGAGCAGTCGTACCTCGAGAACACGAACGTGCTGCGGACGGTGTGGAGCGGCGAGGACGGGTCGTTCGAGCTCGTCGACTTCGCGCCCCGCTTCCAGCTGTACCAGCGCTTCTTCAAGCCCTCGATGCTCGTCCGTATCCTCCGGCCGCTCTCAGGCGAGCCGCGCGCGCGCATCCGCTGCCGGCCCACCTACGAGTACGGGCTCGAGCAGATCGGCCGCTGGCGCGCCTCGAACCACATCGAGTTCACGGGCTTCCCAACGCCGGTCCGCCTGACGACGAACGTCCCGCTCACCTACGTCGAGGACGAGCGACCCTTCCTGCTCGAGCACGATCGCCACCTCGTCCTCACCTGGGGCGAGCCGCTCGAGGCCGGCCTCGAGGAGACGGCCGAGCGGTTCCTCGAGCGCACGCTCGACTACTGGCGGCGCTGGGTGAAGGGCACGCGCGTGCCGCGCGACTACCAGCAGGAGGTCGTCCGCTCGGCGCTCGCGCTCAAGCTCCACCAGTACGAGGACACGGGCGCGCTCCTCGCCGCGACGACCACCAGCCTGCCCGAGCACCCGGGCTCGGGCCGGAACTGGGACTACCGCTTCTGCTGGCTGCGCGACGCGTACTTCACGCTGAACGCGCTCGAGCGGCTCGGCCACTCGGAGGAGATGGAGAACTTCCTCGAGTTCCTCCGCAACCTGTGCGAGGAGCGCGGTGGCGTGCTCCAGCCCGCCTACCGGATCAACGGCGACTCGACGGCGACCGAGCGCGAGCTCGAGCACCTCTCCGGCTACAACGGGGACGGGCCGGTGCGCATCGGAAACCAGGCGTTCGAGCACGTCCAGAACGACGTGTACGGCGAGATGGTGCTCGGCGTCAGCCGCCTCTTCCTCGACACGCGCTTCGTCGGGCAGGTCGCGCCCCACACCGCCGTCGACATGATGGAGGTGCTCGTGAGCCAGATGGACTCGCGGCTCGAGGAGCCCGACGCGGGTCTCTGGGAGTTCCGCGGGAGAACGCGGCTGCACAGCTTCTCCGTGCTCATGCACTGGGCTGGCGCGCGTCGCGCGGGCGAGGTCGCGGACGCGCTCGAGGCGCCGGAGCTGGCGGCCCACGCGCGCGAGGTCGAGGCGCGCGCGCGCGAGCTGATCGAGACCCGCTGCTGGAACGAGGAGATCGGCGCGATCACGCAGGTGGCCGGCGAGCCGCAGCTCGACGCGTCCCTCCTGCTCGCGGTACACCTCGGCTACTTCGAGCCGGACGACCCGCGCGCGTCACGCCACGTCGACGCGATCCGCTCCGCGCTCTCGGTCGACGGCGGGCTCCTCCGCCGCTACTCGGTGCGCGACGACTTCGGGCACATGGAGGCGGCGTTCACCGTCTGCACCTTCTGGCTCGTCGAAGCGCTCGCCCTCATCGACCGGACGGACGAGGCCCGCACGCTGTTCGACCGGCTGCTCGGGCTCGACAACGGCCTCGGCCTGTACTCCGAGGACATCCTCCCGGACACGCTGGAGCAGAGCGGGAACTTCCCGCAGACGTACTCGCACGTCGGCCTCATCAACGCGGCCTTCCGGCTCTCCCGCCGCTGGGACTGAGACGTCGTTTTCGGCTCGGAGTTCGTGGGTACGCGACGAGCGAACCCGTCCCGAAGGAGGTACGCGATGCCGGACAAGCGACCGAGCGTGAAGAACGAGAAGCAGTACGAGGCGCTGAAGGACAAGGGCATGTCGAAGTCGCGGGCGGCACGGATCGCGAACTCGCCGGACGCGTCGAAGCACGGCGGCGAGAAGTCGCACTCGGGGAGCGGAAAGGCGTCGCAGGGCGGCACCACCGCTCAGAAGAAGGCCGCGGGCCGCAAGGGCGGCCGCGCCACCGCCCGCAAGCACTGAGCCTCGCCGGCCCGCAGCTGCGGGCCGGCAGCTCGAGTCGGCACGCGTGGGTCCGCCTGCTTTGAGCGCTCGAAGCGAACCGTCACAAGTCGGCAAAAACCGCCCTCGCAGGCCTTAACAGTGCCTGGCACTGTTAGGTCAAAAGGGAGAGAAAACGTGTCCACAGGCGGCTGGGGGGCGGGCGGCAGCACTCGCTCGGCCGCCGAGCCGTTGCGGCCCCCGCCGAAGGCGCCATTAGGCCTGCGACACCGGTCGAGCAGCGGACGGAATCGACTCGCCGGAGTGCCGCCGCCCGGGGGCGCGTTCTCACAGGCATGGCCCGCGACGCGTTGCAAGCGGCATGAGCGCGCCCGCGCGGCAGGTCTGGATCGCGCTCGCCGTCGTGTACGTGGTGTGGGGCTCGACCTACTTCGCGATCAAGATCGCGGTCGAGACGTTGCCGCCGCTGCTCGCCGCCGGCTCGCGCTTCCTCACCGCGGCGGTCCTGCTCGCGGCCATCCTCGCCTGGCGCAGGACGTCGCTGCGCATCACCCGGGCGGAGCTCGGAGCGAGCGCGCTCGCCGGCGGGTTGCTCCTCGCGCTCGGCGTCGGCGTCGTGCACGTCGCCGAGACGAGGATCGACTCGAGCATCGCGGCGATGATCGCCGGGACGGTCCCGCTGCAGATCATCGTCCTACGTCTGGTCGCGGGCGAGAGCCCCGCCCGCGCGACGCGAGTCAGCACGCTCGCCGGCCTCGTCGGCCTCGGGCTGGTGGTCGCGCCGGGCCTCGGAACCGGCTCGACGGCGCTCGGGCTCGCCGTGATGATCAGCGCAACGATGGCCTGGACGCTCGGCTCGTTCCTGTCCAAGCGGCTCCCGCTGCCGGAGGACCCGTTCGTCGCGACCGTGTGGGAGATGGGGCTCGCCGGCGCCTTCCTCCTGGCCGGAGCGCTCGTCTTCGGGGAGTACGGGCAGCTCGGCTCCGACGCGTTCGCGCTCCACCCACTCCTCGCCTGGGCCTACCTCGTCGTCATCGGCTCGCTCGTCGGCTTCTCGGCCTACGCGTGGCTCCTCCGCACCGCGCCGATCTCGCTCGTCGTGACGCACCAGTACGTGAACCCGCTCGTCGCGATCGCGCTCGGGATGGCGTTCCTGGGCGAGCGGCCGAGCCCGTGGACGCTCGCCGGCGCCGCGCTCGTGATCGGAGCGGTCTACGTCGCGATCCGGGCGGAGTTCCCTAAGGCGATCGCTCGACCTGCCCCCGTCGCGCCGCGAGGAACTCCAGCAGATCAGATCTCGTGAGGATCCCGGCGGGCCGCCCCCGGTTCACCACGACGACCGCGCCGCTTCCGCCCGAGAGCCCTGCGTAGACCTGGTCGACGGACGCGTCGGCGTCGACCGCCGGCAGCGGCGGCTGCATCGCGACCGCGACGTCCTCGTTCAGCGCGTCGGCGTTCTTGAACACGCGCTCGAGCAGCTCGCGCTCCTGCAGCGAGCCGACGACGTCCGCGAGCGAGTCGACGGGCTCCGCGCGCACGACCGGCAGCTGCGAGATCCCGTACTCCCGCATGGCGTCGATCGCCGCGCCGACCTTCTCGTGAGAGCCGATGGTGACGAGGTCCGGCACCTCGTGATCGGCGCGGCGGAACCGGAGCACCTCCTCGACGGAGGGCGGAGGCGTCGTCCGCTCGAGGAAGCCGTACTGGATCATCCAGTTGTCGTCGAAGAACTTCGAGAGGTAGGAGCGTCCGGAGTCCGGGAACATCATGAGCACCTGCGACTCGGGCCCGAGCCCACGCGCCACGTGCATCCCGGCCCATGCCGTCGAGCCCGTCGAGCCGCCGACGAGAAGGCCTTCCTCGCGCGCGAGCCGACGGGCGGTGAGGAAGGAGTCGCGATCCGACACCCGCACCCACTCGTCGACGACGGACGCGTCGAGCGTGTCCGGCCAGCACTCCTTGCCGATGCCCTCCACGAGGTACGGCCCCTCGGGATGCTGCGCGTCGGCGGTGAAGACGGAGCCCTCCGGATCCACCGCCACGATGCGCGCGTGCGAGCCGTGCTCCTTGAAGTAGCGGCCGACGCCCGTGATCGTGCCCCCTGTACCCACCGAGATGACGACCGCGTCGACGTCGCCGCCATCCGTCTGCTCCCAGAGCTCCGGCCCGGTCGTCTCGTAGTGGGCTTCCGGGTTGGAGGGGTTCGAATACTGATCCGGCTTGAAGCCGCCCGGGATCTCCTCGGCGAGCCGGTCCGAGACCGAGTAGTAGCTCTCAGGCGAATGCGGGTCGACCGCGGTCGGCGTGATGACCACCTCCGCGCCGTACGCGCGCAGCATCGAGATCTTCTCCTGGCTCATCTTGTCGGGCATGACGAAGATGCAGCGGTAGCCGCGCAGCGCCGCCGCCATCGCGAGCCCCACGCCGGTGTTGCCCGAGGTCGGCTCGACGATCGTGCCGCCGGGCTTGAGGCGGCCGTCCCGCTCCGCCGCCTCGACCATCGCGAGCCCGATGCGGTCCTTCACCGAGCCGCCCGGGTTCAGGTACTCGAGCTTCGCGAGGAGCTGGCCCGGCACGTCGCGGGAGAGGCGCTCGAGCCGGACGATCGGCGTCGAGCCGACGAGCTCGAGCACGGTCGGGTAGTCGCGCCGCGCCATGGCGCGCGAAGCCTACTTCGCGGTTGTCGGTAGGTTCCCGGAGTGGTGCAGGAAGCGCGCCTCGAGCAGGTGGAGTCGGGCGTCGTTCCCGCGACGCCCGGCTGGTTCGTCGTCAACGTCGCGGACGCCGCCTGGTTCACGCACGACGTCTTCGGCGCGGACTGCAGCTTCGAGGGCCCGAACGCGGAGTTCGACCAGCTCGGGATCAAGGTCGCCGTGCTCGAGCCCGGCCAGCCGAACGGCCTCTACCACGGCGAGGCGACGCAGGAGGACTTTCTCGTCCTCGCCGGCGAGTGCCTCCTCCTGGTCGAGGGCGAGGAGCGCCGCCTGCGTGCGTGGGACTTCTTCCATTGCCCGGCGAACACCGAGCACATCGTCGTCGCGGCCGGCGACGCGCCGTGCGTCGTCCTGATGACCGGGGCGCGGAGCCCGGGACGGCCCATTCACTACCCCGTCTCGGAGCTGGCGCTCCGCCACCGCGCAGGCGTCGAGGTCGCCACAGACACGCCTAGGGAGGCGTACGCCGAGTACCCGGAGGGGCGCGTCGAGCGCCCATCCTCCTGGGAATCGCTTCCCTGGGCCTGACCGCCCGACGGTTCAGGCGTGGGCGGCCGTGTCAGTGCCGGAAGTGCCGCCGGTTCGTGAACGCCATCGCCGCGCCGGCCGCCTCGACCGCGGCGATCACCTCGTCGTCCCGCTTCGAGCCACCCGGTTGGATGAGCGCCGCGACCCCGGCCTCGAGCGCGAGCTCCGGCCCGTCCGCGAACGGGAAGAACGCGTCCGAGGCCAGCACGGAGCCCTCGAGCGGATGGCCAAGCTCCTTCGCCTTCGCGAGCGCGATCCGCACGGCGTCGACGCGGCTCGTCTGACCCGCGCCGATTCCGATCGTGTGGCCGTCACGGGCGAGCACGATCGCGTTCGAGGCCACGTGCTTGACGATGCGCCAGGCGAGCAGCAGGTCTCCCCACGCCTCGTCCCCGATCTCGCCGCAGACGACCTCCGCATCCTCGCGCCGGAGCGGCTCGCGGTCGCGCTCCTGGACGAGCAGTCCGCCCAATACGCGCCGGTAGTCGCGTTCGTCCCAGTCGGGCGCGCGCTGGTCGCGATGCTCGAGCACGCGCAGGTTCGGCTTCACGGAGAGCAGCTCGACCGCTCGCGGCTCGTACGCGGGCGCAAATAGGACCTCGACGAACTGTCCCGCCAGCGCCTCCGCGAGCGGCGCCATGACCTGCCGGTTGAAGACGATGACGCCGCCGTACGCGGACACGGGATCTGCGGCGAGCGCACCCCGGTACGCGTCCTCCACGGTCTCGGCGACCGCGACCCCGCACGGGTTCGCGTGCTTCACGATCACGCACCCCGGACGGTCGAGCTCGTGAGCGAGGAGGCGCGCAGCGGAGAGGTCGTTCAGGTTGTTGAAGGAGAGGGGCTTGCCCTGGAGTTGTTGCACGAACGCGAGCAGGTGCGTCCGCGCTCCCCGCTCCGCGTAGTACGCGGCGTGCTGCTGCGGGTTCTCCCCGTAGGCGAGGTCGAGCGTGCGCTCGAACGCCGGCACGAACGTCTGCGGGAAATCCTCTCCGCGCTGGAACCAGCGCGCGATCGCCGACTCGTACGCAGCCGTCCTCGCGAAGGCGACTGCGGCCAGACGCCGCCGCAGCTCGAGCGTGGTCGTCCCGTCGCGCTCGCGCAGCTCGCTCAGCACGACGTCGTAGTCCTGCGGCCTGCTGACGACGGTGACGGACGCGAAGTTCTTCGCCGCGCCGCGCAGGAGCGAGGGCCCGCCGATGTCGATCAGCTCGATGAGGCCCGCCTCGTCGAGCTCGGGTCGGTCGCGCGCGACCTCGAACGGATAGAGGTTCACGCACACGAGGTCGAACGGCTCGATCCCGTGCTCGGCCAGCCCCGCCATGTCGTCGGATCGCTCGCGCCGCGCGAGGATGCCGGCGTGGATGCGGGGGTGCAGCGTCTTGACCCGGCCCTCGAGGAGCTCCGGGAAGCCGGTCACGTCCTCGACGCGCGTCACCTGCAGGCCGGCGTCCTCGAGCTCGGTCGCGCTGCCCCCGCTCGCGACGAGCTCGAAGCCGAGCTCGGCCAGACCGCCGGCGAACGGGACGAGGCCCGACTTGTCGTATGCGGAGATCAGCGCTCGCACAGCTCTCGCACGACGGTCGGGAGGAGCTCGTGCTCGGCGTCGTGCACGCGACCGCGAAGGCTCGCGACGGTGTCGCCGGCGAGGACGGGGACGGGCGTGCTCGCGATCACCTCTCCCGTGTCTACCCCTTCGTCGACGAAGTGGACCGTCGCCGCTGCGGCCGGCGCCCCCGCGGCGAGCACGTCCTCGAGCGGATGCACGCCGGGAAAGTCGGGGAGCGGGGCTGGATGCACGTTGACGACCCGGCGCGGGAAGCGGTCGAGGAACGCGGGCGTGAGGAGCTGCATGTACCCCGCGCAGACGACGAGGCTCACCCCCTGACTGACTAGCCAGTCAGCCATCGCCACGTCGCGCGACCGACGGTCGGAATACTCGTCGAGCGGGAACGAGGCCGACGCGACGCCGGCTGCGACGGCGCGATCCACGGCCGGCGCGTCGCGGACGTTCGCCGCCACGGCCGAGACGGGCAGCCCGGCGTCGAGGAGCGCCCGCAGGTTCGTTCCCTCGCCGCTCACGAGCACGCCTATCACGCGCGCACGATCCTCCCTACCACGAGCTCGTCGCCGGGATCCGGCACCACCGCGAGATAGCCGATTCCGAGGTTGAAGACGCGTCGGAGCTCGTCCTCGTCCACGTGACGCGCGAGCCACTCGAACACCGGCGGGCGCTCCCAGGCGCTCCAGTCGATCTCCGCGGCGAGGCCGGCGGGGAGGACGCGCGCGAGATTGCCGGCGATGCCCCCGCCCGTGACGTGGGCGAGGCCATGGACGTCGCCGCGCTCGCGCAGGCGACGGACGTCGTGCAGGTAGAGCCGCGTCGGCGCGAGCAGGTCCAGCCCCGACGTAGTCCTCCAGCTCGAGCACGCGCCGAACGAGCGTGAAGCCGTTCGCGTGCACCCCGGCCGACGGGAACCCGACGATGGCGTCCCCCTCGCCTATGACTGAACAGTCAATCAGCCGATCGCGCGCGACCATCCCCACGCACGTCCCGGCGAAGTCGAGCGCACCCTCCCGGTAGATGCCGGGGAGCTCGGCGGTCTCTCCGCCGACGAGCGCGCAGCCTGCCTCGCGGCAGACCTCGGCCGCGCCCTCCACGAGCTCGGCGACCTCGTCGAGGTCGATGCGGTTCGCTGCGACGTAGTCGAGGAAGAGCAGCGGATCGGCGCCGGTCGTGGCGACGTCGTTGATGCAGTGCGCAGCGAGGTCCTTCCCGCACGCGCGCAGCGCCCCGCGCTGTCGCGCGAGGACGAGCTTCGTCCCGACGGAGTCGGTCGACGCGGCCAGCAGCTGCCCGCCGTCGAGCGGATGCAGGCCGGCGAACGCGCCGAACCCCGTTGCTCCGGTCGACTCGACGGCGGCACGCAGGCGCTCGACGACTGCGTCGGCCTTCGCGATCGAGACACCCGCCGCCGCGTAGGTCTGGCGCTCCCCGCCCACGGGCGCGAGCGTACAGTCACGGCAGGTGGATCAGCCCTCCCTGCTGACGAGCTGGACGTTCGAGCCGTTGCAGCTGGTGCCGGTCGTCGTCATCGCCGGCGCCTATGCCGTGCGCGCCCGCACGCTGGCGCGTCGGGGGCAGCCGGTGCCGGGTTGGCGCATCGGGCTCTTCGCGCTCGGCATCGGGCTCCTCCTGCTCGCGGTCGTGTCGCCGATCGCCGAGATCGGCGAGACGGAGCTGTTCTCGGTGCACATGGTGCAGCACCTCCTGCTCGGCGACCTTGCGCCGCTCTGCCTGCTCGCCGGGCTGACGGGCCCGCTCCTCCGCCCGATCCTCGCCCTGCCCGGCGTGATGCGACTCCGCGTGCTCGCGAACCCGCTGGTCGCGTTTCCGATCTGGAGCGCGAACCTCATCCTCTGGCACCTCCCGGCCTTCTACGAGGCGGCGCTCGGGTCGAGCCTCGTGCACGCGCTCGAGCACATCGCCTTCTTCGGCGCCGGCATCGTTCTCTGGCTCCCCGTGCTCGAGACCCTGCCCGCGCCCGAGTGGTTCGGCACGGGAGCGAAGCTCACCTACATCGTCGGCGTCCGCCTCGTGGCGACGATCATCGGAAACGTGTTCATCTGGGCGGGCTCGCCGTTCTACGACACGTACCGAACGGGCGACCACTACCTCGGCCTCGGCCCGAGCGCAGACCAGAGCCTCGCCGGGTCGCTGATGATGCTCGAGGGCTCGATCGTCACCGTCGTCGCGATAGCGTGGCTCTTCCTGCGCATGGCGCAGGAGGGCGAGGTGCGCCAGGAGCTCATCGAGCAGGGCCACGACCCGCGAGCGGTGCGGCGTGCCGTCCGCTATCGCCGCTGGGGCGAGCTCGAGAAGACGTCGGCCTGACGCGCGGCGAGGTGACCGGCGGCGTCGGGCCTAGCCCGATTCCGGGCCGAGCGACTCCGCGACGGCCGAGAACTCCGCGAGCGCGGCTTCGAGATCCTCGACGATCTCGCGCGCGATCACGTCGGGCGGCGGGAGGTTGTCCAGGTCCTCGAGCGACTCGTCCCGGAGCCATGTCAGGTCGAGCGAGACCTTGTCGCGTTGCAGCAGCTCGTCGTAGGAGAAGCGCTTGAAGCGCTCCGACTCCTCGCGCAGATGCCGCTCGCCCGGGCGGAAGGCCTCGACGAACGGCTGTAGATGCTCGCGCCGGAGCGGATTCTGCTTCAGCGTGAAGTGCTGGTTCGTGCGCAGGTCGTAGACCCAGAGCTCGCTCGTCGAGGCCGTCTCCGACGCGGCCCGGCGGTCGAAGAAGAGGACGTTCGCCTTCACGCCCTGCGCGTAGAAGACGCCCGTCGGGAGTCGCAGCAGCGTGTGCACGTCGCATTCGTGCAGGAGCTGCCGCCTCACCGTTTCGCCCGCGCCGCCCTCGAAGAGGACGTTGTCGGGGACGACCACCGCCGCCCGCCCGCCGATCTCGAGCAGCGTCCGCACGTGCTGGACGAAGTTCAGCTGCTTGTTCGACGTCGACGCCCAGAAGTCGTCGCGCACGACGGTGAGATCCTCGCGCGCGACCTCCCCCTCCTCCGACACGAACGTCATCGACGACTTCCGGCCGAACGGCGGGTTCGTGAGCACCATCCCGAACCGCTCGCCCGGATCCGCCTTCAAGGCATCGTCGACGGCCACGGGGCTCTCGTGCTCCTCGTCCCCGATGCCGTGCAGCAGCAGGTTCATGACGCACAGACGGGCCGTGTTGTCGACGATCTCCCAGCCGCGGAGCGCCTCGAAGCGGAGATGCTGCTTCTGGTCGGGGTCGAGCTGGTGGTTCGTCGGCGATCCACTCGTGCGCCGCGAGCAGGAAGCCGCCCGTGCCGCACGCAGGGTCGCAGATGCGCATCCTCGGCTCGGGCCGCATCACCTCGACGATCGCGCGGATGAGCGGCCGCGGCGTGAAGTACTGACCTGCCCCCGACTTCACGTCCTCGGCGTTGCGCTCGAGCAGGCCCTCGTACGCATCGCCCTTCACGTCCGCGTCGAGCGCGAGCCACGTCTCGCGGTCGATGAGATCCGCGACGAGCCGCCGGAGCTTCGCGGGATCCTGGATCCGGTTCTGCGCCTTGCGGAAGACGACGCCGAGCATCCCCGAGCCCTTCCCGAGCTCGGTCAGGACGTGCCGGTAGTGCACCTCGAGCTCGTCGCCGTCGCGCACGAGGAGACTCGGCCAGTCGAGCCCGTCGGGGACGATCGGCGGCCGCGAGTACGGCGGCTTCGTCTGCTCGTCCGCCATCTTCAGGAAGAGGAGATACGTCAGCTGCTCGAGGTAGTCGCCGTACGAGAGCCCGTCGTCGCGCAGGATGTTGCAGTAGCTCCACAGCCGCTGGACGAGGCCGTTCTGCGCGCTCACGAGAGATCGGCCTCCACCGCTGCAACGATCGCGCGTGCGTGCGACAGGGCCTCAGCGGAGTCCGAAGCAGCGACCATTTCACCCTCGTACTCGGTGTCGTTGCGAACCTCGCGCATGTCCACGAACGCCACGACATGCTCATCGAGGCCACTACCCATGAGGACCGCCGTCGCGTACCTGCAGGTCTGCCGGTGAGCACCGAAGCGTGATCTGACGCGAACGCCCCGAGCGCGCATGTGCGCCACGACGGCCTTCCGGGCTGCGTCGTACGCGAGTACGAACGAGCCGGTCGGATCCACACTCGCCGCAGCCTCCGCTCCGACGAGATGCATGCGTGCGGTCGACAGCTCACGCTCGGCCGCCTTGCGATCGTGGGGAACCCGAGCCAGCACGCCCTCCGTTACCAGCGCGTCCACCGCGTCGCTCATGAGGCGCCGTTCGATCGCATGTCGATCGGGACGAGCGGGCGCTGGCGGACGTCCTGCAAGAAGCCAGACTCGGCCGCCTCCCATTCCTGGTCCGAGCTGATCCAGATGTTGACCTCGCGCCCCAGGAGCTCGGTGAGTCGTCGCTCTGCGCCGGCCACCGCAATGCGCGAGGGCGTGCCGACGACGATCACGTCGATATCCGCCGGATCGAGACCAACCTCACCGTTGTATCGGGCGGCCCACGACCCGTAGAGATACGCGGCGTGGATCCCGTCGATGCCTGTCAGCTCCGCGCCGATGAGCATCGACGGCCCGAAGGCCTTGACCAGCAGGGCGTACAGATCCCGGAAGTACGGCGAGCTCTCGTCCGGATAGAGGAACCGCTGACGCCCGACTCGCTCGGAGCGGATGAGGCCGGCTCGCTCGAGACGGTCGGCTTCGCGCTTGAGCCCACCCCGATCGATGGCGAGCTCGCGTGCAAGCTCGGACAACGGGGCAGGGCGATCGGGCGCGAGGTAGACGCGTGCCAGCAGCCGGCGCTGGCCGTCGGAGCGGAAGAGCGGGAGCAGAAGCGAGGGCTCGGTTCTCATCGTTGTCTTTGAATCATCGGTTGATGATTTATAGACAACGTAGATTAGCGCCCCGCGGGCTTCGCCGCAATGGCCGCCTCGGCACGGATGCGGACGAGGAGGGCCTCGGCGGGCTCGTCGGACGGGTCCTGCGGGACGAGCTCGCCGCGGAAGGCGCGCTCGAGGACGGCCCGGCGCAGCGCGGCCGAGCGGCGCTGCGCGCGCTCGATCGCCGCGCGGAGCGCGTCGATCGCCGAGAGCCGCTCCTCCACCTCGGCCACGATCCGCCGCTGCTCCTCGAGCGGCGGCAGCGGGATCGGCATCGCTGCGAGCTTGGAGCCATTGACATTTGCCTGGCCAACCTGCTGGCTCTGCACGCTCGCGATGTAGCGCCGTCCTGAGGGCTGTTGATCACGAGGGTTGCCCAGTGCGGATCGCACTTTTCGCCAAGACGAACGCGGATCAGATACGACGCGAACGTCATGCGCTCGGCAGAGGTGTATACCGCTGACTTGCCCGACGAGCTCGGCGCTGTTTGCGCGGTTGAAGAGGACGTCGCCGGGAGCGAGCACGAGCTTCGCGACATCTGGATGATCGCTCGGAAGGTACTTCAAGTCGGCGAGGTCGAGGCGACCACCGTTGATGTTGCCCATGCGCAGGACAGGGACGCCGCTTGAGTCCAGCGCTCGCTTTGGCGCTCGTGCCAGTGGACCTGCGAGTCGGTCACATCTCCCAGCCGCACGACCGGCCAGCTACCTGTGAGCGCACCCGCAATCGACGCACGCATGAATGCCTCGGTTCGCGTTGTCGCCCGGGTGACTGAGACGCGTCTGCGGCGTCGAGACGAGACAGACGCTCCTCGATCGCCGCCACGATCCGCCGCTGCTCGTTCAGCGACGGAGCGGGAGCGGGATGTCCTGGACAGTCCGCGACGAGAGATGCTTCACGGTGACGGACGACGTGTGTGCATTGACAGCGTCGAGGTAGCCGGGCAAGGCGTAGAGAAGGAAGCGCGGCTCGTACAACTCGGTGTCGCGGACGGTCGATCTTGCAGACCCGCTGGTTCAGGAGCGCGGGCCGACCCGACCAGAGGGCGACGCGAAAATCGCCGTCCATTCCCACGACGAGCTCGCCGGGCTGCACACAGGTACGCCTCCTCGTATTCGCCCGAGTACATAGTCCCCGTGTCCGCCCTGCCCACGTCGCGGATTCGGAGCAGCGGAACGCCCTCATCGCCGAAGAACTGTGACTTGAACGCAAAGCCATTGAGGACCGTCGCCACGTCTCCGAGTCGCACGCGTTCCCAAGACTCATGTACTGCGAGGAGGGAAGCCGTCGAGCTCCGGACGATTCCGCCCGGACGGCAGCTCGCACTCATACGACGAGGGCCTCGTTCAGCTCGTCGAGCAGGGGCCGCAGGTCGTCTCCGAAGACCTGCGCCGCCCGCCCCAGCCCGCCCGACTCCACGAAGGGCGTGTACGAGAAGTCGTCGACCGTGATCCCGAGCGAGGTCGCGACGTGGTCGCGGATGCGCTCGAGCCACTCGAGCTGCTCGGGCGTGAAGACACGGCCGAGGTTCTCCTGCTGCAGGAGCCAGGCCGAGAAGCGCTCGCGGACGAGCTCCGGGTAGGGCACGAGCTCGTCGTCGCGGTGGATCGCGACGCGGACGAGTGAGACGAGGTCGGCGAGCACGCGCGGCCCGGAGCCGCGCACCTTGGAGCCGTCGAGCGCCGCGTAGGCGTCCCACAGGCGGTCGGGCGTCCAGCTCCGCGGGGGAGTCTCGATCGTCTGCGCGAGCTCGCGCACCTCGGCGAAGGTGAGGCGCCGCGCATACGGCTCCGAGTAGAGGACCTGCAGCGCGGCGATCTCGTCGCGGTGCTCGGCGCAGAACTGCTCCCAGGACTCGACGGTCGCGCGTGCGCGGTCGGTCGCGTCGGCCGAGTAGCCGGCGTCGATCACCTCGTCGGCCGAGGTCTCGTCGATCGCCTGCTCGTGCGTGCGGCGCGCCTCGACGATCCGCTCGCGGAGCTCGGGGTTCTGGGCGAGCGGCGCCACCGCCTCCTCGAGGAGGGTCTTCTTCGCCTCGGCGATGTCGTCCAACGAGGGCGGGGCATGCCCCGCCCCTACGAGTGCCCGGGCGGCTTCGAGCTGCCGGTCGGGGTCGAGCGCGTCGACGATGCCGCGGGCGAGGTCCTGGACCGTCCTGCCCCCGGCGAGCACGGCGAGCTGCGTGCGCTGCGTGTCGGTGAGCCGCCGGTCGAGGCGGGACAGGCGCGACGCGATCGTCGAGATCGTCTCCGGATCGCGGACGCCGAACGAGACCTGCTTCAGGAGACGCTCGAGCGGAACCGTCGGCTGGCGGTCGAGCGGCGGCGTCTCCTGCAGCTCGGTCTCGGTGACGCCCACCGCGTCGACGATGACGAAGCGCTCCTTCGAGGTCGCGCCCGGGACGACCGCCTGCAGGTCGGTGTCGGAGATGACCCGCACGCCGCGGCCCTTCATCTGCTCGAAGTACGTGCGGCTGCGCACCGAGCGCATGAAGAAGACGCACTCGAGCGGCTTCACGTCGGTGCCCGTCGCGATCATGTCCACCGTCACGGCGATCCGTGGGTTCGGGGAGTTGCGGAAGGCGGCGATGAGGTCGTCGGTCCTGCGGCCGGTCGCCTTGTAGGTGATCTTCGCGACGAAGTCGTTCCCCTTCCCGAAGACGTCGCGGGCGAGCTGGACGATCTCCTCGGCGTGCGCGTCGTCCTTGGCGAAGATCAGCGTCTTCGGCACCTCGCGTGCGGCCCGGGAAGATCTCGGTGAAGAGGCGGTCGCGGAAGGTCTCGAGCACGGTGCGAATCTGGTCGCGCGCGACGACCTTGCTGTCGAGCTCGCGGGCGTCGTAGGAGAGGTCCTCGTCGAGCAGCTCCCAACGCGAGCTGCGCGTCCGCCTGTCACGGAACTTCGTCCACATCCCCGCGTCGATGGTCGAGCCGCGCTCGCGTGATCTCGGTGCGGATGCGGTAGACGTCGAAGTCGACGTTCACCCCGTCCACGACGGCCTGCTCGTGGCCGTACTCCATGACGAGGTTCTGGTTGAAGAACCCGAACGCCTGCTTGTTCGGCGTCGCGGTGAGGCCGATCGTGAAGGCGTCGAAGTAGTCGAGCACCTGCCGCCACAGGCCGTAGATCGAGCGGTGGCACTCGTCGACGATCACCACGTCGAAGAACTCGGGCGGGAGCCCGGGGTCGTACTCGACGGGGACGGCGGCGGTCGTCAGCTCGAAGGCCGAGTGCTCGTCGAGCTCCTCCTCGAGCACGGCCTCGCCGCGGAGGATCGAGTAGACGCGCTGGATCGTCGAGATCGTGATGCGCGCGACGGGGTCGATGCGGTTCGAGGAAAGGAGCTGGACGTTGTAGAGCTCGGTGAGCTTGCGGCCGTCGTCGGGCGTGGAGAAGCCCTGGAGCTCCTTCAGCGTCTGCCGGCCCAGGTTCGCGCGGTCGACGAGGAAGAGGATGTGGCGTGCATCCGCGTGCTTGACGAGCCGGTACGCGACGTTCGCGGCGGTGAACGTCTTCCCCGAGCCGGTGGCCATCTGGACGAGCGCCCGCGGCCGGCCCGCGGCGAGGGACCGCTCGAGTTTGCGGATGGCCGTGACCTGCGCGGGCCAGAGCCCCGCCTCGCCGAGAGGCGGCAACGTGCGGAGACGATGCCGGAGCGTGGGCGCGGTCGGGTGGCGTGCGATCTCGTCGAGCCAGCGTACGAGCGTCTCCGGGCGGTGGAAGGAGAAGACCTCACGGCTCGCCGCGTCGGGGTCGAGCGTGTTCGTGAAGTGCGTCTCGACACCGGTCGACTCGTAGACGAAGGGGAGCGCTCCCTCGACGGCGGTGGGGATCTCGTCGGGCAGCCCGTCGACGTACTTCGCGCTCTGCCACTCGACGCCCGTGAGCGTCTCGCCCTCCTTCTTCGCCTCCACGACTCCGGCGGCTGCGCCACCCAGGAACAGGAGGTAGTCGGCGCGCCCGTGCGGGCTCTGCATGCGGAACTCGCGAACGGCGACGCCGCGAGCCGCCGCGAGGTTGACGGCGCGCGCGTCCTGGACGACCCAGCCCGCGTCCGCGAGCTTGCGGTCGATCTCGATCCGCGCCTTCGCCTCCGGGGTGAGGTACGCGAGCTCGCCCTCGTTCACTGTCGGATCATCGCCCAGCGCGGGCGCTGGTGCCCAAGAGCCCGATTCAGAATGAACCGAGCTCTACAGCCAGGCGCCGATCTCCTGCCGGCCGGCCCAGGCGGCCGTCGCGCCGAGCGAGCGAGCGACGTATGCGGGCACGGGCTTCCATGGGTAGTGGATCGCTCCCCGTCGCGGCTCCCAGTCGTACCGCGGCCGAACCGTCTCGCCGAGCAGGTTCTGAATCGTCGGAACGGCTGACCGCGGCACGGCCCAGATGAGCCGCGGCTCGAGCTCGTCGATCTCGTAGACACACCAGTGCCGCTCGAACACGAAGTCGTCCTGCTCGATCACGAGCATCGTCGGCGTTTCGCGGAGGCCGTACCTCCACCAGCGCTCGCCGGTGAGCCCGAGATCGAGATCCGCCGCCCAGCCCTCGTCGCCGGCGAGGACGCCGGTCGAGAAGTCGTCGTCCGCAACGCACCCGCTCGGCGGAGAGCTGCGCGCGGTCGTATTTGCGCCACTTGCGCTCCTCCAGCCACTCGTTGAACCGGGCAGGGAGCTCGAGGTCGCCGGTGAAAGAACATCGCCACCAGCATGAGCCCGGGCCATACGAGCAAAGCCAGGGCGATGCCGATGACGTCCACTACTCCGAGTCGACGCCCGGGCTCGCGGGCCTTACGCGCGCTGCGACGAGTCAGCCACCTTCGGCTGCGGCCCGCTTCGCCGCGTTGCGTACGCGGTAGCGCTCGATCATCTCGCGAAGCCTGCGGTCCAGATTCTCCTCATACGCGCGCTCGGCGGCGCGCTCTTCAGGAGTCTTCTTCTTCCTCTTCTTCGCCATCCTCGTCCTCGTCCTCGACACCCACCACCACGGAGTGGATCTCCGACACCTTCGCCCTCACGACGAAGAGCGTCTCGAGCATCAGCTGAGTCGCTTCGTCGTCTGCCACTCCCTGATGGTGCCGGACAACACGGCCGGCACGCAAGTGGCCGGCCGGGACGCGACCGATCAGGCCGCCGCCGGCTCGAAGCGAAGCTTCTCGGGCCTCGGCGGCACCTGCGTCGGGTACTCGCGCGTGAAGCACGCGCGGCACGTCGTGCCCTCGGGCAGCGTGGTCGCCTCCTGCATCCCGTCGACCGAGAGGTAGTGCAGCGAGGTCGCCCCGATGTGCTCGCGCATCTCCTCGACGGAGCGGTGCGCGGCGGCCAGCTCGTCCTCGTCGGCCATGTCGATCCCGTAGAAGCAGGGCGAGACGACGGGCGGCGACGAGATGCGCACGTGCACCTCGGCGGCACCCGCATCCGCGAGCATCGCGACGAGCTGGCGCATCGTGTTCCCGCGCACGATCGAGTCGTCCACCGCCACGATGCGCTTGCCCCGCACCTCGTCGAGCGGGTTGAACTTCATGCGGATGCCCTGCTCGCGCATGCCCTGCTCGGGCTGGATGAACGTGCGCGCGACGTAGCGGTTCTTGATGAGCGCCTCGTTGAAGGGGATGCCCGAGGCCTTCGAGAACCCGATCGCGGCGGGCGTGCCCGAGTCCGGGATGCCGATGACGAGGTCCGCCTCGACCGGAGCCTCGTGCGCGAGCCGCTCGCCCATCCGCACGCGCGAGCCGTGCACCTCGATGCCGCCGACGCGTGAGTCCGGCCGGGCGAAGTAGACGTGCTCGAAGATGCAGAGCGCGCTCCGCCCCGCAGGCCCCGCCTGGGCGGCGTGCAGCCCGTCCTCGTCGATCCAGACGGCCTCCCCCGGGCGCACGTCGCGGACGAGCTCCGCGCCGACGAGGTCGAGCGCGCACGTCTCGGACGCGACCACCCAGTCGTCGCCGATTCGGCCGAGCGTCAGCGGACGAAAACCGAGCGGGTCACGGAACGCGACCAGCGTCCCCTCGACGAGCGCCGTGATCGAGTAGGCGCCCTGCAGCCGCTCCATCGTCGCGGCGACAGCATCCGCGAGCGGCGCCGGGTCGCGGCCGAGGAGGGCGGCGACGACCTCGGAGTCGAGGCCGGAGTCGAGCTGCACGCCATCCGCGAGGAGCTCGTCGCGAAGCTCCTCGACGTTGACCAGGTTGCCGTTGTGGCCGAGCGCGACCGTGCGCGCGCGGCCGTGGTGGACGAGCGGCTGCGCGTTCGCCCACTTGTTCGCTCCGGTCGTCGAGTAGCGCGTGTGGCCGATCGCCGCCTCGCCCGGGAGCGCCTGCAGCTGCTGCTCGTCGAAGACGTGCGCGACGAGGCCCATCTCCCGCAGCACGGTGAGGTTCCCCCGCTCGGAGACCGCGATTCCCGCGGCCTCCTGGCCGCGGTGCTGCAGTGCGAAGAGACCGAAGTAGGTGAGCCGCGCGATGTCGCGTTCCTCGGAGCGGATCCCGAATACCCCGCACATGGCTAGTGCGAACCGTCCGTCCAGGCTCGTCGCAGGCGCTCGAGCTCCACTCCCAGGAGCGTACCCCCGCCGGCCTCCCCCACCCGGCGGATCTGCACGTCCGTCTCGGCGGCGAGCCGCTCGATCTCGGCGACGCCGTCGGGGGCGCACGCGACGACCGCCCTCCCCCCGACCTCGCCGAACCACTCCAGCCGATCGACGGCGAGCTCGACCTCGGCGCCGCACCCGGAGTGGATCGCCGCCTCGGCGAGGCACACCGCGAGCCCGCCCTCGGACGCGTCGTGGACGAGCGTCGCCGTCGGAGCGACCCGCCAGAGGAACGCGACGAGCCGCGCCTCGGCGTCGAGGTCGAGCCGCGGCGCCCCGCTCGGCTCGCCGTAGCGCGCCTGGTACTCGGAGCCTGCGAGCGTGACTGCGGACGCCGACGCGACGAGGATCGCGTCGCCCGGGCTCCAGGCGTTGGGCACGCGGCGGACGTCGTCGACGAGCCCGACGGCCCCGACCACGGGTGTCGGCACGATGGCGCGGCCGTTCGTCTCGTTGTAGAGCGAGACGTTGCCCGAGACGACGGGCACACCCAGCGCGCTGCACGCCGCGGCGATCCCGTCGATCGCCTGCGCGAGCTCCCACCCGATCTCGGCCTTCTCGGGGTTCCCGAAGTTGAGGCAGTCCGTGACGCCGAGCGGCTCGCCGCCGACGCAGGCGACGTTGCGCGCGGCCTCGACCACGGCGAGCGCGCCGCCCGTGAAGGGGTCGAGCGCGGTAATGCGGCCCTGGCCGTCGAGCGAGACGGCCAGGCCGCGGAGCGACGGACGCAGCCGCAGCACGGCGGCGTCGAGCCCGGGCCGACGCACGGTCCTCGATCCGACGAGCTGGTCGTAGCGGCGGAAGACGGGCTCGCGGCTCCGCAGCGCCGACGACGCGAGGAGCTCGACGAGCGCCACACCCGGCGGCGGCGCCCCGCCCACCTCACGCTCGGGGGTCGCGGGGCGCGGCAGCTGCTCGACCTCGTACCGCGGGCACTCGTCGGTGAGCAGCCGAGCGGGAATGTCGCCGACCGCCTCTCCCTCCCAGAACGCGCGCAGCGCACCCGTGTCGGTGACCTCGCCGATGACCGCATGCGCCAGCTCCCAGCGGTCGAGGACTGCCTCGACCGGCGCGAGCAGCTGCGGCCGGACGATCGCCACCATCCGCTCCTGGCTCTCGGAGATCATCACCTCCCAGGGCTCCATCCCCTGCTCGCGCAGCGGGACGCGGTCGAGGTGGACGTCGATCCCGAGGTCGGCCGCCATCTCCGCGAGCGAGGACGCGATCCCGGCGGCGCCGCAATCCTGCAGCGACTCGACGAGCCCCGACGACACGAGCTCGACCGAAGCCTCGATGAGCTTCTTGCCGGTGAACGGGTCGCCGATCTGGACGGACGGGCGCTTCTCCGCGGAGCCGTCGCCGAGCTCCTGGCTCGCGAGCACCGACGCGCCGCCGATGCCGTCGCGCCCGGTCGTCGCCCCGTACAGGAGGACGAGGTGTCCCGCTGCCGTCGCCTCCGCGCGCAGGACCCGGTCGACCGGCAGGAGCCCGACGCACATCGCGTTCACGAGGCAGTTGTCGCGGTACGACTCGTCGAAGACCGCCTCCCCTCCGACGGTAGCGACGCCAGCCGCGTTGCCGTAGTGGCCTATGCCGCCGACGGCGCGCGAGAAGTAGAAGTCCGGCTCGCCGAAGCGGAGCCCGTCCAGGAGCGCGATCGGGCGCGCGCCCATCGCCACGATGTCGCGCAGGATGCCGCCGACGCCGGTCGCGGCGCCCTGGAACGGCTCGACCGCCGAGGGGTGGTTGTGGCTCTCGACCTTGAAGGCAACCGCGAGCCCGTCGCCGAGATCGAGCACCCCGGCGTTCGCGCCCGGGCCCTGCAGCACGCGCGGACCGCTCGCGGGCAGCCGCCCGAGGAGGAGCGCCGAGTGCTTGTACCCGCAGTGCTCGGACCAGAGGAGCGAGAACACCGCGAGCTCGAAGTCGTTCGGCTCGCGCTCGAGCAGGGTGCGGATTCGCTCGAGCTCCCCGTCCGTGAGGCCGAGTGCGCGATGGAGCGCCGGTCCCGTCACGCTCGCCAGGACCGCAGCGTAGCCGCGAGGCCAGACGCGCTCGCGAATCCGATGTGCGCAAAGCCAGGCGGCGGGCTGGAGTCCCATCCTCCCTTTCGGGTCCGAGCGGATCGACGGGCGCGTGCGTTGGGGATCCCGATTGTGCCCTTGGACGATCACCCCGTCGCCCGCGCGGAGCTTCAGGATCTCGGCGGGGTCGATGACGGGGAACGTGACCTCGTACGTCGCCAGCAGCTGTGGACTCGTTGGCGCACACTCGGCGTCTTTACAGTGCCAGGCACTGTAAAGAGCCCTGCAACGCGGCCCGTTTCCGGCGAAGAGCGGACAGTGGCCGAACGAGACATCAGGCGTCCCTTTCGTACTCGACCGAGCCGCGGCGCTCTGCCCATGTGGATACGTCCGAGGACGGAGCTGCCGGCGCAAGGCGCCAGGCCGGCTGCCGTGGGGACGCCCCCGACCGAGGGAAGAGGAACGTCGAGCTCGACCTGGCAGTGGATCTGTGCCCCGGTCGAGCCGTCGAGATCGTCTTGGGCGCTCGCGCGGTCGGATCCGCGCTCGCGGATTCCGATCTGCGCAAAGACCGTCCCGGTAGCCTCGGCGGGTGCGCTCCTACTGGTCGCTGTTGCTGCTGCTCGCGTCGATGTGGGGCGCGTCGTACCTGTTCATCAAGGTCGCGGTCGACGACATCCCGCCGGCGGCGATGACGGAGCTGCGCGTCCTCGTCGCGGGCATCCTCCTCGCGGTCTACGTCGCCGTGCGGATGGGGCGGGCGCGCGCGGTCGCGGAGTTGCGGGCGGCGTGGCGGCCGTGCCTTGTCCTCGGCGTCATCAACGCCGCGCTGCCGATGGGCCTCGTCGCGTGGGGCGAGACGCACATCGACTCGAGCGTCGCCGGGATCGCGCAGTCGACCGTCCCCATCTTCGCGTTCCTGCTCGGGGCGCGCTTCCTCCCGCACGAGCACGTCGGCCCGGCGAGGATCGCCGGGGTCGCGCTCGGCTTCGTCGGCGTCGCGGTGCTCACGGGCTTCGACGCGCGGGGGAGCTGGTGGGCGGTCGCGGGCACACTCGCGGTCGTGGTCTCGTCGCTCTCCTATGCGAGCGGCGGCGTGTACGGGCAGCTCAAGGTGCGCGACATCCCGGGCCCGATCCTCGCCGCGGGCAACATGCTCGGCGCCGCGGTCGTCCTGCTCCCCTTCGCGCTTGCCGACCCGCCGACGCAGGCGCCGGGCGCGGCTGCGATCGGCGGCCTCGTCGGACTGATCCTCGTGCCGACCTTCCTCGGCCAGCTGCTCCTCTTCCGGATCCTGGGGCTATACGGCAGCCGCAAGCTCTCGGTCGTCACGTACCTCATGCCGCTGTTCGCGATCACCTACGGCGCCGTGCTCCTGGGCGAGCGGATCACGGCGGCGATGCTCGGCGGCTTCGCGCTCATCCTGCTCGGCGTCGCGCTCGCGTCCGGGCAGCGGCTGCTCGGTGCGCGCGTCTCCGAGACGCCCGCATGAGTGTTTCGCTCCGGCGGGCGCGGGCGGACGACGCCGACTTCCTCGTCGACCTCGTGACGCACGAGGAGGTCGAGCCGTTCCTGGCCGCGGCGCGGGCGAAGGGCCGCGACGAGATCCTCGCCGAGATCGAGCGCTCCGAGCTCGAGCCGGAAGCCTTCGGGCTCTTCGTCGTCGAGGCGGACGGCCAGCGGGCGGGAACCATGCGCTTCGAGCGCGGCAATGCGCGGAGCCGGATCGCCAACCTCGGGGGCCTCGCGATCCATCCGGACTACCGTGGAGCGAAGGTCGCAGACGAGGCCGCCCGGATGTTCCAGCGCCATCTCTTCGAGGACCTCGGGTTCCACCGCGCGCAGCTCGAGATCTACGGCTTCAACGAGCGGGCGATGCGTCACGCCGAGCGCGCGGGCTTCGTCCGGGAAGGCGTACGGCGTCGCGCGTACTGGCGCGACGACGGGTGGGTCGACGGCGTGCTCTACGGCCTGCTCGCCGACGAGCTCGACCAGGAGGACTAGTGGCTCCCGTTCGAGGTCGTCTGGGCGACGGCGCGGAGGAGCGCGTCGCGGATCCACTCCGCCTCGGGCCAGCCGCACGGGCCGCGCGGTGTGCGGTAGAGGCGATCGTCCGCGCTGAATGCGTCGTAGAGCGGCTCGGGATCGACGTCTCGGCCGTCGACGAGCACCGTCGGCGACCCGAGCACGCGGTACTCCTCGGCCTCCTCGTCGGAGGCGACGTCCACGATCTCGATCTCGGCAGGCACGCCGGTCTCGTCGACCACGCGCTCGACCACCGTGATGGCCATCCCGCGATTCGGGCAGTCCTCGCGCGCGAGGATCTCGATCTGGACGGATCCGTTCGATCCGGTGCTCACGTCGGCCCCCTCCCCAGGTAGGCGTCGGTAGTCCTCTTCGCACGCTATGCCCGAAAGGGGTACCTGCAATCCCTCGTTCGAGGGAAGCGCCTCGGCGGTTAGGCTTGGTGCTTCGCAAACGACCGAGGAGGGCGAGGTGTACGCACGGATAGCGACGTTCGAGAGCGATCCGAGCAAGGTGGACGACGCGATCGCGATGGTCCGCGGAGAGGTCGAGTCCGGCGAGACGCCTCCGGGCCTGGAGGGGGCCAAGATGCTGATGCTCGTGAACCGCGAGACGGGCAAGGGCCTCGGCGTCACGCTGTTCGAGTCGGAGGAGGCGATGCGCCGGGGCGACGAGGCGCTGAACGCGATGAACCCCGGCGGGACCGAGCGCCGCGTCTCGGTCGAGTTCTTCGAGGTCCCCGTCCACACGGTGTCGTAGGGGCGGATGGCCAGCTTCCTGCACACGATGGTCCGCATCACGGACCCGGAGCGCAGCCGCGGCTTCTACGAGGCGCTGGGCTTCCGGTTCTCGCGCGAGATGGACATCGTCCGGAATGGCGAGCGCGAAGCCACGAACTACTTCTTCTCGCTCGGCGACGACGAGAACGTGCTCGAGCTCACGTACAACCACGACGGTCGGTCGTACGAGCTCGGCACCGCCTACGGGCACATCGCGATCGGCGTCGACGACCTCGACGGCACGCTCGAGGCGCTGGCGAAGGAGCACGGGATCGAGCCGGAGCGCCCTCCCTACCGGGTGAGCGAGGGCGGCTCGCGCATCTGCTTCGTCCGCGACCCGGACGACTACCGCATCGAGCTCATCGAGCGATAGCTCGGCTCGCGCCACGGCGTCCTCGGAAGCCGGCGCTCTCCACGGTAGGGGCCGGCGCAAGCAGGCCGCGGGGACGCGGGTACGCTGAGACGACCGTGGAACCGAGGCCGGAACGCGAGCTGAAGCTCGCCGCGACACCCGACTTCCGGATGCCGAGCATCTACGGCCTGGTCGGACCGACGGTCCGGCAGGCGCCTCCCGAGCGCAACGACACGACCTACTACGACACCGCCGATCTCCGCCTCGCTCGCTGGGGAGCGAGCCTGCGGCACCGGCCGGGGGAGGGTTGGACCGTGAAGCTCCCCGCGGAGCGGGACGCCCCGTTCCTCGTCCGGCCGGAGGTCGTGTTCGAGGGGAACGGCGAGCACCCGCCCGAGCCCGCGGTCGATCTCGTCACCGGCTTCGTCCGCGGCGAGGAGCTGGCGCAGCGGGTGCAGATGACGACGATCCGGCGCCGAGCGGAGCTGCACGACTCCGGCGGCCGGCTCCTCGCCGGCGTCGTCGACGACGCCGTCTCGGTCCTGAACGGCGAGGGCCCGTGGACCTTCCGCGAGCTCGAGGTCGAGATCGGCGAGGAGATGACGCCCGGTCTGCTCGACGCGCTCGTCGAACGACTCCGCCAGGCGGGTGCCGGCGCTCCCGACCAGACGGCGAAGTACATCCGCGCTCTCGCTTCCTCCGGGCCGCTGGCGCCGGAGATCGCCGTCGCCGACCTGGGGCCGGACGCGACGGCCGGCGACGTCGTGCGACGCGCGATCGCGCTCTCCGTCATCCGCCTGATCCGCCACGACCCCGTGGTGCGCCTCGATGCCGACACGGAGGGCGTCCACCAGGCTCGCGTGGCCACTCGTCGCCTTCGCTCCGACCTGCGCACGTTTCGTCCGCTGCTCGACCGCGAGTGGTCGCAGGCGCTGCGCGACGAGCTCGGCTGGATCGCGCGCATCCTCGGCGAGGTGCGGGACGGCGACGTCCTCCTCGAGCGCCTGACCCGGCACACCGGCGACCTTCCCGACGCCGAGCGAGAGGCGGGTGAGGCGGTGCTCGCCACGCTCGCGCGCGCCCGCGACGAGGCCCACGCGGCTCTCCTCGCGACGCTCCGCACGCGACGGTACGTCGAGCTCCTCGACCGGCTCGTCGACGCGGCCAACGCGCCCGCTCTGGCCGAGGAGGCGTCGCAGCCCGCGGCGGAGGTCGTGCCCGGCCTCGTGCGCCGGCCGTGGCACAAGCTTGCGAAGCGGGTGGCGAAGCTCGGCGACGAACCGTCCGACGCGCGTCTGCACGAGGTTCGGATCCGGACGAAGCGTGCTCGCTACGCCGCCGAGGCCTGCGGGCCGGTCGTCGGCAAGCCGGCGCGGACGTTCGGCCAGGCGGCCGCTCGGCTCCAGGACGTGCTCGGAGACATGCACGACGCGGTCGTCGCGGCCGAGTGGCTCGACGCCTGGGCCGGGCACCGTGGCTCCGGCGAGGAGCAGCACGGCGCGCAGGCCCTCGCGGCAGCCGAGCGCGAGTCGGCCGACGAGCTCCGGACGAGTTGGCGCGCGGTCTGGGACGACCTCGAGGCGCCCGACCTCCGCTCCTGGATGTGACGGAGACCGTTCGCGCAGCGGGCGGTCTCGTCCACAGGGTTCGCGGCGACGGGACCGACGAGATCCTCGTGGTGCACCGGCCCGCCTACGACGACTGGTCGTTCCCGAAGGGGAAGCTCGAGGGCGACGAGAGCGACGAAGCCGCTGCACTCCGCGAGGTCGAGGAGGAGACGGGGCTGCGGTGCCGCCTCGGGCACGAGCTCCCGACGAGTCGGTATCGCGACGCGCGCGGGCGGCCGAAGACCGTGCGCTACTGGCTCATGACGCCGAGCGGCGGCCGGCTCGCGGCCGCGAACGAGGTCGACGACGCCCGGTTCGTGACGCTCGCCGAGGCGCGCGTCCTCCTCAGCTACCGGCGCGACGTCGAGCTGCTCGACAGCGTCCCGACGCCCGATGGTTGATGCCACGATCTCGCGCGTCCGGCTGCGCGAGCTGGCGCGTCCGGGCCGCTACCGCCCGGACGCAGGCCGCGCAGCGGCCTGGTCGTCGGGGCGGGCCGCTACCGCCCGGACGCAGGCCGCGCAGCGGCCTGGTCGTCGGGCGTGCGCTTCGCGACGGGAGAGCGGCAGCGAGGCGTCGAGCCTCACCACCGCTCTCCCGTCGCGCCCCGGAGCGGCCAGCTCGCGCCCCGGAGATGGCGATCTCGTGGCATCAACCATGTAGCGTGAGCGCGGTTCATCTCATTCGCCATGCGAAGGCCAAGAACCGGCTCGAGTGGGAGGACCCCGATCACCTCCGACCGCTGACGAAGCGGGGACGGCGCGAGGCGGCTGCTCTGGCGCAGCGCCTCGGGGCGGAGGGGGTGGGGCGTCTCCTCTCGAGCCCGTTCTTGCGCTGCGTGCAGACGCTGGAGCCCCTCGCACTCGAGGTCGATCTGCCGGTGGAGACCACCGAGCTCCTCGCCGAGGGCGCGAGCGGGCCGGCGGCCGCGGATCTCCTCCTGTCGCTCGCGGAGGCGCACCCGATCGCCTGCTGCACGCACGGTGACGTGCTCTTCGACGTGGTGCGGCTCGTCGCGGCGACGGGAATCGAGCTCGACGGGCCGGCGGCTGCGCCCGTCGCGAGCTCGTGGGTGCTCGACGTCGACGCCGGCCGCTTCGTCGGCGCCCGGTTCGTGCCGCCGCCGCCGAGCTAGAGGCGGGGGCCGCCGGCCGGCCGGGAGAAGTCGTCGCAGCTTTGGCATGAAGGCGTGTCACACGTGTGAGGGAATGCCGCCTACGCTCGCACCATGGCCACGGCGACCACGAAAGGAGCGCCCAAGAGCACGACGGCTGCGACCCCGTGGGGCGCGGCGACCCTCGTCGAGGAGGCGTCGGTCACTCAGCGCGCCGGCGACAAGCGGTTCGCAGTCGTCGTGCAGCTCCTCGAGGCGCCCGGCCGCGAGCGCCTCATCCGCTTCGCGTACACGACCGACGGCTCGGCACGACGCGGCCCGGTCACAATGCGGGCGCGCGATCTCGAGCGACTGCGGGCGGCGCTCGAGCGCGCGCCCGTTCTCAAGGAGGCACTGGGAATGTAGGAGCGTAGCCCATCGCCGAAGCGCTCGACCTCGCGCGGGGCGAGGCGGCGTCGGAACCACGCTCAGGCGGCTGCGCGCGGGCGAAACGCGTACGCCGCGTCGACGAGGGCGGCGAGCAGCAGCCCGCCGTCAGCCGAGCCGAGCAGCGGGTCGACGGCATGCTCCGGGTGCGGCATGAGACCGAACACGTTGCCGGCTTCGTTCGTCACGCCCGCGACGTTCCCGAGGGCGCCGTTCACGTCCTCTGCGTAGCGAAGGACGAGCTGGCCGCGCGCGGCGAGTCGGACGAACGTTCCCTCGTCCGCATACCAGGCACCGTCGCCGTGCTTCACGGGGACGACGAGCTTCTGGCCGACGCTGCAGCGCCGGAGAAAGGCGCTGTCCGTGCTCTCGACCCGCAAGGTCGCGTCACGGCAGACGAACTCCAGCTGCCTGTTGGGCCGGAGGATTCCGGGCAGGAGGCGCGCCTCGCAGAGGATCTGGAAGCCGTTGCAGATGCCGAGCACCGGACCTCCGGCAGCCGCGAACGCGCGGACGGCATCCATGACGGGAGCAAGGCTCGCGATCGCCCCCGTGCGCAGGTAGTCGCCGTACGAAAAGCCGCCGGGGAGGACGACGGCCGCGGTCTCGTGCGGAAGCGCCCGCTCGCGGTGCCAGACGAGCTCGGGCTCAGCCCGGACGGCGCGGAGCGCCCAGGCTGCGTCGCGGTCGTCGTTCGAGCCGGGGAAGACGACGACTGCGACGAGCGGCTTAGAGCCGGATTCAGAACGAGCAGCCAGGTCGCCGTGCCGCGCTGGGTGTTCATCCTGAACCGAGCTCTTGGCGCTCACTCCTCGAGCCTGATCTCGAAGCTCTCGATGAGTGGGTTCGCGAGCAGCTCGGAACACATCCGCTCGATCTGCGCGCGCGCCTCGTCGCAGGCGTCGGCCGACAGCTCGAGATCGACGACGCGCCCCACGCGAGCGCTCGCGACGTCGAAGCCGAGGTCGCGCAACGACCGGCCGACGGCATCGCCCTGCGGATCGAGGATCCCCTCCTTCGGCCGGACGAGCACCGACGCCTTCACAGGACGACCTCCGGACGCTCCAGGTACTCCGCGAACGGGATCTCCGTGAGCCGCTCGAACGCCTCGACGTAGCGGGCTCGCGTGCCCGCGACGACGTCGTCGGGCAGCTCCGGGCCGGGCGCCTCCTTGTTCCAGCCGGTCTCCTCGCACCAGTCGCGTACGAACTGCTTGTCGAACGACGGCTGCGAGCGTCCGGGACGGAACTCGTCCGCGGGCCAGAAGCGGGAGGAGTCGGGGGTCAGGGCCTCGTCTCCGAGCACGACCGTGCCGTCCGGCGCCACGCCGAACTCGAACTTCGTGTCCGCGAGGACGATCCCGCGCGCCTCGGCGTGCGCCGCACCGAAGCGGTACAGCGCGAGCGATGCCTCCTTCGCCCTCGCGAAGCGGTCCTCGCCGCACAGCGCCGCGGCGCGGACCTCGTCGATGTTCTCGTCGTGCCCCTCGGCGGCTTTCGTCGCGGGCGTGAAGATCGGCTCCGGAAGACGCGTCGACTCCTTGAGCCCCTCGGGCAGCACGTGCCCGCACACTACGCCCGTCTCCCGATAGTCCTTCCACCCCGAGCCGGCGAGATAGCCGCGGACGACGCACTCGATCGGCAGCATCTCGAGCTTGCGGCAGAGCATGGTCCTCCCGTCGTCGCGCAGGCCGAGCAGATGGTTGGGGACGAGGTCGGAGGCCCGGGCGAACCAGAATGCAGAGAGGCCGGTCAAGACGCGACCCTTGTCCGGGATGGGCGTCGGCAGCACCACGTCGAACGTCGAGATCCGATCGCTCGCCTCGAGCGCGAGCGTCCCGTCGTCGAGCGCATAGAGCTCGCGCACCTTTCCGCTGGCGACGTGAGTCGCATCGCTGCTCACACCCGCACCTCCTCGTGGACAGATCGCGCGTGCCGTCGAGCGAAGATCTCGTCGACGTGCTTCGTGTACGCGCCCAGGTCGAACACGTCGGCGAGATCGACGCGGGCCGCGATCTCGGGATCCGACCGAACGAGGCTGCGAAAGTCCAGGCCCTCGTCCCAGGCCCGCATCGCGTGGCGCTGCACGGCGCGGTACGCATCGTCTCGGGACAGTCCGGACTGCACGAGCGCCAGGAGCAGCCGCTGGCTGAAGAAGAGCCCGCCGGTCGCTTCCAGGTTCGCACGCATCCGCTCCGGCCTCACCACGAGGCCCTCGACGAGCCAGGCGAAGCGGTCGAGCATGTAGTCGATGGCCAGGAAGGCGTCCGGCAGCACCACACGTTCGGCGGAGGAGTGCGAGATGTCGCGCTCGTGCCATAGCGCGACGTTCTCGAGCCCGACGACCGCGTAGCTCCGGACGAGCCGGGCGAGCCCGCAGATCCGCTCGGCGACGATCGGGTTGCGCTTGTGCGGCATCGCGGACGATCCCTTCTGGCCTCGCCCGAAGGGCTCCTCGACCTCGCGCACCTCGGTGCGCGCGAGATGCCGGATCTCGAGCGCGAACCGATCGAGCGACGACGCGAGGATCGCGAGTGCCCCGAGCAGCTCCGCATGCCGGTCCCGCTGGAGGATCTGCGTCGAGGTCGGAGCCGGCTCGAGCCCGAGCGCCTCGCACGCGAAGCGTTCGACGTCGGGCGTGGTCGTCGCGTATGCGCCGACCGCCCCCGAGATCTTCCCGACGCGAAGGCCCTCGAGCGCCGCCTCGACGCGCACCCGGTCGCGGTCGAGCTGAAACGCCCAACCGAGGAGCTTCAGGCCGAACGTGGTCGGCTCCGCGTGCACGCCGTGCGTGCGGCCGATGGTGAGCGTGTCCCGGTGCTCCTCGGCGCGTACGACGACGGCGTCCGTTGCCCGTGCGATCCCGTCCCGGACGAGCGCGCCCGCCCGCTGGATCGTGAGAGCGAGCGCGGTGTCGATGACGTCGGACGACGTCAGCCCGTAGTGGAGCCAGCGACCGTCGGCGCCGAGGTCCGACATGACCGCGTCGACGAAGGCCGCGACGTCGTGGTTCGTCGTGCGCTCGAGCTCGGCAACCCGCGCCGGCGTCGGGGGCTTCGCGCGCTGGCGAATGGCCTGCGCGGAGCTCGTCGAGATCGCTCCGACT
Organism: uncultured Gaiellaceae bacterium; assembly: GCA_963831285.1. Taxonomy (GTDB): domain Bacteria; phylum Actinomycetota; class Thermoleophilia; order Gaiellales; family Gaiellaceae; genus GMQP-bins7. The sequence continues at coordinate 15,939 of CAWHPO010000003.1, read as the reverse complement.
CGTGCCCAGGCGTCGACGACGGCCAGCTCGACGGCGAGCCAGTCCTCGAGCCTCGTCTCCTCCGACCAGACCCGCGCCATGTCGGGTCTGGCGTAGCGGGCGATCACCGGGGCGATTGTAGTCGGCACGGAAGAAGGCCCACGTGCGCGACGAATCGTCGCGAAGCGGTGTGTCTCACGCGCGCGTTCCGCCGATAGGCTCGATAGCGGGAGGAGGCGCGGGGTGGCCCCAGGCGAGGAGCCGAGCTGCCGGGATCGGAGACGAGTGGCTAGCGCGTTCGTCAGCGCGCCGCGCCGTCGGCTGCGGCCGCGGCCGCGATGTCCGACCGGTAGCGCATCCCGCGAAACCCGACCAGCCCGACTGCCTCGTAGGCCGCGGTTCGCGCAGCGCCGATCGTTTCGCCGAGGCCGGTGATCCCGACGATCCGCCCTCCGCTCGTGACGAGTCGCTCGCCGTTCAGCGCCGTGCCCGCATGGAAGGCCAGCGCTCCGGCCGCCTCCGCCGCGTCGAGCCCCGTGATCAGCGCGCCCCGGTCCACGCCCGCGGGGTAGCGGTCGGCGGCGAGCACGACGGTCACGGCAGCACTCGCGCGGTGGCGCAGCTCAGCCCCTCCGAGATCCCCGCGCGCCGCCGCAGTGAGGACCTCGAGCAGATCGCTCTCGAGCAGCGGGAGGACGGCCTGGGACTCGGGATCGCCGAACCGGCAGTTGAACTCGAGCACCTTCGGGCCGTCGGCGGTCAGCATGAGCCCGGCGTAGAGCAGACCGACGAACGGCGTGCCGCGGCGCTCGAGCTCCGCGAGGACGGGTCCGTGGACGCGCGCGACGAGCTCCGCGGCTGCGCCCGCCCCCACGCCACTGGCCGGCGCATAAGCGCCCATGCCGCCGGTGTTCGGGCCCTCGTCGCCGTCGTACGCTCGCTTGAAGTCCTGCGCCGGCGCGAGCGGGACCGTGGCGTGCCCGTCACACAGCGCGAACAGCGAGACCTCCGGGCCTTCCAGGAGCTCCTCCACGAGCACGTCGCCGCCGAAGCCAGGGAGTAAGCGGAGAGCGGCATCCACGTCCTGGTGCGTGCGGCAGACGAAAACGCCCTTCCCGGCGGTGAGGCCGTCGGCCTTCAGGACGCAGGGTGCGCGCGCGAGCGGCAGGCGCGCCGCGCTCTCGACCCCTGCCGCGGCCAGCACGTCCTTCGCGAACGCCTTCGAGCCCTCGATTCGCGCCGCGGCCGCGCTCGGCCCGAAGACCGAGACGCCGAAGCGACGCAGCGCATCCGCGAGACCGAGGACCAGCGGGACCTCGGGGCCGACGACGACGAGGTCGACCTCGAGCGAGCGCGAGAGCCCGAGCAGGCCCTCGGCGTCCTCGGCACGGATGGGATGGCACTGCGCGAGCGTCGCAATGCCGGGATTGCCCGGCGCCGCATGCAGCTCCTCGAGGAGCGGCGACTGCGCGAGCTTCCAGGCGAGCGCATGCTCACGACCGCCCGAGCCGACGACGAGGACTCGCACCGGGCGAGTCTACGAGCCGACCTACCCGGTCCGAGGTCAGTCGAAGGCGAGAACGTGCTCGCGCGCCGCTCCGGTCCCGACGAGCGTCACCGGCACGCCGAGCGCCTCCTCGACGAACGACACGTACGACCTGGCCCCGGCGGGAAGCTCCTCCTCGATCGGCCCGTCCCATCCGGAGAGCGCCTGGAACACGGGCCGGCAGTGGTGGAAGTCGCTCTGGTGCGCGGGAAAGTCCTCGGTCTCACGCCCGTCGGGTAGGCGGTAGCGGACGCAGACGGGAAGCTCGGAGAATCGCGGACAGGACGTCGAGCTTCGTGAGCGCGAGCGACGTGATCCCGTTGACGCGGACTGCGAAGCGCAGCGCGACGAGATCGAGCCAGCCGCAGCGCCGCTCGCGGCCCGTCACCGTCCCGAACTCCTGCCCGAGCTCCCGTACCCGCGCGTGCTCGGGGCCGAAGATCTCGCTCGGGAACGGGCCTTCGCCGACGCGGGTGACGTATGCCTTCGCGACGCCGAGCACCTCGTCGATGCGACCCGGTCCGATGCCGAAGCTCACCGCGGCACCCGCCGCGATCGGGCTCGACGACGTGACGAACGGGTACGTGCCATGGTCGAGATCGAGGAGCGTTCCCTGCGCGCCCTCGAAGAGGACGTTCTCGCCGGCACGGAGCGCCCGGTCGACGAGCAGCGAGGTGTCCTCCACGTACGGGGCGAGCCGCTCGGCGAAGCCGAGGTGCGTCGCGACGACGTCCTCGACGTCGAACGGCTCGAGCTCGTACACCCGCTCGAGCCAGACGTTCTTCTCCGCGACGGCGAGCTCGAGCTTCTGCCGGAGGATCTTCGGGTCGAGCAGGTCCTGCACGCGGATTCCGATGCGGGTGGCCTTGTCCGCATAGGCCGGGCCGATGCCTCGACGCGTCGTGCCGATCTGGAGGTTGCCGAGCCGGCGCTCGCGCGCGCCGTCGAGCGCCACGTGCCAGGGCATGACGAGGTGCGCGTTGCCCGAGACGAAGAGGAGGCCGCGCGTGACGTGGCCCCGCGACTCGACCTCGTCGACCTCGCCGATGAGCACCGCCGGATCGACGACGCAGCCCGCGCCGATCGCGCAGCGCTTTCCCGCGATGAGGCCGGTCGGGAGCTGCCGGATCTTGTACGTCTCCTCGCCGACCACCACCGTGTGCCCCGCGTTCGGCCCGCCCTGGTAGCGGCACACGAGATCGGCGTCCTGCGCGAGCAGGTCGACGATCTTCCCCTTTCCCTCGTCGCCCCACTGCGCACCCACGATGACGGTCGCCGGCACGCGCGCCAGTGTTACACGCGTCCGGTCAGGCGCGAGACGCGGCGCCCGCGAGCTCCGCGGGACCGGCCGGGACCGTCTCGACGGACGACACGGCCGGAATTCCCGACCCCGCGCACGGCCCCGTGGCGCCTGCGCGCTCGGCGACGATGGAGTCCGCGGGACCTCCGAGCCGCCGGATCCGCGCCAGCAGCGGGAGGGCTGCGACCGTTGCCGCTCCGCCGAGGACGAAAGCCGACGACACCGAGCGCGCCTGTCCGAGCGCGCCGAGCCCGACCTGCCCGACGACGCCTCCGGTGTTCGAGATCATCGAATCGAAGGAGACGACCGTCGCGCGCTGCTCGGACGAGACGACCTGGTGCAGATACGCCGAGTGGACGGGGCTCGCGACTCCCACACACGCGGTCATGACGAGAAACGCAGGCAGCGCGACCCAGAAGGACGAAGCGAGCCCGACGGTCACCGCGGCGGCCGTCTCGACGCCCCCGGCGCCGAGCAGGAGCGTCGTCCGGCGGCCGCAGTACCTCGACGCGAAGGTGACGACCTGGTTTCCCGCGATCGTGGAGAGGGCGATGCCGGCGGCGATCACTCCGGCGATCCAGGTCGCGTCCGAGTCGAGGAGCCCGAGGAGGTACGGCTGCGAGGCGTAGAACGCCCACGCGAAGAACCCCATCTGGACCGTGGAGGCGAGGATGAGGAGCCGGAGCCCGGGCTGCCGCCAGCCGAACTCGACGCCCGCCCGGCCATTGCTCGCAATCTCGCCCGGGAGGTCGCGGGCGGCGATCCTGCGCGGCTCGAAGCCGAGGTCGTGCATCACGACGTAGGCGACCGCGAACACGGCCAGGAGGAGGACGGCCCGCACGACGTACGGGACCGAGAGCGAGATCTGCCCGAGCAGGCCGCCGCCGACCGTGCCGACGAGCATCGCGGCCCCGGTGACCTGCTGGCCGCGGGCGAACACGCGGTCGAGCTGCCCGTGGTAGCCCGTCACGGCGAGCGCGTCGACGAGCCAGGCCTCCATCGCACCCGAGTAGAAGGTGAAGCCGAGACCCATCGCGACGGAGACGAGCGAGAAGGCCACGACGCCGGCGCCGATCTGGGCGAGGGCGACGTACATGAGCGTCGTCGCAGCGAGGACGGACACGGAGAGCAGGAACGAGACGCGCCGGCCGAGCGTGTCCGCGACCACGCCGGTCGGCACCTCGAAGAGCACCATGCCCGCCGAGAAGCACGCGTTCGCGACGAACACCTCGAAGAAGCTCAGCCCCGCGCCCAGGAGGAAGAGCGTGTTCACGCCCCAGATCAGCGCCGCGGACAGCGTGTACAGGCCCGAGAGCGTGAAGTACCCGAAAAGGATGCGGCGGCTCGGTGGCCGCTTTGCGGCGACGGGCTCCGTCATGAGCCAAGACTACGGGCCTATCGACGGGGCGAAATCAGCCAGACGCGTCGCCCAATTGTCGACCCGCATGAGGGCCGAAGGGCGATTCACTCGCCCGTAGGCCTCCCGCGGCCGGTCAGCCGCCGCGACAGGAAGGGGGGCCGGCGGGGGGAAACATCGTTTCCCCCCGCCTCGTGCTACGCCGCTGCGAGATCGGCGAACTTCGCGTACCTGCGCAGCCACGAGAGCTTCACCATGTCCGTGGGCCCGTTGCGGTTCTTCGCGAGGATGACCTCGGCGATCCCCTGCTGCTCGGACTCCTCGCCGAGGTAGTACTCGTCGCGGTAGACGAAGAAGACGAGATCCGCGTCCTGCTCGATCGAGCCCGAGTCGCGCAGGTCGGAGAGGATCGGCCGCTTGTCCTGGCGCTGCTCGACCGCCCGCGAGAGCTGCGACATCGCGAGGATCGGGACCTCGAGCTCGCGCGCGAGCACCTTCAGCGCGCGGGAGATCTGCGAGACCTCCTGCACCCGGCTCTCCGCGTTGCGATCCGAGGCCATGAGCTGCAGGTAGTCGACGATGACCAGCCCGAGGCTCGGCTCCCGGGACTTCAGCCGCCGCGCCTTCGAGCGGAGCTCCATGATCGACATCGAGCCGGTGTCGTCGACGTAGATCGGCGCCTTCATCAGCCGGTCGCACGCGGCCGTCAGGCGTGGCCAGTCGTCGGGCGCGAGGCGCCCGGTGCGCAGCCGCTGCGACTCCACCTTCGCCTCGCTGCACATCATCCGCTGCGTCACCTCGGACTTCGACATCTCGAGCGTGAACAGGGCGACCGGTGTCTGATGCCGAACCCCGAGGTTCGCGGCGATGCAGAGCCCGAGCGCGGACTTCCCCATCGAGGGCCGCGCAGCGAGGATGACGAGATTGCCCGGCTGGAAGCCCGAGGTCAGGAGGTCGAGCTCGCGGAAGCCTGCGGGGACGCCCGTGATCTCCACGCCCGCCTCGTACAGCTGCGTGATGCGCTCGAAGCTCTCGCGCAGGAGCACCTGGATGTGCGCGAAGTCGCTGGTCGCCCGCTGCTGTCCGAGCTCGAAGACGATCAGGCCCGGAGGCGAGCCTCCGCGGGCTCGCCGAGGAAGCGTCGCGAACGGCGACGCCGCCGGCGCGCGGAGAGCGCGGATCGCGCTCGGGCTGGCGGCGGAGCGCCGGGGCGACAGCGAGGAGGCTGTCGCCCTGCTCGACGAGGCGCTCGGCGGCGGGGAGGTCCCGCCCGCAGCCCGACCCGAGGCCTATGCTGCCCTCGTGCGCGCGCAGGCTGCCTCGGGCCAGGGCGAGCTCGCCGACGAGCTGGCGGCGCGGACGCTCGGAGAGGCCGGGGATCCCCGTCGCGCATCGCCACCCTGCGGACGCTCGCGAGCGAGGCCGCAGACGGCCGACCGCCAGGAGGCGCTCGAGTTCGCGCGCCGCGCGCTCGCGCTGCTCGACGTGACCGAGGAGGAACGCGAGCTCGCATCGCTGCGCGCGCGGTGACGGTCGAGACCGCCGTCCGGCCGCGCGGGCCCTACCGTCCTGTCGCTCTCTTGCCGCCTGATCGGCGACGCGACGCGCACGCTCGAGGACGGCCGCGTCACCGCCGCGGTCGAGGGCGCCGACGGCCCGAGCTCGCGCAGGCCTGGCAGCAGCCCGACGGGGCCGTCGTCCTGCGCGCGGCGAGCGAGCAGGGCCTCGAGCAGCTTCGCTTCTGCCTCGCCCTCGACGCCGACCACTCGGAGTTCCTGCCCCGTTTCGCCGACGACCCGCTGATCGGCGAGGCGACACGACGCCTGCGCGGCCTGCGCCCGGTCCGCTCGGGACCGTCGCGCAGGCGCTGCTCCGCGCGCTCTGCGGCCAGCTGATCCTGGCAAGCGGGCCCGCGCGATCGAGCGGCGGATCCTCCGTGCCGTCGACCCCGCCTCGCCGGGACGCGCCTCCACGCGCCGCCGACGACCGCGGCGCTCGGGCGCTTCTCGCCGCCCGAGCTGCGCGCGCTCGGGCTGCACGCCCGCCGCGGCGCGACGCTGCTCCGCCTCTGCCGCTCGATCGACCTCGACCGGCTGCACTCGTCCCGACGGCGCGGCCGCCGCACGATCGAGCGCGAACCGGGCCTCGGGCCGTGGTCGGTCGGCATCGTCTGCCTCGACGGGCTCGGCCGGCCCGAGCGCGGGCTGGCACGCGACCTCGGCCTCGTCAAGCTCGCTTCGGCGCTGCGCGGCGGCGCGCCGTCGAGGCGGAGGAGACGGACGAGCTGCTCGAGCCGTACGGCGAATGGGCCGGGCTCGCGAGCGTCTACCTGCTGGCCGGCTTCTCGCGCGGGCTCGTGCCGCTTCCGGCGCCGCGCGCCGCGTAGGCTCGGCGCGTGCATCACGAGCAGACCGGCTCCGGCTTCCCCGTCCTCTTCGTCCACGAGGCGATCGCGGACAGCCGCATGTGGGACCCGCAGTGGCGCTCGTTCGCGGGCCGCTACCGGCTGCTCCGCGTCGACCTGGCCGGCTTCGGCCAGACGCCGATCGAGCGGCTGCCGCTGACGTACGCGCAGCGACGTGCTCGCGCTGCTCGACGAGCTCGGGATCGAGGAGACCGCGGTCGTCGGCGGCTCGATGGGCGGGCGCGTCTCGCTCGAGCTCGCGGTGGCGCGGCCCGACCTGGTGAAGGCGCTCGTGCTCATGGACTCGGGCCTCCCGAGCGGCGTCGAGTGGTCGGAGGGCGTGCGTGCGCAATGGGCCGCGGAGGAGGAGGCCGTCGAGCGCGGCGACCTCGACGCCGCGGTCGAGGTCACCCTGCGGCTGTGGGTCGACGGCCCGCGCCGGCAGCCCTCCGACGTCGACCCGCAGTGTGCGCGAAGCGGTCGCCGAGATGCAGCGGCGCGCGCTCGAGCTCCAGGTGCCGCACTGGGAGGAGGCCGACGAGGAGCTGCTCGTGCCGGACGTCGCCGACCGGCTGGCCGAGGTGCGCGCGCCGACGCTCGTCGTCGTCGGCGAGGAGGACTTCGACGAGATGCAGGCGATCGGGCGCAAGCTCGCCGCCGAGATCCCCGACGCGCGGCTCGAGACGATCCCGGGCGCGGCGCACATCCCGAGCCTCGAGCGGCCGGAGCTGTTCGACCCGCTCGTGCTCGGGTTCCTCGCCGAAGCCCTCTCGTAGACTCCGCGCATGGCCATCGACGCGCGGCGGGTCGCGATCCTCGGCACCGGCAAGATCGGCGAGTCGCTCCTCTCCGGGCTGCTCTCGGACGGCTGGCGCAAGCCCGGCGAGGTCGTCGTCACCGGCCGCCGCGCGGAGCGCGTCGACGAGCTGGTCGAGCGGCACGCCGTCGTCGGCACGCTCTCGAACGCCGAGGCCGTCGCCGGGGCCGCGCTCGTCGTCGTCGCCGTCAAGCCGCAGGACTTCGAGACGCTGCTCGGCGAGATCGGCGGGCTGCTGGCGCCGGAGCAGACCGTCCTCTCCGTGGCCGCCGCGATCCCGACCGCGGCGATCGAGGCGCGCATCGCAGAGCGGGTCCCGGTCGTGCGGGCGATGCCGAACGCGCCCGCGACCGTCCACGAGGGCATCGCGGATCTGCGCCGGCGCCCATGCCGACGACGAGCACCTGAAGCTCGCGGAGGAGGCGCTCTCGCACCTCGGCCCGGTCGTTCGCGTGGCCGAGCGCTACATGGACGCCGTCACCGCGGTCTCCGGCTCCGGGCCCGCGTACTTCGCGCTGCTCGCCGAGGCGATGATCGAGGCCGGGTTCCTGCTCGGCCTCTCGCGCGAGATCTCGACGCAGCTCGTCGTCCAGACGATGTTCGGGACGGCGAAGCTCCTGCGCGACGAGCACATCCACCCGGTCGAGCTGCGCGAGATGGTCACCTCGCCCGGCGGCACGACGATCCGCGCGATCCGCGAGCTCGAGCGCGCCGGCGTCCGCGCCGCGTTCCTGAACGCGATCGGCGGCGATGGAGCGGTCCCGCGAGCTCGCCGCCGGAGAGCTGTGAGCGACGTCGAGATCCACGTCTCCGACGACCCCGCGCGGCGAGGCGGCCGAGCTGCTCGGCGAGCCAGCGCGCGCGCGCGGAGGCGCGGATCGCGCTCGCGGGCGGCTCGACGCCGAACGCCGCGTACGCGCAGGCGGCCGGCTCCAGCCGGACTGGTCGGCCGCGGACGTGTTCTTCGGCGACGAGCGCTGCGTGCCGCCGGACGACCCCGCTCGAACTTCCGCCGCCCGCGAGTCGCTGCTCGACCGGCTCGAGCGGCCGCCCGGCCAGCTGCACCGGATCCGCGGCGAGCCGCCGCCCGAGGTGGCGGCGCGCGAGTACGACGGCCTGCTGCGCGGGCTCACCCTCGACCTCGTGCTGCTCGGCGTCGGCCCCGACGGCCACACGGCCTCGCTCTTCCCGCACTCGCCCGCGCTCGAGGAGCGGGAGCGGCTCGCCGTCGCGGTCCCGCACTCCGACGTCGAGCGCATCACGCTGACGCCGCCCGCGCTCGAGTCGGCCGCGCTCGTCGTCTTCCTCGTCGACCGGCGACGACAAGCGCGCCGCGGTCGCGCTCGCCTTCGGCGGCGGCCCGACCCCGGGACGCCCGCGAGCATGATCCGCTCCGCGGCGGCCGGACGATCGCGCTTCTCGACGAGGCCGCGGCGGCCGGTCTGACCGGCTGAATCACCGCCGCTCTTGCCCTTCTCGACAGGGGTGTTATGCCTCTCGCGTCGTGACCGCCGAGGAGGCCCACACCGGCGCGGCAGGACGTCCTCGTCGTCGACCGCCCCGAGCAGCTGAAGGCGCTCGGCCATCCGCTCCGGCTGCGCGTGCTCGAGATGCTCGGCACGGAGGAGGGCGAGGGCCTCACGAACCGCGAGCTCGCCCAGCGCCTCGACGTCGACCCCGGCCACCTGCACTTCCACGTCCGGATGCTGCTGCGCGCGGGCCTGATCCAGCTCTCGGAGACCTCGGGCGGCCGCGAGAAGCCCTACCACTCGGTCGCGCGAACGATCCGCGTCGCCCCGGAGCTGATCGCCTCCGGCGAGGGCTCCGACCTGCGCGCGGCGATGCTGCAGGAGGTCGAGCTCGGCTGGCAGGCGCACTCGTCCGCAGGCTCGCTTCCGGATCGCGCAGGTCACGCGCCCGCCTGAGCGAGGAGCAGGCGCTGCACCTGATCACCGAGCTCGTCGAGCGGGCGCGCGACCTCGAGGACCCGACGCGGAGCCGCTCGTCCTCACGACGGTCTTCCACCCGCCGACCGCGCAGGACGGATGATCCGTCGCGTCGGCGACGCTAGTCGAGCGGAAGCTCGTCGATCGAAGGCTGCGGCTTGGGCCTTCAGCGGCCGAGCGGTCTGCTCGCCAGTGCGTCCGCTTCGGCGTTTGCCTTTCGCGGCACCCAGGTGATCTTGATCTCGGCGAACTGCTGGGCCAAAGACAGCGCTTGCTCATACAGAGGCCTGAGGTGCTCCGCCTTGACCTTCCACTTGCCGTTCAGTTGGTTGACGAGCAGCGCGGAGTCGAGGCACACGCGCAAATGCTCGATCCCGTGAGAACGCGCCGCCTCGAGGCCCCTGATGAGGGCTCGATACTCGGCGATGTGGTGGTCCTTCATCGGCCCGATCGACTCCGAGATCTCCTCGAGAGGCGCTTTCAGGACGACGCCAATCGCCGCCTCACCGGCCATCTTGCCGGGCTCATCGGCGAGCGATCCCCCCGTCGGTCGTGCAGGTGGTAGCGGGCCTCGGGGCCGGAGCCTTCACCGGTCGGACGTTCCACGCTCCGTCATGGAGCCCACGCTATCGCCCAGGACTACGGCTCCGGCATGGTCATGCGTGCCGGGCATTCACGAGCTCGGACGAAAAGGGGCTAGCCGTCGAGCGCGCGGAGGGCGCGTCTGATCCGCGTGACGAGGCGGCTGCTCTTCGGGTAGGTGACGATGATGCTCCTTGGCTGCCGATGTCTCCGGGCCGAGCAGGAAGAACACCCTCCGCGCGTGGGGCCGGTAGACGAGCACGGCAATGCCGCCGCTGGTGAGGAACGCGGCTCGAACACCGGCGCTGCCGCTTCCGTACGGGTCGGGGCGGGTCTCCAGGCCGCGGATGCCAAACACCCGCGAACGTCCGCGACCGAGTAAAGCGATTCGGTGGTCGCCGCGCCGTGCCTGGAGGCGTGGCCACATGCACAGAGGCTCGAGCAGAGAAGCAGCGAGACGATCAACGGTCGCACCGACCGCACTGTACGGTCGCCAACCGATGAGTTCGAGCTCGCAGGAATCGGTGCGGCTGCTGACGTCGGACCGATGAATCGCAGGCTCGCCTCCGGTCTACTCACCGAGCCCTCCGGTCGGCGACAAGGAGTGACCTGATGGAGAAGAGGCTCGTCACCCGGTACGCGATGCAGTCCGCCGAGGCGGCGGACGAGAACCAGCGGCGCGTCGAAGGCGTCTTCGCCGAGCTGGCGGCAGACAGGCCCGACAACGTGAGCTACCTCGTGCTGCGGCTCGCGGACGATTCGTTCCTGCACGTGTCGTTCCACGACCACGGCGACGACGAGGTGAACCCGATCGCCTCGACCGCCGCGTTCGCCCACTTCCAGGACGGCCACGCCGAGCGGCGCGAGGGCCCCGTCGACCAGCAGACCGCCGAGCTCGTCGGCGCCTACGTGACGGAGATCGCCTACTGAGCACCTCGCAGGACCTCCTCGAGAGCGCCGTCGCGAGCGGCGTCGCGCCGGGCGCCGCCGCGCTCGTCGCGCGCGGCGACGACGTCGAGATCGCGGCCGCCGGCGAGCTCGAGCGCCGACTCGATCTTCCGGATCGCCTCGATCACGAAGCCGATCACCGCCGCCGCGCTGATGCTGCTCGTCGACGAGGGGCTCGTGGCGCTCGACGATCCGATCGCGCGCTGGCTGCCGGAGCTCGCCGCGCCGCGGGTCGTCCGCACTCCCGAGAGCCCGCTCGACGACGTCGTGCCGGCCGCCCGCCCGATCACGGTCGAGGACCTCCTGACGTTCCGCGCGGGCTGGGGCTTCCCGTCCGACTTCTCGCTCCCGCCGGTCGCGAGCTCTTCCAGAAGCTGCCGGTGTTCGGGCCGCGCGAGACGCCGGACGAGTGGCTGCGACGCTCGCCGGCGTGCCGATGCTGCGCCAGCCCGGCGAGGCGTGGCTCTACAACACCTGCTCCGACATCCAGGGCGTGCTGATCGCGCGCGTCGCGGGACGGCCGCTGCCGGAGTTCCTGGCCGAGCGCATCTTCGAGCCGCTCGGGATGGCCGACACCGGTTTCCACGTCCCGGCGGCGAAGCTCGACCGGCTGCCGCCGTACCACGCGCCCGACCCGCGCCGATCGACGACGGCCTCCGGACCGAGCCGCCGATCTTCCCCTCGGGCGCGGGTGGCCTCGTCTCGACGCTCGCCGACTGGCACCGCTTCGGCCGGATGCTGCTCGCCGACGGCGGCGGGTCCTCTCGCCGGAGTCGGTGCGGCTGATGACGACCGACCACCTGACGCAGGAGCAGCGCGACGCGTCGACGCTCTTCCTCGAGGGCGCCGGCTGGGGCTACGGCGGCGTCCGTCGCGGCCGACGGCCGCTACGGCTGGGTCGGCGGCACCGGCACCACCGCGCACGTCGACCCGCGACCGGCACCGTCGGCGTCCTCTTCACGCAGGTGCAGATGACCGGCCCGACGCCGACGCCGCTGATGCGCGAGTTCTGGGAGTACGCGTTCCGCGAGCCCGGCTAGCGGATGCGCTTCGGCCTGTCGGCACGAGCTTCTGGGCGGACACCGTGCACGCCGCCGGGATCGACGCGCACCCGGAGGCGGAGCTGCCCTCGGCGTCTGGGGCCGCGACCGCGAAGGCCGAGGCGCTCGCGGCGAAGCACGGCGCCCGCGTCTACGCCGAGCTCGACGAGCTGTTCGCGGCGGTCGACGCCGTCGCGTTCTCGGTGCCGCCGGACGTGCAGGCCGAGCTCGCGCTGCGTGCCGCAGAGGCGGGCCGCGCGCCTCCTGCTCGACAAGCCGCTCGCGCTCACCGTCGAGGCCGCGCGAGCGCGTCGTCGAGGCTGCGAGCGCGCCAACGGTCGTCTTCTTCACCTTCCGTCTTCGACCCGGGAGCGGCCGAGTGGTACTCGCGCCGAGGTCCAGGGGCGGACGTGGAACGGCGGCAGCGTGCTCTTCCTCGCGTCGATCTTCGAGCCCGGGAACCCGTTCGGCGACTCGCCGTGGCGGCGGGCGAGCGCGGCCGCTCTGGGACATCGGCCCGCACGCGCTCCTCGGCGCCGAACCCCCGACGCTCGGCCCGGTAGGAGCAGCTCGAGGTGGTCCGCGGGCGCCGCGACGAGGTGCACCTCGCGCTGCCCCACCCTCCGGCGCAGCGAGCAGGTTCTCTGAGCCTCACCGCGCCGGCCGGTGCTCCACGAGACGACCTTCTGGGGCGAGACCGGCCTCGTCCGCTTCGTGCCCGAGGTCGACGCCGTGGCCGCCTACGGAGCGGCGATCGACGCGCTCATCGCCGCAGCACGCCGTTCGACGCCCGCTTCGGCCTCGAGGTCGTACGCGTGCTCGCAGACGCCGAAGCCGCGCTTGAAGCCGCCCGCCGATGAGTTCCGGCGGGCGCTACGGTCCTAGCGTCGAACCCGTCTGAAAGGAGATCCAGATGCCACGGATCACGCAGGTCGGCCGGGTGATGGTCCCGGTGTCCGACCAGGACCCGGCGATCGCCTTCTACACCGACAAGCTCGGCTTCACGGTCGCCGCCGACATCCCGTTCGGCGACGGCGACCGCTGGGTCGAGGTCTGCCGCCCGGCGGCGGCGCGCGTCGCCCTGGTGACCCCGACGCGGCGACTTCAGCCCGGCCGCATGACCGGGATCGCGCTCGAGTCCGCGGACGCGCGCGCCGACCGCGACGAGCTCGCCGCGAACGGCGTCGACGTCGACGCCGAGATCATGGGCGGAGACGGCACGGTGCCGCCGCTGTTCTGTTCCACGACCAGGACGGCAACATCCTGATGGTCGCGGAGGTGCCGGCCTAGTCGCTCCGCGCAGTTCGCTCGCGTAGTTCGCCAGCGACCGCCAATAGCGGTCCAGGTGCCCGGCGAGGGCCGTGAGCGCGAGCGCGGCGCCTCGCGCTCGCGGCCGCTGTCGACCAGGCGAGCGCGAGGAAGCCGGCGAGCGCATCGTCGAGCTCGTCCGAGCCGCGCTCGCGCTCGGCGCGCAGCAGCTCGAGCCCCCTCCTCCGCCTGACCGAGGTTCCGCAGCGAGCTCGCGAGCTGGATGGTCGCGCGGCGGCGCCGGATCCCGTCCGAGCCCGAGCTCGAGCGCCTCGCCGGTAGTGCGGCACGGCGCGATCGGAGTGTCCGTCCAGTCGAACGCCGAGCCGCGCTCGAAGGCCGCCACGGCGCCGGCGGCAGCTCCTCGACCAGCTCGTCCACCGCGCGAGGAAGTCCGTTTCGTCGAGCTCGTCGAGCCGCTCCCAGAGTCCCTCCGCCAGCCGCTGTTCCGGATCCGCCATTCCCGCAGCGTACGGGCGATGGTCAGGTGACCGCGTCGACCCGACGGCGGCTGCCGATGCGGAAGGTGACGCCCCATGCCGCGGCGGCGAGCCCGACCATGACCACGGTGAGCACGGCGTGGAAGACCCGGTCTTCGTTGTTGACGACCCAGTCCTCGACGAACATCGTGATGCCCACGGCGACCCAGGCGACGGCGACCGGGGCGAGCCGGATGCCCCGGGAGGCGGCGACGGCGCCGGCGACGATCGGGCCTGCGAGCACGAGCGGGACGAAGAGCGGGTCGATCCAGCCGAGCTGCCCGATCGCGACTCCGGCGATCGACTGCGTAGGCGAGCTGCTTCCACATCTGGTCCTCCTTTCGCGATGACCGGCGGAGCGTCGTCCCCGCGGCCGTGTCCGTCATCGGCCGCACGGCCGAACCGCTCGCCCGCCCGGCCGATCCGTCCCTGAGCCTCCCGGGCGATGGGGTAGGAGGCGCTCGACCGGCGCTGACGGTCTGTCCGTGGGCGTGGACGAGGCGGGTCTCCGCGGACGTGTCACCTGTCGATGGCGTGATCGGCGCTCGCGCTCACGGCCTCTGCGCAGGTCGAGGCGTGAACCGTCGTTCAGCAGCGCCGACGCCGGCGGCTTCCGTGCGGTCTGGTCGGCGACGGCGTTCGTCTGACCGGCCTCGCTCGTGTTCCGCTGCATCGCGCTGCTACTGACGGTCGTGGTGGCCTCGGCCGCGACCGCGCTCGAGGCGCTGGCTGACGATCTCTTCGCAGAGCCGAGGAACGTGATCGCGCTCGTGGCTCGCCGCGTACTCGGTCGCGGCCGGACGGCGACGCTCGTGCCGCGGCGGGGGCGCTGCCTGCCTGCCGGTGGATCGCGGCCCAGTGGCCGATCTGGCGTACTGGTCGTTCGTGCTCTTTCTCCTCGGTGGCGCCTGGGTGTCGCTTCGACGATGCGCCGCCGGGCCAGCCTCGTGCAGACGCTCGACCGGCGCGCGCGCACGCTCGAGCACGAGCGCGACGAGGCGGCTTCGCGACCGAGCGGACGCTTATCGGCGCGGGAGCCTCGACGACATCGTTTCGCACCGCGTGACGACGATGGTCGTGCAGGCGCAGGCGCCGAGGCCACGGCTCGACCATGACCCGGCCGCCGCTCGCCGTGCGCTGCTCGCGATCGACGAGGGCGGCCGCGCAGCGCTCGGCGAGTTGCGGTCGCTGCTCGGCCTGCTCCGCAGCGACGGCGCTGGCGCCGACCGCGCGCCGCAGCCGGGCCTAGAGGAGCTGGACGCGCTCGTGGCGCAGGCGCGTGCCGTCGGCGGCGCCGGCGGAGCTTCGGTTCGAAGGCGCGCCGCTCGCGCCCGCGCCGGGCCTCCAGCTGACCCTCTATCGGATCGCGCAGGAGGCGATCACGAACGTGACGCAAGCACGCGCGACCGGCGCCGACGAGTCGTCGCTTCGGTATGGCGAGAGCGAGGTGGAGCTCTCTCTGCGATCGCGGCCCCGGCGCGGAGGGGCAGCGACGGCCGTGGCAACGGCCTGATCGGGATGCGCGAGCGTGTCGCCGTCTACGGCGGCCTGCTCGAGGCAGGCCCCGCGCTCGATGGCGGCTTCGGAGTCGTCGCGCGCCTCCCCGTTCGAGCCGCGCTGATCCGGGTTCTGCCCGCCGACGACCAGTTGCCGTGCTGGACGGTTCGCGCGATCCTGAGCGCCGAACCGGATCCGGAGGTCGTTGGTCTTGCGGAAGACGGTCGCGAGGCGGTGGCCCTGGCCAGGGAGCTCGAGCCGGACGTGGTGGTCTCGATATCCGGATGCCGGCGCTGGACGGCATCGCGGCCGCGCGCGAGCTGGCGCGCGAGCCGCGCCCGCCGCGCGTCCGCGTGCCGACGACGTTCGATCTCGACGAGCACGTGTACGAGGCGCTCAAGGCGGGCGCGAGCGGCTTTCTTGCTCGAGGACCAGCCGTGAGGCTGCCTCGCGAGCGCAATCCGCGAGACCGCTGCGGCGAGACGCCCATCGACCGCGGGCTACGTGCCGCTGGTCCAGCGCTTCGTCGGCCGCCCCAACCCTGCGGCGCCGCCGCGCCCGGCCTCGACGAACTGAGCGACCGCGAGCTCCACGTCCTTCGTGCTCTCGCCCGCGGCCTGACGACGCCGAGATCGCCGCCCGGCTCCACCTCAGCCCCGCTACGGGGAAGACGCACGTCGCGACGATCTGTGCAAGCTCGGCCGCGCGACCGCGTGCAGGCAGTGATCGTCGCCTA
>CAWHPO010000002.1:0-170708 GCA_963831285.1 uncultured Gaiellaceae bacterium | reverse complement strand
CTCGTCTTCGGCTGGACGGGGGAAAGCTGCTGGTCGGGCAGTCCTACACTGACGCGAAGGTCAAGGTGGCCGAGCAGAAGACTCAGCGCGCCGACAAGAAGGCACAGAAGCAAGCGGAGCGCGCCACATCCGGAGAAAGCCGGTTCCACCGCCGCCACGATCCCGAGCGGACTGAGGATGCTTCCTCCTCCCGAGGAGGAGACAATGACGTGTAGCGAGCCCACCGGGGACGACACAGCAAACGAGCGGTCCTTTGACTCGGCCTGAGCCTCCCCGTCTACGGACGCCCGTCGACGTTCTCCTCTCCACGAGAATGGGGCGAGGGCGGCGGGCGAGGGGATGCGCCCCCACGGCTCTCCCCTCGCCAATTCGAGTCCGCCGCAGGAGGCCAATATCGCACCCGTCCCCGGGGCGGGTGCTGAACGGATGGCCAGGGATTCAGGGCTGTTGGGCTGGTCCGCCTCAATCCTCGTCGCGAACCAGCCCGAAAAGGCCACCACGGTGTCTTCCGAACGGCCCCTCCGGGGACTGGGGCTGTGGATACGCCGTAACCTTCGCCCCTCCATGTCCGAGCGTCCCCCGGCATAGGGCCACACGGAGTCTGATCCGTCGGAGCCTCGCGGGCTACCCCCGGCGGGGGCGCTCGGCCCAGAGCCTCCCTCGGCTACCCGTCGCTCGCCGCCGCGAGCCCAGTATCTAGTCGCCGATTGCTCGGTATGCCAACGGGTCGGGCCGATCCGGGGGTGACGCCCGATCTCAAACGGGCGCTCCTCATGGGTTCGCGCGTGAAGGACGACGGCTACTTGAGAGTGGGGAGTCGGGACGCTGGAGGTCGCCCTCGTCAATAGACGGCCCGGTGACCCTCGTCTCGACGTGGAGTAGTTGTAACGTGTATCCCGATGAACGACCCAGCACCCGACAACAGCAGGGGGTCGCCAGGCATGTTGTCGGCGCCGTTGGGTTAGGTATTGAGACGGTCGGCTACGAGCTGCTTGCGGGTGCGACCCTGACCACTGCGGCTGCCGTGGCTGGGATGGGCGCTGGGCACCACGTTGCGGGCAGCGCGTTCGACACCGCTGGGGCAACGACTGTGGGATCGGGCTTCCACAAGGCTGGCGACGCGTTGTACGCGGTGGCACGAAAGAACTTCGCCCTTGCGGGGGAGGCGGCTCGCAGTGCGCTCGATAGCTGCCGGGCCGCCGCGGAGCAAGTCGACGTTGGCGTTCCGCCCCCACGGAAGCCGCCGGGGCAACAACCTCCGGACTAGCACGGTCCGCGCGGAGGCACCAAGCTCACCGCGAACCGCAGTCCGATACTTCAATTACTTGCGGGCGGGTCGTCGAAGGACTGGGTGTAAGCCGCACCCGAGATTTGCATCATCCGTGGTTACGTGGGGCCGGCCGGTCATGCTCGTACACGCGCTCGGGGTCGGCGAATCTCTGTATTCATGGGCAAACCCCGCATGAATACGGGGTTTGCAGTACTTCCAGCATGTACAGCCTCAGGGCCCATACGTGATTCGAAGGCGGCCCAACCTGATCCTGCCTCGCCGCCCAGCCCCGGCAACGGCACCCGCGCAAGCGAGCAACCCTGCCACGAATGAGTCGGGTTCAAGCCTGAAAATTAATGTATGCAGGCTGCGGGTTAGCGCCCCGAGGAGCACCCGCCCGCTCTGCGGTAGCAGCAGGGTTTCTCGGGCTCAGAGCGCGCCTCCGCGACCGATGCAGAAGGAAAAGGCAGAAGAAGACATCCCTGGGTAAATAGCCGGTCTACGGCTCCCGAGCCGACGGGCTCGCGTGTCCTTTCGGGTGGCCGGGAAGCTCGCGAGACCTGCGCACGTGCGCGCTTCGCTCTCGGGGGCGCTCGTTAGAAACGCTGGTGTGCCCGCGCCGGGGAGCAGTGACATCGGCTCTGGAATGCTGCTAGATCAACCAGTACACCGCCAATACGACCAGTACCCAGAAAGCGACGCAGGCTGCCAGAGCGGCAAACAGTCCGACATTGAAGTCGGCCGACTGGCGACCAGCGAGGATGACCCTGGCCGATTCGGCGCGACCAACGGGGATGGTCATACGAGACATGAGCGTGATCGTCGCGCCGGATGACATCAGGGCGGAGGTCCCCGGCTGTGCTCGCAGGACTGGGGCGCACCGTTCGACGACGACAAGCAGGCCCCGATCAACGTGTCAGCGAACCGCCGCTCTCGAGGAGCTCTTTCAAGTTCTGGGCGTTCAGCGGCATCTCTTTCTTCGCCTGTCTTTGGACGAAGAGCGGAAGCAGTGGCTTTCCGATGCCGTGTCCCTTCAACTCGAGGTTGAGGGTGACGCGCGATCGGGTTCCGTAGTCGAGTGGCTCGATCGTGCCCGTACGTCACCACGTACTGGGCCGTGGATGCCACGCACCCCCCAGCGCGTGGGGTGGCTGGAACTCGTCGATCTCCGCGACCGACTCCAGTTCGTGCTGACCCACTCGTCGTATCACGATGACCCGGACGTGGGGAAAACGGCAGCTTGCACGTTGCTGCGCAACGAGGCGCACGATGGTGACAGGGGCGCGGCCTCCCTGCGGCCGTCTCGGTTGCCCCCCTCCGGGGACGGGGCTGCGCAGCCCGAGTCCTGCCCGAGCCGCAGACGATCGAGTCGATCCGCCAACCGCTCGCGACAGACCTCTGGGGGGCGGGCGCCTTCGGCGACGAGCACGCGCGCGCGGTGCTTGAGTTCCTTTCGGGCCGCGCAGTCACCGCCGGGCGCGCTCGACGCGGCTGAGCCGTTCACGTACACGGTAGGGCTGCTCTTGGCGAAGACGCGGGAGGAACTACGCAGCAGGTTCGGAGAGCTTCCGGAACGCTAGCTCGCCTTCGTCGCAGCACCGGTTTACGCCGAGGGGTGGAGCCAGTCGCTATTGGAGACGGTTCCAATCATCCAAATGCCGACCGGCCCCTGGTTGCCATGCGACAGATTCCCGCCTGTTCCACGCCCATGGATCCGGCGTACGCCTTCGTCCCCTTGGTGATCGTCCAGAACCCGAAGTGACCGATCGTGACCCGGAAGATTCCCTTCGCGCCGCGAAAGACGCGAACTCCGCGACCCGGTTCGCCCGCGCGGTCGTCAACGAACGTCCCGTCATCGTCGATCGCTCCGAACAATGTGAAGCGCCCATGACCCGCCGGATTACTGGGTCTAGCCCTGGTCTCCAAAGGTGGATGGTCACCTCGCCCTGCACAGCCCTGCTTGACGCATCAGACGTTCCGGGCGCTGCGGACGTCACGCCCACCTGCACCGCCAGCACGAACAACAGACCGACCGTCACCGTGAGGCCGCGATGCCCAGATGCCGGTCTCGATTCGCTGAGCATCTCGCTCATCCCCTTCCTGAATTGATCCCCTCTCTGGGAGCCGCGATGCGCGGCTCTTCAGCTCGATTAGTTACAGGACTCACAAAGCATGGACCTCGCCAACTGGTTTGTCGAATCCGCTCATCTTCGAACGAGACTGGTCTCCGCCGAGACACGGGTTTCGAGACCACGCTGCAGGCATAACCGGCTATCGGGGTTAACACTGGGGTACCACGAGTGGCAATTCCGACGATCCAAGCTACACCCGCACAACGCCCGGATATCAGGGCTGTTCCTCGGGCAGGGGTGTGCGAACGTACGACTTGAAGCGCAGGTCGCTGGCGCCGTGCGTCTGGAAGTTCAGCCGCGCTTCGTCGAGGCCGACGTCGTTCGCGCCGCCTGGGTAGTCGAGATCGCGAAACTGTTCGCCGTCGTCTTCCCAAAACAGACTTCGCAGATGACGTCCGTCGCCATCGGCGTTTCCGTCGAGGGTCAGGTAACCGCAGCAGGAACATGGGAATCGGATGCCCAGCGGCGTATCGCGTCCGGGCATCCCCGCAGTATGCGCTCATCCGTCCCTAGTCCAGCCCACGGGCGACGACGTCGGCCCGTTCGGCAGGTTCGATGACCGCGAACGCACTAGCCCTAACGCTGCGAATCCCGCTGGCCCTGCGTCTACACCACGGGGGCGAACACGTCGGCACCATCACGGCTGCGGGTGGCAGTCGGGGGAACGGCTGCTGGGGAAGGGGTTGTCCTTTCAGCCGATGCCCCCCGCGACTAGCCTTACCGATCCGAATCTCTGGCTCTGCGTCTAGTCCGTCGCGTCCGCTGCGTCGCCACGATCCGGTCTACGTCGGGCGGGCGGCTGGCGGGGAACCGATGCCGGCGGGTTCCCGCCAGCCGAATTGTCGTCGAAGTGACTTCGTTCCCGCGCAGGGCTGCGGCTAGCCTGCGCCCCGACCGACCCGGAGTCTCTCGGTCCGCCTCCCCTGAGGGGACCGGGGGGAGGGGGAACGAAGTCATCAGTCACGATACGCCCGTCCAGGCGTCAGGTCGCCCCCGCGATCGTTAAGCGTCGACCGGCAGTCGATCGCCAGCGACGATGACCAGGGCGTCAGCGATCGCCGCCCAGAACGGCTCGCGCGCGTCCGCCAGCTTCGACAACAGCGACCCTTCCGCCGCAGTCGAGCCGAAATGGCAGGTCGGCGAGCGTCTGGTGAAGCAGGTCAAGGGATCGGTCGAGAAGGTGGACTCGACCCCGCTCGACGGTGCGCGCGATCTCGTCGATCACGGCGACGCTGTTCGGTTACGACGAGTTCATCTTGCGCGAGTACGAACAGCTCTAACGTAGCGTTACCGTCAGACGTGTTGCCCGATCAGGCGGCGTCCGGTTCGACTGGAACTCGGCCCGCCTCTCGGACGCGCCAGAGCCCCTCCTCGTCCACGGACCTCCACTCGTGGGAGGTCGTCGGCGGGTCTTCGACACTCGTCGTAGTCGATGACGGCCGTCTCGCCGTCGCCGATCTGGACGACCGCGACCGGGTGGCCTCGGGCTTCGGAGCGGCGACCGCGATCTGCTCAAGGTCGGAGTCCATATGTCGAGAGTAGACGGGCGCCGGTGGCTCGCGCTCCCGGTCAAGTCACGCGAGGGCCCAGCCGCCCGGGAGGTGCCACCCCGAAGGGCGACGACCACCGCTGCTCACGCAGCGGTTCTTAGTCCGCCTTCCGCCTCGTCCCCGAGCCCTCGCCCCGGCGGTCGCGGTCCAGTCGGCGAACTCAAATCCCACGACGGGAGTGCCGCCCGGTCCGATGGGCTGGGCGATGGCCGCCGCGACTCGCAGGTGGACGCGAAGCAGGGTCATGTCGTCCTGGAACGCCGACACCTGAATCACGCCGGCCCGGATCGACGAGGACGCCATCTGTCGAGAGCTCGTAGGTGATGTCCTCGCGGACGCCGACGAGGATCTGCGTCCAGTCACCGACGAGCGCCTCGCCCTTCGTCGGGTCCCAGTGGACAGTCGTCCGACCGGAAGGCCGAAGAGGATCGACGCGGCCTCGGCGCTCACCGGGCCGAGCCCGGACGCCATCTGCGACTGGCGAAGCGCCGCGAGAATTGCAAGCCCCGAGGCGATGCCGGTCGGCCGCACGCCCGCGCCTCGACCGCCGCGAGTGCCTTGTCGATTGCCTCCTCGGCGGTGGTCCCAGCTCTGGGCGGCTCCGGCGAGTCCGGCGATCCCACCTGCCGGGAACTCGGGTGGGGCGTTCGTTCCGAACAGAACGGCCTGGTCGAGCACCTTCGCAACGACTTCGCAAGCGCCGAGCGAACGGACGCCCACACCGGGAAACCCGTGTTGTCGATGAACGCATCCGGGATCGCAAGCGTGGCGGCGATCTCGACGGGCTCGAGCCGCTCGGCGCTCCACTCGACCTGGGTGATCGGCTTGGTCCACCGTAGGCCGGGCTGACGAAGCCGACGCTCGGCGCGACGGAGACGACGGGGATCGACTCGACCCCTGCCCCCATCCGAATGACGTTGCCGAGCGCAAGCACGACGGACTCCTGCTCGGCGGCGGCGATGGCCTGTTCGGCGATCCCGCCGGGGATCAGTGTCTCGTAGTCGGTTGCCATCTCGGTCCTCCTCAAGGCATGTAGGAACGGGATGCCTCTGTGAAGACCGGCAGCCGCCACTGGCGGCGGGCCGAGGGCTACTGGCCTGCCACCGTTCGGAGTGCGAACGGCGAACCTGCGGTGACATCCTCGCTCCGCCACGGGCTGCAAGCGAGGTCCCGCGAGATCAGGTTAGCGCGACTCCGCCTCGATGGCACATGAAGCGAGGCCCGGGTTTTCGCCGGTTTTTTCCACGGCTGCAGTCCCCGCCGGGGCTCGTCGCATGGGGTTGAGGGGGTCACCCCGCCTTGCGATGCCGGCGTCGTCCTCGTCGCTTCACCTTGTCGAAATGGGCAGCGCGAGCCCGGGCTTCTCGCGTTAGCGTCGACGGGCTGTGCCCGAAGGAATTACGGGCGAAGGGTCGGCGGCGGGCTCTAATGCTGAGGGGCGAATCGTCTAGGCTCGGCCTGCACATTCTCTCCTCCCGAACTGTCGGCCAATCCGCCTCGGGATCTCATCAAGGAGCGTCGCTGATGACAGAGACTCTGACCGACGTTCTCGTTGCCGGTTACCAACACATCGACGAGGCGACGAACGACTTCGAGGCTCTCATCGCACTCGTCAAAAAAAAGACGGTCTTGATCGAGGGCGTCATCCTCGTGACGCACGCAGAGGACGGGAGCGTCGTAGTGCAGCGAACTGGCGACAATCTCGGCCGCAAGGGAATGGGCTGGGGAGGCGGCGTCGGGCTCGCCGTTGGCTTGCTCGCTCCGCCGCTGCTCGCGTCGGTCGCGGCGGGGGCGGTCGCGGGCAGGGTAATGAGCAGATTCGCCGGGAACAAAGTCAACAAGGAGCTCCACGAGAAGATCGGCGAGAACCTGCCGCCTGGGTCGGCCGGGATCATCGCGATCTTCGACGACGAGCAGCGGCTCGGTGTCGAGCAAGCACTTGCGGGCGCGATGCTGCGGTCGGTCGTCCAGGGAGACAAGAAGGGTCTGGGCGCGTTGAAGGAATCGCTCGCCGAGGCGATGGGGAAGTTCAGTCCCGACCGCACGGTGCTCCCGATACCGGATCCCAACTTCGGCGGGACGATCGGACGAACACTCGATACCTCCGTCGCCGACTGGACGATCAACATGACGCCGTCGCCGCCCGAGGGTGCGCCGAACGTGCTGCTCGTGCTCATCGACGACGCGGGCTTCGGGAACCCTTCGACGTTCGGCGGGCCTGTCTCGACTCCGGCGATGACGCGGGTCGCGGACGAGGGGCTCAAATACAACCGCTTCCACGTTGCCGCCATCTGCTCGCCGACGCGGGCCGCTCTCCTGACGGGCCGGAACCACCACACGGTCGGCTTCGGATCGATCGGCGAGTTCCCGGGCCCGTTCCCCGGCTACTCGGCGAACGTGCCGAAGGACTGCGCTCCCGTTGTCAGGACGCTTCAGGGAAACGGATACTCGACCGCTGGCTTCGGCAAGTGGCACCTCACTCCCGACCACGTCCAGGGCGCAGCCGGGCCATTCGACCGCTGGCCGAACGCCTGGGGCTTCGATCGCTTCTGGGGTTTCCTCGGAGGTGAGGCGGGCCAGTACGACCCGGTGATCACGCAGGACAACGCGATCTTTGGCGTCCCCGAGAGTGAGGCCGGGCAGGAGTACTACTTCCCGGACGACCTCACTGATCAGGCGGTGCG
Source organism: uncultured Gaiellaceae bacterium (assembly GCA_963831285.1). GTDB lineage: Bacteria > Actinomycetota > Thermoleophilia > Gaiellales > Gaiellaceae > GMQP-bins7. The sequence goes on along the minus strand of CAWHPO010000002.1, from coordinate 163,072 downwards.
CTGGCTACACGAGGTGCGTGCCCAGAATCAAGAAAAGCCGTGGTTCATCTACTACTCGACGGGCTGCTCACACGCACCGCACCAGGTCGCAGCCGAGTGGAGCGAGAAGTACCGCGGCAAGTTCGACCAGGGCTGGGACGCGCTGCGCGAAGACACCTTCGAGCGACAGAAGGCGTTGGGGGTCATCCCGCCAGACACAGAGCTCACACCGAGACCTGACGCGCTCCCCGCTTGGGACTCTCTGTCGGACGCGGAGAAGACGCTGTACTCGCGCCAGATGGAGGTCTACGCCGGGTTCCTGGAGAACACCGACTGGAATATCGGTCGCCTACTCGACGCGGTCGAGGAGATGGGCGAGCTCGACAATACGCTCGTCATCTACATCTTCGGTGACAACGGTGCGAGCCTGGAGGGAACGATCACCGGCTCCTTCAACGAGCTGACGGTGCAGAACGGCATCGTCCTAACGCCCGAGCAGCAGCTGTCGCTCATCGAGCAGTATGGAGGGCTCGACGCCTGGGGCACTGACGCATTCGAGCCGCACTACGCGGCTGCTTGGGCATGGGCGGGGAACGCGCCTTTCCAATGGGGCAAGCAGTGCGCCTCTCACCTCGGCGGGACGCGCAGCGCCACGGTCGTCTCCTGGCCGGACCGGATCAGGGACTCGGGCGGGTTGCGCACCCAGTTCACTCACGTCATCGACGTTGGGCCGACGATCCTGGAAGCCGCCGGTATCCCCGAGCCCACGCTCGTGGACGGGACTGCCCAGAAGCCGATGGAGGGGACGAGCTTCCTGTACACCTTCGAGGACGGGGACGCGCCGGAGCGCCACACCGTGCAGTACTTCGAGGCCGTCGGCAACCGCGCCATCTACAAGGACGGTTGGTGGGCGGCCTGCAAGCTCGACCGCATCCCCTGGGATCTATCGCCACAGACGATGGCGAGGTTCGCGCCCGGAGCGTACGACCCTCAACAGGACATCTGGGAGCTGTACTACCTGCCCGACGACTTCAGCCAGGCGAATGACCTCGCCGCCGAGAATCCCGAGAAGCTCGCTGAGCTCAAAGAGCTCTTCTGGGAGGAGGCCGAGAAGCACAATGTGCTCCCACTCCTGGCCGCGTTCTCGGTCATCTTCGGGAACCTGCCACCAATGCCGACGCTCACAACGCAGACCTTCTATGGCGACGTACAGAACATCGCTTCAGGGATGATCCCGCGCATCTACGGCCGCTCCTACGCCATCCAGGTGGAGCTGTCAGTCCCGGAGGAAGGCGCAGAGGGCGTTCTGATCGCCGAGGGCGGCGAGATGGGTGGCTTCTCGCTCTGGGTCGATGAGAAGGGCTTGCTGCACCACAGCTATTCGATGATGGGCGTGGAGCGTTATGAACAGGTCTCCAGCGAACCGATATCGACCGGGGACATCACCGTTCGCATGCAGTTTGACGCCGACCGGCAAGAACGGGCTGCCGGGGGAACGGTCTCCCTGTACGCGAATGACGACAAGATCGGCGAAGGCAGGATGGATAGAACGGTCGCCGTGCGCTTCTCCGGATACGCGGGCATGGACATTGGCCGCGACAACGGGCTTCCCGTCGACCGCGCCTATGCGACGAGGTCGCCCTATCCCTTCACAGGCATCGTCAAAAAGGTGGTATTTGATCTCAAGCCGGGCAGCCACGACGAGGAGAAGGGGCTGCACGAGACAGGCACCCACGAAGCCGCGGCTCAGGCGATCAGCGCATAAGAACGGTGTCAGGCGAGCGCGTCGTGCGTCACGAGTGAGGCGAGAAGCCATCCCTGAGTCCGAGAAGGCCGTCCCGCGTAATGGACAGGTAGAGCCTCGTCGTCCGGGCATGCACCGGATTCCAGGTGGCACGTTCGCGATGGGCTCCGAGGACTTCTATCCCGAGGAGCGCCCCGTGCATGACGTTCTCGTCGATGGGTTCTGGATGGACGAGACGCCGGTGACCGCCGCGCAGTTTCGCCGCTTCGTCCGCGAGACGAAGTACGTGACGCTCGCCGAGCGACCGCTCGACGCCGAGATCTATCCCGACGCCGATCCCGAGCTCCTCGTGCCCGGCTCACTCGTGTTCCGGAACAGCGTAGGCCCGGTCGACCTGAGCGACCACCGCAACTGGTGGGAGTACGTGCCAGGCGCGTACTGGAAGCGACCGGGTGGGAAGGGCACGACGATCAACGGCCGCGACACCCATCCTGTCGTGCACATCGCATACGAGGACGCCGAAGCGTATGCGGCGTGGGCCGGGAAGGAGCTGCCCACCGAGGCCGAGTGGGAGCTTGCTGCGCGTGGGGGGCTCGACGACGCGGTCTTCGCCTGGGGCGACGAGCACTTTCCTGACGGCAAGGCGATGGCGAATACCTGGCAGGGCGAGTTCCCGTGGCAGAACCTCAAGCTCGACGGATACGAAGGAACCTCGCCTGCCGGAAGCTTCCCTCCCAACGGGTACGGCCTCTTCGATATGTGCGGGAACGTTTGGGAGTGGACATCGGATTGGTTCACGTCTCATCGATCCGAAGACGCGGAGCGCTCGTGCTGTGCTCCACGCAACCCAAGCGCCTTATCACCTGAGATTCGTCCGGGAGAGTCGGTTCCACGCCGTGTGATCAAGGGCGGCTCGCACCTCTGCGCACCCAACTACTGCCTGCGATACCGTCCGGCGGCGCGTCAGGGGCAAGCTATCGACTCGTCGACGACACACCTGGGCTTTCGTTGCGTCCTGCGCGGCGTCGGGTCGTACTGATCGGCCTAGGATTCGGTTACCGACAAGGAGTAGACGCTCATGGGACTGTTGCGTGGACGCGGTGGCGTTGACGGCACGAAGTACCGGATGCGCGAGAAGATGTTCGCCATCGGCGACGACTTCTGGATCGAGAACGAGGAGGGAGAGCGGACCTCAAGGTCGATGGGAAAGCTCTGCGTATCCGCGACACTCTCATGCTGGAAGACGCCTCGTCGGGCGAGGAGCTGTACAAGATTCAAGAGAAGAAGCTGACGATCCGCGACAAAATGGAGATCGAGCGCGGAGGGGCGACGGTCGCGACGGTCAAGAAGGCGCTTATCACGCCGCTTCGTGATCGTTACTCGATCGAGGTCGAGGGCGGCGAGGACATGGAAGCAAAGGGCAACATCGTTGACCACGAGTACAAGATCGAGCGTGGGGACGACAGAGTTGCGGAGGTATCCAAGCGCTGGTTCCGCATCCGCGATACCTACGGCATCGAAATCGCATCGGATCAGGATGATGCGCTCATCCTCGCCGTCACCGTTTGCATCGACCAGATGGCCCGAGGTTAGATCCGCCGTCATCTGGCTCCCTGCCCGACGGCTTGCGGCCCCCGCGGGCAGGCCCCACCGCCCGAACGCATCGCGAGGGGGAGGGGATTACTCGTCGAGCAGCTTCAGGTATCGCGTGACTGGGAGGGGCGTGAACCCAAGTGATTCGTACGCCTCCCGAGCAGGCGCGTGGCCGGGATCACCGCCAGTCTCTACCGCCGCTACGTCCATTCCGCAGCGCCCCATGTGGTCGACTGCGTGTCTCGTTAGCTGCGTGGCGATGCCCCGCCGCTGAAAGTTGGGATCAACGCCGATGATGTCGATCACTCCCATGCGTTCGTTGAAGGCGCTCAGGGCGACGGTGACGAACCCGACCGGCTGCCCGTCCACGACCGCGACGAAGGCGTCTCGCTCGTCGCTCGTGCAACTCGCTTGCACCTCTTCGGCCTGAGCCGCCTTCCAGTCGGGCTTTAGGCGAAAGAAGATGGGGTCGCCGAGAACCTCGCGCAACGACGCGAAGACCGGATCCCATGCGCGAAGCGAGAACTCCACGATCGCGTCGAGGTCACGCTCCTGGAACTCTCGGATCTCGACTACGTCACCCATCGACGCGAGGGGACGCTACCGAGGCCGTGGGCCTCACGGACGGCGTCCGCCCCGCGAGAAGGCCCCACCGCCTGAGCACTTCGCGAGGGGAGGGGTGTCCGGACTGGACGCAAGTCCGACTGCCGCGGATGATCACGTCGCGTGAGATCCGATCTGCCGACCGGCACCGTCACCTTCCTCTTCACGGACGTTGAGGGATCGACGAGCCTCCTGCGTGAGCTCGGCGCAGAGGCCTACGCGGACGCTCTCGCCGAGCATCGCCGGGTCGTACGCGAGGCGTGCGCTGCCACCAACGGCGTCGAGGTAGACACGCAGGGGGACGCCTTCTTCGTTGCGTTCCCATCCGCTCCGGGAGCCGCGGCTGCAGCGCACGCGATCACGGACGCTCTCGCATCGGGGCCGATCAGCTTGCGCATCGGCCTGCACACGGGCACCCCGCTGCTCACCGACGAGGGCTACGTCGGAGACGACGTGCACTTCGCTGCTCGTGTCGCAGCCTCGGGGCACGGTGGTCAAGTCCTGCTCTCGAAGTCGGCCCGCGAGCTCGTCGCGGGGCTGTCAGTCACTGACCTCGGGGAACACCGGCTCAAGGACATCGAGGGCGCGGTCGCGATCTACCAGCTGGGTGACAAGACCTTCCCTCCGCTCAAGACGATCTCGAACACGAACCTTCCGCGGCCAGCGAGCTCGTTCATCGGTCGCGAGCGAGAGCGGGACGACGTTGTGCGCGAGCTCCGTGATGGAGCACGCCTGCTAACGCTCACCGGGCCGGGCGGGTCCGGCAAGACCCGCCTGGCGGTCGAGGCCGCAGCCGAGCTCGTCCCCGAGTACAAGGCGGGCGTCTTCTGGCTCGGGCTCGCCAGTCTGCGCGACTCCTCGCTGGTGATGGAAGAGATCGCGCAGATGGTCGGCGCGAAGGACGATCTCGCGCCGCACATCGGCGAGCGCGAGATGCTACTCGTCCTCGACAACCTGGAGCAGGTGATCGTGGTCGCATCCGAGCTCTCGGCGCTCCTCGCAGCCTGTCCCAACCTCACCCTGCTCTGCACGAGCCGGGAGCTCCTCCGCATCCAAGGCGAGGTGGAGTACGACGTGCCTCCGCTCACCTCGTCCGAAGCGGTGACGCTCTTCTCCGAGCGCTCTCGGCTTGAGCCCTCCGAGGAGATCGCCGAGCTCTGCGACCGTCTCGACGACCTCCCGCTTGGCGTCGAGCTCGCCGCAGCCCGCACGAAGGCACTCTCGCCCGCGCAGATTCTTGAGCGCCTCTCCGACCGCCTCGACCTGTTGAAAGGCGGCAGGGACGCCGAGGCGCGACAGCAGACGCTCAGGGCGACGATTGCTTGGAGCTACGACCTCCTCTCGGAAGGTGACCAGCGCCTCTTTCGCTCACTCTCCGTCTTCGCCGGTGGCTGCACGCTGGACGCGGCGGAGAAGATCGCAGGAGCAGATCTCGACACGCTGCAGTCGCTCGTCGAGAAGAGCCTCCTCCGCTTCTCGAACGAGCGCTACTGGATGCTGGAGACGATTCGGGAGTACGCGAGTGAACCGTTGGTAGAGGGCGGAGAGGCAGAACACGTCGCACAGAGGCACGTGCAGCATTTCCTCGACCTCGCCGAGACGGCAGAACCTGAGCTCTGGGCACAGCGAACCGATGTATGGCTCCTGCGACTGGACAGAGAAGAAGCCAACTTCAGAGCTGCACTCGGCTGGGCCATTCAGCGGGAGCAAGCCGAGATCGCTGTCCGGCTCGCCAGTTCGCTGTATCCATTCTGGGAGATCCGTGCGCGGCACGAGGAAGCGCGTGCGTGGCTCAACCAAGCGCTGGCTCTCGGTAGCGCCGTCCCGCCCGCCTGCCGCGCAAAGGCATTGGTCGCAGCAGCTCGCGCTACGTCATGGCACGCCGACTGGTCGACTGCGCTGCCGCTTCTCGAAGAAGCCGTCGCGCTATCCCGGAAGCTCGGCGACGAGGAGGGTGTCGGTCGTTGTCTGGGCTTTATCGGTCACGGTCGCTTGTACACGGGTGATAGGGCGGGGGCGGCGACAGCGCTCCATGAGGGCGTGGAGCTAGCCCGAAGCGCGGGCGATCACCGAAGTCTGGGAAGAGCGCTCTACAACGCAGCGTGGGTGGCCACTGAGGAACGCGATTTCGACCACGCACGCGAGATGTTCGAAGAGGCAGCTCGGATCTTCCGAGCCGAAGGCATGAAGCCGAACCTGGCCCTTAGCCTGATGCGCCTAGGTTATTCCGAGGCGTTGGCAGGGGACTTCAAGCGGGCTGCCTGCCGCCTGAACGAAAGCGTCGCGCTGTTCGACGAATTGGGTACAACGACGTGGACGGCGCTCGCCCATCGGTATCTGGGCCTTCTCGCTCTTCTCCAGGGAGATATTGTCGAGGCGGAGTCCTTGCTCAGGACGAGCTTGATGGACGGACGCGAACAAGCACCGCAGTACGACCTCCCACACTGGATCGAGGAGCTGGCCGCGGTAGCCACCGCCAAAGGGGACGCCGTGCGGGCTGCGACGCTCTGGGGAGCGACCGACGCTCTGTTCGAAAGGCTCGGGCTCGCGACTCTTGAGGAAGACCGCCAGGTGCGTGAGCGGTTCAGGGCGGAGGTAGGAAGATCAACCGACACCGACATACAGGCGGAAGCTTGGGCGCGAGGGCACGTCATGACCCTGCAGCGGGCGATCGCCTACGCGCTCACCGAGGGAGCTGTGATCGTTTGACCTCACGGCTCGGGATGACCACCTACTTCCTGAGTAGGGGACCAGCCCGAATCCGGCATGAACACTGTGATCGCGAGTGGTGGTCTACCGTTGGTCAACCTCAGGAGGCGATCTTCACCTCGTTCAGCGCCTCATGCAATCGCTGTCGCTGATCCTCATCCAGGTCTGCAACCCGCTCGCGAAGCAGCCTCCCTCCACCGTCCTCCGTGACAGCCGCGATCTCAGTCGCGAAGTGGGTCGCGAAGATCATCTTCATGTCGGCCCAGCCGAGCTTCTCGACGCCTTCCGGCCGGGCGGGGCATACGAGGACTCGCGGCTTCCTCGGCCTGCGGCGGACGCCGCGAGTACGTCGAAGACGATAAACGTGAGGGGATGGAGAGGTCGTGGTTGAGGGCCCAGTGTGGCAGGCGTCCTTAGCAGCAATACCGCCACCGGGGGTCGCGCGATTGCGCTATCGCACTCCCCCCGGTGATGGGGGCGCAACGCCTCCCACCTCCAGTCGGAGTTGCAGGCAGGGCGCGGACATGAGGATGACTTCGTCTTCTGCACGCGAACTGGTCGCCCGTTCACGCGACAGAACGTCTCGGAGCGGGGGATCGAGGAAGCAGGCGTGAGGGCTGGTCTGGGTGGAGGCATTCGCGCACAGGTGCTCCGTTGGAGCTTCTGCACGTTCGTGGCCGAGGACTCCGAGATCTCCCCTGTCGAGGGTGCTGCTCTTACCGGGCACGACGAGCAGACGTGGTGGAGGAACTACGTTCAGCCTCGACGTGACGCGCAGTCGCGGCACGGCATCGTCAGCAGACTCACGGCTCGTGGGATCCGCGTTCGGCCCGAGGTTGACCAGAGGTTGACCGATCCATCCTGAGCGACTTTCACAAGAAGACTGACTCAGAGAAAAGGCCCGTTCTAGCGGGCCTTTTCCTGAAGCCCTCTGACGGACTCGAACCGTCGACCCCCTCCTTACCATGGAGGTGCTCTACCGACTGAGCTAAGAGGGCGAGGGCCCGATCGTAGCCGCTCGTCGGGCAGGCGACCGCGACGCGTCGGACGTGCAAAGCTGGAGCATGGCCGCCGTCGCAGCGTCCGAGCTCCGCGAACAGCTCGACCGCGGGCTCACGCTTCCGGCATCCTGGTATTCCGACGCCGAGATCCACCGGCTCGAGCAGGAGCGCATCTTCCGCCGGAGCTGGCAGTACGCCGGGCCGGCGCAGTTGGTCGCGGAGCCGGGCACGTTCTTCACCTGCCGGGCAGGGGAGGTCCCGATCGTCGTGACGCGCGACCGCGAGGGCACGCTCCGAGGCTTCGTCAACATCTGTCGGCACCGCGGGCACGAGGTCGCGTCCGGATGCGGCAAACGCGAGTCGCTGCAGTGTCCGTACCACGCGTGGACGTACGGTCTCGACGGGTCGCTGCGCGCAGCGCCGCGCTCGGAGCGCGAGCCGGGCTTCGAGCACTCGGAGTGGGGGCTTCGTCCGGTGCGGGTCGCGACCTGGGGGCCGCTCGTGTTCGCGGATCCGGTGGACGACGAGGTCGAGCTCGAGGACGTCCTCGGCGACCTGCCGCAGGTCCTGCTCGACCGCGGACTCGACGTGGCGACGCTCGCGTACCGCGGCCGCTCGCGGGACTGGGTCGTGGATGCGAACTGGAAGGTCGTCGTCGAGAACTACCTCGAGTGCTACCACTGCCCCGTCGCGCACAAGAGCTTCAGTCGGCTGATCGACGTCGATCCCGACGCGTACGCGCTGTCGACGAGCCGCTGGTCGTCGAGCCAGCTCGGCTCCGTCCCCAAGCGCGTCGCGGAGGGCGACCCGAGCGGCCTCCCGTATGTCCCCGAGGGCCTGAGCTCGAGCCACTTCCACTTCCTCTGGCCGAACTGGACCTTCAACGTGCTGCCGGGTGCGCCGCACCTGAGGGTGCTCGTCTTCGAGCCCGAAGGGCCCGAGCGCACGCGCACCTATGCCGACGGCTTCTGGGATCCGGAGACGCCCGACGACATCGTCGACGAGATCACGGAGTTCGGAGCCGTGGTCGGAGAGGAGGACCGTGACCTCGTCGAGTCCGTGCAGCGCGGCCTGCGCTCGGGAGCGATCGAGCACGGCCGGCTCCTGCTCGGCAGCGAGCATCTCCTCCAGCACTTCCAACGCCTCGTGCTCGACGCGCTCACCGAAGAGCCCGAGTAGTCGCGGCTACAATTGCCCGCCGCGCAGGGGTTCCCGAGTGGCCAAAGGGGGCGGGCTGTAAACCCGCTGGCTCAGCCTTCGGAGGTTCGAATCCTCCCCCCTGCATTTCGGCGCGGGTGGAACCAAGGTTCCCCCGCGAGCCCCCCTCCTTCACGTCTGTCTCTCCGTCAGCGCCCGTTGACCTCCCGCCGGGCACAGCCCGGCTCCGGTCGAGCTCCCTGGCGACATTTCGTTCGTGCGGAGTCCAGGCAGGTCGTTGACGTGGTGAGCTCCCGCGGGCCTCGCTTGCGGTCGCCTCGTCAGTGACATTCCATTCGGCCTACGATCGCGAGATGGAGCGCTTCGACGTCCTCGTCGTCGGTGCCGGGCCGGCCGGCTCGGCGACGGCCATGCATCTCGCGCGCGGCGGGGCCAGCGTCCTGCTCGTCGACAAGGCGCGCTTCCCGCGCGACAAGCCGTGCGGCGGTGGGCTCACCGGCCGAGCCCTGCGCCACGCGCCCTGCGACGTCGAGCCGGTCGTCGAGCACGTCGTCGACCGCATGGTCGTGCGGGCGGCCTACGGCTCGAAGGTCTCCAAGGCGAGCCCTCGGCACGCTGATCCGCATGACGCAGCGCCGGCGGCTCGACCAGCACCTCGTCGAGCAAGCGATCGCCGCGGGAGTGGAGTTTCGTGATGGCTCTGCCGTCGGCGACGTCGAGCTGCGCGAGGAGGCCGTCGAGGCGAGCGTCGACGGGACGCGCGTCGGCGCCGCGTTCCTCGTCGGCGCGGACGGAGCGAACGGCGCGGTCGCGCGCGCGATCGGCGTGGACGCCGGGATCGTGCGCGGCGTCGCGCTCGAGGGGAACGTCTCCTGGGACGAGCTCGGGCGCGAGCCGTACGAGGAGACGGCGTGGGTCGAGCTCGGCGTCGTGCCGGGGGGCTACGGCTGGGTCTTCCCCAAGGGCGACCACGCGAACCTCGGCGTGGGCGGGTGGATGAGCGAGGGCCCGAAGCTCCGCGCCCACCTCGACCGGCTGGCCCGCGAGCACCGGGTCGACCCGGCGCGGCTCGAATCGGTGCGCGGGCATCGTCTGCCGATGCGCAAGCTCGGAACGCCCGCCGCCCGCGGCCCCGTGCTCCTGGTCGGCGACGCCGCCGGCCTCGTCGACCCGCTGTCCGGAGACGGGATGTACGAGGCGTTCGTGTCGGCGAAGCTCGCGGCGGAGGCGATTCTGGCCGCGCGTCCCGAGACCTACGAGGACGACGCTCGCGGCAGCCCTCGACCACCACGCCGCCTCGTCGTGGAAGGCGAAGGCCGCGGCCGATCGCTACCCCCGCGCGTGCGTGTGGGCGCTCCGCGCGCCGGGCGTCTTCGGCGCCGTCGCCGGGCTCTTGCGCGGAGACCTCGCGCACCCGGGCGAGGCGCGCGGCCTGGCCCGGCCGCCGCTCCGCGTCCTGTCGCGGCTCGCGCGGCGCGCGAGCCCTTCCCGCTGACGTCCCGGATGGGGGCCTAGCAGGACGTGACGGACGTGTACGAGCTCGAGCGCGTACCGGGGCCGACGACCTGCCACGCCTTGCCGCTCGGGTCGTCGCACATGGTGTACGAGTGCTCTCTGGCGGCGATCACCTTGAGGGTGCCGGAGATCCCCGAGTCGATCGAGACCAGGGTGGCCGTCGTCATGCCGACGTACGTGCCCTTGCGCGCGTAGTAGGCGTCCGCCGACGGCTGCGCCGCGCGGAGGTTCGCCTTGGCGGCGTTGTTCGCGGTGCGATCGCGGAACCCGATGTAGGAGGGCACGGCGATCGCCAGCAGGATGCCGATGATGATCAGCACCGTGAGGAGCTCGACCACGGTGAATCCCTGCTCGGCGCCCCCGCCGAGGCGGGCGCGGATGCGCTTGAACATTGCCGCAACTCCTTCCGCAGTCCGCAGTCGCTGAGGGATGGGCGGATGCCGACCAGACATCGGCCTCGCCCGGGGTAGCGCGTACCCCACTTTGGGGTGATTCCTGGGGAGCGGCGGCCCGCGGGCGTCAGGGCTGCCCTGCGAGCGCGGGATCGATCACCAGCACCGATCGGGCCCCTTCGCCGCGGCGCAGCCGGTCGAGCGCGTCGTTCACGGCCTCGAGCGGCTCGATGCTCGTCACGACGCCCGCCAGGTCGAGGTCGCCGGAGAGCGCGAGCGCGGCGAGCCGGGGAAGGTCGGCGGCCGCGTCGCCCGATCCGTAGTACGAGCCGCGGATCCCCTTGTCGGAGAGGAACTCGATCGCGGGGAGGTGTACCTCCGCCCCCTTCGGTGCGAGCCCGACGACGACGGCCGTCCCGCCCGAGCGGATGCTGTCCCAGGCGAGGCGCATCGTCTCGGGCCGGCCGACGACCTCGAAGGCGAAGTCGGCTCCGCCGCCCGTGAGTCGAGCGATACGCGCGGCGGTCGTCGCCGAGCCGCCCTCGACGGTGTGCGTCGCGCCGCGCTCGAGCGCGAGCTCGAGCTTCTGCGGGTCGAGGTCGACGGCCACGATCGGCGTCGCGCCGGACAGGCGGAGCGCGGCGACGAGCTGCAGGCCCACTCCCCCGCAGCCGATCACCGCCGCCGACTCGCCGGCCTCGAGTCGTGCCGCATTCCTCACCGCGCCGAACGCCGTCACGACGCCGCAGCCGAGCAGCGCCGCCTGCCACAGCGGGAGCTCGCGTGGCAGCGGGACCGCGCTCGCGGCGGCGACGACCGCTCGGTCGGCGAAGCACGCCGTCATGAGCGCGTGCTGGAGCGGTCTGCCGTCGGGGAGGGAGAGGCGCGAGGTGCCGTCCATGAGGACGCCGCGCGGTCCGTTCTCGCCGGCCGGGATGCAGAGATGGAAGCGCTCGGCTCGGCATTCCGCGCACTCCCGGCAGGCGGGGACGATGCAGAAGCCCACGTGGTCGCCCGGGGCGCACGTGCGTCACCGCCGCGCCGACCTCCTCGACCACGCCCGGCTCCCTCGTGGCCCATGACGAGGGGCCAGCGACCGTCCCCGAGCTCGCCGTCCGCGAGCCGCACGTCGGAGTGGCAGACGCCGGCAGCCGCGACGCGCACGAGCACCTCGTCGTCCCGCGGGGGCGCGAGCTCGACCTCCTCGACGACGAGCCGGCTTCGTGGCTCGTGCAGGACGGCGGCCCGGATCCGCATCACGCGGTCCGGTACCGCTCGAGGGCGTCGAAGTCGGGGACGACGCCGAGGCCGGGGCCGGCGGGCGGCCCGATCGTCCCGTCGTCCGCGATCTCGAGGGTCACGGGCAGGAGCCAGTCCCGTCGCTCCGCCGTCCACGCCGGCGGGATCGAACGGAACCTCGAGGTAGGGGCAGGTCGAGAAGGCGAGCGCGACGTGCAGGTTCGCGAGGAGCCCGTAGCCGTTCGACCACGTGTGCGGGCTCCACCAGCGCTCGCGCGCGGCGGCGAGCTCGGCGATCTGCCTCGCGCCGGCGACGCCGCCGGCGAGGACGACGTCGGGCTGGACGACGTGCACTCCGCCGCGCTCGACGAGGTCGCGCGCCTCCGCCGAGGAGCGCACCATCTCGCCGGCGGCGATCCGCAGGTCCGTCGTGCGCGCGAGCTCCGCGTACCCCTCGAGGTCCGCCGTCGGCAGAGGCTCCTCGAGCCAGAAGACGTCGAGTCGCTCGAGCTGCCTCGCGAACTCCGTCGCGGTCGTGCGGGTCCAGCGCGGCGTGAGGTCGCCGGGCATCCGCCATCCCTGATTCGCGTCGACCATGAGCTCGAGCTCTCCGCCGACCGCGTCGCGCACGGCCTCGAGCACGGGCAGGTCGCTGCGCCAGTCGGTCGAGTGGAGGCGGAGCTTCGCGGCACGTACACCCGCGTCCCGCAGGGCGACGCAGCGCCGCGCGCGCTCCTCGGGCGTCACGAGCTCTCCGCTCGACGCGTAGGCGAGCATTCGCTCGCGCGTCCCCCCGAGCAGGAGCCAGAGCGGCTCGTTCCGGGCCCGGCCCAGGAGATCCCAGACCGCGACCTCGGCGATCCAGTTCCGCCCGTGGTGGAAGTCGACCGTCTCGACGATGCCGTGCACCGCGTCCGAGTCCGACACCTCGAGGCCGACGAGCAGCCGCTCGAGCAGCTCGCGGTCGGGCAGCGCGTCGCCGCTCGCATAGCCCTCGACGCCGTCGTCCGAGCGGACGATCGCGACGGTCGCGTCCTGGAAGCGCCGCGGCTCCGGATCCCACGCGGCGACGAAGGGTGGCTCGAGCGGGTAGCGGTAGTGCCGCGTCTCCAGCGAGGCGATCTTCACTCGCCGGAGTAGAACGGGTTGCGCAGCGAGCCTCGGCGCTCGACGAGCGCGGCCGCCGCGTCCGGATCGCGCCCCTCCACGCACACGCCGAGCGCCTTCCTCGTCGCGGCCCGGTTCGCCTCTCGCACTGCGGTCTCGTCGTCGGCCGCGGCGTCGACCCACACGGCCACGAGCACGATGAGATCCCCCGTCGCCTCGATCAGCCCGTCCGCGACGGCGTCGAGCACGCCCTGCCCGATCCCGAGCTGTGCCGCCCCCCACGTCATCGTCTGATGGGCCTCGTCGGTCGCGGTGGCCTTGTTCATCATCAGCGTCGGCGGCCACACGGGCTCGTACTCGGCCTGGCTCGGCCCGACGCACACGAGGACAGGCGTGTGCCCCGGCGACGGGTTGGCGAGCATCGAGATCGCCGCCGCGGCCGTCGGGCTCCCGCGGCGGGCGAGGACGACGTTGACGTGCGACCCGTTGGGCGAGGTGCCGCCCCAGCCCTCCCCGATTCGCCCGTCCAAATCTTCGGCGGTCACAGCTCGAGCACTACTCTCACGGCCTCGCCCGACCGCATGAGCTCGAACCCGCGCTCCGCCTCGTCGAGCGGGAGCCGGTGCGAGACGAGTCGATCGAGCGGCAGCTGACCGCCGCGGTACAGCGCGAGCGTGCGCGGGAAGTCCCGCTCGGGCTTCGACGATCCGTAGATCGATCCGACGATGCGGCGCTCCATGCGCGGAATGGTGGTCGCCGGGAGGGACAGCACCGCATCGGCGCGAGGGATCCCGATGAGCACCGCCGTGCCGCGGGCTCGCGTGGAGAGGAACGCCGCCTCCATCGCCTCGGGCCGCCCGGTCGCCTCGACGGCGTAGTCGACCCCTCCGCCGCTCGCCTCGCGAACCGCGTCGGCCGTCGAGGCGGCGTCGCCTTGCCACAGCACGCCCGCGGTCGCGCCGAGCTCGCGGGCCACGTCGAGCTTTCCCGGTGCGGCGTCGACGGCGATCACTGGCTCCGCTCCCACCGCGGCCGCGGCCAGCACGGCCGAGAGCCCGACTCCGCCGCACCCGACGACCGCCACGCGGTCTCCGGGACGCACTCCGGCCGTGCGCCAGACGGCGCCCACGCCGGTCGTCACCGCGCACCCGACCAGCGCGGCGACGTCGAAGGGCACGTCGTCCGGGATCGGGACGCACGAGCGCTCGGGGACGACGCACGCCTCCGCGAACGTCGACAGGAACGAGTAGTGGAAGACGGGCTCGCCGTCGCGCGAGAGCCGAGGCGTGCCGTCCATGAGCCCGCCGGTGCCCATCGCCGGCCACACCGTCGAGCAGAGCTGGGGCAGGTCGCGGCGGCACTCCTCGCACTCGCCGCACCAGGGCGCCCACGAGAGCGCGACGTGATCCCCGACCGCGACCCGCGTCACGCCGGGGCCGACGGCCTCCACGACCCCCGCGCCCTCGTGGCCGAGCACGGCGGGGCACGGCGTCTCGGCCGTCCCGTCGACGGCGTTCCAGTCCGAGTGGCAGACGCCGCTCGCCGCGAGCCGCACGAGCACCTCCTCGGGGCCGGGCGGGGCGAGCTCGAGGTCGGACGGCGTCAGCGGGCCGCCGGTCTGCTCGAGGACGACCCCCCGGATCTTCACGTCCGCGACTCTACGCGCTGGGTAGAGCTCGGCTCATTCTGAATCGGGCTCTTACAGCCGATCCGCGTAGGCCTTGTACTCGTCCTTGACCCGCGCGTCGGTGCCGAAGAACGCGTGCTTCGACATGTCCGGAGAGAAGCGGCTCGCGGGGGGCGTCCGCCCGAGCCCTTCCGCGACCGCCCGGATGTGGTGCGGCCCGGCGCCGCAGCAGACGCCGAGGTAGTCGACTCCGAGGGCGTGCGCCTTGCGCGCGAAGTCCTCGAGCTCGTAGCGGTTGCACGTGAACGGGTCGAGCGCCGCGGGGAACGGCCGGTCTCCGGGGATCACGTCGCAGTCGGGATCGCGCAGCGACTGGAAGCTCGGCTCGGCCTCGGTCGTCCGGTACGGGACGGGAAGGCCCGCGACGTGCACCGTCCACCGCGGCGCGGATGCGCTCGAGAATCGGCAGCATCGTGCTCGGGCCGCGGGTGCAGTTGCAGCCGACGACGTCGGCGCCGGCGTCCTCGAGCCGCTTGCAGGCATCCTCGGGCGTCCAGTCCTCCCGCGTCGAGCCGGACTGGTGCACCGCGAGCGTGACGACCGCGGGCAGGCCGGTGGCCTTGATCACGTCGAGGGCGATCAGCGCCTCCTCGCCCCAGTCGAACGTCTCGCCGACGATGTAGTCGACGCCTGCGTCGACCGCCCAGCCGACCTGCTCCTCGAACATGTCGCGCGCCGCCCGTGCCGGCCTCGGCGTCGCCGGGGAGGTACACGTTCGTGTTGCAGATGTCCCCGGCGAGGAGAGCGCCGGTCTCGTCGGCGACCTCCTTCGCGATCGCGAGCGCGTCGCGGTTGATCCGCTCGAGGTCTTCCTCACGGTCGATCATGCGGAGCTTCTCGCGGTGGGCGTAGTAGGTGAACGCCTCGACGACGTCGGACCCCGCGTGCACGAACTCGCGGTGCAGCTGGCTGACGAGCTCCGGGTGCTCGAGCACCACCTCGGGAACGTAGGCCCCGGCCTGGAGGTAGCCCCGGCGCTCGAGCTCGAAGAGGTAGCCCTCCGCGCAGATCACCGGGCCTGCCTCGAGCCGCTCGAGCAGACCGGCCTTGCGGGTACCGACTTCAGTCATCGCGACCTCCCGTCCGTAGTGCGCTTCACATCGTGTTGCGTTCGAAGCAACTCGAGTTGCATTATTCCCACATGGGGATCGCCGAGGCAACCCCGAGCGCGACGTACGGACGCATCGACGAGCTCCTGGGCGCGGGCGAGCCGGTGATCCTCGACGGCGGCATCGCCACCGAGCTCGAGCGCGAGTACGCAGGCGAGCTCCGCGACGCGGATCGGGGCCTCTGGGGCACGGGCGCGCTGTACCGCGCCCCGTACGCCGTGCTCGACGTCCATCGCCGCTACGTCGAGGCGGGCTGCGACGTCGTCTCGACGAACACGTGGGCGATCCTCGCCGCCGCCGAGCTCGAGTCCGACGGCTCCGTCGGCGGCTTCGCCCCGACCCACTGGCTCGACGTCGCCCGCCTGGGTGTGGCGCTCGCCCGCCAGGCCGTCGAGGAAGGGCACGGCGCAGGGGTCGGCGCCGTCGCGTTCAGCGTCTTGGGCGACGTGCACACCGAGGAACGCCTCGCGAGCCTCCGGCTGCTGCTGCGCGTGCTCGAGGAGCACCCGCCGGACGTCCTCCTCCTCGAGACGATGTCGCTCATCCGCGAGGACTTCACGTTCCGCGCGGTCGAGGTGGCGCTCGAGTCGGGCCTTCCCGTGTGGCTGTCGTTCCGCCGCTGCCGCCACGGTGTCTGCGGCGTCTACGGCCAGCACTGGGGCGGGCCTGAAGGCGATCTCTTCGGCCGGGCGGCCAAGCGCTTCGAGGAGCTGGGCGTGAGCGCGCTGCTCGTGAACTGCCTGCCGCCCGACCACGTCGCGGGGATGCTGCCCTGGCTCCGCGACTTCACCGATCTCCCGCTCGGCGTCTACCCGAACCTCGGCTACTTCTCCGACTGGGGCTGGAGGTTCGACGAGCGCATCGGGCCGCGTGAGTACGCGGAGCTCGCGGCGGGGTGGCGGGAGGAGGGCGCGCAGATCATCGGGGGCTGCTGCGGCACGTCCCCCGCCCATGTCGCCGCGGTGCGTGAGCGGCTCGCCGGGACGAAGCCGGGCCGCCCGCCGAGCGTCGCGCTTCCGTCCGTCGACGTGATCTCGGCGCCGAGCGCCCACGGTCCGTGGCTCGACGAGAACGGGCGCAGTCTCTACCCGCTCCGGTTCCCCGAGCTCACGTTCGACCCCGACGTCTTCGTCCCGACCCTGGGCAGCCTCCTCGTCTGGAAGCACGTCTTTCGCACAGGGCTCGGCGAGGGCAAGAGCTGCCTCGACGTCGGCTCTGGCAGCGGAGTTCTTTCGGTGCAGCTCGCGTTGAACGGAGCGGAGCACGTCGACGCGATCGACATCCAGCGGGCGGCCGTGGCGAACACCCTCGCGAACGCGTTCCGCAACGGCGTCTCGGAGCGCGTGGCCGGGAGGGAGGTCGACCTCTACACGTTCGAGCCGGAGCGCCGCTACGACGTCGTCCTGGCGAGCCTGTACCAGATGCCGGTCGATCCCTTCGAGGAGCCGAGCGGCCATCGCCCGCTCGACTACTGGGGCCGGAACCTCCTCGACCACCTCCTCCGGCTCCTGCCGTCCCTGCTCGAGGACGACGGAGTCGCGCTCGTCATGCAGCTCTCGATCCTGAGCCGGCTGCGGACGGCGGAGCTGCTCGACGAGCTCGACCTCGTTGCGCGCGTCGTCGACTTCGGGTTCTTCCCCTTCTCGCCGCTCGTCGAGCAGAACCTGCCGCAGATCGAGCGCGTGGAGCGAGCGTCCGACGCGTACCACCTCGCCCTCGGCGACGAGCGGGTCATGGTCGCCTACCTCCTCGAGATCAGCCGTCGCTAGAGCGATGGACGAGCGCACGCCCACGAGCCTCGAGCGCGGCCTGGCGATCCTGCTGGCGCTCGGGGACGGCAATGCGCTCGGCGTGACGAAGCTCGCGGAGCTCGTGGGGCGCGAGAAGAGCCAGGTCTCGCGCGCGCTCAAGGTGCTCGCGGCGCAGGGTCTCGTCGAGCGGGATCCCGAGACCCTCGCGTACCGCCTGGGCTGGCGCGTCTTCGCGCTGGCGGCGGCGGCGGGCGAGCCGAGGCTGGTCGCGGCGGCGCCGCACTGCCTGGGCGGGCTCGTTCGCGACCTGGGGGAGAGCGCCCACCTCTCGGCGCTCCAGGACGGAGGCGTGCTCACGCTCGCGTCGGAGTCCCCGGCGCGCGCCGTGCAGGCCGTGAACTGGGTCGGTCGGCTCGTTCCGGCGGGGTGCACGTCCGCCGGCTACGCGTTGCTCCTCGATCACCGGCGAACGGAGCTCGGCGGCCTGCTGCCCGCCGCCTCCCTTCGTCGGAGCCGTCCTCGGGCGCCGCAGAGCGAGACCGCGCTCTGGAGCCGACTGTGCGAGGCGCGCGAGCGCGGGTTCGCCCTCGCGGACGAGGACTTCGAGGACGGCGTCGTCGGGGTCGCTGCGCCGGTGCGCGACTTCCGGGGCCGCATCGTCGCCGCGGTGAACGTGTCCGCGCCGAAGTTCAGGTTCGCCGACCGGCTCGTCGAGGCAGGAGAGCGCGTGCGCGCGGCGGCCGGCGACCTGTCCGAGGCGATCGGCTTCGACCCGGCCGTCTCTATCCTCGAGCGGTGCCCGTCGAGCTCGTCTTCACCGAGCGCCGCGTCGATCTGACGCCCGAGCGCGCGCGCAACCTCGACCGCCTGCGCGCTCTCGTCGAGGAGACGTCCGGAGGGCCGGTTGCGACGTCTCACTACGAGGACGTCGACGGCGCCCGGCTCGAGCGTGCGGACGCCGTCGTCCTCAGCGGCTCGACCGCGGCCTGGGCGTCGCGCGACGTCGGCGAGCTCGCCCGGCTGGGCGGGGCCGTCCTCGCGGCGGGGCGTCCCACGCTCGGGATCTGCGCCGGGATGCAGCTCCTCACCCGCTTCGCGGGCGGCGCGATCGAGCTCGGAGGCAGCGTCGAGCATGGGTTCCTCCCGATCCGCGTGCACGACCGCTCGGATCTCCTGCGCGGACTGCCCGAGGACGCCGTCGTCTTCCACGACCACACGGACGAGATCGTCGTCCTCCCCCAGGGCTTCCGCGTCCTCGCCTCGAGCGACGTCTGCGCAGTGCAGGCGTTCGCCGATCCCGGGCGGCGCTGGTGGGGGACGCAGTTCCACCCCGAGGAGTCGACCGCGGAGCACCCGCACGGCGCCGGGGTGCTCGGGGCCTTCTTCGAGCTCGGTGAGCTAGGCGCTTGGCGAACATCGCGCACGCTGGGCTCGGCGTCGCCCTCGGGCACGCGCCGCACGCCGAGCATGCGGTCGACGACGATGTTCTGGAAGCGGTGCACCGACTCCTCGAAGCGGTAGCACATGCGCCCGCCCGTGTACGCGGTGTTCGCGAGCCCGCGCTGGACGCGCTCGACGATCCCGATGTCCTCGCGGTTCACGTCGTCCCAGAATCGGAGCAGCGCGTCGACCTCCCCGTCGAGCCCGGCCCCTGCGGCGTCCGCGGACTCCGGGTGGGCAAGGAGGTAGGTGACCTCTTCCGTGTGTCCGGCCGCGGTCGGGCGGACGAGCATGAGGAACGTGTGGTTCGGCAGTGCGTTGAGCGCGACGTTCGGGAACAGCCAGGCGAAGCGCGCGCTCGTGCGGTCGTCCTCGTCGAGCGACGACAGCGCAGGCAGTCCCTGCCAGCCGCCGTCGTCCGTGTTCGCCGCGATCGGAGTGGTGCAGAAGCCCATGTACAGCCCCGTGCCCTGCCAGCGGTAGTGGTCCTTCAGAGGCGAGACTTTCACGAGCCCCGGATGCACCCAGGGCAGGTGGTAGTACTCCATGAAGTTCTCGGCGACGAGCTTCCAGTTCGCGTCGATCGAATACTCGACACGCCGGAGGAGCCTGTGCTCGTCGAGCCGGTGCCCGGCGAGCCGCTCCGGGAGATCGCCCAGCTCGTGCGCGAGCTCGGGCGCAGCGGGGTCGAGGCAGACGAACACGAGCGCGCCCCACGACCCGACGCGCACGGCATGGAGGCCGTGGTCGGCCCTGTCGAACGCCTCGACGCCGGACATGTCGAACGCGTCCTGCTGCTCCTCCGGGATGCCGGCCTTCGGCGTGAACAGCGGCGTGCCGAGGCACGCGCCGTCGAGGTCGTACGCCCACGCGTGGTAGGGGCACTGGAAGAAGCGCTCGACGCTTCCGCTCTCGCCGGGATCCAGGAGCTGCGCCCCGCGGTGCCGGCACACGTTGTGGTGCGCGCGCAGCTCCCCCTCGCGGTTCCTGCACACGACGACCGAGCGCCCGGCCACCTCGACGACGAGGTAGCTCCCCGGCTCCGGCAGCTCGTCGCGGACGCAGACCGGGACCCAGGAAGCTGCGAACACGCGCTCCTGCTCGAGTGCGAAGAAGTCGGCCGAGGTGTACGCGTCGGGAACGAGCGTCGAGGCCTGCTCGACGGGCAGGCGGGTCGCCGCGTAGGTCTCCTCGCGGGTGAACGCGTCGCGTGCGAGCGGCCGCGCCGGGTTGCCTCGAGTGCGGGACGTCACGACTACACCTTTACACCCTCGAGTTGCGTTCCGCGAGACGAATCGGAAAGCTGGGGCGCGAGGTGCGACGTGCCCGGCCGCGAGCTTTCGTGACGGTTCGATGAGCCGCCCGTCCGTGGCCGTCGTCGGAGGTGGTGTCATCGGCCTGGCGTGCGCGTGGGAGCTCCACCGCGCGGGAGCGGACGTGCGGGTGCTCGAGCGCGGATCGCTGGGCGGCGGCGTGTCCGCAGGCAACACGGGCTGGATCGTCCCGAGCATGGCAGCGCCGCTCCCGGGGCCCGGCATGGTGCGCGAGGGCCTGCACCAGCTCGTCACGCGCGGCGGCGCGTTCGTCCTCCGGCCCTCGCCCGATCCGTCGTTCGTGCGCTGGTTGTGGCAGTTCAGGCGCAACTGCTCGCCCGACCGCTTCGACGCCGGCATCCGCGCATTGCTCGCGCTGAACCGGCGAACGCTCGAGCTGTACGACCGGTATCGCGAGGACGGCATCGTCTTCGAGATGCACGAGACCGGGCTCGTGATCGTCTCGCTGAGCGTGGAAGGGCTCGAGTACTACCGCGCGATCTTCCGTCGGCTGCGCGAGCTCGGATACGAGGGCGGCGAGCCGGACGAGCTCGACGGCGCTGCCGTCGCGGAGCTCGAGCCCGCGCTCGACCGCGAGCGCGTCGCGGCCGCGCTGCACGCGCGCGTCGACCGCTACGTGCGCCCCGAGAGCCTCGTCGCCGGCCTCGCGGCGGCTCTGCGCGCGCGCCGGAGTCGAGCTCGTCGAAGACTGCGAGCTGCTCGGGCTCGAACCGCACGACGGCAGCTGGCGCCTGCTGACGACGAGGGGCGACGAGGCCGCCGACCGCGTCGTCGTCGCTGCCGGCCTCGAGACCGACCGCCTCCTGCGCAGCCGCGCTCCGAGCCTCCGGATGCAACCGGCGCGCGGGTACAGCGTGACGCTCCCCGGCACGGGCGCTCCGCCGCGCCACGCGCTCTACCTCGCGGAGGCGAAGATCGGACTGAGCCCCTACGAGGACGGCGTGCGCGTCGCCGGCGTCTTCGAGCTGGGAGCGAAGAGCGCCGAGGCTCCGCGGGACGCGGGCGAGAAGCTCCTCGCCGCGGCGCGTCCGTACCTGGGCGGCTGGCGGCCCGAGCCGGCTGCGGCCATCGTCACGTGGGCAGGGCTGCGACCGGCGACCTCGGACGGCTTGCCCGTCGTCGGCCGACTGCCGGGCAGCCCGGGCGTCTTCGTCGCCGCCGGGCACGGGATGCTCGGTGTCACGCTCGCCCCGGCGACCGCCGCGCTCCTCGCACCTCTCGTCCTGGATGGAGAGGCCGCGGCCGAGCTGGCACCCTTCGATCCAGCTCGGCGTCCCTAGGCATCGCGAACCAGCAGCACGAGCTTTCCAGCGAACCGTTTCGCGACGAAGTCGCGCTGCGCCTGCACGATCTCGCGCAGCGGGTACGTCGTCGCCACGACCGGGCGGATCTCGTCCCGCTCGACGTAGCCGACGAGGTCCGCGAACACAGCCGCCTCCTGATATGTCGCGCCGATCAGCGTCAGGTCCTTGAGATACAGGGTGCGAAGGTCGAGCTCGACGATCGGGCCCGCGATCGCCCCTGCGGTCACCAGGCGTCCACCGCGACGCAGCACGTCGAGCAGCGACGCCCAGCCGGGGCCGCCGACGACGTCGACGACGACGTCGATCGTCTGCGCACCGAGGCGTTCGCCGAGAGCGGCATCGCGCGGGACGACGACGTCGGCGCCGAGCGCGAGGACGCTCTCGCGCTTGTCCTCCGCCGCGATCGCGAGCACCTCCGCTCCTCGCCGGCGGGCGAGCTGGACCGTCGCGGAGCCGACACCGCCCGAGGCGCCGGTCACGAGGACGCGGTCGCCGTCCGCGACGTGGGCTCGCTGGAGCATGTTCTCCGCCGTCGAGTACGCGCACGGGATCGAGGCGAGCTCCGCATCGGACCACGCGCTGCGGACCGCGTAGACCTCGTCCGCGGGAGCGGTCAGGTATTCGGCGAACGCTCCGTCACGCTCCGACCCGAGCGTGACGCACGCGGGGGGCGGCGCGTCCGGGGAGCGCATGAGTGGCCGGACGAGCACACGCTCGCCGATTCGGAGCTCGTCCACCCCGGAGCCGACGGCGACGATCCGGCCGCAGCAGTCGGCGCCCTGGATCCGCGGGAAGGAGACCCGCGACCCCGTCCACGCCGAGTCCTCGGACGACGTGCCGACAAACCCTTCCCTCGCCCCTTCCTCCGTCCCCGTGCGGACGTCCTTCGAGTACCAGCCGATACGCGTATTCACGTCGGTGTTGTTGACGCCTGCCGCTGCGACCTCGAGGAGCACCTCGCCGTTCCGGGGCGGGAACCGGCACGTCGTCTCGGTACTCGAGCCGGTCGTACCCGCCGTGCCCGGTCAGGAGCACCGCGCGCATGTGAGTCCGTGGAGCGGCCATCGCGCCGGCCGGCGCTCAGCCGGTCGCGAGCAGCTCGTCCGCGTACGTCATGCCGACGCGGCGCATGCCACGCGGGCCGGGCTCGTAGTGGCCCATCCGCCAGAGCGCGGGAGAGTAGAGGTGGATCGAGGTGGCGGGCGGCGCATCCGACCCGGGATGCCGGACCCCGTGGATGTCGGATGCGTCGAAGTCGAAGCGCCCGCCAGGCCCGTGCTCCGTCGTCCGCTCGCGCACCCAGCCGTCCTCCTCGACGCGGAACCAGTCCTCGAAGAGCGTCCCCGCGCAGACGCACACGGCGCCCGAGGAGCGGTCGTGGTCGTGGTAGCCCGTGTTCTGGCCGTCCACCCAGCAGATGAGCCAGACGTCGAGGTTGGGATCCCGGTAGAGCTGCTGGTAGAAGCGCGCGTCGTGGTCGTGCCGGACGTAGGGCCGCCAGAGGCGCTCGGTCGCGACGAGCTCGGCGGCGAGGGCGGACATCGTCGGGCGGTCGAGATCCGTGTCCGCCGGAACGCGTTCGCGCAGCCAGATCGCAAGCTCCGACACGTCAGCGAGCGCGCTCACGTCAGCAGGCGTTCAGGCGTGTCGGTCTGGAGTACGTGCGTCACAGCATCGCCGAAACCGCGGACGGCATCCAGGGTCGGCTGCGGATCGACCACCGGGGTGTCGCTGCCGTAGACGAGCTGGCCGACGCCGAAGGTCTGGAGGCACAGCTCGATCGCCCGGCGCCCGTGCGTCGAGACGTCGAAGAAGGTGTTCGGGTCGAGTGCCGAGCGCACGTCGATGCCGCGGCGTGCGAGCCGCTCGAGCTGGAACGGGCCCCCGCCACCGAGCATCGCGAAGAGCACCCGGAGGGTCGGCCAACGCGCTCGACCGAAGGCCAGCCAGGCCAGATACGCCTCCTGCATCCGCGCCGGATACCCCACGACCCACTCCCACCAGGCCGGCCGCCCGTCGTCGTGCGACGTTCCTGCGTCTGGGTGGACGAAGAGCAGGAGCCCGGCATCGGAGATCGCGTCGAGGAGCGGGGCCGAGGCGTCGAAGTCCGCAAACACGGACGAGCCGACGCAGACGCCGGCGAGCCCGTCGCGCACGGCAGAGGGCGAGAAGGCTCGGAGGCGCCCGCCGCTCGCGGCCGACAATGCGCGAACGCCGTCCACCCAGGCCTCCTCCAGGCGCTCGGCCTCGGCCCTCGGTAGCTCCCGGAGGCCAAGGCTCGGCTGGAGCGACACCACCGCGACGTCGATGCCGTCCCGGTCGAGCGTGTGGAGCCTCGTCTCGAGCTCGTGCTCGTGGAGCGCGATCGGGAAGCGCCCCTCGACCGTGACGAGCTCGTCGCCGACGAGGTGGGGTGGATCGTTGCGGGCGCGAAGCGCGTCGACGAACGAGGAGGGCCAGAGGTGCTGGTGCAGGTCGTACGTCGCCATGGCGAGAGCTGACTCTACGACTCGACGCGCTGAACGACACGCGCAGGCGACAGTGACGGCGACCGGCCGCGAACGCGGCCGCTTCAGGGGTGTTCGCGCGTCGGGTGTCCGCGCTCGCGGACGCCCGACGCTGCGGGCGGAACTAGAGTTGCCGGGTGCTCGAGGCGCGGACAGACGTCGTCGGCAGCCTGCTCCGACCACCCGAGCTCCTCGCCGCCAGGGATCGGCGCGACCGCGGTGAGCTCCGTCCCGCCGAGTTCAAGCGAGTCGAGGACGCCGCCGTCGACGCCGCGCTGCGGCTGCAGGAGGACGCCGGGCTCGACGTCGTCACGGACGGCGAGATGCGGCGTCTCTCCTTCCAGAGCCAGATGACCGAGGCCGTCGAGGGCTTCGGCGCGTGGGACCTCGACGCGTTCCTCTGGGGCGAGTGGCACTCGGACGAGCTCGGCGAGATGAACGTCGAGCGCCCGGCGCTCGCGGTGGAGTCGCCCCTCCGGCGCAGGCGCTTCCTCTCCGCCGAGGAGTTCGCCTACGCGCGCGGCAGGACCGAGCGCGTACTCAAGGTGACGCTCCCGAGCCCGAGCCTGTTCGCGAACTTCTGGGATCCCGAGCGCTCGACGAGCGCGTACCGAACCCTCGAAGACTTCCTCGGCGCGATCGCCGAGATCCTCCGCGAGGAGGTCGAGGAGCTCGTCCGGCTCGGTGCGACGTACGTCCAGCTCGACGCGCCGCACTACCCGCTGCTCGTCGATCCGGGATATCGGGACTTCTACGCGAGCCGCGGCTGGCCGGCGGAGCGCTGGCTCGACCTCGGCCTCGAGCTCGACAACCTCGTGTACGGCCGGCACGAGGGCGTCACCTTCTCGATGCATCTCTGCCGCGGGAACCAGGCGAGTAGATGGCTCGTCGAGGGGGGCTACGACTGGCTCGCCGAGCGCCTCTTCTCGCGGGTCGCCGCCGACCGGCTCCTGCTCGAGTACGACGACGAGCGCTCCGGCTCGTTCGAGCCCCTGCGAGCGGTTCCCGAGGACAAGATCGCCGTGCTCGGGCTCGTGACGACGAAGACCGGTCGCGTCGAGAGCGTGGACGAGCTCGCGGCGCGCGCTCGAGGAGGCGAGTGCGTTCTGCCCGCTCGAGCGGCTCGCACTGTCTCCGCAGTGCGGCTTTGCGACCTCCGTCCTCGGAAACGCGCTCACGCCGGAGGAGCAGGCGCGGAAGCTCGCCACGATCGCCGAGACGGCCGCGCGCGTGTGGGGATGACCGTCGTTCTCACGGGGACGACCCTCACGCTCGAGGAGGTGCTCCGCGTGGCGCGAGCCGGCGAGCCCGTCGAGCTCGCGGCCGGCGTCGCCGAGCGGATGCGCGCCTCACGCGAGCTCGTCGAGCAGGCCCTCGCCGACGGAGAGGACATCTACGGGTTCTCCACGGGCGTCGGCATGCGCAAGCTGTTCGCGATCGAGGACGACCAGGCCGGCTTCAACAGGAGGCTCGTCCGCGGCCACCTCATCGGCCAGGGACCGCCCGCGCCCGCGGATGTCGTGCGCGCGGTGCTGCTGAAGCTCGCGAACTCGCTCGCGCAGGGGGTCACCGGCGCACGGCTGCAGCTCGCCGAGCACCTCGTCGAAGCCCTGAACGCGCGGGTGACGCCGCTCGTCCGCATCCTCGGCTCGGTGGGGCAAGGCGACCTCGCGGCCATGGCCGACCTGGCCGAAGGGGTTCTCGGCGACTTCGAGCTCGCAGCCGGCGAGGCGCTCGTGCTGCTGGACAACAACGCGTTCTCGACCGGGTTCGCGGCCCTGGCGGTCGCGGACTGCGAGACTCTGCTCGACGCCCTCGACGTCGCGTGCGCCCTCGATCTGGAGGGGTTCGCGGCGAATCTCAGCGTTATCGACCCGGCCGTCGGCCACGCGCGACCGTATCGCGGCCTCACGCGGACGATCGCCCGTCTGCGCGAGCTCCTCGCCGGCAGCGCGTTGTGGGAAGCCGTTCCGCGCAACCTCCAGGACCCGTTGACGTTCCGTACGGCTGCGCAGGTTCTGGGAGCGACGCGCGACGCCCTCGCCCACGCGAGGGACGTTCTCGCGGTCGAGCTCAACGCCCACCAGGGAAACCCGCTCGTCGCGCCTTCCGAGGGTCGGGTCCTCCCGGTCGGCAACTTCGACGTCGCCCCGCTCGCGGCGGCGCTCGACTTCCTGCGGATCGCACTCGCGCCTGCTCTGACGAGCGCGGCGGAGCGCGCGCTGAAGCTCCTGCAGGCCCCGCTCACGGGGCTGCCGGAGGGCCTGGCCGCCAGGCCCGCGCTGGCCGAGCCCGGGCTCTCGGAGCTCGGTCATGCAGTCCAGGGCGTCGTGGCCGAGGCCCGGCTCCTGGCGCACCCCGTCTCCTTCGAGCTCGCCTCCACGACGCAGCACGAGGGGATCGAGGACCGAACGACGATGGCGCCGCTCGCCGCTCGCAGGCTCGCCGAGATGGTGGAGCTCGGGGCGCGGGTGGTCGCGATCGAGCTGACGATCGCGGCCCAGGCGGTCGACCTTCGGCGGTCGGCGACGCTCGGCGCCGGGTCCGGACGCGCGCACGGGCTCGTCCGGGAACGCGTTCCCTTCACGGACGTCGGGGACACGCTGCCGCCGGACCTCGAGCCCGTCGTCGAGCTCGTCCGCTCGGGCGCTCTCGGCGAGCATGCGTCCGGCTGACCGGTCGTCTGCGCGATACTCACGCCGTGGACGGCCTCCTCGAGCGACTCGACCGCGGCACCGTGCTGGGTGCAGAGGGCTACCTCTTCGAGCTCGAGCGCCGTGGCTACCTCAAGAGCGGCCCGTACGTGCCGGAGGTCGTGCTCGACTTCCCGGACGCCGTCCGCGAGCTGCACCGCGAGTTCCTGCGCGCCGGCGCGGACGTGATGGTGGCGTTCACGTACTACGGCCATCGGGAGAAGATGCGAACGATCGGCCGGGAGGACGACCTCGAGCCTCTGAACCGCGACGCGCTGCGCATCGCGCGCGAGGTCGCGGAGGAGGGTGGCGCGCTCGTCGCCGGGAACATCTGCAACACGTGGGTGTACGACCCGGCAGATCCCGAGCGCTCGGGTGCCGTGGTCCGCGGGATGTACGAGGAGCAGGTGGGCTGGGCCGTCGAGGAGGGCGCCGACCTCGTGATCGCGGAGACGAATGACTACCTCGGGGAAGCGCTCATCGCGACCGAGGTCGTGAAGGCGGCGGGCCTGCCGTCGGTGGTGACGTTCGCGTCCACAGCGGATACGACGATCGACGGGGTCGAGTTCGACGAGGCGTGCCGGCGGCTGGAGGACGCCGGAGCGGACGTCGTCGGCCTGAACTGCTCTCGCGGCCCGAGGACGCTCCTGCCGCATCCTCGAGAAGATCCGGGCGGCCGTCGGCTGCCACGTCGCGGCGCAGCCGGTTCCGTACCGCACGACGGTGGAGGAGCCGGCGTTCGTCTCGCTGAAGGACGCGGACGGCGTCCGCGTCTTCCCGCTCGCGCTCGACCCGTTCACCTGCACGCGCTTCGAGCTGGCCGAGTTCGCGGTGGCAGCCCGAGACCTCGGCGTCGGGTACATCGGCATCTGCTGCGGGGGCGCTCCGCACCACGTGCGGGCGATGGCCGAAGCGCTCGGCCGGACGCCGCCGGCGAGCAGGTACTCGCCCGACATCTCGCTGCATCCGGTCCTCGGCGACGACCCGAAGGACAAGGAGAAGGCCTACACCGCCTGGCGAGGAGTAGGGCCGCTAGTCGGGATCGCCCAGGCCCGCCGGCCCAGGCGGATCGACGGTCGCCGCTCCCACCGGCAGCCCGAGCTCCTTCCAGGCGCTGAAGCCCCCCTCGAGATCCGTCGCGCGGGCGAAGCCGAGATCGCGAAGAGTCGCGGCAGCGAGGCTCGACGAGTACCCGTCGGCGCAGACGAGCACCAGACGCTGTTCGAGGCCGTGGACCTGAGGGTTGCGGAACGCCGGGTCGGCATCGGGGTCGACCCGCCACTCGAGCACCGACCGAGGTATGTGGATCGAGCCAGGGATGATCCCGTGGCGCCGCCGCTCGTCGCTCGAGCGGGTGTCGATCACGAGTGCGCCCGTCTCCTGCTCGGCTCGGAGAGCTGACGGCGAGACGCGGTCGAGGCGGCTGCGCGCCTCGCGGAGCAGCTCGTCGATCGTCCTTCGTGGTGGTGCGTCAGCCACGCTCGTGGCGGCAATCCTCGCACGCCCCGCGCAGGACGACGTCGTGGGCCGCGACCGCATATCCGCGGCCGCTCGCGACCCGCTCGATCGCCGTCTCGAGCGACGGGTCGGCGAACGGCTCGACCTTCCCGCAGTCGTCGCACACGAGGTGGTGATGATGGTCGCCGCCCACGTAGGTCGGCTCGAATCGGGCCACGCCGTCACCCAGGTCGACCCGCTGGACGAGCCCGAGCTCGTCGAGCCCCTCGAGCGCGCGGTACACGCTCGCGATGCCGACGTGCGGCCCGCGCGCGCGCACGCGGTCGTGGATCTCCTGCGCCGAGAGGCAGCAGTCCTGCTCGCCCACCAGCTCGACGACGAGCCGCCGGGCGCCTCCGTTGCGGCCGCTCAGCTCGCGCAGGCGCGCCAGGGCGGTGTCCGTCCATGGCGTCACGTTGATAATGATACCCGTTCTCAACGGCGTGCTACGGTGGTCGCCCTGTGCGCGCCGCCCTCCTGCTCCTCGTCGCCTTTTCCCTCGCAGGGTGCTCGGGCGCGGAGGGGCATCCGAAAGGCGCAGTGGTCGCGTCCTTCTACCCACTCGCCTGGGCGGCCGAGCAGGTCCTGCCGTCCACCGAGCACGTCGTCGACCTGACGCCGCCGGGGGTCGAGCCGCACGACGTCGAGCTGTCGCCGAGCGACGTCGAGACGATCCGGGACGCGAAGCTCGTCGTCTACCTCGGCGGCGGCTTCCAGCCGGCCGTGCAGGATGCCGTCGGCGCGCGGGACGGCCCGTCCGTCGACCTGCTCGAGGGCGGCGACGACCCGCACATCTGGCTCGACCCGGTCCGGTTCGCGCGGGCGGTGCGCCTGCTCGCCCGGACGGCCGGCGGCAGTGCCGACGCGGCAGTCGGCGAGCTTCGTCGCCTCGACGCCGACTACCGGCACGGTCTCGCGCACTGCGACCGTCGGGTCGTCGTCACCTCGCACGCGGCGTTCGGCCAGCTCGTCAGCCGCTACGGCCTGACGCAGCTGTCCCTCGCGGGCCGCTCGCCCGAGTCCGAGCCCGGGCCGCGCGAGCTCGAGGCGCTCATCGAGAGCGTCCGAGAGTCCGGCGCCACGACCGTGTTCGCCGAGCCGCTCGTCCCCCACGCGGTCGTCGACACCATCGCCCGCGAGGCCGACGCGACGGTCGCGACCCTCGACCCGATCGAGGGTCTGAGCGAGGAGCGGCTCGCAGCCGGCGAGGACTACCTGTCCGTCATGAGGGACAACCTCGTGGCGCTGCGGAGGGCGCTCGGATGTCGCTAGCAGTCGAGCTGCGCGACGTCTCCTTCGGATACCGGCCCGGTCAGCGGGTGCTCGAGGACGTGAGCTTGGCGCTCGGCGAGGGCGAGTTCGTGGCCGTCGCCGGCCCGAACGGCGGCGGCAAGACGACCCTCGTGCGCATCATCCTCGGGCTCGAGCGTCCGAGCTCCGGCGCGGCGCTCCTCTTCGGCGAGCCCGCGCACCGCTTCTCGCATCGCCGCGCGCTCGGATACCTCGCGCAGCGCTCCGAGGTCGGAGGCGACGCACCGGCGACCGTCCGCGAGGTCGTCTCCGCCGGACGGCTCGCGAGCGGCCGGCTCGTGGGACGTCTTCGCCGCGAGGACCGCGAGCTCGTCGCCGACGCGATCGGCCGGGTCGGCCTCGCCGGCGTCGCGGACACCCCGCTGCGCACGCTGTCGGGTGGGATGCAGCAGCGCGCGTTCATCGCGAAAGCGCTCGCCGCGCGCCCGACGCTGCTCGTGCTCGACGAGCCCACGACGGGCGTCGACGCGGAGTCGCAGGAGTCGCTCGCGGCGCTCCTCAGCGATCTCCACCGCGAGCTCGGCGTGACCGTCGTCTACGTCTCGCACGAGTTCGGCGCGGTCGAGCACTACGTCGAGCGGCTCGTGCTCGTCCGGCGCACGATCGTCTTCGACGGCTCGCCCCACGACCTTCCGGGTGTGTGGCACGACCCGGGTCACGTCCATGCTCGAGAGTGAGTTCATGCGCCTCGCCCTCGCGGCCGGGGCGATCGTGGGAGTGCTGGCGCCGGCGGTCGGGTTCTTCCTCGTGCAGCGGCGCCAGTCGCTCGTCGGCGACGGCATCGGGCACGTCGCCTTCGCGGGGGTGGCGGCCGGCATCCTCCTCGGCGTCTCGCCGGTGCTGACGGCCCTCGTCGCGGCGGTCCTGGGCGGCGTCGCGATCGAGCTCCTGCGCTCGCGCGGCCGTACCGCAGGCGATCAGGCGCTCGCGCTCGTCTTCTACACGGGCATCGCCCTCGGGGTCGTGCTCGTCGCCCGGGCCGGCGCGCTGAACGTCGGGCTCTTCCAGTACCTCTTCGGCTCCATCCTCACGATCACGCGCTCGGATCTCGCGCTCATCGCCGGGTTGGCGGCGCTCGGGCTCGCGACCATCGCGCTCCTCTATCGCGCGTTCGCGGCGGTCATCGTGGACGAGGAGGGCGCCCGGGTCGCCGGCGCGCCCATCGGCGCCCTCAACATCGCCCTCGCGGCGCTCGCCGCGGTCACGATCGCGCTCTCGATGCGCGTGGTCGGGATCCTCCTCGTCGCCGCGCTCATGGTCCTCCCCGTCAGCGCCGCGGGTCGAGTCGCGTGGAGCATGCGCTCGACGCTGTTCCTCTCGACGGCCATCGGCCTCGCGTCGGCGCTCGCCGGCCTGACCGTCTCCTACTACGCAGACCTCCCCCCGGGCGGGACGATCGTGCTCGTCGCCGCGGCCGTGTACCTCGTCGCGCTCGCGACGAGCGTCGTGCGAGGGGCCTGACTACGCGGCCGCCAGGGCCGCGCCGATCCCGGGCTCGTGGCAGCTTCGGCAGCGGGCCTCGTACTGCTCCGCCGCCCCGACGACGACGGTGTCGCCCGAGTACGGGGCGGGCCTTCCGTCCACGAGCCGCTGCGTGGTCGTCGCCGGCCCTCCGCAGCGATGGCAGACAGCCTGCAGCTTGTCGACGAACTCGGCGTGAGACAACAGCTCCGGCATCGGTCCGAACGGCAGACGCCGGAAGTCCTGATCGAGCCCGGCCACGATCACGCGCGTCCCCCGGTCGGCCAGCGCGAGCGCGCACGACACGATGCCGTCGCCGAGGAACTGCGCCTCGTCGATCCCGACGACGTCGAGGCCGGCGGCTCGCTCCGTCAGCTCGGAGACCGACGAGATCGGAACGGCGCGCATGCGAGCGCCGGCATGGCTGACGACGTCGGTCGCGTCGTAGCGGTCGTCGATCCGCGGCTTGAAGATGACGACTCGCTGGCCCGCGATCTCCGCGCGGCGCAAGCGCCGGATCATCTCCTCGCTCTTGCCGCTGAACATCGGACCGCAGATGACCTCGAGCCAGCCGCCTCGTTGGGGAGGGACCCGGATCACGGCGGCGATCCTAGTGAGCGGGGCGGACGTCGATTCGCCGCGACGGGAACCCTGCGCGAGCCGGCTCCGGTCCTGCACAAAATCTGGCCTTGCTACACTCTCGCGCGCGCGGCGGCGTAGCTCAGTTGGTTAGAGCAGCGGAATCATAATCCGCGTGTCGCAGGTTCGAGTCCTGCCGCCGCTACTCGAACAACCCTCTTTCGTCCCACCCGAACCGAGAGAAAAATGGCAACCGGAGTACGAGTCGCGATCACGCTCGCCTGCAGCGACTGCAAGCGGCGTAACTACCAGTCGCAGAAGTCCAAGCGAAACTCCCCGGACCGCGTGGAGTTCAACAAGTACTGCCGCTGGTGCGGCCGTCACACCATGCACAGGGAGACGCGGTAGCGATGGCACGGGAGACGCGCAGACAGCGCCGTGCGGCGCGCGCGGCGGCAGGCGACGGGGCGCAGCAGACCTCCCGAAGGTCGCGCGCGGCCCAGGTTCGGCCCTCGCAGCAGCCCGTCAAGCAGCAGACGGGCCGGAAGTCGGAGAAGCAACGCGGCCAGTTCATCCGGGAGTCGTATGCCGAGCTCAAGAAGGTCGACTGGCCAACCCGGCGGCAGACCTTCCAGGGCGTCATCGTCGTGCTGATCGCGTGCACGATCGTCGGCGTCTACCTCTGGGGCCTCGATCAGGTGATCCGTCCCTTCGTCGACCGCGTTCTCCTGTAGAAATGGAACCGAAAGTCACAACCACAGCGGCCGCGAAGCGGACGCCTTCAGAGATTTTCGCGCGATCGGGATCGGCGCTGGCCGAACTCGATCTTGCGCGCTAGGAGACGAGCAGATGTTCCTCTGGTACGTGATCAACACCTACTCCGGGCACGAGAACAAGGTGAAGACCAACCTCGAGCACCGGATCGTCTCGCTGAACCAGCAGCCGGCGTTCCGGCGCGTCGTCGTCCCCACCGAGCAGGTCATCGAGACCAAGGACGGCCAGAAGGTGCAGACCGAGAAGCGCGTCCTGCCCGGCTACGTGCTCGTGAACATGAACATGTCCGACGAAGCCTGGACGGTGGTGAAGGGAACGCCGGGCGTCACGGGGTTCGTCGGCGCCGGCGCAAAGCCCGTGCCGCTCTCGCAGCCCGAGGTCGACCGCATCCTCTACCACGGAGCGCCCGCGGGCGGCGGCCCGGCGCCGAGGTCGCAGGTCGAGTTCACGCTCGGCGAGTCCGTCAAGGTGACGTCGGGCCCGCTCTCCGACTTCGACGGCGAGATCGTCGACGTCAACGGCGACCAGCAGAAGCTGAAAGTGCTCGTCGACATCTTCGAGCGTCAGGTTCCCGTCGAGCTGAGCTTCGACCAGGTGAAGAAGATCGACTGAGGAACGAGCTGCGCTCGTTCCTCTAGAAAGGCAAGTGCAGAAGGCTCATGGCAAAGAAGGTCCTCACGAACATCAAGCTGCAGATCCCGGGTGGGCAGGCGAACCCGGCTCCGCCGGTCGGTCCCGCGCTTGGCCAGCACGGCGTCAACATCATGGAATTCTGCAAGGCCTACAACGCGCAGACCGCGCACGAGAACGGCCGCATCATCCCCGTCGAGATCACCGTCTTCGAGGATCGGTCGTTCACGTTCATCACGAAGACTCCGCCGGCCGCCGTTCTCATCAAGGAGGCGCTGGGCCTCGAGTCTGGCTCGGGCGAGCCGAACAAGGCCAAGGTCGGGCGGCTGAGTCAGGCGCAGCTGCGCTCGATCGCCGAGGCGAAGATGCCCGACCTGAACGCACGTGACGTCGAGCAGGCGATGAAGGTCATCGCCGGCACGGCACGGAGCATGGGAGTCGACACATGAGCACCGCTCACCTTCGGTTCGCGGTCGCGGAGGAAACCATGTTTCCCCCGCGTGCCCCCTTCTTCCTGAGAGCGTGGGGAACCTCCCGGTTCCCCACGCCCCTCCCCGCTCATGGGGTGGCCACCCCATGAGCCACGGCAAGCGCTACCGCGAGGCCCTCGAGGCCATCGACCGCGAGCAGGCGTACACGCCCCTCGCGGCCGTACGTCTCCTCAGGGACGCTCCGGCCGCCAAGTTCGACGAGACGGTCGAGGCGCACCTCCGGCTCGGCCTGAACGTGCGGCACGCCGACCAGCAGCTCCGCGGCACGATCATGCTCCCGCACGGCATCGGAAAGGACGTCCGGGTCGCAGTGTTCGCCGAGGGCGAGAAGGCGCGGGAGGCCGAGGAGGCGGGCGCCGACGTGGTCGGCACGGCCGACCTCGCGACGAAGATCGAGGAGGGCTTCCTCGATTTCGACGTCGCGATCGCGACCCCCGACCAGATGAGCGTCGTCGGCAAGCTCGGCCGTGTGCTCGGCCCACGTGGGCTCATGCCGAACCCGAAGACGGGCACCGTGACGATGGACGTCGGCAAGGCCGTCTCGGACGCGAAGGCGGGCAAGCTCGAGTACCGCACCGATCGCGGTGCGAACGTCCACGTTCCCATCGGCAAGCGCAGCTTCGAGGAGCGCGCGCTGCTCGAGAACTACGCCGCGCTCGTCGAGGAGATCGTCAGAGCCAAGCCCTCGGCGGCCAAGGGGCGCTACATCAGGCAGATCACGCTCACGACGACGATGGGCCCGGGCATCCACGTCGATTCGTCCATCACCCGCGACATCGCCGAGGAGCTAGAGGCAGCTACAGTTTCGGCCTAGCCACACCGTCGATCCCGCCGGAGACCGTCGGCAGCCTTTCGAGGCAGAGGTCCGACCGAGGCAGGTTCGCAGCAGCGCCTCCCGCGTTCGCTCGAGCCCGCCGTGTGCGGGTTTCGTCGTTCAGGAGGACACCACGTGTTGAAAGCAGACAAGGAACGGATCGTCGAGGAGCTGGCCGCCGAGCTCGGCGCGGCCGACACGCTGATCGTGGCCGACTACCGCGGTCTCACGAACAAGCAGCTCGAGTCGCTGCGCGACGAGCTCCTGCACCACGGGGCGCGGTTCCGGATCGTGAAGAACACGCTGACGCGCCGCGCGGCCGAGCAGGCTGGCGCCGACGCGCTCCTCGTGATGCTCGAGGGGCCGACGGCGATCGCCTTCATCGAGTCCACGGGCGACCCCGCCGCGGTTGCGAAGGCGCTCGCCCAGACTGCGCGGCAGACGAACGTCCTCGCGCTGCGCGGCGGCATCCTCGAGGGCAAGCCGCTGTCGGGGGACGAGGTCGATCGACTCGCGACGCTTCCGCCCCTCGACGTGCTGCGCGGCCAGCTCGTTGGTGCGATCGTCGCGCCGCTTACGCAGCTGCTCGGGCTCGTCTCGGCGCCGCTCCGCGACCTTCACGGGCTCGTGGGGCGCGCATCCAGCAGCTCGAGGAGCAGGGGCAAGTCGTGGAGGCCCCCGCCGAGGCGGCTGTCGAGACGGAAGAACGGGCTGGCGAGAAAGCTGCGGACGAGGGCCTGTCGCCGGCCGAGCCCGTCGCAGCGGAAGACACCGCGGACGATTCGGCTTCCGCCGAATCGTCCGACTCGGAGACACAGACGACTGACGAACCTGAAGTAGAGGAGGAGTAGAGATGGCAACAGACGTCAAATCCGTACTGGACTCACTCGGAAAGATGACGGTGCTCGAGCTCGTCGAGCTGAAGAACGCGATCGAGGAGGAGTGGGGCGTGACCGCCGCCGCTCCGGTCGCCGTGGCCGCAGCTCCTGCTGCCGGCGGCGGTGACGGCGCGGGCGCCGCTGAGGAGGAGAAGGATTCCTTCGACGTCGTCCTCACGGGCGCCGGCGACAAGAAGATCCAGGTGATCAAGGTCGTCCGCGCGGTGACCGGTCTCGGGCTCAAGGAGGCGAAGGACCTCGTCGACGCCGCCCCCGGTGCGATCAAGGAAGGCGCTCCGAAGGAGGAGGCCGAGTCGATCAAGGCCCAGCTCGAGGAGGCCGGCGCCGAGGTCGAGCTCAAGTAGACCGTCGAGCCGCTAATCTGGCACAAGACGTAGCGGCCGCGAAGCGGACGCCTTCAGGGATTTAGCGCGACAGGGAGTTCGCCGCTAGGCGAATTCCCTGTCTTGCGCAGGGAACACTGCGTGCGCTATCCTCCGTGGTTCCGCCGAGGTCGTCCGTCCAACCCTGCCCGTTCCACGCTCTATCCATAGTGCTCTATCCACAGAGCCGTACCGACTGATTTTCTCACGCCCTGCACGCTTCTAACGGAGGCTGTCTGATTTGAGCAGCGTTGCTGTCGCGCCGCGCGCGCGCAAGAGCTTTTCGCGCCTGAAGCACGTCCTCGACCTCCCCGACCTCATCGACATCCAGAAGGCGTCCTTCCACTGGTTCCTGGAGGGCGGGCTTCGCGAGACCATCGACGACATCTCGCCGATCGAGGACTACACGGGGACCCTTGCGGTCGAGTTCGCCGAGTACGAGTTCGGCGAGCCCCAGTTCACCATCCAGGAGTGCCGCGAGAAGGACCTGACCTACCAGGTCCCGCTCTCGATCACGGTCCGCTTCGTCAACAAGGACACCGGCGAGATCCGCGAGCAGCGGGTCTTCATGGGCGACTTCCCGATGATGACCCCGTGGGGCACCTTCATCATCAACGGCACCGAGCGCGTGATCGTCACGCAGCTCGTGCGCAGCCCGGGCGCCTACCTCATGGAGCCGAAGGACGCCACGAAGCAGGTGTTCATGGCGAACCTCATGCCGTCCCGTGGCTCGTGGCTCGAGGTCGAGGTCGACAAGAAGGGCCTCGTCTTCGCGCGCATCGACCGGAAGCGCAAGCTCCCGATCACGACCCTGCTGCGGGCGCTCCCCGCCGAGGACCCGTCGACGGGCTTCCAGCTGGACACGAGCACGAACGAGAAGATCCTCGAGCTGTTCGACGGCTCGGTGTACATCGCGAACACGCTCGAGAAGGACCCGACGACGCGCGAGGAAGAGGCCCTCATCGAGGTCTTCAAGAAGCAGCGCCCCGGCGAGCCGCCCACGCTCGACAACGCACGGAACCTGCTCCGCGCGCTCTTCTTCGACCCCAAGCGCTACGACCTCACGAAGGTCGGCCGCTACAAGCTCAACCAGCGGCTCGGCGTCCACGTGCCCGAGGACGTCCGCGTTCTCACGACGGAGGACATCCTCGCCCTCGTCCGCAGGCTCGTGGACCTGCCGGCTCGCCTCGGGGTGCCCGAGGACGCGAAGGACTACGCGGCCGAGGCCGCGCTCCTGTCGCGCGACCCGATCCGCGGCGAGCTCGACGAGTACGAGGACTTCGGCAACCGCCGTCTCCGCACCACGGGTGAGCTGATCCAGGAGGCGTTCCGGGTCGGCCTGTACCGGATGGAGCGCGTCGTTCGCGAGCGGATGACGACGGAGGACGTCGACACGATCACTCCGCAGACGATCATCAACATCCGCCCCGTCGTCGCGGCGCTCAAGGAGTTCTTCGGCTCCTCGCAGCTCTCGCAGTTCATGGACCAGACGAACACCCTCGCCGGGCTCACGCACCGGCGGCGCCTCTCTGCGCTCGGAGCCGGCGGCCTGACCCGCGAGCGCGCTCCGATCGAGGTGCGCGACGTGCATCCGACGCACTACGGGCGCATGTGCCCGATCGAGACGCCGGAAGGCCCGAACATCGGGCTCATGGGCTCGCTCGCCTCGTTCGCGACGGTGTCGGAGTTCGGCTTCATCCAGACCCCGTACCGCGTCGTGAAGGCGGGCAAGGTCACCGACGAGATCGTCTACCTCGACGCGGCCGAGGAGCGTCAGTTCACGATCGCCCAGGCCTCCGAGCCCGTCGATCCGAAGACCGGCAAGTTCGTGAACGAGCAGGTGCTCTGCCGCTCCCGTGAGGGCGAGGCCGTGGTGGTCCAGCCGAAGGACGTCGAGTACATGGACGTCTCGCCGGCGCAGATCGTCTCGGTCGCCACCGCCCTCATTCCGTTCCTCGAGCACAACGACGCGAACCGCGCGCTCATGGGCGCGAACATGCAGCGGCAGGCGGTACCGCTCATGATCCCGCAGGCGCCGATCGTCGGCACCGGGCTCGAGTTCCGCGCGGCGGTCGACACGGGCGACGTGGTGCTCGCGTCGAACGACGGCACGGTGATCGACGTGGATGCCGAGCGCATCGTCGTCGAGGGCCGCGGAACGCGCGACGAGTACCCGCTCACGAAGTTCATGCGCTCCAACCAGGGCACTCTCATTCATCAGAAGCCGGTCGTGACGCTGGGCGACCGCGTGAAGAAGGGCGGGGTCATCGCCGACGGCTCGTCGACCGACGGGGGCGAGCTCGCGCTCGGCGCGAACCTGCTCGTCGCCTTCATGCCGTGGGAGGGCTTCAACTTCGAGGACGCGATCGTGATCTCGGAGCGGCTCGTGAAGGACGACGTGCTCAGCTCGATCCACATCCACGAGTACGAGATCGACGCCCGCTCGACGAAGCTCGGCGACGAGGAGATCACCCGCGACATCCCGAACCGCTCGGAGGAGTCGCTCGCGAACCTCGACGAGCGCGGCGTCGTCCGCATCGGTGCCGACGTCGACGCGGGACACCTCCTGGTCGGGAAGGTCACGCCGAAGGGCGAGACCGAGCTCACCGCCGAGGAGAAGCTGATCCGCGCGATCTTCAAGGAGAAGGCGCGCGAGGTCCGCGACACGTCCCTCAAGGTGCCGAACGGCGAGGGCGGCAAGGTCATCGGCGTCAAGACGTTCTCGCGTGACGCGGGCGACGACCTGCCGCCGGGCGTCAACGAGCTCGTCCGCGTGTACGTCGCGAAGAAGCGCAAGATCGCCGAGGGCGACAAGCTCGCCGGTCGCCACGGCAACAAGGGCGTCATCTCGAAGATCGTCCCCGAGGAGGACATGCCGTTCCTCGAGGACGGCCGCGCGGTCGACGTCGTGCTGAACCCGCTCGGCGTCCCCAGCCGGATGAACATCGGCCAGATCCTCGAGACCCACCTCGGCTGGGCCGCCGCGCACGGCGTCTTCGCCGAGGGCGACCCGGTCAACGCCCGCGCGCCGATCAACGCCCCCGATCCGAGGTCGGTGGCGACGCCCATCTTCGACGGGGCGACCGAGAACGACGTCGACGACGCACTCGTCCAGCTCGCGAAGGCGACGAACGGCTCGGGTGGTCTGACCGTGAACGAGGCGAACGCACCGGGCACGCGCTGCTCCGGGAAGGTGCAGCTGTACGACGGCAAGTCGGGCGAGCCGTTCGAGCAGTCCGTGACCGTCGGCTTCATGTACATCCTGAAGCTGCTCCACCTCGTCGACGACAAGATCCACGCTCGCTCGACTGGCCCCTACTCGCTCGTGACGCAGCAGCCGCTCGGCGGCAAGGCGCAGTTCGGCGGGCAGCGGTTCGGCGAGATGGAGGTCTGGGCGCTCGAGGCCTACGGCTCGGCGTACACCCTCCAGGAGATGCTCACGATCAAGTCCGACGACACGATCGGCCGCGTCAAGGCGTACGAGGCGATCGTCAAGGGCGAGAACATCGCCGAGCCGTCGATCCCGGAGTCGTTCAAGGTGCTGCTCAAGGAGATGCAGTCCCTGGCACTCGACGTCCAGGTGCTCTCGGACGAGGGCCGCGAGGTCGAGGTCCGCGAGGAGGACGACGAGCTGCTCCGCGCCGCGGAGGAGCTCGGCATCGACCTGTCGCCCGGCTCGCTGCGCGCGGCGGCCCGCCAGCCCACGGCCGAGGAGGTCGAGGAAGGCGAGGAGCACGTCGACGAGGGCGGCGAGCTCGTCCTCGCAGCGGACGAAGAGCTCAGCAGCGTCGAGGAGGCTCCGGTCGAGGCGGTCGACCTCGCGGACGCCGAGATCGACGAGTGATCTTCCAACTGACGGAAGCAAGGAAGAGAGGTACGAGGCTCTAGATGGACACTTCCAGACGCGGTCCCGACATCAACGACTTCGACTCGATCCGGATCGGCCTCGCCTCGTCGAAGCAGATCCGCGACTGGTCGTCCGGCGAGGTGACGAAGCCGGAGACGATCAACTACCGCACGCTCAAGCCCGAGCGTGACGGTCTCTTCTGCGAGCGCATCTTCGGTCCGACGAAGGACTGGGAGTGCTACTGCGGCAAGTACAAGCGCGTCCGCTACAAGGGCATCATCTGCGAGCGCTGCGGCGTCGAGGTCACGCGCCAGAAGGTGCGGCGCGAGCGCATGGGTCACATCGACCTCGCCGCTCCGGTCTCGCACATCTGGTTCTTCAAGGGCGTTCCGAGCCGCATCGGCTACCTGCTCGACATCGCCCCGCGCGAGCTCGAGAAGGTCCTCTACTTCGCCGCGTCGATCGTGACGCAGGTCGATCGCGAGAAGCGGCAGGAGGACCTCGCCGACCTCGAGGACAAGGTCGCCGGCGAGAGCGAGCGCGTCTACCTCGATCGCGACGAGGCGCTCTCGGCGCTCGACGACCGGCTCTCGCGCCGACGCGACTACTTCGCGGCCGGCAAGGAGCGCAACTTCGACGAGGACGACGACTTCTGGGCACGCGGGCTCTCGAACTGGGCCGAGGAGAACGTGCTGCCCACGCTCGAGGAGATCCGGGCACTGGGGGGCGGCGTGTTCGTCGAGCTCGCGAAGAAGATCTCGTCGGAGGACCCGCGGCGCGTCCGCGAGCTCGTCCGGCAGACGGCGACCCGTGAGGACCGCCGCCTCGCCCCGCGCGAGGTCGAGGCCGTCGCCGCCGCCGCCGTCCAGATCGAGGCCGCGCTCGCGCCTCTGCGCCGCGACCTCGCGAAGGCCACGGGCTCGAAGAAGGGCGCCATCACCAAGCACCTGAAGAAGATCCAGGAGGAGCTCCTCTCCGGCGCCGAGCTGTCCGAGGACGACTCCGCGCTCGTCGCGGACGTCGACCGCAAGAACCTCGACCGCTCGCGCGAGGTCGGTGCGGGGCTGCTCGGCGACGTGCTCGCGACGGTCGATCCGGACGCCGACGGGGCGGACGTGCGCGAGCTCGCGTACGACCTCTGCCTCGTCGAGGGCACGAAGAAGGAGGATCTCGACGCGGTCAGCCAGTGGGCCCTGAAGGTCCGCGAGATGGTCGCCGACATGGAGATGCGGCGCGAGGACACGCGCGAGGCGGCCGTCGAGGCAGTCCGCCGTCTCGAGCAGACGTGGCTTCTCTTCAAGGAGCTCGAGCCGAAGATGATCGTCGGCGACGAGCAGATCTTCCGCGAGCTGAAGGACCGCTTCGGCTCCCCGTACGGCTTCGGCATCTACTTCAAGGGCGGCATGGGCGCGGAGGCCGTTCGCGATCTACTTCGCGACCTCGATCTCGAGGAGGAGTCGCTCTCACTCAGGGAGATCATCAAGACGTCCAAGGGCCAGAAGCAGCAGCGGGCGATCAAGCGGCTCAAGGTCGTGGAGGCGTTCATCAAGTCGGGGAACAAGCCCGAGTGGATGGTCCTCGAGGCGGTACCGGTCATCCCGCCGGAGCTCCGCCCGATGGTGCAGCTCGACGGCGGTCGGTTTGCGACGAGCGACCTCAACGACCTCTACCGCCGCGTCATCAACCGCAACAACCGGCTGAAGCGGCTGCTCGACCTCGGCGCGCCCGAGATCATCGTCAACAACGAGAAGCGCATGCTCCAGGAGGCGGTCGACGCGCTCTTCGACAACGGACGCCGCGGTCGCGCGGTGACCGGTCCGGGCAACCGGCCGCTGAAGTCGCTCTCCGACATGCTGAAGGGCAAGCAGGGCCGGTTCCGCCAGAACCTGCTCGGCAAGCGCGTGGACTACTCGGGCCGCTCGGTGATCGTCGCCGGGCCGAACCTGAAGCTGCACCAGTGCGGGCTGCCGAAGCTCATGGCGCTCGAGCTCTTCAAGCCGTTCATCATGAGCCGGCTCGTCGAGCGCAAGGCCGTCCAGAACATCAAGGCGGCGAAGAAGATGGTCGAGTCGATGATCCCCGAGGTCTGGGACGTCCTCGAGGAGGTCATCGCCGAGCACCCGGTGCTCCTGAACCGCGCGCCGACGCTGCACCGCCTGGGCATCCAGGCGTTCGAGCCCGTGCTCGTGGAGGGCAAGGCCATCCAGGTGCATCCGCTCGTGTGCCAGGCGTTCAACGCCGACTTCGACGGCGACCAGATGGCGGTGCACCTGCCGCTCTCCGCGGAGGCGCAGGCCGAGGCCCGCGTCCTCATGCTCTCGTCGAACAACATCCTGTCCCCGGCGAGCGGCCGCCCGCTGGCAACGCCGAGCCAGGACATGGTGCTCGGCGCCTACTTCCTCACCTACTGCGAGCACGACCTCGAGAAGCTCGACTCCGAGAAGGCAGCGAAGGCGATCGGTGCGAAGGGGCTCAAGCGATATAGGACGGAGGAAGAGGTCGAGCTTGCCCTCAAGGATCATGTCGTCGACTACCACACTCCGATCGAGTACACGTGGAGCGGTGAGCGCATCGTGACCACGCCGGGTCGCGTCATCTTCAACGTCGAGGTCGAGCGCGCACTGGACGAGGCGACAGGCGGGGACTTCGAGGACCACGACTACCTCAACAAGAAGCTGACGAAGCGCGAGCTCGACGCGTTCATCGGCGACCTCGTCGAGCGGTACGGGCCGAATACGATCGCGGCCGCGCTCGACATGATCAAGTCGGTCACCTTCCGCTTCGCCACCCGCGCG
The DNA here is from genome assembly GCA_963831285.1 of uncultured Gaiellaceae bacterium. Taxonomy (GTDB): domain Bacteria; phylum Actinomycetota; class Thermoleophilia; order Gaiellales; family Gaiellaceae; genus GMQP-bins7. The sequence goes on along the minus strand of CAWHPO010000002.1, from coordinate 120,747 downwards.
GGGATCACGATCTCGAAGAACGACATCGTCATCCCGGGCGACAAGGAGGAGATCCTCGCCGGGTTCGAGGAGGAGGTCTCCAAGGTCGGCAAGGAGTACGAGCGCGGCCTCATGACGGAGGAGGAGCGAGACGACCGGATCATCGCGATCTGGACGCGCGCGACCGACCAGGTCGCCGAGCGGATGATGGACAACCTCGAGCAGACGAACCCGATCTACATGATGGCCAACTCGGGAGCGCGCGGATCGTTCAACCAGATCCGCCAGCTCGCGGGCATGCGCGGCCTGATGGCAGATCCGAAGGGGCGTATCATCACTCGCCCGATCAAGGCCAACTTCATGGAGGGGCTCACCGTGCTCGAGTACTTCATCTCGACGCACGGCGCTCGCAAGGGGCTCGCCGACACCGCGCTCCGCACGGCGGACTCCGGCTACCTCACGCGCCGACTCGTCGACGTCTCGCAGGACGTCATCGTCCGCGAGGAGGACTGCGGCAGCGACGAGTACATCGACGCGCCGCTCATCCTCGACGACGCCCCGAACAAGAGCGTCGCCGGCCGTGTCGCAGCGGTCGACATCATGAAGCCCATCAAGGACGGCAAGCCGGGCAAGACGGTCGTCATCGAGAAGGGCGCGGAGATCACGATGAGCGGGCTCCGGCGGCTCGTGGAAGAGTTCGGCGAGTACGCCGACACGGCGACGATCCCGGTCCGCTCGGTGCTCAAGTGCCGCAGCGAGTGGGGTCTCTGCCGGCTGTGCTACGGCACGTTCCTCGCCACCGGGGGGATGGCCGAGATCGGCGACGCGGTCGGCATCATCGCGGCCCAGTCGATCGGCGAGCCCGGCACGCAGCTCACGATGCGGACGTTCCACACGGGCGGGGTACATCTGGAATCTGGAGACATCACGCACGGCCTGCCGCGCGTCGTCGAGATCTTCGAGGCCCGGAACCCGAAGGGCGCCGGCACTCTGGCCGACGTGGCCGGCAAGGTGGACATCGAGGACGCCGAGCGCACGATCAAGGTGACCGTCACCCCGACCGCGCTCGATGCGGACGGCGAGCTGCCGGACCCGAAGGAGTACAGCTTCCCGAGGCGGACGCGGCTCCTCGTCCGGCAGGGCGCGACGGTCGAGGCGGGCGACCCGCTCACCGAGGGCTCGCTCAACCCGGCCGACCTGCTCATGCTCAAGGCGGCGACCTCGACCGAGCTGTATCTCGTGAACGAGGTGCAGAGGGTGTACAAGTCGCAGGGCGTCGAGATCCACGACAAGCACATCGAGCTGATCGTCCGGCAGATGCTGAAGAAGGTGCGCGTGGACACGAACGGCGATACGACGCTGCTGCCGGGCCAGCTCGTCGACAAGGTCGTCCTCGAGCGCGAGAACGCGCGCGTGAAGAAGGAGAAGGGCGAGCTCGCGACCTTCGAGCCGATCATCCTCGGCATCACGAAGGCGTCCCTCGCGACCGAGTCCTTCCTCTCCGCCGCCTCGTTCCAGGAGACGACGAAGGTGCTCACGGACGCGGCGATCGAGGGCAAGGTCGACCGGCTGAACGGGCTCAAGGAGAACGTCATCATCGGGAAGCTCATCCCGGCGGCGACCGGGCTCAAGCGCTACCGCCAGATCGCGATCGAGCCCACCGAGCCGTTCGTGGTCACGTCGCCGAGGCCCGAGGCGGAGGCGGAGCTGCTCGCTGCGCTCGAGGAGATCGGCGACGGCGACGGGTTCGACTTCGACGCGATCGACCTCACGCTCGACGAGCCGGTGCTCGACGCCGAGGCCGACGCTGCCGAGCTCGAGCCGCCCGCGGACGAGGCCGAGTAGCCCGTAGGGGCCGGGCATGCCCGGCCCCTACAACCCCCTCGGCTTTCTGCTACCTCTGATGCCCGTGTGCAGGGCTTTCCTCGTCGTGGCGGCGGCATGGCTCGCGATTCTCGGGATGCCGACGTCCTCGGGGCGGGCGGCTCTCTCGTGCGGGCTGCCCGATGCGAAGACGACCTGGATCGACTTCGCGGACGGCTCGACGTCTTTCTGGCGCGACCGCTTCGCGCGTCCGGGCGTGGTCATCGCGACCGGAGGCCCGGACCTCGCGGCGGAGGCGCGCCAGTCGGGCGCCGCGACCGTGCACTGGGACATGTACCTGCGCAAGCGAGTCGGCACCCCATCCGACCCCGCCGATCCGGCGCTGATCGAGAGGCGCGCCGACGGGCTCTTCGACTACGCGGTCTCGGTGACCGGCTGTCAGACACCGCTCATCGCCTTGAACGAGCTGTGGGGCGCCTCGCTGCCGACGCCGTTGACGCCGACGGCCGACCGCTACCGGGCGAACGTCCTTCGTTTCGTGAGCCGGCTCGCCGAGCGCGGCGCTCGGCCGGCCCTCCTCGTCTCGAGCGAGCCGTTCACGGGCGGCGACGCCGCTCCCTGGTGGAGGTCGATCGCCGCCGTGTCGGACCTCGTGCTCGAGAACTACGCGAACGCCAACGTCATCTGGCGCGAAGGCCCGATCGAGGGGTCACGACGCCTGCGCGCTCGCTACCGCGCGTCGGCGGCGAGGCTCCTCGCGCTCAACATTCCCCCCTCCCGCATCGGGATCATCCTCGGCTTCCAGACGGGCGCGGGCAGCGGCGGACGTGAGGGGCTCGAGCCACGCTCGCGCTGGTTCGACGTCGTCAAGTGGCAGGCGCTCGCGGTTCGCCAGGTGGCGCGCGAGCTCGGACTGGCGCACGTCTGGTCGTGGGGCTGGGCGCAACGCGACGCGCGCTCGAACGACCCCGACAAGACCGACGCCGCGTGCGTCTGGCTCTGGGCCCGCGACGCGAGCCTGTGCGATGCGCCCGCCCTGCTCGGCGAGGAGCTCGACGCCGACGTCCGGCGAGGCCAGCTGAACCTCCCGTCCGGGACGCGCTGTGTGTACGGGACGGCGCCGATCACGGCGGCGAACGTCGCAGCGCTCGCGAAGCTGACCGGCGATCGCGAGCTCGCGCTCACGGCTCTCGTCGTCCGCGCCATCGAACGCGAGCGGACACGCGTCTCGCCCTCGGCCTCGCTCGCGCTCGAGCGTCGAATCGTCAGGCTCCGCTTCGGCGGAAACGTCGCCGCCTACCGCGCAGCGCTCGCACAGGCGGGGGCGAGCACGGCCGTTGCGCGCGGAGTCATCGGGGACGAGCTCCGCTCCCGCGACGTCCTCTCGCGTCTCGCCGCGCCCCCGGTGTCGCAGAACGACGTGCACCGCTTCCGGGCGACCTTCGCTGCCGCACCGGCGCGGGACGTCGTCGTGTCCCCGGCGCCGAGCTGGCTACCCGAAGGACGCGGGCTCGCGCTCGCGACGTCGGCGCCCGCTGCCGTGTTTCGCCTCCGAACGGGACGCGCCGTCGTGCTGAACACCGTCGAAGGGGCGTTCCGGGTCGAGGCCCATGACGCCGTCACGGCCCTCGCCGCCGTGCCGTTCGCTGCGGCGCGCCCCGCGATCGTTCGCGAGCTCCGCACCGAGCGCCGCGCCGACGCCTACGCCGACTGGACGCTCAGGCTGCAGAGAGCCGCCGAGAGCAAGCTCGTCTGCGAGCGCGACCGCCTCCCGGAGCTCGGGGTGGTTGACCTCTCCACCTACGCGCCGTTCCTGTCGCTCGACGAGCCGGAGGCGGCGCAGTGGCCGCCTCGCGCTTCCCGTTAGGCGACGTCGCGATGCGGCCGCTTCGCGGCCGTCACGACCATGTCGCGCCCGGAGCTCTTCGCAAGGCCGAGCGCTGCGTCCGCACGGACGATGAGTGCGGTCGCGTCGTCCTTCGGGAGCAGCTCGGCGACGCCACCGGAGAACGAGACGATCCCGATCTCGGGAAGCGGCCTGTCTCTGAGCGCGGACTGGAAGCGCTCGAACATCCGCTCCGCGTCTCGGCTGTCCGCCTGCGAGAGCAGCACGCCGAAGCGGCCGCCGCCGATGCGACAGGGGAGGTCGCGCGGGCCGCTGACGTCGCTCAGCACCTGTGCGATCTTCGCGAGGACCCCGTCGGCCGCGAGGTGGCCGACGCGGGCGTTGATCGTCGTCAGGCGGTCGACGTCGAGCATGAGCAGCGCGAGCTGCTCGCGCCGCCCTCGCGCGCGCCCTATCTCGCGATCGAGCAGCGCGTGGAAGGCGGGCCGGTCGTAGAGATCGGTGAGCGGATCGCGCTCCGGGACCGGATCGGGCTCGCGTAGCTCGAGGGACGTCTCGAGCGCCGGACGCGTGATGCTGAGGACGTTCTCGAGCGAGGTGATGTCCACTTCGCTGAAGCGTCGATCCGGGGTGCGGGTAAGCACTGCGAGCATGCCGGGGTCGGTCGCCGAGTCGAGCAGCGGGATGGCGAGGCCACCCCGGATCGGATTGCCGCTGTGCGGCGCCTCGTCGCCGTTGAACGAGACCTGGATCGCGCGCGCGCCGCGGTAGTCCGGAACTCCCAGGCCGCCGACCTGGGCGACCTCCGTCTGCGAGAGGCCCACCGTCGCGAGGATCGGCTCGCGGTTCGTCCCCACGATCGCCACCGCCGCGTCGGCCGCCGTCTGCTCGCGGGCGAGCTCGAGCACGCGGACGACGTTCGAGTGGTCGGGTGCGTCGATCGCCGACGCCGTAGCCTCGTGCGGTGCGCCCGAGATCGCCGCCGTGATGCGCGCCGGCAATGTGAGGTTGAGCGCGTCGTTCAACGTCTGCGCGAACTCGGCGAGCCGGTTGTCGTAGCGCTGGAGCATCGTGGTCACGACCTCCTCGTTTCGCCCGATCGTCCGTCGCAGCGAGACGACGAACAGCGCGAGGCACACGACACCGAGCGTGACGGCGCCGAGATAGAGGAGGATCGTGGTCACGGAGCCGGGCACGGGTCAATTACTAGCGACCGCACCGGTCGACACCGGGTTCGCCGGGCTGGGTCCGACAGGACCGGGCGCTACCGTTGCTCCCCGTGGAGACGGCGTCGGAGATCCCGATCGTGCACATGGCTCCGCTCGAGGACGAGCCGTCTTCCCGGCCCGACCTCTCGGGCATCGCGGTCGGCCCGTGGTCGCCGGTCGAGCTTCCCCGCGGCAGGAGGCCGTCGCCGACGACCATCGCCGTCGTGGCGGCCCTTGCGGGCATCGGAGCGATGGTGCTCGGGGGAGCGGCGGTGCTGAGCGCCGCTCGGTCGCACGAGCGGACGACGACGGCGGCGGCGTCGCGTGCCCCGGCGGTCGCTCCGCGCACAGAGAGTGCAGCGCTCGCCCTGCTCGCGAAGCCGAGCACCGAGCGGGTCGCGTTTCGGCGCAGCGGAGGTCGTCTCCTGCTCGCGGTCGGAAGTGGCGGTCGCGCGGCGATTCTCCAGCGAGGGCTCGAGCATGCTCGGGCCGGCGCGCCGTACTACGCGTGGGCGCTCATCCCCGGTGCGCGACCGGTGCGTGCCGCGCGCTTCGTCGGGACGGAGCGCGCCGTCTTCCTGTCCGTGCGGCTCGGTCCTCGTACGAGCGTCGCAGTCGCCGCCGGACCCCGGGGTGGCGCCTCTCCGGCGCACGCCAGGATCGTCGCCGTCCGCGGATAGCGCGATCGGCGCAGGCTCGCGGGACGGTCCGCGCTACTCGGAGCGCGGGTCCGAGTCCGAGCGGAGCTCCGTCGCGTCCGCGATGTCCGCGCGGTCCTTCCCGAGCTCCTTCGCGCGGTAGAGCGCGGCGTCGGCGCGCTCGAACATGCTCGCCGGCGTGTCTCCGTGCAGGAGCTCGGCGATGCCGCCGGAGAGCCGCAGTCGCTGATCGTCCGGCCCGAGCGCGGTGCCGCGCATGGAGTTGTGGACGCGGCGGAAGAGCTGGTCCCCGTCCTCTGCCGCCGACTCCGGCATGATCACCGCGAACTCGTCACCCCCGATGCGGCAGGCGACGTCGACCGAGCGCACCGCGTCGCGCAACCGGTCGGCCGCTTGCGCCAGCACCCGGTCGCCCGCCAGGTGCCCGATCTGGTCGTTGATCGACTTGAAGTCGTCGAGGTCGAAGACGATGAGCGTGAGCTTGCGCGAGTAGCGGTGCGCACGCGTGACCTCGCGGCGCAGCGTGTCGTGGAAGAAGCGCTGGTTGAAGAGGCCCGTGAGCGCGTCCGTCTCCGCCAGCTTCCGCGCCTCGCCGTAGCGGCGGGCGTTCTCGATCGCGGAGATGCAGCTCGCGGCCAGCGTCTCGGCCTGCTCGAGCAGCTGCGCGTCGGGCTCGTGATCCGCCGCGCGCCAGAAGAGCGAGAGCGTCCCCACCGGCCGGAGCTCCCGTCCCATCAGCGGGATGAACGCTCCGCCGCGGATGAGGTCGTCATCGGTGCCGTCGCGGTCGCGTCCGTAGCGGTAGCTGACGGTGATCGTGCCGGGCAGCGTCCCGGCGACGCCCGAGGTCGGCGGCCGTGCGGACTCCTGGGCGGACATCCCACGGGTCACGACGGCCGGCGCGCCGTCCTGTTTCTCGACGACCATCATCGCGGCGTCGATGCCCGGGATCTCCATGGCCGCGTCGAGCACGCGGTCCATCAGCTCCTCCAGATCGATCGAGCCCCCGAGCTCGCCGAACAGCCGGTTCCGGCGGCTCTCCTGCTCTGCCCGCTCGAGCGCCTCGGAGAGCCCTCCCGCGAGCTCGTCCATCTTCGACCGCATCTCGGCCATGACGCGGACGAGCTCCTCGTCGGGCGGACGCGACTCCCGTTCCCGGCGGCTCAGCAGAACCGCGATCACGGTCGCCGCGACCACGATGGCCGCGGCGACGAGCACGAGCGTCATCGCCATACGTCGAGCACTCTCATTCGGGCACTACTTCTCCTTGTACTCACGCGTTCGGGGGATGCAACCTCGACCGAGGTACCCCTCCGCAACTGTACTCGGCAACATGGACACCGCTGGTGCCCGGAATGGCTACGCGGAGCCCGGCGCCTTCGGCGCCGCGAGGGCGACGACGACGGTGCCGGCCCCGGCTTGTCTCGCCTGCCAGAGCGCGTGCTCGGCCCGAGCGAGGGCGCACTCTCCGTCATCGCCTGCCACGATCTCCGTGACACCTGCACCGAGCCGCAGCTCGTACTCGGCCTTGGCCGACCCGAGCCCGGCCTGCAGCGTCCCGAGCAGCGTCTCCGCATCGGCGCTCGAGCCGGCGAGCACGAGCGCAAACGTCGTCCTTCCCGTTCGGTGGACGGATCCGTCTCCGACGCCGCGGTCGAGCTGCCGCGCGAGCTCTGCGAGCGCGGCGTCCGCAACGTCTCGGCCGAGGCGATCAGCCACGTCGTCGAGCCCGGTGACGTCGAGGGCGACGACCGTCAGGTGCTCGCGGCCCTGCGGCTCGGCCATCCTGCGCGTGAGCTCCTCGACGGCATCGGCCCGCAATCCGTTCTCGTCCGTCGGGGCGTGCGCGGCGGGAGCCGCGCTGCCCCGAGAGCGGGACGCGCCGCGGCCGGGCGCGACGGCCACGAGCGGCCGCGGCAGCGCGGCGGCCGCGCGAGCGTCGAGTGCCTCGACGGACTCGTTCGGGCGCCACTCCGCGAGCCCCACCGCGAAGGTCGTCTGACCGGAGCGCCCGAGCGCGCGCCGCGCCTCCTCTCGAAGTCGGGCGGTGAGGCGCGACGCCTCGGACTCGCGCGTCTCGGGCAGGAGGATCGCGAGCTCCCGTCCGCCGCGACGGCAGGAGACGTCGCTCCCTCGGGTCACGCGCCCGACCAGGCGGGCCAGCTCCCCGATCCCGTTCCCACGCCGCTCGGTACGCACGCCGTCCTCGAGCGCAACGATGGCGACCGTGAGCGGCTGCCCGGTCCGTCGCGCGCGTGCGACCGCGCGCTCGAGCTCGATCTCGTAGCCGCGGCGGTCGGGCACTCCCGAGGAGGGATCGAGGAACGCCCGAGCTTCCACGTCCGCGAAGCGGCGCGCGTTCGCGAGCGCGACCCGGGCCTCTTCGACGAGCGCCCGGAGCGTCCCCGCCTGCTCGGCTCGAAAGGCGTCGTGCGACCTCGAGAAAACGGCGACGGCACCGGGGGCTTCGCGACCGACGTCGAATGGGGCGACGAGCGCGGAACGAAAGGGGGCCGTATCGGCATCGTCGAACGGCGCATAGGTCCAGTCCACCGTCGCGGCGCGGAACGCCCGCCGGTCCGGTGGGTCGAAGGTCAGCTCGAGTGGCTCGGCGTCGACCCCGTGTCCGAACGACGCGACGACGGGTCGGCCGCCGGGCCCGTCGACCCTCAGGACGGCGGCGTCGGCACCCGTGCGCGCCGCCGCCTCGGCGAGGAGGGTGTCGACGAGTGCGTCGAAGTCGAGCGTGGGAAGGAGGTGCGGTCCCGAGCTCCGAGCCTCGACGATCCGGTCGACGGCCTGGGCGACGCTCGTCGAGATCGCCTCGAGATGGCCGTCGATCCGGCGCAGGATCGCCTCGGTCTGCCGTCCGGAACGGAGGTTCAGGTACCGGACCGCGACGAGGAGCACGCCGACGACCACCAGCGTGAGCGCCGCCACGACCGCAGTCACCATCCTCCGACCACCTCCTCGCCAGGCCGCACTGTATTCGGGGCATCACCCCTCGGCTACGGGCTCGGAGAAATGCACTTTGCTACCATGCCGCGACCGGTCGGCGGGTGTGCACGTTCGCCCGCCTGCCTTTCTGTGTGAAGAAATCGACCGACCGTCCGTAGGAGAGCGCGTGCCCACAGTCAACCAGCTCGTCCGCAAAGGCCGGGCGACGCCGAAGACGAAGACGAAGACCCCGGCGCTCCGGGGCGCGCCGCAGAAGCGCGGCGTCTGCACGCGCGTCTACACGACGACGCCGAAGAAGCCGAACTCCGCGCTGCGCAAGGTCGCGCGCGTACGGCTGACGAACAGCGTCGAGGTCGGCGCGTACATCCCCGGCGAGGGGCACAACCTCCAGGAGCACTCGGTCGTCCTCGTCCGCGGTGGCCGCGTCCGCGACCTCCCGGGCTTTCGCTACAAGGTCATCCGCGGCGGCCTCGACTCCGCCGGCGTGACCGAGCGGCGCCAGGCGCGCTCGAAGTACGGGGCGAAGAGGGCGTAGAGATGCCCCGCCGCGCAGAGATCCAGCCACGCCAGATCGAGCCCGACGCAGTCCACGGGTCGGTTCTCGTCGCGCAGCTCGTGAACCGGCTCATGCTGAACGGCAAGAAGTCGATCGCCGAGCGCACGGTCTACGACGCCCTCGCGCTCGCGGCGGAGAAGACCGGCAAGCCGCAGCTCGAGGTGCTCGAGCAGGCCGTCAAGAGCGTGACTCCGGTGCTCGAGGTCCGCTCGCGCCGCGTGGGGGGCGCCAACTACCAGGTTCCGGTCGAGGTGCCGCAGCGGCGCGCGCGCACGCTCGCGCTGCGCTGGATCGTCCAGGCGGCACGCGACCGGCGCGAGAAGGGCATGGCGGCGAAGCTCGCCGGCGAGCTCATGGACGCGGCGAACCAGCAGGGCGGCGCGTACAAGAAGAAGGACGACATCTACCGGATGGCGCAGGCGAACAAGGCCTTCGCTCACTACCGCTGGTAACCGGAGACCGAGGCATGAGCACCGTCGCCACACCCGTCGGGCTCGACCGCGTCCGGAACATCGGGATCATGGCCCACATCGACGCGGGCAAGACCACGACGACCGAGCGGATCCTCTACTACACCGGGCGCACGCACAAGATGGGCGAGGTGCACGAGGGCGCCGCCACGATGGACTGGATGGCGCAGGAGCAGGAGCGCGGCATCACGATCACGTCGGCGGCGACGACCGCGGAGTGGCGCGACCATCGCATCAACATTATCGATACGCCCGGGCACGTGGACTTTACTGTCGAGGTCGAGCGGAGCCTGCGCGTGCTGGACGGCGCGGTCGCGGTCTTCGACTCCGTTGCAGGCGTACAGCCGCAATCCGAGACCGTCTGGCGCCAGGCCGACCGCTACGGCGTGCCGCGCATCGCGTTCATCAACAAGATGGACCGCACCGGCGCGGACTTCGACGCCGCGGTGCAGTCGATGCGCGACCGGCTCGGCGCGCGTCCTGTGCCGATCCACGTTCCGATCGGCAGCGAGGATCAGTTCTCGGGGATCGTCGATCTCGTCGAGATGAAGGCGATCAGGTACTCCAATGCGCTCGGCACCGAGCTCACCGTCGAGGAGATCCCCGCCGACCTCGCAGCTGCGGCGCACTCGGGCCACCACACCCTGATCGACCTCATCGCCGAGTTCGACGACGAGCTCATGGAGACGTACCTCTCAGACGAGGCGTCGGTGACGCCCGAGCTGATCCGCCAGGCGCTCCGCAAGGGGACGCTCGCCGGCGCGATCACACCGGTGCTCGCAGGCTCCGCGTTCAAGAACAAGGGCGTGCAGGCCCTGCTCGACGCGATCGTCGACTACCTGCCGAGCCCGCTCGACGTCCCGCCCATCCAGGGGCTCGACCCGAAGACGGAGGAGGAGGAGACCCGGTCGCCCGACTACGAGTCGCCGTTTGCGGCGCTCGCGTTCAAGGTCATGAGCGACCCCTACGTCGGCAAGCTCACCTACTTCCGCGTCTACTCGGGTCAGGTCAGGGCCGGCGACCGTGTGCTCAACACGACGAACGGCAAGACGGAGCGGATCGGCCGCATCCTGCAGATGCACGCGAACCACCGGGAGGAGCGCGAGGAGATCGGCGCCGGGGAGATCGCCGCTGCCGTGGGGCTCAAGTTCACGACGACGGGCGACACGCTCGCGGTGGACTCGGCCCCGATCGTGCTCGAGTCGATGTCCTTTCCGGATCCGGTCATCTCGGTCGCGATCGAGCCGCGCACGAAGGCCGACCAGGACAAGCTCGCCACGGCGCTCCAGCGCCTCGCCGAGGAGGACCCGACGTTCCGCGTGTCGTCGGACGAGGAGACCGGGCAGACGCTCATCGCGGGGATGGGCGAGCTGCACCTCGAGATCATCGTCGACCGGCTCCAGCGCGAGTTCTCCGTGGACGGCAACGTCGGCCGCCCACAGGTCGCGTACCGCGAGACGATCACGACCCCGGCCGAGAAGATCCGGGGCAGGTTCGTCCGTCAGACCGGCGGCTCCGGCCAGTACGGCGATGTCCTGATCAACCTCTACCCGAACCCGGGGCAGGGCTACGAGTTCGACGACAAGATCGTCGGAGGCCGCGTCCCGAAGGAGTACATCCCCGCGGTCGACCACGGCATCCAGGAGGCGATGAGCTCCGGCATCGTCGCCGGCTACCCGGTCGTCGACGTCAAGATCGAGCTGATCGACGGGTCGTACCACGAGGTCGACTCGAGCGAGCGCTCCTTCAAGATCGCCGGCTCGATGGCGTTCAAGGAGGGCATGAAGCGCGCGAAGCCGAAGCTCCTCGAGCCGGTCATGTCGGTCGAGGTGGTGACGGCGGACGAGTACCTCGGCGACGTCATTGGTAACCTCAACGGCCGTCGCGGACGGGTCGAGCAGATCGAGCCGGTCGGTGGATCGCAGCCCGGCAGCACCCAGGCAGTTCGGGCGAGCGTTCCGCTGTCCGAGATGTTCGGATACGCGACAGACCTGCGCTCGATGAGCCAGGGCCGCGCGACGTTTTCGATGCAGTTCGACCGCTACGAGGAAGTTCCAGCCACGATCGCCGAGGCGATCGTGGGAGGCGACAAGACACCGTAAATCCTGGACGACGAGCTCGGAGGATAGGAGCAGATGGCCAAGCAGAAGTTCGAGCGCACGAAGCCGCACGTCAACGTCGGCACCATCGGTCACATCGACCATGGCAAGACGACCCTCACCGCCGCGATCACGAAGGTCCTCGCCGAGTCGGGCACCAACACCGAGGCGACGGACTTCGACGCGATCGACAAGGCGCCGGAAGAGCGCCAGCGCGGGATCACGATCAACACCGCCCACGTCGAGTACGAGACCGAGAATCGGCACTACGCCCACGTCGACTGCCCGGGCCACGCCGACTACATCAAGAACATGATCACGGGCGCCGCCCAGATGGACGGTGCGATCCTCGTCGTCTCGGCCGCCGACGGCCCGATGCCGCAGACGCGCGAGCACATCCTGCTCGCCCGCCAGGTCGAGGTTCCCTCGATCGTCGTCGCGCTGAACAAGGCCGACATGGTCGACGACCCCGAGCTGCTGGAGCTCGTCGAGATGGAGGTACGCGAGCTCCTCTCGAAGTACGAGTTCCCGGGCGACGACATCCCCGTCGTCCAGGTCTCGGCGCTGAAGGCGCTCGAGGGCGACGCCGAGTGGACGCCGAAGATCCTCGAGCTCATGGCCGCGGTCGACTCGTACATTCCCGAGCCCGTTCGCGACGTGGACAAGCCGTTCCTCATGCCCATCGAGGACGTGTTCACGATCACGGGCCGCGGCACGGTGGTGACGGGCCGGATCGAGCAGGGCCAGCTCAAGATCGGCGAGGAGGTCGAGATCGTCGGCATCCATCCGCAGGTGGAGAAGACGACGGTCACGGGCCTCGAGATGTTCCTGAAGACCCTCGACTACGCGCAGGCCGGCGACAACGCGGGTGCGCTCCTCCGCGGCGTCAAGCGCGAGGAGGTCGAGCGCGGCCAGGTGCTCGCGAAGCCGGGCTCGATCACGCCGCACACACAGTTCAAGGCCGAGGTCTACGTCCTCTCGAAGGACGAGGGCGGACGCCACACGCCGTTCTTCAACGGCTACCGGCCGCAGTTCTACTTCCGCACGACCGACGTCACGGGCTCGATCAAGCTGCCCGAGGGCCAGGAGATGGTGATGCCTGGCGACAACACGAACATGGAGATCGACATGCACCAGCCGATCGCCATGGACCAGGGCCTCCGCTTCGCGATCCGCGAGGGCGGGCGCACGGTCGGCGCGGGCGTCGTCACGGAGATCATCGCGTAGGGGTCGGGCATGCCCGACCTCTACACCACCTGACACATGGCGCAGCAGAAGATCCGCATCCGGCTGAAGGGCTACGACCACCAGCAGGTGGACCGCTCGGCGTCCCAGATCGTCGAGACCGCGCAGCGCACGGGCGCGACGATCACCGGTCCCGTCCCGCTGCCGACCGAGAAGAACGTCTACTGCGTGATCCGCAGCCCCTTCAAGGACAAGGACTCGCGCGAGCACTTCGAGGTGCGGACGCACAAGCGCCTGATCGACATCCACTCGCCGACGCCGAAGACGGTCGACTCGCTCATGCGCCTCGACCTGCCGGCAGGCGTCGATATCGAGATCAAGTTGTGATGGCGCGGAGCGGCGTCACAACCCGGCCCGCACCTGTAGGGGCGACGCATGCGTCGCCCTCGGGGAGAACCGCGTGAAGGGCATCCTCGGCAAGAAGCTCGGCATGAGCCAGGTCTTCGACCCCGACACGGGGCGGATGACGGCCGTGACCGTGATCGAGGCCGGGCCGTGCCCCGTCGTCCAGGTGAAGACGGCCGTGGAGGACGGGTACGACGCGATCCAGCTCGCCTTCGACGCCGTCGCCGAGCGCAAGCTCTCGAAGCCGGAGGTCGGGCACCTGAAGAAGGCGGGCGTCGGCCCGCACCGGCACCTCGTGGAGCTGCGCGGCGAGAGCGGCCTGTCGGTCGGCGAGACCGTCACCGTCGAGAGCTTCGCGCCGGGCGAGGAGATCAAGGTGAGCGGGGTCTCCGTCGGCAAGGGCTTCCAGGGCACGATCAAGCGGCACGGATTCACGATGGGGCCGGTTTCGCACGGCTCGCACAACGTCCGCAAGCCGGGGTCGATCGGCGCGTCCGCGTATCCCTCGCGCGTGTTCAAGGGCATGAAGATGTCGGGCCGCATGGGCGGCACGCGCGTCACGCAGCCGGGGCTCGTCGTCCACGAGGTGGACGTCGAGCGCAATCTCCTGCTCGTCCGGGGCTCGGTTCCCGGGCCGAAGAGCGGGGTCGTGGAGATCCGGAGCGTCTGATGGCCGCCCCCAAGGCACCCGTCATCGGCGGCTCGAAGGGCTCCGACGTGACGCTCGAGGAGTCCGTCTTCGCGGTGGAGCTCACGCCGCACCTCGTCCACGAGACCGTCCGCGCCGAGCTGAACGCGGCGCGCGCGGGAACGCGGGGCTCGAAGAGCCGCGGGCTCGTCGCCGGCGGTCGGTCCAAGCCGTGGCGGCAGAAGGGAACGGGCCGAGCCCGGGCCGGGACGACCCGCGCGCCCCACTGGACGGGAGGCGGCGTCGCGTTCGCGCCGGGCATGCGCAGCTTCGAGGTGAAGGTCAACCGCAAGGCTCGGCGGACGGCGTTCAAGAGCGCGCTCTCGAACCACGCCGCGAACGGCACGTTCGCGATCCTCGACGCCTCGAGCTTCGACGCTCCCTCGACGAAGAAGGCCGCGGCGCTCCTCGCGGATTTCTCGGAGCGCCCGACGATGGTCGTCGTCACGGACGACGAGGAGATCGTCGCGAAGTCGTTCCGCAACCTCGACAAGGTGCTCGTGACCGCTCCGAGCGACCTCGAGGTCGCGGCGCTCGTGTGGGCGCGCTCCGTCGTCGTGAGCGAGGCCGCGTTGCCGCTCGTTCTCGGTCGTGCCGGCTTCGCGCCGGAGGAGGTAGGCGCGTGAGCCTCCATCCCAACCAGGTCCTGCTCGCACCGGTGGTCTCCGAGAAGAGCTACTCGCTCATCACCGACCGCAAGTACACGTTCAAGGTGCACGAGGACGCACACAAGACGCAGATCCGCCAGGCCGTCGAGGAGCTCTTCGCGGTGAAGGTGGAGAGCGTGAACGTGCTCAAGGTGCAGTCGAAGCCGAAGCGTCGCGGGCTCACGAAGGGCCGTCGGCCCGGCTGGAAGAAGGCGATCGTCGAGCTTCGCGAGGGCTACGAGATCGAGATCTTCGAAGGAGCCGCTGTCTAATGGCGCTGAAGAAGTACAAGCCGACGAGCCCCGGTCGTCGCTTCATGGCGACGTCGGGCTTCGACGACGTCACGAAGTCGGAGCCCGAGAAGTCGCTGCTCGAGCCGTTGACGAAGAAGGGCGGCCGGAACAACCGCGGCCGCATCACGACGCGCCACCAGGGCGGCGGCCACAAGCGTCGCTTCCGCACGATCGACTTCAAGCGGACGAAGGACGGCGTTCCTGCGAAGGTGGCCGCGATCGAGTACGACCCGAACCGGTCGGCCCGGATCGCGCTGCTCCACTACGTCGACGGGACGAAGGCGTACATCCTCGCTCCGTCGCGGCTCCGCGTCGGCTCGACCGTCGAGTCGGGGCCCGAGGCGGACATCAAGGCCGGCAACGCGCTCCCGCTGCAGAACATCCCGACCGGCACGCTCGTCCACTGCGTCGAGCTGAAGCCGGGTCAGGGCGCGCGCATGGCGCGGTCGGCGGGCTCGTCCATCCAGCTCGTCGCGAAGGACGGGCCGCACGCGGTTCTCCGGCTTCCGTCGGGCGAGCTGCGCCGGGTCCTCCTCACCTGCCGTGCCACGATCGGCCAGGTCGGGAACACGGATCACGCGAACCAGGCGAGCGGCAAGGCCGGTCGCAGCCGCTGGCTCGGCAAGCGGCCGACCGTGCGCGGCTCGGCGATGAACCCGGTCGACCATCCTCACGGCGGCGGCGAGGGCAAGACCAAGGGCGGACGCCATCCCGTCACGCCGTGGGGCGTTCCCACGCTCGGGAAGCGCACGCGCCGCAAGCACAAGGAATCCGACTCGTTGATCGTCCGCGGCCGTCGCCGCGGGAAGGAGAAGAGGCGCTAGTGAGCAGGTCTTCCAAGAAAGGGCCTTTCGTCGAGGACCGGCTGCTGGGCCGGATCGAGGCGATGAACGCGAGCGGCGACAAGCGGATGATCCGCACCTGGTCGCGCGCGTCGACGATCTTCCCCGAGATGGTCGGGCACACGATCGCAGTGCACGACGGCCGCAAGCACGTCCCGGTCTTCGTGACCGAGCAGATGGTCGGACACAAGCTGGGCGAGTTCGCGCCCACACGGACCTTCCGTGGCCATGCTGGCGACCGCGCGACGCAGGTGAAGCGGCGATGATGGCGACGACGACCCAGGACGACCGGATGCGCGTGCGCGCGCAAGCGAAGTGGGTGCGCACGTCCGCGCGCAAGGCGCGGCTCGTGCTCGACCACATCCGCGGGCGCAGCGTGCCCGAGGCACGGACGATTCTCGCCTTCACCCCGCGCGCAGCGGCGACGGACATCGAGAAGGTGCTGCGCTCCGCGGTCGCGAACGCGGAGTCGAGCCACGGCCTCGACGGGGACGAGCTCGTGGTCGAGGCGGCCTTCGCGGACGAGGGGCCGACGCTGAAGCGCTGGAAGCCGCGTGCGCGCGGCCGCGTCAACCGGATCCGCAAGCGCACGTGCCACGTCACGATCGTCCTCGCCGAGCAAGCGGAGGTGCAGACGCCGCGCCGCCGTTCGCGCAAGCAGGCGGACACGCCGGCATCCGCGGCACCCGACGAGTCGACGCCCAAGACGAGAACCCGAAGACGCACGAAGGAGGCGGTGGCCTGATGGGCCAGAAAGTTCACCCCGGCGGCTTCCGCGTCGGCGTCATCCACGACTGGAAGTCGAACTGGTGGACGGGCAAGCCCGAGTTCGCCGACTATCTCCTGGAGGACGTTCGCATCCGCGAGCACATCCTCGGGAAGCTGTCGCACGCGGGCCTCTCGGACATCCTCATCCGCAAGGACAAGCAGCGGATCACGGTCGACATCTATACGGCGCGCCCGGGCATCGTCATCGGGAAGTCGGGCGTCGAGGTCGACGCCCTGCGCCGCGAGCTGCACGCGATCACGAAGAAGAACGTCCACATCAACATCAACGAGATCAAGCGGCCCGAGCTCGATGCGAAGCTCGTGGCTCAGTCGATCGCCGAGCAGCTCGAGAACCGCGTGAGCTTCCGGCGCGCGATGAAGCGCTCGCTCGCCTCCGCGATGCGCTCGGGCGCGCAGGGCATCAAGATCACCGCGGGCGGCCGTCTCGGCGGCGGCGAGATGAGCCGGCGCGAGATGTACTCGGAGGGGCGTGTCCCGCTGCACACGATCCGCGCCGACATCGACTACGGCCAGGCCGTGGCCAAGACGACCTTCGGCGTCATCGGCGTCAAGGTCTGGGTGAACAAGGGCGAGATCATGCCCGAGGGCTACGACGCTCCCGCCGCGCGCGACACGCGTCTCGGCGACCAGGATCAGGCGCGCCGCCGACGCGGCGCCTCGGCCGAGGGCCTCGGCGCGTCGCGGGAGGGTCGCGGCCGCGGTCAGGATCGCGAAGGCCTCGGGATCGTTCCTCGCAAGCGGCGCGCTCAGCGACCCGGAGGCGGTCGTCCCGGGCAGCGCCCGCGCCGCGAGCTGCAGCCGGAGGCGTCCGCGCCGGAGCCCGAGACGCCCGCCGTCGAGCCCGAGACACCAGCCGTCGAGCCCGAGGTGCAGGATGCTCCCGCCCCGGCACCCGAGGCCACGCCGGAGGAGGGCGAGAGCTGATGTTGATGCCGCGCAGGACGAAGTTCCGCCGTCACCACCGGGGGCATCGGCGTGGCAGGTCCACGGGCCAGACGACCGTGCAGTTCGGCGAGTACGGGCTGAAGGCGGTCGAGTCCGGTTGGGTCACCAACCGCCAGATCGAGGCTGCCCGGATCGCGGCGACGAGGAAGATCCGCAGGAGCGGGAAGGTCTGGATCAACCTCTTCCCCGACAAGCCCGTGACGAAGAAGCCGGCCGAGACGCGCATGGGCTCCGGCAAGGGCTCGCCCGAGGGCTGGGTCGCCGTGGTCAAGCCGGGCCGCGTGATGTTCGAGCTCGCCGGCGTCGACGAGCCGCTCGCCAAGGAGGCGCTGCGCCTCGCCGGCCAGAAGCTCCCGCTGAAGACCAAGTTCGTACGACGAGAGGCAGACCTCTTTGAGAGCTAGAGAATTGCGAGCCCTGAGCGACGACGAGCTCGACCGCAGAATGGCCGAGACCCGCCAGGAGCTCTTCAACCTCCACTTCCAGACCGCGACGGGCGTGCTCGAGAACAGCGCGCGCCTCCGTCACGCCAAGCGGGAGATCGCCCGCATCCTGACCGTCCAGAACGAGCGCGACCGAGGAAAGTAGCCACATGCCTGACGAGAACGACAACGTGACCGAGCGCGACGAGACCCCTGACGCTCCGGACGTCGCGGACGCACCTGCGCCTGACGAGGCGGCCCCCGAGGTCGAGGAGCCGGCCGCCGAGGCCGAGCCCGCGGTCGAGCAACCCGACCCCGAGCCCCAGCCCGAAGAGCCCGAGTCGGCGCCTGAGCCCGAGCCGCAGGCTGCGGAAGTCGAGGCCGAGCCGGCCGACGCGTCCGTCGGCGAGGCGGAGGCAGCCGACGAGCCGGAGGCCGCCGAAGCACGTGAAGCCGAGGAGGCTCCCGCAGAGCCCGCCGCCGTCTCCGAGCCGAAGAAGAAGCGCAAGCGGCTCCCGCGCTCGGAACGTCCGAAAAAGACCCGGCCCACGCGCGTCCCTGCGACCGAGCGGAAGCAGATCGCGCGGCTCGAGAAGCCCGAGCACTCCCGCGGGCGGCGCCAGGAGCGGCAGGGGACGGTCGTCTCCGCCGCGTCCGACAAGACGATCGTCGTCCGCGTCGACGTCGTGAAGCTGCACCCGCGCTACAAGAAGGTCGTCAAGCGTTCGACGCGCCTGCACGCGCACGACGAGGAGAACCAGGCGAAGCTCGGCGACGTCGTCCGCGTCGTCGAGACGCGTCCCCTCTCGCGCATGAAGCGCTGGCGGCTGCAGGAGATCGTGGAGGCCGCGAAGTAATGACGCCCGCCACCCGCACAGCTCGCGCACGCTGGCTCGCTGCAACGCCGCGCCAGGCGTCGTCCTCGGTCGCGTCCATAGTCGTCGACTATGGACGCTCCCTGCGTCCTAACCTGGCTTGCGTTTCGCGGCCATCGCGCACGATCTGTCCGGCCGGAGGACGTCCGTGATTCAACAGGAGTCGCGTCTGCGGGTGGCGGACAACACGGGAGCACGCGAGCTCCTGTGCATCCGCGTGCTCGGCGGCTCCCACCGGCGCTACGCACGGGTAGGCGACGTGATCATTGCTACGGTGAAGACGGCCACGCCCCAGGGCGCGGTCAAGAAGGGCGAGGTCGTGCGCGCGGTCGTCGTTCGGACGAAGAAGCCCTACTCGAGAGACGACGGCACGCTCATCGGCTTCGACGAGAACGCCGCCGTCCTCATCGATCCGCAGTCCAACCCGCGCGGGACGCGCATCTTCGGCCCGGTCGCGCGGGAGCTCCGCGAGAAGAACTTCATGAAGATCGTCTCTCTCGCGCCGGAGGTTTTGTAGATGGCCACGAAGATGAAGGTGAAGAAGGGCGACACGGTGCAGATCCTCACCGGCAAGGACCGCGGCAAGCGGGGCCGGGTCATCGAGGCGCGCCCGTCCGAGCGACGCGTGATCGTCGAGAATCTGAACGTCGCCAAGCGGCATACGAGGCCGCGCCCGATCCGCGACTCCTCGCGCATGGGGGGCACGCAGATCGTCCCCGGCGGCATCCTCGACAAGCCGGCGCCCGTCCCTGTCTCGAACGTCATGGTCGTCTGCCCCGTCTGCGGCAACCCGACGCGCGTCGGCATCGCCGAGCACGAGGTGAAGGGCGAGCTCGTCCGCGTTCGCGTGTGCAAGCGCGAGGGCTGTGGGCAGGAGATCGACCGCTGATGACCGCCGCGCCGACCGCCGAGACGTACGTGCCCCGCCTCAAGGAGCGGTACGAGAGCGAGATCCGCCCGCAGCTCCAGGAGGAGCTCGGCACCTCGAGCACCATGGACGTGCCTCGGGTCACGAAAGTGACCCTCAACATGGGCGTGGGCGAGGCGAAGACCGACGCGAAGGCGCTCGACGCCGCGATCGACGAGCTCACGGTGATCTCGGGTCAGCGCGCGCAGGTGCGCCGCGCGACCAAGTCGATCGCGAGCTTCAAGCTCCGCGAGGGGATGCCCGTCGGCGCGCGGGTGACCCTGCGGGGCGCGCGGATGTACGAGTTCCTCGATCGACTCGCGTCGATCGCCCTCCCGCGCATCCGCGACTTCCGCGGCCTCGATCCGGGCTCGTTCGACGGCCGCGGCAACTACTCGATCGGGATCCGGGAGCAGATCATCTTCCCGGAGATCGACTACGACAAGGTTCCGTCGATCCGCGGCCTCGACGTCGCGATCACCACGTCGGCGAAGACGGACGAGGCCGGCCGCGCCCTGCTCGGCGCTCTCGGCCTGCCGTTCGCCGCCTCCAGAGGGGAACAGCAGTAGTGCTCCTTCAAGCACTCTCATCCCCACCTCTGGCGGCTGCAAAGCTGCGCCATCCGTCGTCCTCAGTCGCGTCGATACCTTTGGGTATCAACGCTCCCTGCGTCCTAGCCTGGCTTGCTTTTCGCGCGCCAAAGGCGGGGCAAGAGCACTCGAAGGAGCACTGACATGGCCAAGACGTCTCTTCGCGTCAAGCAGAAGCGGAAGCCCAAGTACGAGGTGCGGGCGTACTCGCGCTGCAACCGCTGCGGCCGCTCGCGCGCGGTCTATCGCAAGTTCGGGCTCTGCCGGATCTGCCTGCGCGAGCTCGCCCACCAGGGCGCAGTGCCGGGAATGACGAAGTCGAGCTGGTAGGAGGACGCGTCGTGCTCACCGATCCCATCGCGGACATGCTCACCCGGATCCGGAACGCCAACCGCGCGCTCCACGAGTCGGCCTCGATGCCGACGTCCAACCTCAAGGAGGAGATCGCCCGCATCCTGAAGGACGAGGGCTACATCAAGGACTTCCGCGTGGTCGAGGCCACGGACGACAAGGGCGGGCCGCTGCCGTACAAGATGCTCGTGGTCGAGCTCAAGTTCGCGCGCGACCGCCGTCGGGTCATCACCGACCTCAAGCGCGTGTCCAAGCCCGGGCGCCGTGTCTACGCGGGGAAGGATCGTCTCCCGCGCGTCCTCGGCGGGCTCGGCACCGCCATCATGTCCACGTCCGTCGGAGTCATCACGAACCGCCAGGCCGCGGAGCGCGGTGTCGGCGGCGAGGTGCTCGCGTTCGTCTGGTAGCCCATGTCGAGAATCGGTCGCAAACCCGTCGAGCTGCCCTCCGGAGTGATGGTGTCCATCTCCCCTGGGCGCGTGCAGGTGAACGGCCCGCTCGGCGAGCTGACGCAGGACGTCCCGGCGCGCATGCAGATCGAGAAGAAGGACACCGAGATCCTCGTGACCAGGCCGACCGAGCGCGGCGAGGACCGCGCCCTGCACGGCCTGACGCGCACGCTCATCGCGAACATGGTCGAGGGCGTCACGAAGGGCTTCGAGAAGCACCTCGAGATCCAGGGCGTCGGCTATCGCGCCCAGCTCAAGGGGACGGACCTCGAGCTCGCGGTCGGCTTCTCCCACCCCGTCGTCGTGAAACCGCGCAAGGGCATCACCTTCGACGTGCCCGGCCCGACCCAGGTCGTCGTGAAGGGAATCGACAAGCAGATGGTCGGCCAGACGGCCGCGGAGATCCGCAAGGTGCGCCCACCCGAGCCGTACAAGGGCAAGGGCATCCGCTACCGCGACGAGCAGGTGCGCAGGAAGGTCGGGAAGCGAGCATGAGTGTGCTCACGAAGCGCGAGGCGCGGTTGCGCCGCCACCGGCGCGTCCGCGGCAAGCTCGCCGGCACCGCCGAGCGGCCGAGGCTCGTCGTCTTCCGCTCGAATCGTGGGATCAGCGCGCAGCTCGTCGACGACGCCGCTCGGCGCACGCTCGCGGCCGCGAGCTGGAAGACCGTCGGCTCGTCCGACTCGAAGATGCAGCAGGCGAACGCGGTCGGCAAGGCGCTGGCGGATGCCGCGAAGAAGGCCGGGATCGAGACGTGCGTGTTCGACCGCGCCGGCTACCTGTACCACGGACGCGTGCAGGCCCTCGCCGAGGGCGCCCGCGAAGGAGGGCTTCAGTTTTGAGCATGACCCAGGCACCGGATTCCCGCGAGCTGAAGGAGCGGGTGATCGAGATCAACCGTGTCGCCAAGGTGGTGAAGGGCGGTCGGCGCTTCTCGTTCACGGCGCTCGTCGTCATCGGCGACGAGGTCGACCGCGTCGGCCTCGGCTACGGGAAGGCCCGCGAGGTCCCGCTCGCGATCTCGAAGGCGGTCGAGGACGCACGCAAGAACCTCTTCCGCGTGCCCAAGCACGGGCAGACGATCACCCACGAGATCATCGGTCGGTTCGATGCAGCCCGCGTCGTCCTGCGGCCCGCGAGCGAGGGAACGGGAGTCATCGCCGGCGGCGGGACGCGCGCCGTCCTCGAGCTCGCCGGCATCCGCGACGTCCTCGCGAAGAGCCTCGGCACGACCACACCGATCAACATGACGCGAGCGACGGTCGACGGGCTCAAGCGGCTCGTCCGCCCCGAGGACGTCGCGCTACTGCGCGGCAAGACGATCGCCGAGGTGCTGCCGTTTCGTCCTGCGGACAAGACGGCTTCCGAGGACGACGCGGCCGCAGCCGCCGGCTCTGCGAACCAGGATCCGGAGGATTCCGGCCAGTGAGCGCACTCCTGATCACGCAGGTGAAGAGCGGCATCGGCCAGTCCGATCGCCACCTCGGGACACTGCGCGCGCTCGGCCTCGGCAAGATCGGGCGGAGCGCCGAGCACGCGGACTCCCCGCAGCTGCAGGGCATGCTTCGCCAGGTCCGCCATCTGGTCACGGTGGCTCCTTCGAGACCTCAAGGGAGCATCGAGGAGCGCTCGGCGTGAGCGACGAGCTGAACCTCTCGAACCTGCAGCCGGCGCAGGCGCGCAAGGCGCGCAAGCGTGTCGGCCGCGGGCCCGGCTCCGGGAAGGGGCGCTACTCCGGCCGCGGGATCAAGGGCCAGAAGTCGCGCGCCGGCTCGCACTCGATGCCGGTGGGCTTCGAGGGCGGCCAGATGCCGATCGACATGCGGATCGGAAAGCTCCGTGGCAACACGTCCGCGGACGCGATGCCCATCGGCCCCTTCCGCACGTACTCGCAGCCGGTGAACGTTCGCGACCTCGAGGCGCGCTTCGACGCTGGGGCAGACGTCACGCTCGATGCGCTCAAGGCCGCCGGGCTCATCTCGAAGCTCTCCGTCGACGTGAAGGTGCTCGGCGAGGGCGAGCTGACGAAGAAGCTCTCCGTCACGGCGCACTCCTTCTCGCGCTCGGCAGTCGAGAAGATCGAGGCCGCGGGCGGGACGATCACACGGCTCCGCGAGCCGGTCGAGCGCAAGCGCAAGAAGCACAAGGCATCGGCACCGGCCGCCGAGGAGCCCGAGGTGGAGGTCGAGGAGTCCGAGACCGAGCCCGAGGAGGCGACAGCGCCCGAGGCGGCGCCGGAGGAGATCGAGTAGGCATGTTCTCGTGGCTTGCCAACGCCTGGCGGGTGCCCGAGCTCCGCAAGCGCGTCCTCTTCACGGCGGTGATCCTCGCGGTCTACCGCCTCGGATCGTGGATCCCGGCGCCGGGCGTCGACTCGAGCGCGATCGACAACTTCTTCCACGGCCAGGGCGGCAACGTCCTCGGCCTCCTGAACCTGTTCTCCGGCGGCGCGCTCTCGCAGTT
Source organism: uncultured Gaiellaceae bacterium (assembly GCA_963831285.1). GTDB lineage: Bacteria > Actinomycetota > Thermoleophilia > Gaiellales > Gaiellaceae > GMQP-bins7. The sequence continues at coordinate 97,297 of CAWHPO010000002.1, read as the reverse complement.
CTCGCTCTTCGCCCTCGGGATCATGCCGTACGTCACGGCGTCGATCATCCTCCAGCTCATGACCGTGGTCATCCCGCGGCTCGGAGAGCTGCAGCGGGAGGGCGAGGCCGGCTACGCGAAGATCACGCAGTACACGCGGTACCTCACCGCGATCCTCGCGGCTGCGCAGGCGACGGGCTACGCATTCCTCTTCCGCAGCCAAGGCGCGCTGCATGCGGGCTCGGGCCAGATGGTGCTCATCATCGTGTCGCTCACGGCCGGAACGGTCCTCCTCATGTGGCTCGGCGAGCTCATCACGAAGCGCGGGATCGGCAACGGCATCTCCATCCTCATCTTCGCCTCGATCCTGGTGAGCGCCCCGCTCGGAATCGCCGCCTGGTGGAACGGCGGCCCGATGGAGAAGCTGTTCTTCCCGCTGATCGCGGTGGGGATCTGCGCCTCCGTCGTCTTCGTGCAGGAGGGGCAGCGCAGGATCCCGGTGCAGTACGCGAAGCGCATGGTCGGCCGGAAGATGACGGCCGGCGGCTCGACCTACCTGCCGCTCCGCGTGAACATGGCGGGCGTCATCCCGATCATCTTCGCGGCCGCGATCCTCGCTTTCCCGCCGACGATCGCGACGTACTTCCCGGCGAGCCGCGACTTCGTGAACGCGCACTTCCAGCCCGGCAACTGGCTCTACCTGCTCATCGAGGGCGGAATGATCGTGATCTTCACCTACTTCTACACGGCCGTTCAGTTCAACCCCGTCGACCAGGCCGACAACCTGCGCAAGTACGGCGGCTACATCCCGGGCATCCGGCCCGGCCCGCCCACGGCGCAGTACCTCGACCGCGTGCTCGCGCGCCTGACGCTGCCGGGCTCGCTGTTCCTCGCGGCCGTCGCCGTGCTCCCGAGCCTCTTCATCCGCTACGGCGGCTTCTCGCAGGCGACCTCGCGCGCGCTCGGAGGAACCTCGGTGCTGATCGTCGTCGGCGTGGCGCTCGACACCATGCGGCAGATGGAGTCGCAGATGATGATGCGCTCCTACGAGGGCTTCCTCAAGTAGGGGGGCATACATGTCGTCCCTACGACGGAGCGATCCGTGAGAATCCTCATCCTCGGCCCGCAGGGGTCGGGCAAGGGCACCCAGGCGAAGCGGATCGCCGCGGCCTACGACGTGCCGCACGTCGCGACCGGCGACATCCTGCGCGCCGCGATCTCGGAAGGCACGGAGCTCGGCGCGCGCGTGGCGCCGATCCTCGAGTGCGGCGACCTCGTCCCCGACGAGCTCATGGTGGACCTGATCCGCGCTCGCCTGCTCGAGGAGGACGGCTTCGTGCTCGACGGGTTCCCACGCACGATGGCGCAGGCCGAGGCGCTCGACGCGATGCTCGACGAGATCGGCAAGCCCCTCGATGCCGTGATCCTCCTGCAGGTCTCCGACGAGGTGGCGACCGGCCGGCTGCGCGCGCGGGCGGTGCAGGAGGGACGCGCGGACGACTCGCCCGAGGCGATTCGCAACCGGCTCCGGCTCTACCACGAGCTCACCGAGCTCGTCGTCGACCGCTACCAGCTCGCCGGCATCGAGGTGATCGTGGATGGCGAGCAGACGATGGACGACGTCTTCGCGTCGATCCAGGACGCGCTCGACAGCGTCGCCGCGAGCCGATGATCATCCGCAAGAGCCCCCGTGAGATCGAGAAGATGGCCGCGACCGGCGCGCTCGTCGCGGAGACGATCGCGCACGTCGGCAGGCTCATCCGACCGGGGGTGACCACGGACGAGCTCGACGCAGCCGCCGGCGACTTCATCCGCGAGCACGGGGGCATCCCCACCTCGGAGGGCTACAAGGGCTACCCGAAGGCGATCTGCATCTCGCCCAACGACGTCGTCGTCCACGGCATCCCGGACGCGTCCGAGGTCGGCGACGGCGACCTCGTCACGCTCGACGTCGGCATCACGCTCGACGGCTACATCGCGGACAGCGCCTACACGTTCGGCGTGGGCGAGATCGACGCCGAGTCGCAGCGCCTGCTCGACGTCGCGCAGGACGCCCTCGCCGCGGGGATCACGGAGGCCGTCGTCGGGAACCGCGTCGGAGACCTCTCGCACGCCATCCAGGAGGTCGTCGAGGCAGGCGGCTTCTCCGTCGTCCGCAGCCTCGTCGGCCACGGCGTCGGCCGCTACTACCACGAGGACCCACACATCCCGAACTTCGGGGAGCCCGGCCGCGGGCCGCGGCTCTCCGAGGGGATGACGATCGCCATCGAGCCGATGATCACCGCAGGCTCGTCCGAGGTCGCGATGATGGACGACGGCTGGACCGTCCGCACGGTGGACGGCTCGATGTCCGCGCACTTCGAGCACACCGTCGCCGTCACGGCCGACGGCCCGCGGATCCTCACGCCGCGCGTGGGCGTCCCCGGAGGCGTGCAGATCTAGTCGCGGGGCGTTCGATCAGTCGCCGTGGGCAGCCTCGAGCCGAGCAACGCGCTCGCCCAAGTCGCGGAGGACGACACCCTCGACGCGATCGAGACGACTTTCGATCCGATCGAGCGCGGCGTACACGCGGTCGAGTGCCCGCGAGATCCACAGAGCCTGGAACCCCGTGCAGGCAGCGACCGCCGTCACGATCGTCGCTGCCTGCGCCCACTCCATCGCCGCACCGTGCCAGCGGGCGGCCGCGTCAGGCAGGCGGTCGGACCGGCCGTGGCCACGCGTCGGCCGGGGGCGCTCTGCTACGATGTCCCGCCGCGGTGCGGGCCTCGCTTCGCGCCGCTTCACTCACAGGAAACCGCCAACCGAAAGGTCTATTCGCGCGCGACAGTGGCAGTCAAGGAAGAGAAGATCGAGTCCGAGGGCGAGGTCGTCGAGGCGCTCCCGAGCCTGATGTTCCGCGTGCAGCTGGACTCGGGCCCTGAGATCCTCGCGAAGATCTCCGGAAAGATGCGCAAGAACTACATCCGCATCCTTCCGGGAGACCGCGTCAAGGTCGAGCTCTCTCCCTACGACCTCACCCGCGGCCGAATCACCTTCCGGATGAAGTGACGACATGAAAGTCCGCCCCTCCGTCAAGCCGATGTGCGAGCGCTGCCGCGTGATCAAGCGTCACGGGCGCACGATCGTCATCTGCTCCAACCCGCGACACAAGCAAAGGCAGGGCTGAGACAGCTGATGGCACGCATCGCCGGCGTCAACCTCCCCACGCAGAAGCGGCTCGAAGTCGGGCTCACCTACATCTACGGCATCGGGCGGTCGACTGCGCAGAAGGTCATTCGCGAGCTCGAGCTCGATCCGAACGAGAAAATCCGCGACCTCACGGACGAGGAGGTCACGAAGCTCCGCAACTACATCGACTCCGACCTCGAGGTCGAGGGCGACCTGCGCCGTGATCGCGGACAGGCGATCAAGCGGCTGACCGAGATCGGCGCCTACCGCGGGATCCGCCACAGGCGCGGCCTTCCCGTGAACGGCCAGCGGACGAAGACGAACGCGCGGACGCGGAAGGGCCCGAAGAAGACAGTCGGGCGCGGCAAGAAGGCCGCGACCAAGACCTAGGCATGGCACCTCCTCGCAGATCTGCGACCCGCGGTCGCACCAGGCGCCGGGTCCGGAAGAACATCGCCATCGGGCAGGCGCACATCAAGACGTCGTTCAACAACACGATCGTCACGCTGACCGACTCCGAGGGCAACGTCATCGTCTGGGAGTCGGCCGGATCTGCGGGCTTCAAGGGCTCGCGCAAGTCGACGCCGTTCGCCGCTCAGGTCACCGCCGACAACGCCGCCCGCAAGGGCATGGAGCACGGCCTGCAGAAGGTCGAGGTCTTCGTGAAAGGCCCAGGCTCGGGCCGCGAGACGGCCATCCGCTCGCTCCAGGCCGCGGGCCTCGAGATCCTCGGCGTGAAGGACGTCACCCCGCAGGCGCACAACGGCGTGCGACAGCGCAAGCGGAGGCGCGTCTGATGGCACGCGATCTGGGCCCGAAGTGCCGCGTCTGCCGCCGCGAGGGCATCAAGCTGTTCCTGAAGGGCGAGCGCTGCCTCACCGAGAAGTGCGCGGTCGAGCGCCGGAGCTATCCGCCGGGCGAGCACGGCCGCGGACGCATCAAGCAGAGCGAGTACCTGCTTCAGCTGCGCGAGAAGCAGAAGGCGCGCCGCTACTACGGGCTCCTCGAGCGTCAGTTCCGCACGACGTACGAGAAGGCAACGCGCGGTCTCGGCGCTCCGGGCGAGAACCTCCTGCGGATGCTCGAGACGCGGCTCGACAACGTCGTCTACCGGCTCGGCTTCGCGGGCTCGCGCGCGCAGGCGCGTCAGCTCGTGCGGCACGGCCACTTCCAGGTGAACGGACGCAGGGTGAACATTCCGAGCTACGGCGTCCGTCCGAGCGACGTCGTCGCGCTCCGCCAGGGAAGCCCGGTCGAGCAGCTCGTCCGCGACGCGACCGACCTCACCGCCTCCGTGGCGCCGTGGCTGCAGGCCGACCACGACGGCCTGACCGGCACCGTGCTCAAGTGGCCCGAGCGCGACGAGATCGACGCCCCGGTTCAGGAATCGCTCATCGTCGAGCTCTACTCGAAGTAACCGCTCCGTTGTAGGTGCGAGCCATGTCTCGCCCCTACGAAGACAAGAAAGGATCACCTTGGCAACAAGAACCAGCCTGATGGACTTCCAGACGCCGAAGATCGTCCACGAGGACGCGGACGACCATCGCGGCGTGTTCGCAATCGAGCCGCTCGACCGCGGCTTCGGTCACACGTTCGGCAACTCGCTCCGCCGGGTGCTGCTCTCGTCACTCGAAGGCGCCGCGGTCACCGCGGTCAAGATCGAGGGTGTCGCGCACGAGTTCACGACGCTCCCCGGCGTGCGCGAGGACGTGACCGACCTCATCCTCAACCTGAAGAACCTCATCGTCCGGCTCCACGGCGCGTCGCCCGAGATCGAGGTGTACGTCGCCAAGAAGGGCGCCGGCGTGGTCACGGCAGCCGACATCGAGGCGCCCGCCGACCTCGAGATCCTGAACCCGGAGCTCGAGATCGCGCACCTCTCAGACAAGGGCAAGCTCGAGATGACCCTCACCATCGGACGCGGGCGCGGGTACGTGCCCGCCGAGCTCAACCGCGGCCCCGAGACGACGATCGGCGTGATCCCGATCGATTCCATCTTCTCGCCCGTGCGCCGCGTCGCGTACGAGGTCGAGGCGGCTCGCGTCGGGCAGCGGACGGACTACGACAAGCTCGTCCTCGACGTCACGACCGACGGCTCGCTCGATCCGCGCGACGCCATCGGCCAGGCGGCCGAGATCCTCATCCGCCAGCTCGCGATCTTCACCGACCTCGACGCGATCGAGGGACTCGGTGAGGCGACGACCGAGACCGTCGCCGAGGCGCCGGTGATGCACGGGATGGAGAACTTCCCGATCGAGGAGCTGGAGCTCGGCGTCCGCTCCTACAACTGCCTGAAGCGGGTCGGCATCGAGACGATCGGCGACCTCACGTCGAAGTCCGAGAACGAGCTCGTCGCGATCCCCAACTTCGGTCGCAAGTCGATCGAGGAGGTCCGCGCCGCGCTCGGGACGCACGGCCTGAGCCTGAAGGGCGAGGAGCTCGCGTAGGGGCGAGATAGATCTCGCCCCTACCACGAACACGCGCGATGAGACATCAGCGATCCGGCAAGAAGCTCGGGCGGGACTCCGCCCACCGCAAGGCGCTCTACTCGAATCTCGCGGGCGCTTTGATCGAGCACGGCCGGATCCAGACGACCGAGGCGAAGGCCAAGGCCGTGAAGCCGTTCGCCGAGAAGATGATCACGCTGGGCAAGCGCGGCGATCTCCATGCTCGCCGGCAGGCGCTCGCCGCGCTTCGCTCGAACAACGTCGTGCACTCGCTCTTCGCGGAGGTGGCTCCGCGCTTCGCGGACCGGCCCGGCGGCTACACGCGGATCGTGCGACTCGGCCAGCGTCAGGGCGACGCCGCCGAGATGGTGTATCTCGAGCTCGTCGACTTCGAGCCGGCGCCCTCGCCGGTCGCCTTGGCCCGTGCACGACGGGCCGAGCAAGAGCCAGAGCCCGAGTAGCGTCGCACCGCGAGTACGCTCGCGGCGTGCTCGTCCTCGTCGCCCTCGTGCTCGCGATCTTCTTCCTTCCGATGCCGTGGGGGATCGTCGTCGTCCTTACCGGGCTCGTGCTCGACCTGGCCGAGGTGGGGATCGGGCTCTGGTGGAACAAGAGGCGAAAGACCACGGCGGTCGGAGTCGAGACGCTCGTCGGCAAGAGCGCGGTGGCCGTCGGCGAGCTGCGACCGGAGGGACAGGTGCGAGTCGACGGCGAGATCTGGCGCGCGCGCTGCGACGTCGGCTGCGACGCCGGCTCGGAGCTCGTGGTCAGCGCCGTCGACGGGCTGACGCTCGAGGTCCTCCCGGCCGCCGAATCGTGACGTGAAGCTCAAGCTGACGCTCGAGTACGACGGGAGCGCCTTCCACGGCTGGGCGCGCCAGCCCGGGCTCCGGACCGTCGAGGAGTCGGTCCGCGAGGCACTCGCGGCGACATTTCCGCGCTGGGACGCGCTCGCCGTCGCCGGCCGCACCGACACGGGGGTCCATGCGACCGGGCAGGTCGCGAGCGTCGCCGTCGAGGGCGGGCCGCCTCCGCACGCCGCCGCCGACGCCCTCAGCTCGGCGTTGCCGGAGGATGTCGCCGTCGTCGCAGCCGAGGAGGTGCCCGACGCGTTCGACGCGCGCCTCTCGGCGCTCGCGCGCTCGTATCGCTACCGAGTGCTCCTGCGTCGCACCCGCTCGCCGCTCGACGCCCGGCGGGCGCTGTGGTGGAGGCGCCCCCTCGACGTCGACGCCCTTCGCGAGGCTGCCACGCTGATCGTGGGCGAGCACGACTTCCGCGCCTTCACGCCGAGCGAGACGCAGCACGACGTGTTCATCCGGAACGTCGAGGCCGTCGACTGGGAGGCGGCGGACGACCTGCTCGAGCTGACGATCACCGCGGACAGCTTCCTCCGGCACATGGTGCGGACGCTCGTCGGGACGATGCTCGAAGCGGGGGCCGACGCCCCGGCGCGGATCGAGCGGCTGCTCGACGGGAGGCCGCGCTCGGAGGCGGGCCTCACGGCGCCTCCCCACGGCCTCTACCTCGAGCGGGTGCGCTACTGAGCGCGGCTACGATCGCCGCGTGGCCGGAGTCCGCTTCCCCATCGTCCTCTTCGACCTCGACGGCACCCTGATCGACTCGGGGCCGATCATCCTCGCGTCGATGCAGCACGCGGTGCGGACCGTGCTCGGGCGGGAGATCCCCGTGGAGGAGCTCGGGACGACGATCGGCGGGCAGGGGATCGTCGCGCAGATGACCGCGATCGACGCGGACCACGCCGACGAGCTCCTCGACGTCTACAAGGAGCACAACGACGGCCTGCACGAGACCCTGGAGGCGTTCGACGACCTCCTCGAGCTCCTGCCGGGACTCCGCGCGGAGGGCCGCAAGCTGGGGATCGTGACCGCGAAGCGGCACCGCACGGTCGACCTCGCCCTCGCGCGCTTCCCCGCGCTCGCGAGCTCGTTCGACGTCGTCGTCGCCCACGAGGACACGGAGCGCCACAAGCCCGACCCGGAACCGGTGCTTCTCGCCGTGGAGAAGCTCGGAGGCTCGCCGCAGGACGCCGCCTACGTCGGCGACTCGCCGTTCGACATCGGCGCGGGCAAGGCGGCCGGCGTGTTCGCGATCGCGGTCGGCTGGGGCGGGATCCACCCGGACGAGCGGCTGCTCGCGGAGGAGCCGGACGCGTTCGTCCGGACTCCGGAGGAGCTCCTGCGTGCCCTCTAGGACGGCCGCTCCTGCCGAGCGGGCGGCGGAGCTCCGCCGCCTCGTCGAGCACCACAACTACCGCTACCACGTCCTCGACGACCCGGAGCTCGAGGACAGCGCCTACGACGCGCTCTTCGACGAGCTGGCGGCGCTCGAGGCGGAGCACCCCGAGCTCATCGCCCCGGACTCGCCGACGCAGCGCGTCGGCGCGCCGCCCGCGGACGGGTTCCGCAAGGTCCAGCACCTCTCGCCCATGGGGTCGCTCGAGAAGGTGACGACCAGCGAGGCGCTCGAGAAGTGGGCGGACGACGTCCGCAAGCGGCTCGGCACCGACGAGCCGGTCGCGTACGTGCTCGAGCCGAAGATCGACGGCTCGGCCGTCTCTCTCGTGTACGAGCACGGCGTCCTCGTGCGCGGTGCGACGCGCGGCGATGGCGAGCGCGGCGAGGACGTCACGGCGAACCTGCGCACGATCGAGGCGATCCCGCTCCGGATGCGCTCCGGGGACGACGAGGCTGCGCCGGCGCGCGCCGAGGTGCGCGGCGAGATCTACTTCCCGCTCGCCGGGTTCGCGCGCTTCAACGAGGCGCAGCTCGCCGCGGGCCGCAAGCCGGCTCCGAACGCCCGGAACGCGGCCGCGGGGTCCCTCCGGCAGCTGAACCCCGCCGTCACGGCCGAGCGACCGCTCTCGATCTTCGTCTACGGGGTCGGGATCCTCGAGGGCCATGAGCTCGGATCGCAGTGGGAGGCGCTCGAGTGGCTGCGAGCTCGCGGCTTCAGGACGAACCCGGACGCCGAGCGCCTCGACTCGATCGCAGCCGTCGCCGAGGCGTGCGAGACGTGGGAGGAGCGCCGCGCCGGGCTCGGCTACGAGATCGACGGGATCGTCGTCAAGGTGGACTCGTTCGACCAGCAGCGGCGGCTCGGCTCGCTGCACGGTCGGCCCCGCTTCGCGCGCGCGTACAAGTGGGCTCCCACGTCGGCGGTGACGAAGCTCCTGAAGATCCACGTGCGGGTGGGGAGGACCGGCGTCCTCAACCCGCTCGCGGAGCTCGAGCCGGTGCACGTCGGGGGCGTCACCGTTTCGAGCGCGACGCTGCACAACGAGGACGACGTGCGGCGCAAGGACATCCGCGAGCGCGATCTCGTCATCGTGCAGCGCGCCGGCGACGTCATCCCGCAGGTCGTCGGGCCTGCGGGCGAGCATGCCCCTGGAACGAAGCCGTGGCGGATGCCGAAGCGCTGCCCGTTGTGCGGCACCGAGATCGTGCGCCCCGAGGGCGAGGTCATGCACCGCTGTCCCAACCGCGCGTGCCCCTCGCGCGGCCTCGAGACGCTCTACCACTGGGTCGGGCCGGCGCTCGACATCGAGAACGTCGGCTCGAGCACGATCAAGAAGCTGTGGGACGAGGGTAGCGTGCGTTCGCTGCCCGACCTCTACCGGCTGTCGGCCGAGCAGCTCGCCGAGCTCGAGGGCTTTGCGGAGATCTCCGCGGCGCGCGCGTACGAGTCGATCCAGCGCTCGAAGGAGCAGCCGTTCTCCCGTGTTCTCTTCGGCCTGAACATCCCGAAGGTGGGGTGGGTCATCGCGCGGAGCCTCGCGCTCCATTTCAGGACCGTGGAAGCGCTCGCGAGCGCGACCCTCGAGCAGCTCGAAGAGGTGGAGGGCATCGGCCCCGAGCGGGCCGAGCTCCTCGCCGAGTGGTTCGCCGACCACGAGAACCTCGCCCTCGTCGGCGAGCTGCGCGAGCTCGGGCTGCAGCTCTCGACCGCCGAGGCCGAGCGCTCCGCGAAAGGTCGCCTGGCCGGGAGCCAGTACGTCGTGACCGGCACGCTCGAGGGCTGGACGCGTGAGGAGGCGAAGGCCGCGCTCGAGGAGCTCGGCGCGAAGGTCACCGGCTCGGTGTCGCAGAAGACGACGGCCGTCGTCGTGGGCGAGAGCCCCGGTGCGAAGGCGCGGAAGGCCGAGGAGCTCGGGGTCACGATCCTCACCGAGGACGACTTCCGAGCGTTGCTAGGAACGCGCTAGAACCGTCACGAAGCGGTCCTGCGCGGCGCGTGCCGTCCACCAGGGGACGGGATAGCCGTTCTGCAGGATCGCGAACGCGTAGCGCCTGCGGACGAACCCGGCCAGCGCCGAGGCGACGTTCGTCGTTCCGGTCTTCGCAATCACGCGCCCGCGTGTCGCGCGGCGATCGAGGCGGTGCTCGAGCGTGCCGGAGATCCCCGCGACCGAAAGCGACGTCACGAACGCGTCCCCGATCGACGGGTCCGCTGCGCCTGCGCGGAGGATGGAGACGAGCGCGTCTGGCGTGAGGCGGTCCCGGCGGGAAAGACCCGAGCCGTCGGCGATGCGGACGCCTGCTGTCGGCACGCCTGCGACCCGCAGCTCCCGCCCGACCACCCGTGCTCCTGCGGTCGTCGTGCCGTGCCGCGCGACCGAGGCTCCCAGCTCCTTCAGCAGCATCTCGGCCACGAAGTTGTCGCTCTGCTGGTTCATCTCTCGGACGATGTCGACGAGTGGGTCCGAGTAGTCGACGGCGAGCGCGAACCCGTCGTGGGGAGCAGGCCCCGTCTTCGGCGCGCCGCGCACCGACACGCCGCGACGCTCGAGCGCGGCCGTGAACATGCGCGCAGCGGCCGGCGCCGAGCCGTTCGCTCCCGCGACCCGCGCGCCCTCGACGGACAGCGCCGAGAGCGGGCGGGACTCGATGCCGGCGTACGACGGCTTCCAGCCCGGAGCGTCGCGGCGTGCGTCGAAGTAGCTCTCGTCCGCGACGACGCGCCCGCTCACGCGCTCGATACCCCAGCGGGCGACGTCGCGCGCGAGCTCGCCCAGGTCGGACTCGGCGAGCGTCGGGTCGCCGTAGCCGACGAGGTCGAGATCGCCGTCCCAGGTACGCCCGCTCTTCTCGCCGTCTCCGACCACCTCGGTCCGGAACCGATAGGACGGCCCCAGCAGGCGGAGCGCCGCGAGCGAAACGGGCAGCTTCTCGGCCGACGCGGGCAGGAGCGGGACGTCGGCGTGCCCCGAGTACACGGTGGCGCCGGTCTGCAGGTCGACCGCGACCGCGGCCGTGAGCGCCGGCGCGATCCCGCGTGCGACGAGCGCACGACCGAGCCTGGCGTCGAGCGTGGGGGCGGCGGCCTGGCCGGACGAGGCCAGGACGGCCAGCGCCACCGCGGCGACGAAAGCGACGACCGCTCTCACGAACGACGGTGTACACGAGCGCGCCGACGGCGGGCGCTCCGCGACCTACCTGTAGACGATGATCGTGACGCTGCGACGGCCCCAGGCTCGGGCCTCGGCCGTGCTCGGGAACCAGAGGTCGATGATGCGGCCCTTGATCGCGGTTCCGACGTCGGCGGCGAGGCTCGGCCCGTACCCCGGCACGTGCAGCTTCGTGCCGAGCGGGATGAGCTGCGGATCGACGGCGACGACACCCCTGCGGACGGGGACGCCGAGCGCCGTTCGGCCCGGGAGGTAGTACGCGACCGCGTCCACCTTGATCCGGTAGCCCTGCTCGGCCTGCGGCTGGCCCTGGGCCGCGCCGACGATGCCGAGGAGCGCTCCCACGAGGACCGCGCCGAGGAGCGGCCCCCACCTCCGTGTTCCCCTGACCACGAGGCGGTGACCCTAACACAGTGTCGGAGCGGAGCCTGCGGCAAGTGTCCTCTTTGCAGATATTTTTGGCTCAGACAAAGGTTGCAGGCGTCCGGGGAGGCTGCTAGGGTCTCCGACTTGTGACGGGCCAGACCGCCACCGGCGGGTCTGTCCGGGGACGACCAGGGGCCATCCTCAGAGGCCCGCGAACCGGATGGGCGCCGATAGCCGTTCTCGCTGCGGCCTCAGCCGCCGGGCTGCTGCTTGCCGTCGGTCCGGCGTCCGGGCAGTCCATCCAGTCGAAGCAGGCGCAGGCTCAGGCGATCATTGCGCAGGTGCAGCAGCTCGACTCCAGCGTCGAGCGGGCCGCCGAGCAGTACGACTACGCGAACGTCGAGCTCGGGCGCATCGACACCGAGCTCGCAGCGAACGCGAAGCACCTGACGGCCGCGAAGAAGAGCCTGGTGGTTGCGCAGGGCCGAATCGCGAAGCGCCTTCGCGACCTGTACGTGAACGGTCAGGGTGACTCGACGCTCGAGGTCATCCTCGGAGCCCAGAGCCTCGACGACATCATCGCCCGCCTCGACGCGATCGAGCGCGTCTCGAGCCAGGACGCGTCGATCCTGCGGGCCGTCAAGACCTACCGCAAGGAGGTCGAGACCCGCCGCGCCAACCTGCAGGACGCGCGCACGCGGCAGGCGAGCGTCGTCTCCGACCGCGCGGCGCAGAAGGCTTCGATCGAGAGCCAGCTCAACGAGCGCAAGCAGCTCCTCGAGTCGGTGAAGGGCGAGATCGCCCAGCTGCAGGCTGCGGAGGTGCGGCGCCAGGCGGAGCTCGCCGCGGCGGCACGGGCGCGCGCGGCGGCCGCACAGCAGGCGGCCATCGACGCGCAGCAGCAGCTCGCCGCCCAGGCCACGGTCGCGGTGACCTCCTCGGACCAGCCCGTCTACGACCCTGACATCCCCGCGCCGCAGTACGGCAGCGTCGTCTCGATCGCGCTCCAGTACCTCGGCACCCCGTACGTGTGGGGAGGGTCGAGCCCCGCGACCGGCTTCGACTGCTCCGGCTTCGTGGCGTACGTGTTCGCGCAGGTGGGCATCTCGCTCCCGCACCACGCCGCGTCGCAGTACGGCTACGGGATCGCCGTCCCGCGCGAGCAGCTGGCTCCGGGCGACCTCGTCTTCTTCGACGGGCTCGGGCACGTCGGGATCTACATCGGGAACGGGCAGTTCGTGCACGCGCCGCACACCGGCGACGTCGTGAAGATCTCGAGCCTGTACGACTCGTGGTACGCGGCGACCTACGTCGGCGCGCGCCGCCTGTAGCCCGCGGTTCCGACGTTCACTCGTCGCTCGCGTGTGCGGGCGGGTTCGCGTACAGCTCCTCGATCTCGTCTGCGAAGTGCTCCTGCGCGACGCGGCGACGGAGCTTGAGCGTGGGGGTGATCTCGTCCGCGTCCATCGTGAAGTCGCGCGGCAGGATCGCGAAGCGCTTGACCTGCTCGTAGCGCGAGCGCTCGCGGTTGACGTCGTCGACGACCTCCTGCAGGAGCCGATGCACGCGGGGGTCCGACGCGAGCTGCCCGACGTCCCCGTCGATGCCCTGCTCCGCCGCCCAGCGTCCGATCTCGACTGCGTCGAGCGTCAGCAGCGCAGCGACGTACGGTCGTCGGTCTCCGAGGACGAGCGCCTGCGAGACGTACGGGGAGGTCTTCAGCTCGTTCTCGATGTTCTGCGGCGCCACGTTCTTGCCGCCCGCGGTGACGAGGATGTCCTTCTTGCGGTCCGTGACGTGGAGGAAGCCATCCTCGTCCAGCGTCCCGACGTCGCCCGTCTTGAGCCAGCCGTCGGCGTCGAGCACCTCCGTGGTCGCCTCCGGCTCCTTGTAGTAGCCCTCGAAGATCGTCTCGCTCCGCACTTCGATCTCCCCGTCCGCCGCGATGCGCACCTCGAAGCCGGGCAGCAGCCTGCCCACGCTGCCGAAGCGGTAGCCGTCCGGCACGTTCGCGGCACAGGCCGTCGTGCACTCCGTGAGCCCGTAGCCCTCGGTGATGCGGATCCCGACGGCGTCGAAGAACTCCGCGATCTCGCGCGCGAGCGGCGCGCCGCCCGAGCCCGCCATGCGCAGTCGCCCGCCGAGCGGCTCGCGCACCTTCGAGAAGACCAGGCGGTCGGCGACGGCCCGCTTCGTGCGCAGGCCGACGGGGAGCCCCTCGCCCCTGGCCTCGAGCGCGCTGACCTCGCGGCCGACGCCGAGGGCCCAGTCGACGAGGCTCTTCTTCGCGCCGGTCGCCTCCGCGAACCGTGCCTGGACCGCCGAGTAGATCTTCTCGTAGACCCGTGGGACGGACGGGAGCAGCGTCGGGCGCACCGTTGGCAGCACCTCTCCGACTCGCAGCGGATCGGCGAGGAACGCGATGGTGAATCCGACCTTCGCACCGAGCAGCAGCATCAGCCGCCCGTAGTTGTGGGCGAGCGGCAGGTACAGGAGCATGAGGTCGTCGGGGCGGTAGTACTCGGGCATCCGGTCGACGACGCTCGCCATCTCGTAGTAGTTGCGGTGGCGCAGCATGCAGCCCTTGGGCGGCCCCGTGGTGCCCGAGGTGTAGATGATCGTGTACAGGTCGTCCTCCTCGATCGCCGCCGTCGCGTCGTGGAGCGCGCTCGGATGGGCGGCCGCGAAGTCGCGTCCGTGGGCGGCGAGGCCGTCGAGGTCGTGAAACGTCAGGACGTGCTGCAGCGCCGCCAGCTCGTCCCTCACGTCCTCGACCTTCGCTAGCTGCCCGGCGTCCTCGCAGACGATCCCCACCGCCTCCGAGTGGGCGAGGAGGTAGGCGACGTCGCGCGACGAGCTGGACGCGTACACCGGGATCCCCACCGCGCCGGTCTGCGCGAGCGCGAAGTCGAGGAGGGCCCAGTCGAGGCTGTTGCGCGCGAGCAGGGCGAACGTGTCGCCCTTGCGGACGCCCCGGGCCAGCAGGCCGTTCGCGTAGCCGCGCACGCGCTCGTCCGCCTCCGCCCAGGACACCGGCTGCCAGCCGTCGTCCGTCTCGACGAGGTAGGCCGCCCCCTCGCGACCCGAGCCGACGGCGTCGCGCCAGAGCCGCGCGATGGTCCGCGGTGCCGCTCCGGGCGACGTTTCGAGGGCGGATTCGACCGTCTCGGTCACGCTTCTGAGCTTAGACGCTTGCCGCAAGGGATCCTCATGCCGGCCGCGAATCCGTAGAGTCCCTGCAGATGCGCACTACTTGGAACGGATCCCTCAGCTTCGGCCTCGTCTCGATCCCCGTGGGCCTCGCTCCGGCGACGAAACCTGCCGCACGCCAGTCGGACGTCTCCTTTCGCTTGCTGCACCGCGAGTGCGCCACCCCCATCAAGCAGAAGCGCTGGTGCCCCACCCACGACCGCGAGGTCACGCAGGACGAGATCGTCCGGGGGTTCGAGGTGACGAAGGGCCAGTTCGTCATCGTCGAGGACGCCGACCTCGAGGCCATCGAGCGCGCCGACGACTCCCGGTCGATCGAGATCACCCGGTTCGTGAAGCAGGACGACGTCGACCCGATCTTCTTCGACCGCACCTACTTCCTCGTCCCCGCAGCCGCCCCCGCGCAGCGCCGTCCGTACGTCCTCCTCCTCGAGGCGATGCGCGAGACCGAGACGGCAGCGCTCGGCCGCTTCGTCCGCGCCGGACGCGAGAGCCTGTGCCTCGTGCGGGCCAAGGAGGACGCCCTCGCGCTCGAGACGCTGTTCCTCGCCGAGGACGTCTACTCGCAGGCCGAGATCTCGGAGGCCGTCGAGGACACGTCCGTCAAGAAGTCGGAGCTCGCGCTCGCGCACCAGATCATCGACAGCCTCGCCGGTGACTTCGAGCCCTCGGAGCTCGCGAGCGACTACCGGCGGGATCTTCGCGCGCTCCTCGAGGCGAAGACGCGCGGCGAGGAGATCGTCGCACCGGAGCCCGTGGAGGTCGCTCCGGTGATCGACCTCATGGAGGCGCTGAAGGCCAGCGTGGCGGCGGCGAAGAAGAAGCCCGCCGCGGAGCCCGCGGAGAAGCCGACCCGCGCCCGCAGGGCTCGTACCAAGGCCAGCTAGACCGTCTGGCCGAAGGCGCGCCGCGTCTAGGAGCTCGAGGCGGCCCTGGCCCCGGCGCCGACTGCTTCCAGGGATGCCTGGAAGAGGGTCTTGTCGATCTTGCCCTGGTAGATGGGCACTCCCTCCGCGAGACAGATGCGGATGACCTCGTCGCGGTCCATCCCCGTCTCCTTCGCGAGCTCCTCCGGGGTCAGGTGGTTCGCCATGGCGCCTCCTTCGGGCAAAGAAAAAGCCCGCCGGCGCAGTGCGCGCGCGTCGGGCTCCGGGTCATCTGCTGCCGGGGCGGGTCAAGCGGCCCGCCTCTCGAGAGCTTCCGTCACGCTCTGAGCATACTGAGGCCGGCCGGGGGTCCGCAACGCCCTTCCCCAGAGGCGGGGGAACGAGGTTGCCCCGAGTCCAGAGACGGGACGCGCGGGGAGAACCTCGGGTTCCCCCCGCGACGGACATCGGGGTGCCCAGATTTGAACTGGGGGCCTCTCCGACCCGAACGGAGCGCGCTACCAGGCTGCGCCACACCCCGGGGCGCGACATCGTACCGGCTCGCCGCCGGGGCAGCCGTCTGCGTTGGTAGGGCAACCGGGCGTTTCGTCCACGCTTCACGGCGTGCAACCCGGCGGCCGCTTCGACGATCGAGAGCCGGCATCGACCTCGTTATCCTCGACCGGTGCTGCGGGCTGTCCTGTTCGACGTCGACTTCACGCTCTTTCGCCCCGGGCCGGAGCTCGGGCCGGAGGGGTACCGGCGCGTCGGCGAGCGGCACGGCCTCGAGCTCGACCCCGAGCGCTACGCGCAGGCTCGCATCGACTCGATCGAGTCGCTGTCGCGCGAGCGCGACCTGGTGCACGACGAGGAGATCTGGGTCGCCTTCACGGAGAAGATCGTCCTCGGAATGGGCGGGAGCCCGACCGGTGCGCGGGCGTGCGCCGTGGACATGGTGCGCGAGTGGGAGCGTCACGAGAACTTCGCCCTGTACGAGGACGCGCTGCCCGTCCTCGAGGAGCTCCGCAGGCATCGGCTCAGGATCGGGCTTGTCACGAACGGACAGCGCGACCTCGACGAGTTCGTCGTCCATCATGCGCTCGAGGTCGACGCGAAGATCGGCTCGAAGGCGCACGGGCGGATCAAGCCCCATCCCTCGATCTTCATCGCGGCGCTCGAGGCGCTCGGCGTCGCCCCGGACGAGGCCGTCATGGTGGGCGACTCCTACGAGGACGACATCGAGGGCGCTCGCGCACTCGGGATGCGGGGGATACTCCTCGATCGGGACGGGCTCCGCCCGGACGAGGAGGAGCGCATCGACACGCTGCTCGCGCTCCCCGCCGCGCTCGGCCTCAGTCCATCCCTCGAGGCCTGATGTGGGTTAGGAGCAGGCCCTCCCGCACCCCTAACCCGCATCACGCCTCTAGCTCTCGCCGCCAGGCGTCGGTGTGCACCCCGAGCGGAACGTCCTCGCCGAGCTGAGGCGACCCGAACTCCGCCGCCGCCTCCTCGCGCGACCAGACCGGCCCGACGCAGACGTCCTCGTCGCCGAAGCGCTCGAGCCAGGAGGCCAGCGTCTCCGTCGCGAAGACCCTCGCGAGCTCGGCCGCGAGCGCCTCCTGGTCGGCAGCGAACTGCCTCTCCGCGAGGTCCGGTCGCGCGAGGAGCGCGCACAGCCGCTCGAAGAACCTCGGCTCGAGCGCGCCGACCGTCACGTGCCGTCCGTCGGACGTCCGGTACATGCGATAGCAGGCGAGTCCGCCCGTGAGGAGCCTCGCGATCGCCTCTCCGCCGAGCCGGTGTGCGACGAGGTCGTGCGAGCGATGCGTCATGGACACGACGACGTGCGCGCCCTGGCCGGTTCGCTGCCGCTCCAGGAGCGCCGCGAGGATCTCGGTTACCGCTCCGAGCGCGCCGGCGGCGAGGTCGGCGATCTGGACCGGGGGCAGGTGCGGGGCGGTGTCCTCGAGCGCGCCCGCCCAGCCGAGGTAGTTCACGTCGTGGCCGGCACGGGAGCGGTGGCGGGCGTTCTCGCCGAAGCCCGTGATCGAGCAGTAGACGGTCGAGCCGGGAACGTCCTCCGGCCCGATGCCCAGCCGCTCGGCAACGCCCGGGCGGAAGCTCTCGAGCACGACGTCCGCTCTAGCGCAGAGGGCCTGCGCGAACGATTGCTCGCGCGGGAGCTCGCACACGACGGACTCGCTTCCCGCCCGCAGGGCCGTGTCCCAGGCAGCCGCCGTCGCTCGCATCGGATCTCCCCCCGGCGGCTCGACGCGAACGACGCGGGTGCCCAGTCGCGCGAGCTCGCGACTCGCGTACGCACCGGGGAGATACCGCGTGAAATCCACCACGAGCATGTCGGCGAGCGGTTGCACGCGCGGGGAGCGTAGCTCTATCCTCGTCCCGGTTGACTGACCGTTCAATCGCATCGACCGACAAGCGGAAGCGCATCCTCGAGGCGGCCGTTCGCGTGTTCGCGGAGCACGGGTACCACGGTGCGCGGGTCGGCGACATCGCCGAGGACGCAGGGGTCGCGCACGGACTCCTCTACCACTATTTCGCGTCGAAGGAAGACGTGCTGCACACGATCTTTCTCGAGAGCTGGGGCGAGCTGCTCGCGCGCTTCCGTGCCGTCGAGGCGACCGACGAGCCTCCGTCGGACAAGCTCGAAGGAATCGCCAAGATCCTCCTTCGGACGTGGCGCAACGACCCCGCCCTCGTCACGGTGATGGTGGGGGAGGTCGCCCGCAGCCGCGAGATCCAGGGGCGGATCGACGAGGTGCGTGAGGCGTTCGCGATCGTGCAGCGCATCATCGAGGAGGGCCAGGCGAGCGGCGCCTTCCGTCGGGACGTCGATGCGCGGATCGCGAGCTGGCTCGTCTATGGCGCGCTCGAGGAGATCCTGACGGGCTGGGTGCTCGGGCAGCTGCCCGACGGCGAGGACGACGTTCGACGCGCGGAGCGGGCCGTGGTCGAGGTCGCGCTGCGCGGGCTCGCGCTCTAGGCTCACCCGCGAGGGCCCACTTGAGACGGGGAGGACTAGCGGAAGGCGTTCTCGCCCGTCAGCGCCTGCCCGACCACGAGGGTGTGCACCTCGTGCGTGCCCTCATAGGTCAGCACGGATTCGAGGTTGTTCACGTGGCGGATGACCGGGTACTCGAGCGTCACGCCGTTCGCGCCCAGGATCGTGCGCGCCGTCCTCGCCACTTCGATCGCTCCTCGGACGTTGCCCATCTTCCCGAGGCTCACGTGCTCTGGGCGGAGGACGCCGTCGTCCTTCATCCGTCCGAGATGAAGGGCGACGAGAGTGGCTCGGTTGATCTCGAGCGCCATCTCCGCCAGCTTCTGCTGGGTGAGTTGGTAGCCGGAGATCGGCTTGCCGAAGACGATTCGCTCACCTGCGTAGTCGAGCGCGCACTCGAAGCACGCCCGCGCCGCCCCGACTGCGCCGAAGACGATGCCGAACCGCGCCTCGTCGAGGCACGAGAGCGGGCCGCGCAGCGTCGTCGCACCCGGCAGGACGTTCGCGTCGGGAACCCGTACGTCCTGGAGGACGAGCTCCGAGGTCACGGAGGCACGCAGGGAGAGCTTCTTGTGGATCTCCGGAGCCGAGAAGCCGCTCGTTCCCTTCTCGACGATGAAGCCGCGGATCTCGCCTGCGTCCGTGCGCGCCCAGACGATCGCGATGTCGGCGATCGACCCGTTCGTGATCCACATCTTCGCTCCGTTCAGGATCCAATCGGACCCGTCGCGACGCGCGTGGGTGCGCATCGAGCCCGGATCGGAGCCGGCATCGGGCTCGGTGAGGCCGAAGCAGCCCACGACCTCGCCCGTGTGCATTGGCGGCAGCCAGCGCTCCTTCTGCTCCTCGGAGCCCCAGCGCCAGATCGGGAACATCGCGAGCGAGCCCTGGACTGAGACGGCGCTTCGGACCCCGGCGTCGCCCGCCTCGAGCTCCATGCAGGTGAGCCCGTAGGCGACCGAGCTTGCGCCTGGGAGCCCGTACCCGTCGAGGTGCATTCCGAGCAGGCCGAGCTTGCCGAGCTCCCCGATAAGCTCGCGTGGGAACGTCCCGGCCTCGAACCAGTCGCCGACGTCTGGCAGCACTCGCGACCGGACGAACTCGCGAACGGTGTCGCGGATCGCGCGCTCCTCGTCGTCGAGCAACGCATCGATCGCGAGGTAGTCGAGCGGATCGAGCGTGGCCGGTTCGGTCGTCGTCGCCATCGCGAGCACATCCTACGGAACGGGCTGTCCCCGCTTGACCGGCCGCCGGGAACCGGCGTAGAGTGCCTTTGACTGACTAGTCAATCGAACGAGGAGCGACCAGCCATGACCCAGGTCGAGACCGGCGTCGCCGGCGGCGTCTCGTTCGCGCTGACGCCCGAGCAGCGCGAGCTGCGCGCCCTGGCGCGCGAATTCGCGGAGAAGGAGATCCGGCCCCGGTCGGCTGAATACGACGAGGGCTCCGTCCATCCGGTCGACGTGATCGCGAAGGCGCACGAACTCGGCCTGATGAACCTGCACGTCCCGGAGTCGCTCGGAGGCGCCGAGCTTCCGGCCTTCGACGGGATGCTCGTGGCCGAGGAGCTGAACTGGGGCTGCTCGGGGATCGCCACGTCGATCCTGGCCAACGGCCTGGGCGCGGGGCCGGTCCTCATCGCCGGATCCGACGAGCAGAAGGAAACGTGGCTTCCGCCTCTCCTCGACTCTCCGATCCTCTGTTCCTTCGGCCTGTCGGAGCCGGACGCGGGCTCCGATGTCGCGCGCATGAAGACGACTGCGGAGCGCCGGGGTGACGGATACGTGCTCAACGGATCGAAGACCTTCATCACGAACGCCGGGCATGCCACGTGGACCGTCGTCTTCGCGAAGACGGATCCGACGAAGGGCCACCGAGGCATCTCCGCCTTCGTCGTCCCGATGGACACCCCCGGTGTGCAGATCGAGAAGCACCTCGACAAGATGGGGCAGCGCTCGACGAACACGTCCGCGTTCGCACTGACCGACGTCGCGATCCCGCTCGAGAACCGGCTCGGGGAGGAAGGCGACGGCTTCAAGATCGCCATGAAGACGCTGGACTTCACGCGCCCGGGTACGGCGGCGGGGGCGGTAGGGGTGGCCCAGGCCGCCTACGAGCTCGCCGTCGAGTACGCGAAGCAGCGGGTCACGTTCGACGTGCCCATCGCGATGCACCAGGGGATCAACTTCCTCATCGCGGACATGGCGACGGAGATCGAGGCGGCCCGCCTCCTCGTCTGGCAGTCGGCCTGGCTGCACGATCAGGGCGAGCGGGCGACGCTCCAGTCCTCCTTCGCCAAGCGCTTCGCTGCGGACACGGCGATGAAGGTCACCACCGACGCGGTGCAGGTGTTCGGCGGCTACGGATACATGAAGGAGTATCCGGTCGAGAAGCTCATGCGAGACGCCAAGCTCTTCCAGATCTACGAGGGAACGTCGCAGATCCAGCGGCTCGTCATCGCCAAGGAGATCTTCCTCCCGCGCGGCGATTAGGCTCTTCGCCGTGCCGCTCGAGATCGATCTCTCCGGCCGCGTCGCTCTCGTCACCGGGGGCTCGCGCGGACTCGGCCGCGCGGATGCGCTGACGCTGGCTCGGGCTGGCGCGGATGTCGCGATCGCCGACATCCTGGTCGAGTCCGAGCTCTCGGAGGAGACGGACCGCTGGGGCGCCCTCGCAACCGCGGCACGAGCCCAGGGCATGGTGCACACGGAGGAGACGGTCGACGAGATTCGCGGTCTGGGGCGGCGGTCGCTCGCCGTGCGCTGCGACGTCACCGACCGCACCCAGGTCGCCGACGCGGTCGCTCGCACGCTCGAGGCGCTCGGCTCCGTCGACATCCTCGTGAACAACGCGGGCACCCTCGACCATGTCGGCCAGTTCCACGACCAGAACCCGGAGCTGTGGGAGCGTGACCTGCGGGTCAACCTCACGGGCGGCTTCAACTGCGCGCAAGCCGTGTGGCCGCACATGAAGGAACGCGGCTGGGGGCGCATCGTGAACATGGCCTCCGTCGCGGGCACGCTCGGCGGATTCGGCCAGGCGAGCTACTCGACGACGAAGTCCGGCATCCTCGGCCTGACGAAGACGCTGGCGATGGAGGGCGGACGGCACGGCATCACGTGCAACGCGATCGTTCCCGGCGTCATCGGAACCGAGGCGTTCCACATGGCGAATGCGGCGATGAACGAGCGGATCGCGGCGCGGACGGTCTTCAAGCGGCCGGGCGAGCCGCAGGACATCGCGAATGCCATCGCGTTTCTTTGTTCGGACCTCGCCGCTTACATCACGGGTGTCGAGCTGTACGTCTCGGGCGGCATCGAGCTCTTCGTCTTCTGAGCCGACTCAATTATTCGGGGCACCCCATCCCACCACCCACTGCCGATTCTAGTCCGGAACTGTGCGCTCGTGTTGACCGGATGGATAACAAGTGAGCGCGTATTTGCTCACCGGATCTTCACGTGGATCGATCGCCGGCCGCATCTAGTATTCGCGCTCCCGTGCACGCCGAATCCCCTCTCTACGCGCCAGGAAGCCGCCGTCGGCGGCGAGCGCTCTCGGCCCCGCTGCTGGTCGCGCTCGGTGCGAGCGGCGCCGCGGCGCTCGCCGTGCTCATCGGGCTCGCTTTCGCGGGCCAGCGCAGCGAGCTCGCGGCCGGCACGCGCGTCGGCGGTGTCGACGTCGGCGGCCTCACGCGCCAGGAGGCGGTCGCGCGCCTCGATCGCATGTTCGCGAAGAGCTCCGAGCAGCCCGTCGACTTCGTCGCGGACACGAAGACGTACACGTTCGCGGCGAACCAGCTCGCGGTGCAGCCCGACTGGAGCGCCGCCGTCGCTGCCGCAGAGCGCGCGGGCGACGGCTTCGGCCCGCTCCGCGGCTTCCGCCGGCTGAGAGCGCGTGTCTTCGGCGCTGAGGTGCTGCCGCGCCTGACGGTCTCGAATGGCGCACTCGAATACGTCCTCGACAAGATCTCCGCGGACGTCGACCGAAGCCCGCGCAGCGCCGCTGTCGTGCGACGCGGCGTGCGGATCTCCGTGGTCCCCGAGCGAACGGGACGCAGGCTCGACCGCGAGGCCGCGGCGGACGTGATCGTTCGTACCCTGGGCCAGATCGAGCGTTTCTCGGACGCGACGGCGCTGTCGGTCGCAGTCACGCAGCCCGCGGTGAGCGCGCAGGAGCTCGCGGGCGTCGCCGCCCGCGCCCGCACGGCTCTCTCCGGCCCCGTCTTCGTGCGCGCTGCCGGGAGGAGCTACCGCGTCTCCCCGGGTACCCTCGCGCGGCTCATCGTGCTTCCGCGGGGGGGCGCCTCCTCGCTCACGATCGGAGGCAGCGCGGCGGACTCCTACTTCCGCGCGCTCTCCCACCGGATCGGCCGTCCGCCGCGGGATGCCCGCTTCGCGGTGTACGGCGACGCCGTGCAGGTGGTGCCGTCCCGCGACGGCCTCGAGATCGACGTGCCGCAGGCCGCCCACGCGGTGCTCCGTGCCGCCACGCGTTCGACCGGCCGCGTGGCTCGCTTGCAGGTGGCCCGTGCCGAGCCGCAGCGGACGACCGCCGAGGCACTCGCGATGGGGATCGACCGGCGCATGTCCTCGTACAAGACGTACTACGCCGGTACGGCCGACCGGATCACGAATCTCCAGCTCGGCGTCGCCGCTCTCGACGGCACGCTCGTTCGGCCCGGGGGCACCTTCTCGCTCAACCGCGCAATCGGGGAACGAACCGCGGAGCGCGGCTTCCGCCCCGCGCCGGTCATCATCGGCACCGAGTACTCGGAAGAGGTCGGCGGCGGCACCTCGCAGGTCGCCACGACCGTCTTCAACACGGCGTGGGAGGCGGGACTCCGCATCTCGGAGCGGCATCCCCACTCGCTCTACATCAGTCGCTATCCGCTGGGTCGCGATGCGACCGTGTACTGGCCGTCGCTGGACCTGGAGTTCGTGAACGACACCAACTCGTGGATCCTCGTGCGCGGGTTCTCGGAGAGCGACGGGATCAGCGTCGCCATCTACGGTGGAGAGCGCCGCCGCGTCGAGAGCAGCGCGACGCCGCTCGTGACCACGGGGCCGGTCCCGGTACAGCGCGTCGAGGATCCGACGCTTCGCAAGGGCGAGCGCGTGGTGGACGCGGAGGGCGCCCCGCCGACGCGGACGTCGGCGACCCGGACGATCTACGCGTCGGACGGCAAGCTCCTGCGCACGGAGACTTGGAACACGTCCTATGCAGGCGAGAAGCGAGTGGTGCGCATCGGCACGAAGGCGCCCCCGCCGAAGTCCCAGCCGAAGCCGAAGAAGACGCCGACCGAGACGACGCCAGGCCCCGAGGGCGGCGCTACGCCTCCCCAGACTCAGCGCTAGCGATCGACTCGGCCAGCCAGGCCGGGAGCCGCGTCGGCCTGTACGTCTCGCGGTCGACGCAGGCGTGACGGGTGTAGCCGTCGGCGACGAGCTCCCCGCCGCGCTCGATGCGGTACTCGTACGTGAAGCGCGCGCCGCGGACGCCGACGCAGCGAGCCCACACCGTTAGCGTTTCGTCGAAGTACGCGGCGCGGTGGTAGCGCACGCACACCTCGGTCGTGAGCGCCTCGAGACCGCTGTCGCGAATTGCCTGGTAGCCGCCCGCATGCCGGGCGAGATATGCGACGCGGGCCACCTCGAGCCAGACGACGAACGAGGCGTGATGTGCGATTCCCTGCGCGTCGGTCTCCGCGAAGCGGATCCGCACGTCGGTCGAGAACGAGAAGCCGTGCACGGGCGCAACCCTAAGATGGCGGCGTGTCGGACGCGGAGCTAGCGACGCTCGTCCGTGACCGGCAGCCACTCGTCGTGCTGACGGGCGCCGGCGTCTCCACCGAGTCCGGCATTCCGGACTTCCGCTCCGACAGCGGGATCTGGCGGGACGTCGATCCGCTCGAGGTCGCCTCGCTCGGCGGCTTCCTGCGTGATCCTGGCCGCGTCTGGAGCTTCTACCGGGCGCGGCTGCACAGCCTCCGGGAAGCCGAGCCGAACGCCGCCCACCGCGCGCTCGCCGAGCTCGAGCGGCTCGGGCTCTGCCAGGCGATCGTGACCCAGAACGTCGACGGTCTGCACACGCGCGCGGGCAGCTCGAACGTGGTCGAGGTGCACGGATCGCTCCGCTCGGCCCGGTGTCTCGGCTGTGGCCGGACGGAGTCGACCGAGGCCGTTCTCGAGCAGCTGGACCGCGTCCGCGTTCCCGTCTGCCCGCACTGCGGCGACGTTCTGAAGCCGGGGGTCGTGCTGTTCGGCGAGGTCCTCCCGGCCGCTGCGCTGCGGCGCGCCACGGAGCTCGCTCGCACCGCGGGCCTCGTGCTCGTGGTCGGCTCGTCGCTCGAGGTCTGGCCGGTCGCGGGCTTGCCGCTCGAGGCGCCGGCCTTCGCGATCGTGAACCGCGGGCCGACGGCCCTCGACGACAATGCGCTCCTGAAGCTCGACGCCGGGGCGGGCGAGATGCTGGACGCCGTCCTCGACCGGCTGTCGACGAGCGCGGCCGCGTCCTGGCTGCTATGACTCTCCCATGACCACATCGAACACCGACAAGGCCAGGTCGCCGTTCGACAAGGACCTCGTGTCCCGGCTCGCAGATGCGGGCGAGGAGGCGCTGCAGCGCCTCTCCGAGCTACCCGGCGGGCAGAAGGCGCTCACGGCCGTGAACGACCTGCGCTCGCGGGTCGACGAGATGGCGAAGAAGGTCCGCGGCATCGACGCGCTCGACGCGCGCGTCGCGAAGCTCGAGCGGGAGGTCGCGGCGCTCAAGAAGCCGAAGTCCCCGCCGCGCCGTCAGGCGCCTCGCAAGCCCGCCGCCTGAGGCGAGCGCGTTCGGGCACCACCTCGAGGCACGAGGACGCGGAGGGCCTGCGGCTCGAGCTCGATCCGGGCGGGCGTCGTCCCCGGCTGCTCTCCGTCGAGCTCGATCGGCAGCGGCTCGTCCGCATCCACGGTCACGACGCGACCGCGCAGGAGCTCGAGGCGGGGATGGGGTAGGTGGTTGCCGCGGTAGGTCTTCGGCAGCACGAACGCGAGGTCGCGTTTCGTGACGTCGCCGATCAGGAGGACGTCGAAGAGGCCGTCGTCGGGCTCGGCGTCGGGGCACATCATCATCCCGCCCCCGAGGTACCGCCCGTTGCAGACCATGGCGTCGATCATGCGCCCGCTGCGGACCTCGTCGTCGACCGTGACGCGGAGCTCGCCCGTCTGCCACCCGAGGAACACGGCGAGCGTCGCCCAGTAGTACGAGACCTTCCCGCCCAGCGCCTTCGAGGACTCGTTCGCGCGCCGGGCGATGGCGCCCGAGATCCCGGCGCTCGCGACGTTCGCGAACCGCGACGTCGCCTCGTCCCCCGCCGGGGTCCGGTAGGTGACGACGCCGACGTCGATCTCGCGCGCGTCGCCCGTGAGCGCGACGTCGATCGCTGCGTCGAGGTCGCGCGGAATGCCGTACGTGCGCACGAAGTCCCAGCCCGTCCCGCGCGGGATGACGGCGAGGTCGACGCCCTCGGCGCCGGCGACGCCGTTGACCACCTCGTTCACCGAGCCGTCGCCGCCGACCACGACGAGCCGCGTGGCGCCGTCGGCCACCGCCTCGGCTGCAAGCGGCGTGAGCCTGCCGGGAGCGTCCGAGATCAGGGCGTCGCCGTCCAGCCCGCGCGCGGCCGCGCGGCGCGCGATCTCGGGCCACCGCTTCCCCGTCGAGCCGCCCGCGGCTGCGGGGTTCACGAGGAAGACGGTTCGCCCGGGGCTAATGGCCGTTCTGGCCCGCTGTGGCCGTCGCGAGCGCGATCCGCGTCATTCGCTCGACGGCCGCGCGCAGCTCGTCGTCGGAGATCCGGACGAACTCGCCCTCGACGACGATGTCGCTGACCGTGAGCAGGCAGCCCCCCTGCACGCCCCGGATGGCCGCGAGCGTGAAGAGGGCCGCGGCCTCCATCTCCACCGCCAGCACGCCCCGCTTCGACCAGCGCTCGTACTGGCCCTGGTCGGGGTTGTAGAAGAGGTCGCTCGAGACGATCGGGCCGACGCGCAGGGGCTGGTCCGAGTGCTTCGCGACGTGCACCGCCTCGTGCACGAGCTCCCAGCTCGCCGTCGGGCAATGCGGCTCGCCGCCCACGAGGTGGGTCGCCGTCGAGTCGGCGGGGATAGCGGAGATCGCGACGATGAGGTCGCCGAGCGCGTGATCCGGCTGCAGCCCTCCACACGTCCCGACTCGGAGGAGGCGCTTGACGCCGAGCTGGATCAGCTCCTCGAACACGATCGTCGCGGACGGGCAGCCCATGCCAGTGCCCTGCACGGAGACCGGTTTCCCCTCCCACCGGCCCGTGTACCCGAGGAGGCCGCGCTCGCCGTTGACCTGCACGACGTCTGCGAGGAACGTGTCCGCGATCTGCTGCGCGCGCAGCGGGTCGCCAGGTAGGAGGCACGCCTCGGCGTAGTCGCCGGGCTCGGCGCGGAGATGGATCGGCATGCGCCAACCCTACGGGTTTGGGTCGCCGGAACCCCGGGAGAACTGAGGTCTAGAGTTCTCGCCTTGCCCGCGAAGGTCGTCGAGCCGAAGCGCGACCAGATCCTCCGATTCTGTGCCCGCGATCCCGTCGAGCGCGTCTTCCTGGAGGACGTCGCCCGGCGCGGGCTCGGCCGCTTCGTCGCAGTGTCGGACGGCGACGAGCTGAGCGCGCTGTGCCACGTGGGCGTGAACGTCGTCCCGTCGGGCGAGGGGTGTGCCGCCTTCGCTCGGGAGGCGGCGAAGGCTGCGCCTCGGATGCTCATCGGGGAGGCTCACGCTGCGTCCGAGCTCTGGGAGGCGGCCGAGCACGTCCTTCCGCGCCCCCGAGAGGACCGTCCGGCTCAACCCGTTTTCGTCATCCGCGAGCCGCCGGCACCCGGTGGGACGGGCCTGCGCCAGGCGACGCTGGACGATCTCGAGCGGCTGATGCCTGCGTGCGCCGCGGCGCACGAGCAGGAGCTCGGGCTCGATCCCCTCGAGCGCGACGGAGAGGGCTTTCGCTGGCGTACGCGGAGCCAGATCGACGAGGCGCGCTCCTGGCTGTGGATCGAGGACGGCGTCATCCTCTTCAAGGCCGAGGCCTCGGCCTGGACCCCGGCGGCCGTGCAGCTACAGCAGGTCTGGGTCGACCCGGAGGTGCGGCGGCAGGGCTTCGGCGCGCGCGGGCTCGCGGATCTGTGCCGGCTCCTGCTCGAGCGTGTGCCCTCCGTGTGCCTGTTCGTGCGCGCCGACAACGCGCCCGCGATCGGGCTGTACGAGGCGATCGGCATGGAGCACGTGCTCGACTACCGGTCGCTGCTCTTTTGAGCAGCGGGGGCATCGTCCTCGTCCGGCACGCGCTCGCCGGCTCGAATCGACTGGGGCTCGCGTCGAGCGTCGTTCCCGGCGACGGCTTGACGCCCGAGGGCGTGGAACAGGCGAGGAGGCTCGCCGAGCTGCTCGCCGGGGACGAGATCGGGGTGGGGGTCTCCTCGGCCCTGGCGCGCACGCAGCAGACGCTCGCGATCGCTCTCGCGGGGCGCGGTGTCCCCACGGTCGTCGTCGAAGGCCTCAACGAGATCCACTTCGGGTCGTTCGACGGCGGTCTGCTCGACACGTACCGCGCCTGGGCCGCGGCGCACCCGCCGACGGAGCAGGCACCGGGGGGCGGCGAGAGCCGCGCCGACGCGGCCGCGCGGTTCGCGCGCGGCCTGCGGCGCGTGCTCGAGCATCCGGAGCAGACGATCCTCGTCGCCGGCCACGCGCTCGTCCTGCGGTACGTCCTGGACGCCGCGGAGGGTCTGGCGCCCGCGTCGCTCATGACTCCGATCGAGCACGCGGTGCCGTATCGTCTGGATCGTGGTGGCGTCGAGCGGGCCGCCGCGCTGCTCGAGGCGTGGAGCCACGCGCCGCGCTTCCGGGAGGTTTCGTCCGATGCCCGGACGCCGCGTGCCACAGAATGCGGCTCGTGACGGACGACAACGTCTTCTCCGACGACTGGGGCGAACAGGCCGAGGACTGGTCGGGCGGTGGCGCTCGGTCGAAGCGGCTCCCGCGCGGTGAGACCCTCGGAGCGACCGTGTACGAGCTCGATCCCGGGAACTTCGTCGTCTACCACTTCCATCACCTCTGGGAGGAGCTGCTCGTGGTGCTCGAAGGGCGACCGACGTTGCGGACACCGGAAGGCACGCGTGAATTGCGGGCGGGAGACGTCGTCCACTTCCCGGTCGGCCCGGCCGGGGCGCACGCGGTGCGGAACGAGTCGGACGACGTCTCGCGCTTCGTGATGGTGTCGACGCGCGGCGCGCCCGAGGTGGTCGAGTATCCCGACCTCGGCCAGCTCACCGTGCAGGCGCCGACGGGCTCGCAGACGGGCGAGCAGCTCTGGCTCATCCACGACCTGTCCGCGGACACGTAGCTCTACCGAGTCAGGCCGAACACCGCTCGCGGCTGCACAATAGGCCCGTGGAGCGCGCGTTTGCCGACCGGGTCGCGGAGACGATCCGCACGCACGACCTGATCCCGCCTGGCGGGGGGGTGACCTGCCTGGTCTCGGGCGGCGCCGACTCGACCTGCCTCTGGCACGTGCTTCGCTCGCTCGGCTTCCGGGCCTCAGCCGTTCACGTCGACCACGGCCTGCGCGGAGCGGAATCGGACGAGGACGCGGACTTCTGCCGCGATGAGCTCGGTGCAGAGGTGATCGACGCGCGCTGCGCCGTCGATCGGCCGACGGAGGCCGCGCTCCGCGACGTGCGCTACCGGGTCACCGCCGGCCGTGGACTGCGCGCCACGGGGCACACTGCCTCGGACCAGGTCGAGACCGTCCTCTACCGCCTCGTCTCCTCGGCCAGCACGAAGGCGATCCGGATCACACGCCCGGACGGCGTCGTGCGGCCGCTGCTCGAGATCTGGCGCGAGGACACGGTCCGCTACTGCCGGGAGCACGGGCTCGCGTTCAGGACGGATTCGTCGAACGCGGACACGAAGCGCGGCCTCGTCCGCGACGAGATCCTTCCGTTGCTGCGCCGGCTACACCCGGGCGCCGATCGCAACCTGCTCGCGCTCGCGAGCGAGCGGCCCCGTCTGCCGAGAGCGCTCGAGCGCAGCCTCGCGAATCTTCTCGACTCGACGGACGGGACGCGCGCAGCCGACCTCGGCGGCGGGGTACGCGCGGTCCGCGAGTACGACGCGGTCCGCCTCGACGGTCGGATCGAGTTCGGGCCGTGGCGGATCGAGAGCGACGAGGTCGGTCTCGTCGTCCGCACGCGTCGGCCCGGCGACCGCCTCGCGGGGCGCCGCAAGAAGCTCCAGGACCTGTTCGTCGACGCGAAGGTGCCGAGGAGCGCACGCGACACGTGGCCCGTCGTCGCCTCGGGCGACGACGTGGTCGCGGTCCCGGGCGTCGCGACGGCACCTGGCTGGGAAGCTGCCGTGCGCGCATGGAAAGATTCCGAGTGATGACGCAACGTCCAGCGGCGGCAGGCAGCGGCGGCGTCGGGCTTCGCCCGGCGGAAGCCGAGGCCGGCGAGGTGCTGCGCGAGGCGGAGCTGGAACGCGCGGTGGGGGAGATCCTCATCGAGGCAGAGGCGATCCAGGCGCGCATCCGCGAGCTCGGTTCCGAGATCTCGGCCGACTACACGGGTCGTGACCTCCTCCTCGTCGGCGTCCTGAAGGGCGCCGTCTTCTTCATGGCCGACCTCATGCGCGAGCTGACCGTGCCGTGCGAGATCGACTTCATGGCGATCTCCAGCTACGGCGCCGCGACCGACTCGTCGGGCGTCGTCCGGATCCTGAAGGACCTCGACATCAACATCTCGGGGCGCGACGTCCTCGTCGTGGAGGACATCATCGACTCCGGCCTGACGCTCTCGTACCTCATGCGGAACCTGCGCGCGCGGAAGCCCGCGTCGCTCGAGGTCGTCACGCTCCTGACCAAGCCGGAGCGCCGTGAGATCGACGTCCCGGTTCGCTACGTCGGCTTCGAGATCCCGAACCGCTTCGTCATCGGGTACGGGCTCGACTTCGCCGAGCGGTACCGGAACCTGCCGTACGTGGCGGTCCTGCACGGGGATCTGATCCCGCCCCCGCACTAGTTCACGGAGCAGTCGCATCGACTGTTGCCCTTCGCTTGCCTTTCCGCTAAGAGCGCGCGTTGATCTCATCGCCGAAGCGGGATTCATTCCCGCGCAGGCTTGCTTCGCACGTGGGTGCACGGCACCGGAGGGGGCCCGCGGGGGAACCGGGGTTCCCCCGCGCTAAAGCGGGATTCATTCCCGCGTATGCCCGCTCCGGGTCTGGGTGCAGGCGAAAAGGAGGGGCCCCGCGGGTGAACCCCGGTTCCCCCGCGCTCAGGGATTCGCGGGTAGGTGCCGAAGAACCATGCTGGTACCCTGCGAAAACCGACCGTGAATCGCTTCTTCCGCAGCGCGCTTTTCCCGCTCATCATCATCGTGCTGCTCGTCTACCTGGCGAGTCAGACACTCCTGCCAGGGCGGTCCGAGACGCGGAAGATGACGTACTCGCAGTTGATCCAGGAAGTCAAGGACGGCGCGGTCAACGAGGCCGAGTTCAACCCGAACAGATCGCAGATCACGGCCACCCTCGTCGAGGGCGGCAAGGTCAAGGTGAACTACCCGACGACGCAGTCGGCGACGCAGTTCCAGAACCTCCTCGAGAAGCAGAACGTGAAGTTCGACTCGAAGGGAACCGGGTCGTCGGCCTGGTGGGCGCTCCTCATCAACGTCCTGCCGTTCGTGATCCTGATCGGCTTCTGGATCTTCCTCATGAACCAGGTGCAGGGCGGCGGCTCCAAGGTGATGAGCTTCGGGAAGAGCCGCGCGAAGCGCATGTCGCCGGACTCGCCGAAGGTCACGTTCAAGGACGTGGCGGGCGCCGACGAGGCGGTCGAGGAGCTCCACGAGATCAAGGAGTTCCTGGAGAACCCGAAGAAGTTTCAGGCGCTCGGCGCGCGCATCCCCAAAGGCGTGCTCCTGTACGGGCCGCCGGGCACGGGGAAGACGCTGCTCGCGCGGGCCGTCGCCGGGGAGGCCGGAGTCCCGTTCTTCTCGATCTCGGGCTCCGACTTCGTCGAGATGTTCGTCGGCGTCGGCGCGTCCCGCGTGCGCGATCTCTTCGAGCAGGCCAAGCAGGCGTCGCCCTGCATCATCTTCATGGACGAGATCGACGCCGTCGGCCGGCATCGCGGCGCGGGTCTCGGCGGCGGCCACGACGAGCGCGAGCAGACGCTGAACCAGCTCCTCGTCGAGATGGACGGGTTCGAGATGAAGGACAACATCATCCTCATCGCCGCGACGAACCGCCCCGACATCCTCGATCCGGCCCTCCTGCGGCCCGGCCGCTTCGACCGCCAGATCGTGGTCGACCGGCCCGATCGCCTCGGTCGCCGCAAGATCCTCGAGGTCCACGCGCGCGGCAAGCCGCTGTCCCGCGAGATCGACCTCGACACGCTCGCTGCCGGTACGCCCGGCTTCACGGGCGCCGATCTCTCGAACCTCATCAACGAGGCCGCGCTCCTCGCGGCGCGGAACGGCAAGAAGATGATCGAGCAGGACGAGCTCGAGGAAGGGATCATGCGCGTGATCGCCGGCCCGGAGAAGAAGGCGCGCCTCCTCTCCGAGAAGGAGCGGAAGATCACGGCGTACCACGAGATGGGTCACGCACTCGTGGGCCACTACCTCGAGAACACGAACCCCGTGCACAAGATCACCATCGTGTCGCGCGGTCAGGCGCTCGGCCTGACGATCTCGCTGCCGACCGAGGACAAGTACCTGACGACGAAGTCCGCGCTCATGGACGAGCTCGCGATGACGCTCGGCGGGCGCGCGGCCGAGGAGCTCGTCTTCCACGAGGTCACGACGGGTGCGGCGAACGACCTCGAGCGCGTCACGGCGACGTCGAAGCAGATGATCATGCGCTTCGGGATGTCCGAGAAGCTGGGCCCACGCGTGCTCGGGCGCAACAACGACCTCCCCTTCCTCGGGCGGGACATGGGCTCCGAGCCCGACTACTCCGACGAGGTGGCGAAGGAGATCGACGACGAGATCCGGCGCGTCATCGAGGAGGCGCACGCCTCGGCGACCGCCGTCCTCCGCGAGCACATGGAGGAACTCCACCGCCTGGCGGCGATCCTCATCGAGCGCGAGACGATCGACAAGGACCAGTTCGAGCGTCTGCTCGTCGGTGAGGCCGAGGAGTCGGTCTTCCCGGAGGAGGTCCCGGCGCCCGTGATCGAGGAGCCCGAGGCCGAGCGCAAGCCGAAGCTCTCGCCCAAGCCGCGCCCGATCCCGGGCACGGCGATGCAGCCGCCTCCGCCCGACCCCGCGCCGTCCTAGCCGGCTCGGCGCTCCGTCAGCGCCGCCGCGACGATCGCGAACGCCCCCACTGCCGCGGCCGCCCCCAGGAAGTCGAGCGCGATCCCACCGCCGCCGATGGCGTCCGCGAGTGCGAGCACGGTCGCGCCGACGAGGAAGGCCCCGAGGCCGAGTAGAGCGACGAAGCCGGCTCGGCGCAGGCTCTCGCCGACCTCCCCCGGGATGCGTTCCCGCTCGTCCAGCGACCAGTACGCGAGCTCCGCCGCCAGGAGGAGCCCGACGGCGACGGCCGGCGCGGCGGCGTCGACGGGCGCGTGGTCGAGCGAGAGCTCCGCGGCGTAGGTACCGCCCGCGACGGCGACGGCGACCGGAACCAACCAAGCCCAGCCGTTTGCGACGGCCGCGAGGAGCACGAGGAGCGCGACGGCGGCGGTCCGGGCGGCCACGTCGCGAAAGGTCCCGTCGCCTCGTGCCACGGGCACGGACGCGACCGCGAGCAGGGCGACGACGCTTGCCGTGCCGGTCGCTAGACGCGTGCGAGTCGTGCGTAGCGGCGGTACGTCCTCACCTCCTCGAGCACGCTCTCGAGCTCGCCCTCGGTCCACGTCGCGAGCCCGATCCCGTAGGCCTGCAGGCGCGAGCGCAGGACCTCGCGCTCGAGCAGCCACAGGCGGTACGCGCTGCGCTCGATCTCCGTGTGTCCGCGCTCGACGAGCGGGACGGGATCGATCTCGACGGCAGCGACGTCGAACCCCCGCCCGCGGAGGTCCTCGAGGGCGGTGACGAACCTCGGGTCGACGAGCGGGGTCAGCGCCAGCACGAGCGAGTTGGGCGTGAGGATCCGCGCCGGGATCACGTTGACGTGGCGCCAGGTGTAGGTCGGCTCGACGCCCGTCTCGAGCAGCGTCTCGATCAGGTGGTAGCGCTGGGTCGCACCCAGCCCCGGCTGCAGCCAGCGCAGGATGCCGCCGAACCCGACCAGCCCCACGCGATTGCGGCGAGCGAGGTAGCGCGTCGCGAGCGCGGCAGCCGCCCGCACGGCCTCCTCGAGCACGCTTCGCCCCGCCCCGCGGACGTCGACGAAGCTGTCCACGAAGAGCACGACGTCCGTGTTCCGCTCGGCGTGGCGCTCGTTGACCACCAGATTCCGCCGACGCGCGGACGCGCGCCAGTTGATCGTGCGGACGCGGTCTCCCGGGACGAAGTCGCGGAGGTCCGCGTACTCGATCCCGTCCCCCTTCGTCCGCGACACCTCGCTGCCGACGAACGGCTGCGTCTCGAGCGGAGCGAGAAGGCGGCGCAACGCGATCTCCCGCGGGTACGCCTTCAGCCGTTGCGCGGCTCCCCAGTCGCGCCTCCCAGGTGACGAGCCGAAAGGCGTCGCGCGCTCGGGCGCGCACCGTTCCGAGCGGGAAGGAGCCCCAGGTCGCGCACCGCAGCGGGACCGGCAGCTCGCGCTCCTCGCCGGCGCGCAGCCGGATCTGCGCGCGCAGCCGTGCCGTCCACGAGCTCGACCTCGCGTGGGAGCTCCAGGTACAGCTCGAGGCGATCCACCGACCGAGTCGCCTCGACGCGGAGGTCGGCGGACAGCTCGCTGTGCTCGAGCGTCCGCTCCGACGGCAGGAGCAGCTCCGCCGTGACGCCGGGATCGCGCGCGAGCCTCGTCCCGAGGACGAGGACGAGCGCGAACGGCGCCGCCGCGACCGCAAGCTCCGGTCGGCGGAGCGCGAGCGCTCCGAGGAGCCCGAGTGCCGCGAGTGCCGCAAAGCCGGCGAGCCGCGGCCCGCCTCTCCGGGTCACGTGCGCACGGGCGGCGACACGTCCTCGGCGCGCGGCGTCGGCACGTGGTCGAGCACCTCGCGAACGACGTCCTCCGCGGACACGCGCTGCACCCACAGCTCCGGCCGAAGCACGAGGCGGTGCGCGAGCGCGGGAACGGCGACGGCCTTCACGTCGTCCGGGACGACGTAGTCGCGGCCGCGGAGCGCCGCCCGGCAGCGGGCGAGCTTGAGCAGGGCCAGGCTCCCGCGCGGGCTCGCCCCGACCGCGGTGCTCGGGGAGGCTCGGGTCGCGGCAACGACGTCGACGCAGTACTCGCGCATGCTGTCGGCCACGTGCACCCGCTCGAGCGCCGCCTGCATCGCGAGCAGCGTCTCCCGGTCGACGAGCGGCCTCAGCGAGACGTCGTCGGACTCGCGCTCGATGCGTCGCGCGAGCACCTCGACCTCGGCGTCCCGGTCGGGGTAGCCGAAGGCGGTCCGCAGCAGGAAGCGGTCGAGCTGCGCCTCGGGCAGGGGATACGTGCCCTCGTACTCGATGGGGTTCTGGGTGCCGATGACGAGGAACGGCGGCTCGAGCGGGTGCGTCAGTCCCTCGATCGTCACCTGGCGTTCCTGCATGGCCTCGAGGAGCGCCGCCTGCGTCTTCGGCGGTGCGCGGTTGATCTCGTCCGCGAGCAGCAGGTTCGTGAAGATCGGCCCGGGGCGGAACTCGAAGTCGGCGTCGCGCTGGTTCCAGATCGAGGAGCCCGTAACGTCGGACGGCATGAGGTCGGGGGTGAACTGGATGCGCGTGAACCGCAAGGCCAGCACCTGCGCGAACGAGCGCGCAGCCAGCGTCTTCGCGAGCCCCGGGTAGTCCTCGAGCAGCACGTGACCGTCGGCGAGGAACCCGAGCAGGACGAGCTCGAGCGGCTCGCGCTTGCCGACGACGGCCTTCTCGACCTCGTCGAGCAGCGAGTCCGAGATCTCGCGTACCCGAGCGAGCTCCATCAGACTCGCTCCAGCGAGTCGACCGCGGCTATCAGCTCCGCCGGCGTTATCCCCCGGCCGAGCCGGTCCTCCGGCGCCGGCCGATCGGCGCGGAGGAGCTCCCACGTCGCATCGCCGAGAACGGCGCGCGCGGCGTCCGGCTCGTCGTCCAGAGCGATCCGTCGGCGGGCCTGGAGCAGTCCGGCGGCGATGTCGTGCAGCCGGGGCCTGAGCCGGAAGTGAAGATCGAACGCGCCGGCGACGCCGAGCGCGGCCTCCTGCTCGATTCGTGCGAGGCCGTGCGGAGGGCGACGCTTGGTCGCAGGCGGCTTCACGCGCGGCACCAGGGGGCGCTCGGGCGGATAGGCGCGCCGGAGCGCGCGGAGGACGACGACGAGCGCCGCAGCGCAGACGAGGAGCGCGTACACGCGGGCGGAGATCTCGAGTCGGCCCGGGAGGAAGAGCGCGACGGCGACGAGCGCGAGCGTGGGGACGAGGAGGAGTCGGGCCGCGCGAACCAGATCGCGTCTCACGCCGAGGCTCCCGCCGGCGAACGACCCGGCTGCGGGGACGACGGGGCCGTCGAGGCGAGACGCAGCTCGTCGCGCAGGTGCTCGAGCGCACCGATCGCGTCGTCCTTCATGGTCGGGTCGATCTCGTGCTGCGAGAACTTCGCGCGCGTGTACAGGCTCGTGAGGCGCTCGATCGCACCGGAGCTCGGCGGGAGGTCGTCGAGCGCACGGCGCAGGTACTCCTCCGGCGTCTCGGAGGCACGGCGCGCGACGCCGTTGGCGGCGAGGACGCGCTCCATGCGGGCGTACGCCGCGACGACCGCGCGCCGGGGGTCGGTCTCGGCGCGAAGGTCGTCGAGCGCCTCGTCGAGCGCGTCCGCGAGCTGCGCTGCGAGCAGTGGCTCCTCCCGGCGCGTCCGCCGAGCACGTCGCTCGGCGCTCAGGTACGCCATCCCGGCGGCCGCGACGAGGCCGACGACCACGATGACCGAGAGCCAGGAGATGCCCGGCGTGTACGAGGAATCGGCCGCTGCGCTCGCTCCCGGGGAGGGGCTCGGCACGCCCAGATCCGCGCCGCCCAGACCGGTGTGCTGAGCCCTCCAGTGCGCGAGGCGCCAGTACGAGAATCCGACCACCACCGCGAAGTAGACGGCGTATGTGAGCAGCGTCATGCGGCGATACCTTCCGGACGCGAGCTCCTGTGCGATCGCCTTGCGCTGCATCAGCCCGTACACGAGCAGCACCGCTCCGGCCGCCAAGGCGATCAGGAACAGGGTGAACACCGCGTCGATCAGCGCGTGCGCCGGCGGGCGCGACCCGTTCGAGCCCGGCGCGACCGAGCCACCCGCAGCGATGGCGACGACGGCGACGAGCCCGAGCACGGCCAAGGCGGGGAGAACCACGGCGGTGGCCCTACCCCGCACGTGGTCCCTCGTCTACGCGGCGGTCGGTTGGGTGGCAGGCGACGAGCCGGTGCTCGCCGACTCCCAGTACCGGTTCAGCGCGCCCTGCACCTTCACGAACCACACGATCGCGGGGATGAGGAAGATCCCGAATGGGAACAGCCAGAGCCCCGTCCAGCCGGTGACAGGCGCCTGACGCCCGTCCTTCGCGTACATCCTTCCGACCTCGGAGGGGATCACGAACGCGCTCACTGCGGCGATGACGATCCAGACGACGAGCCCGAGCACGCCGCCGAGGCCCTCGCCCGTGCGCTGCTTCGTCTCCTCCTGGGTCTTGTACGCCCAGTACCAGCCGTAGAAGCCGAACGTGACGATGAAGAGCAGGATTGCGAAGCCGATGCCTCTCGGGTGGCCGAGCGGCCCGGTGTTCGATGTCGATGTGTCCATGGACGCGAATTCTGGCTCTCGTATCAGACGGAGCATGAGACGGAGCTAGGCTCACGCGCGTGTCGTTCGAGGAGCGCTGGCCCAGGCCGTCCGTCATGGGCGTCGTGAACGTCACACCCGACAGCTTCTCCGACGGCGGCCTCTTCGTCGAGCCGTCGGCGGCCGTCGAGCAGGGGCGCCGCCTCGCGGCCGAGGGTGCCGCGCTCGTGGACGTGGGGGGTGAGTCGACGCGTCCTGGGGCCGCGCCCGTCTCGGCGGAAGCGGAGCTCGCCCGCGTGGCGCCGGTCCTCGAGGGCCTCCGGGGCCTGCCTCTCTCGATCGACACGTCGAAGGCGGCGGTGGCGCGGCGCGCGCTCGAGCTCGGCGCGGAGCTCGTGAACGACGTCACGGCGCTGCGCGGGGACGTCGAGATGGCGGAGGTCGTGGCCGAGGGGAATGCGTTCGTGTGCCTCATGCACATGCAGGGTGAGCCCCGGACGATGCAAGCTGCTCCACAGTACGACGACGTGGTCTCCGATGTGTTGGCCTTCCTCGAGGAACGGGTCGCTTTCGCCGTCGAGCACGGGATCCGTGAGGAGAGGATCTGCGTCGATCCCGGGATCGGCTTCGGCAAGACGACCGACCACAACCTCGAGCTTCTGCGCCGCCTGGACGAGCTGACCGCGCTCGGCCGTCCGCTCGTGGTCGGTGTGTCGCGCAAGAGCACGCTCGCGAAGATCGTCGCCTACGCGAGCTCGGATCCGGCGCTCGTGCCGGCGTCGGTGGGCGCGGCGGTCAGCGCCTTCGATCGCGGTGCGTGGATGATCCGCGCACACGACGTCCGCGAGACGGTCGCCGCACTCGCGGTGGCGTCTGCGGTCGAGCGTGGGAAGATCGCGACGTGACGATCGAGCTCAGAGGCCTCGTCGTGTTCGGCCATCACGGGTACCTCGAAGAGGAACGCCGTCTGGGGCAGCGCTTCCTCGTCGATCTCTGGGTCGACGTGCGCGGAAACGCCGCAGAGAGCGACCGCATCGACGAGACGGTCGACTACCGGCGCCTCGCCGCGCTCGTCCGCGACGTGTTCGCGGGCCCGGAGCGCTTGCTGCTCGAGGGGTTGGCGGGCGCGATCGCCGACGGGATCGTCGAGGGGTTCGCCTCCGTCGAGCGCGCTCGCGTGCGCGTGCGCAAGCCGGACGTCGTGCTCGATCCTCCCGTCGAGTACGCCGCCGTCGTGGTCGAGCGAACCCGGTCGTGACGAGGGCCTACGTGGGGCTCGGGGCGAACCTCGGGCGGCGTGAGGAGACGTTGCGCGAGGCGGTGGGGATCCTCGATCGCGCTCCCGACGTGGAGGTCGTCGCGGTCTCCGAGCTGCGAGAGACGGAGCCGGTCGGCCCGATCGCGCAGCCGCTGTTCCTGAACGGGGCCCTCGCCCTGGAGACGACCCTGTCCGCGCGCGGGCTCCTCGAGCTCCTCCTTGACGTCGAGCGGTCGCTGGGAAGGATCCGTGAGGAGCGCTGGGGGCCGCGCGTGGTCGACCTCGACCTGCTCCTGTACGGCGACGACGTCGTCGACGAGCCGGGAATCCAGGTCCCGCATCCGCGGCTCCACGAGCGTCGATTCGCCCTGGAGCCGCTCGCGGAGTTGGATCCCGACCTCGAGCTTCCGGGCCGGGGACGGGTCTCGGACCTGCTCGCGGCGCTAGACTGAGCGCCTCGTGTCGCACCTCGACGACCTCGACGAGTTCGAAGCGGAGCTCGAGCTCTCGCTCAAGCGCGAGTACTCGGCGGTCTTCCTGCTCTTCCGCTACTGCGTGCTGACGCAGGACGCGACCTACCTCTGCAACAAGCTCGACCTCGAGGCGCTGCCGCAGGTCAGCTACCCGTACTTCCACGTCCGTATGGAGGACGTGTGGGTGTGGGACAAGAACCGCCCGAGCAGGATCATCCCGCGCGCGGAGGTGTACACCTCGGGCGACGTGACCGTCGAGGAGCTGCGCGGCGAAGGCGAGGAGCCGCGGCTCACCGCGGAGGCGCTCGCCGAGCGCATCGGGCAGCCGCTCTCGGGCGACGACGAACCGCTGTAGCAGCCGAAAGCGGCAGCGATGCTCCTCGCCGTCGACGTCGGCAACACGCAGACGGTGCTCGGCCTCTTCCGGGACGCGGAGCTCGTCGACCACTGGCGGCTCGCGACCGAGCGCTCGAGCACGGCGGACGAGCTCGGCGTGCTCCTCACGGGCCTCCTCGACCTCGAGAGCGTCGACAGAATCTGCCTTGCGTCGACGGTGCCGGTGCTCGTCCGCGAGTGGGAGTCGCTCGCCGTGAAGTGGGCGCACGCGCCGCTGCTCGTGGTGGGCCCGGGAGTCAAGACGGGCATCCCGATTCGCTACGACGACCCGCGGGAGGTGGGGGCGGACCGGATCGTGAACGCCGTCGCTGCGAAGGAGCGCTACGGCGCCCCCGTGATCGTCGTCGACTTCGGCACGTCGACGAACTTCGACGTGGTCTCGCCGGCCGGCGAGTACGTGGGTGGCGTGATCGCGCCCGGTATCGAGATCTCGATGGACGCGCTCTTCGCCCGCGCGGCCCGGCTCGTGAAGGTCGACTACACCGCCCCCGAGTCCGTGATCGGCAAGACGACCGTGGCAGGGCTGCAGTCCGGCCTCGTCTACGGGTTCGCGGGGCAGGTGGACGGCATCGTCGGAAGGATCCGAGGCGAGCTCGGAGCCGACGCCCGCGCGATCGCGACCGGGGGCCTCGCAGACCTCGTGGCGCCGCACTCCTCGGCGATCGAGGGGGTCGACCCGTTCCTGACGCTCGAGGGCCTGCGACTGGTCGCGGAGCTGAACGCGTGATCCCGAACCCGCCCGCGATCGGCCTGTTCGTGCTGGCGGCGCTCGCGCTGCTCCTCGTCCCCGGCCCGGCGGTGCTCTACGTCGTGACGCGCTCGCTCCACCAGGGCCGGCGCGCGGGCCTCGTCTCGGTGCTAGGCATCCACGTCGGGACGCTGGCCCACATCACGGCTGCAACGCTCGGCCTGTCCGCGCTCGTGCTGTCCTCGGCCGTTGCGTTCACGGCGGTCAAGGTCGCCGGCGCCGCCTACCTCATCGGGCTCGGGCTGTGGACGCTGCTCGTGCGCCACGCGGAGGCCGAGGTCGCGCTCGGAGGGGAGCGGAACCTCCGCCGCGCCTTCGCGCAGGGCGTCGTGGTGAACGTCCTCAATCCGAAGACCGCGCTCTTCTTCCTCGCGTTCCTGCCGCAGTTCGTCGACCCGCACGCGCCGCATCCGGCCGTGCAGATCGCCTTTCTCGGCGTCCTCTTCGCGCTGCTCGGGCTCGTCACCGACTCGCTCTGGGCGCTCGTGGCGGGCACTGCCGGCGGAGTGCTGCGGCGTTCCGGTCGCTTCCTGCGGGCGCAGCGCTACGTCTCGGGCGCGGTCTACATCGGCCTCGGCGTCGCGACGGCGTTCGCCGGCTCGAGAAACGACTAGCGCCTGTCGGTAGTCGCGACCCGGCCGCGAGGCGGCCGGCTTCAGGGATCGCGCGCGACCGGAGACTCCGCGCTAGCGGATCTCCGGTCTTGCGCACTAGCTGAGTCCGGAAGCGAGATGTGCAGGACGTCCGACGTGCGCTCGAATCCTGCTCGTTCGTAGATGCGCGCCTCGGCATCTCCCTTGGCCATGAGGAAGACGCAGGTCATGCCGCCGGCGAGCGCCTCGCGGGCGAGAAAGGCGGCCATCGCCTCGGCGATCCCACGCCGACGGAAGTCCTCTCGCACGCCGACGGACGTCAGCTCGGCGAACCCGTCCTGCGGGACGGTCACGAGCCCCGCGCCCGCCGGCTCGAGCGTCGAGGCATCCCGGGCGAGGACGACCACCCCGCCGGACTCGGCGGTGCGCCGGAGGCCACCGACGGCGCGCTCCGGGACCGGGCCGTCGGCCTCGTACGCGTCCCACTGCGCGAGCGCCGCGCCCGCGAGCTCGTGGCCGGAGCGCGGCCGGACGAGCTCGATCCCCTCGGGCGCCCGGCCGGCAGGCGGTGAGGTCGTGCACGTCAGGAGGGGCAGGCGCCCCTCGATCCGGAAGCCCTCGCGAACGAGGGCGGCCTCGACCTCCGGGGCCAGCTCGGCGAGGTACTCGAGCCGTGGCTTGCGTCGGCGCCCTCGGTACCACCCGATCAGCTCGCGTACCTCCGCGTCCGAGGACGCCGCTCCCTCGTCGGGGATCGCGTAGTTGAGGTACGGGTTCGGGTCCTCCGGATCGAGCGTCGCGGTGAGGTCGCCGATGCGCACCACCTCGCGTGCGCGGCAGGCATCGGCGCGGATCGACTCCTGGATGCGGCGCGCGAGGGCGTCTTCGTAGGGGCGAGATATATCTCGCCCCTACCCGCCGCCGTAGATCGACACCGGCAGCTCGAGCGTCACCTCGGTCCCGGACGGAATCTCGCTCTCCAGCTGCTCCACGAGCTCGAAGGCGCCGGGCGCCGCCGCGAGCAGGCGGCGCTCGACCTCCTCGGTCGAGTCGAGCCGCAGGAGCTCCTGCTTGAACTCCTTGGGAAAGCGTCCGCGGCCGAGGTACCAGCCGTAGAACTTCTTGAGGAAGCCGGATGCGCGACGCTCGCCGAGCTCGCGCACGGTCTCGCGCACGAAGAGGACGAGCTCGGCCGCGACCTCCTCACGCGAGGGCTCGGCGCCGGCTCCATCGACGATCTCGCGCAGCGCCCACGGGTTGCCCTGCGCGCCGCGCCCCACCATCACCGCGTCGGCTCCGGTCGTCGCGAGCACCACCTGCGCCCGCGTGCGAGACGTGACGTCGCCCGAGGCGACCACGGGCACGTCCACGATCGAGACGAGCTCGGCCGTGAGCGCGTGGTCGGCGGTTCCGGTGTACATCTGCTGGGCCGAGCGCGGGTGGAGCGTCAGCGACGAGGCGCCAGCGCCGACGAGCCGCGGCCCGAGGTCTAGGCAGGCGCGCGAGCCGTCCCGCACACCCCTGCGGAGCTTGACGGACACCGGGATCTCGACCGCGGCCGCGATCGCCTCGACGATGCGGCAGGCGCGGTCGCGGTCCTCGAGCAGGTGCGCTCCTGCGCCCGTCTTGGTCACCTTCTTCACGGGGCAGCCGAAGTTGACGTCGACGATGTCGGCGCCGACGGCCTCGACCATGCGCGCGGCGTCCGCCATCGTCTCCGGCTCGGAGCCGAAGAGCTGAATCGCGAGCGGATGCTCGTCCTGCGCCACCCGGAGGTAGCCGAGGGTCTTCTCGTTGCGGTGCTCGATCCCGGCGCAGCTGACCATCTCCGAGCACACGAGCCCGGCCCCGAAGCGCCGGCCCTGGCGCCGAAACGCCTGCACGCTGACCCCGGCCATGGGCGCGAGGACGAGCCGCGTCGGGACTTCGACGGGCCCGATTCGCCAAGGAGATCTGAGGTCGATCACGGCTCCGAATCGTACTCACGGGCCCGTTTGACGCTCTCCGAACCGGGTAGCTACCATTCCCGGCCGTTGACGGGGCCGGAGGGCCCCGCAATCTGATCTCTGGAGGCGTTTCGTGAAGGACGTGATCCTCACTCCCGAGGGCTACAAGCAGCTGACGAGCGAGCTCGAGACGCTGCGGACGACCAAGCGTCGGGAG
This sequence comes from uncultured Gaiellaceae bacterium, assembly GCA_963831285.1. Lineage (GTDB taxonomy): Bacteria > Actinomycetota > Thermoleophilia > Gaiellales > Gaiellaceae > GMQP-bins7. Next base: position 54,266 of record CAWHPO010000002.1, on the reverse strand, counting down.
GTCGCGGAGCGCATCGCCGCCGCGCGCGAGTTCGGTGAGATCGCCGAGAACGCCGAGTACGACGACGCGAAGAACGAGCAGATGATGCTCGAGCACCGCATCTCGCAGCTCGAGGAGCGTCTCGCGAACGCCCAGGTGATCGACAAGAGGCGCGTGGACACGAGCGTCGTCTCCGTCGGCGCCGTCGTACGGCTCCGCGACGTCGACGCGAAGCAGACGGTCGAGTACTTCATCGTCGGCTCGGCCGAGGCGAATCCCGCCGAGCAGAAGCTCTCGAACGAGTCGCCCGTCGGCAAGGCGATCATGGGCCGCAAGAAGGGCGAGACCGTCGAGGTCGTCACCCCGCGTGGCTCGAAGGTGAAGTTCAAGATCATGGAGATCAAGGCCGCGTAGCCGCGGCCGCGCTCGACGTTCAGCTCGTCCTCGTCCAGGGACGGCTCGTCAGGATCGTCTCGGCCGAGGCCATCGCTTCCGGCCGGTTAGGGTCTCCGCTCGATGTCGGCGAAGCGCTTTCCGGACCGAGACGCGATCGCCATGGTCCGCACAGCAACCGACGAGCTCGAGGCCGGTGGCCAGCTCGATCAGACACGTCGCCTCGCCGGACGGGTGCTGGCGCGTCGGGAGATGGGGAAGCTCGTCTTCCTCGACCTCGTCGATCGCTCCGGACGCATCCAGCTCCTCTGCGAGACCGAGCGCCTGGGCGGGGTCGACGTCCACCTCGGGGACGTCGTAGGCGTGTCCGGCAGGCCGGCGAAGTCGCGCCGCGGCGAGCCGTCGCTGGCCGTCCACGAGCTCACGGTGCTCGCGCGCAACCGGAGTCCGCTCCCCGACACGTTTCACGGCCTCACCGACACGGAGACGCGCTATCGCAGGCGCTACCTCGACCTGCTGATGAACGAGGACGCGCGCGCGCTCGCGCTCCTGCGGGCCGGGGTCGTCTCCTCCATCCGCGGCTACCTCGACGGCGAGGGGTTCGTCGAGGTCGAGACTCCGGTGCTGCAGCCGCGCTACGGCGGCGCGTTCGCCCATCCCTTCGTGACGCACTCGCAGGAGCTCGAGACCGACCTCTACCTGCGCATCGCGACCGAGCTCTACCTGAAGCGCCTGATCGTGGGCGGTCTCGAGCGCGTCTACGAGATCGGCAAGGACTTCCGCAACGAGAGCGTGTCGTACAAGCACCAGCCGGAGTTCACGATGCTCGAGTGGTACGAGGCGTATGCCGACTTCCGCGACACGATGGACCGGATAGAGATGATGCTCGAGAAGGTGGCGCTCGAGGTGCTCGGCACGACCGCGGTCGAGTTCCGCGGTCACGCGGTGGACCTGAAGCGACCGTGGCGGCGGCTCGGGTTCGTCGAGTCGCTCGAGGAGCTCGGGCTGTGGACGCGCGACGAGGGTCAGCTCCGGGCATGGCTCACCGAGCGCGGCGTCGACATCGAGGCCGACAAGGACTGGCCGCAGCTCGTCGACCACGCCTTCGGGCACTTCGTCGAGCCGAGCCTCGTCGAGCCGACGATCGTGTACGGGCACCCGGTCGAGCTCTCGCCCTTCGCGCGGGTCACCGACGAGGACGAGTCGCTGACCGAGCGCTTCGAGTACTTCGCCGCGGGCATGGAGCTCGGCAACGCGTACTCGGAGATCAACGACCCGGAGGAGCAGCAAAGGCGTTTCGACGAGCAGTCGGAGCACGTCGAGGGCGTGCGCGGCGATCCCGACTACGTGGAGGCGCTCTCGTACGGTATGCCGCCGACGGGCGGGCTCGGCCTCGGCATCGACCGCCTCGTCATGCTCCTCTCGGGCCGCGAGACGATCCGCGACGTGATCCTCTTTCCGGCGCTTCGAACGACGCGGTAGTTCGCTCCCCGCGAATCCGAGCGAAGTCCGTAGGGGCGAGATGTATCTCGCCCAAAAGAAGTCGCCCTTTCGTCACGATCCGTCGACCGCGAGGCGTCCACGATGGTTCTCGTGGAACGACGGCCGCTTCGGCTTCGGATGTTCGACTACTCGTCGGCCGGGCTCTATTTCGTGACGACCTGTACGCGTGGGCGCGAGTGCTCACTCGGCTCGGTCGAGAACGAGAGCGTGTCCCTGTCGCTCCTGGGCGCAGTCGCGCGTGATCGCCTATCGGAGATTCCTCTGCACCATGTCACCGTGACCGTCGATTTGTACGTGGTGATGCCGAACCACGTCCACGTTCTGCTGGGACTGCACGATCGACACGAGGTCGAGCTGGGCGACGTCGTGGGCACGTACAAAGCCGCCGTTTCGCGTAGCGCCCGACGGCGGCGCATCTGGCAGCGGGTACAACGAGCACATCGTTCGGGACGAGCACGACCTCCGGCGGATTCGGGAGTACATCGCCACGAATCCGCTCCGGTGGGCTCTTGATCCCGAGAATCCGAGCCGAAGGTCGTAGGCGAGAGATATATCTCGCCCCTACGCATCCCACGAGCGTCGTGGGCGACGTACCTCTCATCCGCGCGTCAGGCCAGTGTCGCGACCGTCACCGGGGCCTCTGCGCTCCACGGGAAGTCGATCCAGCGGTCGGTGCGCCGCCAGACGTACTCGCACTTCACGACGGACGGGGTCTTCTCGTAGAGGACGACGCAGCGAACCTCCGCGACCTTCCCGGCGCAGAAGTCGCGCACGAGCCTGAGCGTCTCTCCGGTATCCGCTACGTCGTCGGCGATGAGCATGCGGGCCGACTCGAGGTCGACGAGCTCGGGAACGGGAGGCAGGATCATCGGCACGTCGAGCCGCTCGTCGACCCCGGTGTAGAACTCGACGTTCATCGTCCACGTGTTCTTCACGTCGAGCGCGTAGCCGAGCGCGGCGCCGACGAGGAGCCCGCCGCGCGCGACGGAGAGGACGAGGTCAGGGACGTAGCCGTCGTCCGCGATCCGCTGCGCGAGCTCGCGCGTCGCCTCGCCGAGCTCCTGCCAGGTCATCCGCTCGCGCTCGGGCTCCGCCACCGCGCGATCCTAACCCGCTACGACGCCTTGGCCGCCTTCCACATCGCACCGCTGTCGCCGGCCGCCCCTTCGTGGTCGGCGGTGACCGGGACGTCCTCCTCCGGATGCTCCGCGCGATGCTCCCTGAACCACGCGACCGAGCGGGCGATCCCCTCGTCGAGCGAGATCTTCGGGCTGTAGCCGAGGAGCCCGCGGGCCTTCGAGAGGTCCGCGACATAGTGGGTCACCTCGCCGAGGAGGGACGGCGCCAGCGTCATGTCGGGCGTCGTGCCGAGCTCGCGCGCGATCAGCTCCGCGCACCGGACGAGCGTGTTCCCCTGCCCGTACGCGAGGTTGATGGTCTGGTTCACGACCCGCCCCTCGGCGAGCGCCGTGATCCCCTCGACGATCCCGTCGATGCAGTCGTCGACGTAGGTGAAGTCGAGCGTCTTGTCGTTGCCGCCGTAGATCGTGATCGGCTCGCCGCGCAGCATCGAGTGGATGAAGAGTGGGATGACGCGGACCATGCGGTGCAGGTCGTTGTCGTAGCGCCCGTAGACGTTGGAGAAGCGGAAGACGAGGTAGGGGAGCCCGTAGCAGCGCGCGTACGAGTAGACGAACGCCTCGCCCGCGATCTTCGACGCGGAGTAGGTGCTCTCCGCGTACGCGAAGTCCGCCGAGTGCTCGCCGTACTCCTCGAAGCGGTGCACGTCGCCGTACACCTCGCGGCTCGACGAGAACACGATCGGGACGTGCCGGAGCCGCGCGTACTCGAGGACGTTGAACGTCATCACCGCGTTCTCGAGCGCCCGGTGCGGCTGGCGGACGAGCTGGTGGACCTTCGCGTGAGCCGCGAGATGGACGACGAGATCGACATCCGGATACTCGACGCCGTTGATCCCGCCGCGGAACGGCGCATAGTGGCCGGCGAGGTCCTGGAGCAGGTAGCGGAACTCGTCCGTCCACGTGTTTTGCCGCTTGTCGACCCCGTAGACCTGGTGGCCGTCCTGCTGGAGCCGGAGGGCGAGGTTCGTTCCGATCTGGCCAGACGACCCGGTGACGAGGACCTTCACGGCTCAGTCGCGCTCGCCGCTGGGCGCGATTAAGGCTTCGTTGCTCAACGGCCGAGAAGGGTACAGAGGGCTCCGGGCGAACGCGTGTGAGACTCGCCACGAGACGGGTCGGCTACGATCCGGAAGTCCCTTCGACCCGGAGGAGCCGGCGCGCCCTCCGGAATCGAGCGAAAGGAGCGTCGAGGGAGTTGTTCGAGCGATTCACCGAGCGGGCGCGGCAGGTCGTGGTTCTCGCACAGGACGAGGCGAGGGCCCTCAAGCACAACTACATCGGCACCGAGCACATCCTGCTCGGCCTCCTCCGCGAGGAGGAAGGCCTCGCCGCGCGCGTCCTCGAGTCGCTCGACATCACGGTGGAAGAGGTGCGCGCCCAGGTCGCGCGCATCGTCGGCCAGGGCGACGAGGTCACCACCGGCCAGATCCCGTTCACGCCGCGCGCCAAGAAGGTGCTCGAGCTGGCGCTGCGCGAGGCCCTCTCGCTGGGCCACAACTACATCGGGACGGAGCACATCCTCCTCGGTCTCGTGCGCGAGAACGAGGGAGTCGCCGCCCGCATCCTGCTCGACTTCGACGCGGATGCGGAAAAGATCCGCAACGAGATCATCCGCATGCTCTCCGGCCCAGGTCGGCGCCAGTCGGGGGCGAGCGTCGCGCCGGGCGAGAAGACGAAGAGCTCGAAGCTCCTCGACCAGTTCGGCCGCAACCTCACGAAGGCCGCGGTCGAGGGCAAGCTCGACCCCGTCGTCGGGCGCCAGACCGAGATCGAGCGCGTGATGCAGATCCTCTCGCGCCGCCAGAAGAACAACCCCGTCCTGATCGGCGAGCCGGGCGTCGGCAAGACCGCCGTCGTCGAGGGGCTCGCGTCGCGCATCTCCTCGAGCCAGGTCCCGGAGATCCTGAAGGGCAAGCAGATCTACACCCTCGACCTCGCGGCCCTCGTCGCCGGGTCGAAGTACCGCGGTGAGTTCGAGGAGCGCCTGAAGAAGGTGATGAAGGAGATCACCCAGCGCGGCGACATCATCCTGTTCATCGACGAGCTGCACAACCTCGTCGGCGCGGGCGCCGCCGAGGGCGCGATCGACGCAGCTTCGATCCTCAAGCCCGCGCTCGCGCGCGGCGAGATCCAGACCATCGGCGCGACGACGCTGGACGAGTACCGCAAGTACCTCGAGCGCGACGCGGCACTGGAGCGCCGCTTCCAGCAGGTGCGCGTCGAGGAGCCGTCGATCGACGAGACCGTCCAGATCCTGCGCGGACTGCGCGACCGCTACGAGGCGCACCACCGCTGCAAGATCTCCGACGAGGCGCTCAGCGCGGCCGCGCAGCTCGCGGACCGCTACATCCAGGACCGGCACCTCCCCGACAAGGCGATCGACCTCATCGACGAGGCCGGCTCGCGCGTCCGCATCGCGACGATGGCGGCCCCGCCGCGCTACCGCGAGCTCGAGGAGGAGATCGACAGGGTCCGCGCGGACAAGGAAGGCGCGATCGAGGCGCAGGAGTTCGAGAAGGCCGCGCAGCTCCGCGACAAGGAGCGCAAGCTCACGCAGAAGAAGAAGGAGCTCGAGGAGGAGTGGCGCAACCAGGCGGACGAGGAGCAGCCGGAGATCGGCGAGGACGAGATCGCCGACATCGTCTCCATGTGGACCGGAATCCCCGTCTTCAAGCTCACGGAAGCCGAGTCGCAGAAGCTCATCCGCATGGAGGAGGAGCTCCACAAGCGGGTCATCGGCCAGCACCAGGCGATCGTCGCCGTCTCCAAGGCGATTCGCCGCGCGCGCGCCGGCATCAAGGACCCGAAGCGCCCGACCGGCTCGTTCATCTTCCTCGGCCCGTCCGGCGTGGGGAAGACCGAGCTCGCCCGGACGCTCGCCGAGTTCCTCTTCGGCGACGAGGACGCGCTCATCCAGGTGGACATGTCGGAGTACATGGAGAAGCACTCCGTGTCGCGGCTCGTCGGCTCCCCACCAGGCTACGTCGGCTACGACGAGGGCGGCCAGCTCACGGAGGCCGTGCGCCGCAAGCCGTACTCGGTCGTCCTCCTCGACGAGATCGAGAAGGCGCACCCGGACGTCTTCAACATCCTCCTGCAGATCCTCGAGGACGGAAAGCTCACAGACTCGCAGGGGCGGAAGGTCGACTTCCGCAACACGATCGTGATCATGACCTCGAACCTGGGGGCGGCGCAGATCTCGAAGAACCAGACGCTCGGCTTCTCCATCGGCGACGAGCAGGGCCTCTCGTACGACGAGATGAAGGAGCGCGTCATGTCGGAGCTCAAGAAGGTGTTCCGGCCCGAGCTCCTGAACCGCATCGACGAGGTCATCGTCTTCCACAAGCTCGAGAAGGTCGAGATCCTCGAGGTCGTCGATCTCATGCTGAAGCGCGTCCGCGAGGAGATGGCGAAGCACGACGTCGTCATCGAGCTCACGGACGACGCGCGCGGGCTGCTCGTCGAGCAGGGCTACGACCCGGCCATGGGCGCCCGTCCGCTTGCGCCGCTCGATCCAGCGTATGCTCGAGGACCCGCTCGCCGACTTCATCCTCGGGCGCGAGCTCGCGCCCGGCACGACGCTCATCGTCGACCGCCGCGAGGAGCCCGCCGAGGGCGAGCCGCCGGTCGAGATCCGCGTCATCGAGGGGACGCCCGTGCCCGCCGCCGTTGGCGCGCGCCCGGCGGAAGCCGAGCTCGCGGATCTCGACGACCTCGTCGGCGACGCGTCCGACGACTGCCGCGATCGACATCCGGCACGCGCAGCCGTCCGACTACGGGCGGGTCATCGGGCGCATCAACGTCTGGTGGGGCGGCCGGGACATGGCGCCCATGCTGCCGAAGCTCTTCTTCATCCACTTCGACGGGACGAGCTTCGTCGCCGGAGGACTCGGGCGGCGAGCTCCTCGGCTTCCTGTGCGGCTTCCTCTCTCAGACGGAGGAGGACGAGGCCTACATCCACTTCGTCGGCGTGTCGCCCGAGGAGCGAGGCGGCGGGCTCGGGCGCGCGCTGTACGAGCGGTTCTTCGACGAGGCGCGCTCGCAGGGGCGGAGCGTGGTGCGCTGCGTGACCTCGCCCGGCAACGAGCGCTCGGTCGCCTTCCACCAGGCGCTCGGCTTCGAGGTCGAGCGGACCGTTCCGGACTACGACGGCCCGGGGGAGGATCGCGTCCTGCTCGTCAAGCGGCTGAGCTGAAGCCGCGCCCTCTCCTCGACAGCGCGGGGCGCTCGCCGCGACGCGACGCGACCCAGTCCAGGTACGTCCCGGCTGCGACGACGCATGCGAGTGCGACGAACGCGTAGCTCGTGATCGTCGAGCCGGCGTCGGTCAGGCTCTTCAGCGCGGCGACCGCAGCCACCGCCAGGCCGAGCCCGAGCGTGACCGTGGGCCAGGGGACCTCGTCGGACAGCTCCACGTTCGTCAGATGCCTGAGTGCCACGAGCACGACGGTCGCTACCACGAGGAGCGCGAGCAGTCCGCCCCAGGCGTCCCACCCGTCGAGCGGCATCTTGGCGACGCCGGCGCGCCCGTAGTCGACGGACACGTTCTGCCACGTGAAGAACAGGCTGAGCAAGAGGAGCGGGCCTGCCACGAGAACGAGCTGGACGCCTCGCGCGAGACCCCTGAACGTCGCCATCGGACCCCCTTCGGCGGAGCGTCGGCCGGACGGCCGACTGTCGTTCGATACTCACCACAGGGTACTCGCGAATGCGCCGAATGGGGCATTTGCAGGAGTTGCCGGACGGGGCGCGCCCCGCCGCGGCGCCCTTGGCGCCGCGGCGAAGTGCGTGTCGAGCGGGTCTACGTGTCCCGCTCGGTCGACGGCTCGTCGCTCGTTGCGCCCGAGGCCGCATCCGTCGTGTCCGAGGCCGCAGGGCCTGGCGGGGGAGCGCTCGTCTGCTCCGGGGCCGGAGCCGGCGGTGGTGCCGGCGCCGCGGGTTGCGTCGTGGCGGGGGCGGCTGTGGTCGAGCTCGACATCGACGACCCGAGGCCTGTCGCCTCGCTGCGGAGCGTGTCGACCCCGCCCGCCTCTTGGACGGCCATGAAGGATCCCACCGCGATGACGATCGCGAATGCGACGCCGAGCCACGCCCAGAACGTCTGCGCGTCGCCGAGGATGCTGATCAGCTTGATGATCGCGAAGATGAGGATCAGCACTCCGATGACCGCCGCGGACATCGCGGTGGACACGGGCAGCGGGATGTTGACCGACGCCAGGCGCACGATCAGCCACGCCAGCAGGATGATCGTGAGGATGCCGAGGATCACGCCGGCGGCGCCGTACCAGCCCTTTCGCGTGTACTCCCCGAGTGGCCCGAGGTCGACGCTCTGCCACGCGAAGAACATGTCGATGAAGAGCAGCACACCCCCGATCAACATCAGCTGCGCACCTCGTCCCAGCGCGTTGAATCTCTCCATGCGGCCCGTCCTTTCCTGGTCGTCTGCGGCGGTCTCCCGGGACTCTTAACCACCTGCGGCCGAGTTGCAAGGGAGACGGTGCAATTTCGTTACCCCGGCGTCGGATGCCGTTCCTACACTGGATCCCCGGTGCCGAAGGTCACGGTTCAGTTCAGCTGCACGGAGTGCGGGACGACGTCCGGGCGCTGGCTCGGGAAATGCCCTGGTTGCGGCGCCTTCGGGACGCTCCTCGAAGAGCTGCACGGCTCCGACTCCGGCCCGGCGCCGATCGCCTCGAAACCCGTGCCGATCGAGGCCGTGCGCGCCGAGGAGTCGGCGCGGATCCCGACCGGGGTCTCCGAGCTCGATCGCGTGCTCGGCGGGGGGCTCGTGCCCGCTTCCCTCGTCCTCGTCGGCGGCGAGCCGGGCGTCGGGAAGTCCACGCTGCTCCTGACGGCGCTCGGGGCGATCGCGCGTTCGGGCAAGCGGGCACTCCTCGTGACCGGCGAGGAGTCGGCCTCGCAGGTGTCGCTGCGCGCTGCGCGGCTGGGCGGAGCGGGCTCGGTCGAGATCCTCGCCGAGACCGACCTCGACGTCGTGTGCGCGACGCTCGAGACCGAGCGGCCCGATGTCTGCGTCATCGACTCCGTGCAGACGCTGCACGCGAGCGCGGTCGGCTCGGCTCCGGGGTCCGTGGCGCAGGTGCGCGAGGCGGCGGGCCGGTTGCTTCGAGTCGCGAAGGAGGCAGGAGTCGCGACCGTGCTCGTCGGGCACGTCACGAAGGACGGCGCGGTCGCCGGCCCGCGCGTCCTCGAGCACCTCGTCGACTGCGTCCTGCAGTTCGAGGGCGACCGCTACCACGAGCACCGCGTTCTCCGGGCGACGAAGAACCGGTTCGGCTCGACGAACGAGCTCGGCGTCTTCGAGATGACCGCGGCCGGGCTCGTCGGCGTGCCCGACCCGTCGCAGCTCTTCGGCACGACCCATCCCGGGGAGATCGGCGCCGCCGTGGGCTGCGCTCTCGAAGGCACGCGCCCGCTCCTCCTCGAGGTACAGGCGCTGGTCGCTCCCACCGACCTCGCGATGCCGCGCCGCGTCGGCACCGGCGTCGATCCGAAGCGGCTCGCCATGATCGTCGCCGTCCTCGGGCGTCATGCGGGCGTTCCGCTTGCAAGCTCGGACGTCTTCGTCAACGTGGCGGGCGGCGTCCGCATCGAGGAGCCGGGCGCGGATCTCGCCGTCGCGCTCGCGATCGCGTCTGCGGCGCGGGGCGTCCCCGTACGCGAGGGGCTCGCGGCGTTCGGGGAGATCGGCCTCACGGGCCGCCTCCGCCAGGCGGCGCAGACCGAGCGTCGGCTCGACGAGTGCGCCAAGCTCGGCATCGAGCTCGTCGTCGCACCCGCGGCCGGCAGCGTCGAGCGCGCCCGTCCGCGATTCGCAGGCGCCGATACGCTCCGGACTGCCCTGAAGGCGGCCCTGGAGCGCAAGGCCGAGGAGGCCGCCGCCTAACGATCGCCGGTTGCGGTTCCGTTAAGGACCCGTGAGAAACCCGCTATGATGTGCCTGGACGCCGGCAGGAGCACACTGCCGGCACTTTTTTGTCGGGACACGGGAACACACGAGACTTTTGAAGGCGACGGACACCGAGACCGGGGAGGCCCTCTTGTTCGACATCGGCGACAAGGTCGTCTATCCGCACCACGGCGCGGGAACGGTCGTGCGGAAGGAGAAGCGCGAGGTTCTGGGCGAGGTGCGCGAGTACCTCACGATCCAGATCCTCCACAACGACATGACCGTCAACGTCCCGTGCGAGAACGCGGAACGCGTAGGGTTGCGCACGGTCATCGACCAGCGCACCGTGACGATGGTCGTCAGGACGCTGTCCGGTGGGTCGACGGAGATGCCGAAGAACTGGAACCGCCGCTTCAAGCACAACCGCGACAAGATGAAGACTGGCAACATCTTCGAGCTTGCGGAGGTCGTACGGAACCTCGCCGTCCGAAACAACGAGAAGGGCCTCTCGACCGGCGAGAAGCAGATGTTCGTGAAGGCGAAGAAGATCCTCGCCTCCGAGCTCATGTACGCCAAGGACATGAACGAGGAAGAGGCCGCGGCGTGGCTCGACGACGTCCTCTCGCGAGCCGGCCAGCCGAAGGCCACGTCGCGCGCGAAGGCGAAGGCCGCGACCGTCAACGCCTGACGGCGTCGGCGGTGAGCACAGGCTCTTGGACGTTTCCGCCGCCGGCGGAACCGTCTGGGCGCTGATCGCCGCCGCCGGCTCGGGCGAGCGGCTCGGAATCGACCGACCCAAGGCGTTCGCCGCGCTCGGCGGGCGTCCGCTGCTGGCCGAGAGCCTCGAGCGGCTCGAGGCCTGCGAGGTCGTCGACGCGATCGTCGTGGCGGCGCCTGCGGGCTGGGAGGAGCCCGCGATCCTGCTGGCCGAGGAGCTCGCGACCTCGAAGGTGGTGGCCTGCGTCACGGGCGGCGACTCGCGTGCGGCGTCGGTCGGCGCCGCGCTCGCGGAGGTCCCCGAGGACGCCCTCGTGATCGTGGTTCACGACGCCGCCCGTCCGCTCGTGGACGACGCGGTAGTCGAACGCGTGCTGGAGCCGCTCGGGCGAGGGTTCGACGGGGCAGTTCCGTGCCTCACGGTCGCCGACACGGTGAAACGCGTTCACGAGGGCGCGGTGGTCGGAACCGTCGATCGCTCCGACCTCGTCCTCGCGCAGACGCCGCAGGCGTTTCTCGCACCCACCCTCCGGCGCGCGCTCGAAGGCGATCTCGCCGGTGGTACCGACTGCGCCTCCCTCGTCGAGCGCGCGGGCGGGCGCGTCGCCGCCGTCGAGGGCGACGTCCGGCTGCTGAAGGTCACGACTGCCGACGAGCTGGCGCTCGTCGAGCGCCTCCTCGCCGTCGGCTAGGCCAGGAGTCTGTGGACTCATTGGCACGGAGTTGTCGCGCTTACAGTGCCAGGCACTGTAAGGAGCCACCTTGCGGCTGAAGGCTGTCGTCTTCGACGTCGGCGAGACGCTCGTCGACGAAGAGCGCTGGTGGCGCGAGCTCGCGCGGCGTAGCGGAATCCCTCCGCACGTCGTCTGGGCGGCTCTCGGCGTGACCATCGCGCGCGGCGAGGAGCACGACGCGCTCTGGGGGTACCTCGGCTTGGACCCGCCGACCGAATGGGAGGATCTGAGCTACTCGCTCGACGACCTCTATCCGGATGCGGCCGAGTGCCTCGAGGGTGTCCGCGCGCTCGGGCTCGGCGTCGGGATCGTGGGCAATCAGACGAAGACGCTCGAAGCATGGGCGCGCGAGGCGGCGCTTCCGGCGGACGTCGTCTCGTCGTCGGCCACCCTGGGCGTCCGGAAACCCGACCCCGAGTTCTTCGCCCGGGTCGTCCAGCTCATGGGCTGCGTGGCAGCCGAGGTCGCGTACGTCGGAGATCGCGTCGACAACGACGTGCTGCCGGCTGCCGCTGCGGGACTGGTTGCGATCCACGTGCGGCGTGGGCCGTGGGGTCGCCTGCAGCCGACGCCGCCCGAGGCCGCGTTCGGGCTCGACTCGCTGGCCGAGATTCCCGACGCGTTAGCCTCGTTGCGATGAGCGAGCTGAGAGTAGGGATCGGGTACGACGCGCACGCCCTCGAGGCCGGGGTGCCTCTGGTCCTCGGGGGCGTCGCGTTCGATTCGATGCAGGGACTTGCGGGTCACTCGGACGGCGACGTCGTCGCGCACGCCCTGATCGACGCACTCCTCGGGGCCGCGAACCTGGGAGACATCGGCTCGCTCTTCCCGTCGGGGGACGAGCGATATCGCGGCGCCTCGTCGCTCGCCCTGCTCGGCGAGGCGTATCGCAAGGTGAGCGAGGCCGGCTGGCGCCTCGTGAACGCCGACTGCGTGCTCGTCGGCGAGGAGCCGCGAATCGGAGACCTGCGCGAGGAGATGAGCCGACGGCTCGCCGGCGCGCTCGGCGCCGATGCGGCTCAGGTCTCAGTACGCGCGACGACGACGGACGGGCTCGGCTTCACGGGCCGCGGCGAGGGCCTCGCGGCGCAGGCGGTGGCGCTGCTCCGGCGGTGAAGCTCGTCCGCTACGCCGAACGGCCGGACTTACGCGCGCGACGCCACCCAGAGCTCGCGCGCGCCACGTTCCCTCCATTCATGCACGAGAGCGAAGTCGGCAACAGGTACTGGGGTCGCCTCTACTCCGACTTTCCGGAATTCCAGGTGGCGCTCGTGGCGGGCGAGGAGCTCCTCGCGGAGGCGCATGCCGTACCACTGCACTGGGACGGAACTCCCGTCGTCTTCCTGCAGGCTGGGAGGACGGGTTCGTGCGCGGCATGACGTCGACCGCCCCGGCGACTGCGCTGATGGCGATCGCGATCAGCGTGGCGCCGTCACGTCAGGGCCAGCGTCTCTCGAGCCGGATGATCGAGAGTTTCAAGGACAACGCGCGAGCGGCCGACCTCTCGTCCGTGATCGCGCCGGTACGGCCCACGCTGAAGGAGCGCTACCCGCTGATCCCAATCGAGCGGTACATGGAGTGGCGCCGCGAGGACGGCATGCACTTCGATCCGTGGTTGCGTATCCACGAGCGGGTGGGCGGCAAGATGTCGCGCCGGCGCCCACGTCGATGACGATCCGCGCGCCCGTTGCCGACTGGGAGCAGTGGACCGGGTTCACGTTCCCCGACGACGGGGAGTACGTCTTCCCCGGCGGTCTCGCCACGCTCGTCGTCGAGGACGGGGTCGGCACCCACGTCGAGCCCAACGTCTGGGTGCTGCACGCGGTCTGAGCTCGCGTACCCTGAGGCGGTGAGCTCGTATGCGAGGAGGGTCGAGCGAAAGCTACTTCCGTTCTTCGGCGTCGTGGCCAGCGCGCTCGTCTTCGCCGTCGGCTGAAACGTTAGTCGTGCTCCCGGGCGGAGCCGGAGTGACGACGCGTGTCGCCCGGTCAAGGTCGGCACGACCCGAATGAACGCGTAGGCGTCAGCCGGCAGGCAGCGTGAAGCACACGCGCGCGCCGCCGCCCTCGCGCTCCTCGGCCCAGATGCGACCTCCGTGCGCCTCGACCAGACCCCGCGCGATGGCCAGACCGAGCCCTGCACCGCGGGACGAGCGAGCCTGATCCCCACGCCAGAAGCGCTCGAACATGCGCTCGCGTGCTGCCGCGTCGAGGCCGGCGCCCGTATCCTCGACCGCGACCCGGACCTCGGTCGGCCGCGGCTCCACGAGCACCGCGACGGCCCCGTCCGACGGCGTATGCCGCAGCGCGTTGGTCAGGAGGTTCATGAGCACGCGCTCGAGCTTGTCGGGCGCGAAGCGCGCCGTGACGTCGTCGGCGACCTCGGCGCCGAGGCGCACGTGGCGGCTGCGCGCCTCCGCCTCGATGCTCCGGAGCGAGCTCGAGACGACCGGGGCGACCGGCAGCTTGCGGAGCTCGAGCGTCAGTGCGCCCGCGTCGATCCGCGCGAGCTCGAAGAGGTCGTCGACGAGGAGCGAGAGCGCACCCACCTGCTCCCGCAGCACGGGGACGTACTCGTCCGGCTCGGCCAGGCCGTCCTCGATCGCCTCGAGCATCGCCTGCATGTTCGCGAGCGGCGTGCGCAGGTCGTGACTCGCCCACGCGACGAGCTCGCGTCGCGTGTCGAAGAGCCGGCCGAGCTCGGCGCCCATCTCGTTGAAGGACGCCGCGAGCTCGGCGAGCTCGGACGGGCCCTCTTCCGGCGCACGCGCCTGGAGGTCGCCACCTGCGAGCTGCACGGAGGCCGCGCGCACGCGGTCGAGCGAACCGACGATCGAGCGCGCGAGCACGAGCGCCGCGATCACCGCGGTCAGGGCCGAGGCGGCGGTGACGGCGAGGATCTTCACGTCCTCGCCCATGTGGAACATCACCCAGCCGGACAGCAGAACGGCGCCGAGCGGGAGGAGCACGGCGAGGAAGGCGAGCCCGGCGAGCTGGAGGCGCACGCTTGGCAGGAGGCGCAGCAGGTACGCGAGCACGAGCCCGACCGCGAGCGTCGCGAGGGCGACGAGAAGCGCGGTGCCGATCATGCGGCGAGCCGGTAGCCGATGCCCCAGACGGTCTCGAGGTAGCGCGGCTGCGACGGGTCGTCCTCGATCTTCTCGCGCAGCCGCCGCACGTGGACCGTGACCGTGCCCGTGTCGAGCTCGGCGGTGTAGCCCCACACGCTGGCCATGAGCTGGTCGCGGGAGAAGACGCGGCGCGGATGGCTCGCGAGGAACCAGAGGAGATCGAACTCCTTCGCCGTGAGGCGGATCGGCTCCCCGCCCTTCGAGGCCTCGCGCGTCTCGCGCTCGAGGCGCAGGTCGCCGAAGGCGAGCGCGGCAGCGCCGGGAGCCGACGCGGTGCTCCGGCGGAGCACGCTGCGCACGCGCGCCGCGAGCTCCCGCGGGGAGAACGGCTTCGTCACGTAGTCGTCCGCGCCGAGCTCCAGCCCGACGATGCGGTCGGCCTCTTCGCCCCGTGCGGTCAGCATGATGACCGGGAGCTCCGACCGTCCACGAATCCAGCGGCAGAGCTCGAGGCCGTCGGTACCGGGGAGCATGACGTCGAGGAGGACGAGATCCGGGCTCCCCCGCTCGATCAGGCTGCGCGCGACCGAGCCGTCCGCCGCCTCGAGCGTTCGGTGTCCCTCACGCGCGAGGTAGCGCACGACGACCTCGCGCACGATGGGCTCGTCGTCGACGACGAGGACCGTTGCCATCGTCGGATTGTGCGCTGTGGCCGGTTACGCGGAGATGAACAACGAGAAGCGAAGCAAGCGGAACAGGCCTGCCTAGCGGGGGCGGTACTCGGACTCGCCGGCGAGGACGACGAGGTACCCGTCCGGGTCGCGGAGCCATAGCTCGCGCTGGTTCGCGTTCGGGTTCACATGCACGTCACGTTCGATCGCGGCGCCGAGCGCCCTCGCCCGCTCGGCCGCCGCGTCGAAGTCCGCGACCTCGAACCAGAGGAGGATGCCGTTGCCGAGCGGCAGATCCACGTCCGCAAGCGGGCCGTGGTGATGCTCGACGTCGAAGCGGTGCAGCTGGAGGATCAGCTCGCCGTCGCTCATGATCTGCTCGTACTCGTCGCCGCCGTGCCCGCTCTGCGCGCCGAGCAGCTCCGCGTAGAAGCGGCTCGCGGCCGGGACGTCGGTCACGACGACGAGCGGCTGCGGCCAGACCGTCTGGCTCATGGCGCCACTCTAGATCGGGTCGCCGGCAGCGCGACCAGGTCTCCGGAGACGACGACGAGACCGTCCCGCTCGAGCGAGCGGACGGCCTCGTCATCGAGCTCGTCGAGCGCGCGCTCCGAGTCGGCGACGAGCCGGAGCGTGATCGCGCGCCGTTGCCGGAAGGAGCCCTCGAACGGCCCCTGCTTGCGCGCCGGCTCGTCCCGGACCCCGCGGGACGGGCACCGGCTCGCGAGCGGGCACGCCTCGCAGCGCGGGACTCGGGCGAGACAGATCGTCGCGCCCAGATCCATGAGCGCCTGCGCGGAGGAGGACGCGAAGCCGTGTCTCGTGCGACGCTGGACGCGCGTCACGTTCACGTCTACGGGCAGCACGTCCTCGCCGAAGGCGAAGCGGCGGATGGCAGAGGCGGTGTACGGGCCGACGCCTGCGAGCGTGGTCAGGTCGTCCGGCCATCCTTCGTCGACGATCCGACGCGCCGCCCGCTGGAGGTTGAGCGCGCGCCGGTTGTAGCCGAGCCCTTGCCACGCGCGGATGACGTCGGCGGAAGCTGCCGACGCGAGCGAGGCCGCGGTGGGCCAGCGCTCGAGCCACGCGAGGTAGCGCGGCACGACGCGCGCGACCTGCGTCTGCTGAAGCATGACCTCGCTCACGAGAATCGCGTACGGGTCGCGCGTGCGGCGCCAGGGCAGCTCCCGGCCGTTCGTCGCGAACCAGTGCTGCAAGAGGCGCTCGATGCGTGCGAGGGTACGCCACGAACCCCGACGAGGAGGCCATGGTGACGCTGACGGACTTCCAGGAGGAGCTGTGCACGACCAGCCGCTGGGACTTCTCCGATCTGCGAGCGCTGTACGTCAACTGCACGCTCAAGCCGAGCCCCGAGGTCTCGAACACGGAGGGGCTCATGCGGATCTCCTCCGCGATCATGGAGCGGAACGGGGTCGACGTGGAGCTCGTGCGCGCAGTCGACCACGAGCTCGCACCCGGAGTCTGGCCCGACATGCGCGAGCACGGTGCTGCCCGCGACGACTGGCCGGGCCTGTACGAGCGCGTCCAGGCGGCCGACATCCTCGTGGTCGGCTCACCGATCTGGCTGGGCGAGAAGTCGTCGGTTTGCACCCGCGTGGTCGAGCGGCTGTACGCCTGCTCGAGCCTGCTCAACGAGAGCGGCCAGTACGCGTACTACGGAAAGGTCGGCGGCTGCCTCATCACGGGCAACGAGGACGGGATCAAGCACTGCTCGATGAACATCCTCTACTCGCTCCAGCACCTCGGATACACGATCCCGCCGCAGGCGGACGCGGGGTGGATCGGCGAGGCCGGTCCGGGTCCGTCCTATCTCGACGAGGGCTCGGGCGGCCCGGAGAACGACTTCACGAATCGCAACACGACGTTCATGACCTGGAACCTGCTCCATCTCGCGCGACTGCTCAAGGACGCGGGCGGGGTCCCCGCGCATGGGAACCAGCGATCGCTCTGGGACGCCGGTTGTCGCTTCGACTTCGCGAACCCGGACTATCGGTGAGGCGCCTCGTCGTCTAAAGGCGGACGCCGACCAGCCGCTTCTCCTTCGCGAGGTGCGGCGCCCAGTCGAGCCGGGTGACGCCTGCGAAACGCACGTATGCGCGGAGCGCGTCGCGCAGCGCGTCGACGAAGCCCTCGGCGCGGCGCGGGGCGAAGGCGTCCTCCCACCACAGGTCGAGCACCTGCACCTCGCCCGCGTCGCGGTCGATGCGCGGCTCGATTCGGCCGACCAGGCGGTCGCCGAAGAGCAGGGGCAGCACGTACCAGCCCCAGCGGCGCTTGTCCGGCGGGACGAACAGCTCCCACACGTACTCGAAGTCGAACAGGGACCCGAGGAGAGGGCGGTCCCAGACCACCGGATCGAACGGTGGCAGGAAGGCGACGGTGGGGGCCGGCTTCGGAGGGGCCTCGAGCAGCCCGATCTCCTCCTTCAGGACGAAGCGCTTTCCGCGGATGCCCTCGATGTCGACGGGAACGAGCTCGCCGTCGGCGATCAGCTCCTCGCGCAGCGCCGTTCGTCCGGGATAGCCCGGAAACCGCGGATCCGGCTTGGCAGGGCCGAGACCGCCGAAGATGCCCGAGCCTCCTCCTCCGACGCCGAGCAGGCCGTGCGCCCGGTAGCGCGAGAGGAGCCGGTGGCGGAACTGCTCCACGAGCGGGACGTCACGCTCGAGGAGATCTGCCGGCAGCAGCCGCTCGAGGAGGTCGTAGTAGCGGCGGTTGCCGTCACGGCGCGCGAGGCCGAGCTCACCGGTCAGAGTGAACGCTTCGAGCACGGCGCGAACGGTGTTCGTCGGCATCCCGAACCAGTCCGTCAGCGGGCCTCGCTCCCGCTCGAAGTCGAGGGCCGACAACGGCCCCTCGGCGCGGATCCGCGCGAGCACGCGCTCGGCCACGTCCGCGTTCTGCGCGATGACCTCCGCCCACCTCCCACTCAGCCTTCCGCGGAACCACGGGAGCTCGTCGACCGAGATGAAGGAGAGCCCCTTGTTGTACGCCTCGAAGATGTCGCGGCGTTCGTAGAGCTGGTCGCACCACGCGGGGTCGTAGCCGGCGACACGCGCGTGCAGCACCAGGTCGTGGTTACGGCCGGCGATCGCGAGCGGGTCGAATTGGATCGAGCCGAGCCGGCGGAGGACCTTGAGCACCGCGCCGCGTCCTCCCTCCAGCGAACGCGCCGGCGCGAGCAGCTGGCGCGCGACGAGAAAGCGGCGGGCGGCCTCGGCCGTGACCTTCACGGAACGACAGGCTACTCACCCGGCTTCGTCGCATACGCTCCTCGCGTGCTCCTCTACAACTCGGCGGTCTCGGGCAACTGCTACAAGGTGCGCCTCCTGTTCGCGCAGCTCGGGCTCGAGTACGAGACGGTGGACGTCTCCGTCGTCGAGCGGTCGAACCGCGCGGAGCTCCTCGGTGAGCTGAACCCCGGCCTGCGCGTCCCGACTCTCGTCCTGGACGACGGACGACCGCTGGCCGAGTCGAACGCGATCCTGTGGTACTTCGGCGACGGCACGCGGTACGTTCCCGACGACGCGTACGAGCAGGCACAGGTCCTCCAGTGGCAGTTCTTCGAGCAGTACAGCCACGAGCCGAACATCGCCGTCGCGCGATTCTGGAAGGCGTACTCGGGGCGGCCCGAGCAGTTCGAGCGACAGCGCGAGCGGCTCCTCGCCGGCGGCTACGCGGCGCTCGACGCGATGGAGCGCAGCCTCTCGGGCCGCGACTTCCTCGTCGGCGAGCGCTATTCGCTGGCCGACATCTCGCTCTACGCGTATACGCACGTGGCCGAGGACGGCGAGTTCGACCTCGAGCCCTACCCGGCGATACGCACGTGGCTCGAGCGGGTGGCGGCGCAGCCGGGCCACATCGCGATCGACGCCTGACCCGTGTCCGTTCGCGTCCGCTTCGCCCCGAGCCCTACGGGCTCGCTCCACCTCGGCAACGCGCTCACCGCCGTCGCGAACCGCGACTTCGCCGATGCACGCGGTGGTGTGCTCCTGCTGCGGATCGACGACACCGATCCGGCACGCAGCGTGGCGGGCGGCGAGGAGGCGATCCTCCGCGACCTCGCGTGGCTCGAGGTCGCGTTCGACGAGGGCCCTATACGGCAGAGCGAGCGCGGTGGCCTGTACGACGAGCTCGCCGAGACGGCTCTCGCGTCCGGCGCGGCCGAGCGCGACGACGACGGCTCGGTGCGGCTCGCGCGGGGCGGCACGACGCTCCTCCGGCCGGACGGGACCGCCACCTACCAGCTCGCGTCCGTCGCGGACGACCTCGCGCTCGGCATCACGCACGTACTCCGCGGCTCGGATCACCGGCCGAACCTGGGCGTGCAGCAGCGGATCGCCCGCGCCCTCGGCGGCGAGCTCCCGGAGGTCCTCCATCACGGCCTCGTCCTGGGGGCGGACGGGAAGAAGCTGTCGAAGAGGCACGGCCACTCCTCCGTCGACGAGCTACGCGACGAGGGATTCCCGGCCGCCGCGGTTCGCGCCTACCTCGACGAGCTCGGCATGCCGGCTCACGACGTGCAGCTCGATCACGCCCGCCTGCGGCGTCTCGCGGTCGACGCCATCGCCGCGCTGTCCGATGAGGAGCTCGCGGCCGCTGCGGGCGCGCCGAGGGACGTCGTCCCCGCACTCCGGGGCGCGCGCACGCTGGCTGAGGCCCGCGCCTATGCGCGTCTCGTCGCCGAGCCGGAGGCCGTCGCCCTCGGCGACGACGCGAGGCCGACGCTCGAGCGCTTCGTCGAGCTGCGCGCCCCTCTTCCCGACACGCTCTCCGTCGACGAGGCGCGGGCGGTCGTTCGCGAGCTGAAGGCGGCGGGCGGCGACCTGCACTCGCTCAGACTGGCGCTGACGGGGGCGGACCGAGGGCCCGAGCTCGCGGCCGTCGTCGCCGCGATCTCGCAGGACGAGGCGCTCGCGCGGGCGGCCCGCGCGCTCGCCTCCTGATTACGATCGACCGACATGCGCCTCTACGACACGCTGACGCGCTCGCTCCGCGATCTCCCCGCGCCGCCCGGGCCGATCCGCATGTACGTCTGCGGGTCGACCGTGTACCAGCGGGTGCACGTGGGCAACTCGCGCCCCTTCGTCATCGCGATGTGGCTGCGCAGCTGGCTCCGGCTCGGCGGCTACGAGGTGACGCTCGTCCACAACATCACGGACGTCGACGACAAGGTGTACGCGGAGGCGCTCACGCAGGGGATCGGGAGCCGCGAGCTGTCCGCGCGGGCGACCGAATGGTTCCTCGAGGACACCGACGACCTCGGGCTCGGCCGGCCCGACCTCGAGCCGCGCGCGACGGAGACGATTCCCGAGATCGTCGCGTTCGTCGAGGAGCTCGTCGCGAGCGACCACGCCTACGTCGCGGACGGCGATGTGTACTTCGCCGTGTCCTCGTCGCCGGGCTACGGCCGGCTCTCCGGTGCGCGGCTCGAGGACATGGCGTCGCAGGAGACGAGCCCGCTAAAGCGGGACCCGCGCGACTTCGCGCTGTGGAAGTCGCAGAAGGAGCGGGAGGACGCCGCCTGGGACTCGCCGTGGGGGCCGGGCCGTCCCGGCTGGCACATCGAGTGCTCCGCGATGGCCGAGAAGTTCCTCGGCCACGAGTTCGAGATCCACGGAGGCGGAACCGACCTGCGGTTCCCGCACCACGAGAACGAGCTCGCCCAGTCCGCGG
Source organism: uncultured Gaiellaceae bacterium (assembly GCA_963831285.1). Taxonomy (GTDB): domain Bacteria; phylum Actinomycetota; class Thermoleophilia; order Gaiellales; family Gaiellaceae; genus GMQP-bins7. The sequence continues at coordinate 33,450 of CAWHPO010000002.1, read as the reverse complement.
CCCTCGGCCACCCCTTCGCGCGGATCTGGATGCACAACGGCATGCTCGAGCTGGCGGAGGAGAAGATGTCGAAGTCGCTCGGGAACGTCGTGACGCTGCGCGAGGTGCTCGACGCCTGGGGGCGCGAGGCGCTCCTCGTCTTCCACCTCACCGGGCACTGGAGCAAGCCCCTCGACTTCTCGGACGCCGTCATGGAGGCGGCCGCCGCACGGGCCGAGGGCTTTCGCGACGTCTTCCGGCGCCGGAGCGAGCCTGCGGCCGACGGCTCGTGGGAGCGGTTCGCCGCCACACTCGACGACGACTTCAACACCCCGGCCGCGCTCGCGGTGCTGCACGAGTGGCGCGACCAAGAGCTCCTGCGCCGAGCGCTCGGAGTGTTCGGGCTCGAATCCCTCGCCGAGGCGGACGAGGCGCCGCCGGATGTCGTCGCCCTGGCGGAGCAGCGGGTTGAGGCACGGACCGTGCGCGATTTCGGCGCCGCGGACGGCCTGCGCGAGGAGATCGAGGCCGCCGGCTGGGACGTGCGCGACGAGGCGGGCGGCTTCCGTCTCGTCCCGCGGCGATGACTCGCGAGCTCGTCTACGGCAGGAACGCCGCGCGGGAGCTCTACCGCGGGCCGCGCCAGGTGCTCGAGACGTGGGTGACGGAGCGCGCAGCGACCCAGATCCCGTGGCTCGATTCCGGGCCGCGGCCGCAGGTGAAGCCCGAGCGGCTCCTCTCCGAGGCGGCGGGGACACGGGATCACCAGGGGGTGGTCGCCTGGTGCGAGCCCTTCCGGTACGCCGACGCGTACGAGCTCGCGCGGCGGGACGAGCCGCTCCTCGTCTGCCTCGACCAGGTCTCGGACCCCCACAACCTGGGGGCGGTGGCGCGCAGCGCCGAGGGTGCGGGCGCGACGGCGGTCGTCCTGCCCGCGCACGGGTCGGCCCGCGTCACCCCGGCGGTCTGCCGCGCGTCGGCCGGGGCCGTCGAGCACATCCCGATCGCCGTGGTGCCGAACCTCGCGCGCTACCTCGCCGACGTCAAGCGGAACGACCTCTGGGCCTACGCGGCCGATTCGGAGGGAGCAGCCCCGATGTGGGACACCGACCTCTCGGGCGGCGTCGCACTCGTCCTCGGCGCCGAGGGACGAGGCGTGCGGCCCCTCGTGCGGCGCACGTGCGATGCGACGGTCGCGATCCCGCTCGCCGGGAAGGTCGGCTCGCTCAACGTCTCGGTCGCCGCGGCGGTCCTCCTGTACGAGGCGCGACGCCAGCGAACGTCGAGCCATGCAAGTAACAACTTGTAACTTGACTCGCGCCCCCGGCCTGCGCTGCTCCAGACGCGCAAGTGACAAGTTGTAACTTGACTGGCCGACGCGATGGCTGATCCGACCCTCTACCTCTTCGACGGCTACAACCTGCTCCACGCGGGCGACTTCACGGGCGGCCGCGAGGAGCTCGTCGACGCGCTTGCGAGCTTCGTCGCCGCCCGCGGGGTGCGCGGTGTCGTCGTCTTCGACGGCGTGGGCGAGGAACGTGCGATCGGTCCCCTCCAGGTGCGGTTCACGGCGCACGCCGACGACCTGCTCGAGCGGCTCGCCGCGGAGAACCGGGCGGCGGAGCTCGTCTGCGTCGTCTCGACCGATCACGCGGTGCGCCGAACCGCAGGGCAGGAGGTGCGCAAGCTCGCCTCACGCTCGTTCCTCGCGAGCCTCGAGCAGGCGACGCACGTCGAGCGCGAGCAGCGCGGCGCGGGCGGCCGGGTCGGCGAGCGGCTAGACCCGGCCACGCGAGAGCAGCTCGAGCGCCTGCGGCGCGGTCAGTAGACGACGACGCCCTGGCCGCGGAGCCGGGCAAGGCGAACATATGTTCTTAGCATTCTGCATTTCTCGCAAACCCCTTGTAACGTCTGCCGGATGGTGCTAGGTTCTCCCTCAACCTCAAGGTGAGAGTTGCTGCGGTGGGCCTCTGCAGACCGCATTCGCTCGATCCTCTCGAGCCGTGACACGGGGGTACCGGCATGGCAGCTCGAACTGCGACAGCACCGAAGCCAGCTCAAAAGATCCAGCGAGAGCTCGAGGACCTGCAGCTCGTCCTCAAGGCCCGGAACGGCAGTCAGCAGGCGCTCGACGACCTGATGCGCCGGTACACGGGCTTCGTGCGCCTGAAGGCGAGCTCGTACTTCCTTGCCGGGGGAGACGGGGACGACCTCGTCCAGGAGGGGATGATCGGCCTGTACAAGGCGGTTCGCGACTTCCGCGCCGACAAGGAGACCTCGTTTCGGAGCTTCGCCGAGCTGTGCGTGACGCGCCAGATCATCACGGCGATCAAGACCGCCACTCGCTTCAAGCACTCACCGCTGAACACGTACGTGTCGTTCAGCCACACGCCGGCGGGGCAGGAGTCCGACGGCGACTGCACGCTCGGCGACGCGCTGCCCGGGCCGAGCGTCAACGACCCGTCCGTCTGCGTGATCTCGACGGAGGAGCTGCAGAGCCTGGTCTTCTGTCTCGGCAGCGGTCTCTCGTCGCTCGAGTCGCAGGCCCTCACGCTCTACCTCGAGGGGAACTCGTACGAGGACATGGCCGAGGACCTCGGCTGCGATACGAAGACGATCGACAACGCCCTCCAGCGCGTCAAGCGGAAGATCCTCGCGCACCAGAAGACCCGCGAGGTCTTGGCCTAGGCACGAGCGGCTGAAGGAGAGCGATCGGCCACCAACGCAGCGCCTGGCGCGCGAGCGTCTTCAGTCTTGCGCGCGGCCGAAATCTGCACTCGCAGATTTCGGCACGTGCACAAAGCGGGAACCATGGGTTTCCCCGCCACGAAGCCGGAGGCGGGACTCGAACCCACGGCCTGCCGCTTACAAGGCGGCTGCTCTACCAGCTGAGCTACTCCGGCGCGCGTTCACAGGGTACGCGGTCGCCCGGCAGGATTCTGGCAGCTGGCGCAAGCGTCGCTCAGCGCGGATAATCCTGCGATGCAGCCCACGGACACGTCTGCCGCCGAGCGGATCCTCGCCGACCGAGCGCGCTACGTGGCACCCGGGATGGCGACGCCCCGGCTCGTCGTCGCGCATGCCGAGGGCGCCCGCGTCACCGATCCGGACGGGCGCACCTACATCGACTTCGCGGGCGGGATCGGCTGCCAGAACACCGGCCACCGGAACGCGGCCGTCGTCGAGGCGATCAAGGAGCAGGCGGACCGCTACCTGCACCAGTGCTTCATGATCGGCGTGTACGAGCCGTACGTCGAGGTCTGCCGCCGGCTCGCCGAGCTCTCCCCCTGCGTGGGCGCCGAGCAGCGCTCGATCCTCGTGAACACGGGTGCCGAGGCGGTGGAGAACGCCGTGAAGATCGCGCGGACCGCCACCGGGCGCCCGGCAGTGGTGGTGTTCGACAACGCGTTCCACGGACGGACGCTGCTCGCGCTGACGATGACGAGCAAGGTCAAGCCGTACAAGGCCGGCTTCGGGCCGTTCGCGCCGGAGGTCTACCGCGCGCCTGCGCCGTACCCGTACCGCGGGATCTCGTCCGACGACTCGATCGCGGCGCTCGAGCACCTCTTCAAGGCGGACGTCGATCCGTCCACGGTGGCGTGCGTCGTCCTCGAGCCGGTGCAGGGCGAGGGCGGGTTCGTCGCCATGCCGCCCGACTACCCCGAGCGGTTGCACGAGCTCTGTCGCCGGCACGGGATCCTGTGGGTGTCGGACGAGGTGCAATCCGGGGTCGGCCGCACGGGGACGATGTGGGCGATCGAGCAGTACCCCGGCGCGGAGCCGGACCTGACGGTCTTCGGGAAGTCGATCGGCGGCGGCCTACCGCTCGCGGGCGTGACCGGTGGAGCGGAGGTGATGGACTCGGTGCCGGCAGGGGGGCTCGGAGGCACGTTCGGAGGCAACCCGCTCTCGTGCGCCGCCGCGCTCGCCGTCCTCGACGTCGTGTCCGACCCGGCGTTCCTCGCCGGCGCACGGGAGCTCGGCAAGACGCTGCGCGCCCGGCTCGACGACCTCGCCTCGAGGCACGCAGAGATCGGAGAGGTGCGCGGCCTCGGCTCGATGCTCGCGTTCGAGTTCGCCGAGCGAGCGCCCGAGCGCGCCCAGGCGGTCGTCTCTGCGGCGTTCGAGCGGGGCCTCGTCCTGCTCTCGTGCGGGCTCTACGGCAACGTCATCCGGCTCCTGCCGCCGCTCACGATCGCGGACGACGAGCTCGACGAGGGGCTCGCGATCCTGGAGGAGTCGCTTGGCGCCTGACCTCGGCGCCGCCCCCGACGTCAGCGTTCGAGGCCTGACCAAACGCTACGGAGACGTCGTCGCGGTCGACGCGGTCGACCTCGACATCGCGCCCGGAGAGTTCTTCACGATGCTCGGGCCGTCGGGCTCGGGGAAGACGACGACGCTGCGCATGATCGCCGGCTTCGAGACGCCCGACGAGGGCTCGATCCGGCTCGCCGGCGAGGACGTGTCGCGGCTTCCGCCGTACGACCGGCCCGTGAACACGGTCTTCCAGGACTACGCGCTCTTCCCGCACATGACCGTACGGGCGAACGTCGAGTACGGGCTCATGGTGAAGAAGGTCGGGAAGGGCGAGCGGCGCGAGCGGGCGGCCGAGGCGCTCCGCATGGTCCGGCTCGGCGGCTACGGCGACCGCAAGCCGTCCCAGCTCTCGGGCGGCCAGCGCCAGCGCGTCGCGCTGGCGCGCGCGATCGTCAACCGCCCGCGGGTGCTCCTGCTCGACGAGCCGCTCGGCGCGCTCGACCTGAAGCTCCGGCAGGAGATGCAGATCGAGCTCAAGGCCATCCAGCGGGAGGTCGGGATCACCTTCGTCTACGTCACGCACGACCAGGAGGAGGCTCTCACGATGTCCGACCGACTGGCCGTGTTCAACGAGGGCCGCATCGAGCAGGTCGGGCCGCCCGCGGAGGTCTACGAGCACCCGCAGAGCGAGTTCATCGCGGGGTTCGTCGGCGTGTCGAACGTGCTCGAGCGCGACGGGCGGCGGTACACGGTGCGCCCGGAGAAGATCACGCTCCTCGGCGCAGGGGAGCAGCCCGCATCGGCTGCGCACGTCGAGGAGGGGCTCGTCCACGACGTGCAGTACGTCGGGCCCGTGACGCGGTACCACGTTACGCTCGACCGCGGCGGCGAGCTGCAGGTGCTCGCGCAGAATCTCGACGGAGGCTCGAGCGAGGTGCTCGGGACGAAGGGTCGTCGCGTGCGGGTCGCGTGGCGGCAGGGACAGGAGTCGGTCATCGGCGAATCGGAGGGAGGATCGGAATGAACGGACGCATGGCGCGCGTCGCCGGCTGGGCCGGGCTCGGACTGCTGGTCGCCGCGCTCTCGGTCGTCGCCGCCGGGTGCGGCGGCGGCGGGGGAGGCGGAGGCGCGAGCACGGAGATCGACGGCCTCGGCTCGTCGCTCGACGAGATCCAGGCGAACGCCCGCAAGGAGGGTCAGGTCAACCTCGTCATCTGGGCGGGCTATGCCGACAAGTCCTGGGCCGACACCTTCACGCAGCAGACCGGCTGCAAGGTGTCGACGAAGGACGGCGCGAGCTCGGACGACATGGTCGACCTCATGTCGACCGGTGCGTACGACGGCGTGTCCGCCTCGGGGGACGCGACGCTGCGTCTCATCGCGCGCGGCGACGTCGCGCCCGTGAACTTCGACCTCATCCCGAACTACGCGGACGTGTACCCGGGCCTGAAGGGCCAGTCCTACAACACGGTCGACGGCGTCGGCTACGGCGTCCCGCACGGCCGCGGGCCGAACCTCATGGTGTGGAGCAACAAGGCGATCTCGCCGACCACCGACTCCTGGGCGCCGATCTGGCCGGGCACGCAGTACAAGGGCAAGCTCTCGATCTACGACAATCAGATCTTCATCGCCGACGCCGCCATCTACCTGAAGGCGACGCAGCCCGATCTGAAGATCACGAACCCGTACGAGCTCGACGACACGCAGTTCAACGCCGTCGTCGACCTCCTGAAGCAGCAGCGCCCGAACATCGGCGAGTACTGGGACGGGGTCACGTACGCGAAGCAGGTCACGTCCTTCAAGTCGGGCGAGAGCGTCGTCGGAACGACCTGGCCGTACCAGGTGAACCTCATGGCCGCGGAGAAGCCGCCGCTGGACGTCAGCGCCAGGGTCCCGAAGGAGGGCACGACGGGGTGGTCGGACACGTGGATGATCGCGTCCAAGGCCGCGCATCCGAACTGCATGTACCTCTGGATGAACTACATCATCTCGCCGCAGGCGAACGCGAAGGTCGCGGAGTACTTCGGCGAGGCGCCTTCGAACGGGAAGGCGTGCGCCCTGACGACGAACCCGAACCACTGCGCCGAGTACCACGCGGACGACGAGGCGTACTGGAGCAAGGTCTACTACTGGAACACGCCGCAGGCCGACTGCGGAGACGACCGCGGCAACACCTGCAAGACGTACGAGGACTGGCGAACCGCCTGGACCGACATCAAGGGGTAGGCGGCCGGGTCGCCGCGTGACCTCGGTCCCTGACGTCGAGCCGCTGCCCCGGGTGAGCCCGGGGCGGCGGCTGTCGACCTTCTTCTTCCGCCATCCGCGGCTGCGGCTCGGTGGCCTGCTCGCGGCCCCGCTCGGGTGGATGGTCGTCATCTACCTCGGCTCGCTCTTCCTCCTCCTGCTCGCGTCCTTCTGGCAGGTGGGCGGGATCCTCGGGACGGAGATCGTCCATTCGTGGAACCTCGACAACTACCGCGAGCTCGTCCAGGAGCCGGTGTATCGCACCGTCGCGTTCCGGACGATCAGCATGGCCGTCTTCGTCACGATCGCGGACGCCGTGCTCGCGTTCCCGCTCGCCTACTACATGGCGCGGATCGCCTCGCCTCGCACGCGCAACCTCCTGGTCGTCGCCGTGCTGATGCCGCTGTGGGCGAGCTACCTCGTGAAGGCGTACGCCTGGCGGACGATGCTCGGAGAGGAAGGCGTCATCAACTGGCTGCTCGCCCCGTTCGGCCTGAGCGGGCCGGGCTACTCCACCACGGGCTTGTGGCTCGCGTTCACCTATCTCTGGCTGCCGTTCATGATCCTCCCGATCTACGCCGGCCTCGAGCGCATCCCGGGCTCGCTGCTCGAGGCCTCCGCCGACCTCGGCGGGCGCTCGCTGCGCGACCTTCTGGAAGGTCACGCTGCCGCTCGTCTTCCCCGCGGTCGTCGCAGGCTCGATCTTCACCTTCTCGCTGACGCTCGGCGACTACATCCTCCCGGGCCTCGTCGCGAACCAGCAGTTCATCGGGACGGTGATCTACTCCGATCGCGGGTCGCAGCTGCCGCTGGCGGCGGCGTTCGCGATGGTGCCCGTCGCCGTCATGACCGCCTACCTGTGGGGCGCCAAGCGCCTCGGGGCGTTCGAGAGCCTGTGACGGCATGACCGAATCGCGCGCCTCACGCGCTGCTCCTTCGGCTCGGGGCCGGGGCCACGCTCGCGTTCATCTACTTCCCGCTCGTGGTGATCGCCGTCTATGCGTTCAACGAGAACATCTCGCAGACGTGGCCGATCGAGCACTACACGACGAAGTGGTTCGGCGTCGCCTGGCACAACCCCGACGTCCGTGACGCGCTGCTCCTCTCCGTGAAGGCAGCGCTCGGGGCGACGGCGATCGCGCTCGTCCTCGGCACGCTCGCGGCGCTCGCCGTATCGCGCTCGCGCTTCTTCGGCCGCGAGACGATCTCGTTCCTCGTCATCCTCCCGCTCGCGCTCCCGGGAATCATCACCGGGCTCGCCCTCCAGGCCACGATCCTGAACGTCCTCGAGCCGATCGGCATCAGCTTCAGCATCTGGACGATCGTCATCGGGCACGCGACCTTCTGCGTCGTCGTGCTCTACAACAACGCCGTCGCCCGGATGCGGCGCGTATCGGGCGAGCCTCGACGAGGCCTCCCTGGATCTCGGCGCCGACGCCTGGCAGACGTTCCGCTTCGTGACCTTTCCGCAGCTGCGCTCGGCGCTCCTCGCCGGCGCGCTGCTCGCGTTCGCGCTCTCGTTCGACGAGGTCGTGGTCACGATCTTCACCGTCGGGTGCGCAGGAGACGCTTCCGATCTGGATCTTCACGAACTTCGCTCGACCGCGGGAGCTGCCCGTCGTCAACGTCGTCGCGCTGTTCGTCATCGTCGCGTCGGTCGTGCCCGTGTGGATCGCGCAGCGGCTTGCCGGCGGGAGCGGCCTCACGAGCGACCGGCCGACGACGCGCGCCGTTGCGGCAGTGATCGACGCCGAGCCGTAGGCCGAGCGTCGACCTCGGTATGAGCAGCGAACTCGAGCTCGCCGCAGCCGCCAACGCGAACTTCCTCGCGTCGTTCAGGACGCTGGCCGTGCGCAGCGCCGGCGGTGAGGTGCGGGAGCTCGGTGGAGTGTTCGCCTTCGTCACGGGCTTCCCGATCCCGCTCTTCAACGGGTGCGTCGTCGCGGAGCGGTCGCGGCCCGGCGAGTTGCGCGCTGCACTGGGCTGGGTCCGCGAGCACCGCGTTCCCTACCTGGTCTGGGTGCCCAGAGAGCCTCGCGGACAAGCTCGGCGCAGCCGCTGATTCCCGCCTGGAGAGAGGTCGCGTCCCGTATCCGAACATGGTGCTCGACCCGGTGCCCGAGCCACCAGACCCCGTCGAGGACATCGAAGTCGCGCGGGTCGGGACGTCTGCGCGCCTCGAGGACTTCCTCGACGTCTCCGTCGAGCTCGGGCTGCCGCATGAGCTTGCACTCCGCGTGTTCTCCCCCTCGTTCGTCGCCGACCCCGACGTCCAGCTGTTCACCGGTTGGCTCCAGGCCGCCGGTGGGCACCTCGCTGGCGATCAGGAGCGGGGAGGTCAGCGGTGTCTACAACGTCGGCGTCGTGCCCGGCGCTCGGCGCCGCGGTGTCGGCACCGCGTTGACCTGGGCGTCGGTGGCAGCAGGGCGCGCCTGGGGATGTGAGCCGATCGTGCTCCAGGCCACGGAGATGGCACTCCCGATGTACGAGGCCATGGGCTTCCGGACGGTCGCGTCGTACGCCGTGTTTCGCGAGCCGCCCGCGAGCGGATCCGAACGGTAGAGCGGAGCTACTCCGCGGCCGAGACGCCGACGCCGATCGGGCAGGACACGCCCGTGCAGCCGAAGCCGCAGTAGCCGTTCGGGTTCCCCGTCGTCTGTATCCGCCGCGGAGCGGCTCTTCGCGCCGATCATGGTGACCGTCACCGGCTGACCCGGCTCAAACGCCCTCAATCGAGGAGGCGTGCGGGCCACCTCCGTCGAGTCGTGCCCGCTGCGCTGGGTCTCCGTCAGTCGGTCGCGGTCTCCGCCAGAAGGTCAGCCAGTTGCCCTCGTGATCCTCCATGGTGAACTGCGTCCTGACCCCACGGCCGCGTGCGCGAGCGGATCGATGATCCGCGCACCTGCGGCTTCCAGCCTGGAGTAAAAAGCGGGGAGATCCGAGGCCTCCATGTACAGGTCGATGCACGAAGGTTTCCCGAGGCGTTCCCTGATCGCGGCGTTGTACTCGTCGCCGTAAAGATCCGCCGCCGTCTCGATCATCACGTGCGCGTCCTCGCGAGTGAGTGACGAGTTGCGTCGCCTCATCGCCGCCGCTGTCGAGCGTGAACTCGAGCGTTCCGCGGTAGAAGGCGAGGGCTTCTGCCATATCCCGCACGCGGATCGACGGGATTACTCCCCATTCAGTCATTATCTGCTCCCTTCCGCGATTACTTGGTCACGTCGAGCGTAGAACACCCCGAAGGTGGCTGTCTTGGACGAATGTGACGGCTCACCACGCAACCTGACGAGGCCCGGTGGCCGTCCACCGGCTGACCCCCGCCCAACGCGCTCGACCGAGGAGGCCTCCGGGCCTCCTTCTCTTCCGTTGCAAGCTGACGCAGGCTAGGCGACTATGGCAGCGACATCGTCCGGCGTGGAGAGTTGAGATGTGGGGCAAGAAAGAGCCGACGAAGACGGAGATGAAGCGCACCTGCAACAGGTGCGGCACTGAGCGGTTCGTCTTACTCGCAGACGCGAAGCTGCGGATGCCAGATGCCGACAAGCTTGCCCGCGCAAGACGGGGTGTCGCGCTCGCGTCCGTTCTTGGCAAGAGCGGTCCCGCGACGCAGTTGACTGCGGTCGAACTCATGATCGCGCGGGCTGCTGCTGCGGTTCAGTGCCCCGAGTGCGGCTCTAAAAGCTTCTCCGAGGAACAGGTGCAACTTGCGGCGGAGAGTAAACCCTCCTCAGGTGGAGTTCCGCTATCCGAACCCGCTTCGATCCAACAACGGTCTGCCCTCATTGCGGCAAGACGATCGAGGCAGGCGTCCGGCGCTGCCGGTACTGCGGCGAAGAACTGCCCTGATCCAGCTCTTCGGAAACGCCATCGCGTGGTGACGCCCCTCTGCTGTTCGCCCCGATCCCGGTGGCCGTCACCGGCTAACCCGGCTCCAACGTGCTCGACCGAGGAGGCCTACGCGCCTCCTCTTTCGATGTAACCGACCCGGTCCGAAGTCGCTGCATTGAGGCGGGGGGGCTGAACGTGCGTCTGTCGGTGTGTTGCAATTGTGACGAGCATTTGAGAGGGTGGTCGTGAACCGTCGCGCAAAAGGGGGGAACGGAAATGAAGATTCGTCGTCCGCTGTTCTTTGCAGTGGTTGCCGTTACCGCGGTATCGGTGGCGAGTTTCGCGGTCGGTGCCGTAGCAGCCGAGACTCCATTCAAAGGAACCTTTAACGGGGCTGAGACGGGCCAGACCGTCTTCCCGATCCGTTCAGTCACTCGGGAAGGCACGGGCAACGCCACGCATCTCGGCAAGTACACATCGCACCTGACGGCGCAGATCAACGTCCTGACGAGGCATTCCACAGGGGTTGCGACGTTCACTGCGGCGAACGGCGACACCTTGACCGCCACCCTCGACGGACAGGCGACCCCGACAACAACCCCCGGGGTGCTTTCGGTCGTCGAGACCTACACCATCACAGGCGGAACGGGACACTTCGCGGACGCAACCGGCACCTTCACGCTGGAAATCATCGCGACCCAAGCAACGGGCATAAGTACCGGCACGTTCAGCGGAGTCCTCGACCACTAAGGCACACGCTCCGCTCAGGCCTCGAGACATGGGTCGGCACGATCAGCGTTTACTGACGCCGACCTGCTGTTCGCCCCGATCGCGGTGGCCATCACCGCCTGACCACCGCTCCAACGCGCTCGATCGAGGAGGCTCCCACGGGGCGTCCTCTTCGTTCTAGCCCCGCCTGTCCGCGCGTTCGCTCGTCTAGCTCAACAACGCTGATGGCATCCGGGCAACGCAGGTGGCGCTGCGCCGGGTGTTCGGCGGGTTCGTCCTGCACCGCACTGACGCACCCAAGGTACCCCGGCGCGTGAATGGGAGCTGATGGTCGGGGCGAGCTACGTCCTCGAGCCGCGAGTGGCCGAGGATGCCGGCTCGGGACAATGCCCGCTGGGACCCCGGTGGTTACTGGTTGGATTTTGGCCAGTTTGAGTGAGAAGAATACCTACAAGCGTTCATTTGATCTAATCGCTGGTGAGGATACAATATCTGAGGCATTGAGTGGGCTCTGATCCAAAACAAAATTTTCGACGATATCTGATGAGTTAAGAGAGGGCTATACAATGATTATGTTGATGCTTTTGACCTTCATATTAGGTATCTTCATCGTTGTACGTCAATTTTGGCCAGTGCGCAATCTTGAATATATAGATTATCAAGTATTTCTCAGACAAGAGCGTGATTTTCGGCAGTATAAAGTGATTGATATTCGAGATGCGACGGATTATATGGCTAATCCTACTCCGGATACGATTAACATCTCATTGGGGCGTCTTGCTTTCACATGGGAAAAATACCTTCTTCGAGAAGATAACGTAATTATAATGTCACCTGGTATGCTTCAATCCAAAAAGGCTGTTCGTATTTTGCGAAAGCATGGATTTGAATGTCTTTATGTGATGAAGTAAAAGATAAATGTGAGTTCTAAATCATACGGAGTTATTAATTGTAGGCATTGATTTGATGCTTGCGCATGCATTTTTATTATTCATGATTCATGAAAAGGGGAGTTTTATTTTGATGACAGATTTGTTTAGTCCATATTCTTTTAAAAGCCTAGAGCTTAAAAACCGTGTTGTAATGGCTCCAATGTGCCAATATTCAGTTGAGCAAAAAGATGGTATTGCAACAGATTGGCATTATATGCACTACGTTAGTCGTGCCGTGGGAGGAACAGGTCTCATTATCATTGAAATGACAGATGTGGAGCCGGATGGCCGAATCTCAGATTATGATCTTGGGTTATGGTCAGATGAACAGATCCCAGCTCTGAAGCGGATCGTAGATGCGTGTCACAGTTATGGTGCCAAGGTTGGCATTCAGATTGCTCATGCGGGCCGCAAAGCAGAAGATGCTGAAGTTCCAGTAGCTCCGTCCGCGATCGCCTTTGATGAGAATTCCAAGCAACCAAGAGCGCTCACAACGGACGAAGTAAAAGGAATGGTTGAGAAATTCCGGAGTGCTGTAGCTCGTGCTGTGAAAGCTGGTTTTGATGCGATTGAGCTTCATGGCGCACATGGATATCTGATTCATCAGTTCCATTCTCCACTAACAAACAAGCGAGAAGACGAATATGGTCAAGATTTAACGTTATTTGGACGGGAGATCATTCAGGCTGCAAAGGCAGAGATGCCAAAAGATATGCCCTTGATGATGCGTATTTCAGCCAAAGAATATGTCGAAGGTGGCTATGGCATTAACGAAAGTTCCGAGTTTGCCAAAGCTTATAAAGAGGCAGGTGTTGACGTATTTGACATCTCATCTGGTGGCGAGGGACCTATTGGTGCATCGGGCAGACCAGGAACTCACGCAGCTTATCAAGTACCTCTCGCTAAAGCAATCAAAGAAGCTCTTGATGTGCCTGTGATTGCTGTTGGAAGACTGGACGACCCGAAATTGGCAAATGCAGTCATCGGAAATGAAGAAGCTGATCTCGTTGCAGTCGGAAGAGGTCTGTTAAGAAATCCTTACTGGGCCTTGGAAGCTGCGACTGCTTTGCGCAAGACAACGGACGTTCCAAAACAATATACGACTGGTTTTTAATGAATTAATAATTTAACGATTTAATGATCTTCATTAATACAGAATAAGAAAGGACTCCGACTGATAAAACAGAAGGAGTCCTTTTTGAGGTTAAACTAGACAAGGTAAAGGAACGATATTAGCCAGTAACCAGTCAAGAGATGGTAGTCGTCTCATCGGTTTTACCTCTCAAGCGTTTAATATCTTCTCTGGGCGGAAATCCGAACATGCGAGAATATTCACGGCTGAATTGGGAAGGGCTCTCGTAACCTACCTGAAATGCTACATCTGCTGCATCGGTGGACTTGGATAATAACAAGCGGCGGGCTTCTTGCAGCCTAAGTTGTTTTTGAAACTGAATCGGACTCATGGCAGTCACTTCTTTAAAGTGTCTGTGCAGCGAGGCAGTACTCATATTTGCCAAATCCGCCAATTCCTCAACCCGAAAATTTTGCTCAGAATGATTCATAATATATTCAATAACGTCTCTGATTCGATAGGTATGGCTGCCCTCCATGGTAGCTTGTTCCAGAGCAATCCCATGTGGGCCTTTCAGAACTTTATAGAGAATTTCCTTTTTGAACAAAGGAGCGAGCAGTGGGATATCTTCCGAATGATCTTCCAACAAACGGGCTAACCTGACGACCGCATCCAGCAGAGACGGCTCAGCTTGGCTGACAAACATCGCACGTCTCGTTGTTTTCCGCGGTCTTGCTGGGAAATCGGAATGGTTCAATACCTCCAGAATCTCACTGGATGTGAATTCAAGTTTCAGGGCCAGATAGGGAGCCTCAGACGAGGCTTGAATCACTTGTCCACTAACCGGCAAGTCAACGGTTGCCACGATATAACTTCCTGGACCATACCGGAAACGATCCTGTCCCAGCAGGACCTCTTTCTCACCCTGAACGATAATGCAGAAGGATGGTTCATTCACTCTAAATATAGGTTCAGTGACGACCGATTCACGGATTAGAAATAATGAAGGGATTGCCGTAGGATGCACCCCGTCCTTGTCAGAATAACGGTCAATGAGTGTGGCTAATTCGTTTTGTTGTTCGTGTATTTGATCAGACATGCAAAGTTCTCCTTTTTTCCTCACAACATAATAATCACATTCTATCGTATATTGACCGAAGGCGGTAGAAAACGGATAGGAATAGGCAAACATTTGATGTGAATGGATAAGACATTCTGAGTGCTGGTTACATAATCACAAGTACACAGGTCATGATATACAACAAGTACAGAAGATATACACTTACGGTTCAGCTAATACATGCTCAGATGAGAATGAGAAGGGTATCTGCATCTTTTATTTACTGATCGTTCCCGATGTGTTAGATTGATTTTGGGAGGGAAGTCGAATGGCTAGAAGTAAAGAGTTTGAAGTGAACGAAGTATTGGATAAAGCAATGAAGATCTTCTGGGAACAAGGTTACGAGAAAACGTCGATGAGTGACCTGGTTGAGCATATGGGAATTCATCGCAGAAGTATATATGATACATTTGACGACAAACATTCGCTGTTTTTGCAGGCAATGGATCGTTACAGAGGTAAGGTCAGCACCACATTACTTGCAGAAATCAAGGCATCCAAGACGGCAGTGGAAGCACTGCATAAAATTTTCGATGTTATGATCAGTGAAGCAGAGGATACGCCATCGGGATGCTTGATCGTGAACTCGGCCGTGGAGCTAGGCGCGCGTGATCAGGAAGTGGACAACCGATCTCTTGATTCATTTAACGAAGCAGAGCGGATGTTTGAGCAAATTATTCAATGGGGGCAACGGGAGGGAGAATTCTCTTCTGATCATGATGCGAAGGAAATGGCAGAGTACCTGCACAATATTTCTGTCGGCATCAGAGCCATGGCAAGAACCTCGACGGATAAGGAAAAATTAAACCGCATTATCCATGTAACGATGAAACTTTTGGAAAAATGATGAGTAGAGACATACCCAAAAAAGTAGCTTGAAATCCGTTAGAGGACTTCAAGCTACTTTTTTTTGCGCTAATTTTAGAAAATAGAAAGCATGAACCATCAATTGGTGATGGCATTTTCCATCGGTTTAATTTTATGAATCTCTTCGGTCCCAGCCTCCAAAGCTGTTTCGTAGTAGGAGCGTTTGTGCTCGATGACTTCCATGGTTCTTCTTAGTTCCTCCATTTGTGCTTCCACAATAGCTTTTCGCTCCGTAAACATGTCATATCTTTGCTTCAGCGAGGAGTCCCCTTCAGAGCACCATTCAATAAAGTCCTTAATGTCTTTAATAGGCATGCCGGTCAGCTTCAGACATTGGATGATCTTTAGAAAGTCAATGTCGGAGTCTTTGAACAAACGTGTTCCACTCGTGGTACGTTCCACAAAAGGCATGAGTCCTTCCTTGTCGTAGTAACGCAATGTATATACCGTAAGGTCTAATTTTTTGGCAACTTCACCGATTGAATAGGTCATTTTCATAAAATTCCTTTCTACTAGGGGTAGACTTCGAGTTAACTCTAGGATGATCCGAGTGAATTCTAACATGTTGGATTACTGGATGTCAAAGTACGTTGGAGATAAAAAAATAAGATAAACATTTGACCTAGAGTTAACTAGAGGGAGTAAGATTATTTTGAACTTTAAATTACTAGGAGGTTATACCATTGATTATAGCTAAAGCCAGAGCCGTTGACGGACCAGACCAACAATTCAGAAGTGCTGAAATTAAACGACGTAATCTGGATACTAATGATGTATTAATCGAGATTAAATATGCCGGTATCTGCCATTCTGACATCCATACTGCCCACGGTGAATGGGGTCCAGTGAATTATCCACTCGTTCCTGGACACGAGATTGCCGGGATTGTAACCGATGTAGGTACCGGAGTCTCCAAATATAAGGTTGGTGACCGAGTAGGGGTCGGATGTATGGTGGACTCTTGTGGTGAATGTGTTAACTGTCGCAAAGGTGAAGAGCAATACTGTCTCAAAGGAAATATTCAAACTTACGCTGGAGTAGACAAATACGGTGAGCCTACGCAAGGTGGATATTCAACTCATATTGTTGTCGTAGAGGATTTCGTCGTTCGCATCCCTGATAACATTGCACTTGATGCAGCTGCACCTTTGCTGTGTGCCGGTATTACGACATATTCACCACTTCATCATTGGGGAGCTGGCCCGGGTAAGAAAGTTGCTGTTGTAGGTATGGGTGGTCTTGGTCATATGGCTGTCAAAATTGCACATGCGATGGGTGCCGAAGTAACCGTTCTCTCCCAATCCTTGAGCAAAAAAGAAGATGGACTGCAATTTGGTGCAGATCACTACTTTGCCACAAGTGAACCGGAAACATTCGAGAAACTTGCAGGCACATTTGATCTGATGATTAACACGGTAAGTGCGAATATTGACATTAACGCTTATTTCTCACTGCTCACGCTGGATGGTACACTGGTGAACGTGGGTGCTCCTGCAGAGCCTTTAGCTGTTAACGTATTTTCTCTTATCGGCCATCGCCGTTCATTCGCAGGTTCCATGATTGGTGGCATTCGTGAGACGCAGGAAATGCTTGATTTCTGTGCAGAACATGATATTGCACCTAACATTGAGGTCATTTCCGCCGATCAGATTGACGAAGCTTACAAACGTGTATTGGCTTCCGACGTGAAATATCGCTTTGTTATTGATATCAGCACCATGTAAGTGTGAACTGTGCAATAGTGATAGTTAAAGATAGAAGAAAGCAGCTGCCGCCAAGGTCAGCTGCTTTTTGCTTTTCAGTTTGTTAATTGCTGATCATTCTACAACCCGTACTCTTTTCGCAACGAACAGAAGATACCTGCGTCTAATAACTAGTTGGAGAAATATGAAAGGAGTGGAATGAGAAAGATGACAGTATCATTTTCACATCAGCCTGAAGGGTACGAATGTCCATTTTGTCGTATTTGGGGTATCGAGCGACCTGATCAGGGAACAAAACAAAGGGATATCATCTATCAGAATGAAAAGGTAACGGCATTTATAGCGGGCAAATGGTGGCCAAACAATAAAGGACATGTTCTTATTGTTCCGAATCAACATTTCGAGAACATCTTTGAACTCCCTGCGGATTACGCTGTTGAAATTCACCGCGCGGCTCAGCTTACAGCATTTGCAATGAAAAGTACATATGGATGTGATGGGATTTCGACACGGCAACATAATGAACCTGCTGGCAATCAAGACGTGTGGCATTATCATCTCCATGTTTACCCTAGATACGTGAATGATCAACTTTATCTGACAAATGGTTCTCAGTCCGATCCAGATGAACGCTCTTTCTATGCTGATAAGTTGCGTTCTTGGATAAAGGAAAACATTTAAGGTCTAGAAGGAGATGAATCTGAGACCCTATGTTATATTTGATCAGAAGTAAGCTACATTAGGATATTCTTTGTAACGAAAAAATCATAAGATAAGAGAAGGGCTGTGCCAGTATTGAAAGGTAAGATATCTAAAAGGTTGATAGCAATTTTCGTAGTTTTCACATTGTATTTAGGCAGTACAAATCAGATGTACGCAGAATTCACCGAATTAAGCTTAGAGGAGCACGGAGGGCTACAGCAGGAATGGGTACATACTTTTCCTAAAGAAATTGATTATCTGAGCTTTGAACTAGGTTACACTCCACAAGACCATATTAATCGTCTTGCTCAGCTTGTTATGTTAAACCCCGCCACTGTGTCTGGTAATAACTTCAGCCTATATACGATAAATATTAAGACAGGGAAACTTGCCTGGACGTATGACATCAAAAATAAAGTGAGAAACTTTTATCCGTTGAATCATACATGGTTTTATAACGAGAGCGGTAATATATTTTATCAGTATTCTACTAATCACGGGAAAACGTTCAACATTCTTAGTTTGGATGCAAAAGGAAAGCGTTTATTCGAAAAGAAGGATTTAAGTTTCTCAAATATCTATCCGTATAAAAATGGAATTGTTCTGCAACAAACGGATAGTCTTAAAAATCAGCCCCGTTTTATCACACTAAATTCCAAAGGAATAACGACAAGCGAGACTGTGTTAGGTTATAAAACTGAAGTACTGACTTCTGGTTATGTACTCCATTTTGTAGGTGAGAATAAAATCGAGGTTTTTAAAGATGTAACCTCTTTGAAAAAGCCGTTATTTACGATTAACTCCAAAAAGTTTGGTGGTTTCTACGTTGCGGGTTATCATCAACTAAATGGCGGTACACTAATTGTAGAATATGCAAGATCCAATTCATATGGTGGACAGAAATTAATGGCCTATGGAGTTAATGGTAAACTCAAATGGGACACCGTGCTTGATAGAAACACGAATATTTCTATGCATTCAACCGGAAGTAAACTATTAATTGATAACAAATCTGAACACATTATCACTTTATATGATCATAACTTCAAAAAGCTGTTTTCTCGTACGTATGAAGGAGAGCTTAATTTTAATGGTTTTATGAGATCCTATCGAAACGATAGCTATATTGAGTATACTAGCTTTGGGACCATTGATGACAAATGGGGAGAGAGGTATACCTTAATGAAAGATAATGGAGACATTATACTTAGTAAATACTTTGTTTTAGATGATGTGCATAAGAGTAACTTTGCATATGACTCGTCCGAAAATGTGGTCTATCGCACCGTGATTAGCGACCACCGATATAATCTGATTAAATACAAGGTAACTAAATAATAGTTGGAGTGCCGTTGATAACAACAATCAACGGCTTTTTATATTCTATGAAGGTTCAATATATTTGGAAGCAGGTTTGCAATCCAATCTTAAATTTCTTAAACTGTTGTATACAACGTAAAAAACGCCTATTAAAGAGAACTTTGTTGTTACAAATTCTTTTTGCATTAAAACAACCGATAAGGGTTTTTGAATTTGATATTCATGATAGAATGAGTTTGAATTGGACAATATAAGTAGTATATTTCATGATATAGGGGGGAACTAATGGAGACCTTTGCAGAATTTATAGCACGCATCGATAACCCGGAACACCAGGCACGAACGGAAGAAGTTTTGAACTGGGTCACTGAAAAATTCCCGAATTTAAAACAAAAAATAGCCTGGAATCAACCGATGTTTACCGACCATGAGACCTTTATCATTGGCTTTAGTGTATCCAAGCAACACTTGGCTGTTGCTCCCGAGAAGGCAGGAATTAATCGTTTTTCGGAAGAGATCACACAGGCGGGTTATGATCACACCAAAGAGTTGGTGCGGATGAAGTGGAAACAGGAGATTGATTTTTCGTTACTTGAGAGAATGATTGAGTTCAATATAAAGGATAAGGCAGAATGTTCAACATTCTGGCGCAAATAAATCGCGATATAAAAAGAAGACCCCAACTTCCGGATGCGGAAAGAGGAGGTCTTCTATATTTTAAGCTAAAGCGATTATTGAGCACCTACTACAGGGTGAGGTACATAGGGCTCTTCAAGGAATGATACGTCTTCTGAGGTCAACTTAACAGAAAGAGCACCTACCGCATCTTCCAGATGCGATATTTTGGTGGCACCGATAATTGGTGCCGCTACAGTGTCTTTTTGCAGCAACCACGCAAGTGCAATGTGTGTGCGAGGGACACCGTATTTTTCTGCAATGGATGCAACTCGTTCAACAACAAGCCGATCCGCATCGCTTGTCGCATTGTACTTGGATTTCTGAATTTTGTCTGTCTCGGATCGAAGTGTTGATACGGACCAGTCACGGGTTAACCTGCCTGAAGCTAGAGGACTGTAGGGAGTCACACCAATCTTTTCTTCCTTGCATAAAGGCAACATTTCTCGTTCCTCTTCACGGTAGATGAGATTCAGGTGGTTTTGCATGGAGACAAACTTGGTCCAACCATTTTTCTCTGCTACATGTAATGCTTTTTGGAACTGCCATGCGAACATGGCCGAAGCGCCAATATATCTCACTTTACCGGACTTCACCACATCATGTAAGGCTTCCATGGTTTCTTCAATAGGCGTATTGTAGTCCCAACGATGAATGATATAGAGATCCACATAATCGGTTTCCAATCGTTTCAGGCTTTTATCAATCTCACTCAGGATGGCTTTTCTGGAAAGACCAGAACCGTTGGGTCCTTGATGCATTTGTCCGTGTACTTTGGTTGCAATGACAACCTCATCCCGATTTGCATAATCTTTTAACGCCCGACCAAGATACTCCTCGCTTGTACCCAGAGAGTATACATTAGCTGTATCGAAGAAATTAATGCCTAAATCCAGCGCTTTTTTGATCACAGGGCGAGAATTTTCTTCATTCAGTACCCATTCATGAACCCATTTACTGGCATCCCCAAATCCCATACATCCCAGGCAAAATCGAGATACGTCCAAGCCTGTATTACCAAGTTTTGTATATTCCATATCATGTTCAAATCCTTTCTAATGTTTATTATTGCCACCTGTAGGGTGATCTATATACACATTATTATGTCATAACGAATGAACCAACCTGTACCACATTTCTATCAAAGTTTTGCCTAATCCTATCAGAATCTCTGAATCTGAATCAGTTGAGCCATTAAAGTTCTCATATAAAAAGGAACAAGCCACGCGTTTCTCCGTTGGAGATTCAAATGGCTTGTTCATAAAATATTATTTAATCATTGTTTGATGAATCCAATCGCTTATTTTGGTTAATTTAAGATTGGCTTTGATATTATCATCTAACTCTTCATACCGTGGAAGAAGATCTGTATGCCCATCAATCCATTGGTACAATCCTTTAAGACCTGCTGCTGTCTCACTTCCCAACAAAGGCTGAATCGCTGCTTCAAAATGATCAAAAGGTAGAGACATGAAGCTGATCTTTTCACCTAATACAGCACTGAATTGTTCCGCTAATTGTTCACCTGTCAGGGCTTCTAATCCGGGTGCTGGGATAATGCTTCCTGCCAATTCCGAATGAGTCAAGGCATAATAGTGGAATTGAGCTGCATCGTTTAAGCTAATCCAGGAGATCGGCCTGTCTGCTGGTACCGGGTAGGCCAAAACGCCATTGTTCAGTATTCCGGGAATCAGGAAGTTTTCCAAGTATACAATGGGTTCCACAATGATATATGGAAGACCACTTTGCTGCAATTCATGGATAACTTCACGTTTCAATTCAATTCCTTTGGAATGGGTGATAGGGTCAGGAACATAGGTACCCGTGTTAACTACAATCAATTTAACGTTTGCCTGTATAGCAGCATCAATTGCATTTTTGGTATATTGTCTGATCTTATCCGAATTGAACTCCACCGGCAGGTTCAGGAATACTTTACTTACACCTTCATGCGCCGTATGGAGCTGTTCCACATCTGATAGATCCCCGATGAAAGCTTCAATGTTTTGTTCCTTTAGTGTTTTGGCTGTTGCCTCATTTCGAGTAATCGTGCGAACCTCACAACCTTGTTGAACGAGTAATTGAGCGACAGCGCCGCCTTGGGAGCCCGATGCCCCATATACTAAAAATCGATCATTCTGTGTCATAGTGGTCAATAACTTCCTTTCAATATGTGATTGGAATGAATGAGTTAACACTCAGCATTGACCTCAGCATAACGGATTTAGAATAGGAGCGTAAGTACGCACATTAATGATATAAAGTATCCCTTGGGATACTATGGGAAGGCGTTTTACATATGTTTCGATCCCCAATCACCTAGCTGAAACAAGATCGAAGTCAGGCTTTGTCCTTTTTCTGTAAGGGAATATTCGACTTTAGGCGGAACTACAGGGTGGGTAACACGGTTTATCAAACCAGCTTCTTCAAGTTCTCGTAATTGCCTGGTTAACGTGCGATGCGTAATGGGGTCAAGCATTTTCTGTAATTCATTGAATCGAATTGTTGAATGGCGGATGAGACGATTTATAATTAATAACTTCCATTTCCCACCAATCATATTGACTGCAAACTCAACAGGACACCGGTCCTCCACAGGTTCTATATTCATATTTATGTATCCCTCCCAAAAGCATCAACTCATGTTTCATGTTTCGTTCATTTTATCGAATTTATAAAGGGGTGTATAGCTTACAGCGCATTCAGGGTATGAACCATGCCCAGGACACAAAAAAAGATGCCCCCAGTGTAGCTCGAGGGACACCTTATATAATATAAATTATTGTTCAACTCAGACAGAACGAAAAAAAAGCATTGAACGTGAAAAAAAGCCATGATATAATCTATAGCGCAATTGACATTTATATTGAATGTAAAGGATGAATCATTATTTCTCCTAATTTAATTTTACATCCGACATTCCGATTTGTCAATGCTCTTTTTTTGGTCCTAATAAATGGAAAAGGGAGTGGACTCATTCATGGATAAAACAAACGAATGGAAGTTGGAAGAGGAAAGACTAGTGCAGGTGAGGAACAAACTTCAGGCACGACTCGACGAGTTAGAACCGAAGGTTGCCGGACTGCATGAACAGGCTGCCGAAATTCGTAAACGGTTCTGGGAAGAAGTGACGATTAATACGGGTTCGTACACGGATTTTGAAGATGCATTCTATACCATTAATCAGCAGTCGAGAGTGTTGGCCGAGAGGGAGCGCGGGCACAAGCTGTTAACACAACAATGGAAAAATACAAAGAGACTGCTTCCAACGCCGTATTTTGGCCGTTTCGACTATAAGGAAAAAGGCATGACATTGACTGAACAGATCTACATCGGCGTATCATCCTTCATGGATGAAGATGGTTTGAACTTTCTAATCTATGACTGGCGTACGCCAATTGCGAGTCTGTACTATGATCACTCTCCCGGGCCAGCAAGTTATGACACACCTTCAGGACGAATCGAAGGAAAGATGGAGCTCAAGCGTCAATTCCAGATTCAACATGGGCAACTTCATAGCATGTTTGATTCAACTGAGACGATTGGTGACGAATTGTTGCAGCAAGTGCTCGCCAAGGGTGCAGACTCACAAATGAAGAGTATTGTAGCAACTATCCAGAAGGAACAAAACGCCATCATCCGTGATGACCGAAGCCGAATGCTTATCGTTCAGGGGGCAGCTGGCAGTGGCAAGACGTCGGCTGCGTTACAGCGAGTCGCTTACTTACTATATAAACACCGCCAGACCGTTAAAGCAGATCAGATTGTACTTTTCTCGCCGAATCCGATGTTTACCAGTTATATCTCGACTGTGCTCCCGGAACTTGGGGAAGAGAATATGCAGCAGACGACTTTCCAGGAATATCTGAATTATTGGCTGGATTCCTCCATCCGACCAGAGGATGCCTTTGATCAGATTGAATATGTGCTGACAGCTCAGAATGATCCGGGATATGAAGCTCGTATGGAGGCGATCAAGTACAAAGCTTCCGAGACATTCCTGCAAGTGCTCCAAAACTACGGTAAGTGGTTAGGAAGAGAGGGGATGCGGTTTAACGGCATTCAATTTCGGGGACGTGAATTCATCAGTTCAGACCAAATCAAGACCCAATTTTACAGTTTGGATCAGAATCTTACCTTGTCCAACCGTATACTTCTTTTGCAGGAATGGTTGCTGAGAGAACTTGTTTCGCTGGAACGTCTGGAACGGGAAGCAGACTGGGTTCTGGAGGAGTTGAATTATCTGGACACGGATGAGTATGTGGAAGCTTTCCGCATGTTGCACAAAGAAAAGCCTGTGTTCGATGTAGCGGAAAAATACGCAGCACGAGATAACGGTAATGACAGCGCAGTGCAAGATGAGGGTGCCTTTAACTTTGCAGTGCGGGAAGAGGAGTTGCTTCGTCAGAAACTGGTGAAAGACATGTTTAAACCTTTAAGAAAGAGTGTGCGGAAATTCCAGTTCGTGGATGTGAAAGGTATATACGAACAACTATTTGTAGATGAAGCCGCTTATCGGGAACAAACGAATGGGGCAATCCCCCCACAGCACTGGCCTGAGATTTGTAAACAGACCAAGGCCATGATCCTTCAGAACAAGCTGTTCCATGAGGATGCTACTCCGTATTTATATGTAAAAGAGATGATCGAAGGCGTACGGACGAACACAGAGATTCGTTATGTCTTTGTCGATGAAGGCCAGGATTATTCGGCGTTTCAATACGAATATCTCAAGAAACTGTTTCCTCGTGCCCGCATGACGGTGCTGGGGGATTTCGGGCAAGCCATCTTTATGCAGGCTACGGATTTGGCAGCATCCAACTCGCCACTGGTTCACCTTTACGGAGAAGGCGAAACTACATTGATACGGCTGGTACGCAGTTATCGTTCAACCAAAGAGATTGTTGAATTCACGAGACAGATGTTACCAGGGGGAGAAGAGATTAGACCGTTTGAAAGGGGAGATCAGAAGCCTCTTTTAACAGGATTGAAGGACGAAAAGCTGCGTGGTGCGCAGATTCTCGCAGACATCGCCGCGCTTAAGGCGGAGGGGTTCGATTCCATCGCTGTGATTACGAAAACCGCGGCTGAAAGCCGTGACGCCTATGAAAGGTTGCAAAGTCAAGGCGGCGAAGGGTTGCAGCTCATAACAAAGGACACACAGATTTTCGAAAAAGGAATCATGGTTATTCCTGTGTATCTCGCCAAAGGCGTTGAGTTCGATGCTGTCCTGGTCTATGATGCTTCACCCGTTGCTTACAGCCAGGAATATGATCGCAAGCTTCTGTATACGGCCTGCACACGGGCCATGCACCGACTTCATCTATATACAGTGAGTGACTGGTCACCATTTGTGCAGGCGTTACCTGCGAATCTGTATGACATAAGAATCGTAATCCATATGTAAATCCGTTCTCAATGAAGGACCAAAGAAAGATGCTCGGAGCCTTATTTCAAAGGTTATCGGGCATCTTCTTTTACTAAAGACATGAATCATAAAAGTTATTCTTTACTGATCGTTCCCGATGTGATAGATTGTTATTGGAGATTATGAGAATGATCATTCCCATAACAGCTCGAAAATGAATACATTCTCAATGAGAGGGAGTAATAATAAATGAATATTTCCAAACAAGTTGCTATTGTAAGTGGGGCTAATCGAGGGTTGGGTAAGGAACTTGCTCTTGAACTGCTGGCGAGGGGAACCAAAGTGTATGCTGGGGCGCGAAACCCTGAATCCATTGATCTGCCCGGGGCTATTCCACTGCAACTCGATATTACGGATCCACAATCTGTCATGGCTGCAGCTGAGGTAGCTAGTGATGTAACCCTTCTAATTAATAATGCTGGTTCCGCTACGGGTGCTTCTCTGCTCACGGGTGAGCTGAACGATATTCACTTGGAATTCAATACACATGTATTCGGTACGCTTTCAATGATTCGTGCGTTTGCACCGGTAATAGAGAAGAATGGGGGCGGTTCGATACTGAATATCCTGTCCGCTCTATCTTGGCTCAGCCTTGGTAACTCAGGTGCATATTCAGCTGCAAAATCCGCTCAGTGGGGAATTACGAATGCATTACGTCTCGAATTAGCCCCTAAGAACGTTAGCGTTGCCGGATTGCACGTGGCGTTCATGGATACGGATATGACGGCAGGTATCGATGCACCAAAAACGAGCCCAACGGATATTGCCAAAATTGCAATAGATTCCATCGAAGCGGATCTCTACGAGATTATTGCTGATGATACTCAGTCGGAATGTACAACAGGGTCTTGCTGGTGGTGTTGCTGCCCTTTACCCGCAATTGTTTCAAAAATAGAGAGGTGTAGATACATTTTCTCGCTATAAATAAAACAACCCCCGCCAGATATGGTGGGGGTTAAGTACGTCATGAATTCTCTAATTCCATTCCTTCAAGAACCGTGAGAATATAAGGTTTAACCTTTAACTGCACCGGCAGTAAGGCCGCTGACAATATATTTTTGCCCGAATAGATACAGGATGAATACAGGCAGGGAAGTAAGCACGAGATTGGCGAAGATCAGGTTCCAGTCCCGGCTATATTTGCCGTAGAAATTGTAGATCGACAGTGGCATCGTCCATGTGGAACTGTCTGTCAGGAAGTACACCGGAATTGTGATGTCATTCCAGACGGACATGAACACCATGATCGCTACCGTTGCGTTAACGGGCAGGATGAGCGGTGTGACGATGCGGAAGAACACCCCGAACACACTTGCTCCTTCCAGAAATGCCACTTCGTCCAGCGCTCGTGGAATGGTTTTGATGAATCCACTATACAAGAATACACTGAAGGCTGTATTTAACGCGGCGTAGATCAGGATGACACTTGTGATGCTGCCGTAGAATCCCAATCCCTGTACAACCCGTATGGTCGTAATAATCGACATTGGCGCAATCAGTCCCATGAAGAAATACATGTAGATCGTGCCGGATAGTTTGGTTTCCCGACGTGCCAGAATGAATGCCGCTGCCGAAGAGGCAACGATATTAATGATGGAAGATACGCCAGTAATCAAAATGCTGTTGAAGAACGCTCGCGACAGTCCGCCTTCCTGGAAGACACGAACATAGTTCGAGAACTGCCATGTTTCCGGAAAACTCAGGGAGAAGCTAAGCACTTCGGCGCTGGTTTTGAATGAACCAAAGATCAGAATGACAAGCGGCAACAGAACGATAAGAGAGGCCAGAATCAGGAAACCTTCCACGATATAGTTGCGGATGGCGAGTTTGCGTGTATAGCCCATGTTATTCCGTAACCTCCTTACGCCGCATGAAGATCAATAGCGGTATAGCAATAATGGTAACGACCACGAACAGAAGTGTGTTGACCGCGGTACCAAGTCCCCAGTTGCCTTCGCCGAAAGATCGCAGAATGATCGTACCTACGACCTGGGAAGCGTTACCCGGGCCACCACCGGTCATGACATATACTTCGGAGAATACTTTGAGTCCACCGATCAATGTCAGCATCAGGTTAATGTTAATCGCGGGCAGCAAGAGTGGTAGTGTGATTTTGAAAAAACTTCTCCACGAACTTGCGCCATCAATCTTGGCTGCTTCATAATACTCTTGAGAAATGGACTGCAGGCCCGCCAGATAGATGGCCATCTGGAACCCGGCACTCTGCCAGATCGAGACGATGGCAATCGTCCAGATCACAATCGATGGGTTGGTCAGCCAAGCTTGGCTTAACGAATGTAATCCTACAGATTCCAACAAATTGTTGATTGTACCTTCGGTACGCAACATGGGAGTGAACAGAATGCTGATCACAAGGATGCTGAGAATGGAAGGGGAGTAGAAGATCGCACGTAGCAGGTTCTTCGTTCTTAATCGCATGTTAAGTCCTACGGCCAGCAATAGGCCGATAACGTTTTTGCCAACTACGGTGACGATCGCAAATATCGCCGTGTTTTTCAGCGCCAGAATAAGCGTTTTGTCCGAGAAAATTTTCTGGAAATTATCCCACCCGATGAACTTCAGCTCCAGCCGGTCCAGCCGCCAATCCGTGAATGAATAATAGAAAGCGGCGAGAGCAGGCACAACGAAAAAGATGGAGTAGATAATCAGTGCGGGAAATATCATGTAATACGAATACAAATTTTTAGTCCTTTTCATGTCTCACACTCCGTTATAGCTAGGCAGCATAACGATCGATCCTGTTATGCTGCCTTATATTTCACTCTTTAGAAACCTTCTACACCTTTATCCTGCATCAGCTGACTGAACTTCTCATCCCAGGATTTCAGTACTTCTTCCGGTGACAATCCACCCGCAAATTGATCCTGCAATAATCGGTACAGTTCGCTGCGGTCAACCAGCATGTATGCATCTGTTGTCAGCACAGTTTTCTTCGGCGTAATATAGTTGTCTACAATATCCTGCTTGTAAGCCGGCAGTTCCGGTGTAGTAACGTCACTGAAATTGGATACGTACCCTTTGGAGTCCACGATCTGTTGTGCAACTTCTTTGGAAGCGATGTAGTCCAGGAATTGTTTGGCTTCATCCATATGTTTGGATTTCTTCGGAATGAACAGTTGTCCGCCGAGTGGACTTGCACCCAGACTGGCATTGTCTGACGATGGAATCGGGAATACGCCCAGTTCCATGTTTGGATCTTGCTCGGCCACGCCTTCAATTAACCAATCGCCCATAAACATCATGGCAACTTCCTTGTTCAGGAATTTACCTACGGCCATGTCATAGCTGTCGCTAAGCACATCGGTGTTGGTGTACCCTTTGGTGTAAATTTCATATTGTTGTTCCAGGAATGTTTTGAATTCCGGGATATCAGACCATTTTTTCTTGTTGCTGTTCAACTCATCAAAAAAAGTCGGTTCATTTTTGGCTACAAAATCGGCAAAAGCTGCTGCAGGCCAGATGTTGGCAGCCCAGGCATCTTTGTAAGGCATGAATACAGGTGTAATGCCACTTGCTTTGATTTTTTCACAGATCGCCAGGAATTCTTCGTAGTTCGTTGGAAGCGACAACCCGAGTTCTTCAAAGATTTGTTTGTTATAAACGACCCCTTGCATCCCTGTATCTTGGCTGACATGGAAGCTGTAGAGATGGCCACCAGAAGAGAGGACGTCTTTGTTCACAATTCTGCTCGCCCAAGGCTCGTTATCCAGAATCTCGAAGTTACGTTCAAGGTTCAGGTCCGTGACTGCGCTCGCCAGATTGTACTGAATAATGTCAGGCGTTTCATCTACAGCCAGTTTGGTTTGCAGTACAGTTGTTGTTTGTTCCGCTGGAAT
This sequence comes from uncultured Gaiellaceae bacterium, assembly GCA_963831285.1. Classification (GTDB taxonomy): domain Bacteria; phylum Actinomycetota; class Thermoleophilia; order Gaiellales; family Gaiellaceae; genus GMQP-bins7. Next base: position 4,737 of record CAWHPO010000002.1, on the reverse strand, counting down.
CAGCTGCAAATTGACGCGAATGTTCGTTTGTTTTTCGAATGCATCGAGAATGTCCTGCTGGATGAAAGCAGAGTCCTGAGAACTTTTAGAGATCGCCAGCTCCAATGTGACTTTGCCACTCTTGCTGTCCCCGCCAGCAGCTGTACCGGAATCCGTACCTCCTGATCCACAAGCGGTTAACGAGACCGATAATAAACTGGCCAGAATAATGGAAAACGCCTTTTTTCTTTTTATTGTTTTCAATGCAAATCCCCCTCTAAAACGTTTAGTGAATCCGTTTACAAGTCCGATTATAGATTCTTTTCTCGCCCCGGTACATGTCTGTGCTTGAACGTTGATGTGTAAAATCCTGAACTTGAAATCGCTATCATTTCATGAAATACCGTGATAGAGTAGACATGAATATAAGGGATTTCACATCATGTCAGAACAGGAGGGCATCTCTGAGAATGGCAAAGCTCATACATAAAGCAACTCAATTCAGTTTGCAGACAAAGGTGTTTTTGACGTTTCTGGCTCTGCTTTTGTTTGTGCTGGGCTGTTTTATCGTGTATGTAAATGTGATTGTTGTCCGCCCGCTCAAACTGAAAACAGAGCAGGATACGCTCGTTACAGCTACGAAGGTAAGAGAGCAAGTTGATCTCTACGTAGAACAACAGAACCAGATGTCGCAGCGAATATTGTCCAGCAAAAATATATTTGCAGCCATGGACAAGAGCTCCTCAGCTCATAGTAATTATGAAAGGCTGAAGCAGATTCGGATCATCAAAGACATCATGTTTCAGGCCATCGGGCCGAGCATGAATATCAAGGACATGTCCATCTACGACAAGCACGGCGTTCTCCTGACATCATATCTGGGTTCGGGCAATCCTCCCGCAATCCTGAACACCATGATGGAGAGTAGTCAGGTCGGACGAGATTGGACGGAAAGTGGTTTTGTTCTGCTGCGTCAAGACGATACGATCTCCTTTGTGCGCACGATCAATGATCAGAACGGCAAGGTGTACGGTTATCTTAGCATCCAGATGGAACAGGCCTATATACAGAACCTAACGGAGGGCATTACCGCTGGCGATGTCTATATTCTGAATGAACAAGGGGAGCAGATGACAGGCTCGGAAGCGGGTGTGACATTTGCCAATTGGACAAAGCCTTCATCAGACGAGGGACTGGATGTGGACAAAAACGACAATTATATCACGCATTCCACATCACCCAGTACAGGCTGGATCACGTATATCATAACGCCCAAAAAATCTGTTCTGGGCTCGATCCATTCGGTTCAGACGATGTCCATTCTGCTGATTACAGCACTGATGCTGGTTTCATTTGTGTATATCTTCCTGTCGACGCGTAACCTGCTGCTGCCTATCCGCAAGCTACGCAGTCAGATCTGGCGTATGAACTACAGCAATATGAATCTGAAAGTGGATGAAACGCCGAAGAATAACGATCTCTTATTGCTGAATGAAGCCTTTCAGGATCTGATGGAGAGGCTGCAGCAATCGATTGACCGGGAAAAATCGGCGCTTCATGAAGAAGTAAAGGCTCGTAATTCGGCGCTGCAAGCCCAGATTGCACCTCATTTTATTCATAATGTCTTATACCTGATCAGTATTGCCGCGCAAGAGGGGAAGACCAAAGTTGTATCGGATATGTGCAAACATCTTCGGACAGTCTGCGTTATATTGTCTCTTCACCGTACGCACATGTGACTTTGGCTGAGGAGCTTCAACATACGAGACATTATTTGTCCCTTGTACAACAAAAGTACGAAGAGGATCTGGAGTGGGACATCTGTGCGGACGAGTTGGCGAACAAATCCGATTGCCCGGTTGGTCATTCAGCCATTTGTGGAAAACTGCATTGAACATGCCTTTGCCAACACCGCGCCGCCTTGGCGTATCCGGATTACCGTGAAGCAATATAACGGATTATGGGCTTTGGAGATCAAAGATAACGGAGAAGGCTTTCCACCGGATAAGATCCAGGAGATTTTAGCCAATATTCAGACATCGGGAACCGGAATGAACCAGACTGCCGATCGTGCCACAGCCCTTGGTAACATGGGGATTATCAACAGTGTCAATCGACTCAAACTAATGTATAACAACCGGCTCTTTATTAATATATTTAACAATCATACGGAAGAAGCAACATGGAGCAACGATTCAGATCATCGGCTCACTGACGAGAGATTTTTACTAGCAAGGAGGTATAGACGATGTATAACGTTATGATCGTTGAGGATAGCAAACCGATATTACGTAATATTAAAATGCTCTTGGAAACGCTCAGCTTCCCGATTCGTGTAGCGGCTACGGCAACGAATGGGGAAGAAGCCTTGGCAGCGTTAAAGCAGTAACCGATTGATCTGCTGTTGACCGATATACGAATGCCGAAAATGGATGGCTGTCCCTGATTGAGCAAGCCAAAATTGCCAACCCGGAGTCTGAAGGTCATCTTGATTAGCGGTTATAGCGATTTTGAATACACAAGAAAAGCATTGAACCTGCAAGTATTTGACTATTTGCTAAAACCTGTGGAGCGAGAGGCGCTTGAAGAAGTCATGGGTCGGGTAATTGACCAACTTGATCAACAGATGTCCAAGGAACTGCTGGATTTGCAGGAAATCATTCATCCCCAATGTGAGACTACGCCGAAACAAGGGGAGAGTTTCCGCCTTTATTCAGCCAGATGATGATCATTATGAGCAAACAGCCTTTTACCGCAGGGCATGAACGATGGGTGCAGGTGGAACTTGAGGGTATAGTGCAGGATTTTTTTGCATTCCATCCTTGTCGTGTTTACACCAGTCAAACCCCATATCAATTTATCGCTTTTGTCAACAAGAGTGCACTTGAGGTGTACTCTTCCGTACATGAATGTCTTGAATCGTTGCGACGGCATTTGGTTGCGCATGACATCGATGCGATCATTGGAGGACAACTTCTATTCGCTGAGTCTGGTAATCTGCCGGAGCTCTATCACCGCATGTCGTCCATTTTGTCTGAGCAGCAACGGTTGAAACAAGGAATAGTGTTGGATACCGGGAATCCGGTGTCGATGGCCAGATCTGAGACAGGCTGTCTGGATCCGGTGCAGGAATCTGCTTTTGTACAGATGATACAGGCTCGGCAGAAAGAACGGTTTGCTTTTAAGTTATCCGAATTGCTGAATCGATGGGCAGAGGAAAATGTACATATGAGCGAGGTGGAGCGGTTTATTGGATTGATTGTAGACACGTTTGCTCATCTGTACGAGGAACAGGGGTCGGGCATGAGATTGGGTCTGGAGCTTCGGTCAAGACAATTCGCCCAGGCACAGTCCTATGCCGATTTTTGCCGGGAACTGGCGGAATGGACGGGACAGTGCTTCGATATGCTGCAATCCCACGTTCGAAAAAGCAAGGCGATCCTGTTTGAACAGATTGACGATTACGTAAAACTAAATAAATACTCTCAATTATCTATCAACGACATTGCCATGAAGTTTCACGTTAGCCCGTCGTACGTCAGCAGAGTGATCAAAAATGCAACACAAATTACGTTTGTCCAGTATTACACCCGGCTTCGCATTCAGGAGGCCTGCAGACTGATGGAAAGTCAACCCGACATGAAGTTTAAGGAGGTTTCCGATTTACTTTCATTTAGCGACCAGCACTATTTCTCGAAGGTGTTCAAAGAGTATACGGGGCTAAGTCCTACGGATTATAAACAACAGATGTCTGGTATAAAGACCCAATCATAGTTAACAAACCCTTTTTAATTATGTTATAATACTAAACAAATACGGCTTGTTACTGAATTCATTCAGGCAATACCTATGTATATACATGCTCAAAGTTTCTTTGGGTGTGCATATATATGGGTTTTTTTGCGTTTCTGGCCGATTAGTTCTACCAAAAATGGATAAAGAGAGGAAGATTGAACTTGAAAAAGGAAAAGAAAAAAAGGTCATTTTATAAGAAAGGAGGAGCTGGTTTACGATTAATGAGTACCCAGACTCATTGCAGCTTTCCTTGCGGTACTTATTATCCCGACTGCACTTATCGGTTATTTCTCATATGATAGTGCCAAAGATCAGGTACAACAAAAAATGACAGATCCCTTCAATACAATATTAACGATGACAGGACAGCATATTAACAATCTGGTGGGGGGAAAAGCAGCATTATTGAGTTATATCGACAGTATGTATCGTTCACTTCCAGTCAGGCGAACAACGAAGCGGTACAAGTAGGGATCCGACCAATTAGCTGATACATATCCTGATATTCTTGCCATAACCGTTTACACGTAGGCAACGACCAAGGCAGATGTTATATCTTCTCCAGCAATTGAGGATGCAGCATACTATCCACGCAGCACAGAATGGTACACCAATGGTGAAAGTAACAATGGATCACTCTATTTTTTCAGTATTATGAATGATTCGGCATCCGGGAAGATTTATGTAGAGATTTCAAAAGCTCTTTCAAGATGAACAAGGTGTAGCAAGTATTAAACTTGATCTGGAGCCATTAGCAAAAGCATTATCGATATGTTGATGTAGGAGGCAATGGAAGTCTGATTGTGGTGGACTCCAATCGAACGATCGTGGCTTGGTCCGGTGCGATTGCAAAAGGTGGGGGAGGAGAGCTCGGCGGAGCACTGATGAGGGAATTCCAGTCCATCCAAATACGGCTTCAAATTCCGATGAACCGATGGCATTTTCTGGATTTTTAGGAGACCG
>CAWHPO010000001.1:0-518075 GCA_963831285.1 uncultured Gaiellaceae bacterium | reverse complement strand
GTTGCGACAGTCCGCAGCCCGGCGTAGGCTCGCGGTCGTGGCGGAGATCCTGGCCCTCGTGGCGGCGTTCTTCTTCGCCCTCGCCGCGACCTTGCAGCAGAAGGGCGCTCTCGGGCTCGAGGGGGTGTCCCTCGGCTCGCCGAGGTCGCTGCTGAACCTCGTCAAGCAGACCTGGTGGCTCCTGGGCACGGTCGCGTTGCTGGCGGGCTACGCGTTCCAGGCGGTCGCGCTCGCGAACGGCCGGCTCGCGGTGGTGCAGCCACTGCTCGTGACCACGATCGTGTTCGCGCTCCCGCTCGGCTACTTCCTGACCAGCCAGATCGTCAACCGACGCGAGGTGCTGGGCGCCGCCGTCGTCGTGGTCGGCCTCGCGATCTTCACGGGAGTCGGGAAGGCCGGCGACGGCAACGACAACGCGCCTGCCCGTGAGTGGGCCGCGGCGGTCCTCGTCTTCGGCGCCGCCGCCGCCGTGCTGCTCGTCCTCGGAGGGAAGGGCTCGCTCGCCCGGAAGGCGGGCCTGTACGGCGCCTGCGCCGGCGTCCTGTACGGGCTGTCCGCGTCGTTGTGCAAGCCGACGGTCGAGATCCTCGGCGACGACGGGCTCGGCGCGGTCGTGACGAGCTGGGAGGCTTACGCGTTCGCGATCGCCGGGATCCTCGCGTTCGTGGTGCAGCAACTCTCGCTCGCCACGGGCAAGCTCGCGGCGTCCGTCGCCACCGTCTCCGTGTGCAACCCGCTCGTCTCGATCGTCATCGGCACGCTGCTCCTCGACGAGCGGCTGGCGCCGCCCCCGTCGCACAAGTTCGTGGCGTACTGCGGTCTCGGGCTCGCCCTCGTCGGCGCTGCCGTCATCTCCGTTGCGACCGAAGGTGCCAAGGAATCGGACACCGTCGGCGGTGAGGATGCTCCGCCGCTACCGGCCCCCGCGGCCTAGCACGAGCCGTTCCAGCCGCACGGCGCCGTAGCCTTTCGCGCCATGGAGCTGCAGGACGCACGGCGCGTCGAGATTCTCCTGCCGATGAGAACGGTGCTGATCGCGCTCGCCGCGCTCGGGCTCGCCGTGGCCTTCGCCGCGATCGGCGACACCTTCCTCATCGTGTTCGTCGGGATCTTCCTGGCGCTCGTCTTCGAGTACCCCGTGCGCTTCGTGATGGCGAAGACCCGCATGTCGCGGGGGCTCGCGGCGACGGTCACGGTTCTCGGCACCGCTGTGGCCGTCGTCGCGCTCATGCTCCTGCTGCTCGTCCCGCTCGTCACGTCGGTGCGCGACTTCCTCCAGGAGCTGCCGACGATCGTCGAGGAGCTGCGAACCTCCGACGAGCTCTCCTGGCTCGGCAGCTCGGGGGCCGCCGGGAACGTGCAGGACGGGGCCCAGCAGATCTCGGTGTCGATCCCGGACGCGGTCTCGGGAGTGCTCGGGATCGCGGGGACGTTCTTCGGCGTGTTCCTCGCCGGCTTCACGATCCTCTTCATCTGCCTGTTCCTCCTGAGCGACGTCGTGAACCTCAAGCGGTCGCTGGCGAGCGTGCTGATGCCCGGGGACGACGACCGCTGGCTCGACGTGTGGGAGCGGGTGACGACCGCGATCTCGCGCTGGGCGATCGGCGTCGTCGTCATCGCCGTGATCGCCGGCACGACCCAGGGGACGACGGCATGGCTGCTCGGGTCGAGCTACGCCGTCGCGCTCGGCGTCATCGCGGGCCTGCTCGACATGATCCCGAACATCGGGGCGACGATCGCGGGGTTCATCCTCGTCCCGACCCTGTGGGCGGAGGAGGGCCTGACCGCGGCCCTGATCATGCTCGTCGTCGTCCTCGGCTACCAGCAGCTCGAGAACAACGTCCTCACGCCGAAGATCCAGGGGAAGGCCGTCAACCTCTCCGGCTTCTTCATCATCGTCGCGGTCACGCTCTTCGGCGCCCTGCTCGGCGTCCTCGGCGCGCTGACGGCGGTGCCGCTCGCCGCGACCATCCAGATCGTGGTCCAGGAGCTGACGAAGGCGCGGCGCGAGCAGGTTGCGGCCGCGCGAGCGCTCTCCAGCGAGGCGCCGCCGCCTGCGGGCTAACCCGGCTCCGCGCCCTGCAGCTGCTGGCGCCAGCTGCGGAGGAGCCCGTGAACCGCCGCAGCGCCGACGATGGGCTCGTCGGGGAGGGGGAAGGACGCGGGGAAGAGGATGAAGGGGCGTGTCTGCGGGCCGCCGAGGCCGCCGTGGAACGAGATGAGCTCCTCGAAGGCGCAGCCCTCGTCCAGCTGCGGGTCGTAGAAGCTGCCGACCATGATGTCCGCGACGTCCGGGAACCCGTCGGTCCGCCGGAGGTGGTGCGCCGCGTTCACCGAGAACGTCGCGAGAGGATCGTCGCCCTCCACGCGGCCGTCCGCGAGGTAGCGAGCTCCACCGCCGCCGAGCGCGACCGCCCCGTCCGTCGCGGAGCGCACCAGCAGCCAGCCCACGTGGGGGTGCTCGCGGAGTGCGGGGATGAGCCTCGGATGGCGCTCGTCGATCTCCTCCAGCGTCAGGCGCCGCCGCTCGTCCATGAGGTAGACGAGCCCGAGGTTCCCCGAGCCGAGGACGACGACCTGGCGGTCGGACACGTCGTTCTTCGGGCGCTTCTTCGAGCGTGTCCGCGCCCGCCGCCTCGGACACGGCGAGCCCGACCATCGCGTGCTGCTCGTCGCCGCCCGAGAAGTCCGCGACCTTCCCGGACGTCAGCGAGCGCTCGACGAGCTCGTCGAGCCCGTAGCCGTTTCGCTGCTTGAAGGTCGCTCCCTGCGTCTGCCCGTGGTCCGAGAGCACGACGATCTCGTAGGGGCGCGGCGAGTACCTGCGCGCGCGGTCGATCCGCCCGAACTGCTGGTCGAGCTTGCGCAGCGCCTCGAGCGTGTCCGCGCGCTCGAGGCCCGAGTGGTGCGCCACCTCGTCGTAGCTGGAGAACGTCGCGTAGATCGCCGGTCGACCCTTGAGCATGTCGGACAGGACGCCGTACACGATCAGGTCGCGGACGACGACGCACATCGCGGCGCGCATGAGCGGGTAGATGCCGCCGCGATGACCTCTCGGACGAACGTCGCGGCGGATCGCGCGCAGGGCCGCGGTCCACTCGAGGCAGAGCTCCCAGAAGAAGAGGACGAGGACGCGCGTGACGTTGAAGCCGTTCGAGAAGAACGCGCGATAGCCGGGGTTCGCCCCCTTCTCGGCCTCCATCCGGCTGACGGTGAGGATCAGGTGCTCGGCCTCGCCCGAGAGGAGGTTCCCTCGGCTCGCGCCGCCGTCTGCCAGCAGCCCGACCCCGGTCGAGTGCCGCCGCTCGATCTCCGCGCAGTCGGCGGGCGCCGAGCACGTCATCAGCGTGCCGGTCTCCTTCTCCACCCACCGAAAGGCGGGGATGTTCTCGTTCGAGCCCAGGAGGATGCCGGCCTGGCTCGCTCCGGTCTGCGACGAGAGGTCGGGCTCCCATTCGACGAAGCGATGGCCATCGTCCGCGAGCCAGCGGGCCATGGTGGGCGCGTTGCCGTCACGCATCGCCCGCTGTAGGACCGGGAGGGCGAGGCCGTCGATCTCGAGGAAGACCAGGCCGGGAACCTCCGTGTCGACCCGCTCGCCGGAACGGCGAGCGATCCGCTCGATCACACGCAGGGTGTAGGTGTCGTCGTCGTTCGTTCCGAAGAGGACGTCGAGGATGACGGTGACCGCGGAGGCGATGAGCGCGGTGAGGAGCGCCCACCAGAAGCTGTCGACCTCGATCGCGTTGTCCGTGACCGCCGAGGCCGCGAGGAGCATGAGGGCGTCGAGGATCAGGACGAGCAGGAAGCCAAGGACGAGCGTGAGCGGCAGCCTGACGGCCGCGACCAGCGGCGGGATCAGCGCGTTCAGGACGGCGATGACTAGCGACGTGGCGAGCGCGCCCAGGAACGTCTTGATCTCGACGTGCGGGACGATCCACGCCGCCACGAACAGGGACGCGGCGGCGACGAGCCACGACACGAGCAGCCTGATCGGCTTCAGCTTCGGTCGGACGAGCCGGTCCTCGGGCGCCATGGGAGCGAATACTTACGGTTCTGGTCGCGCGCAGCGCCGCGATCGTGGCCGGCGCCCGAGCGGCATGGCGTCGGTCGGGCTAACGCCGTCACGCCGGAGAACCGACTCCCGAGCGCTCGATCGTCCAGATCTTCAAGATGGCGATCCGTGTGCAGCGCCATGCCGAGATCTCAGGCCCGGTGAGGAATCCGTGAACCTGCTCTGGGCCGGCCTCGTCGTTTCGGCGGTCACGGCCGTCGCGGTCGCAGCGATGCTGCTCGTCCGCAACCAGGCGCCCGCTGGAAGCTACTTCGAGGACGGGGACCGCGCGGCCGCGGTTTTCGGCGTCCTCGCGACTGGATTCGCGGTGCTTCTCGGCTTCGTCGTCTTCCTTGCATTCGAGAGCTTCGACACTTCACGGAGCGGGGCTACGACGGAGGCGCAGGTCGTCCGCGAGGAGTTCGAGACGGCACAGTCCTTCCCCGTCGCTGCGCGTGGCCGCCTTTCGGGCGAACTTGTCTGTTACGCCCGCACGGTGATCAGGAGCGAGTGGCCGCAGATGCAGGCAGGCACCCTTGGCGACGAGGTCAATCCTTGGACCCTCGTCATGTTCCGCACCACGCACTCCGTGGAGCCGCGCTCTGCCTCTGAGCAGGCGGCGTATGCGAAATGGCTCGACGAGCGCTCCGACCGCGAGACGGCGCGGGCCGACCGCATTCATGGCGCCGAAGGGGTGATCCCCGTGCCACTCTGGATCGTCCTGCTACTCAGCTCCGTCGTCATCTTCGTTTTCATGCTGTTCTTCGCAGACAGCGCCGAGCGTGTCGTCGTGCAGGCGACGATGATGGGCGGCGTGGCGATCGTGATCACCTCGATGCTGCTCCTCTTGTGGTTCCTCGACCATCCGTACCACTCTGGCGTCGGCAGTCTCCGCCCAGTTGCCATGGAGCGAACCGCGGACATCCTGAACGAGGAGGCTGCGGCGATCGGTCAGCAGCTTACGATTCCCTGTGACGAGCGAGGAACCGCGCGGCACGGCTGAGACGTGACCTCGCCCCCGTAGGCAACTCTCGGCTCCCGCACGGGTAGACAAATCGCGGCCCGCTCAACCCGGCTCTACGCGGACGCCCGGGCGAGGATGTCGCCGACGACGGCGGACTTCGCGTCGGCGTAGTTCTGGACGTACTTCCACTCCTGCGCCGCGAGCTCGCGCTTCGCGGTCTCGTACAGCTCGCGGTCGTCGTCGTGCGTGCGGAGCCGGTCGCGGAAGGCGAGCATCCGGCCGACCTCGGAGCAGCCCTCGGAGAACACGTGGAGGTTCACGTTCGTGTCCGGGCCCTTGAGCAGCCGGTGCTCGTGCCAGTCGGGCTCGCGGATCGTGAGGCGATAGCCCGAGGCTTCGAGGGCGGGGACGTAGGCGTCCTCGTGGGACGAGTCTGCGACGACCATGGTCATGTCGATGACCGGCTTCGCGGCGAGCCCCGGCACGGACGTCGACCCGACGTGCTCGAGAAGCAGCACGCGCTCGCCCAGAATGGCCCTGATCCGATCGTCCTCGCGCCGGAAGAGGTCCGGCCAGGACGGGGCGTAGTCCGCGAGCTCGATGGCCGCGGCATGCGGGACGAGCTCGCCGACCGCGGACGCGAGGATCTCCTCTTCGCTCAGCGGCGCGTCGTCGGGCATGAAACCGACGCTAGCGGGAGCGGGCGCGACGGAGCCCGGCGAGGACCTGCCCGCCGTCGAGCCGCGGGATCGGCACGACGTTGGTGAAGAGAACCATCGCGTTGAGCGCGAATCCGAAGCCGAAGAGCAGGGGCGCGGGCTCGGGCAGGCCCGTGCCTGCGAGGAACGCGAGCGCGAGGAACGCGGTCGCGGTGAGGCCGCCGAGCGCGACCTTCCACAGCTCCTCCGGCTTGCCGTCCGTGTCGGCGACGAACGCGACGCCGTACCAGCGCCAGCGCAGGCCGATCACCTTCCAGCCGACCGCGCGCGCAGCCCAGGCGTGGCCGAACTCGTGCAGGAGCGTCGAGACTCCCACGACGCAGACGGCCCACGCAAGGATCAGCGCCGCCATGTTTTCCGTCCCCTTGACATCCATCCCCTCGCCCAGGTGTCGCTCCCAGTCTTACACGTGCGGCATGGTCTCCGTCGAGTGGCCGCGCCGACGCGCCCTGCCCTGGAACGGCGTATGGTCCGCGCAACGACCAAGGAGGCGGAGATGGCAGTCGCACGCGTCGTCATGTTCGACGGGGTCAGCTCGGAGCGGATCGACGAGGTGAAGCGCCGGATGACCGAGGGCGAGCCGCCCGAGGGGATGCCGTCTGCGGAGCTCATCGTGCTCCATGATCCCGAGGCGGAGAAGTCGCTCGTCGTCGGCCTTTTCGAGAGCGAGGACGACTACCGGCGCGCAGACGAGATCCTGAGCGCCATGCCCGCGGGCGACACCCCCGGGTCGCGCACGTCGGTCACGAAGTACGACGTCGCGCACCGGATGAAGAGCTGACGTCGAACGCCGGGCGCCGCGGGCCCGCGGCCGAGCTTGCGTGAGATTCGGCTGGCGGCCTTCGATCCGGGCAGGCGTTCGGATCGAAGCCGCCAGCACTATCCACTCAGACGAGGACGCCCGCATCCGGGCAGTGCTCCTCACGGACTCCGAACAGCACCTTCCCGCGAAGTACGCGAGCCGCTGAGCCGGCTCGGCTCGGGGACTACGACGGTGCCGGGATCACGCCCAGCTGCTGCATGAAGCTGAGCTGGTCGATGCAGTTCCAGTGCTCGACGATCCTGCCGTTGCGCACCCGCATGATGTCGACGAACTGGAGCTCGACGGACCTCCCGGTCGGGGGGATGCCCGCGAACTCGCCTTGGTGCGTGCCTCTGAACGTCTTCTTGGTGACCACCCGGTCGCCCTCGGCGATCATGTCGTCGATCGTGAAACGGCAGTCGGGAAAGGCGTTCAAGAATCCGAAGAGAAAGACCTTCCCGCCTTCGCGATCGGCCGGGATGCCCGGAGGCGAGCTGAGGTTCACGAACGCGGGGTCGTTGAGCTCGTCGTAGACCTCCTCGCTCTTGTCGTTCTGGACCTCTTCGACGAAGCGACGAATCACGGCCTTGTTCTCCTCGAGCGTCGCGTCGGTTGCACTCGCGTCCGTCATGCGTGACCTCCATGTGGGAAGTGGCGCCGAGTGTCTCACACCCGCCCGCGGGCCCCGTCCCGGAGAATTTCAAACGGCCCTTGAACATATAACTCAACCTAGCTAGAGTTATGTGCGATGAGTCGTGCTCGTCGTCCTTCAGCGCAGACGGTCACGGTATTGAACGCCTTGGCCGCACGTCCATCGGATTGGCGGTACGGATACGACTTGAGCCTCGAAATCGGGCTCCGGTCCGGGTCGCTCTATCCGATCCTGGTTCGGCTTGCTGAGCGCGGCCTCCTCGAATCGCAGTGGGAGACAGACCTGACTCGGGGCAGACCACCGCGCCATCTGTACCGGCTCACGGAACTCGGGCTCGAGTACGTGCGAGCTCACGTGTCGACCTCAGCTGCCCCGGTTGGGCCCCGCCCGCGGCTTCAGCTGCGGGGTGCGGCATAGGCGGCTTCTTCGTTCTCGCGCTTGGCGTCCTCCTTGCGACGAGGCTCCTGCCCGCCGCGCTTCGAGCACGCCGACACCTGCGCTCGGATGCCCATGGGGACGACCGTGCTCGCGCACTTCTCGTTCTCGTGGCGCGCGGCCTACCAGCCGGCTATCGAGAGTGGGGCGAGGCGATGCGTAACGAGCTCGGGTATGTCGCAGGGAAGGCGGGCGCGCTGGCGCTTCAGCCTCGGCTGCGCGTGGGCTGCAGTGCTGATCCGCCTCCGGGCGCTGGTACGCCGGCCCGCACCCGGCACGGCAAGCAGCCGTTTCTTCGTCTTCGCGGGCATCGCTGCCGCCCTCTGTCTCGCCGCCTACGGCCTGTTGCACTATCCCGGACTCCGCTCCGACTCGAGTACCTGGGTCTCGGTGGCGTTCTTTCTGGCGTTCCTGGCGGGCTACGCGCTCAGCGCGCTCGCGCTCTCGACCGAAGACAGCCACGGAGGCGTCGCAAGCCGGTACGGAGTAGCCGGTGGCCTCGTGATCGGTAGCGCCTGGTTCGTCATCCTCGCGCCCACGAATCTCCTCAAGAGCTGGGTTGCGTTCCCGCTCGTGCTCGTTCTGCTTGGCCCCGCTTGCATCGCAGCTCTTGCCGGACGGTCGGCGAAGGATGCGAGGACGGGCATCCAAGCCGCTCTCTGGAGCGGCCTCGTCGGCGGACTCACCGCCTTCGTAATCTGGGTCACCGCTACCTACCTGAGAGACGGCCGCCCCTACGATCCCGGCCTGCTCCGCGACTTCCACCAGAGCGGGGCCGACGACCTCGCGACGTATGCGGTCAGCGACAACCTCGGCACCGGACTCGTGCTGCTCGTCATCGTCCCGATCGTCGCCGTCGCCCTCGGTTCCCTTACCGCGCGCCTCGTCGCTCGCGAGAACCGTGCGACATCGACGGGCACCCGCTAGCGGCAAGCGACATCGACAGCTTCGCTCTCCGCGGACATACCGGCCCGCTGCGATCGGGCGCTCACCGTCGCAGATCCGTTTCAGAACGCCGATCGGGGCCGCTCGAACTCGCCGCCGCCACACACGCACGTGGCGAACGGCAGGGCCTCTCGCTAGAGCGGACGACGGGGCTCGAACCCGCGACACGTGGCTTGGGAAGCCACAAGGCGGGAGGCGACGCGCGACGACGCGCGGGGACCAGCGGCGGCTAACGCAAGCACCCGTGCGGGTTTCCGGGCTAGCGCGCGGCTCGGGACCCGCATCGCTCCGTAAGACGGTTCGGCGATGTTTGGGCCATGAGTGGGCCACGATCGTGACTTTGCGAAGGACGAGGCTTCCCAGCGGATTAGGACTGCGTTTCCACCCCCGTGGTACGGGTCGTACGGCGTGTGCGGGCACGCTCCCCACAGTGCGAGATGCTTCGCCGACGCGTGCCTTGCCAGCCGTTGGAGCTGAGTCACATATCTTCCTCGACGGCCCTTGTAGAAGTACGGCGCCGCAGCTCCGATCGCTACCAGTCGAACGTTGAGGTCGACGCCGTCGTGAGCTCGGAGCACGTACGCGAGCACACGCCCGAAGTCGAAAAGAAGCGCAGGGCGCTCGACGCGGTAGTGCGGCCCGCGTCTCGAAGTCGCACGCCGTAACGCCAAGTGGATCGAGATCGAGAACGACTTCGTGCCTCGCGGACGAGGCTGGTTAGTGAGTGCGGAGACGGACGCGATCTTCAACCTCTGTAGGCAGACATCTAGCTAGTTAGCTACACCGAGGTAGTTCGCGGGAGCGAAGCCGTCAGGCTGGCTCCATGCCCACCCAACGTTGCCCAGCATCGCCTGCACGCGTTCCGGCTGCGTCGACTCGATCAGAAGGCCTGGGCGACACGCCATGAGAAGCTCGTTGGCGCCTTCGAGTACGTCGAGCTCCGCCCCCTCCACGTCAATCTTCACGAGCTTCACGACGGGAGAGCCTGCCTCGCGCCAGACCGTGTCCAGGCGGGCCATCGGGACGCTGACGCTCCGCCCCGTCTCGTGGCGGCTGGTTATCCTGCGTCGCTCCTCTGCGGTCGCGGTGGAGTGATACGCCGGGTCGTCGGCCAGGACGAGGCCGACCTCGCCGTCTTGCGCTCCTATCGCGATCTGCCTGACGTCCACGTTCTTGAGCTCGTTCAGAGCGAGATTGGCTCGCAGCCGACGCACGTTCTCAGCCTCCGGCTCGAAGGCCAACAGGCGTCCGGACTCGCCGAGCGCAAGCGCCAAGGGCACCGTCAGGTAGCCGACGTTCGCGCCCACGTCGAGGACGACGGCACCCGGCGACAGCAGCTCGAGCATCGTCCGAAGCTCGACGGGCTCGAAGCCGCCGTTCACGAAGTGCGCGAGGCCGAGCGTCTCACGGTACCGGAGCTCGACGCGCCCTCCTCCTGGGAGTTCCGCGAGGAAGGTGCCCGGCTGTAGGGGCCAGAGGAGTCTCCGCACGATGAGTCCCTTTCCGCGCGGGAACGGGAAGTGGGCGAGATATAAGCGGAGCGCCCGGATCGCGATGGAGCGCATCGACATGTACGCGATTACGTGGTGGGTGATTTTGGCTGGCCGCAGTGATGACACGCGGTACAGCTAAAGCTTAACCGCGGAGTCGGCCGGGGACGCGTCGTGACCGCGCGGACGTCGCGCTGGGCGATCGTCGCCATCGACGTGCTCTCGGTCTTGGTCGCCGTCGCGATGCGCGCCTGTTCTTGTGGGGTGGGAGGGGGTGCCGAGGTGAAGCGTTTGCACGTGCTCGCGGCCGCGAGTCTTGCGGCGGCAATCATGGCGTCTCCGGGTGCGGGTGCCGACCGCCGACCGGTGACGATGTACGGGGTGACATACGACGGCTGGGGGCAGTCGATCTCGCATTACGACATCGACGCTCGACAGCGCTGGCCCGGCTATGAGCGGGCGTGGTGCCGTGAGGTGGTCATCGCGGGCAATCGCCGCAGCGCGTCGTGGGTGAACTGCTACGCGCGGTATTGGGAGAAGGCGTTCTCTGTCGTCACGCGTGAGCGCAACGCGAAGATAGGCACCTGTTCGTGTCGACTAGAGTCGAAGCAACGACTTCGCCATGGACCGCGTGAGGCCGTACGCCGGGTAGGAGCCGCAACGCCTACTCGACGGCTACACCACCCCGTGTTTTCATCGTGCCCGGCTCACGCCCGGTGGTACTCGACAGCAATCTCGCGCCGGACAGGGCAGACGATCTCTCCGGTCACGGTCGAGACGCTCGAGCTTCGGCTGGTGCGTTTACCTCGACCGCCATCCCGCGAAGGCCACCGGCAAAAACCCAGCGCCCGAGGTCGTCGAGCGAGCTGTGCTCGAACCGAAGGACGTCGAGGTCATCGCGGGCGAGCTTCGGAGCCCGTACAACGTCGCCGTAATTGTCGGGGCGTGGTGCTACCTACGACCGGACGGAAATCCCTGCGAACAAGTGAAGCGGACGACGGGGCTCGAACCCGCGACACCTGGCTTGGGAAGCCAGTGCTCTACCGACTGAGCTACGTCCGCGCGGCCTGCATCGTAGCCGCCTAGCCGGAATCGCCCTCCAGGGCCGACGCCACTTCAACGCCACTTCGATCCAGATCGCCGCCGCGGATCGCCGCGCTCGCACGATCGAGCATGATCACCACGAACTCCTCGAGCTGTAGCCCGATGAGATCCGCTGCAGCCTCCCACTCGGCAACGCGATCGGCCGAAAGCGCTCGATCTCTAGGTCGACGTCGGGATCGTCGTCGAACTCATCCGTGAGCACGATCCGGTTCCCGAACCCGCGGCGAGCGTCTCCGTTCCCCTCGCGTTTTGAGCGCAGCCAGTCGGTGCAGCGCCACGTCATCACGTCACAGATCCACGAGTCGAAGTGACGGCCTCCGGAACGCCCGTAGCTCGACGTCGCGTGCTCGGGGTCGAAGTTGGTGACCGCTACCAGCGCCTTCTCGACCACGAAGTCGACGAGCTCGTCCCGCCGGTGCTGGGCGAGGTAGGGGATGTGCGCGCGTTCGTAGTCGATCGCGATCCGGCGCGCTTCGCATATCAGACGCTCTCCGGTCCAGCCCTGGCGCTCGAGCGCTTCCTCCGCGGTTCCGGTGGGCCGCGTGGCTGTCGGGGCGGCGCTCAGACGAGCTCGCCGGCTTCGACGCTCTGCACTCTGACGACGAACGAGTAGGCCAGCTCATCGCCCGCTGAGTCGAGCGAGAAGTTCTTCGTGACGCCGACTCTCGCTCCTAATGCCACAAGGTGTAGGTTGGTTTACCGCACTAAGAGGAGGTCGGGTGAGGCAGAGAGCCATCATGCTGGCAGCGGTCACGACGGTCGTGTTAGTCGCTTCATGCACTTCGTTTGCAGCGCCTTCGCGACTCGACTCGGGCGGCAAGGTGCGGGTTCGCATCGCCGGTGGGAACAACGGCCAAGACGTAACGAATGGAGCTGTTGCGGGTAAAGGCCAGTTCACGGCCACGGGCGCGATCACAGATCACGGAACCGACGTCGTCTACCGGACAGTGAAGGGCCGTCTGGACACGGGCCACGCCGTGATCACGCTACGCCACGTCGCGAAGGGCACGAAGGGCACCCTCACGTTCCTCGTCAAGATCGTGGTGGAACCCGCGACGACTACCTCTCGGTGGACGATCACCTCCGGCACCAGGGCGTACAAAGGGCTACAGGGCGGAGGCAAGGAGTACGAAAACGCCGATCACACGGTCATCATCCTGGCCGGAACCGTCTCACGCTGACACAATCGGCCGCATTCCACGCACTCCGCTAGTTCCGACTGCCCGCCTCTACGACCTGACGCGCGAAGGCGGGCCGCTCGACATCGACGCCTCCCGCCTGACGCCACATCAACGCCACTTCGCGCCACATTCGGCCCGTGGAGCGCCGCGACGTGTCTTCCACTGGAGACACCGCAACCGCAGCGTTCATCGGGGCTTGCGGTCAATGGTCGTCGAGCGTCGGGACGCGCGGAGTAGCTTGGGAAGCCAGTGCTCTACCGACTGAGCTACGTCCGCGAGGGGCCCAGCTTAGCCGTGCTCCGCGTCGCCCAACCGACCGCAGTGAGCCTGACCGGTTGTTGGACCCGGCGTCGAGGATCTGGGCGCGTGCTGGGAGCAGTGCTCGCGGTGGAGCCCCGACTATGCGCTGGCGACGACCTCACGCACCTCGGCGCTTTCGAACGTGACGCCCTCGGGAACCATGCCGGGAACTCGGTCGGCCAGCGCCCGTGCCGCGTCTTCCGACTCGAACACGAGCAGCGAGAGCCCGTTGCTTCCGTCCGCAGAACGAGTCCAGTAGGCGGCGACGAATCCCGGCGCCTGCGAGACGCCCGGCACGACCCTCTCCTCCAGCACTTTCTGCGCATTCTCAGCGTCGTTGATCACAACCCGTACGGCCACTGCGTGCATCGCGGTCCTCCGATCAAGTGATAGGGAGCTTCCACCCTAGATCGTGCGGCGCAGCCGGACAAGAACCGGGCGCTCGATGTGACAGAAGGAGGCCGGGTCGGCCGCGCGCGAACCGTCTTACATCGTCCTCATGACCGCCTCCTAGAGTGACCGCGTGCTCCGCGCAGCGATAGCCGTCGCGCTCGCCGCGGCGCTCTGCTCGATCGGGGCGGCCGGAACGCACGCCGCGCAGCGCGCGGACTCGAGCGTGTTCGACGGTCTCGGCACCTGGGTGGACATCTACGACGGCCCCGTCTACGCGTCGCCCGAGCGCTCGGCGCAGCGCATCGCCGCCCGTCACGTCCGGACGGTGTGGATCGAGACGGCGAACTACGGAGCCTCGGCGGACGTCGTGGATCCGGTACGGCTCGGGCTGGTCGTCGACGCCCTGCACGTGCGGGGGGTGCGGGTCGTCGCCTGGTACCTGCCGGGGCACGTAAATCAGGCCCTCGATCAGCGCCGCTCGCTCGCGATGCTGACCTTTCGCACGCCGTCCGGCGGCTCGTTCGACGGCGTCGCCCTCGACATCGAGTCGACGAAGCTGCGCAACGTGGCGCTCCGCTCGCGTCGCGCGGTCGCGCTCACCCGCTGGCTCCGACAGCAGGCCGGCGATACGCCGCTCGCCATCGTCCCCTTCAACCCGCGCGGGCTCGAGCGGCGCCCGACGACGTGGCCGGGCTTCCCCTGGGCGCAGCTCGCGGAGAGCGCCGACGCCTTCGCGCCGATGGTGTACACGGGCGGCGCGCTGACGGGATTCGACGCGACGTATGGCTACGTCACGCGCGCGCTGCGCCTGCTGCGCGTGGAGACGGGGGAGCCCGACGTCCCGATCCACGTCGTCGGCGGCGTCGCGAATCGGATGGGCCCGGACGAGCTCGCCGGGTTCGTCGCTGCCGTCTCGGACGACGGCGGGACGGTCGGCGTGAGCCTCTACGACTGGCTGACCACGACGCCGCGCGCGTGGGCGGCGCTGGCGCAGCTCAGCCGGTAGCCCAGCTGGCTCGTAGCCGGTCCCGTGTCTCGAGGAGATGCTCGGGGATCACCTTGACGTCGGCGAGGACGGGCATGAAGTTCGTGTCCCCGCCCCAGCGCGGCACGACGTGCAGGTGGACGTGGTCGGCGATGCCCGCCCCGGCTGCGTGCCCGAGGTTCCAGCCCAGGTTGAAGCCGCCCGGGTCGTACACGCGCTCGAGCACGTCGACGGAGCGGACGGCGAGGCCGTGCACGGCGAGCGCCTCCTCGTCCGTGAGGTCGGCGAGCCGGGCGACGTGCCGGTGCGGGGCGACCATCAGGTGACCCGACGAGTACGGGTACTTGTTCAGGAGGACGAACGCGGCGTCGCCACGGTGCACGAGCAGCGACTCCACCGCGTCGATCGTGCCGGCCGACTCGTCGCACAGCGCACAGCCCTCCTGCTCGCCCGCCTGCGCGATGTACTCGAGGCGCCACGGCGCCCACAGGGACTTCGGCACCCGCCGTTTCTACCATCGGTCGTGGTCGTCGCAGCCGCTCTGGCCGTCGCCTGCTCGGGCTGCGGCCGGGAGCATTCGCCGGCGACGACGGCCGGAGCGACCGTCGGACACGTCGCCGACGGCGACACGCTCGAGCTCGCGGGCGGGACGCGCGTGCGGCTCCTCCAGATCGACGCACCGGAGCTCGGGGAGGGCGAGTGCTACTCGCGGGACGCGCTGCGCGAGCTCGAGCGGCTCGTTCGCAGAGGCCAACGGGTGGAGCTCGAGTCGGACCGCCGGCTCGACGACGTCGACCGGTACGGGCGCCTCCTGCGCTACGTCCTCGTCGGGGCGACGAACGTGAACGTCGAGCTCGTACGACGCGGAGCGGCGACGCCGTACTTCGTGCACGGGGTGCGCGGCGCGCATGCGCACGAGCTCCTCGCCGCGGTCGCGGCAGCACGGTCCGCAGGTCGCGGGATGTGGGGAACGTGTCGGGTGACGTGGCGGGAGGACCGCCGTGTCGACGCTCGTTCGGGGTAGGCCGTCCCTCGCACGGGGGACGACCGCGGGGGGAACCCAGACCTTCGGCGCGGCGACTCTGGACCTCAAGCGGGCGCTGGGCGGGGCCGATGACGGTGAACTGTGTCCCTGTAGTCGAAGACGAAGAGGGAGGCGGCCAGTGACTGCGGCCCAGTTCGAATTGATCGATGAGACGGAGGCAGAAGCGATCTTGCGGTGGCGCTTCGAAGAGCTCGTCCGCTCCGGGTACGACATCGGCTCGGCACTCGTTCTCGCCTCGCACGTCGAGATCGATCTGCACGATGCGTCGTCGCTGACACGGCGCGGCTGCCCTCCCGAGACGGCTCTGCGGATCCTCCTCTAGCGAGCGGCGGCACACAGGCCGGGGCCCCTATGCGGCGGGGGTTCCCGGCCTTTTCGCGGGAACACCCCTGAGGTGCCCCTCAGGAAGCAGGAGCACGCGCGAGCGTGCTCCTGCGAACGCATCTCAAAGCCACTTCCGCCATCTGAAAAAACCGAGCGTGGCCACGGCGACGACGAGCAGGCCGACGACGATCGTCCAGAACGCCTCGTGCGTGCCCTCGCCGGGGAAGTCGACGTTCATCCCGAAGAGCCCGGTGAGCAGCGTCAACGGCAGGATCACGACGCTGATGACCGTGAGCAGGCGGAGGACGTCGTTCTGGCGGTGCGCGAGCACGGACTCGTTCGTCGACTCGAGGCCGTCGACGACCTCCTTGTAGTTGTCGAGGAGGTCCCAGATGCGCTCCGCGGAGTCGACGATGTCGTCGAAGTAGAGCTCGAGCTCCTCCGGCAGGAACCCCTCGACCCGCCGCTCGAGCACGCGGAGAGTCGAGCGCTCGGGCTTGATGATCTTGCGGTACGAGATGATCTCCTGCTTCACGTTGGAGATGTCGCGCACGACCTCCTGCGAGCGCCCCTCGAACATCTCGTCCTCGATGCCGTCGAGCTTGTGGGCGATCTTGTCGAGGATCGGGAAGCAGTAGTCGAAGAGGTCGTCGAGGATCTCGTACAGGAGCCGCCCCGAGCCGCGCGCGAACAGCTGGTCCCGAAACAGCTCGTCCTCCTCGCAGCGGGCGAACAGGCGCCGCACCGGGTGCAGCGCGCCGTTCGGGATGGTGACGACGTAGTCGTGGCCGATGAAGAGGTCGAGCTCCGCGGCGTTCAGCCGCTGCACCTGCTTGTCGTAGATGGGGAAGTGGAGGACGGCGAAGAGGTAGCCCTCGTCCTCGTAGTCGTCCACCTTCGGGCCGCTGTCGCTTCGAGACGATGTCCTCGACGTCGAGCGGGTGCCAGCCGAAGCGCTCGGCGAGCTCGCGCGCCGTCTCGACGTCCGGCGAGACGACGTCGACCCAGGTGAGGCCGTTAGCGGTGAGCTCGTGGACGATCGGTGCCGGCGAGGCGACCGGCGAGCCGCCACGGGCGCGAGAACGACGGATGCGAGGGAGGCTCGGCATGGGTACTCAGGGGATCGTCCTTCGTCAGCGCCATGTTCGGGATTCTACCCGCCGGGCCTTCATTTTCAGGCCGACGACGGCGCCAGCACGGGCGTGCGCCGGGCGCGCAGCGGCAACGTCCCCTCGATCGCGAGCGCGGCCCCGGCCCCGAGCGCGCACAGCGCGGAGGCGGCGATCCAGACCCCGGTCGGCGACGCGGCGAGACCGAGGCCGCCGAGCGCGGGGCCGAGAGTGAAGCCGATGTTCCACGACAGGGCGTTCAGGGCCATGTAGCGGCCCATGAGCTGCGGCTCGGCCAGATCGGCCGCCAGCGGCCCGGCGACCGCCCCGTGCAGGCACTGACCGACGGCGAAGACGACCATGACGACGCCGAGGAGCGCGAACGCCGCGGCTTCGGAGGCGCCCGCCGCGAAGGGCACGACGATCCAGGCGCCCGCCCACAGGAGCCCGAACAGGGCGAGCATCGGCATCCTCCTGCGCCCGCGGGCCAGGCCGGCGATCGGGAGCTGCGCGACCACGATGACGACGGTGTTGAGGAAGAAGAGGAGCCCGATCTGCTTCTCGGTCAGGCCCGCCTGGTTCTTGGCGTAGACCGGGAGCACGTCGAACCCGGAGAAGCCCGCGAAGATGAACAGCGCGTTCAACGAGATCACCGACACGAATGCCGTGTGCCGGAGCACGTCGCGGTAGCTCCCGGACCCCGCCGCCGCGTGCGCGCCGCCCCGTGCGGGCTCGGGCACGAGCACGAGCATCACCGCGGCGTACGCGAGGAACGTCACCGCGTCGGCGAGGAAGAGAGCGACGAACGTCTCCGGCGAGTCGGTCGCGGCGACGAGGCCGCCCGTGAGCGCGCCGAGGCCGATCCCGAGGTTCATGACGACCCGCTGCATCGCGAACGCCGCAGGCCGGAGCTCGCTCGGAGTGAGCCCGGTGATGAGGGTCGACTGCGACGGCCAGAATCCGCCGACGCCCGTGCCGCTCACGACCGCGACGAGAAAGCCCTGCCAGGGCGACTCGACGAGCGAGTAGCTCGCGTAGCCGACGCTCAGGATCACGAGCGAGAGGGCGAGCATTCGCTTGCCGCCGAAGCGGTCGATCTGCGACCCGAAGATCGGGCCGGTGACGATGCTGAAGACGGCGTGGGTCGCGATGACGAGCCCCGCGACGCCGAGCCCGATGCCGCGGACGTTGTGGAGGTAGATGAACATGAACGGGACGACCATTCCGTTCCCGAACGCGTTCACCAGGCCGCCGACCTGGAGCGTGAAGACCGAGCGCGGAAGCGGCGGGACGTACAGCCGGAGAAGTCCGCGCACCGTGGGACACTAGCCGTCGATGCGCGAGGGCTTTCTCCTCGATCCGGCGGTCGCGTACTTCAACCACGGCGGCTACGGCGCCTGCCCGGTCGAGGTCTTCGAGGAGTACCAGCGCTGGCAGCGCGAGCTCGAATGGGAGCCGACGGAGCTCCTTTCGCGGCGCTTCCCGGAGGCGATGTGGACAGCGCGCGCAGCGCTCGCCGGGTTCGTCGGAGCGAGGCCCGAGGACCTCGTGTTCACCCAGAACGCGACGGCGGCGCTCAACTCCGTGATCCGCTCGCTGCGCATCCGGCCCGAGGAGGAGATCCTGACGACGAAGCACGAGTACGGCGCGATCCTGCGCACGCTCGAGTTCATGCGCGCAAACGTCGTCCTCGTCGAGCCCGACGAGCTCGTCTCGAACATCGGGATCCGGACGCGCGCCGTGGTCGTCTCGCACATCACGTCTCCGACCGCGCTCCAGCTGCCGGTCGCGGAGATCTGCGACGCCGCCCGGCGCGCGGGAGTCCTCTCCGTCGTCGACGGCGCCCACGTACCGGGCCAGCTCCCGCTCGACCTCGCGCGGCTCGGGGCCGACGTGTACGCGGGCAACTGCCACAAGTGGCTGTGCGCTCCCAAAGGCTCGGGCTTCCTGTGGGCGCGCACCGAGCACCAGCAGTGGATCGAGCCCCTCGTCGTCAGCTGGGGCTACCACGAGGAGGCGGACTTCGGCGAGCGGCACGGCTGGCAGGGAACGCGCGATCCCGCCGCGTTCCTCGCCGTCCCGAAGGCGATCGAGCTGCACGCCTCGTTCGACGCGGCAGCCGCCAGGGAGCTTGCGGACGAGGCCGAGCGGCGGCTCCGGCCGCTGGGCCTGCGGCCGTTGCGGGGCACGACGGCTCCCCTCATGCGCGCGCTCGTCGTGCGCACGTCCGACCCTGCCGAGCTCTGGCGACGCCTCGTCGCCGAGCACCGCGTCGATGTCCCCGTCTACGAGTGGGAGGGCACGTCTCTCCTGCGGGTCTCGATCGGCCCGTACAACGACGAGGCCGACCTCGACCGCCTCGTCGACGCCGTTCGGAGCGTCCTCGCGCGACGATGACCCGCGCGCCGTTCGCCGCCCGCGTCGTCCTCCCGCTCGCCGCGCTCGTCCTCGTCGCCGAGGTCCTGTTCGCGAACGGCTACGGCTACCACCGCGACGAACTCTACTTCCGCACGGCGGCGCGCCATCCGGCCGTCGCGTACGACGATCAGGGTGCCCTCACACCCTTCGTCGGCCGGTTCGACGAGACGGTGTTCGGCCGGACGCCGCGCGGGCTTCGCGTCGCGTCGGCTCTCGTCGCCGCGGCCGCCGTCGTGCTCGTCGCACTGCTCGCGCGCGAGCTCGGCGCCGAGACGCGGGGCCAGATCGTGGCGGCTGCCGGGACCGCGGGCGCGGGCTTCGTCCTCGCCCTCGGGCACATCCTCAGCACGACGACCTTCGACCTCGCGGTCTGGCTGGGGACGCTCCTCGTCGTCGCGCGCCTGCTCGCAGGGGGCGACGAGCGTCTCTGGCTCCTCGCGGGCGCCCTCGTCGGGGTCGGGCTCGAGAACAAGCAGCTCCCGCTCCTGCTCGTCGTCGCCCTCGCGGCCGGGCTCGCGCTCGACCGCAAGCTGCTCGGCGTCCTGCGCTCGCGCTGGCTCTGGCTCGGAGCTGCGCTCGGGGTCGCGATCTGGCTGCCGAACCTCCTGTGGCAGGCGGCGCACGACTGGCCGCAGCTCGCGCTCGCCGAGGACATCCGACGTGACGACGGAGCCGAGAACCGCACGACGCTGGTGCCTCTGCAGATCCTGCTCGTCGGCCCTCCGCTCGCGCCCGTGCTCGCGGTCGGGCTCTGGGCGCTTTTCCGCGACACGACGCTCCGGCCGTGGCGCGCGCTCGGGATTGCGTACCTCGTACTCCTCGCGTTCGTCTTCGCTTCCGCCGGCAGGCCCTACTACGCGGCGCCGTACCTCCTGTGCCTCCTCGCTGCGGGTTCGGTGGTGATCGGGCGCTGGCTGAGCACCCGCACCCGTGTCGCCGTGCTGGCCTGCCTGCTCGTCGTGAACGCGGCCGTCGCGGTCGCGATCGTGCTTCCCGTCGTGCCGGCCGACCGCCTGCAGGCGACGCCCATCCCGGATCTCGACGAGGACGCGATCGAGATGGTGGGGTGGCCGCAGCTCGTACGCACCGTCGGCCGCGTGTACGCGTCTCTCCCTGCCGACGAGCGTCGGACGGCCGTGGTGTTCGCGGGGAACTACGGGGAGGCGGGGGCGATCGATCGCTTCGGGCCGGCTCTCGGCCTCCCGCGCGCGTACTCGGGGCAGAACGCCTATGCGCGGTTCGGCATCCCGCCCGGCTCGGCGGGGCCCGTGATCGTCCTCGGGTACGACGATCCCTCCGTCGACTTCCGAGCCTGCCGCCGCGCCGCGACCATCGACAACGGCGCCGGGCTGGACAACGAGGAGCAGGGAGGCGCGGTGTTCGTGTGCGCGGGGCCGCGCGAGGCGTGGCCGCGGGAGTGGGGACGGCTCCGGCACCTCGACGCGTGACGCGCGGCGTCACACTTCCGGCGTGATCCAGGCCGCGATCCACCGCCTGCTCGACGGCCACGACCTCGGCCGCGCCGACGCGCGCGCGGTGATGGGCGAGATCATGGGCGGCGAGGCCACCCCGGCGCAGATCGGCGGCTTCCTGGTCGCTCTCCGCGCGAAGGGCGAGACGGCGGACGAGATCGCGGGGTGTGCCGAGGCGATGCGCGCGCACGTTCTGCCGGTGCATCCGACGCGGGACGACGTCGTCGACGTCGTCGGCACGGGCGGAGACGGAGCGCGCACGTTCAACATCTCGACGACCGCGGCGATCGTGGCCGCGTCGGCCGGCGCGGCCGTGGCGAAGCACGGCAACCGCGCCGTCAGCTCGGTCTCCGGATCGGCGGACGTCCTCGAAGCGCTCGGGCTCGAGCTCGAGCTGCCCGCCGACCGGATCGCGGAGTCGATCGATCGGCTGGGCTTCGGGTTCATGTTCGCGCCCGCACACCATCCGGCGATGCGGCATGCCGCGCCGGTGCGACGCGAGCTCGGCACGCGGACGATCTTCAACGTTCTCGGCCCGCTGACGAACCCCGCGGGCGCGCGGGCGGGCGTCTTCGGCGTCTATGCGCCGGACACCGCGCGCACGGTCGCCGAGGCGCTCGCCGTTCTCGGGTCGACGCGGGCGTTCGTCGTGCACGGGGCGAACGGGATCGACGAGCTCTCGCCGGCGGGCCCGAACCTCGTCCTCGAGGTCGCGGACGGCGCGGTTCGCGAGCGGATCCTCGATCCCGTCGAGCTCGGGATCGGCCCGTGCGATCCCGTCGAGCTCGCAGGCGGCTCGCCGGCCGAGAACGCCGCGACCGCGCGGCAGATCCTCGAGGGCGCGGCGGGCTCGAGGAGGGACGCCGTCGTGCTCAACGCAGCCGGAGCGATTGCGGCTGCCGGGCACGCGGACGACCTGCGCGAGGGTCTCGAGCTGGCCGCGCACGCGATCGACAGCGGCGCCGCGGCCGAGAGGCTGGAACGGCTCGTCGCGTTCTCGCGAGAATCCGGCTGATGGGCCGATTCGAAGAGGCGCTGCGCGCACCCGGCCTCGCGGCGATCGCCGAGGTCAAGCGGCGCTCGCCGTCCGCGGGTGCCCTTCGGCCCGACGCCGACCCGGCGGCGCTCGCGGCCGCCTACGAGGACGCAGGCGCGGCGGCGGTGTCCATCCTCGTCGACGAGCGCTTCGGCGGAACGTGGGACGACCTGCGGGCGGCGCGCTCGTCGTCGACCGCGCCGCTCCTCGCGAAGGGCTTCTTCTCGACCGAGGAGCAGCTCGTGACGGCGCGCGACGCTGGGGCCGATGCCGTGCTGCTGCTCCTCCGAGATCTCGACGACGCGGCCGTCCGCGAGCTGTCGGACGTTGCCGCCCGGCTCGGGCTGGAGACGCTCGTCGAGGCGCACGACGCGCACGAGCTCGAGCGGGCGGTCGCGCTCGGAGCTCCGGTGATCGGGATCAACGCGCGCGATCTGTCCACGTTCCGCATCGACCGCCAGGCGCAGCTCGAGCTCGTCGCACGCGCTCCGCGGGAGCGCGTCGTGGTCGCGGAGAGCGGAATCGAGTCGCGCGCACAGGGCGCCGCCGCCGAGCTCGCGGGCGCGGACGCGATCCTCGCCGGCTCGACGCTCATGCGCGCGCCGGATCCCGCGGCGAAGCTCCGCGAGCTCCTCTCTCGCCCCCTCGTGAAGGTCTGCGGCCTCACGCGCGAGGAGGACGTCGCCGCGGCGGTCGAGGCCGGGGCGGACCTGGTCGGCTTCGTCCTGGTCGACGCGAGCCCGCGTCGCGCCGCGTCGGTCCTGCCGGTGCCCGACACCGTGCTCACGGTTGCCGTTGTCGTCGGCACGGCCGAGGCGGACGGCGCGGATCTCGTCCAGCTCTACCCGCCGGAGACGGGGAAGGTGCGGGGGCGCGATGCCGTGCTCCTGCGGGAGGGGGAGGAGGTCGCCCGCGTCGTCGACCTCCCGTGGGACGAGGAGGACGCCTCCCACTTCGAGCGCGCCCGGTCGGTGAGGGGACGGCTGATGCTGGCCGGCGGGCTCGGCCCGGAGAACGTCGGGGCGGCGATCGCGGCGGTCAGGCCGTGGGCCGTGGACGCCAGCTCGAGCCTCGAACGAGCGCCCGGGGTCAAGGATCACCAGCGCGTGCGCGACTACGTCGAGGCGGCTCGCGCATGAGCGCCGGCCTGTACGGCGCGTACGGAGGCCGCTACGTCCCCGAGACGCTCATCCCCGCGCTCGACGAGCTCGAGCGCGGCTGGGACGAGGCGCTCGCCGACCCGTCGTTCCGCGAGGAGCTCGACGGCCTCGCGAAGCGCTACGTGGGCCGGCCGACGCCGCTGTACGAGGCCCGGAACTTCGCAAACTCCAGCGTCTTTACAGTGCCTGGCACTGTAAGCGTCAAAGGTGAGCGCCGAATCGTCCTCAAGCGCGAGGACCTCTGCCACACGGGCGCGCACAAGATCAACAACGCGGTCGGGCAGGTCGTGCTCGCGTCGCGGCTCGGAAAGCGCCGCATCGTGGCGGAGACGGGCGCAGGCCAGCACGGCGTTGCGACCGCGACCGTCTGCGCGCGCTTCGGGCTCGAGTGCGTCGTGTACATGGGCGCCGAGGACATGCGCCGCCAGCACCCGAACGTCGAGCGCATGCGGCTCCTCGGGGCCGAGGTGCGCCCGGTCGAGTTCGGGACGAGGACCCTCAAGGAGGCGACGAGCGAGGCGATCCGCGACTGGATCACGAACGTCGAGTCGACGTACTACCTCATCGGCTCCTGCGTCGGCCCGCACCCGTACCCGGCGATCGTGAGGGAGCTCCAGTCCGTGATCGGCCGCGAGGCGCGGGCGCAGATGCTCGAGGACCACGGCCGGCTCCCGGACGCCGTCGTCGCGTGCGTCGGCGGCGGCTCCAACGCCATCGGGCTGTTCGCGGGCTTCCTGGACGACGAGGACGTGCGCCTCGTCGGGGTGGAAGCGGCGGGCGCCGCAAGCCTCGGCGCGGGCCGTCCCGCGGTGCTCCATGGCGCCCGCTCGTCGGTGCTCGCGGACGACGACGGCCAGGTGCTGGACGCGCACTCGATCTCCGCCGGCCTCGACTACCCCGGCGTCGGGCCGGAGCACGCCGCGTTGCGCGACTCCGGGCGGGCCTCGTACGTGACCGCGACCGACGAGGAGGCGCTCGCGGCCTTCCGTCTCCTTGCCGAGCGCGAGGGGATCATCCCGGCGCTCGAGCCGGCACACGCCCTCGCGCGTGCGCTCGACCTCGACGCCGACCTGGTCCTGGTCGGGCTCTCCGGGCGCGGGGACAAGGACCTCGCAGAGGTGCTCGCCCGCTGAGGAAGACGCTCGTCGTCTACCTCATGGCAGGCCCGGAGACGCCGGAGCTCGCGCGCGCGGCCGAGTCGGGCGGGGCTGACCTCGTCGAGATCGGCTTCCCGTTCTCCGATCCGCTCGCGGACGGCCCCGTCATCCGCCGCGCAGCCGAGCGCGCGCTCCGGGCCGGGATGCGGACGTCCGCCTGCCTGGAGTGCCTGCGTGCGGTGCGCGACGCGGTCGCCGTCCCGCTCGTGCCGATGACGTACGCGTCCCTCCTCGAGGCGTACGGCTGGGAGCGTTTCGCCGCCGACGCGCACGCTGCGGGCGCCGGCTCGCTCATCGTCGCCGATCTCCCCGTCGACGCACACGAGGAGCTCCGCCGCGTGCAGCTCGTCGCCCCGACCTCGACGGACGAGCGGATCGCGCTCGCCGCGGAGCGCACGGACGGCTGGCTCTACCTCGTCACGGTGGCCGGCACGACCGGCGCGCGGGCGGAGCTGTCTCCCGCTCTCGCTCCGCTCGTCGAGCGCGCTCGAGCCCTGACCGGGGTCCCGCTGTACGCCGGCTTCGGCATCTCGACGCCGGAGCAGGCGGCGGCCGCCGCGGCGATCGCCGACGGCGTGGTGGTCGGCTCGGCGGCGCTCCTCGCAGCCGAGGAAGGCCCGGCGGCGCTCGAGCGCTTCGTCGCTCAGCTGCGGGGCGCGCTCGCGTAGAGGAGTAGCCAGTCGCGCGCGACGTGCCAGGCCTCCGAGCCGGCGTCGATGTGCTCGAAATGCCCGGTCTGCGAGAGCACTCGGAGCTCGCACGGATCACCCGTGGCGTGCGCCGCGGCCGCATAGCTCGTCGCGATGCGCAAGGACACCGTGTCGTCGCGGTCTCCGTGGAGGACGAGCTGCGGCACGCCGAGCGGGAGGCGCTCGCGCGGCGAGGCGAGGACGTAGCGCTCGAAGTCCGCGGCGGGGTCCCCGAGCAGCGCGCGCGTCGGAGAAGCGGAGGGGTTGAGCCCTGCCGCGAGCGTGAGGTCGAGCACGCCCGCCTGGGAGACCGCGCCGCGGATGGTCACGCGCGGATCCGCCCCCGGGGCGTCCGCGGGAAGCGTGGGACGAGCGGCCGCCCAGAGCGCCAGCTGGCCTCCCGCCGAGTGACCGATCGCGAGCACGCGCTCGAGATCGAGCGGCGCGTCGAGCTCGGCGAGAAGGTCGACGCCGGCTGCGACGTCGAGAAAGGTCTCCGGCCAGCCTCCGCCCGCTCCGACCCGCCGAAACTCGAGATTCCACGCTGCCAGCCCGTGCGCCGCGAGATCCACGCAGACGTCGGTCATCAGCGAGCGGTCGTAGCGCGCGCGCCAGTACCCGCCGTGGAGAACGACGGCGACCGGGTGAGGCCCGACACTCGACGGGACGAAGAGCTCCCCGAGCTGGCTCGGGCCCGAGTCGTAGGAGTGCACGGAGCGGGTCATGCGCCCGGCAGGATTCGAACCTGCGACCTCGCGCTCCGGAGGCGCGCGCTCTATCCCCTGAGCTACGGGCGCGGAAGGGAGGAGTGTATCCGGCGTCCGGACGTTTCCTTGTCGACTCCGGGACGGAGGTCGTAGGCTCAGCGGATGCTGGTCGCGGACGTGGCCCAGAGGTACTCGGACCTCGTCACGACCGTCTTCTCGTCGACGATCGCCGCGAAGGTCTGGCTCGCGACGGCGGCGCTCGTGCTCGCGGGCGTCCAGCTGCTCACGGCCGCGCGCATCTACGGGCGGCTGCGGTTCCTGCCTGAACGCGGCGCCGCGGTCGCGCGAGTCCACCGCTGGTCCGGCCGCGCGGCCTTCCTCCTCACGCTGCCGGTGTTCTTCCACTGCGTGACGATCCTCGGCTTCAAGGCTCCTGATGCGCGCGTCGCCGTCCACGCCACCGTGGGGACGTTCTTCTACGGCGTGTTCGCGGCGAAGGTGCTCGTCGTCCGCGACCGCTCGCTCCCCGGCTGGGCGCTCCCCGCCGCGGGCATCACGCTCGCGTCGATGCTGCTCGTCCTCTGGCTTACCTCGAGCCTCTGGTACTTCACGAACGTCCGGGTCGGCTTCTGATGGGGCGCGGATGGCGGCCGATTCTCGTCGGAGGCGCCGTCGCGGCCGTGACCTTCGCGCTGGCGGAGGCGCACGTCTTCAGCCCGTCCGCAGCCCCCGTTCCGTCCAGCTCGGGCGACGTTGGGCGCGGCGCGACGATCTTCGGCGGGACGTGCTCGGGGTGCCACGGGATGGCCGGGCAGGGAGGCGGCGTCGGCCCGCGCCTCGCAGGAGCCGGCCTCGACGAGGCGACGGTCGCCGCGACCGTCCAACAAGGCCGCGGCGTGATGCCGGCCGGACTCGTCTCCGGGCAGGACCAGGCCGACGTCGTCGCGTACGTCGTGTCGATCTCGACGCCGCGCGGGTAGGTTCGCCGGCATGGACGTCCAGGCCAGGATCGTTCGCCTGCAGCTGGCCGAGACGTTCGTCATCGCGCGCGAAGCGACCGACTACGCGGACGTCGTGCACGTCTCGCTCGCGCACGACGGCGTCACCGGGCACGGCGAGGCGGCTCCCGTCGACCGCTACGGGGAGTCCGCCCATTCGGCGCTCCTCTTCGTCGAGGAGCACGGCCGGCTCGTCGGCGACGACCCGTTCGCGCTCGAGGACGCCGGCGAGCGTCTCTCGGCGATTTCGGGCGGGCAGGCGGCGAAGGCGGCGCTCGACGCCGCTCTGCACGACCTGCAGGGAAAGCTCCTCGGCGTCCCGACCCACCGCGTCCTCGGCCTGCCGCGAAACGGCCCGCCGACCTCGTGGACGATCTGGCTCGGGGACCCGGACGACATGGCCGGCCGGGCCGAGCGGGCGGCGACGGCGTACCGGCGCCTGAAGCTGAAGCTGGGTGGAGGCGACGGGCTCGACGTCGAGCGCGTCCGGGCCGTCCGCGCGGCGACCGAGCTGCCGCTCATGGTCGACGTCAACGAGTGGTGGTCGCTCGAGGAGGCGCTCGAGGCCCTCCCGCAGCTCGCGGAGCTCGGGGTCGAGTACTGCGAGCAGCCGCTCCCCGCTGGGGACGAGGGGGGGAGGAGGCTGAAGGCCGAGTCGCCCGTACCGATCTACGTCGACGAGGACTGCCACACGCTCGCCGACGTCGGCAGGTGCGCCGAGATCGCGCACGGGATCAACATCAAGCTCGCGAAGTCGGGCGGCATCCGCGAGGCGATCCGCATGGCGCATGCGGCCCGCGCGCTGCGCCTGGGCGTGATGCTCGGCTGCATGCTCGAGTCGGGTCTCGGGATCGCCGCCGGCTGCTGCGTGGCGCCGCTCTGCGACCACGTCGACCTCGACGGAAACCTCCTGCTCCGCGACGACCCCTGGCCGGGCGTGCGGCTCGTCGACGGGGTCCAGGTTCCCTCGCTCGATCCCGGCCTCGGCGTCTCGCCGGCATGAGCGAGGCTCGCCCGCGCCGGCTCCTCGTTCTCGGCGAGGGCTTCTCGCACGACCCGCACTACGGCAAGACGATGCGCGGGATCATCCGCTACGGCCCGGACCCGGTCGTCGCGATCCTCGACTCGCGGCGAGCTGGGGAGGAGCACGACGGCATTCCCGTCGTCGGCACCGTCGAGGACGCGCTGCGATTCGAGCCCACGGTCGCGATCGTTGGCGTCGCGACGCAGGGCGGTCGCTTCCCGCCTGCGTGGCGCGAGCTCCTGAAGCAGAGCATCGCTGCGGGGCTCGACGTCGAGAGCGGCCTTCACGAGTTCCTCGCGGACGATCGCGAGCTCGCGGAGCTCGCCCGCTCGTGCGGCGTTCGGCTGCGCGACCTGCGCAGGCCGCCCGAGGGTCTCAGCGTGCCGACCGGCGCGAACCTCGAGGTCGACTCGACGATCGTGCTGACCGTCGGGTCCGACTGCGCGATCGGGAAGAAGACCGTCGCCGTCGAGCTCGATCTCGAAGCGCGCGGACGGGGGCTGCGGTCCGTCTTCGTGCCCACCGGCCAGACGGGGATCGCGATCGCCGGCTGGGGCATCGCGGTGGACGCCGTCGTCGCCGACTTCCTCGCGGGCGCCGCCGAGCGGCTCGTCGTCGAGGGAGCTCGCCGGGGCGGCGAGCTCCTGTTCGTCGAGGGGCAGGGCTCGCTCGTGCACCCGATGTACTCGGGCGTGACGCTCGGCCTCGTCCACGGGAGCGCCCCCCACGCGTTCGTGCTCTGCCACCGGGCGGGTGCGACGGAGATCGAGGGCTGCCCGGGCCACCCGATCCCGCCTCTCTCGGAGCTGATCGAGCTGCACGAGCGGGTCGCGTTGCCCGCCCGGAAGGCGAAGGTCGCGTGCGTCGCGCTGAACACGGCGGGCATCGCGGACAAGGGCTCCGCCCGGCGCGCGATCGCCGCGGTCGAGGACGAGACCGGTCTTCCCGCCGACGACCCCGTCCGCTTCGGGGCTCGGCAGCTGCTTGACTCGCTCCTCGCCCGGCTCTAGGCTCGCAGCCGCCGCGGGCAGAGGGGGGCCCGTCAAGGGTGTGAACGGGACTGGGAATGCGGATCCTCGCTGTGGCAACCGTGCTCGTCGTGGCGCTCCTGTCCGGAGCGTCCGTCGCCGTGGGGGCGGACGTCGGCGCGAACGACGACTCCGCCAAGTTCGCGGAGGACGGCGGGGCCGCGCTATACGGGCGCATGGCCGCCCTCGGTCTGAAGCAGACCGTGATCGGCGTCCACTTCGTGCCGAGCCAGTCCGTCGTCATCCAGGACAAGGCGCAGCTCGATCGCGCCGTCGAGAGCGCGACGAAGGCGGGTCTCGCCGTCGTGCTCGCCGTCTACCCGTACCCGCCGCGGGAGCTCGAGGCCGGCCTCGGCTCGCCGTCGCTCTTCGCCTCGTACGTCGGCGTCCTCGCGTCGATCTACCCCCAGGTTCGGCAGTTCGTCATCGGGAACGAGCCGAACCAGCCCGCCTTCTGGCGACCGCAGTTCGATGCCTCCGGCACCAACGTGTCGGCCGCCGCGTTCGGCCCCTACCTCGCGGCGGCCTACGACACCCTGAAGGGCGTCGACCCGACCATCTCGGTGCTGGGCGTGGGCCTCTCGCCGCGGGGGAACGACCGCCCGGACGCGAGGAACAACGTCTCGACGTCGCCCGTGCGGTTCCTCCGCTCGCTCGGCGCCTGGTACCGGCGGAGCGGGCGAACGCGACCGCTCATGGACGGCTTCAGCTTCCACCCGTACCCGAACGCGGCCACGGACCCGCTCGAGCGCGGCTACGAGTGGCCGAACGCCGGCTTCGCGAACCTCGATCGCATGAAGCAGGCGCTGTGGGACGCTTTCGCGGGCACGGCCCAGCCGACGACGCTCGACGGCCTGAAGCTGCACCTCGACGAGGTCGGCTGGCAGGTCGGCACGAGCGGCCGCTCGGGCTACCACGGGCGCGAGAACGTCGCGGTCACGGACGAGGCGACCCAGGCTGTGATCTACGGGCAGCTGATCCGCGAAGCCGCATGCGACTCCGACGTCGCGTCCGTGAGCTTCTTCGGCTTCCATGACGACGGGCTCCGCACGGGCTTCCAGGCAGGGCTCGAGCGGGCGGACGGCTCCTCGAGGCCCGCCGCGGCGGCCGTGCAGGCCGCGATCGCGGAGCCCTGCGAGGAGGCCGCGCCCGCGTGGCTTCCCGAGGCCCACGTCCTCGGCGCGACGGTCGCCGTGAGCGGGAAGCGAGGAACGCTCACGGCGCGCGTGGCCGCCGGAGAGGATGCGAGCGCGAGGCTGTGCGTGCATTCCCTCTCGACCGTCGAGTCCGCGCTCGCACGCTGCCGGTCCATCGCGGTGCCTGGTCTCCACTCGCTCGACGTGGGCGTGCGTGCGCCCGCGGGGACGACCGGTCGCGTCGAGGTCGCGGTGCGCTTCGCGGCAACGTCGAACCGAGCTCGTCACACGCTGGTCGTGCGGAAGGCGGTGCTCGGCCGCTGACTTGACACGAACACGTGTTCGTGTCATAGTCGAACACGTGTTCGTTCGAGCCGCCATCGTCGTCCTTACCGCGGTGCTCCTCTGGGCCGTGCTGGCGCGGGATTCGGGCGCCGGCTCGACGCCGAGCCACCACACGGTGCGGTCGGGCGAGACGCTGTGGTCGATCGCCGCCGCTCGCTACGGCGGGGACCCTCGGGCGGGAGTGTGGAAGCTGCAGCACGCGAACGGCCTCGACGAGCCGACGATCGTCCCCGGCGAACGGCTGCTCCTGCCCTAAGAGCTCGATTCAAAATGAGCAGCCATGTCGCCGTGCCGCGCTGGGCGGCGCGATGCGGCGTCCTCGGTCGCGCCCATATCGACTGATATGGGCGCTCCCTGCGTCCTTGCCTCGCACCGCCCAGCGCGCCCCGCCGACGGGTGATCATGCTGAACCGAGCTCTAAGAGCAACGGCGTGGTATGAACCCCGCCGCATGGCGTCCGAGCGCATCCTCGAGCTCCTCCGCCGGCCAGTCGACGAGGGCGAGTACACGGAGATCCGGGAGCTCTGGAAGACCCACTCCCTCGCCGAGGACGCCCGCGACCTGCCCGGGTTGATCTCGACGCTCACGGAGGACTGCGTGTACGAGGTGATGGGGACCGGCGCCCGCTGGGAGGGCCACGAGGGCGCCGCGCGCTTCTACACCGAGCTCCTGACCGCGTTTCCCGACATCCACTTCGACCTCGAGTACATCGTGATCGGGCCGCAGGGGGTCTGCGAGGAGGCGCGGGTGACGGCGACGCACCGGGGCCGCTGGCTCGAGCACGAGCCGACCGGCCAGCGGCTCGAGTGGCGGAACGCGATCTTCTTTCCCTGGGACGCGGCGGCGCGCAAGTTCAAGGGCGAGGTCGTGTACTCCGACCTCGCGTTTCCGAGCTAAGCCTCTAGGCCACCTCGGCCCGCGCCGCGGTAGCCGGCTCCTCCGCCTCGGGCGGCAGGATCTCGGCCGGTCGCCGCCGTACGACCGACAGGAACGCGTCGACGACCGCGGGGTTGAACTGCTTGCCGCGTCCCGCGTGAATCTGGAGCATCGCCTCGTCGACGTCGAGCGCGACCGCGTACGGGCGGTCGGTCGTCATGGCGTCCCACGCGTCTGCGATCGCGATGATCGCGGCCTCGAGCGGGATGTCCCTCCCGCTCAGGCGATCGGGGTAGCCGAGGCCGTCCCAGCGCTCGTGGTGGTGGTGGATGGCGGGAACCGAGTCCTTCAGCGAGGTGATCCGCGCCACGATCTCGGCCCCCCGATCGACGTGCCCCCGCATGATCGCCGCCTCGGAGCGGTCGAGCGTGCCCGGCTTCGTGAGGATCGAGTCGGGCATCCCGATCTTCCCGATGTCGTGGAAGAGCGCCGCCGTGGCGAGCGATCCGAGCTGTCGTACCGGAAGTCGTAGCTCGCGGCCGATCGCTAGCGAGACCCGACGTACGCGCTGGGAGTGCCCGGCCGTGTACGGGTCGCGTGCCTCGACCGCCGCGTTCAACGTCTCGATCGTCTCCAGGAGCGTGGCTTCGAGCTCCCGCGAGGACTCGAGGAGGTCGTGCGACCGCTCCGCCAGGGCCTCGTTCTGCGTCTGCAGTCTCAGCGACGCCCCCCGCGCCAGCCCGGCGAGCGCTAGCCACAGCGCCGCGAAGACGATGACGACCGCGATCCAGATCGTGCGCACGGAGTCCGCGACAGTGTCGGTCACGAGGGAGCGGCTGAGCGCGACCTCGGCGACTCCGACCGTGCGACCGCGCTCGGTGCGGAGAGGAGCCCAGGCGCGCACGAACGTCGGCGCGTGGCCCGGGGGGCTCACGACCACGGCGCTCGGAGCCCCGTCCCGGAGGACGTCCCTCAGGCCGGCGCTCGAGCGCCGCCGGCCGACCTTCGGCGCGCTCGACGTCGAGAAGCGGAGGACGCCTGCCCGGGAGTAGAGATCGACGCGCTGCACGCCGGTTGGGAGGCTCACCGTGCGACGCAGGAGGCGCCGCACCTGGGGCGTCACGACGATTCTGTCGCCGCGGACCACGCTTGGCGCCAGTGCCGCGTCGACGTACACCTCAGCGTTTCGGGCCTTGTTCTCGAGCGCGGCGGCGCGCAGCTTCGAGGACAGGGTGGAGGAGAGGGCGACGGCGCCGACGGCGAGGATGAGGGCGGACGCGGCGACGAAGGTGCGCAGGAGCGTGAGAGAACGCCCGAAGCCGGGCGAGCGGTAGGCCCGCATTCGCCGCATGCCTCTGTATCGGCTCGCACGAGGCGGACTTTGAGCGCCTGAGTACAATCCGCCGCCGTGGACCTGGACGTCGTCTTCCTCGGGACGTCGGGATCCATGCCGACCGCGAAGCGCGCTCTCACCGCCACCCTCGTGCGGCGCGGCGGCGAGCGGCTGCTCTTCGACTGCGGGGAGGGCACGCAACGGCAGCTCCTGCGCAGCGACGTCGGCCTCCTGGAGCTCGAGGAGATCTTTCTCACCCACTACCACGCCGACCACTACCTCGGCCTTCCGGGAATGCTCAAGACGTTCGCGCTGCGCGGGCGGGAGGTCCCGCTCACGATCTACGGGCCACGGGGTCTCGGCGACCTCCTCGGGACGCTCCGGCGGATCTTCGGACGGCTCACGTACCCCGTCGCCCACGTGGAGCTCGACGCGGGAGCGCGGCTCGAGCGCGCCGGGTACGCGCTCGAGGCGATTCGCGTCGAGCACGGCGTGAGCGCCGTCGGCTACGCGCTCGTCGAGGCCGCGCGCCCGGGCCGGTTCGACGTCGACGAGGCGGCGCGTCTGGGCGTCCCGGACGGCCCCGAGCGGGGTCTCCTCCAGCGCGGCGAGGCGGTCACCCTCGCCGACGGCCGAGTCGTCGCGCCGGACGACGTCCTGGGGCCGGCTCGCGCCGGCCGCAAGGTCGTGCTGAGCGGAGACACCGCGGCCGCCGCCTCGGTCGTCGAAGCGGCCGCGGGCGCCGACCTCCTCGTCCACGAGGCGACGTTCCTCGCCGACGAGCGCGAGCGCGCGCGCGAGACGTCGCACTGCACCGCGGGCGAGGCCGCGCTCGTCGCCCGCGAGGCGGGGGTCAAGCTCCTCGCCCTCACGCACGTCTCGACGCGCTACTTCGGCCACGAGGTCGTGGACGAGGCGTCGCAGCTCTTCCCCGCGACCGTCGTGCCCCGCGACTTCGACCTCGTCACGATCCCGTTTCCGGAGCGCGGCGAGCCCGAGCTGGTCCGCTCGGGCGCGCGCACGAAGCGCGCTCCGTTAGGGTCCCTCGAGTCGTGACGAAGCTCGTGCAGATCGCGGTCGCCGGCGACGTCGCCGAGGGTGAGCAGCTCCAGGAGCTGCTCACGACCGCGGGAATCGAGAGCCAGCTCGAGCCCGCGGTCGAGCAGCACGAGTCCGCGCTCGAGGATGCGCCGCTGAAGGTGCTCGTCTCGGAGACGGACGTGGAGGACGCCCGCGACGCGATCGAGGCCTTGACCGAGCCCGAGGAAGAGCCCGAGGGAGGGGTCTGACCCCTCCAACGCAAGTCGCGTGACGGGCGCGCGGCTTCTGGGGGTCAGACCCCCGGGACGAACTCGATCCGGGTCGAGCCGATGAGCCCGTCGCTCTGGAGCTCGAAGTCGCAGCGTCCGGAGCCGTCCGCGCTCGCGGGCGCGCGAACCGCCGGCCGCCACACGCCTTGTGGAGGAATCGCACGCTCTGCCAGGTCCTTCCCCCCGACCGGATGCGGGTCGCGAAACCCTGCTTGCCGAGAAGGGTGAGGTGCAGCTCGCCCGGGCGACAGCCGAAGACCTCGATTCGCGCGCTCGTTCCTCCGTAGAGGTCGCCGTTCGGGCGGAGCCCGGTGACGCGCTGGAGCACGCGCGGTGGGCCGGCGAGCTGCCACAGCGTCACCCCCGGCTGATCCGCCGAGGCCCGGAGGGCCCAGAGCGGCGTCCCCGCGAGCGTGAGGGTGGACGGGGTAGCGAGCTCGCCGAACTCGACCGGCTCTCCCGAGGCTCGGAGCAGCGAGCCGTCCGGTGCGACGGATACCTCCTCTTGCGGAGCGGCTCCGGGCAAGGCAGCGCCGTGGAGGTGCACGAGGCCCGAGATGGACGAGTTCCAGAAGAGCTGGTGCCACACGCCGGGCCAGAGCAGCTCTCCGGTCACGAGCATGCCCACGTCGTGCCCGCCGTTCTCGTCCATCCAGGCGGGTGGCGCACCCGAGAACGCGCTCTCACGCTCGGCCCGGGAGCGCTCCCGGATCTCCCTCGAGGCCACGATCGACCCTGCGGCGAGGGCACAGACGACGATGCCGGCGAGGACGGGCCCGAAGCGACGGGGAACGACGACCGCGAGCAGGAGGAGGAGCGCCGCCACGATCGCGTAGACGGTCTCGAAGCTCGACTCCGACAGGTGGCGACGGAGGTGCTCGAGCGGGATGGTCGAGAGCGCGTCGACCGCTGCCGCCGGCGTCGTGATCCGCTGCACGGGCAGAAGCAGCGCGGAGGCGGCGACCACGACCGCGATGACCGACGTCGCAGGCTGTGGACGGGGTAGCCCGCGCTGCAGCCAGACCGCGAAGGCGATGAAGACGAGCGGGGCCACGGAGAGGAGCTGCCGTTCGGTGAGATGCTCGACGAACCGGGACGCGAACGCTCCCACCTCGAGGACCGTGACCCCGAGATAGGCCACCGTGGTGGCGACGAGAGCCCGGACTCCGCGGTCGTGCTCGCGTCCGCGCAGCGTGGTCCAGGTGAGCAGTCCGAGCCCGACGAGTGGAATCCCGAGCGTCAGGAGCGAGACTGCGCCCGTCTGCTGGGCGATCGAGGAGCCGACGTCGCGGATCGAGTAGTGCGCCGCTTGTGCAAGCGGTGCGTACGCGCCGACACTGCTGCCGAGCCCGCCCGTCGCGAGGCGGACGACGATCCACGCAGCCGAGGCTCCCGCGACGACCGCGAGGGTCGGAAGCATGCGCCGCACCGTGGCCGTCGAGCGCTCGGCCACGGCGAGCACGAGCAGCGCGGCAACGATCGTGGGAACCAGCCCGATCGCCTGCAGGCGCGTGGCGAGCGCGAGCGCGACCGCACCGAGCAACACGGCCTGGCGTGCGACCGTGGGCTCGCACAGGCACCGCGCGAGCGCCCAACAGGCGAGGACCGCAACGGGGAGGTAGAGCGCCTCGCTCATCAGCAGGCCGCTGTAGGCCAGGCCGGGCATGAGGATCGTCAAGGCGGCGGCGAGCAGCGCGCCTCGCGAGCCCGCGAGCGGGCGGGCCCAGAGGAATACGGGGATCGCGGTCGCGGACATGAGCAGCGCCTGCAGCGCCTGCACGACCGTGATCCCGGACGCGAGATCCCGGCCGAGGAAGGGCACGCCCACGAAGGCCGGGTACAGCAGGCTGTAGTACGGCACCCGCTCGCCGAGGATCGTCAGCCCGTGCCCGTGGACGAGCGCGCGTCCGAGGAGGCCGTACAGGTCCTCGTCCGGAGCGATCCACGGAGCCTCGACGCCCCGCGAGAGCGCGAAGCGCGCGACGGTCGAGACGGCGACGAGCGCGGCAAGGGCGTAGACCGCGCGTCCCGGACGAAGGCGCGCCGGCATGGCGCACACTCTGCCTGCCCCGGCGGGCGCGGTCACGCACGTCGTCTAGACTCGTACGAACCCTTTAAGACCGGTCCAGCGAGGCCGGAAAGGAGTGAGGTGACGACGCACGTCCCGGAAGACGCGACCGCGAGGCTTCTGCTCGACGCGGACGCGATCTCGAGGTCTCTCTCGCGCATCGCCCACGAGCTCATCGAGCGGAGCGCGGCACCCGCCGGACCAGGGCTCGACCGCGTCGCGCTCGTCGGCATCCACTCGCGCGGGGCGCCGCTGGCGTCCCGTCTGCGGCGGCTGGTGGCCGAGCGGAGTGGGGTCGAGGTCCCGGTCGGCGCGCTCGACATCACCTTCCACCGCGACGACGTCCACGTGCGCGGCGGCCGCTCGCCGAGCAGGCAGCCGGTCGTCCGCGCGACGAGCATCCCGTTCTCGATCGAGGACCTGAGCGTCGTCCTCGTCGACGACGTGCTCTTCACGGGCCGGACGATCCGGGCGGCCATCGACGCGCTGCTCGAGTTCGGGCGGCCCGCACGCGTGCAGCTCGCGGTGCTCGTCGACCGCGGGCACCGCGAGCTTCCGATCAGGCCCGACTACGTGGGCAAGAACCTCCCCACGGGTCGCGACGAGCGCATCCAGGTCGAGCTGGTCGAGATCGACGAGCGCGACGGCGTGTTCCTCGTCGCGGAGCGGGAGGGAGGCGACGATGTCTGAGCTGCGGCCGCCGGCCCCGCCGAGGCGGCATCTGCTCTCGATCCGCGATCTCGAGCGCGAGGACGTCGAGCGCATCCTCGACCGTGCTCGCTCGCTCGCGGCCTCGCTCGACCGCGAGGTCAAGAAGCTCCCGACGCTGCGCGGGCGCACCGTCGTGAACCTCTTCTACGAGTCGTCGACGCGGACGCTCGCGAGCTTCGAGCTCGCGGCGAAGCGGCTCTCCGCGGACACGATGTCGATCCGCTCGGCAGGCTCGTCGGTCGACAAGGGAGAGTCGCTCAAGGACACGGCGCTCACGCTCGCGGCGTACGAGCCCGACGTCATCGTCGTGCGCCATCCGTCGATCGGCGCCCCCGAGCTCGTGGCGCGGCACACGGACGCCCACGTCGTGAACGCAGGCGACGGGAAGCACCAGCACCCGACGCAGGCGCTGCTCGACCTGTACACGATCCGCGAGGCGCTCGGAAGGCTCGACGGCGTCCGCGTCGCGATCGTGGGCGACGTGCTCCACTCCCGCGTCGCCCGCTCGCTCGTGCAGGCGCTCCTGCTCGTCGGTGCGGAAGCGACCCTCGTCGGCCCGCCGACGCTCGTGCCGCGGGGCCTGGAGTCGCTCGGGTGCGAGGTCTCGCACGACCTGGGCGCGACTGCCGACGCCGACGTCGTGTACGTGCTGCGGATGCAGCGGGAGCGCATGACCGACGCCTTCGTG
The DNA here is from genome assembly GCA_963831285.1 of uncultured Gaiellaceae bacterium. Taxonomy (GTDB): domain Bacteria; phylum Actinomycetota; class Thermoleophilia; order Gaiellales; family Gaiellaceae; genus GMQP-bins7. The sequence goes on along the minus strand of CAWHPO010000001.1, from coordinate 481,417 downwards.
CCCTCGCTGCGCGAGTACACGGCGCTGTACGGGATCACGCCCGAGCGCGTCCGGGAGGGGCAGCTCGTCATGCATCCAGGGCCGATGAACCGGGGGATCGAGATCGACCCGCGGGTGGCGGACTCGGCAGCGGCGCTCGTCACCGATCAGGTGCGCGCCGGGCTCGTCGTGCGCATGGCCGTCCTCTACGACGTGCTGACCGCAGCGCCGACGCCGGCGCCCGTGCGCGACCGTGCGGAGGTCGCCTGATGCTCGTCGCGCGAAACGGGCGCTCGGACTCGCTGACCCTCGAGGGCCGCGTTCTCGCACCGGCACAGGGGATCGACGAATCGCTGCGGATCACCGTCACCGACGGCGTCATCAGCGCCATCGAGCCCGGGCCGGCAGGGTCGCTCGTCGTCGCGCCGGCCTTCGTCGACCCCCACGTGCACCTGCGCACTCCGGGTCGCGAGGACGAGGAGACCATCGGCTCGGGGACGGAGGCAGCCGCCGCCGGAGGGTACTGCGCGATCCTCGCGATGCCGAACACGGAGCCCGTGGTCGACTCGGCGGCCGTGCTCGGCGCGCTCCACGAGCATGCGCGGGAGTCGGCGGTCGTCCCCGTCGGCTTCATGGCCGCCATCAGCAAGGGCCAGAGCGGGGAGGAGCTGACGGAGATGGCCGAGCTGGCCGCGACCGGCGCGGCGGCCTTCACGGACGACGGCAGGCCCGTCGAGTCGGCGGGGTTGCTGCGCCGCGCGCTGCAGTACAGCGCGCTGACCGACCTCCGGCTCGCGCTGCACTGCGAGGAGCCGAGCCTGTCCCGCGGCGGCCACATGCACGAGGGCGCCGTCTCCGCGGAGCTCGGGATCGGCCCGTACCCCTCCACGGCCGAGAGCGTCATGGTCGAGCGGGACCTCGCGCTCGCGTCCACGGAGTCGCGGCCCGTGCATCTCATGCACCTGTCGGCGCGCGAGTCCGTCGTGGCGCTCGAGCGGGCTCTGGCCGACGGCGTCGGGGTGACCGCCGAGGTCACGCCGCACCACCTCGTCCTCAGCGACGAGGCGGTTCGCTCGCTCGACCCGAACGTGAAGATGAACCCGCCGCTGCGCGCGTCCACGGATCGGGAGGCGCTGCGCGACGCGCTCCGGCGCGGGTCGCTCTCCTGCATCGGCACGGACCACGCTCCGCACGCGCGCCAGGAGAAGGACGCGCCGTTCGAGGAGGCGCCGTTCGGCGTCATCGGCCTCGAGACCGCCTTCGCGTCTCTCTACACGCATCTCGTGCTGCCGGGCGAGCTCTCGCTCGAGACGCTGCTCGAGCGGATGTCGGCCGGGCCCGCGCGTGCCTTCGGGCTCGACGAGCCGCGGGTCGAGGTCGGCGCACGGGCGAACCTCGTCGCGCTCGACCTCGACGCCGAGTGGACGGTGACCGAGGACGGGTTCCGCTCCCTGTCCGCGAACTCGTGGCTGCTCGGCGAGACGCTCCGCGGCCGGGTCGTGACGACGGTCGCCGACGGCCGGGTGGTGTTCGGGGCGTGACGGGAACCGCCGGCTACCTCGTCCTCGAGGACGGCGCCGTCTTCCGCGGCCGCTCCGTCGCCTGGTCCGGAATCGCCTTCGGCGAAGCCGTCTTCACCACGGGCATGACCGGCTACCAGGAGACGGTCACGGACCCGAGCTACGCGTCGCAGCTCGTCTGCTTCACGGCCGCGATGGTAGGCAACTACGGCGTCTCCGAGTCGCGCTCGGAATCGCATGCGCCGCACGCGACGGGCTGCCTGATGCGCGCACTCGGCGGCGAGGAGTGGGCGGCGTGGCTCTCCGAGCATGGTCTCGTCGCGCTCGCCGGCGTCGACACGCGCTCGCTCGTCCTGCATCTGCGCGAGGGGGGCGCCATGCGCGCTGCGCTCGTCGCCGACGAAGACGACGTGGCGGTCGCGGACGCGCTCGAGCACGTGCGCGCGCAACCGGCGATGGAGGGCCAGGCGCTGGTCGCCCGGGTGTCGACGCCCGAGCCGTACGCCGTCGGCGAGCGCGGAGCGCCGCACGTCGCCCTCGTGGACTACGGGACGAAGCGCTCGATCGCGCGCCGCCTCGTCGACGCGGGTGCAGCGGTCACGGTCGTCCCGCACACGACGAGCGCCGACGAGCTCGCCCGCTACGACGGCGTGGTGCTGTCGAACGGCCCCGGCGACCCCGAGCCGCTCGTCGACGAGATCGCGGTCGTGCGCGAGCTGCTCGGTCGCGTGCCGCTGCTCGGGATCTGCCTCGGCCACCAGCTCCTCGGGCTCGCGACGGGACACACGACCTACAAGCTGCCCTTCGGCCACCGCGGCGCGAACCACCCCGTGCTCGAGCGCGCCGGCGGGCGCGTGCTCGTGACGAGCCAGAACCACGGCTTCGCGGTCGAGCCCTCCGACGAGCGGGAGGCGACCCACGTCTCCCTCTACGACGGCACCGTGGAGGGCTTCCACTTCCCCGAGCTGCGCGCGCGCTCCGTGCAGTTCCACCCCGAGGCCGGCCCGGGCCCGCATGACGCGTGGCCCATCCTCGAGCGCTTCGTCGAGGACCTGCGCTGATGCCACGCCGCGGCGACCTCGAGTCGATCTGCCTGATCGGATCCGGGCCGATCGTGATCGGGCAGGCGTGCGAGTTCGACTACGCAGGCTGCCAGGCGCTCAAGGTTCTGCGCGAGGAGGGGTTCCGCACGATCGTCTGCAACTCGAACCCGGCGACGATCATGACCGACCCCGGCTTCGCCGACCGCACGTACATCGAGCCCTTGGACCTCGAGAGCGTCGCCTCGGTCCTGCGGCGCGAGCGCCCGGATGCCCTGCTGCCGACCCTCGGCGGACAGACCGCGCTCAATCTCGCGGTCGCCCTCGCCGAGGAGGGGATCCTGGACGAGCTCTCCGTCGAGCTCATCGGCGCGCCGGTCGAGGTCATTCGCCGGGCCGAGGATCGCGAGCTCTTCCGCGACGCCGTGCGCTCGTGCGGGCTCGAGGTGCCGGCGTCGACGGTCGTCACCTCGCTCGCCCAGGTGCCGGAGCTGCCCCTGCCCGGCGGTCGTGCGGCCGGCCTTCACGCTCGGCGGGCACGGAGGAGGCTTCGCGGAGGACCCGCTCTCCCTCGCGTACCACGTCGAGCGTGGCCTGCACGAGTCGCCGATCGGGCAGGTGCTCGTCGAGGAGTCGGTGCGCGGCTGGGACGAGTTCGAGCTCGAGGTGATGCGCGACCGCGCGGACAACGTCGTGATCGTCTGCTCGATCGAGAACCTCGACCCGATGGGCGTGCACACGGGCGACTCGGTCACGGTCGCACCGCAGATGACGCTCTCCGACGAGGCCTACCAGGAGCTGCGCGACGCGGCGCGCGCGATCGTGCGCGCCGTCGGCGTCGAGACCGGCGGCTCGAACATCCAGTTCGCGCGCGAGCGCTCCACGGGCGAGGTGCGCGTCATCGAGATGAACCCGCGCGTCTCGCGCTCCTCGGCGCTCGCCTCGAAAGCGACGGGCTACCCGATCGCCAAGGTCGCGGCCAAGCTCGCCGTCGGGTACACGCTCGACGAGATCCCGAACGACCTGACGAAGACGACTCCGGCGAGCTTCGAGCCGACGCTCGACTACGTCGTCGTCAAGTTCCCGCGCTTCGCGTTCGAGAAGTTCGCGGGCGCCGACCAGACCCTCGGCACGCAGATGAAGTCCGTCGGCGAGGCGATGGGCATCGGCCGGACGTTCTCCGAGGCCCTGCTCAAGGCGCACGGCTCCCGCGAGCTCGAGAGGGGAGCGCCGACGCCGTGGGCGAGCCTCGAGGACGCGGATCTGCCCGAGGGGCTGCATCCCTGGTTTCGGGCCGAGATCGCCCGTGCGCGCGACGAGCTTCGCTCCGGCGACATCGCCCGGGCGAAGCGCGCCGGCTGGGGCGACGACACGCTCGGCGAGGCGCTCGGAAGCTCGGGCGCGGAGGTGCGCCGGCTGCGTCACGAGCGCGGCATCCGGCCGGCGTTCCGCCGCGTCGACTCCTGCGCCGGCGAGGTGGCGGCCGCCTCCAACTACTACTACTCGACCTGGGGGGAGGAGGACGAGGCGGCGCCCGCGGGGGACAAGCCGCGCGTCGTCATCCTCGGCTCGGGCCCGAACAGGATCGGCCAGGGCATCGAGTTCGACTACTGCTGCGTGCACGCCGCGAAGACGTTCCGCTCCCTCGGGTACGAGGCGGTCATGGTCAACTGCAACCCGGAGACGGTCTCCACGGACTACGACACCTCCGACCGCCTCTACTTCGAGCCGCTCTCGCCCGAGGAGGTGCTCGCCGTCTGCGACCGCGAGCAGCCGGTCGGCGTCGTCACGCAGTTCGGCGGGCAGACGCCGCTCAAGCTCGCGCGTCACGTCGAGGAGGCGGGCTACCGCATCCTCGGCACGCCGCACGAGGCGATCGACCTCGCGGAGGATCGCGAGCGCTTCGGGCGGCTCGCGGACGAGCTCGGAGTTCGCTGCCCACCGTGGGCGATCGCCTCGAACGTGCCCGAAGCGCTCGCTGCGGCCGCCGAGATCGGCTACCCGGTGCTCGTTCGCCCCTCCTACGTGCTCGGAGGCCGCGCGATGCGCATCTGCTACGACGCCGGGCAGCTCGAGGCTGCGATGGCGGCCGTGCACGGCGCGGTTCTCCTGGACCGGTTCGTCGAGAACGCGATCGAGCTCGACGTGGACGCGCTCTGCGACGGCGAGGACGTGTACATCGCCGCGGTCATGCAGCACGTCGAGGAGGCCGGCGTGCACTCGGGCGACTCCGCGTGCGTGCTGCCGGCGCCGTCGCTCACGCTCGCGGCCGCGCTCGAGGTCGAGCACGTGGTCAGGCGGCTGGGGCCGGCACTCGGCGTCGTCGGGATCCTGAACGTCCAGCTCGCGATCGCGGACAACCACGTCTACGTCCTCGAGGTCAACCCCCGCGCCTCGCGCACGGTGCCCTTCGCGAGCAAGGCGATCGGGGTGAACCTCGTGGACGCCGCCTGCCGCCTCGCCGCGGGCGCGACGCTCGCCGAGCTCGCGCTCGAGCCGCCGCGCCCGGCCCAGGTGAGCGTGAAGGCGGCGGTCCTGCCGTTCGCGCGCTTCCCCGGCGCCGACCCGGTGCTCGGGCCCGAGATGCGCTCGACCGGCGAGGTGATGGCGAGCGCCGCCGATCTTCCGACCGCCCTCGCGAAGGCCGAGCGCGCGGCGGGCCGCCCGTTGCCGACCTCCGGCACCGCGTTCCTCTCCGTCCGCGACGAGGACAAGCCGGCAGCGGTCGCGGTGGCCGCTGCGCTCGCGGGGCTGGGATTCGAGCTCGTCGCGACGGAGGGGACTGCGAGGACGCTGCGCGCCGCGGGTCTCGACGTCGAGGAGGTCGCGAAGGTGGCGGACGCAGACGACGTGGAGGAGACGGTCGTCGACCTCGTCCGCAACGGGCGTTGCGACCTCGTCGTGAACACGCCGCAGGGGAGCGGGGCGCGGGCCGACGGCTACCTCATCCGCGAGGCCGCGCTCGTCGCACGCATCCCGTGCATCACGACCATCTCCGGCGCCGCCGCGGCCGTGCATGCGATCGGGAACGCACGGGCCGAGTCGGCGCTCTCGCTCCAGGAGCGGATCGGAATCGAGGCGTGAACGCGCGCCGCGAGCGCCTGGGGGTCGCTCGGCCGCGAGGCGATCGGGGCGTACACGCTCCTCCGCCTCGAGCGAGGCGGCCTCGACCCCGGCGTGCCGGGCCAGTTCTTCATGCTCGAGGCGCCCGGACGGCTCCTCCCGCGGCCGATGAGCCTGTGCCGCGCACCCGCCGGGGAGCTCGCGTTCCTCGTCGAGGCGGTCGGCCCGGGCACGCGTGCGCTGTGCGAGCTCGCCGTGGGCGCCGAGATCCACGTGCTCGGACCGCTCGGCAAGGGCTTCGACCTCGAGGTCGCCCGGCCGCTCCTCGTCGCGGGCGGAATCGGCATCGCGCCGATGCCCGTACCTCGCGGAGGCGCTCCCGACTGCGCCGGCGATCCTCGGGTTTCGCAGCGACCGGCACGCGGAGGCGGCACTGCTCCTGCCGGGCGCGAGCGTCGTCGTGGAGCCGCGGCTCGTGACCGAGCTCCTGCCCGACGATCCGCACGACGTCCTCGCCTGCGGCCCGGAGCCCATGCTCGAGGCCGTCCGCGCGCTCGCACCGGGCGCTCAGCTCGCGTGGGAGGCGCCGATGGCGTGCGGCTACGGAGCGTGCTACGGCTGCGTGGTGGAGCGCGACGGCGCGTACGTGCGTCTCTGCGTAGAGGGCCCCGTTCTGCGGGAGGCTGCATGACTTCTCTGCTGAACGCCTCGGGCTGCCTGGACGCGCTCACGGCCCCCGAGGTCGCACGCGACCTCGACGCGTTCGTGACGAAGACGGTGACGCCCTTGCCCCGCGAGGGCAACCCGCCGCCGCGCTTCGCGGAGCTCCCGGGCGGGATGCTCAACTCGATCGGGCTGCAGAACCCGGGAATCGACGCGTTCCTGGAGGACAGCCTGCCGCGCCTGGGTGAGCTCGGCGTCCCGGTCTGGGTCTCGGTGGGCGGGTTCTCCGCAGCAGATTACGGTCTGCTGTGCGGCCGCCTCGAGGAGCGCGACGACGTCTCGGTCATCGAGCTGAATCTCTCCTGCCCGAACGTGGAGGAGGCGCCCGAGACGGCGGCCGAGCTCGTCGCGTCCGCGCGGGCGGCGACGCGCAAGCCGCTCTACGCGAAGCTTTCGCCCGCGACCTGGGACGTCGCCGAATCCGCCCGGGCGGTCGCAGCGGCTGGAGCGGACGGCCTCTCGCTGATCAACACGATCCGCGGACTCGCACTCAGCGCGGATCGGAGCCGCCCTGTGCTCGGGCGGGGTGCGGGAGGCTATTCGGGTCCTGCCCTGCGACCCATCGCGCTCGCCTGCGTGTTCGCGTGCGCGGCCGTGGTCGACCTGCCGATCGTCGGCATGGGGGGCGTATCCTCGGGCGCAGACGTGCTCGATCTCGTCGCCGCGGGTGCGACACAGGTCGCGCTCGGCACCGTCCTGTTCGCCGATCCGTGGGCAGCGCGGCGGATTCGCTCGGAACTTCGAGAGTCCGGGGTCGGGGTGCCGGAGAACCGGTCGATCGCACGCGATTCCGTCCCTGCCGCGGTGCGTACGCAAATCAGACAACACAAAAATCCCTGCAAATCGGGCAAAACGGTTCTGCTTGACCAACAGGGCCAGCTTGGTAGACTCGTCCGGCTCATGGTCACGACGAAGTCGCACGCACAGGCGCCTGCGCGGTCACTCGACCAGAGGATGGAGGCGCTGCAGCGGGCGAACGACGTCCGTGTACGGCGCGCGCAGTTGAAGCGGGACCTGAAGGCAGGCCGCGAGGAGATCGAGTCGATCCTGCTCGACCCGCCGGGATGGGTCGAGACCGCGAAGGTGTTCGACATGCTGATGGCGGTCCCGAAGTTCGGCCGCGTGAAGGCGGCGCGGCTCCTGAACCAGTGCCGGATCAGCCAGTCGAAGACCGTCGGCGGGCTCTCCGAGCGCCAGCGCACCGAGCTCGTCGAGCTCTTCAACCACCGCGCGTGAGGTCTCCACACGACCGGAAATCCGCTCGCGCGGAGTTTCCGGTCGCGCGAAGGCCCCTACAGGCGTCCGCTTCGCGGTCGCGGCCGGGTCGGTAGGGCGTCGGCGTGCCGTCGCGGCCCGTCTTCGTGGTGACCGGGCCGTCCGGAGCGGGGAAGGGGACGTTGATCAGGGGCCTGCTCGAGCGCGTGCGTGGGCTCGAGGTCGCCGTGTCGGCGACGACGAGACCGCAGCGTCCCGGCGAGGTGGACGGTCGCGACTACTGGTTCCTCTCGGACGAGGAGTTCACGCGCCGCGTCGAGGGCGACGAGTTCCTGGAATGGGTGCCGTACGTCTCCGGCCGGCGGTACGGGACGTTGCACTCCGAGATCGAGCGCCTCGCACGGGAGGACAGCGTCTGCGTCCTCGAGCTCGAGCTGGACGGGGCGCTCACGGTGCAGCGCGACCTCGCCGGCAGCGTCACGATCTTCATCGCGGCCGACGTCGACGAGCTCGAACGGCGCCTGCGCGAGCGCGCGACCGAGAGCACGGGCGAGATCGAGGAGCGCATCGAGCTCGCCCGCACGCAGCTCGAGCAGGCACATCGCTTCCGGTACATGGTGCGAAACGACGACCTGGACAGGGCCACGTCTGCGCTCGCGGCGCTCGTGACCTGCGAGCTGAGTCGGGAAGAAACTCGGAGAACCGCAGCGCCCGCGAAGCGGGCGCCTTTAGGGATTTGCGCGACCGAGAACTCCGCGCTCGCGGATTCTCGGTCTTGCGCGACAGCTAAGATGCCCCGGTCATGATCTACCCACGCTTGGACGATCTCCTCGAACAGGTCGGCGGTTCCCGCTATACGCTCGTGCTCGTGGCTGCGAAGCGGGCCCGTCAGATCAACAACTACCACCATCAGCTGGGGGAGGGCCTGGGCCTCGAGGAAGCGCCGCCGCCGCTCATCGAGTCCCGCTCGAAGAACTACCTGACGATGGCGATGGAAGAGGTCGCGAACGGGAAGATCAGGCTGCTGGCCCCCTCGGCCTGAGCGAGGGCGCATGGCGCGCATCCTGCTCGGAGTGACCGGCGGGATCGCCGCCTACAAGGCCTGCACGCTCGTTCGACTTCTCGTCCGGGCGGGGCACGACGTCCAGCCGGTGCTGACACCTGGCGCCGAGCGTTTCGTCGCCGCCGAGACGTTCCTCGCACTGGCGCGGAAGAGCAAGAGCGACGATCCCTACCCGCACCTCGGGTCGTGGGACCTGCTGGTCGTGGCGCCCCTTACGGCGAACACGCTGGCGCGGCTCGCGCACGGCCTCGCCGACGACGTCCTCACGGAGGCCGCGCTCGCCCATTCGCGGGCCGGTGCTCGTCGCGCCGGCCATGAACTCCCGGATGTGGGCGCATCCGGCGACGCGCGACAACGTCGAGCTCCTGCGTGCGCGCGGCGTCGAGCTCGTCGGTCCCGGCGAGGGCGAGCTCGCCGAGGGCGAGGAGGGCCTCGGCCGCATGGCGGAGCCGGAGGAGATCTTCGAGCGGATCGAGGAGCTGCTGCGGGGTGGGAGCGCGCTCGCGGGAAAGCGGGTGCTGATCTCGGCCGGGGGCACCCGAGAGCCGCTCGATGCGGTGCGCTACCTCGGCAACCGCTCGTCCGGCCGCATGGGCGTCGCCCTCGCGGCAGAGGCGAGCCGGCGCGGAGCCGACGTGACGCTGCTCGCTGCCAATCTCGCCGTTCCCGCTCCGTCGGGCGTGGCGGTGATCGAGACGCCCACCGCCGCGGATCTCGAGCGCGAGGCACTCGCACGCGCCGACGCGGACGTGATCGTCATGGCCGCCGCGGTTGCCGACTACAAGCCGGCGGCCCCCTCGTCCGGGAAGCGGCCCAAGGACGACGAGACCTGGACGGTCGAGCTCGAGCCGACGACCGACGTGCTCGCAACGCTCGGCGCCGGCCGGTCGAACGGGCAGGTGCTCGTCGGCTTCGCCGCGGACGGCGCGGCGCCCGGCCTCGAGCGGGCACGTGCGAAGCGACGCTTGAAGAACACGGATCTCGTCGTCTTCAACGACGTGAGCCGCGCCGACATCGGCTTCGACGCACCCGACAACGAGGTCGTGCTCCTCTTCGAGGACGGCGAGCGGACGATCGAGAAGGCGCCGAAGGAGGCCGTCGCGGCGGCTGTTCTCGACGAAGTGGAGCGGCTACTCTCGGAAAGGAGATGACCGACGCGGCGCCCGCCGAAGGGCCGGTCGCGTCGCGGGCTGCGGCCGACGTCGTCGCGCGCGTCGTCGAGAACCTGCAGCGCGCGGTGCGCGCGCCCCGCGCGACGCTCGAGCTCTGCATCCTCTGCCTGATCGCCGAGGGCCACCTGATCATCGAGGACTTCCCCGGGGTGGGAAAGACCGTCCTCGCGAAGTCGGTCGCACGGTCGCTCGACCTCTCGTTCTCGCGGCTGCAGTTCACGCCCGACCTGCTGCCGACGGACGTGACCGGGGTGAACGTCTACAACCAGCGCTCCGCCGAGTTCGAGTTCCGGCCGGGGCCGGTGTTCGCGAACGTCCTCCTGGTCGACGAGATCAACCGTGCGTCGCCCAAGACGCAGTCCGCGCTCCTCGAGGCGATGCAGGAGGCGCAGGTCACCATCGACGGCGTGACGTACGAGCTCGAGCAGCCGTTCTTCGTGGTCGCCACGCAGAACCCGATCGAGTACGAAGGCACCTATCCACTGCCCGAGGCGCAGCTCGACCGCTTCGGTGCACGGCTCTCCCTCGGGTACCCGCCGTTCGGCGAGGAGGCGCAGATGCTCGCCGAGCAGACGACGTCGCCGCCGCTCGACCAGCTCGAGGCGGTCGCCGACCGGGACGATCTCCTGGGCGCGATCGCGGCGGCTCGCCGCGTGTACGTCGAGGAGAGCGTCGGCGAGTACGTCGTCACCGTGGTCCGGCACACGCGCGACAGCTCGCTGCTCGCGCTCGGCGCGAGCCCGCGGGCGGGAATCGCGCTGCTCCGGATGGCGAAGGCGCGCGCCGTCGCGCTCGGACGCGAGTACGTGATCCCCGAGGACGTCCAGTCGGTCGCGGTCCCCGTGCTCGCGCATCGGGTCATCGTCGCGCCGGAGGCGCGTGCGGCCGGAATCCACGGCGCGGACGCCGTGGAGCGCGCCATCGCGGAGACGCGGCCACCCGCATGAGCAACGCTCGCCTCCGGCTCGCCTTCACGGGGGAAACCATGTTTCCCCTGTGTGCCCCTTCTTCCCGAGAACGTGGGGAACCTCCCGGTTCCCCACACCCCTCCCCGCTCACGGCCCGAGGACCGGCCCGTGAGCACCCCGGGCGCGCGACGCGGTGGGCTCGCGCTCGGGGCGATCGCGCTCGCCGCCGCCTTCGCGACCGGATCGCGTGCATTCGCCGTCGCCGGCATGGGCTTCCTGCTCGCCGGCGCTCTCACGTGGGTATGGACGTGGTTCGCCGAGCGGCCGGTCCGGGTCACGCTCACCGCGCGTCCGAACGCTCCGACCGAGGGCGATCGTGCGCGGATCGAGGTCGAGCTCCGGCGCGGCTCGCGGATCCTGAGCGGCTCGCTCTCGGCGAGCGCCACGATCGGCCGCCTCGGCGCACGTTCTACCGCCCTGCGAGCGGACGGTCGGCGCGCGTCCAGCGAGATCGACCTCGGCGAGGTGCCGCGCGGCGTGTACGCGGTCGCGGACACGGCGGTGCTGCTCGGCGACCTCCTCGGCCTCGTGTCCGTCAGCCCACCCGTCGTGTGTGACCCCGCGACGCTCACGGTTCGGCCGCGTCTGGTCGCGCTCGACGGGCTCTTCAGCGACGCCGGTCGTCTCGGTGCGGCCGGGCGCCGTGTACTCCTGCGGCGGACGGCCGGCTTCGACTTCCACTCGGTGCGCGAGTACGAGCAGGGGGAGTCGCTGCGCCGGATTCACTGGCCGACGAGCGCGCGTCGCGGGCAGCTCATGGTGAAGGAGCTCGAGGATGCCGCGCAGGACGGGGTGGTGGTCGTCCTCGACTGCGATCCGACGGGCGCCGTCGGGCGGCCGCCGGACGCGAGCTTCGACGTCGCGGTGCGAGCGGCCGGGTCTCTCGTCCAGGCGCACGCCGTCCGTGGAAGAACGGTGACGCTCGTGTGCACGGGGCGCGGTCGGGCTCCGGTCGCCGTGCGCTCGGCGGCGGGCGACCTCGACGGCGTCCTCACCGAGCTCGCGGCCGCAGAGCCGGACGCTCCCCAGGGCGTCGGGCGCTTCCTGGGCGGGGCCGAGCGTGCGCTCGCCGGCGGGGGAGAGCTCGTCGTCGTGACGGCGACGGTCGAGCACGCCGCATTCGCCGCGCTGCTCGCGCTCTCGGCGCGCCGCCTCGTGTCGGTCGCGTGGATCGACGCGGCCAGCTTCGCCGTTCGTCCGACCCGGGCCGAGCCGGGCCTTCTCCGCCTGTCCGCGCACGGCGTGCCGACCGCGGTCGTCCGGCGCGGGGACGACCTCGGCACGGCCTTGTCGGCGCCACGGCTGGAGGCCCTCGCGCGTGGGTAGGACGCTGCTCGCATCGATTCTCCCGGCCGTCGCGATCGTCGCTGCGTGGTCGAGCCTGGAGGACCCTCGGAGGGCCGCCGAAGCAGCCGCCGTCGCCGCGCTCGCGCTGCTGCCGGCGCTCGTACGCGAGCGTGCGCTGCGAGCGATCGCGCTCGCGGGGACGGCGCTCGCCGCCGGCTGGATCGCGTTCGGCGCGCAGCCGTGGGAGCTCCTACCGTTCCGCGACGAGCGCGTCCTCGCTCCGTCCGTCCGTGAGGCCGCGCAGGGGCTCTCCGACTTCTACGCGGTGTTCCTGCCGTTCGATCCGGTTCGCGATCCGGAGATGCACTCCCTCGTTCTGTGCGCTGTGTTCGCGTTTGCTCTCGCGATCGGGCTCCTCGTCGCGGCTCGCCGTCCGCTGGCGGCGTCGGCGGTTACGGTCGCCGGCGTCGGTTGGCCCGCGACGCTCGTCGGCGGCAGGACGATCGCGATCGGTGCGGTCGCGCTCGCCGCGGCGCTCGCGATCCCGCTCATCCTGCGTGCGGGCTCGGCGCGCTCGCTCGCGCTCGGCGGCGCGATCGGGCTGCTCGTCGTGCTCGGTGCGGCGTCGACGGGCTCGGTCACGACCCTCGGGAGCAGCGCAGCCGTCGACTGGGAGAGCTGGGACCTGAGTCGGGCGCCGGCGCAGGCGAGCGCCGTCCAGTTCGTGTGGAACTCGAACTACGACGGAATCCGGTTCCCGCGCAAGACGACCGTGGTCCTGCGCATCGACGGGCCGAAGGTGCCGAACTACTGGAGAGCCACGACGCTCGACCTCTTCACCCGTGGCCACTGGTTCGAGGATCTCTTCTGGCTCGACCAGGTCGACTCGCGGCAGCGCGCGCTGCAGCTGGCGCAGCTCGTGCCGGCCCGCGCGGCGAACTCCAAGAACTGGCTCGAGCAGCGGGTGCGGATCGAGGCGCTCGTCGACGATCATCTCGCGGCCGCGGGGACGCCGGTCGGGCTCGACGCTCACCGCCTCGGAACCGTGTTCCTCCTCTCCGGGGGCGTGCTCCGCGTGCGCGATCCGATCGGACAGGGACAGAGCTACCGCGTCTGGAGCTACGCGCCCGATCCGGCGCCGCGCACGCTCGCCTCGGCCCCTGTGCGCTACCCACCGGCGACCGGCCGCTTCCTCGAGATCGACGGCCGTCGCTTCCCCGCGTTCGGCACGCCTGGGCGCGAGCGCCTGGTGGAGGCGATCTTCGCGGATCCCTCGTATGCCCAGCTCGCTCCGCAGCGCGCGTTCTACGAGATCGCGAGGCGCGTGGCGGGTCGCGCGAAGACCCCTTATGGAGCCGTGCTGGCGCTCGAGTCCTGGCTGCGGCAGACGGGCGGGTTCCGCTACGACGAGTCGCCGCCGCGCACGCAGGGGCCGCCGCTCGTCGCCTTCCTGACGCACACGAAGGCTGGTTACTGCCAGCACTTCGCGGGGGCGATGGCGGCGATGCTGCGGACGCTCGGGATCCCCTCCCGCGTCGCCGTCGGGTTCACCAGCGGACGGAACGAGCGCGGGACGTGGGTCGTCACGGATCACGACGCCCATGCGTGGGTCGAGGTCTGGTTCGCCGGTCTCGGCTGGATCCCGTTCGACCCCACCCCGGGACGCGGCACGTTCGGGGGCCAGTACTCGTTCGCGTCGAGCTCGGACGCGGCCGTTGCGGCCCTGCGCAGAGGAGACCTCGCGCGTGGCACGGCTCCCGTCACTTCCCGCGTGCCGGACGCGAGCGACCTCCCGGCAAGCAGCGCGCCGGGTCGCGGCAGTCGCACCCCGTCCCTCGTCGGCGTCGGTCTCGTGCTGCTCGCGGGCTGGGTTCTCGTCGTCGGCGTGGGAAAGGCGGTGCGGCGCAGGTGGCGCTACCGCTCCCGGGACCCCCGTCGGGTGGCGACCGCGAGCCGCCGGGAGCTCGAGGACTTCATGCGCGACCAGGGCATCGCGATTCCCCCGAGCGCGACGCTCGTCGATCTCGAGCGGGCGATCCGTCGCGAGCTCGGCCTCGACGGCCGCCCCTTCACCCTCGCCGTCGCCCGGGCGCGCTACGGGCCGCCGGCAGCCGGCGCCCCGAACGCGGTGCGCGCGAGGAAGGAGCTGCGGGCGCTGACCCGGAACGTTCGGCGTGACCTCTCGCTCTGGGCGCGCGCGCGCGGGTTCGCCTCGCTTCGATCCGTGCGCGGAGCCGCGGGAGCGTGACCGAGACCTACGACCTCTTCCAGCTCGGCCGCAAGCACCTCCGCGCGGGGATGGCCGCGCAGGCCACGGTTCCGCTCGAGAAGGCGAAGCGCCGCGAGCCCCGGTCACGCTCGATTCGCGAGGCTCTCGGCATCGCGTACTTCCGGATAGGACGCTGGGAGGAGGCCGAGGCGGAGTTCCGCGCGCTCGTCGAGCTGGCGCCGGCGGACGAGTTCGCGCACTACGCGCTCGGGCGTGCGCTCGTCAACCAGGGCAAGCGCAAGGAGGCGACGCCGCACATCAAGCTCGCCCGCTCGATGCGTCCGCGGAAGCCCGAGGACGAGCTCGAGTAGCCGGCGTGCGGGCAGTCGTGCAGCGCGTCCGCGAGGCCGCGGTCTCGGTCGGCGGAGAGGAGGGTGCGAGGATCGGGCCAGGCCTCCTCGTCCTGCTCGGCGTCGCCGCGGACGACACGGAGGAGGTCGCGGAGCGCCTCGCGACGAAGGTCGCCCACCTGCGGATCTTCGAGAACGCCGCCGGTCGGTTCGACCGCTCTCTCGTGGACGAGGGCGCAGCGGCGCTCGTCGTCAGCCAGTTCACGCTGATTGCGGACACGCAGAAGGGGAACCGCCCGAGCTTCACCGACGGCGGCTGAGCCCGAGCTCGCGCGGCGCCTCTACGAGCGCTTCTGCGAAGCGCTGCGCTCGAGCGGCGCGCCCGTCGAGACCGGCGTCTTCGGCGCGCGCATGGAGGTCGCGCTCGTCAACGACGGGCCGGTCACCGTCGTTCTCGACAGCTGACCGCGAGCCGTCGGGCTGCGGGAGGCGGCTGCCGTGGCGCGGCGGCGGCCGGGTGCTATTCTCCCCAAACCACATTTCACCGGCTTCACGAAATGGGCGCGCGGCGCCCATTTTTGTTGAGAGGAGCAATGCTTGTTGGGTAAGACGGTGCGAACGAGGGTGCAATGACCGCGACGACCTTTGCTCGCGAACGGACGCTGCAGGACGAGATCGCGCCCGCGGTCGAGCAGCGCGTGCCCGGCGTCCATGTGCTCGCCGTGGAGCTCCTCTCGCCGAGCCGCTTCTGCGTCTACATCGACCATTCCGACGGCGTCGACCATGCTCTCTGCGAGCGCGTGACGCGCGTTCTCGCCGCGTACCGCGCCGACTACACGATCGACGTCTCCTCTCCCGGCCCCGAGCGGCCGCTGCGCAGGCCGGAGCACTTCGCAGACGCGCTCGGCCAGCGGGTCTCGGTGCGCACGGAAGGCAAGAAACGCACGCGCGGAACGCTGACCGAGGCCGACTCGGAGGCCATCACGCTCGAGGCCGGCGACGCCGGCGAGGTTCGCATCCCGTACGAGGCGATCGTGCGGGCCAATCTGATCGACGAGGGGTTGCAGACATGAGCCAAGAGATCATCGAGGGCATCCAGGCGATCGAGAAGGAGAAGGGCATCGAGGAGGGCATCCTCATCACGGCGCTCGAGGACGCGCTCCGCGCCGCCTACAAGAAGACGCCGGGCGCCACGCGGCATGCCGAGGTCAAGCTCGACGAGGCCGGCGAGTTCCGGGTCTACGGGATCGAGATCCCCGAGGACATCGAGATCCGCCTCCTCGAGGAGGCACGGGAGGCGCGCATCGCCGAGCTCGAGCAGCTCGAGGAGGAGACGGGCGAGCGGCAGCACACCCTCGTCACGGACGACGACCTCGAGCTCGACTGGTCGCAGGTGCCGCCGACGCAGATCGTCCGCACGGACGTGACGCCGGACGACTTCGGCCGCATCGCCGCGCAGACGGCGAAGCAGGTCATCCAGCAGCGGATCCGCGAGGCGGAGCGCGCGATCATGTACGAGGAGTACGTCGATCGCCAGGGCGAGGTCGTCACCGGCATCGTCCAGCAGGCGGGCGATCGCAACAACGTGCTCGTCGACCTCGGTCGCGTCGAGTCGCTCCTCCCACGCTCGGAGCAGGTGGACGGCGAGCGCTACGAGCAGGGCAGCCGCATCAAGGCCGTCATCGCCGAGGTTCGCTCGGGGACGAAGGGCCCGCAGGTGATCCTCTCGCGGCGCGACCCGGAGCTCATCCGCGCGCTGTTCGAGCTCGAGGTGCCTGAGATCGCGGACGGGCTCGTCGAGATCCGCGGAGTCGCGCGTGAGCCCGGGTACCGCTCGAAGATCGCGGTCGAGTCGCACATGCAGGGCGTCGACCCCGTCGGCGCGTGCGTCGGGCCGCGCGGCTCGCGCGTGCGCATGGTGGTGTCGGAGCTGCGCGGCGAGAAGATCGACATCATCCCCTGGAACACCGAGCCTGCGCGCTTCGTCGCGAAGGCGCTGTCGCCCGCGCGTGTGCGCGAGGTCTACATCGACGACGAGACGCGCGAGGCCACGGTCATCGTCCCGAACGACCAGCTCGCCCTCGCGATCGGCAAGGAGGGGCTGAACGCTCGCCTCGCGACGCGCCTCACGGGCTGGAAGATCGACATCCAGTCGGAGCAGGAGTTCGCGCAGGCCGAGGCCGAGCTGGCGTACGCGGGCACCGAGGACGGAGAGGAGTTCTCTGGACGCTGCGCCGCCGTGCTCTCGAACGGCAAGCGCTGCCCCAACACCGCGCTTCCGGGCTCGCACTACTGCGGTGTCCCGGCGCACCAGGCGCTCGCCGCGATCGAGCCCGCCGAGGCCGAGGAGGCTGAGATCGTGGAGGAAGAGCTCGCCGAGGGGGTCGTCGCGGAGGTCGCCGTCACCGAGGCGATCGCGGAGGACGGGCGCGGGCTCGAGGCGGCAGAGGAAAGCGAAGAGGAGCTCTAGACTGACCTCCCATGGCTGACGGACGCAAAGGACCGAATCGCCCGATTCGCCCCCGTGGAGGCCCCGGCGGGCGCAAGCGGCGTGTCGTCATCGAGGGCGGGGGAGGGCGCAGCGCAGGCCGTCAGGCCCGCGACCGCAGCAGCGCGCCGCCTCAGCCCAGGCAGGCGCCGGCCCCGCCTCCCTCAGGCCCGATCAGCGTCGAGTCCGGCGTCACCGTCAAGGACCTCTCGCAGGCGCTGGGCGTCCCCATGCCCGAGCTGATCAAGATCCTCATGAACCTCGGGCAGATGCGGACGGCGACGCAGTCGCTCTCCGACGAGGAGGTCGAGATCATCAGCACGGAGCTCGACCGTGAGATCACGATCAAGCACGCCGCCGAGGAGGAGCTCGAGCCCGTCGACTTCGACGATGCGGAGGCGGATCTCGCCCCGCGCCCGCCGGTCGTGACGATCATGGGTCACGTCGACCACGGCAAGACGACGCTGCTCGACGCCATCCGCGAGGCGTCGGTGGTCGAGACCGAGGCAGGAGGGATCACCCAGCACATCGGCGCCTACCAGGCCGAGGTCGACGGGCGGCGCATCACCTTCCTCGACACGCCAGGCCACGAAGCCTTCACGGCCATGCGCGCCCGCGGCGCGAAGGTCACGGACATCGCCGTGCTCGTCGTCGCCGCCGACGACGGCGTCATGCCGCAGACGAAGGAGTCGATCTCGCATGCGCGCGCCGCAGAGGTTCCGATCGTCGTCGCCGTGAACAAGATGGACATTCCCGACGCGAACGTCGACCGCGTGAAGAGCGAGCTCGCCGCCGAGGGCCTCCAGCCGGAGGACTGGGGCGGCACGACGCAGTTCTCGGCCGTCTCCGCGAAGCAGAAGGAGAACCTGGGCGATCTCCTCGAGAAGATCCTGCTCGTCGCGGACGCGGAGCTCGACCTCCGCGCGAACCCGGACGCCGATGCGTCTGGCGTCGTCATCGAGTCGCGGCTCGACGTGGGCCGCGGCCCGGTCTCGACGGTGCTCGTCCACCGCGGCACGCTGCACGTCGGAGACGCGGCCGTCGCAGGCGACGCGTCCGGCAAGGTGCGCGCGCTCTACGACTATCGCGGGGAGAAGGTGAAGGATGCGAAGCCGGGTGAGCCGGTCGAGGTCCTCGGCTTCGACCATCCGCCCGCGGCTGGGGAGTTCGTCCGCGTCGTCGAGCACGAGCGCCAGGCCAAGCACCTCGCGAACGTGCGCGCGGAGCGGCTCCGCCGCGAGCAGCTCGCGCAGCGCCCGCGCCGCCGCGTCTCGCTCGAGACGCTGCACGCCGATCTCCAGGCCGGCGAGGTGCAGGACCTGAACATCGTCCTGAAGGGCGACGTGCAGGGCTCCGTGGAGGCGCTGCTCGGCGAGCTCCAGAAGATCCAGCACTCGGAGGTGCGGGTCAACGTCATCCACACGGGCGTCGGCGGCATCACCGAGAACGACGTCAACCTCGCGTCGGCGTCGGACGCGCTCGTCGTGGGCTTCAACGTGAGGCCGAGCGCGGAGGCGCGCCAGCTCGCCGAGCGCGAGGGCGTCGACATCCGCACCTACCGTGTCATCTATCAGCTCACCGAGGACATCCAGAAGGCGCTCCTCGGGATGCTCTCCCCGGTCGAGACCGAGGAGACGCTCGGCGAGGCCGAGGTGCGCGCGCTCTTCCGCGTCTCGCGGCTCGGGACGATCGCGGGCTGCATGGTCACGTCGGGCGTCGTTCGTCGCGGCGCCCAGGTGCGAGTGATCAGGGACGGCACGGTCGTCTACGAGACGTCCATCTCCCAGCTGAAGCGCTTCAAGGACGACGCGCGCGAGGTCAGCGAGGGGTTCGAGTGCGGAATCCTCCTCGACGGCTTCAACGACGTGAAGGAGGGCGACGTGCTCGAGGTCTACGAGACGCGCGAGGTCGAGCGCACGGACCTCGACGAGCCGCCGGTCGCGCCTCCTCCGCCCGAGCCAGCCGCCGAGGCGTAGGGGCGAGATATATCTCGCCCCTATCGGAGCGAGAACGCGATGGCGACGGGCTACGTAGGAATCCTTACGGTCGAGCTCCACTTCCCCGAGTCGGGGTCGCTGAAGGGAAAGCGGAAGCACGTGCGCTCCGCGAAGGCGCAGCTGCACGAGCGCTTCGGCGCCTCGGTCGCCGAGGTCGACCACCACGACCTCTGGCAGCGCTCGACGCTCGCCGTCGCGTGCGCGACGCGGGAGCATTCGGAACTACAGGGCCTCCTCGACGCCGTCGAGCGCTACCTCGGCTCGCGCGAGTGGGAGCTCGTGCGGTCGGAGCGGGAGGTGGTCCGCCCTGGCGAGCGCTGAGCGCAGACGGAAGGTGAACGAGGTCGTCCGGAAGGTCCTCTCCGACGCGCTTCCGTCGTTGAAGGATCCGCGCATCGGCTTCGTGACGGTCACGGGCGTTCGGACGACGAAGGACCTCTCTGAGGCCACCGTCTACGTCAGCGTGCTCGGCGACGAGGGCGAGCAGGAGCGGACGCTCGCGGGTCTCCAATCCGCCCACGGTGTTCTACAGTCACAGCTGGCGCGGGAGCTCGGTACGCGCAGGACGCCTGTCCTCACGTTCGAATACGATCCCGCGATCGAGCGGGGCGTACGGCTCACCAAGATGATCGACGAGCTTGCTCCGTCGGAGCCCGATGCGGAACGAGGCTGACATGCAGGCGGTGGTGGCCGCCCTCCGGGAGAACGACCGCTTCGTCGTGACGTCGCACGAGGCGCCGGACGGCGACGCGCTCGGCTCCCTCCTCGGGACGGGGCTGGCCCTCGAGCAGCTCGGCAAGGACGTGGTGATGTTCCTCGGCGGCAAGGCGCCGCTCCCCGGCGAGTACCGGTTCCTCGAGCTCGAGCAGCGCGGCCTCAGGCGCGAGCGGCCCACCGACTTCCAGGAGCGCGTCCTCGTCGCGGTGGACTGCGCGAGCCCGGGGCGCGTGGGCGCCGAGCCGGGAGTCGTCGAGGCGGCCCGCTTCACGGTCAACATCGACCACCACCACGACAACCCGCGCTTCGGGGACGTCGACCTCGTGGTCGCCGACGCGTCGTCGACGGGCGAGGTGCTCGCGGGCGTCTTTCGCGAGCTCGACGTCGAGTTGACCCCCGAGATCGCGGAGGCGCTGTACATCGCCCTCGTCACAGACACCGGCCGGTTCCAGTACGCCAACACGACGCCGAAGGCGCTTCGTCTCGCCGCCGACCTCGTCGAGGCCGGTGCTGACGTCCACCGGGTCTTCCAGGGCGTGTACGAGAACGTCCAGTTCGCGAAGCTGAAGCTGCTCGCGCGCGCCCTCGAGCGGGCGCGCGTGCTGGAGGGCGGCGAGATCGTCGTCTCGCACCTCGTGCGCGGCGACTTCGAGGCGGTGGGGGCGACCGAGCCGTACTCGGAGGGGATCATCGACGTGCTCCGGTCGGTCGAGGGCTCGGCCGTCTCGGCGCTCATCCGCGAGCCTCCTCGCGACGGAGCGCCGGCGCGAAAGGTCTCGTTGCGCTCGTCCGTGGACGAGGTCGACGTGAGCGCGATCGCACGCAAGTCGGGCGGCGGCGGGCATCGCGAGGCCGCCGGCTTCTCGAGCGACCTCTCGGTCGAGGACATCACCGAGTTCATCGTGCGCGAGGTCTCGGCGCAGGTCGGGGCGGCTGCGACGCGGTAACGAATGCCGCCTCGCGCACTCCATCCAAGCGGGATCATCCTCGTCGACAAGCCGGCAGGCCCGACGTCGTTCGCGATCGTCGCCGCCACGCGGCGGAGGACGGGGGCGCGGACCGGGCACGCGGGGACGCTCGATCCCTTCGCCACCGGGTTGCTCCTGCTGCTGTCCGGAGCGGCGACGCGCCTGCAGCCGCGGTTCGTCGGGCTGCCGAAGCGCTACCTCACCGAGATCGACCTGCGCTCGCGCACGTCGACTGGCGACCTCGACGGCGACACGATCGAGGAGCACGACCCGCCGCCCGCCGACAAGCTGACGGAGGCGCTCGCAGGTCTCCGGGGCGCCGTCGAGCTTCCGGTCCCGGCGGTCTCGGCCATCAAGATCGAGGGCCGGCGCGCCTATGCGCTCCACCGCAGCGGAGTGGCCGTCGAGATGCCCGTTCGCACGATGCACGTGCACGAGCTGCGGCTCGAGTCGTTCGCGAACGGCAGCGCGCGGCTCGACCTGCTCGTCTCCTCGGGGACGTACGTGCGCTCGATCGCAGACGCGCTCGGCGGGCACTGCGCGTCCCTCCGGCGCACCGAGATCGGTCCGTTCCGCGTCGAGGAGGCCGATCCGGAGCTCCTCATCGCTCCCGACTCGGCGCTCGCGAGGCTCGGGCGCTTGTAACAACTTGCAACTTGGTGCCTCGTGCGCCTCTGGCCCGGAAAACGCGCTTGTAACAACTTGTAACTTGCTTGCGTGAACGTCGCCCGCGATCCCTCCGAGCTCGACCGCCGCCCGCGCGCGGTCGCGATCGGGAGCTTCGACGGCGTGCACCGCGGGCACCGCGCGGTCGTCGACGCCGTGCGCGCGACCGGGCTGGCTGCGACGGTGATCACCTTCGACCCGCACCCGCGGATCGCGCTCGGGAACAGGGTGGAGCTCCTGACGACGCTCGAGCGCCGGCTCGAGCTCCTCGACGAAGCGGGAGTCGAGGATGTCCTCGTCGCGCCGTTCACCGTCGAGCTCCAGCGGCTGACCCCGGACGACTTCGCCGAGCGCTACCTGCGCGCGATGGGCGTCGAGGCGGTCGTCGCGGGCGCCGATTTTCGCTTCGGCGTTCGGCGCTCCGGCGACCTCGCCCTGCTCGAGCGACTGCGCTTCGCGGTCGTCGTGGTGCCCCAGTTGCCGGGCGTCTCGTCCTCCGCCATCCGGTCGGCGCTCGCGGAGGGCGACGTCGGAGCAGCGGCGGAGATGCTCGGCCGCCCCTTCGAGCTCGACGGGCTGGTGGTCGCAGGCGACCAGCGCGGCGGAACGCTCGGCTACCCGACCGCGAACCTCAGGCTCGAGCCCGACCTCGCCTGCCCCGCGTACGGGATCTACGCCGGATTCGGGCTCGGTCACCGGGCTGCGATCTCGGTCGGGACGAACCCGCACTACGGCGGCACCGAACGTCGCATCGAGCCGTACCTGCTCGACTTCGACGGCGACCTGTACGGCAAGCGTCTCGTCGTGGAGCTGTGGGAACGCCTCCGCGACGAGGCGGTGTTCGACAGCGAGCAGGCCCTGATCGACCAGATCGCCCGCGACGTCGACGCGACGAAGCGTGCCCGGAGACCGCAGGCGCGTAACTAACGTTGGCGGCGTGAGCCGGAACGGGCATCCGCTCATCCAGGCGCGCGGCCTCGTGAAGCGCTTCGGCGACTTCGTGGCCGTCGACGGGATCGACTTCGACCTCCAGCGCGGGGAGGCGTTCGGCTTCCTCGGACCGAACGGAGCGGGGAAGACGTCGACGATGCGCATGATCGGCTGCGTCTCGCCGATCTCGGACGGGACGCTGAGCATTCTCGGCCTCGATCCGGCGCGCGACGGCGTGCAGATCCGGGCACGCCTCGGCGTCGTCCCGCAGTTGGACACGCTCGACATGGAGCTGACCGTGCGCGAGAACGTCGTCATCTACGGTCGCTACTTCGGGCTCTCGCGCAAGGAGCTCGGCAAGCGCGCCGACGAGCTGCTCGAGTTCGTCGAGCTCACGGAGCGCGCGGGCGACAAGGTCGAGCCGCTCTCGGGCGGGATGAAGCGGCGGCTGACGATCGCCCGCTCGCTCATCAACGAGCCCGAGGTGCTCCTGCTGGACGAGCCGACGACCGGCCTCGACCCGCAGGCGCGCCACG
Organism: uncultured Gaiellaceae bacterium; assembly: GCA_963831285.1. Classification (GTDB taxonomy): domain Bacteria; phylum Actinomycetota; class Thermoleophilia; order Gaiellales; family Gaiellaceae; genus GMQP-bins7. The sequence goes on along the minus strand of CAWHPO010000001.1, from coordinate 458,526 downwards.
TCGTCTGGGACCGTCTCTACCGCCTCAAGCGGCAGGGCGTGACGCTCCTCCTGACAACGCACTACATGGACGAGGCGGAGCAGCTCTGCGATCGGCTCGTCGTCATGGACAAGGGCAAGATCGTCGCCGAGGGATCGCCGCGCGAGCTGATCGAGCGCTACTCGACGCGCGAGGTGGTCGAGCTGCGCTTCGACGACTCGCAGCCGGACGACTTCGGGTTCTGGACCGACGGCGTCGTCAGCCGCGTCGAGTCTCTGCCCGACCGCGTGCTCCTGTACACGGACGACGGCGACGCCGCGTCGCACCAGCTCCACGAGCGCGGGCTCGTCCCGGAGAGCGTGCTCGTGCGTCGCTCCACGCTCGAGGACGTCTTCCTCCACCTGACGGGCAGGAGCCTCATCGAGTGACCTCCCTGGCGCTGACCGGCCGCCCGCTCGAGTTCTTCTTCGCGCAGTACCGTCGCGTCTGGCGTGCGACGCTCGTGTCGAGCGTCGTGACGCCGGTGGTGTACCTGCTCGCGCTCGGCGTCGGGATGGGCGCGTTCCTCGGCGACATCACGTTCCGAGGGAACACGTACGACTACTTCGAGTTCGTCGCGCCCGGGCTGCTCGCGGCGACGGCGATGCAGCTCGCGTCGTTCGAGGCGAGCTGGCCGGTGCTGTCCTCGATCAAGTGGACGCGCCAGTACCACGCGATGCTTGCGACGCCGCTGCGGGTGCGCGACGTCGCGATCGCGCAGCAGGCCTTCATCGCGTCACGCATGTTCACGACCGCGCTCGTGTACTTCGTGGTGATCGCGGCGTTCGGCGCGGTGTCGTCGCCACTCGGCGTGCTCTCGATCCCCGTCGCCGTTCTCGTGGGGCTCTCCTACTCGACGTTCATCGCCGCGTGGGCTGCGCACACCGAGAACGAGGCATCGTTCGTGGCGATCTTCAGGTTCGGAATCCTCCCGATGTTCCTGTTCTCGGGGACGTTCTTCCCGATCGACCGGCTGCCTGCGGCGCTCGAGGTACTGGCGTACGCAACGCCGCTCTGGCACGGCGTCGATCTCTGCCGGATGCTCGTCCTCGGCGACGTCGTCGGCTGGCTCGCGCTCGCGCACGTCGCGTACCTCCTTGCGTTCGTCGCGGCCGGGCTCGCGCTGGCTCTGTTCTCGTACCGGAGGAGGCTGGTGGTATGAGCACCGCTCGCCTTCGGCTCGCGGTCACGGGGGAAACCATGTTTCTCCCGTGTGCCCCCTTCTTCCTGAGAACGCGGGGAACCTCCCGGTTCCCCGCACCCCTCCACGCTCATGGGCCGGTGACCGTCCCATGAGCGAACTCGTCGCCCGCGCCCGGCTCACCGCGCCGTCGCTTCCTCGCATCGGCGGCCTGCTCATCGTCGAGCGGAACGTCCTTGTCTACCGGCGGACCTGGCTGATCCTCTTCTCCGGGTTCTTCGAGCCGCTGTTCTACCTCTTCTTCTTCGTCTACCCGCTCCAGGCCGTGCGCGACGTGCCGATCACGCTCGGCGGGAAGACGGTCGAGTATGCGGCGTTCGTCGCACCGGCGCTGCTCGCCTCGTCGGCGATGAACGGCGCGTTCTACGACGCGACGAACGTCTTCTGGAAGCTCCGCTACGGCAAGGTGTACGAGTCGATCCTCTCGACTCCGGTCGGTCCTAAGGACGTCGCCTCCGGCGAGACGATGTGGGCGGTGTGCCGGGCGCTGATCTACTCGGTGGCGTACTTCCTCGTGATCGTGCTGCTCGGGCTCGTCGACTCCTGGTGGGCGATCCTCGCCCTGCCCGCCTGCTTCGTCATCGGCTTCGGGTTCGCCGGGGCGGGGATCGCGGCGGTCACGTGGATGCGGAGCTGGCAGGACTTCGACCTCGTCCAGCTCGTGATGCTCCCGATGTTCCTCTTCTCGGCGACCTTCTACCCGATCACCGTGTACCCGGCAGTGCTCGAGTGGGTCGTGAAGTGCCTGCCCCTGTACCACGGGATCTCGCTCGTCCGGGCGCTGACGACGGGGACGGTCGGGCCGTTCCAGCTCGTGAACGTCGCGTACCTCGTCGCGATGGGTGTCATCGGGATGTACGTCGCCTCGCGGCGCATCGACAAGCTGCTCCTCGACCTAGAAGACGTACGCGGCGCCGCTGCGGCGCGGATCGCCCGCGGCTCCGGCGCGCCCGACGCAGCTGACCCCGCCGAAGTAGTGGTGCAGTCGCTCCCAGCGTCGCACGGTGCGCCCGCGGGCCTCGAGCTCCGCGAGGGCGGCCTCGTCGACGCCGGGCTCCGCGTCGACCAGGGTCGGCGTGGGGTGGACGCGTGGACGGGCGACCGCGCTCTCGGCGTCGATCCCTTCGCCGAGGACGCCCGCCAGGACCGTCGCCAGGGCCGTGCGCAGGCGAGTCGCGCCCGCGGAGCCGATCGCGAGCTCGAGCCCGTTTCCGTCGAACGCGAGCGAGGGCGCCATGCGGCTCTCCATGTGGTCGCCGGAAGCCGGCTCGCCGGAGACGATGTCGGACTCGCCGAGGAGATTGTTCAGCTGGAGGTCGAAGCCTGCGAGCCAGACGCCTGCCCCGACCCCCAGCGAGTGGGTGAGGGCGCAGGCCCGGCCGTGCGCGTCGACCGCGACCATGTTCGTCGTGTGCTCGCCACCTGCGCCGTCCGTCTCGAGCACCTCGACGAGCGCGAGCACCCTCTCGGTCTCGGACGAGCCGCCCAGCCGGGGAAGCCGGGGGAGGAGCTCGGGCACGCCCGAGAGCCCTCCGCGGGTCGCGATCCGTCGGCCGTAGCACGGGACGAGCACGGGGTCCCGCCAGATCGCGCGGTACCGCGCGAGATCCTCCGGGGACAGCACGATGCCGTCGACGCGTACGAGCTCCTCCGCGATCGAACCCCGGTAGACGCTCGCGGCGCCCTCCTCGGCGAGCGCTTCGAGCGCCCGGACGAGGCCTGGCTGAACCAGCCGGTCGCCCGCGGAGAGGAGCCGACCGTCGCGCACGAAGAGGTCGGCGCCGCGCTCGAGCGCGTACAGCTCGCCGAGCATCTCGAGGGAGCGCGCGTGCATCTCCGGCAGCGCCGTCCCGGTGCGCGCCAGCTCGAGTGCGGGCTCGCACAGCCTGCGCCACGGCAGGCGGCCGAGTCGATCGGATAGCTCGCCGAGCGCTGCCGGTAGTCCCGGAACGGCACACGACGCAGGGCCGATCGCGTATACGACGAGCTCGTCGCCGAACGGAATCGGGAGCTCCGCGAGCTCGCCCGACGACGAGGGCACGGCGGCGAAGCCATCGAGGTTCTTGACGCTCGAGCCGTCGAACGCGATCGCGTGGCACCCCGAGAGGAGGCCGCTCATGACGGTCTCCGCCACGCACGAGGCGAGCGCCATTGCGACGACGGCGTCCGCCGCCGTTCCTCCGTCGGCGAGTACCTCGGCGCCCACCTCTGCCGTCGCCGGATGTCCTGCCGCGACGCCGGGCCTCATACGTCCAAGTTACAAGTTGTTACAAGCGCGGCGGCGGTAAGCCGCGAACGCGCGGAGGCGCAAGTTGCAACCTGTTACAAGCGCTACGCCGGTCAGTCGCAGGCGATTGGGCCGGGCGGGGCGCCGGAGGCCGGGTCGAGGCGGAACGTGATGTCTCGCAGCGGCCAGTCGACCGCGAAGACCTTCGCGTAGATGGCGTTTCCGAGCACCGGGCCGAACGTGCGGCTGTCGATCGCCGCCGACCGGTTGTCGCCGAGGAGGAAGTACTGCTCGTTGGGGACAGTCTGCTTCGGGAACGGCTTCGTCGCGATGTCGTCGAGCTCGATCTCGTTCACGAACACGGTGCCGGCGCGACCCTCGACGACGTCTCCCGGCCCGGCCGCGACGCGCAGCACGAGGACCCGGTCCGTGGCGTCCTTGTCGGGCACGACCTTCCCCTGGTCCGTGACCGCCGCGTGGACGAGGACGACGTCGTGCTGTCGCGGATCGCGGATGTGGTACGTGATGCCTTCGGCGAGGACTCTGCCCGAGCATCCGGGCACCGTCGCCGCCATCGACGCCGAGTCGTCCGGCCCGGCGGGCACGAGGATCTCCGCGAAGTCGAGTACGACCAGCACGATGACGACGACGACGGCGATCGCGAGCGCGCGGATGATCCAGCGGAGCACGGCTGCTACCCTTCCCCAAGCCGCAGTCGCGGCCCCAGCGTGTTTCTTCCTTCACGCGGGGCGGGGATTGCGGAGTCGTCTGTCAGGAGGAGATGCATGAGCCTCACCAAGGAAGTCAAGCTGGAAATCGTCGAGAAGCACGGGCGTGGACCTGCCGACACAGGTTCGGCGGAGGTGCAGGTTGCCCTTCTCACTCGACGTATCAACGACCTCACCGAGCACCTCCGCACCCATCCGAAGGACCACTACTCGCGGCGCGGGCTCCTGCGGCTCGTCGGCCAGCGGCGCCGCTTCCTCGACTACCTCTCCAGAAAGGACATCGAGGGCTACCGCGCCCTCATCAAGGAGCTCGGCCTTCGCAGGTAGGGCTCCGAGACGAAGCGGACAGACAGGGAAGGTGGAAGTTTGAGCGAGCCCCGGGCTCCGTCGATCTGGGTCGATCGAGCCGACCGGGCTGACTCAAACCTCCACCTTCCGCACACGAAGGAAAGGTGAAGGGATACCTCACATGAGCACTCTCACAGCCGGGCGCATCGCCTCGGTCTCCGTCGATGTGGGCGGTCAGGAGATCGTCTTCGAGACGGGCAAGCTCGCCAAGCAAGCCGACGGGGCCGTCCTCGTCCGCTCGGGCGAGACGATGATCCTCGCGACCGCGGTCGGACGCCCCGACGCGCGGCCGGACGCCGACTTCTTCCCGCTCACGGTCGACGTCGAGGAGAAGATGTACGCCGCCGGGAAGATCCCGGGCGGCTTCTTCAAGCGGGAGGGCCGCGCGACCGAGCGGGCGACGCTCACCGCGCGGATGATCGACCGCCCGATCCGGCCGCTCTGGCCGAAGGGCTTCCGCAACGAGGTGCAGGTGATCTGCACCGTCCTCTCGGCGGACCTCGTCACGCCGCACGACATCCTCTGCATCAACGGCGCCTCCGCGGCGCTCCTGATCTCGCCGCTGCCGTTCCTCGGCCCGATCGGCGCCGTCCGCATCGGGCGCATCGACGACGCGTTCGTCGTGAACCCGACGCTCGAGCAGCTCGACTCGTCGTCGCTCGACCTCATCGTCGTCGGCACGAGCGAGGCACTCACGATGGTGGAGGCCGGGGGAGACCAGATCCCCGAGGACGAGATCCTCGAGGCCCTCGACCTCGCGCACTCGGAGATCCGCCGCATCTGCGCGGCGCTCGAGGAGCTGCGCTCCCAGGTCGGCAAGCCGAAGTGGGTCGACACGGAGCTCACCGCCGAGCTCGACGCGGCGCACGGCGACGCCGTGCGCAGGGCGATCTCGGAGCACGGACTCCGGGAGGCCGGCACCGTCGTCGAGGCCCTCGTCGAGGAGCTCTCCCCGGCCGTGTCGATGGCGTCCACCGAGGACGACATGACGAAGCGGGCGCAGATCGGCGCGAGCTTCGCGTCGATCCTCGAGCGCTCGCGCCTCGCCGCGGTCGAGGGGCCGGTGCGGGACCAGTTCCTCACCGACCTCCGCGAGCTCACGGACGCCGAGCAGGACTCGAAGGAGCTCCGCTCGGCGAAGCGAGACCTCCTCACCAACCGCATCCTCGAGGAGCTCGAGCTGCCCTTCCCGGTGGGGCCTGCGCCCGCCGAGGGCGAGCCGGCGGTCAAGGACTCGCTGACGAAGCAGTTCGTGAAGCGCGCGTCGGAGGCCGTGTACAAGGACCTCGTCCGCAAGAAGATCGCGGTCGACAAGCGGCGCCCGGACGGGCGCTCCGCGGAGGAGATCCGCCACGTCGAGTGCGAGGTCACGGTGAGCCCGCGCACGCACGGCTCGGCGCTCTTCACCCGCGGCCAGACGCAGATCATGACGCTGCTCACGCTCGGGACGATGAAGGAGGGGCAGAGGATCGACGACCTCTCCCGCGAGCAGAGCCGCCGCTACATGCACCACTACAACTTCCCGCCCTTCTCGGTCGGGGAGACGGGGTTCATGCGCGGCCCGAAGCGGCGCGACATCGGCCACGGCGCTCTCGCGCAGCGCGCGCTGCAGGCCGTGATCCCCTCCGTCGAGGAGTTCCCGTACACGATCCGGCTCGTCTCGGAGACGCTGGAGTCGAACGGCTCCTCGTCGATGGGCTCGGTCTGCGGGTCGACGCTCGCGCTCATGGACGCGGGCGTGCCGATCGCAGCGCCCGTCTCGGGCATCGCGATGGGCCTCGTGAAGGAGGGCGAGGACTACGTCATCCTCACGGACATCCAGGGCGCGGAGGATCACCTCGGTGACATGGACTTCAAGGTGGCCGGCACGCGGGACGGGATCACCGCCCTGCAGATGGACATCAAGATCACCGGCGTGACGCAGGAGATCATGCGCTCGGCGCTCGAGCAGGCGAAGCGGGCGCGCGTCGAGATCCTGGAGACGATGCTCGCCGCGATCCCGGAGCCGCGCACGGCGCTCGCCGGCCACGCGCCGCGCATCTCGTCGATCAAGATCGACCCCGAGTTCATCGGGATGGTCATCGGGAAGGGCGGCGAGACGATCCGCGCGCTCGAGGCCGACTACGAGGTGCAGATCGACATCGAGGAGGACGGCACGATCCTCATCTACGCCACCGAGGGCACGAAGGCGGAGGCGGCGATGGCTGCCATCCACGCGCTCACGAAGTCGCCCGAGGTCGGCGACACGTACACGGGCAAGGTCGTGAAGACGACCGACTTCGGTGCGTTCGTCGAGCTGAAGAAGGGGACGGACGGCCTGCTCCACGTCTCGAACGTGGGACCGGGCCGCGTCGCCCACATCCAGGATGTGATGGACCGGGGCGACGTCGTCGACGTCCTCGTGCAGGAGGTCGACAAGGACCGTGGCCGGATCGGCCTCAAGCTCGTCGCGAAGCACGAGAACGGCGGGCTCGTCACGCCCGAGGAGCTCGTCGAGCGGGCGAAGGACGCACCTCCGCGCCCGCCGCGCGAGGAGCGCCCTCGCGGCGGTCGCGATCGCGGTCGCTCGCGCGAGCGGGCGTGACCTCTGAGCCGGCAGGCGACGCGCGTCGCCTGCCGGCTCTCCGGGTCAGACCCCTCACAGGGCTGTGAGGGGTCTGACCCCTCTGCGCCTCCCGAGAGACGAACGGGCGTAGGGCCGCCGAACGCGGCCCCTACAATCCGCCGGTCGTGGCGAAGCACCAGCTCACCGAGCTCGCGGCGGGCGAGCGCGTCATCTCGGAACGCGTTCCGGGCGTCCGCTCCGTCGCGCTCGGCTTCTGGATCGCCGCGGGCTCGCGCGACGAGCCCGACTCGCGGCGCGGGTGTCTCGCACTTCATCGAGCACCTGCTCTTCAAGGGCTCGTCGCGCTACTCGGCCCAGGAGGTCGCGGAGATCTTCGACGAGCTCGGCGGCGAGCTGAACGCGGCGACCTCGCGGGAGACGACCGTGCTGTACGCGCGGATCCCCGACGACCGGCTCGAGCGAGCGCTCGACGTGATGGCCGACATGGTCTTCCGCCCGCGGTTCGCGGACGTCGACTCGGAGCGAGAGGTCGTTCTCGAGGAGATCGCGATGGTCGAGGACACGCCGAACGACCTCATCCACGACCTCGCGGCCGAGGCCGTGTTCGGTGCGCATCCGCTCGGACGCCCCGTGATCGGCACCGCCGAGGTGATCTCGACCGTCTCGAAGCGCGCGCTCGCCGGCTACCACCGACGGGCGTACCAGGGCGACCAGATCGTGCTCGCAGCCGCCGGCAACGTTCGCCACGACGCGCTCGTCGGGCTGCTCGACGAGCGTCGCAACGGCGCCGCTCGCGGCCCCGGCCTGCCGGCGCGGCGCCCTGCGCGCGAGAACCTGCGCCCGACCGTTCGCTTCCTGCGCAAGGACACCGAGCAGTACCACGTGTGCCTGAGCGCGCCGGGGATCTCGCGGCTCGACGACCGCAGGTTCGCCGCCTCGCTCATGGACGCCATCGTCGGCGGGTCGGCGTCGTCCCGCCTCTTCCAGGAGATCCGCGAGAAGCGCGGGATGGCGTACTCGGTGTACAGCTACTCGTCGCAGTACGGCGACGGCGGGCAGGTCGGCGTCTACGTCGGCACCCGCGAGGAGAACCTCGCGGAGTGCCTCGAGATCGCGGTGCGGGAGCTCTCCGACATCGTCTCCGGCAACGTGCGGGCGGACGAGCTCGCGCGGGCAAAGGAGAACCTCAAGGGACGCATCCTGCTCTCGCTCGAGTCCACGTCCGCGCGCATGACCCGACTCGGGAAGTCGACCGTGACGGGAACGCCGCTCCTGACTCCCGAGACGATCGTGAAGCGCGTCGAGGCCGTGACGGCGGACGAGGTGGCGGAGATCGCCGGCGCGGTCTTCTCCCCGGACCGGCTCTCCGTCGCCGGGATCGGGCCGGACGAGAGCCGCTTCACGGACGCCGTCGGCCGCGTCAGCGCCACCCTGGTCGACGAGGCGGCCTGATGCGGATCGCGCTGTTCGGCGCGGCCGGAAAGGTCGGCGTCGCGCTCGGGCCTGCGCTGACGGAGGCGGGGCACGAGGTCGTCGACGGGCGTGAGCACGGCTCCGCCGGCTGCGACGTCGCGATCGACTTCACGCGCCCGGACGCGGTGGTCGGGACCGTCCGCGCCTGCCTCGCCGAGCGAGTCCCGGTCGTCATCGGGACCACCGGCTTCGATGCCGAGTCCGTCGACGCGGCGGCGCGGGAAGCGGGTGTGCCGTGCTTCCACGCTCCGAACTTCGCACTCGGCGCCGTCCTCATGATGCGCTTCGCCGAGGATGCGGCACGGATCTTCCCGCGCGCCGAGATCGTCGAGCTGCACGCCGAGACGAAGCGCGACGCTCCGTCCGGAACCGCGAAGGCGACCGCCGTGCGCATGGGCACCGATCCGACGATCCACTCGGTCCGGCTCCCAGGGCTGGTGGCGCACCAGGAGGTCGTGTTCGGCGGGGTGGGGGAGACGCTGACGATCCGGCACGACACGACCTCGCGCGAGGCGTTCGTCCCGGGCGTCCTGCGCGCGCTCGAGCGGGTGCGCGAGCTCCCACCCGGCCTGACGGTCGGGCTCGACGCCGTCCTGTAGCGCTCGCACGGGAACCGATCGCGCGGCCGCCGTGTATCGCTGACATACTCGAGGAACGGAGGCGGTCTCGATGAGACGACCCGGCATCGTCGCAGCAGTCGCAAGCGCAGTCGCCCTGGGCGCGCTCGTGTCCTCGGCGCTCGGCGCCGGACCCGTGCCTTCCCCGCTGCAGGGCCCGCCGGGCGTCGCCGTCGCGGGCGGAGCGCACGTCGTCGCGAGCACGGAGGGAAGTAGGACGCGCGTCCAGCTCGTCCGCGATCGCGACGGAGCGGTGGTCCGCAGGCGACTACTGCCCGGGAAGCTCGGAATCCCGCAGACCACCTACTCGGGCACGATCGAGGGCACGTGGGCGAAGGGGCGCCGACTCCTGCTCTCCACGTCGATCTACGATCGGTCGGCCGCCACCAGGTTCGTCGTGGTCGACACGCGGACGTTGCGCGCGCTGCGGACGATCGTCCTGCGGGGCTGGTTTGCATTCGACGCGCTCTCGCCCGACGGCCGACGCGTCTACCTCACCGAGTTGCCGAACGGGCTCAACGGCCCGATCCGCTACGTCGTCCGCTCGCTGCTGCTCGCGACCGGTCGGCTCGAGCCCGGTGCGATCGTCGACAAGACCGAGCCCGACGAGCAGATGGCCGGGCTGCCGATGGCGCGCACCTGGAGCCGCGACGGCGCCACGGCGTTCACGCTGTACAACGGCCTCGAGTCCCACGCCTTCATCCACGCGCTCGACACGATGAAGCGCAGCGCCCGGTGCATCGACCTCCCCTGGCAGGGCAACGCGCAGAACGGTCTCGAGCAGGTGCGCATGTCCGTGGACACGGCAGGGATCCTCACGCTCTCGCAACCGGGGATCGGCGTCCTCGCGCGGGTGGACACACGGACGTTCGACGTCGAAGCGTTGCGTCCGCCCGCGTGACGCACTCCGGCTAAGGTCGAGGACGAACGAGTCTACGAGCGCGCGAACACGAGGCCGATCACGAATGCGACGGCGCGCTCCAGCAGGTTCCCGCGCATGATGAAGTCCCGGAACTCCCTGAGCATCTGCCCGCCTCCCGTGACGTAGGATTGCCGAGGTGCTGGGCGAGATCCTGACCGCCATCGTCACGCCCTTCAAGGCGGACGGCGCGGTCGACTACGACGCGTTCCGTGCGTTGGCGTCGCACCTGGTCGCGAACGGCTCGGACGGGCTCGTCGTCACCGGCACGACGGGCGAGTCGCCCACGCTCTCCGACGACGAGCGGTTCGCGCTGTACGAGGCGGCGCTCGACGAGGTCGGCGACCGGGCGACGGTCGTGGCCGGCACCGGCACGTACTCGACCGAGCATTCGATCCATCTCACGAGACGTGCGCACGAGCTCGGCGCGCACGGTTTCCTCGTGGTCACCCCGTACTACAACAAGCCGCCCGTGCGCGGGATCGTGGAGCACTTCCGCGCGATCGCCTCCGAGACCGATCGCGCGCTCGTCGTCTACAACATCCCGGGCCGCGTCGTCCTGAACCTCCAGACCGACACGATCGCGCAGCTCGCCGAGATCCCGGCGGTGCACGCCGTCAAGCAGGCGTATCCCGACCTCGAGCAGGCACGGGCGATCGTCGATCTCGGCCTCGAGCTGTACGCGGGAGACGACGACCTCGTGTTTCCGTTCCTCGAGCTCGGCGGCCGCGGTGGAGTCTGCGTGCACACGCACGTGGTCGGGCCGCAGGTGAAGGAGATGGTTCGCCTCTTCCGCGCGGGCGACGTCCAGGGCGCACGTGCGCTGGACGAGGAGCTGCGCCCGTCCATCGAGCTCCTGCGTGTCGCCCCGAACCCGATCGCGATCAAGGCGGCGCTCAACCTGCTCGGACACGAGGTGGGCGGTCACCGCCTGCCGCTCGTCGAGGCGACGGACGACGAGCGCGACTCCGTGCGGGACTGCCTCGCGCGCCTCGGGCTGCTGCACGCAACGGCTGTCTGACCGTGTCGCGCTCCCGCGACCTTCTCACAGCCCTCATGGGAGCCAACGCCGGCGGTTTCCTCGCCACGCCGCCGGGTCTCGACGGCGACCCGGGTCTCGGAATTGCCGGAATCTCGGGCGTCGGACAGGGACGCACGTGGGATGCGGTGGCGTCTGCCAAGTGCCGGGAACTACTCGGGCTCGACGAGGTCACCTTCGTGACTCTCGACGACGGGACGATCGTGGTCGACCTCGACCTCCCGGACGACTCGCTTGCGCCGCTGGCCGAGGCGCTCGAGGAGACGATCGAACCGCCCTACCGCGCGGCGGCGATACGAAACGAGGGTGACATCTGGACCGCGGTCGCCGAGAGGGTCGCGCTCGTCCAACTCCCCGAGGTCGAGGCCGACGTCGTCGATCTCAGCGTCGTCGACGGCGAGCGGGAGCTCACCGTCGGCGAGGAGCGAACGCTGCGCCCGCTTCCGGAGCTGGATTCGCTCGCCGCAGAGTACGGCGACGTCAGCCTGCATGCGGAGCGTGTCGACGAGGACACGTTCGCCGTCGACGTCTTCCCGCTGTAAGACGCCCGTAGACTCAGACGATGAGCGAAGCCCTGCGCATCATCCCGCTCGGCGGTCTCGGCGAGGTGGGGAAGAACATGACCGTGTACGAGCTCGGCGGCGAGATCGTCGTCGTCGACGCGGGCCTCGCGTTCCCGCGGGACGAGCACCTCGGGGTCGATCTGCTCCTGCCGGACATCGGCTACCTCCTCGGGCGACGCGTCCGAGCCGTGGTGCTGACGCACGGCCACGAGGACCACGTCGGCGGGCTGCCGTACCTCCTGCGCGAGGTCGACGTGGACGCCGTCATCGCGACCCCGCTGACCCTCGCGCTCGTGAAGTCGAAGCTCGACGAGCACGGGCTCGGGCAGAAGGCGGAGCTCGTGGCCGCGGAACCGGGAGACGCCCCGCTCGAGCTCGGGCCGTTCCGCATCGAGCTCGTCCGCGTCGCGCACTCGATACCCGACTCGACGGCGCTCCTCGTCGAGACACCTGCCGGCCGCGTCGTCCACACGGGCGACTGGAAGCTCGACCACACGCCGGTCGACGGCCTGAAGACGGACGTCGGGACGCTCGCGGCGATCGGAAACCGGGGCGTCGACCTCCTGCTCGGAGACTCGACGAACGCGGAGCGGCCGGGCCACACGGGCTCAGAGCGCCTGGTCGGCGAGGCGTTTCGCTCGATCTTCCCGCTGCGGCACGGGAAGATCCTCGTCGCCTCCTTCGCGTCGAACATCCACCGCATGCAGCAGGCCGCGGACGTCGCGGTCGAATGCGGGCGCAAGGTGGTCGTCGTCGGCCGCTCGATGCGCAAGAACCTCAACATCGCCCGCAACCTCGGCTACGTCTCGTTCCCCGAGGACGCCGTCGTGAGCGCCGACGAGGCGGCGGGGCTTCCTCGCGACCGGGTGCTCGTGCTCTGCACGGGGAGCCAGGGGGAGCCGATGTCTGCGCTCACGCGAATCGCCTACGGCGACCACCCGGCCGTCTCGGTGGAACCGGGCGACACCGTCGTCATCTCCGCGAAGCCGGTCCCCGGCAACGAGCTCCGAGTCCACGACTCGATCAACCAGCTCGCCCGCGCAGGCGCGGAGGTCCTGCACGAGGAGATCGCGCCCGTGCACGTCTCGGGCCACGGCTACCAGGAGGAGCTGCGGACGATGCTGTCGCTCGTCCGCCCGCGCCACGTGATGCCGATCCACGGCGAGTACCGGATGCTGGCCGCGCACGCGAAGCTCGCGCGCGAGTCGGGCGTGCCGGAGGAGCGGATCCTGATCGCGGAGAACGGCTCGGTCGTGGAGCTCGTACGGGGCGGCGCGCGAATCGCGGACAAGGTCGACGCCGGCGTCACCTTCGTCGACGGGCTCCGCGTCGGCGACGTCCAGGACGTCGCGCTCCGAGACCGCCGGCGCCTGGCCGACGACGGCGTCCTCATCGTCGTCACCACGCTCGCGTCGTCCGACGGCGGCGACATCGCTCCCCCCGAGCTGATCGCGCGAGGGTTCGCCGAGTCCGACGACCTCGTCGAGGAGCTCCGCGAGGAGGCCGACCGCGTCGTCCGCGAGCTCGCACGCAGCCACGTGACGGAGATCAAGCTCCTGCAGGAGCACATCCACGACGCCGTCGGGCAGATCGTCTACGACCGCACGCGCCGCCGCCCCATGGTCCTGCCGGTGGTGATCGAGGTCTGATGAACGCTCGCCTCCGGCTCGCGTTCGCGGGGGAAACCATGTTTCCCCCGCGTGCCCCCTTCTTCCTGAAAGCGTGGGGAACCTCCCGGTTCCCCACGCCCCTCCACACTCATCGCGCAACCAAGGTTGCACGATGAGTACCGGTTGGCACTCGGTGATCGAGCGCAACGCCGCGAGCGAGCTGACGGCGCGCCGGCTCGTCGCGCAGCTGCGCGCGTGCGAGGTGTCCGCGCTCGCGTTCTGCCGCCTGCTCGAGCGCTGGGGTCGGGGGGACGCGGTCCCGGCGACGCCGGGTGCGCGCCAGGCCGCACTGCGCCACGCAGCCGACCGGGTCGAGACGGCGCTCGCCGGCCTCGAGCGACCGCTCTCGCAGTACCTCCTCGAGCTCGAGCCGGAGCTCGCGGAAGGCAAGTCGTGGTACGGAGGGCCGGGCGCGGGCGAGCTCGTCGAATGGCGGCCCGTCCTCGACCGCGCCGGCGTGCGTGCCTGCCCGAACCGCGTCGCAGCCGTGTACCTCGAGCTGGCCGTGCTCGTCCGGGCGCTGCAGGGTCTCGCGACGGCCGCGAGCCTCGACGCGCTGCCCGATCGCTCGTCGCTGTGGGCAGGTCTCTTCGACCTGCGCGACACGCTGCTCGGCGCGACGGTGGACGACCTGCGGGCGCTCGCCGCGTAACTACCCGGCGTCGAGATCGGCGACGAGCCGCTTGGGCGCCACGATGCGGTAGCTCTCCTCCACCCAGTCGCGGAGGACGTCGAGGGAGACGCCGGGAGCGCGGAGGGGAACGGTGACCCAGCCCGAGGTCCCGAGGCCGTAACCCGTCGGACGCGCACCGTCCGTGGCGAGGGCGTGTGCGTGCGACTCCGCGAGCTTGACGGAGATGCGGCGCGAACCGGCGGAGCCCGCGAACAGGAAGATCTTCCCGCGCACCTTCACGACGTCCTCGCCCCAGGGATGCTCCTCGACGCTCTCCGGGAGCGAGAGCGCGAAGGCGAGGATCTTCTCCCGCGCGCTCGCCACGCGCCGGACGATACTGCCGCGATGCGGACTCCGACCATCCTCGCCTGCGACCCGGTCGACCTCGAGCGATGAGCGACGTTCCCGCACTGGCGGCTCTCGAGCCGAGCCGCCTCGCCGACGTCGCGCTCGCGTCCGATGGCGAGCGTGTTCTCGAGTGGACCCGCCGGAACATGCCGCTCCTGCGAGGGCTGCGCGACGCCTTCGCGCGGGAGCTCCCGCTCGAAGGCAGGCGCATCGGCATGTGCCTGCACGTCGAGGCGAAGACCGCGGCGCTCGTCGAGGTGCTGCGCGCGGGCGGAGCGGAGCTCGTCGTGACGGGAAGCCCGGCGACGACGGACGACCGGGTCGCGGCGTTCCTCGCCGAGGATCCGGGGATCCGCGTCTATGCGCGCAAGGCGGACACGCTGGCAGACCATCACGAGCACGTCGCACGCGTCCTGGCGTCGGCTCCGGATCTGCTGCTCGACAACGGCGCCGATCTCATCGCTGCGAGCGTCGCAGCCGAGACGTCCAGGGTCGTCGCGGCGACCGAGGAGACGACGTCGGGCCGCCACCGCCTGCTCGGCGAGCTCGCCGGGAGCGTCCAATTTCCGGTGATCGTGATCAACGACAGCCCGATCAAGCTCCTGTTCGAGAACGAGCACGGGATCGGGCCGGCCGTCCTGGACGGCTTCCTGCGCGCGACGAACAGCCTCGTGGCTGCGAAGACGTTCGCCGTCGTCGGCTTCGGCTCGTGCGGGCGGAGCCTCGCGCGCACACTCCGCAGCCTCGGCGCCAGCGTGATCGTCGTCGAGCGCGACGCCGTCCGCGCGCTCGAGGCTGCGTTCGAGGGGATGCGCGTCGCCCCGATCGAGCTCGCCCTGACGCTCGCCGATGTGGTCGTCACGGTCACGGGTCGGCCCGACGCAGTCACGGCTGGCGTGCTGCAGCACCTCCGCGACGGGGCCGTCCTCGCGAACGTCGGCCACTTCGCGAACGAGATCGACGTCCCCGCCCTCGAGGGGCTCGCCTCGAGCCGGCGCACGCTCAAGGACGACGTCGAGGAGCTCGTGCTCCGCGACGGACGCACTGTGTACCTGCTCGCGGGCGGTGAGATGCTCAACCTCGCCGCCGCCAGCGGTCACCAGATCCAGATCATGGACCTCGGATTCGCGCTGCAGGCGCACTCGCTGCGCGCGCTCGCGCGAGATTCGAGCCGCTTCGACACGGGCTACAACCCCGTGCCTGCCGAGATCGACTCCGCGGTCGCGCGTGAGGCGCTGACGACGCTCTCGACGGTCGTACTCGTCTAACCTCGCTCCGTGTCCGAGCAGGTCGTCGTCTTCGTCGAGGTTCCGTCGGGCTCGCGGAACAAGTACGAGCTCGACCCGGAGCTCGGGGGCGTGGTGCTCGACCGGCGGCTCTTCACCTCGATGGCCTACCCGGCCGACTACGGCTTCATCGAGGGGACGCTGGGCGAGGACGGCGATCCGCTCGACGCGCTCGTCCTCGTGGGCGAGCCCACCTTCCCCGGCTGCCGCATCCGGGTGCGCGTGGTCGGCGTCTTCCACATGGCGGACGAGAAGGGCCCGGACGAGAAGATCCTGTGCGTGCCGCTCAGGGATCCGGCCTGGATGAGGGTGTCGGACGTCCACGACATCCCGGCCGAGCTGCGAAACGAGATCGAGCACTTCTTCCAGGTGTACAAGGACCTCGAGGAGGCGAAGGTCGAGACGCGCGGCTACGGGAACCGGGCGGAAGCCGAGCAGATCGTCGAGCGTTCGCGCGACCGCGCGTGATCGTCTTCGGAGCGGTCGCTCCGCACGGCGACCCCGCCTTCGTCGAGGGGTCGCCGACGCGGCTCGCGTTCGAGGAGCTCGGCCGCCGGCTCGCGTCCGCGGAGCCCGATGTCACGATCGTCGTCACGCCGCACAACGTGCACGTCGAGGGCGCGTTCGCCGTGATCACGGCCGCGTCGCTCGCCGGCTCGCTCGACGAGCCGGAGCTCGAGCTCGTCTGCACGGTCGATCGCGAGCTTGCCGCTCGCGTGCTCGAGGCGCTGCGCGACGAGGGGCTGCCGGCGGTCGGCGTGAGCTACGGCTCGAACGACGAGTCGCTCGCCGAGGCGCCTATGGACTGGGGCACGCTCATCCCGCTGTGGTTCCTCGGCGGGCGGGCGGAGGAGCCGGCTCCGGTCGTGGTCGTGAGCCCTGCGCGAGACCGCTCGCTCGCCGACCACGTGCGAGCAGGCGCGGCCGTGGCCAGGGCCTGTGAGGGCAGACGAGCCGCGCTCGTCGCGAGCGCGGACCACGGCCACGCGCACGACCCCGCCGGCCCCTTCGGCTTCCACCCCGCGGCCGCCGAGTTCGACCGCCGGATGGTCGAGCTCGTCGCGGAGAACCGTCTGGAAGACGCGCTCGGGCTCGAGGAGATCGTGGGTGAGGCCTCGGCCGACAGCCTGTGGCAGGTCCTCGTGCTGCACGGCGCGCTCGGTAGCGGCTTCGCCTCCGAGCTCCTGTCCTACGAGCGGCCCACCTACTTCGGCATGCTCTGCGCTGCGTTCGAGCCGCGCTGAGGCGTCGAGCGACTCTCAGCGCGTCGCGCTCGACGCGGGGGCCGGCTCGGACGGTCGTGCGCGCGCCGCCAGGGCGACCAACGGAAGCGACACGACGGCGAACGCCGCTCCCACCCAGAACGTGGCCGCCGGCCCGACCTCCGTCCAGAGCACTCCGGCGAGCACGCTCGCGATCAGGAGCGCACCGCCGACGGCCGCGCCGTAGATGCCGTACGCCGTTCCCGCGAGCGGCCCCTCGACGTGGTCCGCGACCCACGCCTTTCCCACGCCGTCGGTCGCGGCGACGTACACGCCGTACAGGGCGAACAGCGGCCAGATCGCCCAGGTGCCCGAGGCGAGAGCGAGCCCGACGTAGACCAGCGCGTACACCGCGATCCCGCCTCCGAGCACGGCCGCGCGCGGGATGCGGTCGGAGAGCGAGCCCAGCGGCCACGCGAGCCCCGCGTAGACGGCGTTGTAGAGCGCGTAGGCGAGGATCACGAGCGTGGTCGAGAGCCCGAGGTTCGACGCGCGCAGCAGGAGGAAGGCATTCGAGGAGTTCCCGAGGGCGAAGACGGCCGAGGCGACGACCACGAGCCAGAATCCGGGGCGGAGGCGGGGCTCGGGCCGCCGCTCGGAGACCGCCGGCGAGCGGCGGGGCGCCTCGTGCACGCGCCGCACGAGCAGGACGGCGAGGAGGCCCGGGACGACCGAGAGCGCGAGCACGGCGCGCAGGCTCGTGCCGGCGGCGAGCAACGCGACCGCGACGAGCGGTCCGATCGTCGCGCCGATCGTGTCGAGCGCGCGGTGGAAGCCGAAGCTCGCGCCCACGAGCTCCGCGCTCGAGGAGTCGCGGATGAGCGCGTCGCGGGGCGCCGTGCGCACCGCCTTCCCGACCCGGTCGACGAGGCGGCCCACGAGCACGAGACCCCAGTGCGTGGCGGCGGCGATGAGCGCGCGCGCGATGGCCGAGAACGAATAGCCGGCCGTGATCCACGGCACGCGGCGGCCCCCGCTCCGATCCGAGACCCACCCCGAGAACGCGCCGAGGCCGACGGCCGCGCCCTCCGCGACGCCCTCGATCAGCCCGATCGCGGCGACGGGGGCTCCCAGCACGGTCGTCAGGAACAGCGGGACCACCGGATAGGCGAGCTCGCTCGCGACGTCGTTGACGAGCGAGACGACGCTGACCGCCCTGACGTTCTCCGGGATGCGCCGTACCCGCTCGAGCACGTGGGCACGCTAGACGATCGTCGGCACCCCGCAGGAGCGGGCCGAGCCACGTCGAATCGCGCGAGCATGGCTGCTCGCAGGAAGAAGCGGCCGCTTCGTCCACGCGTCCCCGCACGCGTGCGCAAGCGGACCCGCCGCACGCGCTCCCAGCACGAGAACGAGCTTCTGGGCCTCGCGCTGCTCGCGCTCGGACTGGTGCTCGCCGCGATCCTCTACCTCGGTCTGGACGGAGGGGCCGTCGGCTCGTGGCTCGCCGATGGGCTGCGGCAGGTCGTCGGCGGCGCCGCCTACGTGCTCCCGGTCGCGCTCGTCGGCCTCGGGGGCCTCCTCCTCGCGCGCAGCGACCTCCTCGACGTTCGACCCTTCCGCCTCGGGGTGGGCGTCGGCTTCCTCGGGCTCATGACCCTGCTCGGCAAGGACTCGGGCGGCTTCGTCGGACTCGCGCTCGGCGGCTCGCTCGCCGCGCTCGTCGGCGACACGGGCGCCGCGATCATCGGCTCGGCGCTGCTGCTGGCGGGGCTCCTGCTCGTGAGCGGCGCATCGACGGGGGCGATCCTGCGCGGGACCGGCCACGCCGTGAAGCGGGCCGGCTCCGGCGCCCGGCGTGCGTTCGAGTGGCCCTCGGGCGAGTCGCAGACGGCCGAGGAGCTCTCCGCTGAAGAACCGGTCGCGGCGGCGACGGTGCCCACCGTGCAGCACCGCCTGCTCGACGGCGCGGAGGCCTATCCCGACGTCGTCGGTGCGGGGCCGCCCTCGCACGAGCACGCGCCGCTCCTCGCGGAGGAGCCGGAGCTCCCGGACGAGGCGAGCGCCGAGTCCGCGTTCGAGACCTCGTCGGAGCACGCGGACTACCGGCTCCCGGACCGCTCGCTGCTGCGCCCGTCTCCGGCCGGGACGTCTTCGGGCGGGGACGCGAGCGCGAAGACGGCGGACCTGCTCGTGCGCACCCTGGCCGAGTTCGGGGTGGACGCGACCGTGACAGGGCAGATCTCCGGCCCGCGGGTGACCCGCTACGAGCTCCAGCTCGCGCCGGGCACGAAGGTGTCGAAGGTCGCCGGCCTCAAGGATGACCTCTCGTACGCCCTCGCGACCACGGAGATCCGCATCCTCGCGCCGATTCCGGGCAAGCAGGCCGTCGGGGTCGAGGTGCCCAACCTCTCGCCGAAGCTCGTCACGCTCGGCGACATCTTCGGCGACCTGCCCGCCACGGCGAGCCCGCTCTCGGTCTGGCTCGGCAAGGACATCTCGGGCAACGCCGTCTGGACCGACCTCGCGCGCATGCCGCATCTCCTGATCGCCGGCACGACCGGCTCGGGGAAGTCGGGCTGCATCAACACGATCCTCACGTCCACGCTCCTGCGGGCGACGCCCGACGAGGTGCGGATGATCCTCATCGACCCGAAACGGATCGAGCTCGGCTACTACGAGTCGATCCCGCACCTCCTCACGCCCGTCGTCTCGAGCCCGAAGGAGGCGGCGACCGTCCTCATGAACGTCGTCGCCGAGATGGAGCGCAGGTACGAGCGTCTCTCGTTCGTGCGGGCGCGCAGCCTGCCCGAGGCGAACCGCGCCCTCCGCGCCCGCGGCGAGGCGCCCCTCCCGTACCTGCTCGTCGTCATCGACGAGCTCGCCGACCTCATGATGGTCTCGCCGCAGGCCGTCGAGGACTGCGTCATCCGCCTCGCGCAGAAGTCGCGCGCGGTCGGCATCCACCTCGTGCTCGCGACGCAGCGTCCGTCCGTCGACGTCATCACCGGGATGATCAAGGCGAACGTCCCCTCGCGGATCGCGTTCGCCGTCTCGAGCCAGACCGACTCGCGCGTCATCCTCGACGGGGCCGGCGCGGA
Source organism: uncultured Gaiellaceae bacterium (assembly GCA_963831285.1). GTDB lineage: Bacteria > Actinomycetota > Thermoleophilia > Gaiellales > Gaiellaceae > GMQP-bins7. The sequence continues at coordinate 438,547 of CAWHPO010000001.1, read as the reverse complement.
GAGCCTTCTGGGGCAGGGCGACATGCTCTTCAAGCCGCTCGGCACCTCACGCCTGCAGCGCCTGCAGGGCGCGTACGTGAGCGAGGAGGAGGTCGCCCTCGTCGTCGAGCAGTGCCGGGCGCAACGCGGCCAGGACCTCGACGAGTCGCTGCTCGAAGCGCGCGAGGCCGCGTATGAGGAGGGGGAGGAGGACCTCGACTTCGACCCCGACGAGGATCCCCTGCTCGACAAGGCGATCGAGATCGTCGTGCAGACCCAGACAGCCTCCGTCTCGCTCCTGCAGCGGCGTCTGCGCGTCGGGTACACACGTGCCGGACGGCTCGTCGACATGCTCGAGCGACGCGGGATCATCTCGGGCTACGAAGGCTCGAAACCGCGCCGAGTGCTCGTCTCCGAGAACGAAGTGCACACCGTTGTTGCGCAGCCCGGGATCCGCTGAAACGCGGATCCCGCGCGCGTACGATCCCTAAAGCGCAGCCGCGGAGCGGCTGCGATCGCGCCGTGTGTCGAGCGTGTTACGAACTTGAGAAGTAGCCCAACTTGCGGTTAGATCAAGCGTCCAATCAGGGCGGCAGGCTTACTCGTAAGGAGGGCACGTGAAGGTACGCAGGAACTCAGTCGCGATCTGCGCGGCGTTGATCGCCACGCTCGTCGCGGCGCTCGGTATCACGGCCGGAACGGGCTCGGCGCAGGGGTCGTTCCAGGCCGCGTTCAACACCGACACGGCAGGTCTCAACGACAAGAGCTTCAACCACCTCGGCAACCTCGGCCGCTTGAAGGCCCAGAAGGTGCTCGGCATCCAGACCAAGGTCTACGTCTCCGCATCGGAGGCCGACTATCTGCCGAACGCGGTCGCCGCTTCGCAGTGGGGAGCCAAGGCGGTCGTCATGAACGGCTTCCTGCTCGCGGACGCCACGAACACGGCGGCGAAGCAGTTTCCGGACATCAAGTGGGCGATCACCGACTTTCCGCGCGTGGCGCTCGCCGACCAGCCCACGAATGCGTACGGGCTGACCTTCAAGTCGGAGGAGTCGGGCTTCCTCGTCGGCTACCTCGCCGCCGAGATGGCCAAGGCGAAGATCGGGCCGAAGGGCAAGTCGTCCGGCAGGCTCGTCCTGAGTGCGGTCGGCGGGAAGAAGATCCCGTCCGTCGACAACTGGATCGCCGGCTACCGCGCCGGTGCGAAGGCCGTCGACAAGCGCTTCAAGGTCCTGATCGACTACTCGGGCGACTTCCCGCCGTCCGCCGCCCCGAAGTGCAAGGAGATCGCGCTCAAGCACATCTCCCAGGGTGCGCAGGCGGTGTTCCAGGTCGCCGGCGGCTGCGGCCTCGGCGCGCTCCAGGCTGCCAAGCAGTCGGGTGTGTGGGGCATCGGTGTCGACGCCGACCAGGCGTACCTCGGCTCGCACATCCTGACGAGCGGCGTCAAGCGGGTCGACACGGCCGTCTTCACGTTCTACAAGCTCGCGAAGGACGGCAAGCTCGGCCCCGGCAGGGACCTCGTCTTCAACCTGAAGAACAAGGGCCAGGACGTCGGCAAGATCAGCAAGCGCGTCCCGAAGGCCTTCGTCACGAAGATGAACGCCGAGAAGGCGCTCATCATCAAGGGCAAGATCAAGCCCCCGGCGACGCTCTAGGCTCGTCGAGGACCGTTCGAGGGGGGCGCCAAGCGCCCCCCTCGTCTTTCACGTCGTAGAATCGCGCCCGATGGCCGCCGCTCCGCCCGTCCTGGAACTGCGCGGTATCACGAAACGCTTCCCCGGAATCGTCGCGAACGATCGCATCGATCTCGATCTTCGTCGCGGGGAGGTGCATGCGCTGCTCGGCGAGAACGGCGCGGGCAAGTCGACGCTCATGAACGTCGTCTACGGCATCTACAAGCCCGACGAGGGCGACATCCTCGTCAAGGGCGAGCCGATCACGATGCATTCGGCGCAGGACGCGCATCCAGCACGGGATCGGGATGGTGCACCAGCACTTCATGCTCATCCCGGTGATGACGGTCGCCGAGAACATCGTGCTCGGCACCGAGCCCGATACGCCCGGATCTTCCTCGACCACGCCTCCGCGGACCGCCGCGTCCGCGAGCTCGCCCAGAGCTTCAACTTCGCGATCGATCCGGACTCCCTGGTGCACGACATCACCGTCGGGCAGCAGCAGCGCGTGGAGATCCTGAAGGCGTTGTACCGACGTGCCGACATCCTCATCCTCGACGAGCCCACGGCGGTCCTGACGCCGGGTGAGGCGAACGACCTCTTCACGATCCTGAGGACGCTGACCCGCGAGGGGATGTCCGTCATCTTCATCAGCCACAAGCTCCACGAAGTGCTCGAGATCGCGGATCGCATCAGCGTGCTCCGCCGCGGGAAGCTCGTCGGCACCGTGCCGCGGGAGGGCGCGACCGAGCAGGGCCTCGCACGGCTCATGGTCGGACGCGAGGTGGTCCTGCAGGTGGACAAGGAGCCGGCGACCCCGGGCGAGACGCTCCTCGAGGTGGAGGAGCTCACGGTCGAGGACGACCGCGGGCTGCCTGCGGTCCGCGGCGTCAGCTTTCAGGTCCGCGCAGGGGAGATCGTCGGCATCGCGGGAGTCGACGGGAACGGCCAGACCGAGCTTCTCGAGGCGCTCACCGGGCTCAGGCGCACGACCGGCGGCCGCGTGACCCTGGCCGGCAGCGAGATCACGAAGGGCAGCGCGCGAGACCGGCTCGATGCCGGTCTGGGGCACATACCGGAGGATCGCCTGCGACGCGGCATCATCCTCGACTTCTCGCTCGCCGAGAACCTGTCGCTGCACGACTACCGCCACGAGCCGAACTCCCATCTCGGCTGGCTGCGCCCGAGCCGCATGATCGCGAGCGCCCGGCGGCTCATCTCCGAGTTCGACGTTCGCGGCGGGACGCCCTCGTCCAAGGTCTCGGAGCTCTCCGGCGGAAACCAGCAGAAGCTCGTCGTCGCCCGCGAGGTCTCGCGCGACCCGCGCGTGCTGATCGCCGCGCAGCCGACTCGCGGCCTCGACGTCGGCGCGATCGCCTTCCTGCACAGCCGGCTGGTGACCGAGCGCGACGAGGGCCGGGCCATCCTGCTCGTCTCGCTCGAGCTCGACGAGATCCTCTCTCTCTCCGACCGCATCCTCGTCATGTACGAAGGCCGGATCGTCGGCGAGTTCGGGCCCGGGGTCGACGCCGAGACACTCGGTATCGCGATGATCGGCGGGGGCGGAGACGGGGAGGAAGCCGCCGCGTGAGCGACCCCGCAGCGACGGGACCCACGCAGCCGCCTCACGGCGAGCCCGGCGGCTACGCCCCGAGCGTCGCCGAGCGCTTCTCCGCCTTCCAGCGGGCAGGTGGGCTCGCCGTCCCCCTCGTCACGACGGTGCTGGCGTTCGTCATCGCCGGCCTGGTCGTCCTCGTCACGACGGGCCACAACCCGCTGTCGACCTACCGGGCGATCTTCGACGGGACGGGCCTCAGCTGGTTCTTCCACCCCGGGAGCTACACGATCGGCGTGCCGTTCACCGACACGAGGGTCTGGTTCCCGCTGGACACGAACAGCCTCGAGTCCCGCGACGCCTACGCGCTCCAGCAGACCCTGCTGCTGACCACGACCTTGATCTTCACGGGCCTCGCGGTCGCCTTCGCCTTCCGCTGCGGCCTGTTCAACATCGGCGGACAGGGGCAGTACATCGCCGGGTCGCTCGCCGCGGTGTGGGTCGGGTCCTCGTTCGCGAGCATGACGCAGTTTCCCCACGTCGTGCTCGGGATCGCCGCCGCGGCGACCGCCGGCGCGCTCCTGGCGGGGATCGCCGGCTTCCTCAAGGCGACCGTCGGCGCCCACGAGGTCGTGGTCACGATCATGCTCAACTGGATCATGTTCTGGACGGGCCAGTGGCTGCTCGGCTCGGACGGACCGCTGAACGCCAACATCGCCACCTCGACCTCCGAGAACGTGGCGGACTCCGGGAAGCTGCCGACCTTCTGGGGGCTCGGCGTGCTGCAGGGAGCGCACGTCGGCCTGTTCGTCGGGATCGCCGCCCTCGTCGTCTACTCGATCGTGCTCAACCGCACGACCCTCGGCTACGAGGTGCGCGCCGTGGGCCACAGCCCCGACGCCGCACGCTACGGGGGGATCAGCGTGGCGCGGAGCTACTTCCTCGCGATGGCCATCGCCGGGGCGTTCGCCGGGATCGGCGGTGCGATGGACGTCCTCGGCTGGGAGTACCGGGTCGCGGCGAGCACGATCTCGCTGTCGCAGATCGGCTTCCTCGGCATCGCGGTCGCGCTGCTCGGCCGCAACACCGCCGTCGGCACCGGTCTCGCGGCGCTTCTCTTCGGCGCCCTGCTCACGGGCACGTCGCAGCGCAACCTCGACCCGTCGATCTTCAAGCCGGAGCTCGCGAGCAACCTGACGCTGCTCATCCAGGGACTCGTCGTCCTCTTCGTCGGCGCCGACCTGCTGATCCTCTACGCCTGGAACGCGCGGAAGAAGCTCAGACGCGGACAGTCGACAGCTGCCGCGCAACCGGAGCCTGCGTCGTGAGCGGCCTCGCCGTCGCCTCGAGGCCGGTGACGCGCCTGACGACGCCGCACGCGATCGGTGTGCTCGGGATCGCCCTCGGGCTCGTCGCGTGCTGGCTCACGCTGCCGCCGATCCACGCGCGCGGGCTCGGCTGGCCCGCGATCTTCGCGATCCTGGCCCTCGCCGCCGCGATCACGTCGATCACCCGGGGCGGAGGCCGGGTGGGCTGGGGCGCCGCGGCCACGGCTCTCATCGGGTTGAGTCTCGGAATCGCGGCACAGCAGTCGGGTCTCGCCAACCTGGACCTCGTCTTCGCCTGGTCGGTCCTCCTGGGAGCGACGCTCCGCTATGCGACCCCGCTCGCGTTCGCGGCCATGGGCGGCCTGTTCTCGGAGCGGAGCGGGGTGGTGAACATCGGGCTCGAGGGAATGATGCTGATGGGCGCCTTCTTCGGCTTCTACGCGACGGATCGTCTCGGCTCCTGGCCGCTCGGGCTCGTCTGCGCGATGGCTGCCGGCGCTGCCCTCGCCCTCGTGCACGCCGTCTTCTGCATCCACCTCCGCGCCAACCAGATCGTCGTGGGCACGGGCATCAACTTCCTCGCCCTCGGGATCACGGGCTACGCGTTCGTCGACCTCTACGGCGACCAGGGCTCGCCGACGGACGTGCCCACCGTCTCCAGCCCGTCTCTGGACTTCCTCGGGCACATCCCCGATGTGTCGATCGGGCCGGTCGAGCTCGGCGGCACCTTCCTCCAATCAGTCTTCGGTGACCTGAACTGGATGATCTGGTTGAGCTTCCTCGTCCTGATCCTGACGTACGTCGTCCTCTTCAAGACGTCGCTCGGCCTTCGAATCCGTGCCGTCGGGGAGCATCCGCGGGCCGCGGACACCGTCGGGATCTCCGTGTACGGGATCCGGTACGCGGCGGTGATCACGTCGGGCGCGCTCGCCGCGCTCGGCGGCGCCTACCTCTCCGTCGCCGACGTGAACCTCTTCGACCAGAATCTCACGGGCGGGCGTGGATTCATCGCCATCGCCGCGATCATCTTCGGCAACTGGCGGCCGTTCGGCGCCTATGCCGCGTGCCTGCTGTTCGGCTTCTCGAGCGCGCTCGGCGACCGCCTTCCGGCGTACTTCGCCGAGGGCAGCGCCACGCCGCTCCTCTTCAACACGTTGCCGTACGTGCTCACTCTCGTCGCGGTCGCGGGCGTCATCGGCCGGTCGATCCCGCCGGCCTCGATCGGCCGTCCGTACGTCAAGCAGTAGCGTGGCGCAGGCTGGCACAGCCGCCGCGCGCGGCTCCATCGTCGCGGGCGCTGCATCCGTCGCGTCGCTCCCCGTCGCCGTGTACCTCACGCGCTACAGCACGAGCTACGAGCTCCTGCACGCGGGCTTCGCGATCCCCCTGGCGCTGGCGCTCGGCGTCCTCGCCCTCGTGCTCGCCCGCCGCGCCCGCAGGCGCTCGTCGCTGAGCATCGCCTCGAGCGGAGGGAGCGGGGCAGCGACGGCCGGGCACGTCCTCGGCGTCGTCGGCCTCTGTCTCGCCGCGGCGGCGCTCGTGGCGCTCGGCGTCTACGGCCTGCTCGAGTACGTCGGGTCGCGCGGCTGAGCACTTCTCCGAAGCCACTACACTTCCGCCTTCATGTTCGACATCGGCTCCAGCCTCCGCGAGGCCCGCCTCCGTCAGGACCTCGACTTCCCGGAGCTCGAGGAGCGGACGAAGATCCGCCCGAAGTACCTCCGCGCGCTCGAGGACGAGCGGTTCGACATCCTGCCCGCGCCGACGTACGTCCGCGGGTTCCTGCGCTCATATGCGGAGGCGCTCGGCCTCGACGGCCAGCCCTTCGTCGACGAGTACAACTCCCGTTTCACGGTGGGGGAGGACGATGCGCCCGTTCGGGCGCGCCGGGCTCCGGCGCCGCGCCGCGATCGCGGCCCGCGCGAGTCGCGGATGGCCGCGATCGCGCTGGTGGCGATCGCGATCGCGACGGCGCTCGTCATCGCCGCGTGGAAGTTCGGCGGCCCCGAGGGAGAGGCCGTCCCCGGCCTCGCACAGGGCACGGGGGCGCCCGCGCGCTCCCACGCGCGGGGACGCGTGCACCTCGTCGTCGGTGCGACCGCCGGCAACTCGTGGATGGAGGTCCGGCAGACCTCGTCCGCGGGCAAGCTCCTGTACTCGGGGACGCTCGAGCGCGGCCAGCACAAGTCGTTCGACGGCCGCTCGCTGCAGCTCGCGCTGCGCGCGCCCGACAACGTCACGGTGCGCGTGAACGGCAACCGGGTCGAGCTGCCGGCCGGCACGACGTTCGTCGTCACCGCGCACCGGGTCACCCGGGCCTCCACTTGAGCCGCCCCCGGGCGGCGATCGTCGCCACGGGCTCGGAGCTCGTTCGCGGGGAGCGGAAGGACCGCAACGGGCCGTTCCTCGCCTCGGAGGCGGTACGCCTCGGGCTCGAGCCGGTGCGAATCGCGATCGTCGGCGACGCCGTAGACGACCTGGAGGCGGCGTTCCGCGAGGCGTTCGCGGCCGATCTCTGCCTCGTCTCCGGCGGTCTCGGCCCGACCCACGACGACCGGACGGTCGAGCTCGTCGCCCGCGTGGCCGGGCGGCCGCTCGTCGTGGACGAGGGGCTCGAGGATGCGATCGGGACGATCTCGCGCACGATCGCCGAGCGGCTCGGGCGCCCGTACGTGGAGTTCCAGAGCGGAGTGCGCAAGCAGGCGACGCTTCCGGAGGGCGCGCTCTCGCTCGGGCTCGCCGGCACCGCGCCCGGGCTCGTGCTCGACATGGGAAGCTGCGTCGTCGTCGTGCTGCCCGGCCCGCCGCGCGAGCTCCAGCGCCTCTGGCCTCGGGCACTCGAGAGCGAGCCCGTGCGGCGCGTGCTCGACCGCGCGCCGGCGCGCGAGCACCGCGTCCTGCGCTTCTTCGGGACGCCGGAGTCCGCGGTGGCGGAGGCGCTGGCAGGCGCAGGCGGCGAAGGCGAAGGCGTCGACGTGACGATCTGCGCCCGCGAGTTCGAGATCCACGTCGATCTCTTCGTCGAGCCCGAGGCGGAGGAGCGCGGGGCACGCATCGCGGACTCGCTCCGCAGCGCGCTCGGCCCGTACCTCTTCGGAGAGGACGAGCGCGCGATCGCGGAGATCGTCCTCGAGCGCTGCCGCTCGCAGGGGCTGACGCTCGCGACCGCCGAATCCTGCACCGGCGGCATGGTCGCGGCCCGCCTCACGGCCGTTCCCGGCGCGAGCGACGTCTTTCGCGGAGCCGTCGTGGCGTACGCCGACGAGGTGAAGGAGCTCGGCCTCGACGTGCCCGGGTCGCTCCTCGCCGAGCACGGCGCCGTCTCGGCCGAGGTCGCCCGGGCGATGGCGGAGGGCGCCCGCGTGCGTCTCGGTGCCGACGTCGGCGTCGCCGTGACGGGCGTCGCCGGACCGGACGGCGGGACGCCCGACAAGCCGGTTGGCCTCGTGTTCGCCCACGCGGCGGGGCCGGACGGCGAGAAGGCCGTGCGCACGGAGCTGCCAGGCGATCGCGACATGATCCGGGGCAGGGCGACCGCCGCCTCCCTCCATCTCGTTCGTCGCTTGTTGGAGAGTCGGCACACGGACGCGTGAGCGCAGGCGCTACCGTCGAGGGGGATGACCGGCTCCGCCTGTTCCTCGCTCTCGAGCTGCCGGACGCCGTGGCCGACGAGCTCGCACGCTGGGGCGAGCGGCACCTCACCCGCGGCCGCGGGGTCGCGACCTTCCACGTCACGCTCGCGTTTCTCGGGTACACGCCACGACGCGAGCTCGACCCGATCCTGCACGCCCTCCGCGAGGACGCCGGCGCCACCGCTCCGTTCGAGCTCGAGCCCGTGCGCTACCGGGAGACGCGCTCGGTCGGGATGGTCGTCCTCGCCGATCCCAGCGGCCGTGCGACCGACCTCGCCGGCCGGCTGCACGCTCGCCTGGAGCGGCTCGGCGTGTACGTGCCCGAGCGGCGGCCGTGGCTTCCGCACATCACCGTTCTGCGCTTCCGTGCGCGACCGAAGCTGGAGCCGCCGGTGCCGGCGCTCGGCGTGTTCGCTCCATCCGGGGTCGCTGCTTTCCTTTCACGTCTGCGCCCGACAGGGGCGCGCTACGAGGTCCTGGAATCGTGTTCGCTTGGAGACAGCCAGCTGAAAGGATGAGTCGATGAAGCGCGAGGAAGCACTCGATGTCGCACTCGGACAGATCGAGCGGCAATTCGGAAAGGGCTCGGTGATGCGCATGAGCGACCGGCCGCAGGTCTCGATCGGAGCAGTGTCGACGGGCTCGCTCGCACTCGACATGGCGCTCGGCATCGGCGGCCTGCCGCGCGGGCGCATCGTCGAGGTCTTCGGTCCGGAGGCTTCCGGGAAGACGACCCTCGTCTACCACGTGATGGCCGAGGCCCAGCGCCGCGGCGGCATCTGCGCGTTCATCGACGCGGAGCACGCCATGGATCCGTCGTATGCGCGCCGGATCGGCGTCGACATCGATCAGCTGCTCGTCTCGCAGCCCGACACCGGCGAGCAGGCGCTCGAGATCACCGAGCTCCTCATCCGCTCGGGCGCCCTCGACATCGTCGCGATCGACTCCGTCGCCGCACTCGTCCCCAAGGCCGAGATCGAGGGCGAGATGGGCGACTCGCACGTCGGGCTGCAGGCGAGGCTCATGAGCCAGGCGCTCCGGAAGCTCGCGGGCACGCTCAACCGGACGGACACGATCTGCCTCTTCACGAACCAGCTGCGCGAGAAGATCGGTGTCATGTTCGGCAACCCGGAGACGACGCCCGGCGGCCGCGCGCTGAAGTTCTATTCGTCCGTCCGGCTCGACATCCGGCGGATCGAGACCCTGAAGGACGGCGCCGAGGCGTTCGGCAACCGCGTGCGGGTCAAGGTCGTGAAGAACAAGGTCGCACCGCCGTTCAAGCAGGCGGAGTTCGACATCGTGTACGGCTCGGGCATCCCCTGGGAGGGAACGGTGCTCGACGTCGCACTCGAGAAGAAGGTCGTTCAGAAGGCCGGCTCGTACTTCAGCTTCGGCGACGAGCGGCTCGGCCAGGGACGTCAGAACGCGACGAGCTTCCTCTCCGAGAACCCCGACCTCGTCCAGCAGATCCTCGCGCGCATCCAGGCGGACGCTCCGGACGACCAGGTCATCTCGGCACGGCTCCTCCCGTCGGAGGCGCCTGCGGAAGCCGCAGTCGAGGTCGAGGTCGTCGAGGAACCCGTTGCGATGTCCTCCTCTCCCGTCCAGGGCTAGATGGTTGACGCCACGATCTCGCGCGGCCGGATGCGCGAGCCGGCGCGTCCGTGCCGCTTCCGCCCGGACGCAGGCCGCTCAGGAGCGGCACGGCGTCGGGCATGCTCTTCGCGGCCCGGAGCGGCCAGCCCGCGCTCGGGAGATGGCGATCTCATGGCACCAACCATCTAGATGGGGGAGGAGGCCGTCGAGCAGGCGCTACGGGCGCTCCGGCACCGCGAGCGCAGCTCGAGCCAGGTCGAGCACTACCTCGAAGCCCACGGAATCGGCGAGCCCGAACGAGCGGACGCGCTCGCCACGCTCGCCCGGACGGGTCTCGTGGACGACCGCCGGTTCGCGGAGGCGCGCGCACGCGTGCTCGCCGAGCGAGGGGCCGGCGACGCGCTGATCGAGCACGACCTCGTCTCCGCAGGGGTCGAGCGCGAGACGATCGAGGGGGTGCTCGAAGGGCTCGAGAACGAGTCTGCGCGCGCGCAGCGCGTCGTCGAGCGCCGCGGCCCGGACGCGCGGACCGAGCGCTACCTCCTCGGGAAGGGCTTCTCACCGGACGTCGCGCACGCGGCCGTTGCGGCGGCGCGTACCGAGCCGTTACGATGACCTTGCTTTCATCCGTTGTTTTCCTGCACGCACACGCTTTCTGAATTCATGTTCCTCGACCACACCATGAAGCAGTCCCGATCCCGACTCGACGCCGCCCGAGGCCGGAGGATGCGCACCGCTCTGACGTAGTCGCCGGGCAACCGGCTCGTGACCGTGCAGGTCAGGAGCTGGGTGAGAGCACCCGCGGGAAGCCCGCGGACAACCACGTCCTCCCCTGGGGGTTTGATGCTCTCGGCCGGCGCAGTGCTCATCGGGATCGCCATCGGGGCCGTCGCGGCGTCGGTGGCCCTCCTCGCCTGGTCGCGCTCGCGGGTCAGCGTCGCCCGGAAAGAAGGCGAGCGCCTGCTCGACGACGCTCGCCGGCAAGCCGAAGCCGTTCGCCGCGAGGCACAGGTGGAGGCGCGCGAGCAGGCCGTCTCGCTCCGCAGCGAGATCGAGAACGAGGTGCAGGATCGCCGGGTCGAGATCGCCAAGATCGAGGAGCGCGTGCTGCAGAAGGAGCACGAGGCCGAAGCCGCGCTGATCGAGCTCGAGCGGAAGGAGCAGGGACTCGGGGACCGCGAGGTGCACGTGAAGGCGTTGCAGGACGAGCTCCGCGAGGCGCAGCGCGACGCACTGCTCGGGCTCGAGAAGATCTCGGGGCTCACGGTCCACGAGGCGCGCCAGCAGCTGCTCGAACGCTCGAAGGACCTCGTCCGGCACGAGCTCGCCCGAGAGGTTCGGCAGATGGAGGAAGAAGCACGCTCCGACGCGCGCAGGCGGGCACGCGCGCTCGTCGCAGACTCGCTGCAGCGTGTCGCCGCGAGTCACACGGCAGAGGCGACCGTGACGGTCGTGGAGCTCGCTTCCGACGATCTGAAGGGTCGAATCATCGGTCGCGAGGGCAGGAACATCCGTGCGCTCGAGCACCTCACGGGTGTCGACTTCATCATCGACGACACGCCGCACGCCGTCGTCCTCTCGTCGTTCGACCCGCTGCGCCGCGAAGTGGCGCGGATGACGCTCGACCGCCTGATCGAGGACGGCCGCATCCATCCTGCGCGAATCGAGGAGATGTACTACCACGCGAAGGCGGAGCTCGAGGAGCACGTCGTGCAGGCGGGCCAGCAGGCGGTGTTCGAGGCGAACTGCGGCGAGTTCCACGAGGAGCTCGTGCGGGCGCTGGGCCGCCTCCGCTACCGCACGAGCTACGGGCAGAACGTCCTCAAGCACACGCTCGAGGTCGTCCACCTGGGCGGCATCATGGCCGCGGAGCTCGAGGCCGGCGTGAAGACGACGAAGCGCGCCGCACTGCTCCACGACATCGGCAAGGCCGTGAGCCACGAGGTGAACGGCTCGCACGCGGTCATCTCGGCGCAGCTCGCGCGGCGCTGCGGGGAGTCCGAAGGCGTCGTGCACGCGATCGAGGCGCACCACTACGAGGTGCAGCCGCAGACCGTCGAGGCGGTGCTCCTCATCACAGCCGACGCGATCTCCGCGTCCCGTCCGGGCGCGCGCGGAGAGAGTCTCGAGCACTACATCCGCCGGCTCGCGGCGCTCGAGGAGATCGCGAACGCGAAGGCCGGAGTCGCGAAGGCGTATGCGCTGCAGGCGGGCCGCGAGATCCGGGTCATCGTCGAGCCCGCGGAGATCGACGACGACGGCGCCGTCCTCCTCTCGCACGAGATCGCGCGGGAGATCGAGGATCAGCTCGAATACCCTGGCCAGGTGAAGGTCGTCGTCATCCGCGAGAGCCGCGCGATCGAGGTCGCGAAATAGAGACCCGGACTGCAGCACGCCAGTGGGTCGAGGTGTGGACGCGCGCGTGGCCGGCGGCCGACGAGGACGCGATCGCGGCGCTGTACGCGCCCGAGGCCGTGTTCTACTCCCATCCGTTCCGTCCGCGCCAGGATCCGCGGGAGTACGTCGCCTGGGCGTTCGAGGATCAGGCGGCGGCAGAGTGCAGATTCGGCGTCCCCGTGGTCGACGGCACGCGGGCCGCGGTCGATTGGTGGGCGGTCGTGACCCTGCGGGACGGCTCTCTGCAGTCGCTGGCGGGGACGTCGCTGCTGCGCTTCGGCCCCGACGGGCTCGTCATCGAGCAGCGTGACGCCTGGGGCGAGGCCGAAGGACGGCGCGAGCTCGACGCCTGGCCGTCCGACTCGTCCGGCTCGTAGGGAGCGCATCCCTACAATTGGCGCCCTGATGCGCCGCTACCACGTCACGACGTTCGGCTGCCAGATGAACGCGCACGACTCGGAGCGGATCAAGGGAATGCTCGAGTCGCTTGGCCTGGGAGAGGCGCCTGCTGCGAAGGACGCCGACGTCGTCGTCTTCAACACCTGCACGATCCGGGAGAAGCCCGATACGCGCCTCGCCGCGTATCTCGGCAATGCGGCCGCTCTCAAGCGACAGCGCCCGGATCTCGTGGTCGCGGTGGGAGGGTGCTATGCGGAGGCGCAGCGCGAGCGGATCTTCGAGCGCTATCCGTTCGTCGACGTCGCCTTCGGCCCGGGCTCGATCCCGCATCTCGGCGAGTGGATCGCGGCGGGCGGGTACAGCGTCGAGCGCGGCCGTTTCGGCACGCACGAGCACTTCGCCGCCGACCTCCCGCTCCGTGGCGAGCGTCGCTTCCAGGCTTGGGTCCAGGTTTCGATGGGCTGCAACTCGGCGTGCGCGTACTGCATCGTCCCGGCCGTCCGCGGTCGCGAGCAGAGTCGGCGGCCCGGAGACGTCGTGGCCGAGGTCGAGCAGCTCGCGGCGAGCGGCGTCCGCGAGATCACGCTGCTCGGGCAGAACGTGAACTCGTGGGGGCGCGATCTCGCACCGGGCGTCCGCACCGAGTTCGGCGAGCTCCTGCGTGCCTGCGATGCCGTTCCGGGCATCGCGCGAATCCGCTTCACGAGCCCGCATCCGAAGGACTTCCGCGAGCCGGTGATGAGCGCGATGCAGGAGTGCGCGAGCGTGTGCGAGCACGTCCACCTCCCCGCGCAGTCCGGCTCCTCTCGGATCCTGAAGTCGATGCGGCGAACCTACGACCGCGACCGCTACCTCCGCCTGGTCGACCGACTGCGCTCGGCCATTCCCGACCTCGCGCTCGGGACGGATCTCATCGTCGGGTTCCCGGGCGAGACCGACGACGATTTCGCGCAGACGGTGTCCCTCGTCGAGGAGGTGGGCTTCGACAGCGCGTTCACGTTCATCTTCTCGCCGAGGTCCGGGACTGCGGCGGCGGAGCTGCCCGATCCGGTTCCAGACGACGTCAAGCACGCGCGTCTCGAGGCGCTGGTCGCCGTCGTGCAGCGGGTCGGCGCCGAGCGCAACGCGGCTCGTGTGGGCCGGGTCGAGGAGGTCCTCGTCGAAGGGCCGAGCCGAACGGATCCGGCGCTGTCCCGTGGCCGGACGCGCCGAAACACGACCGTGGTGTTCGCCGGCGCTGCGCGGGGCGGGGAGCTCGTGGACGTCCTCGTCGAGGGCTCGACGTCGACGACGCTGCGCGGACGCAAGGCGTCACTCGTAGCGGCCGCCTGAGAACGTGAGCTTTCACACTCTCGGCACGGCTCGTGACACACGCGTACGGAAATCCTCGTTACGCTCGCAGCGGGTGGTGGGCCGGGGTGCCCCACAGGACCTGGCCGCTTTGACCGAGGTCGTCGCGGTCTTCGGCCCGACCGCCTCTGGCAAGTCCGTCGTCGCCCAGGTGCTCGCCGAGCGCATTGGCACGGAGGTCGTCTCCGCCGACGCGCTCCAGGTGTACCGCGGGTTGCCGCTCGTGACGAACCAGCCGACGGCCCCGACTCGTCTCGTCGCGATCCGCGATCTCTCGGAGACGATGTCGGTGGGCGAGTACGCGGAGCTCGCGCACGCGGCGATCGACGAGCTCGTCGAGTCGCACGGTACGGCGATCCTCGCCGGAGGAACGGGGCTGTACCTGCGCGCCGCCCTCGTCGACCTGCGCGTCCCGCCGGCCGCTGACCCGACGAGCCGGAACCGGCTCGAGGGTCTCTACGACTCCGACCCCGAGGGAGCCCACGCACGTCTCCGCGAGCTCGACCCTCCTTCGGCGACTGCCGTGCACGTGCACGACCGTCGCCGCGTCGTTCGCGCACTCGAGCTGGCCGAGCTCGGAGCCTCGCTGACGCCCGCCGCCGATCGCCTCTGGTCGACGGAGGTGCGGCACCCTGCTCTCGTCGTCGGCCTCGACGTCTCGCCGGAGGTCCTGCAGCATCGGATCGAGGCTCGCATCGACGCGATGATCGCGGCCGGCGTCGTGGACGAGGTCCGGGCTGCGCTCCGCGGAGGGGTCTCGACCACCGCGGAGAAGGCACTCGGCCTGCGCGAGCTCGCGACGCTCCAGCTGGAGGAGGCCCGCGCACGCACGGTGACGCGCACGCTCCGCTATGCGGCCTACCAGCGGAAGTGGATGCGGCGCATCCCGGGCATCGTCATGGTCGACGCCGAACGGCACCCCGAGCAGGTTGCGGATGCGATCCTCGACGTGGCGCGCGCTCGGTAACGCCTACCTCGTGGTCGAGCCGGGCGCTACGCCTCTCGACGAGAGTCGTGCTCGTGAGCTGGCAGGGACGACAGACGGGATCGTCGAGGTCCTCTCGGTGGACGGGAACCGCCTCGCGATCCGCATCTGGAATCCGGACGGCTCCCTCGCGGAGCTCTCCGGGAACGGAACTCGCATCGCCGCCGCCTGGCACGCGGCGCGGACCGGCGACCAGCAGGTCGATGTCGCGGTGGGCGACCGTGTCACGCACGCGCGCGTCCTCGACGACGGGCGCATCGAGCAGGAGCTCGGTAGGTTCGTCGTCGGTCCGGCGGAGCAGGTCGCCGGAGTTGCCGTCGTTCCGGTCTCGGTCGGCAACCCGCACGCCGTCGTCGTCGGAGATCCCCGCGAGATCGGCGAGCTCGGGCCGCTCCTCGAGACGCACGGGCGCTTTCCGGACCGCACGAACGTGCAGATCGTGCACGTCGACGGCCCCGGCGAGGTGACCGCGCGCGTATGGGAACGCGGCGTGGGGGAGACCCTGTCCTCCGGGACGAGCGCCGTGGCGGTGGCCGCTGCGACGCACGGCGAGGGCGACGTCCTCGTGCACTTCCCGGGAGGCGACCTGCTCGTCCGGCTCGAAAACGGGCGCGCAACGCTCTTCGGCACCGCCGAGCGCATCGAGTGAGCGAGAGGCCTGGCCGCGGTCAGCTCGACGAGCCGGCCGTCAGGTCGCGATCTCGAACTCGCGGAGGACGTCGTTGAGCGACGTCTTGAGATCCGTCGACTCGCTGCGCTGCCCGACGATCAGCGCACACGGCAGCTCGTAGCGACCGGCCGGGAAGTCCTTGGGTCGCGTTCCCGGCAGCACGACCGAGCGTGGCGGCACGTAGCCGCGATGCTCCACGGGCGCAGGCCCCGTGACGTCGATCACCGGGATCGAGGCGGACAGCACGATGTTCGGGGCCACCACCGCGCCCGCGCCGACGACGACCCCTTCCACCACGACCGCGCGCGAGCCGATGAACGCCCCGTCCTCGATGATGACGGGGCGAGCCTGCGGAGGCTCGAGCACGCCGCCGATCCCGACCCCGCCCGCCAGGTGGACGTCCGCCCCGATCTGCGCGCACGACCCCACCGTCGCCCAGGTGTCGACCATCGTGCGCGGCCCGACCCAGGCGCCGATGTTGACGAAGCCGGGCATGAGAACGACGCCCTCGGACAGGAACGAGCCGTAGCGTGCGATGCCGGGGGGCACGACGCGAACGCCGCGTTCCGCGTAGTCCGACTTGACGGGAATCTTGTCGAGGAAGCGAAGCCCGCCGACCTCCATCGGCTCCACCTTGCGCAGGCGGAAGTACAGGAGGATCGCCTTCTTCACCCACTCGTTGACGAGCCAGCCGTCCTCGCCGCGCTCCGCGACGCGGACGTCCCCGGCGTCGAGCCGGGCGACCGCCTCCTCGATCGGCGCGGGGTCGAGCTCCTCCGCGCCCCACAGCTGCTCGATCGCCTGCGCGAGCTCCATCACGCCGCATCCTCTCCGATCGGGCTCGTGACGAAGCGTCGCATGGTCTCGTAGGCGCTGACGAGCGCGTCGATCGCGACTCGTTCCTGCGGATGGTGCGCGAGCGCCGTGTGCCCAGGCCCGAAGTTGACTGCATCCAGGCCACGGGACGTGAAGTCGGCGACGTTCGTCCATGCCTGCTTGGGCTCCAGGCCGAGGTCCCCGGCCCGCTGCAGGGCGCGAACGGCGGGCGTGTCGACGACGACGGCCGCAGGCGCGCTGTTGCTCACGACCTCGAGCGTTGCACCCTCCGGGGTGAGGGAGGCGAGGAACGTCTCCGCCTCGGCGGGCGTCCGGTCCGGCGGGTAGCGGAGGTTGAGCGTCGCCGTGGCGAGCCCCGGGATGACGTTGTCCGCGATGCCGCTCTCGAGCCGCGTGAGCGACAGCACCTCCTTGAACTCGAGGCCACCCACGAGTGCGCTGCGCGGGGGGACGTCCAGCAGCGGCTCGAGCCCGCGGATCGCGCGCGCCAGCGCACTGTCGGCGAGCCAGGGCCGAGCGGCATGGCCGCTCGTCCCGGCGAAGGCGAGGCGCGCGACCACGTTCCCGAGGCAGCCGGCCTGGATGGTGAGGTCGGTGGGCTCGAGCACGATCGCGAGCGTCGACTCGTGCACCACGACCGAGCCCGCGAAGAGCGCCGGAAGCGGGTTGTACTCAGCCGGGAGCTCTTCGCGGCCGAAGAGGAGCAACGCGAGGTCGCACGTCGCCTGCTCGAGGTCGAGGTCGCGCGAGAGCTCGACGGCGACCGCGAGTCCGCCCTTCATGTCGCTCGCCCCGAGCCCGTGCACGGCGCCGCCGGCGATGCGACCCGGAACGTTCTGCTGCGCCGGAACCGTGTCGTAGTGAGCCGCCAGGACCACGAGTGGGAAGCCCTCACGCCGCGGCGAGACGAAGAGGAACGCCTCGTCGCCCGAGTGCTCGAGGGTCCAGCCCTCGGGGGCGAGCCCGAGCAGGTGCTCGCGGATCGCGCCCTCGTCGCCGCTCTCGGACGGAATGTCGACCAGCTCGAGCGTCCGCGCAGCGAGGCGGTCGGCGAGCCCGGTCACGCGAGGAGCGTACAGCGGCATAATCTCGCGGTGACCCCGCGCCAGCCCGATCCCGCGCCCGGGGCCGAGCCGGAGCGCGGGCTCCTCGTCGGCGTCTATCCCAAGGGGTCCGATCCCGCGGAGGAGCTCGCGGAGCTGCGCGAGCTCTCGCGAACCGCGGGGGTCGCGCCCGTCGGGGAAGTGATCCAGCAGCGCGCCCGTCCGGATCCGCGAACGTTCGTAGGCAAGGGCAAGCTCCGCGAGGTCGAACGGGCCTATACCGAGGCGCAGGCGGAGGTGCTCCTCGTCGACGACGAGCTCACTCCCACGCAGCAGCGCACGCTCGAGGACGAACTGAAGGCACGCGTCGTCGACCGGACGCAGCTCATCCTCGACATCTTCGCGCAGCACGCCCGAAGCGCCGAGGGAAAGCTCCAGGTCGAGCTCGCGCAGCTCGAGTACAACCTCCCACGCATGCGTGGTCTCTGGCAGCACCTGGAGCGACTCGGAGGCGGCGTCGGCACCCGCGGGCCGGGGGAGAGCCAGCTCGAGAGCGACCGCCGCATCGCCCGCACACGCGTCTCGCTCCTCCAGCGGCGGCTGCGTGGGCTCCGCGGCCAGCGCTCGACGAGACGCAAGGAGCGCCTCCGCACGGGTGCGCCGACGATCGCCCTCGCGGGGTACACGAACGTCGGGAAGTCGACGCTCCTGAACGCGTTGACCGGTGCGCACGCGTCCGTGGACGACCGGCTCTTCGAGACGCTGGACCCGACGACGCGCGCGTTCGAGCACGACGGAAAGCGCTACCTCGTGACCGACACGGTCGGGTTCATCCGGCGTCTTCCGACGCAGCTCGTCGAAGGCTTCGCAGCGACGCTCGAGGAGACGCTCGTCGCCGACCTCGTCCTCCATGTGGTCGACGCATCGCTGCCGGAGGAGCGTCTCGTCGAGACGATCTCGGCGGTGAACGCCGTGCTCGACGAGATCGGCGCCTCCGACATCCCGGTGGAGCTCGTGCTCAACAAGAGCGACCGCCTCGATCCGCTGGCGCGGCGCCGCGTCGAGCGCCTGTATCCACACGCGCTCGCCGTCTCGGCAGGGACCGGAGAGGGCCTCGACCGGCTCCGCAGCCGGATCGCCGAGCTGTTCTCCGACCGCTTCGAGGACGTGCGCCTCCTCGTGCCGTATGCGGACGGGCGCGCGCTCGCGGACCTGTACGAGCTCGGTGCGCCCATCGCGGAGCGGCGAGACACCCCCGAGGGCGTGCGGATCCGGGCGCGCCTCCCGCGTGCCGAGGCGGCGCGCTTCGCGCAGTTTCTCGTGGCGGAAGAGCCCGAGCTCGAGGCATCGGCCCGGTGATCGACGTTCGCGTCCGGCGGCTGCACGAGGGTGCGGTGATCCCCGAGCGGGCATACGAGGGGGACGCGGGCCTCGACCTCGCTTCGTGCGAACACGCGGTCCTCGGCCCGGGGGAGCGGGCCATCGTCGCGACGGGCATCGTCGTCGAGATCCCCGAGGGCTATGCCGGCTTCGTCCAGCCTCGGTCCGGCCTCGCCGCTCGACACGGCATCGGTGTCGTGAACTCGCCCGGTCTGATCGACTCGGGGTATCGCGGAGAGATCCGCGTCGTGCTCCTGAACACGGACCGCGAGTCGGAGTTCATCGTCGAGCCGGGCATGCGCATCGCGCAGCTCGTCATCGTGCCCGTCGCTTCCGTGCGACTCGTCGAGACCGACGAGCTCGCAGCCAGTGCGCGCGGCGCTCGAGGATTCGGCTCCTCGGCGAGCTGAGCCATGGGCGAGCCGCGGATCCGGGTGTCGGCGATCCTCCGCTGGGAGGGTCGCATCCTCCTGCTCCGGCACGAGAAGTCGGAAGGCGAGATCTGGCTGCTCCCGGGAGGCGGCGTGCAAGTGGGGGAGAGCCTCGTCCGCGCGCTGCAGCGCGAGCTGCAGGAGGAGACGGGACTCTTCTCCGAGGGGGTCGAGGTGCCGCTCGAAGGCCCGGTGGCGATCGTCGACTCGATCGCTCCGCCGTCGAGCGCGAACCGCAAGCACGTGGTCCACGTCATCTTCGCGGCCGACGTGACGGGATCGCTGGAAGGCGTCGTCTCGCAGGACGACGCAGTGCGCGGCCACCGTGCGTTCCTGCTCCGCGAGCTCGAGACGATCACGCTCCATCCGCCGATCCACCGGTTCCTGCAGCGCTGGCAGCCCGGCGACCCCGCCGCCTACCTCGGGGAGATGTGGGCCCCGTAGAGGCCTAGCGCCGGCCGCCGCGTCTCCGCGCCCGCTCCGCGGCCACGCGGAACGCCTCCGCCTCGAGCTCGTCCGCTAGCGGCGCGAGCAACGCGGACCCGTCCGCGCCACCGTGCGTCAGCGCCCGCGCGAGCAGCCAGTCGGCCAGCCACGGGTTCCGAGGAAGCAGCGGGCCGTGGAGGTACGTCCCGACGGCGTTTCCGAGCCGGCACCCCTCGAACCCGGACACGCCGTCGTTGCCGAAGCCGTGCACCACCCGTCCGAGCGGTGACGCACCGGCGTCCAGCAGTGTCCGTCCGGCGTGGTTCTCGAAGCCGGCGAGCTCTCGGCGGTCGCCCGAGTCGAGCTCGCAGGCGAGCAGGACGTCGCCGATCATCCGCACCTCGCCGGCCGTCGTCTCGTGCGGGAAGAGCGCAGCGCCCGGCATGAAGGAGCCGTCGCGTCCGCGATAGCCGCGGCCGAGGAGCTGGTACCCGCCGCAGACCGCGAGCAGCGCCACGCCGCGCTCCTGAGCCGCGCGCAAAGAGGCGGCCTTCGCAGCAAGATCAGGCGCGATCAAGAGCTGCTCGCGATCCTGGCCGCCGCCGATGTAGAGGAGGTCGAACGCGCCGGGATCGAGCTCCTGCGCGATCCCGATGGCGCGAACGTCGAGCTCGTGCCCGCGGAGTGCGGCGCGGCGCGCGAGCACCGCGATGTTGCCGCGATCCGCGTAGATGTTGAGGTACTCCGGGTAGAGGTGCCCGACTCTGATCCTCACGCGGCGGACTCCCAGTAGGGGCGAACCGCACCGCGTTCGCTCAGGATCGCGCGAAGCGCGAGCATCGCCGTGTACGTCGGGAGCACGACCAGCTCGCTACCGGCCTCGACGAGGCCGAGCCCGCGGTCGAGCGCGCGCTCGAGCGACGGAATCACCTCGAGCCGCTCGGACGGGAGCCCACCGTAGGTCATCCGCAGCCCGAGCTCCGCCGCGCGGTCGCCGGTGGCCACGACGAGCCCGACGTGCTCGAGCAGCGGCTCGAAGTCCACGTCCCAGATCCACGAGACGTCGCGTCCATCGGCGATCGCGTCGTTGAGCGCGACGACGAGGACGGGGGGGACGCCCGTCTCGAGCGTGCGGACGACCTCGTTGGCCCCCGCCGGGTTCTTGATCAGGAGCAGCACGATCGACTTCCCGCCGGCTGCGATTCGCTCGAAGCGGCCGAAGGCGGCGCCGAAGCGCCCCAGGCCGAGGCGGATCTCGTCGAGCGTCGCGCCGGAGGCGAGTGCCGTCGACGCCGCGGCGACGGCGTTGTAGACGTTGTAGAGACCAGGCAGCCGGAGCTCGATCACGGTGTTGCCACGGGGTGTCTTCAGCGAGAAGCGCGAGGCGTGCAGCCCGCGCAGCTCGATGTCCCTCGCCGCGACGTCGAGCGGCGGTCGTGCATGCCCACAGTTGGGGCAGCGGTAGTCGCCGAGGTGGCCGACGTATGCGGCGACGAAGTCGTACGGCGCCCCGCAGCGGAGGCAGTACTTCGAATCGGCTGCGTGCTGAAGGTGCGTCCGTGCCTGACGCGGGTCGTCGAGGCCGAACCGGAGCGAGGACGCGCGACCGTCGGCGAGATCCCCGACGACGGCGTCGTCCGCGTTCACCACCAGTGTCGTGTCGACGGGGAGACGCGCGACGGCGGCGCGCCAGCGCTCGACGACGAGCTCGAGCTCGCCGTAGCGATCGAGCTGGTCGCGAAAGAGGTTGCCCAGGGCGAGGACGCGCGGCTGCAGCCGCTCGAGCGCCTCGGGCAGCGCAGCCTCGTCGACCTCGAACAGGCCGAGGTCGGCCCGCCGCGCCGAGACGAGCGCCGACGCGATCCCGGAGAGCAGGTTCGCGCCGGCCCGGTTCCACGCGAGGCGTCGCCGACCGCCGAGGATCTCGGCCGCCATCGCGGTCGTCGTGGTCTTGCCGTTCGTCGCGGAGACGACCACGATGCCCTCGGGCAGGCGCCGCGCGAGCGCGTCCACCGCTCCCGGATCGAGCTTCCACAGCGCCTTTCCGGGGAAGGTGGTGCCGCCCCCGCGACCGAGCAGCTCTCGACAGCGCGCCGAGCCCGCGGGCGGCTGTGGTCTCGAGGCTGAGGCGCAGGCCCATCGCGCGGCGAGCGTACCCGTCGTGTGGGCGGCGAGACTGCTCTGAGAGGTTTGCAGAATTCGTAGAGCGCTCTAAGCTTCTTGCAGAGATGGCGCGATCGCGCTCACGCAAACGTGCCGCCGTGCGGATCGACGAGACCGAGCTCGCGGCGTTCCGGGCCGGGCTGCGTCGCCGCTACTCGGACGAGGACATCCTCGCGGAGCTTCGCGCCGCGGCCGAACGGCTCGGGCGGTCGCCGACCATGCGCGAGTTCGCCCGCGACCCGGAGGCACGCGTCCATCCGCAGACCGTCATCGAGCATTTCGGGACGTGGAACGCCGCGAAACGGGCCGCGGGGCTTTTCCCCCGACGCTTTCTCACGAGGGAGGAGCTGCTGGAGCAGTTGCGGAACCTCGGGGCCGAGCTGGGGCGGACGCCGACGGCGCGCGACCTCGTCGCCCGCCGGCGCTCCGTGCCGTCCGCCTCGCT
The DNA here is from genome assembly GCA_963831285.1 of uncultured Gaiellaceae bacterium. Classification (GTDB taxonomy): domain Bacteria; phylum Actinomycetota; class Thermoleophilia; order Gaiellales; family Gaiellaceae; genus GMQP-bins7. The sequence goes on along the minus strand of CAWHPO010000001.1, from coordinate 416,255 downwards.
GTACGCGCACACGTTCGGATCGCTGGGCAACGCACTGCGGGAGGCCGGCTTCGAGGTGCTGCAGGGAGAGGAGAGGCTCGAGCGCGCGGTCGCCCAGGGCGCGGCCCTCGCCGTTACGCTCGGACGGCTTCCCAAGATGGCGGACTGGGCCGCGGCGCGACGCGCCGATCAGGCGCTCCTCTCCGAATGGCAGGTCTATCGGCTCCTCGACGTCCCGCGAGGCGCGTGGACGGCGTTCCAGTACCTCGTCCGCGAGCGTCTGCGCGAGGACGGAGTCGCCGTGCTGCCGGATGGGGCGCTAGATACCTGACGCCGGCGCGATCGCCGCGAGCGCCGCCAGCCGCTCGAGGCACGACACGGCCTCGCGCGGCGCGCGGACCGGGGGGAGGGCGCCCTCCTCGCGATAGCGGCGATCCGGACGGAAGCGGCGCTGGCGGACGACCCGCCCCGCGACGACGTGGAGCAGGCGTCCCTCGCGCACCTCGGAGACGTCGAGCCGCGTGCGCAGCGCGGCGGCAGCGATCGCGAGAGCCCGTCGCGTCGACGCGAAGTAGAGCCCGTCGGCGGTGCGGCCGAGCCAGAGGGGACGAAGGCGCCCGCGCGCCAGGAACAGCGTCTCACGGTCTCGAGCGTCGAGCCACGCCGCCGCCATGGCGCCGCGCAGCTCGCCGAGCGCGCGGGGATCGTGCCGGCGAATCTCCATGAGGGCGAAGATCGCCTCCGAGTCGACGGTCATCTGCGGCTCGGCGCGCTCGATGCGGTAGCGCGCGAGCAGTGCGTCGTCGTTCTCGACGATGCCGTTGTGGATCCCGACGACCGCGCCGTGGCGAATCGGATGGTTGTTCGCCTGGATCTCGGGATGCCCCTTCGTGAAGTCGCGCACGTGGATGAGCGCGGCGCAGGCCGAGGACGGGAGCGACAGCTCGTCGAGCAGAGCGCTCGCCCCGCCGCGCAGCTTCGTGACCTCGACCTCGCCGTCGGGGCAGCGATGCGCGTAGCCGACCGCGTCGGCTCCGCGCTCGGCGATACCAGCGAGGAGAGCCTGCGCAGCCAGCGTCCGCTCAACGGGCGAGTCAGGACTGAGGCTGAACCCTGCTATGCCGCACATGAACCGCTACTCGCCTCCGGAATCGGACACATCGCTAAACGTAGACGCTCGCCGCGACGGCGCTGTTTGTGAAGGCCGCGTTCACTGGCATCGGCTTCGCTGCGAGAGCAGCGATCCCTCGCCGGAGCTGTCATCCCTCAAGCGGGGCAACTCGACGACCGATACACGCGTAGTGGAGGGCTACGCGGCCGAGCATCTGTTCGACCCGACGGACGACGATCAGTCGTCCGCCGCGGACGAGCCCGCGACGCCGCGCGAGCTGCCCGGCCTAGCGGGGCCGAACGCCGACGATCCGCTCAAGCTGTACGTGCGCCAGATCGGCGACGGCCGGCTGCTCACGCCGACGCAGGAGCGCGAGCTCGCCCGCCGCAAGGACGAGGGCGACGAGGCCGCTAAGCGGAAGCTGATCGAGTCGAACCTCCGGCTCGTCATGTCCATCACGCGCAACTACACCCGCGCGGACGTACCGCTCCTCGACCTCATCCAGGAAGGCAACCTCGGGCTCATCCGCGCGGTCGAGAAGTTCGACTACCGCATGGGCTTCAAGCTCTCGACGTACGCGACCTGGTGGATCAAGCAGGCGATCTCGCGGGCGCTCGCCGAGCAGGGACGGACGATCCGCCTCCCCGTCCACGTTGCCGACCAGGTCCGCAAGGTGACCAAGACGCGCCGCCTCCTCGGCCAGAAGCTCAATCGCGATCCTTCGCTCGACGAGATCGCAGCCGAGATCGGGATCACTCCGGAGCGCGTCCAGGAACTGCTCGAGCTCATCCTCGACCCGGTGAGCCTCGAGACGCCGATCGGGGACGGAGACTCGAGCGTCGCAGACCTGATCCCCGACACGAGTGCCCAGCAGCCCGAGGTGGAGACCGCCGAGCGCGCCCGCTCGACCGAGCTTCTGGATGCGCTCGACAAGCTGCAGCCACGACAGCGGCGTGTCGTCGTCGAACGCTTCGGGCTCGACGGGGTGCGACCGCGCACGCTCGAGGAGGTCGGCGCGAACCTCGGCATCACGCGCGAGCGCGTCCGGCAGCTCGAGGCTCGCGCGCTGCGCGAGCTCCGCGCGATCGCGCCGGCGCTCGAGCTCTACCTCCGCTCGTAGCGGCGAGATCTATCTCGCCCCTACACGACGTCGACGGACTGCATCTCGCGCAAGGACGCGAGGCGGCGCAGGGATTCGAGCTCGATCTGCCGGACGCGCTCCCTGGTCAACCCGAGCCGTCTGCCGATCTCCTCGAGCGTCTGCGGCTCCGCGCCGGTCAGGCCGTAGCGCATCACGACGACCTCCCGCTCGCGCTGGGGGAGAGCTGCGAGGGCATGCCGCAGCGCCTGGCTGCGGAGGTTGAGCTCGACCGTCTCCTCGGGGAGCGGCTCGTCGCCGGCGACGAAATCTCCGAACACCGCGTCCTCGCCGTCTCCGACCGGGGCGTCCAGGCTCGTCGACGCCCGGGCCGCGGCACGCACCTCGAGAACCTGCTGCACGGTGAGCGATGCCTCGTCCGCGATCTCGTCGAGCGTCGGCTCGCGTCCGAGCTGCGTCCAGAGCTGACGATCTGCCCGGTTGATCTTCTGCAGGCGCTCGACGATGTGCACCGGCATGCGAATCGTGCGGGCCTTGTCGGCGAGCGCCCGCGCCACGGCCTGCCGGATCCACCACGTCGCGTACGTCGAGAACTTGAACCCGCGCCGCCAGTCGAACTTCTCGACCGCGCGGATGAGGCCGAGCGTCCCTTCCTGGATGAGGTCGAGGAAGGGAAGGCCCTGGTTGCGGTAGTTCTTCGCGATCGAGACGACGAGGCGGAGGTTCGACTGGATCATCCGCTCCTTCGCCTCCAGGTCGCCGCGCTCGATGCGCTTGGCGAGCTCGACCTCCTGGGCGGCGGTCAGGAGCTGATGCCGGCCGGCCTCACGCAGGAAGAGCTGGAGCGCGTCCGTCGTCGTCTCGACGGGAGCGGTCAGCGCGACGACCGCCTCGGAGTGGGGAGGCTGCTCGACGATCTCGATCGACCGCTGGTCGAGCTCCCGCATGAGCGCGTCCTGCTCGAGGTCCGTCAGCTCGTAGGTCTCGGCCACCTCGGCGAGGTCGGATGCGCGCACGCTCCCGACCTGCTCGGATTGCTCCAACAGTTGCCGAATTTCCTCGATGACGAGGATGTGGTCGATGTCGATTTGGGTCACGCGGCGGGGGGGCGGTAGACGCGGTAGGTGAAATCTCTCGCGTTCACGCCCCCATGTCTAGGGGTGTCTCGAGATTTCCCTCGACCGGGTCAGCAGGAGCCGGCGGTCCGAAGCCTCACGCGGTCGCGATCAGGAAGACGAGCGCAAGGATCGCGACGATTGCGACGGCGACCAGGAACCAGCGAATGCTCACGGCCAGCACGGAGGACACCCCCCTCAGGATTGACGAGCCTCCCGAGAGCGTAGCCCTCAGTGCGCCGGGGGCGGAGGAGGCGCCGTGTCCTCGACGACCGTCGTGCTCTCCGGCCCGCTCGTCACGACCGTCGTCCGTCTGCGGCCCGGTACGGGAACCCACTGGGCGGCGATGGCGAGGCCCAGGAGCAGGATCACCGCTCCGAGGATGGTGCCGAGGATCTGAAGCCACCCGAACGTGTGTCCCTCGCCGATCCCGAGAGTATCGGCGAGCGCCGAGACCGCGAGCACGACCGCGCCGATCAGGCCGACGACGATTCCCACTGGTCTTGGATCCATGATTTCAGGGCAATACCCGCCGTCTCCAGTTCTCACACCTCGGCCCGTCGCGGCTCGTCGACGGGACGACCATCGGCGACGCGTCGGCTCCTACTTGACATGACAGGAAGCCCGTTGCAGACGGGCGTGAGCGCCGCCTAGAGACGGCGGCTCTCTGGCACGCCCGCGTCTTGACTCGGCTCTCGCGACACGACGCCCGTCCTGGCCACACTTACGTCTGGGCAGTCAGCGACGGTGTCGATCGTATTCATCGCGGACAAGAAGGTGTGGGACGACGCCCACACGAGCTATCCGGCCGGTCCGCTCTGGCAAGAGCGAACCTGCGTCGTCACGGCGGCGTAAGGCACGCCGCGAGATCTGGGCGGGGGAGGGCACGGGAGACCGTGCCCTCGCCTCCAGCTAGGCCCAGCCCGAACTTGACATAACACCGGTTATCGTGCATCGGCGTGACACCGCTGAACACCGACTAGCGCACCTGCTCGACAGCCCTGCTCGACAGCGACGCGGAGTGGCCTCGGGCCTGAGACGCGCGTGCCAGCTGTCAGGTCGCTTACGGGTACGGCGGATACGGATTCGTCGTCGTCGTCGTGGTGGTATCGGTGGTTGTCGTGCTGGTCGGAGCCTTGAGGACTGCCGTCCCCTTCGCTGAGACGGCGTACCACTTGGCGCCGAAGTTGGAGCTGCCTTGACCCTTCGTCTGACCCACCGACTTGTCGAGCGCGAAGGTGTAGAGCGGATGCTTGTCGTACGTCACTTGCAGACGGCCGTTCGCGCGCTTCGTCGTGCCCACGAGAGCCCGTTTGACGCCAGGCCCCACGGTCAACGTGCCGGTCTTCAGCAGAGGCGGCCAGTACGCCGCGCAACTCCCGCTGCAGGCGCTCTTGCCGTGTGCGTCCTTCATGAAGAGGTAGAGCGTGCGGCCCTTCGCGCTCACCAGGATCTGACCGAGGTTGGTCTGACGCAGCGAGACGGTCGCGTTCGAGCCTGCGCCTCCGGCCAGCGCACGGGCGGCGAGGAGCCCCGTTATGCCCAGCACCGCCGCCAGAACGAGCATGCCGGCCAGATGCATCGTGCCCCCGAGCCTGGCCGCGGTTGCCCGCTCGTCTGTTCGATGTCTCATCTCGTCCATAGCAGCATCTCCTTTCCTACCGTGCTACGCGATGGGACCTCATTCGGATTCGTCGACTCGCGATGCGCGCGTACACCGAGTCGAACGGTGGAGGATCTCGGACGCGTCGCTCTACGAGGCGTGCACGGGCCGCGCCTCCACGACGAGCCTGTACGCGGCCGAGCCCCGCGGCGTGCACGCGCTCAGAAGCAGTCGCTCGTGGCCGACTGCGTCGGCGATGTGCAGGTCGCTCGACGGCACGACCCGTGCGTCGGTCACGCGATAAGCGTGCGTCGCGCGGTCGTAGCGGACGTAGATTCGATCGCCGCGCCGCAACCGGTCGAGGAAGTAGAACGGATGCGTGTGGGTGGTCCGGTGGCCGGCGATCGCGACGGTGTCCCCTCCCCGGACGTCCCGTGACCGGCCACCAGGCCGGCCCGCGAGCGAGCTCTGCCGCCCCGTAGATGCGCGAGCGCAGGTGCAGGCGCGGCACGGCTAGCGTGGAAACCGAAGGACCTCGTCGCTCCTGCGGTAGGGGCTGAACGGGGGCCTGGGCCACGCGGCTCGCCGTCGCGTGTGCCGGCTTTGGCAGCGGCGGGGACCCCTGGGCCCCCGCCGCTTGCGTCGCTACGACGAATCCCGTTCCGACACCGAGCGCCAACGCGCTTGCCAGGAGGACCGCCGCCTTGCGCATCGTGCTTCCTCTCCCTACAGCGTGAACGGAGCTCTCTGCGGCTGTCGCGTCGGCTTCGGCGCGACGGCCGAGGCAGCGAGGACGGTGTGCTTCTTCGGGGCGGCCGCTGCCGTGCCCGCGGAGCTCGCAGCGGACGACCGAGTCGGCGGAGCGGAGGTCTCGCCCGTGTTGTCGTCCGAGCCGTTCGGCGTCGACGTCGTGGTCTCGGGCGGTGTCGTGCTGCCGGCATCGAGAGTCGGCGTCACCGTCGTTGTCGTCTCCCCGCCCGGCGTCTCCGTCGTCGTCACCTGGGTCGTGGTCGTGCCCTGGGTGGTCGTGCCCTGGGTGGTCGTGCCCTGGGTGGTGGTCCCCTGCGGGGTCGTCTCCTGCGTGGTCGTGCCTTCCGTGGTCGTCTCCTCGGTGGACGTCTCCACGGACGCGCAGTGGTCCTCGTTCACTCCGCCGTTGTTGCCGTGCGACTGGCAGTCCTTGCCGTTGTCCGGCTGCGGGTCGTCACGGCACGGCTTCCCGGAGTTTCCGTGCTGGCATTCCCCCTGCCCGGGCGGTGTGCCGGGCGGCGTCTGGGTCGCCGCGACGGCGACGCTCGCCACTGTGAACCCCAGCACGCCGAGCGCAACCGTGAGCGCGACTAGCGCGATCTGTTTCTTCACCGTTTCCGTCCCCTATTCCGATGGTTTCTCGACTCCCCCGGATGGTGTAGCCCGACTCCCCCGATTGGAATCCCTCGTTCGAGTACCCCTTCCGGGAATCCCTCGTTCGAGGTGCGCTGCGGTGCGGGCCCGCGCAAATCGGCTGCGCCGGTGCGCTGGAGAAATACGACGCAAATTGCGGCAATCGCTCGAATGCGCCGCTTGACCCTTTGCGACGTGTCCCCTAGGTTCCCCAGTGCACCGAGCACGGAGCGCGACTAGGTCGAAGCTCAGCTCGCAGGCTCTACGCGGAAGCGGACGGTCAGCGGGTCGAGTGGACGAAAGCGCCACCGGCTCGGTGAATTTTTGTTGGCGGGGGGAAACGATGTTTCCCCCCGCCGGCCCCCTTCCTTTCCGCTCTGCCACGACCTGCCGCACTTGGCCTCCCGGCCAGCAGAGCCGGCCTCCGGCCGCTCACGCCCGGTCACCGATCAACGTCTCAACTGCCGTCGACGAGGTTGGCGTCGTTAGGATCGGACTGATGCACCTGCGCATGCCGAGCATCGACCAGGGAGTTCTCGCGTTCGTCTGGTCGGTCGTCTTCTTCCTCTTCATGTGGCTCGGCGCGCTCGCGATCGGCGTGTCCGGCGGCCTCGCGTTCGTCGTGTCCCTCGTCCTGGCGGCAGGAATCTTCCTGTTCGTCCGCCTGCGGGGCGGCGACGCAGCTGCTCGTCGCTAGCCGGCGCGGGCGCCGGCCGCGGGCGATCCCCTCAGTGTCGGTCGTCCGACTGTTCGCTCAGTGCGGCCACGAGGCGATCCGCGAAGTCCCGGCCGAGAGCCGCCTCGAGGCGGTCGAGAGCAGGAGTCTTCGGCGTCGCCTTGTGCTCCGCGAACGCGTCCACGTCCGCGAGGATTCGCCGCGAGGCGGCCGGAGCCACCTGTGTGAGTACGGCGGCACTCATGGTGCGCGCATCGGCAATCGGGCCACGGCGCGCGATCCCTGGCGGGAGTGAGCCTGGTTCGCGTGAGCGCTTCGGTCGGCCCGAGGACACGCTCTCCGTTGTAGTCGCGAGAGCGGACGGAGCGCGTCCGGTTAGTACTGGATCAGCGAGTGCACGTCGTAGCCCGAGAGCTTGTCGCGGCCGTGCAGGAACTCGAGCTCGATGACGAAGAGAACACCCGCGACGATGCCGCCCAGGCCCTCGACGAGCTCCAGCTTCGCCCGCGCCGTCCCCCCCGTCGCCAGCACGTCGTCGAGCACGATCACCCGCGTGCCGGCCGGGACGGCGTCGCGATGCACGTGCAGGCTGTCCGTGCCGTACTCGAGCGCATAGCTCGCCTCGACCGTCTCCCGGGGCAGCTTGCCGGGCTTCCGGGCGGCGATGAACCCCGCGCCCAGGGCGTACGCGAGCGCCGCACCGAAGATGAAGCCGCGCGCCTCCGCGCCGAGGATCAGCGCCGGGTCACGCGGGCGCGACCAGTCCGCCAGCTGCCGGATCGACTCCGCGAAGTAGTCCGGGTCGGCGATGAGGGGCATGAGGTCCTTGAACACGACGCCCTCGGTCGGGAAGTCGGGCACGTCGCGGATGCGGTCGCGGAGGTCGAGCGCGGCGGTCACGACGTTCGCTCCACGGTCCCGCGCAGAGCGCGGACGAAGAGGAGATGTGAGAGCTCCTGGGCGACGCGCGCCAGCGACTCGAGGTCCTCCAGCGCGTTCTTGCGGCGCTCCGGGTTCCGCGAGCGCAGGCCCGGCGCCACGAGCTGCTCGACGAGCGCCGCCTGCCGCCCGCCCGCGGTGAGGAACGTCCGCAGATGACGAGCGTCGATCCCGAACCGCGCGAGGCGCGCGCACGCGGCGACGACGTCGGCCTCGCTCTCGAGGTACAGCCGTTCGCCCGCTTCGGAGCGGGAGACGACGAGACCGAACTCCTCGAGCTCCCGGACGAGGTCGGGTGACACGGATGCGCGATCGCACAGCTCGGCCTCGTCGATCTCGTCCTCGCGCCCGAGGACGCCTGGGCTCCGCCGGCGCGTGCGCTCGCCGGTCGCGCCGGGGCCGTCGAGCGCCTCGCGGATGACACGGAGGGGCAGGAACTCGTCGCGCTGCATGCGCAGGATCGTCGTGAGACGTTCGACGTCGTCGGGAGCGAACAGGCGATAGCCGCCGCGCGTCCGGCGCGGCGTTATCAGGCCCTGATCCTCGAGGTAGCGGATCTTCGAGACCGAGATGTCCGGGAACTGCTCGCGGAGCTCCTCGCAGACGGACCCGATCGTTCGCAGACGAGGCTCGGCCCCTCCGCGTTCCCGTCGTGTCGCGATCGTGCTCACGGCTGCAGGAAGGTGAGCCGGTACTTGCCGATCTGCACCTCGTCGTCGTTCTCGAGGACGGCCGCTTCGATGCGCCGCCGGTTCACGTACGTCCCGTTGAGGCTCCCGAGATCCCGGATCGAGAAGGTGTCGCCTTCGCGCACGACCTCAGCGTGGCGCCGGGATACCGTCACGTCGTCGAGGAAGACGTCGCATTCAGGCGAGCGTCCGATCAGCGTTCGTCCCTCCTCCGGCTGGAACGACTGACCCGCGATGCCGCCGCCCGAGCGGACGACCAGCGCCGGCCCCGTGATCCCGAGAGATTCGAGGAGGTCGACCTCGTCGCCGTCGTCACCGATGTCGAAGCTCATGGTCGTCTCCGCTCCTGCGTCCGTCGCAAGGAGCGCTCCGCAGCGGGAGCAGTAGTTGGACGATTCGGGGTTCTGGAATCCGCACTCGGGGCAGTACACGTGGCTCACGCGCGCCTCCGGCGTCAGGACTCGCCGCTGGCCGATGTCCTCGACGACAGGATCTCGCTGAGGCGTTCGACGTCGGCGAGCTTCGCCTCCCCCGCGCTCACCTGCTCGCGCAGGCGGGCGACGAGCTCGGCCCGCAGGATGTCGATGCGGCCGTGCAGCACGCGTCGCCGGAACGAGATCTCGTCCTCCTCCTTCTCGAGCTCGCGGATCGTCAGGCGAAGGTCGTCGTCGGTCATGGTCGAGAGATCGGGAAGTGGTTCCACCGGCGGCCTTTCCTCGAGGGTCATCGGAGTAAAGCAGCAGCTCTACTCAGGGGTCAACCTCAGGTTGAGACTTCAGTCATCGGAAAGGTTCGACTTCGGGTCGAGAGTCCCTTCTCGGGCTCGGGCGAACCGCCACGCACGCAGGCCGTATTGCACGCCTGCGCCGAGCGAGAGGGCGACGCCGATCCAGAGCAGGACGATCGGCCATGTCGTCCCCTTCGACGTCACGAGCACGAGCCCGAGCGCCGCGTACAGCACCCACGTCGCCGTCTTGCCGAGAAACGTCACCTCGAGCTCGTATCCCCCTGGCGAGAGGAGGCGATAGCCGAGGACGAGCGCGACGTCGCGCGCGAGGATGACGACGGCAGCGAGGATCGGGATCCGCCCCGTCGCGAGCATGAGGATCGCAGCCATGCCGATCATCAGGCGGTCCGCGAGCGGGTCTGCGACCTTCCCGAAGCGCGACTCGACGTGCCAGCGGCGGGCGAGGTAGCCGTCGAGCTGGTCGGTCAGCGCCGCGGCGGCGAAGAAGATTCCGGCCCCCCATGCCGGACCGTCCCCGGCTGCCAGATAGAGCCAGGCGAAGACGGGAATCGCGACGAAGCGCGCGATCGTGAGGGCGTTCGGGAGCGAGCGTTTCGCGTCCGTCCAGGGCACGGCGAAACAGTACGCCGACCCTGCTAGCGTCGCGGCCGACGTGGCGAGCGCGCTCCGACTCCCCGGTTTCGTGAACGCGCACACGCACACGTTCCAGCGCACGCTTCGGGGACGGGCGGCTGGCGGAGACTTCTGGGCATGGCGCGAGACGATGCTCGCCGAGGCGGAGCGCCAGACTCCGGCGCTCGTGCGGGACGAGTACGAGCGGGCGTACCGGGAGATGCTCGCCGCCGGGTACACCGCGGTGGGTGAGTTCCACTACCTCGGCGTGCCCGAAGCCGTGGCGGCGGCCGAGGCGGCCGACGCGGCAGGGATCGAGCTCGTGCTCCTGCACGTGGCCTACGCGCGCGGTGGGCTCCCCCGCTTCCGTCAGGCGTCGGTGGAGGAGTACGTCGCGCAGGTCGAGTCTCTGCGCGCCGACGGTCTTCGGGTCGGCCTCGCCCCCCACTCCGTGCGCGCCTGCCCGGCCGCGTGGCTGGAGGAGATCGGCCGCTACGGGACGACCGAAGCTCTTCCCCTCCATGTCCACGCCGACGAGCAGCCGAAGGAGATCGAGGAGTGCCTCGCGGAGCACGGCTGTCGGCCGATCGAGCTCCTCGCGCGCACCGGCTGCCTCACCGAGCGCACGACGATCGTGCACGCGACCCACGCCGACGGCGCCGAGCTCGACCTCGTCGCCGCTGCGGGCGCGACGATCTGCGCCTGTCCTACGACGGAGGCCGACCTCGGCGACGGCTTCCTGCCGGCCGAGCGTGTGCGCATGCGGGCGATCCCACTCTGCGTCGGCTCCGACTCGAACGTCCGGATCGACCCGTTCGAGGAGCTGCGCGAGCTCGAGGGCATCGCCCGGCGCCAGACGGGACGAAGGGGCGTCTTCTCGACGGACGAGCTGTACGCGTTCGGAGGCGAGGTCGGCGCGCGCGCGCTCGACCTCGACTCGTGGCCGGACATCGAGGTCGACCTCGAGCATCCGGCGCTGGCGGGGGTCGACCACGATCACGTCCCCGGTGCGCTCGTGGCCGGCTGCACCGCGGACGTCGTGGTGCGGGAATGACGGAAGAGCCGACGGGCGTTTCACGGCACGTGGACGTCACGGACGCGACCTTCGAGGCCGAGGTGGTCGAGCGCTCGCGCGAGCTCCCGGTCGTCGTCGACTTCTGGGCGGCCTGGTGCGGCCCGTGTCGCGCTCTCACCCCGGTGCTCGAGCAGGAGGTCGGCAGCCGCAACGGAGCGGTCGTCCTCGCCAAGGTCGACGTCGACGCGAACCCCGGCCTCTCAGCGGCCTACCGCGTTCAGGGCATTCCGGCTGTGAAGGCGTTCAAGGACGGCCGCGTGGTCTCCGAGTTCGTGGGCGCTCGCTCGCCCGTCGCCGTCTCCACGTTCCTCGACGAGCTGCTCGCCCCGCCGCCGGTGGAGGGGCTCGTCGACGAGCTCCGCGCGAGCGGAGACCTACCGGAGGTACTGGAAGCGCTCGAGGCCGGAGATCGGGCGCGCGCTCTCGACGTCGTGCTCGCCGAGATCGCGGACGCGACTCCCGAGCGGCGCGAGCGTCTTCGCGAGGTCGCGGTCGCCGTCTTCCAGGATCTCGGTCAGGACGATCCGACGACGGTCGCCTACCGCCGCCGTCTCGCGGCTGCTCTCTACTGACGCGGGACCGTTCGGAACCTCGCCGTCCAACCGGCCGTCGCGGTGAGGTACGAGCGCTCCGCCGCGAGGCCTCTCGACCCCCACGCCCCTTCGTAGCCGGGCCGCCCGATCTGGGAGCGCGCGGGCTCGATCTGCGTGCCCTCCTGCCACTCGTTGTAGCTCGTGATCGTCACGAGGTCGGCGTTCGAGCGGATCGCGCCCTTCCACATGCGGTCATACGTCGCGCCCTGCTGCCTCTGCCGTACGACCTCGTCGCTCGTCGCCAGCCTCGCGTCGTAGCCCGGCCCGACGGACGGAGCGCAGAGCAGGCCGGCGTCGTGCGCCTCGGTGCACAGTCGCCGGAACAGCGCGCCGTTCCAGGTGACGACGTCGTACGGGTAGAGGCCGTCGAATCCCGCGGCCCGCGCACGGCCGACGAGCGTCGACTGCGCGAAGACGCGAACGCCGTCGAGCGGCTCGAGCGCGGCTGCCCACTCGGCTGCCGGGTCGCGATCGGCGTCGTAGACGTAGAAGTCCGTGATGCCCCCTTCCGCATGGAGGCGCGCGATGTCCTCGGCCGCGCGCGCCGGTGTCCGCCCGCGGTAGGGCTCGAGATGGATCGCGACCGCGAGCCCGCGGCGGGTCGCAGCCTGCAGGACGAGCGGCAGGCGCACGTCCTCGGGCGAGCCGAGGCCCCACCACGAGACGACTACGGTGTCGACCCCCGCGGCCGCGATCTCGCGCATCTGCGCGTCGACGACCTTGGCGTTCGACGACGAGTACAGGCCGCGGCTCGGAAAGAACGCAGTCGAGAGGACCGGCGCTCCGTCGCGATCGACGTACCAGTGCGCCCAGCCACCGTCGCGCGCGGGAGTCGAGTACCAGGGGTAGTAGAAGATCGCGACGCGGCCGCCGGGCGCCTGCACGGGGCGCTGACCGGCCTCCGCAGGGAAGGCGAGGATGGTCGCCGAGACCGCGACCACGAGGACACTCGAGAGGCGACCGCCGCACACGCCGGCCCGACTCTAACGCCCGGTCCCGACCGACATGGTTACGATCCCGGCCGTGGCCGACTTCCGGTACCTGATCGTCGGAGGCGGCATGACCGGAGACGCCGCAGCGCGCGGAATCCGCGACCACGACGCCGATGGCAGCATCGGCCTCTTCGGAGCCGAGCAGCACGAGCCGTACGCCAGGCCGCCGCTCTCCAAGGGCCTGTGGACCGGCACGGAAGAGAGCTCCGTGTTTCGCGGCACGCCCGCCCTCGGCGTCGACATCCACGCGGGCCGGCGCATCTCGTCGGTCGACCTGGACGCACATTCGGCAACGGACGACGCCGGTACGACGCACACCTTCGAGAAGATCGTGCTCGCCACCGGCGGTACTCCACGGCAGCTGCCCGACGCCCCGGCGGACGTCATCTACTACCGCACGCTCGACGACTACCGGCGGCTCCGGGAGATCGCCGGCGACGGCGTACGCGCGGCTGTGGTGGGCGGCGGCTTCATCGGATCGGAGGTCACCGCCGCGCTCACGCTGAACGGGTGCGCGGTGACGATCGTGTTCCCGGAGCCCGGGATCGGCTCGCGCCTGTTCCCCTCGGAGCTCTCGTCCTCGGTCAACGACTACTACCGTGAGAAGGGCGTGACGGTCCTGGCCGAGGAGAAGGTCGCGTCGGTCTCGGACGACGGTGTCGCGACGGAGAGCGGCACGGAGGTGGAGGCGGACGTCGTGGTCGCCGGCCTGGGCATCGTCCCCAACACCGAGCTCGCGGAGCAAGCCGGGCTGGAGGTCGAGGACGGCATCCTCGTCGACGAGTACGGACGGGCCGGAGGCCGCGCCGACGTCTTCGCCGCCGGCGACGTCGCCCGGTTCCCGGTTCCCGCGCTCGGAGGCACGCGGCGGGTCGAGCACGAGGATCATGCGAACACGCACGGCCGCGTGGTCGGCGCGAACATGGCCGGCGCCGAGATCGAGTACGACCACCTCCCCTTCTTCTACTCGGACCTCTTCGACCTCGGGTACGAGGCCGTCGGCGACGTGGACTCGCGACTCGCGAGTGTCGAGCACTGGGTCGAGCCCGGGAAGAAGGGCGTGGTCGTCTACGTGGACGACGACGAGAGGGCCAAGGGCGCGCTGCTCTGGGACGTGTGGGGCAAGGTCGACGACGCGCGCGGGCTCATACTCGCCGGGACGCGGGTCAGCCCCGAATCCCTCCTCGTCTTCCTCGACTGAGCCGCCGCCGCGACGCCCGCGAGTCGGGCGACGAGCGCCAGGGCGAGGACGTCGAAGACGACGTACCCGCTCGCGGCGCCGCTCGGCGGGTTGCCCTGCGTGATCCCGAGACCGGGGACGACGCCGTGCCACGTCCAGGTCCCGAGAGCCGTGCCGTAGATCTCGAGCAGCGCGACGACCACGAAGACGCCGGCGTACACGGCCCGGCGAGTCGTCAACAGCACGACGACGAGAAACGTGCAGCCGACGGCGCCCGAGACGTCGGTCGCCGGCAGCACCGTCAGCCCCAGCAGCGCCCAGAGCGACGCGCCGGCGATCGCGGCCCACAACAGGATCCCAGGCCGTCGCGCTGCGATCGTCGCCAGCGACATCCCGCCGAGGTACATGAGCCCATGGCCCGGCGGCACGAACGTCGGGAGGTTCTGGAGCCTGTACGTGTAGACGCCCCACACGATCGAGCCGATCACCTCGCCGAGTGTCGCGATGCCGACGACCGCCAACGTCTGCAGACGCACCGCGGCCGGCTGGAGAGCGAGCAGCGCCGCGAGGACGCAGGCGGTGAACACTCCGAGAGCCAGCTGGCCGGTGCGGTCGAGGTGCTGATCGATCCAGAGCGCGCCCACGGTCCAGACCGCGACGACCGAGAGCGTGACGGCGGGAAGGCTGCGCACCACCGCATCTTCGTCGATCCGGCGGCCGCGGTTCTCCAGAAACGCGTTTCGACGCACCCCCCGGCGGGAACACGGCTCCATCCACAACCGCGATCCCACCTGGGACCGGCGGAAACGCACGAATCGGAGGAGATGCGATGTTCGGTTTGTCACTCGGCGGCATCCTCGTGATCGTTGGCATCGTGCTCGCGATCTTCTGGAGCCTCTGGATCGGGATCATCATTGCGCTCATCGGCCTACTGGCCTTCGGCGGGTTTGCCCGGGGCCGCTGGTACTGAGCGATACTCCCGGCCATCGCCGGGTTCTCTGACGCCGTCGCGCCGGACCTCGACCGTCTGGCGAGGCGGTACTTCTCGCTGTTTCGCCCCGAGAGCCTCGAGGAGCTGCGCGAGATGCTCGCTCCGGACGCCGTCCTCGGCCTCAGGGCCGTCGCGCCGGGCGCGGTCGTGCGAGGACGCGACGAGATCGTCGCTTTCCTCGAGCAGGAGTTCGCCCGTCGCCTGTGGGAAACGGTCGTCCACGCCTGCACACCGCTCGACGAGTCGCGTGTGGTCGTCGAGGGACGTATCCGCTGGATGGACGACGAGCACGTGTTGCGCGACGACGAGCGCTTCTGGGGGCTCGAGTTCCGGGACGGCCTGCTTATGCGCTCGGTACCTGCGCGGAGCGCTGTTGAGGCCGACGCGCTCCTCTCGATGGCGAGCTAGGCGCTGTTTCTCGGTGGCGGCGCCTGGGTATCGAGTCCGACGAACCCGGGCCGAAGACGGAGGAGCTGTGTGAGCGACCACGAGCTGCCGAACGACCTGAACGCTCTCGAGCGCACGGACCTGGACGATGCGCGCAGGAGCCGAGACGACCGCTTGACCGCCCTCTTCCGCCGGTGGCCCACTCTGTCGCGGCGTGAGCTTCGGGAGCTCCGCTTGACCTGGAGCGAGAGGGTCCGGATCGCACGGCACGTCGGACGCACCAAGCCTCCGTCCGGCTGACGTGAGGCGCGCTGGACGGCGCGCAAGCGGCGCGCCATACTCCTGCGCATGGACGGCAGCGAGGAGACGACCGCGTACGAGCCCGAGGACGACGAGAAGCTCGGCGGCGCCTTCTACCTGAAGCTCGCAGGACTGCTCGTCATCGTCGGCGTGCTCCTGCTCATCGGCGTCTGGATCTTCTGGCGTGCCTGGTACGCGTGGGGCTTCTTCGGCGCGTTCCTCGCAATCGCGGTGATCGCGGCGCTCTTCGGCTGGGCGTACGACCGCCGGCACAAGCACGCGTAGCGACACCGGCGCCGTAGCTACAGTCGGCTCGTGAACGCCGCGCCGCAGTCGATCGGCCGCGTGCGGCTGATCTTCGGCGCGCTCCTGCTCGTCCTGTTCCTGGCGTCTCTCGATCAGACGATCGTGTCGACGGCGCTGCCGACGATCGTGGGCGAGCTCGGCGGCATCGAGCACCTGTCGTGGGTCGTCACCTCCTATCTCCTGGCCTCGACGGTGTCCGGCCCCGTGTACGGGAAGCTCGGCGACCTCTACGGCCGCAAGATCGTGCTGCAGACCGCCATCGTGATCTTCCTCGTCGGCTCGGCGCTGTGCGGGCTGTCGCAGAACATGGGCGAGCTGATCGCCTTCCGCGCCCTCCAGGGCCTCGGAGCGGGCGGCCTGATCGTGACGACGATGGCGGTCGTCGGCGACATCTTCCCGCCACGCGACCGCGGTCGCTACCAGGGGTTCTTCGGCGCGGTCTTCGGAGTCTCCACGGTCCTCGGCCCGCTGCTCGGCGGGTTCTTCGTCGACCACCTGTCCTGGCGCTGGATCTTCTACGTCAACCTTCCCGTGGGGATCGCTGCGCTGGCGGCGATCGCGGTCGCGTTCCACCCGCATGCCGCGCGACGCGACCACGCCATCGACTACGCGGGGGCCTTGCTCCTCGCGGGCGGCCTGTCCGGGATCGTCCTCTTCACCAGCCTGGGCGGCACGACGTTCGCGTGGACCTCGCCGGAGACGGTCGGAATGCTCGTCGTAGGGGTCGTTCTGCTCGTGGCGTTCGTCTTCGTCGAGCGCAGTGCCGCGGAGCCGATCCTGCCGCTCGACCTGTTCCGGAACCCGACGTTCCGGACGACGAGCGCCATCGGGTTCATCGTCGGGCTCGCCCTCTTCGGGGCGATCACCTTCCTGCCGTTGTACCTCCAGATCGTGAAGGGCCTGAGCCCCACCAAGTCCGGCCTGCAGCTGACCCCGCTCATGGCCGGACTGCTCGTGACGTCGATCGTGAGCGGGAACGCCATCAGCCGCATCGGGCGTTACCGGCCGTTCCCGATCGTGGGCACCGCCGTCATGACGGTGGCGCTCGGGTTGCTCACGACGGTGGCCGTCGAGACGCCGGTCTGGCGCGTCTCGCTGTACATGGTCGTGCTCGGCCTCGGCCTGGGCATGGTGATGCAGGTGCTCGTCCTCGCCGTCCAGAACGCCGTGCCGTACGAGCAGCTCGGCGTGGCGACGTCGGGGTCGACGCTGTTCCGTCAGATCGGGGGGTCGATCGGCGTCGCGCTCTTCGGGGCGATCTTCGCGAACCGGCTCCAGTCGGAGCTCGGCGACCGCCTCCCTCCTGGCGTCCACGTACCGAGCGCGGTCAGCCCTGCTCTCGTCGATCGCCTGCCACCAGGCGTGCACGAGCTGTACATCGAGGCGTTCTCGGCTGCCTTGAGACCGGTCTTCGTCGTCGCGGCGGCCGGCGGCGCGGTCGCGTTCGCCCTCACGTGGCTGCTGCACGAGGTGCCGTTGCGCAAGACGACCCGCTCGGAGGGCCTCGGCGAGAGCTTCGCGTCTCCGCGCGACGACAGCTCGTTCCGCGAGCTCGAGCGCTCCCTGAGCTCGCTGGCGCGGCGCGAGAACCGCTGGGAGGCCTACGAGCAGTTCGCGACTCGCGCGGGGATCGCGCTCGAACCGTCGGAGCTCTGGCTCCTGGCCCGGATCGGCGAGCTGGAGCCCGTTGGCGTCGCCGAGCTGAGCGCCCAGCTAGGGCTCGGAGAGCCGGCGCTCGCCCGCGAGGTGGCGACCCTCGAGTCGCGCTCGCTCGTGACGGATGCGGCGGGCGAGGTTCGGCTGGCCCCTGCCGGAGTGGAGCTGCGCGACCGCGCCCGGGCGACGAGGTCGAGCGATCTCAACGAGCTTCTCGCCGGCTGGGAGCCGGAGCGTCACGCCGAGATACGTCGAATCGTCGACGAGCTCGCGCGCTCGTTCGCGAGCGAGATCCCCAAGCGCACTGCCGGCGACGTAGCCGTCCGGAGGGTCGGTCGACAAAGTCGGCGATCACACGACCTTCGCAGCGCCGAATAGGATCGGGCTCGAAGGAGGTTGCATGACGAAGATCTGGGGTCTCTCCAAGCACGAAGCGGAGTACGGGCCTGCCCCGACGCCGGACGTGCGCTGCGACGAATGCAAGTACATGTTCCCGCCGCTTTCGCTCGGCGGGTGTCGGCTGGTACGCGGCGTGATCAGCGGCTCGTCCAGCTGCAAGGAGTTCATCCCGCGTCGGCGTTCGGCCGACACCGACACCGAAGGCTGACTCCAGATGCGTGAAGCACGGGTCGCTGCGGGATCTCGCGCGACGCAGAGTGATGAAGATTCTGTGAGAAAACGGGGGATTCGGCACACCGGTCGCGCGCGGCAGGCAAGGTAGGTCGCGATGTTGAGCTCCATCGGTATCGCGCTCCTCCTCGGAGCACCATGGATCGTCGCGATCGTCTGGACGTGGTCGCGGGCGCCGCATTCCGACGGTGTGCCGCCGTCGATGGCAGATCGCGCACGCGATCGTCTCTGGGCCTGAGCCCTAGCCCCACCGGGCAGCAGCCGGGTAGGGCGCTGTCAGAGTTGGTGCCGATGGCACCGCTCGTGGACAGGCGTAGGGTCAGGAGAGGGCCGAAGCGAGACTCCTCGCGTAAGGTCCTCACTTCAAGCTGGCAGCCCGCCTCCGACTTCGACGGCTCGCGGGAGGCGGGTTTCCGGCTCAGCTGCACGGGACGGAGAGAGACGTGCCCTCACCCTTCATCACGGTTCGCTACCCCGACGGTGCGTGGGAGCTCACGCTCAGCGAGAAGGTTCCGAAGGTCGGCGACACGCTCAGGCGGAGCGGTGGCAAGTGGATCGTCGCGGCCATCGTCGAGGACGAGAGCGGGCACGTCATCGTGACCTGGCGTCCTGCGCCGCCGCCAGCGCAGTAACGAAACGGCCGAGCCGGGACCAAAATTGCGTCCCCGTAGGGGAAGGGAACAGGGACGCCGAAGACCGGCTCGGCCGAGAGTTTGCCTTCGCCAAGCGTCGGAGGCTCCCTCTTCAGGCGACCGAGTGCGCGTGAGAGTGTGTTAGAACGCGCACGTGTCGGAACACGCATTTCTTCTTCCGCTCGGCGGCGGCGAGCGCATCGAAAATCCGCTCGGCGGAGAGATCGTGTTCAAGGCTCGCGCTGCGCAGACGGGAGGGTCGCTGACCGTGTTCGAGGCGGTGAACGCGCCCGGACAGGGGCCGCCGTACCACGTCCACACCGCGCTCGACGAGGTGATCTATGTGCTCGACGGCACGATTCGCCTCAGGCTCGGCGATCAGGTCGAGGAAGCGACGGCTGGCGCAATCGTATTCATCCCACGCGGGACGCCGCACACGTGGGAGGGGCTTGGCGACAAGGCCCTGCGCTTCCTCGCCGTGATCGCGCCAGCGGGGTTGGAGAGTTTCTTCGACAGCACGGCGGCGGCAGGCGGTGGGCAAGCCGATGACGTCTTCAGCCGGTTCGGAGGCGATGACCTGAAGGTGCTCGGCCCCCCACTTGCGATAAGCCACCCGCGCTAGCGCTCCGCGTCGGCCCAGAACCCGACGGCGTCGAACGCCTCCTCGTACCGGCCAGCTCGGGATCCGTGAACGGTTGCCGACGAGCGGTCTCTCTCCAAGTGGTGCTGCGATTCGGTTCTAGTCGGGGCGGTGAGATTCGAACTCACGACCTCCCGGCCCCCAGCCGGACGCGCTAACCAGGCTGCGCTACGCCCCGAGATGCTGCTACCTACTCCGCATGTACGTTCGCACGGCCTCTCTCTCTGTGCCTCCCGATTCCGCTTGCCTGAGCCAGATTCGCCACGCGTGTCCCTTGTCCCCAGACGAGCGCACCACCAGGGTGCGCGCCGCGGCCGCACCACCTTACCGGCTCGGGCCGCCGGGACGGGCGCGGCTACGCGAGGCGCTTGTACAGGCGGTCGATGAGCTCGGGCATCGCCTCGAGCTTCTCCGTGATCACGCGAATGCGGTACTCGCGGAAGTGCTCGGGCTCGACGTCGAGCGACTCGGCGATACGGGCGATGACGTCGTTCGAGGGCACCGGGCGGTTGCCGTGGACGATGTGATTGAGGTAGCCGGCCGAGAGATCGGACTTGTCGGCGAGGCTCCGGTACGTCGTCCCGGTCTCGACCATCAGGCGCTCGATGGTCGGGCCGAACGGGTCGTCGCTGTATCTACGCCGTCTCGCCATCAGACCTCTTGTGCCCATTTCACCACTTCTGACACGGGCACGCGCCCCTCGCGGGAGCCGTCGCGGCGGCGAACGTCCACCTTGCCGTCGTCCAGTGTCTTCTTGCCGACGATGACACGCAGGGGGCAGCCGACGAGATCGGCGTCCGCGAACTTCTCTCCAGGGCGCTCGTCCCGGTCGTCGAGCATGACGTCGAATCCCGCGTCAGCGAGAGCGGAGGCGACGTTCTCGGCCTCGGCGAGCACCTCGTCCGCACCACCGTGGAGGGCCAGCACGTGGACGGCGTAGGGCGCCACGGAGGCCGGCCAGACGACACCGTTCTCGTCGTGATGCTGCTCGATGATCGTTGCCATGACCCGTCCGGGCCCGACCCCGTAGCTGCCGCCGATGAGCGGCTTCTCGACGCCGTCCTCGTCGAGGAACGTCGCTTCGAGCGGCTCGGAGTAGCGCGACCCGAACTTGAAGATGTGGCCGATCTCGATCGCAGTCTGGAAACGAAAGCGCCCGCCGCACACAGGGCAGGCGTCGTCCTCGGTCGGCTCGCGGATGTCCGCGAACCGCGCCTCGTAGTCCCGCCCTGCCTCGACGCCGAGGAGATGCCAGCCGTCGCGGTTCGCGCCCGCGACGAACTGCCCCTCGCGTAGCGTCTCGTCGGCGACGACCTCGACATCGACACCGACCGGGCCGAGCGAGCCGCCGCCGGCGCCGAACGTCTCGCGGATCTCGTCCTCGGTGGCCGGCCGAAAGCCGCTGCCGAGGACGCCCAGCAGCTTCGAGTCGGAAAGTCGGTCGTCGCCGCGGATAAGCGCGAGCACGAGCGCTCCGTCCGTCTTGACGATCGGCATCGCCTTCGAAGTGGCAGCCGGGTCGATATCGAGGAACTCCGCCAGGCCCTCGATCGTGGTGATCTCCGGGGTTTCGACCTCCTCGGGCGCGTCGCGACGCTCGGGGAAGTCGGGCGCGCGTGGGATCCCGCGCGCGATCTCGATGTCCGCTGCGTAGTCCCCGTTCTCGCAGCTCACGAGCGTGTTGTCGCCCGCCGCCGCGGGCGCGAGGAACCCCTGGCTTTCGCGGCCGCCCATGATCCCCGGCTCCGCAGCGACCTCGTGGTAGTCGAGCGCACAGCGTTGGAAGATCCGGTGATAGGCCTGGCGCTGAGCGTCGAAGCTCTTCGCGAGCCCGTCCTCGTCGCGGTCGAACGAGTAGGCGTCCTTCATGATGAACTCGCGCACGCGGAGGAGCCCGCCGCGAGGGCGCGGCTCGTCGCGGTCCTTGATCGAGAAGTGGTAGAGCATCTGCGGCAGCTGCCGGTAGCTCTGGATCTCGCGCGCGTGGAACGTCACCGTCTCCTCGTGCGTCATCGGGAGGACGAACCGGCGCCCAGCCCGGTCCTCGAGGCGGAACATCTCCGGAAAGTCGCGACCGGTCGCCTCCCAGAGCTCCGCGGGCGTGAGCACGGGCATCCGCATCTCCTGCCCCCCGATCGCGTCCTGCTCCTCGCGGATGATCTGCACGATCTTCTCGTGGACGCGCCAGCCGAGCGGGAGGTATGTCCACACGCCGGCGGAGAGTTGGCGGATGTAGCCGCCCCGGACGAGGAGCTTGTGCGAGACCGCCTCGGCGTCGGCCGGCGCCTCGCGCAGGGTCGGAATGAAGAGCTTGGACTGCCTCGCGATCATGAGGCGAGAAGGCTACTGGCCAACACCAATGCAGCGGCCGCGAAGCGGACGCCTTCAGAGGTCTTCGCGCGATCGGAATCCGCGTATCAGCGGATTCCGATCTGCGCAAGAGTCAGTCGACACGCCGCAGCCGCGAAGCGGCTGCCTTCAGGGATTCCGCGCGATCGGAATCCGCGTGTCAGCGGATTCCGATCTGCGCAGAGCATCAGTCGAGAGGAATGAGCGACGCCTCGGCCATGGCGAGCGCGGCGGGCTTCGCCATCTTCAGGCGCTTCGGGCGCTTCATGCCGTCGGCGAGCCAGCGGTCGATCTCGACGAAGAGCTCGTCGATGAGCGTCTCCGAGGGAACCTTCTTCAGCACGCGACCGTGGGCGTAGACGAATCCGGACTCACGACCTCCGGCGATGCCGAAGTCGGCGTCGCCCGCCTCCCCCGGTCCGTTCACGGCGCAGCCCATGACCGCGACCTCGAACGCCTCCGGGTAGGCGCGCAGGCGATCCTCGACCGCGCGCGCGAGGGTCTCGACACCGACGTTGTCGCGTCCGCACGATGGGCACGCGATCATCACAGGGCCGCGCTCGCGCAGGCCGAGCGCCTTCAGGATCTCCCAGGCGACCTCGACCTCCTTGACCGGGTCGGCGGTCAGGGAGACGCGGATCGTGTCCCCGATCCCGTCCGCGAGGAGGCTCCCGATGCCGACGGAGCTCTTGATCGCCCCCGCGAACTCGGTGCCCGACTCCGTGACACCGAGATGGAGCGGGTAGGGCACCATTGCCGAGAGCATCCGGTATGCGCGGATCATCGTCGGGACGTGCGTCGCCTTGACGGAGATCTTGAAGTTCCGGTACTCGAGCTTCTCCAGGAGCTCGACCTCCTCGAGCGCGGCGGCGACGAGCGCCTCCGCCTGATCCTTTCGGGCGAGCTCGAAGAGGTGCTTCGGCAGCGAGCCGGAGTTCGCGCCGATCCGCATGGGGATCCCTGCCTTCTTCGCCGCGGTCACGACCTGCTCGACCTTCTCCGGCCCGCCGATGTTGCCGGGGTTGATCCGCACGGCCGCGACGCCGGCCGCGATCGCCTTCACGGCGAGCGACGCGTTGAAGTGGATGTCGGCGATCACGGGGATCGGCGAGAGGCGGACGATCAGAGGCAGCGCGGCCGCGTCCTCGTTCTTCGGGACCGCGACGCGCACGACCTCACAGCCTGCGGACGCCAGGGCCGCGATCTGCGCAGTCGTCGCGGGGACGTCGTGCGTCTTCGTCAGCGTCATCGACTGCACGACCACGGGGGCGCCGCCCCCGATGGCCACGTCGCCGACACGGATCTGCACCTCGCTCGCCACGGAGTCAGCGTAACGTCGTGGGCACTTCGGGCGGGGTCAGACCCCTCACGCCACAGAGGCGGCGTAACGTCGTGCGCCATTCGTGAGGGGTCTGACCCCTCGCTACGAGAGCTTCCCGATGTCGTTCGAAAGGCCGACGAAGAAGAGCAGCAGCACGAGAGCCAGTCCGACCACGGAGACGCGCTCGTAGATCTCGCGCCGCAGGAAGCGACCGCGGGCGCCCTCGATCAGCGTGAAGAGGATGTGTCCGCCGTCGAGCGGGAGCAGCGGAAGCAGGTTCAGGAGCGCGAGCGAGAGCGAGACGAGACCCAACACCCAGAGGTAGTTGTCCGTGCCCTGCTGCACCGCGTCCGAGGAGGCGCGGGTGATCCCGATGGGGCTCGACACCTGCTCTCGCCCCTTCCCGGTCACCAGCCGACCGAGCGACTTGACGATCTCTCGCGAGACGAGCCCGGTCACCTTGACCGCGTTGCCGAAGGCGGGCACGAGGCTCATCCCGCTTCCTTCGAGGCCGAAGCCGAGCCGGTAGCGGTCGTCGACGAGTCTCGCGGCAGCCGGTCCGAGATCGAGTCGCGCGCCGTTCCGCACGACCGTGAGCGTCAGAGGCTTTCCGCCCGAGCCGGCGATCGTCTCGGCGATCTCACTCGCAGCGACGGGCTTCCCGTTGATCGCGACGACGCGATCCCCGGCCTGCAGACCGATCTTCTGCGCGGGCGAGACGATCCCGCTCTCGATCTCCGGCGCGACCGTCGCAACCGTGTGCGTTGCCTTCCCGGCGACGGTGAGGAAGAGAAAGGTGAAGAGCACGACCGTGAGCGCGATGTTCGCCGCCGGCCCCGCCCCGATCGCGACGAGCCGCTTCCAGGTGCGGGCCTTCCAGTAGGCATCGGGCCCGAGCGCGTCCTCGAGCTCGGTGATCCCCTTCTGCGCCGACGCGAGCGCGGCAGGTGAGACCTGCTGCCCGGCGAGAGCCTCCTCGAACGCAGCGACCTCGCCGCTCGCGGCGTCGAGGTCGTCGCCCTCGAGCGCGCGTTTGACGCGATCGGCTGCGCCGCCGAGCGCGGGAGCCTCCTCCACCGCTCGCGTGAAGCGACGCTCCGCGTCGTGGGGGATCGGGCGATGCATTCCCGGAATCGTCACGAAGCCTCCGAGCGGGATGACGCCGACGCCGTACTCGATCCCGGCACGCTTCGTCTTCACGAGTGGCGGGGGGAAGCCGATGTAGAAGCGTCGTGGCCGCAGGCCGACGGCGAGGGAGGCGAAGAAGTGGCCGGCCTCGTGGACGAGGATGAGGAGGGCGAGGCCGAGGATCGCGATCACGAGACTCATGCGCGAGTCACTGTTCCCCCTGCGAGCCGGCGTGCCTCCTCGTCGGCCGCGACGAGCTCCGCGACATCCGACGCAGGCGCGCCGTCCACCTGCTCGAGCGCGCCTGCCACGAGCGGGGCGATGTCGACGAAGCGGATTCGCCCCTCGAGGAACGCAGCGACGGCCACTTCGTTCGCAGCGTTGAAGGCGCACGGATAGGTTCCGCCGCGCTCGCCCGCCTCGCGTGCGAGCCCGAGCAGCGGGAAGCGGTCGTGAGCGGGCGGCTCGAAGCGGAGCTCGAGCCCCGCCGTGAAGTCGAGCGCGGCTGCTGTGGTGCCGCCGCGCTCCGGATAGGTCAACGCGAACGAGATGGGCACGCGCATGTCCGGGTGTCCGAGATGCGCGAGCGCGGCACCGTCGCGGAAGCGCGCGATCGCATGCACGACCGACGTCGGCTGCACGACGATCTCGATCCGGTCGTACTCGAGGTCGAAGAGGTAGTGCGCCTCGATCAGCTCCAGGCCCTTGTTGGCGAGCGTCGCCGAGTCGATCGTGACCTTCGGCCCCATCGACCACGTGGGATGGGCGAGGGCCTCCTCCACGCTCACTGATTCGAGATCCGCAGCCGAGCGGTTTCTGAACGGTCCCCCCGAGGCGGTGAGCACGACCGAGTCGAGCGTCTCCCGAGCGCGGCCTTCGAGGCACTGGAACAGGGCCGAATGCTCGCTGTCGACCGGGAGCAGCAGCCCCCCACCCCGCTTCCACGCCGCAACCGCGAGGTCACCGGCCGCGACGAGGCTCTCCTTGTTCGCGAGCGCGAGGGTCACGCCGCGTTCGAGCGCCCACAGCGTGGCGCCAACCCCGGCGAACCCGACGACGGCGTTCAGGACGAGGTCCGGCTGCGCTGCATCGAGGAGCTCCGAGAGATCCCCTCCGACCTGGACGTGCCGGACGCCTCGCTCGCGCGCGATCTCGTCCAGCGGCTGCGATCCCGAGGCGAGGGCGCAGACGTCGAGACCGGGATTCGCGTCGATCACCTCGAGCGCCTGCCGCCCGATCGACCCGGTCGCCCCGAGCACCGCGACCCGTCTCGTCCCCTCCGTCACGACGTCGCCCCGAAGGCGAGGATCGCGAAGTACGCGGCAGGGCCGGCCCACAGCAGCGAGTCGAGGCGATCGAGCATCCCACCGTGCCCGGCCAGCACCCGCCCCGAGTCCTTCACCTCGAGGTCGCGTTTCACCGCCGACTCGAAGAGATCTCCGAGGACGGCCGCGAGGGCGACGACCAGGCCGAGCGCGAGCGACTGCGGGATCGACAGGAAGTCGTCGCGATCCTTGTACAGCAGCACGAAGGCCATCCCCACGGCGGCGAGCACGCCGCCGACGAACCCCTCCCACGACTTGGCCGGGGAGATGGATGGCGCCAGGCGATGCCTGCCGAGGGTGCGTCCGACGAAGAACGCGCCCGTGTCGGCTGCGAAGACCGTGAAGAGCACGGCCATGACCGCCCAGAAGCCGTGATCGGGAATGTCGCGAACGAGGAGCAGACAGCCGATGCCCGCACCGATCCAGGCGACGCCGAGGATGGTCACGCCGAACGACGTCGTCGCGGACTGGCGCAACCCCGAGAGGCCGTACACGGCGAACGCCAGGACGAACGTCGAGAGGAGCCCGGCCAGCATCCAGTCGGGACCGCCGAGCTGTAGGCCGAGCAACATGCAGGCAAACCCCAGGTAGCCGCCGAGCACGAGCGGTCGGAGCGTCCTCGCCATGACGTACAGCTCGTGGAGCGCGAGCAGGCCACCGACCAGCGCGAGCGCGAAGAGCCACCAGCCGCCGAGGTACGCCAGGCCGATCACGAGCGGGAGCAGGACCGCAGCGACGAGGAGACGGGAGAGCAGTGGATTCATCGCGCGCCGAACCGCCGGGCGCGGCTCGCGTACTCGTCGACGGCGACGCGGAGGCGCTCCTCGCCGAAGTCGGGCCACAGCGTGTCGTCGAAGACGAGCTCGGCGTATGCGGACTGCCAGAGCAGGAAGTTCGAGATCCGCTGCTCCCCGGAGGTGCGGATGACGAGGTCCGGGTCGGGTAGCTCGGGCGCGTACAGGTGGGCCGCGATGTCCGCCTCGGACAGGTCCTGGTGTCTGACACCGTGTCTGACACCTTCGTCGAGAATCTTGCGCATTGCTTCCACGAGCTCCGCTCGGCCGCCGTAGTCGAACGCGATCCACAGCTGGAGCCGGTCGAGGTGCTCCGTCTGCGCCTCGAGGCGCGCCATCTTCTCCTGGAGCTCGCCGGGCACTCGGTCGCGCCGTCCGAAGAAGCGCGTGCGCACCCCTTGCTTCGCGAGATCCGGGAGCTCGCGCTCGATCGTCTCGTCGAGCAGCTCGATGATCGACTCGACCTCGTCGGGAGGGCGCGACCAGTTCTCGGTCGAGAACGCGTACACGGCGAGCGAGTCGATTCCGAGATCGATCGCCGCCTCGACGGTCCGGCGGAGCGCCCGTGCGCCTTCGCGGTGCCCCTCCTCGACCGGCAGGTTGCGCGCGGCCGCCCACCGCCCGTTCCCGTCCATGATGATCGCGACGCTCCTCGCTGCCGCTCCCGCGTCCTCGGGCAGCGTCAGACCTCCATGATCTCGGCCTCTTTCACCTTCAAGAGGTCGTCGATCGACTTCGTGTGGTCGTCCGTGATCTTCTGCACGTGCTGCTCGGCACGGCGCTCCTCGTCGTCCCCCACGTCGCCGTTCACGACGAGCTCCTTCAGGTGCTGCATGACGTCGCGGCGCACGTTCCGAATCGCGACCTTGCCGTCCTCGGCGACCCGTCGGACGACCTTCACGAGATCCTTCCGCCGCTCCTCCGTGAGCGCCGGGATCGGCAGGCGGACGACCTTTCCGTCGTTCGACGGCGTCAGACCGAGGTCGGACTCCTGCACGGCGCGCTCGATGTTCTTGATCGCCCCGGGGTCGAACGGGTGGACGACGAGCAGGCGCGGCTCGGGCGCCGAGATCGAGGCGAGGCTGTTCAGCGGGGTTGGCGTCCCGTAGTAGTCGATCGTGACGCGGTCGAGCAGCGCCGGCGACGCGCGTCCGGTGCGGATCGAGTTGAACTCGTGGTGCGTCGCCTCGATCGACTTGTCCATCCGCCGCTTCGCGTCCGCGAGGAAATCCTCGATCGCCGCCATGCGCTCTCCTTCCGCCTACCGGGTGGTCGAGATGATCGTCCCGACGCGCTCGCCTGCGGCGACGCGCCTGATGTTGCCCTTCGCGAGCTCGAACACGTGAATGGGGAGCCGGTTGTCCATGCACAGGGAGAGCGCGGTCGTATCCATTACCTTCAGGCCGCGCTCGATCGCCTCGAGGTGCGTCAGCTCGGGGATGAACTGCGCCTTCGGATCCTCGTTCGGGTCGCCGTCGTACACGCCCTGGACCCTGTTCTTGGCCATGAGGATCGCCTCGGCGCCGATCTCCAGCGCGCGCAGCGCGGCGGCGGTGTCGGTCGTGAAGAACGGGTTCCCGGTGCCGGCGGCGAAGATCACGACCCGCTCCTTCTCGAGGTGGCGGATGGCCCGTCGCCGGATGTACGGCTCGGCGACCTCCGACACGGCGATCGCGGAGAGCACGCGGGTGTGCACGCCGAGGCGCTCGAGCGCGTCCTGCAGCGTGAGCGCGTTCAGGAGCGTCGCGAGCATCCCGGCGTAGTCGGCCGTGGCGCGGTCCATGCCCTCGGCCGCGGCGGCCATGCCGCGGTAGATGTTCCCGGCGCCGACGACGACAGCAAGCTGCGTTCCCGCCTGCTGAACCGCCACGATCTCCTCCGAGATGGCGACGACCGTCTTCGGGTCGATCCCGTACTCGCGCCCGCCGAGGAGCGCCTCGCCCGACAGCTTCAGGAGCGCACGGCGGAACTGAGTGCCGCCCGAGGCTGGCGCCTGCTGCTCGACCTCCTCCGTGCTGGCAGCGCTCACGAGCCCGCGACGGAGATGCGCACGAACCGCGCGACCGACGCGCCGGCGTCGGCGAGCGCCTGACCGACCGTCTTCGAGGGATCGTGGATCCACGCCTGCTCGACGAGGGCGCCGCCGGGCGTCGCTGCGAAGAAGCGCTTGGCGAGCATGCCGTCCACGATCTTCTCACGTGCGGGCTCCGGCTTCGACTGCACCGCGTCGGAGTTCTCGAAGATCGCACGCTCGGCCGCCAGAACCTCGCTCGGCACGTCCTCACGGGTCGTCCATTCGGGCGCCGCAAACGAGACGTGCATGGCGAGCTGGCGCGCCAGCTCCTCCGTGCCCCCCTCGAGCTCGACGAGCACGCCGATCTTGTTCGCAGGCGGGTGCGCGTAGGCGGCGAGCACGTGGCCGGCGGGCGCATCGTAGCGCTGCGGGTCGACGATCACGATGTTCTCGCCGAGCCGCGCGATGAGCTCGACGCGCTCGTCCTCGAACGAGTCGGCCGCACCGGAGCCGCCCGCATGGACGGCCCGCAGGACCTTGATCGCGAACTCCTGGAACTCGTCGTTCTTCGAGACGGGCTCGGTCTCGCAGCCGATGCCGACGATCGAGCCGACGGCGCCGTCGACGATGTACCCGACGAGGCCCTCGGTCGTCTCACGGCCCGCCCGCTTTCCGGCGGACGCCATCCCGCGCTCGCGCAGGAGCGTGCGGGCTGCGTCGAGGTCTCCCCCGGTCTCCTCGAGCGCGCGCTTGCAGTCCATCATCCCCGCGCCGGTGGCGTCGCGGAGCTCCTTGACGAGCGAGGCGCTGATCGTCGCGCTCATTCCGAGGCCCCTTCCGCGACCGCGGCAGGCTCGAGCTCGGCCTCCGTCGCCTCTTCCTGGACAGGTTCGTCGGTGGCAGCCGGCTCATCGGTCGAGGCCGTCATCTCGGAGGCGGTGACCTTGGTGCGGCCCGCGGCGACCCCGTCGGCCACGACCCGGGCGACGAGGTCGCACGAGCGGATCGCGTCGTCGTTGCCGGGAATCACGTAGTCCGCCTCGTCCGGATCGGCGTTCGTGTCGACGAGCCCGATGACCGGGACGCCGAGGCGGTGCGTCTCGCGCACGGCGAGCTGCTCCTTCTTCATGTCGATGACGAAGACCGCGTCCGGCTGGCGCTTCATGTCGGCGACGCCGCCGAGGTTCGCCTCGAGCTTCTCCAGCTCGGCCTCCATCGCAAGGCGCTCCTTGGAGGGAAGGAGCTCGAGCTGGCCGTCGGTCTTCAGGCGGCGGAGGTCGTGGAGATAGGCGATGCGCTCGGAGATCGTCCGCCAGTTCGTCGAGCAGGCCGCCCAGCCAGCGGTGGTTCACGTACGGCATGCCGACACGGCTCGCGTTCTCCTCGACCGCGTTCTGCGCCTGCTTCTTGGTGCCGACGAAGAGGATCGCCCCGTTGCGCTCCGCGATGTTGCGCGCGAACTCGTGCGCCTCCTCGAGCAGCTCCTGCGTCTTCGTGAGGTCGATGAGGTAGATGCCGCCGCGCTCGCCGAAGATGAAGCGGCGCATCTTGGGATTCCAGCGGCGCGTCTGGTGGCCGAAGTGGACGCCGGCCTCCAGCAGCTCTCGCATCGTGACGACTGACACGCGATCAGCCCCTTTCGGTGGTTGACGGTGGTTCTCCGGCGGGCCGGGCGGAACCGCGCACACGGCGACGGCACCCCCGCCTCGGCTGGTCGCCGGGTCGAAGGAACGAAGACCGCCGCGGAGTCTAGCTGCCGCCGTCTGCGCGAGCCAGGGCGAGGGCTCGAGCGAGGTCGTCCGGAAGCGGCGATTCGAGGTCCAGCTCCTGTCCCGACACCGGATGCACAAGGCGCAGCCGGTGCGCGTGCAGGAACTGGCGCTCGAGCCCGAGGTCGCCCTTCACGCCGTAGGTGGGATCGCCGGACACGGGAAGGTCGATCGCCGCGAGGTGGACGCGGATCTGGTGCGTGCGCCCGGTCTCGAGCCGCACATCGAGAAGCGCGCGCTCGCCAATCGACTCCGCGACCTCGAACCAGGTCACCGCCTCCCGCGGCTCGTCGGTGTCGAGCGAGCGCCGGGTGGGATCGCGGCGATCGCGCCCCAGAGGGGCGTCGATCCGGCCGGTGCGCGACTGCGGCGTGCCGCGAACGAGCGCGAGGTAGCGCCGCTCGACCTCGTGCTCGCGGATCGCGGCCTGCAGCGCGGCGAAGGCGCGCTCCGAGCGGGCCGCGACGAGCAGTCCGGACGTGTCGCGGTCGAGGCGGTGGACGATGCCCGGTCGCTCCGGATCGTCGCCGCCCTGCGCTCCCAGCGTCAGCAATTGGGCGGCGAGCGTCCCGGAGAGGCTTCCCGCGCCCGGATGGACCGTGAGGCCCGCGGGCTTGTCCACCACGAGCACGTGCTCGTCCTCGTGCACGAGCCGGACCGTCACCGGCTCGGGCGCGAGGCCGGGAGCCGCAGCGGGCAGCTCCGCCGTGACGACCGCTCCGGCCTCGAGCCGGTGGCTCTTGGACTGCGGCGAGCCGTCGACCGTCACGGCTCCGTGCGCGATCAGGCGCTCCGCCAGCGACCGCGTCCCGACCTCGCGGCGCGACGCGAGCGCGCGGTCGAGGCGCGAGCCGGCCTCCGCGTCAGCGACGACGAAACGGAGAGTCGCCAGGCCGCGCCCCGTGCATGCGATGCGGACGGTCGGCGAGGACGAGCGCGCCGAAGAGGATGGCCACACCGACGACGATGAACGTGTCCGCGAGGTTGAACGCCGGCCAGGCCACGAGGTCGAGGAAGTCCGTCACGTGACCGAGGCGCACGCGGTCGATGAGGTTCGCGATGCTGCCCCCGAGTACGAGCCCGAGCGCGACGGGGAGCACCGGGTGTCGCCGTCCCGAGCGGGCGAAGAACACGAGCATCGCGCCGACGGCGACCCCTGTCACCGCGATCACGATCGCGGTGCGACTCCCGAACAGCCCGAAGGCGATCCCGGAGTTCTGCACGTGGTGGATCGAGAACGGCCCGACGATGTCGACGCTGTCGCCGAGGTCGAGCGTCCGACCGACGAGCTGCTTCGTGAGCTGGTCGGCGAAGATCGCCGCCCCGGCGACGAGCGCGAGCACGATCCACTGCGTCCGCCCCGCGCCGAGCGAGCGCTCGGCGGACGAGACCGGCTGCAGGGCGTTCGCGGTCGAGCCGATGCGGACGTCCACGGAGGTGGGCTCCGTCCGCGCCGGTTCGCTCAAAGCTGCTCCTGGGCGCGCTTGTCGTCGATGCAAAGGGTCGCGTACGGCACCGCGAGCAACCGGTCCTCCCCGATCGGCCTCCCGCAGACGGAGCAGCGACCGTACGTCCCGGCTTCGATCCGGCCGAGCGCAGCCTCGATCTCGCCCAGGATGTGCTCGGCGTTCTCCTCGAGCCCTTCGTCGAGCTCGCGCATGTACGTCTCGGACGCGCTGTCGGCGAGGTGGTCGCCGGATCCGATGGCGAGGTCCCCGGTCTCCTGGAGCAGCGAGCCGTCGTGATGGACCGCGTGGACTGCCTCCAGGAGCCGGTCGCGCTCGCTCACGAGAGCGGAGCGGAAGCGGTCGAGATCGAGCTCGACCGTCACGATCGCGGGCTCGTGGGCGGGGCCGGCACGGCCGGAAGGATATCCGCGCGTGGCGGAGAGCTAGAGATCTAGCCCGCGACCTTGCGGATCCCACCCTCGCCGAGGTCCTCGACCGGCGTCGGACGCGTGACGGCGGTCGCCGCCTCGTCCTCCGTCGCCGGAGGCTTCGCGGTCGGCTCGTCGCCGAGCAGGTCGAAAGCCGCGCGGAGCTGGGCGCGGATCTTGACGATGTCCTCCTCCAGCCTGCGCTTCTCGGCGGCCGACTCACGCGCCACGCGGCGCGACTCGGCGTGGGCCTCCTGGACGATGAGGTCCGACTCGCGGCGCGCCTGCTCCTTCATGTCCTGCGCGGCTCGCTCCGCCGAGACGAGCGTGGAGCGCAGCAGCGCCTCGAGCTCGCGGTGCTTGGCGGCCTCGGCCTCGAGCTCCTCGAGACGATCCGAGAGATCGGCACGCTCGCGCCAGACCTCCTCGAAGCTGTCGGCGATCTCCTCGAGCAGGGCGTCGACGGGCTTCCGGCGATACCCGCGCAGCCACGCGCGCCTCAGCTCGACGTGTCCGATCTCGACTGGCGTTAGCGGCATCTCAACCTCCTACAGCAAGGCCCCGATCAGGGCGTTGACGACCCGTGCCGCAACGAGCAGGACGAGGACGGCCACGATCGGGGAGAGATCGAGGGGTCCCAGCGTCGGAATCCGGCCCCGGAAGAGGCCGAGGTATGGGCGGACGACTTCGTCCAGGAATCGTTGCAGACTTGCGGCCACAGTGGAATACGGCAGCTGGATCCAGGATAGGAGCACGTACGCGAAGATGAAGAGGATGTAGATCGACACGAACACGGTGACGAAGCTCTGCAGCGAGGTCGCCGCGTCCGCGAGGAGGCCGAAGTAGGCGTACGCGCCCATCGGACGCGAGTTCGCCGCCCGCCTCGAGGTTCCTACGATCAGGGTGCGGAGGAGACGTCGTCGCGACCGCCCGCGAATGCGGGCGCTTCAGGGATCTACGCGCGATCGGAAGCTCCGCGCGAGCGGATTTCCGATCTGCGCAAAGCCTAGGCCTGGTTGTAGAAGCCGCCGCGCTCGATCGCGCGGGCGCGCTCCTCGGCGGACAGCTCGACGTCGCGAGGTGTCAGGAGGAAGACCTTGTCGGCGACGCGCTGCATGCTCCCGTCGAGCGCGTACGTGAGTCCGCTCGCGAAGTCGATGAGCCGCTTCGAGAGCTCCGTGTCGGCGCTCTGCAGGTTGATGATGACCGGGATCTGGGCCTTGAAGCGGTCCGCGATCTGCTTCGCGTCGTTGAACGCACGCGGCGCCACCAGGTGCACCTTCGCGGGCGCGGGCGCGGTGACGCTGCGGAGGCGCGACGACCGGTCGCGACTGGGCGGCGGCTCCTCCTCGGACTCCCATCCCTCCGACTCGGCGCTGCGCGGGAGCCGGCGCACGTTCTGCCGGTTGCGCCGGCGTGAGCTCTCCTCGACCTGCTCGTTCGTCTGCAGGCCGTCGTCGTCCCACTCGTCGTCCTCCGCGATGCCGAAGTAGACGAGCGTGCGGTTCCAGAGGTCGCCGAAACCCATGACCGCGGGATAGTAGATCAGCCCTGCTGGACACCGAGGACGGTCGAACCGACGCGCACGAGCGTCGCTCCCTCCTCGACCGCGACGCGGTAGTCCTGGGACGTGCCCATGCTGAGCTCGTTCAATCCGTGTTCCGAGGCCAGCTCGCGGAGTCGACGGAAGTAGGGTCGCGACGCCTGGGGGTCGTCGGCCGGCGGGGGCATCGTCATCAGTCCGCGGACGTGCGGGTAGCGGGCGACGTACGACTCGATTCGTTCGGGCTCCACACCGGACTTCGATTGCTCTCCGGACAGATTCACCTCGAGCAGCGCGGGGATCGACACCCGTCGCGCCGCCGATTCGGAGTCGACGGAGTGGACGAGCTCGCAGAGGCGGTTCACGACCTTCACCTTGTTCGACTGCAGGTGACCGATGAAGTGCCAGCGGAACGCGTCGGCGTACAGCGCGTGCTTGCGCTCGAGATCCTGGGCACGGTTCTCGCCGACGACGTCGATCCCGGCTTCCGCGAGAACTGCCAGCTCCTCGACCGAGACGTACTTCGTGGCCACGACCACGGTGACGCCGGCACCGACCGCTGCGCGGACGCGCCCGTAGCGCTCGGCGATCTCGGCCGCCGTAAGCATCAGGTCGCGGCGAGGGTGCGGGCGGCGTCCAGCTCCGCCTCACGCCCTTGGAGCTCGCCGTTCAGCTTGCGCGCGCGGACCAGCCGGAGAATCTCGCCGATCCGCGGCGACTCCTCGAGCCCCATGGCGATGAGGTCCGACCCGTCGATCTCCAGACGTATCTCGCGGAGCCGCGTGAAGTAGTCGCGGAGCTCGGGGCCAGCCTCGTACGCGAGCGCGAGCAGGGGCGCGTCGGGCGCGAACGGGTCCGCGATCGCGACGAGCTCTGCGGGCTCGAGGGACCCGGCATGGAGGCGTTCGACGATTCGCGGGGCGGCGGTCACGGCGTCGACGATGTGCTCGACGTCCCGGCGGCGCACCTTCAGCCGGTCCAGCCACTCGGTTGCCTCGTCGGCGCTCATCTGACGCGCCATCGTCTCGATACCGATCCGCCACGACGGAACGTCCACGCCGAGCTCGTCCCTGAGCGCCACGGCGCGGGCGAACAGCGCCGCGGCCTCGTCGTCGCCGCGCAGGCTCGGGTGAATCGCCGTATCGACTCCGAGCTCGCCGAGCCGGCGAACGCCGTCCGCCGCGTGAGCGTCCTCGAGGAGGTCGACCAGCTCGTCGCGCAGCCGCGACGACGAGAGATCGCCGACGTGCCCCGAGGCGAGGCAGTCCCGGGCGAGCCGCTCGGTGTGCTCGTCGAAGCGGAACCCGTACCGCGCCTCGTACGTGACGCCCCGCAGGATGCGCGTCGGATCGTCGACGAACGACGCGTCGTGGAGCACGCGGACGATGCCGGCGCGGAGGTCGGCGCGACCGCCGTGCGGATCGAACACGGCACCGAGGTCGCCCGGGACGAGCGAGGCCGCCAGCGCGTTGATCGTGAAGTCGCGGCGGTGCAGGTCGTGCGCGAGCTCGGCGTGCTCGACCGTGGGGAGCGCGCCCGGCGCGTCGTAGAACTCGCGGCGGGTCGTGACGACGTCGACGTGCTGGTGATCGGCCCCGGACACGACGGCGGTGCCGAACTTCCGGTGCGCCGTCGCGTGCCCGCGGAGCGCCGCGGCGAGGAGGTGGGCGAACGCGATTGCGTCGCCCTCGACGGCGAGGTCGATGTCTTCTCCCCCATCCTCGCCGAGCAGGATGTCGCGCACCGTGCCGCCGACGACGAAGACGTCGGGCGCGTCCGCGCCGCGCGCGGCGACGACGTCGGCGATCGCGCGCAGGAGCGGGCTCGCGGTAAGAGCATCCGCGATGCTCTCCGTCATTCTCCGTCCTCGCTTAGCACGGCATGCATTGTGCCCCGCCCCAGAACGACCCCGGCCAGGCGAAGCGAACCGCACGACGAGCGTCTTTGATCTTCGCGAGCAGGATCTGCACTCGCAGATCCTGCTCTGCGGAAAAACTCAGACGTGCGCGATTGCCTCGATCTCGACGCGCGCGCCGCTCGGCAGCCCGGAGATCTGAACGGTCGAGCGTGCGGGCGGGCGATCGCCGACGCCGCGCGCGTAGACCTCGTTCATCGCGGCGAAGTCACCGAGATCCATGAGGAAGACCGTCGTCTTCACGAGCCTGTCGAGACCGCTTCCGGCCGCCTCGAGGATCGCGCCGAGGTTCTGCATGATCTGCTCGGTCTGCTCGGCGACTCCCTCGCCAGCGAGCTCGCCCGTCGCGAGGTCGATGCCCAGCTGCCCGGCGACGAACACGAGGTCGCCCACCCGGATCGCCTGGTTGTAGGGGGCGCCCTGGAACGGGCCGGGCGCGCGGTCGGTCCGGACGACAGTCTTCTCGGCCACTACGAGCCTCCTCTGGTCGCGTCCGCGAGCGCGCTCCCGAGCGCCTTGAAGATCGCCGAGAGCACGTGCTGCGAGTTCTCGCCCTCGATCAGGCGGACGTGGATGGTCAGGCCTGCGGCGCCCGCGAGCTCCTCGAGGAACGTGGCCGCGAGATCGGTGCGCAGCCCTCCGGCGCGCGTCGAGGTCAGATCGGCGTTCGAGGCGACGAGCGGCCTGCCGGACGCCTCGACGACGACCATCGCGAGCGCCTCGTCCGAGGGGGCGATGCCGAATCCGCGCCCGGCCTCGTCGGCTTCGAGGAGAGGACGCAGGGCGTCGCCCAGAGCTCTTCCGGCGAGGCCGACCTCCGCCTCCGGCTCGTCCGGTGCGATCTCGAGCGAGAGCGCGAAGCCGCCGGCGGCGGCGAGCTCCTCGAGCAGGTGGTCGAGGACCGCGACGCCCGTCTCGATCCGACTCTCGGCGCTCTTCAAGTCGATGCGAGCGGCGCCCGCCGCGGTCACAGCTCGGTCCGCTCGATCGACGCGCCCAGGTCGCGCAGGCGCTCGTCGATCCGCTCGTACCCGCGGTCGATCTGCCGGATGTTCCCGATGGTCGACGTCCCCTCCGCGCACAGAGCCGCGATGAGCATCGCCATACCCGCGCGGATGTCGGGGCTCTCCAGCCGCTCGCCGTAGAGCGTCGCCGGGCCGGTCACGACGACGCGATGCGGGTCGCAGAGGATGATCCGAGCGCCCATCGAGACGAGCTTGTCGACGAAGAACAGGCGACTCTCGAACATCTTCTCGAAGATGAGGATCGTGCCGGTCGCCTGGGTGGCGACCGTGACGGCGATGGAGGTGAGGTCGGCCGGGAATGCAGGCCAAACGCCGCTCTCGATCTTGGGAATCTGTCCGCCGAAGTCGTCCTCCACGAACAGCTGCTGTCCCGCGGGCACGCGAACGCTCGAATCGGACACGTCCATGTGCACGCCGAGCTTCCTGAACGCGGGGACGATCGAGATCAGGTCGTCGGGCCGGACGTCCTCGACGACGACCTCGCCGCCCGTCGCGGCCGCGAGACCGACGAAGCTCGCGACCTCGATGTGGTCGGGGCCGATCCGGAAGTCCCCGCCGCCGAGCTCGGGCACGCCGTGGATGTGGAGGACGTTCGAGCCCACGCCCTCGATGTGCGCCCCGAGCGAGACGAGGAAGCGGCAGAGATCCTGGATGTGCGGCTCGCAGGCGGCATGCCCGAGCACGGTCTCGCCGTCGGCGAGCACGGCGGCCATGATGGCGTTCTCCGTGCCCATCACGGAGGCCTCGTCGAGGTACATCCGCGTTCCGCGCAGGCCGTTCGCGGAGAGCTCGTACACGCCGTCGACCGCGACCTCCGCGCCGAGCGCGGAGAAGGCGTGGACGTGGGTGTCGAGCCGACGGCGCCCGATCACGTCGCCTCCGGGCGGCGGGACGGTCACACGCCCGAAGCGCGCCAGGAGCGGGCCGGCGAGCAGGAACGACGCGCGGATCTCGCGCGCGAGGTCGGCGTCGAGGTCGGTCTTGCGGACGCTCGACGGGTCGATCCGGATCTCGTTCGGAGCGCTCCATTCGACGTCGGCGCCGAGGTCGGCGATGAGCTCGGCCATCGTCTCGACGTCGCGGATTCGCGGTACGTTCGAGAGCCGTACCTCGTCCGAAGCGAGAAGCGATGCGGCCAGGATCGGAAGCGCGCCGTTCTTGTTCCCCGAGGCCCGCACGGTTCCCGACAGGGGGCGGCCGCCCTCGATGACGAAGGACTGCATCGCGCGCGCAATGCTACTGGCGGTCATGTAGCTCACTGGATTCGCCCCTCAGCTCGGGAGATGCTCGATCTGCAGCCTACGTAGCGGACCGGCCGGCTCGAAGCCGAGGACCTGCCCGTAGAACGAAAGCTCGGCCTCCAGCGAGTCGACGATGTTCTCCGCCCTGCGGAATCCGTGCCCCTCGCCCTCGTAGAGCAGGTACGCGTGGGGCACGCCGCGCGCGGCGAGCGCCTCCACGATGAGCTCGGACTGCGCGGGCGGAACGACGCGGTCGTCCGCGCCCTGGAGCACGAGCATCGGCGTCGAGATCCGGTCGGCGAAGTGGATCGGGCTGCGCTCGCGGTAGACGGTGGCCTCCTCGGGATACGGGCCGACGAGCGTGTGCTCGTACTCGAGCTCGAACTTGTGCGTCTCGCCGTTCGCGAACTGCTCGAGGTCGGCGATCCCGAAGTACGACGCACCCGCCGCGAAGGCATCGGTGAACGTGAGGGCGCAGATCGTCGTGTAGCCACCGGCACTCCCTCCCCGGATGAGGAGGCGGTCGGGATCGGCCTCCCCCTGCTCGACGAGGTAGCGGGCCGCGTTGACGCAGTCGTCGAGGTCGACCACCCCCCACTTCCCGTTCAGGCGCTCGCGGTACTCGCGTCCGTAGCCGGTCGAGCCGCCGTAGTTCACGTCGACGATGGCGAAGCCGCGGCTCGTCCAGAACTGTTTCGCCAGACTGAAGGCCGCGCTCGCGTTGCCCGTCGGGCCTCCGTGGCTGAACACGAGGAGCGGCGGAACCTCTCCCTGCGGGGCCTCGTGGTCGCGGCTGGCAGGTGGGTACACGAGCGCGTGAGCGGTCCTCCCGCCCTCCGTCGGGAACTCGATCGCGCGAGGGACGGACAGGTACTCGGGGTCGAGCGCGAGCTGCGAGCTCGCGCGCACCACCTCCGTTCCGCCCGTCTCCACGTCGAAGAGGACGAGACGCGTGGGCACGGTCGGCGAGCCCCCGACGAAGACGGCGCTCGACCCTTCGGCCGCGACCGCCACGGAGCCCGCCTCGTACCCGAGGTCGAGGTGCTCGAGCGCGCCCGAGCCCGGGTCGAGGAGCGCGTAGTGCGTGAATCCGTCCCGCTCGTACGTGCAGAAGATCCGACCGTCGCCGAGGAACGCGTACGACCGCGAGCCGAACACCCAGGCCGGGAACCCGAACTCCGCCTCCGCCGCCTGGAGCACGTCGCGCTCGCCGTCGCGAATGCGCTCGAGGTTCCACCAGCCGCTGCGGTCGCTCGCAAAGACGAGATCGCCTTCGGGGCTCCACTCCGGCTGCCAGATCGACTCGCGCCCGTCGAGGCCGGCGACGTGCTCGACGTTCGTGAGCGCGCCGTCGGGCGCCAGGTCGGCGACGTGGAGCTCACAACCGTCCCACGGCATCCACGGCAGGTCCCAGGCGAGGAAGCAGAGCCGCGAGCCGTCGGGCGAGATCCGCGGGTTCGAGTAGAAGTCGCGGCCGCCGACCAGCACGACCGGGTCGGCGGACCCATCGGTGGCGACGGCGACGAGCTCGTTGACCACGTCGGCCGACCGGTCGCTCTCCGCGTGTCGTTCGCGGACGCCGATCCAGAGACCGCCGTCCACCGTCACCCTCCCGTCGGCGTAGCGATGGCGGCGAGCGGCGACGTCGGGCGTGATCGGCACCGGCTCCGCACCGGGCTCGACGCGGTAGAGCCGCTGATCGGCGAAGTTCGACACGAAGGCGGTCTCGCCGTGGACGCAGTAGGCTCCCCCGCCGTACTCGTGCACCGACGTGCGCACGTTGAAGTCCTCGGGAACGACGTCCGCCGGCTGGCCGCCCGGCTCGCGCCTCACCAGCACGACACGGCCGTTCTCGAGAGGTCGGCTCTCGAGCCACCACACAATCCCGTCCTCGAGCCAGGGCGCGCTCAGGCCGACGCTCGCCTGCGCGACCAGCTCCGCCGAGATCGGCGACGACCAGGTCCCGTACGGCGCGGTTGCCTTCGACTCGGGCTTGGGGTCCAACGGCGGCGGCTATGGTACTGCGCCATGCGGCCGACCCGGCAGCAGGCGTGGGAGACGCTCACGCGGTACACGACGAGCGAAGCGCTCCTGCGGCACGCGCTCGCGGTCGAAGCCTCGGTCGCCTCCTACGCGCGGCTGTACGGCGAGGACGAGGAGCTTTGGCGCGCAACGGCGCTCCTCCACGACTTCGACTACGAGATCCATCCGACCCTCGACCGGCATCCACAGGACGGCGCCGCGATCCTGCGCGAGGAGGGGTATCCGGAGGAGCTGATCGAGGCGGTCCTGTCGCACGCAGAGCACCTCGCGCTGCCGCGGGACACGCAGCTCAAGAAGGTGCTGTTCGCCTGCGACGAGCTCTCCGGCTTCGTCCACGCCTGCGCGCTCGTCCGTCCATCCGGGCTCGACGGGCTCGAGCCGAAGTCCGTGAAGAAGAAGCTGAAGCAGCCGTCGTTCGCCGCCGGCGTCCACCGCGACGAGGTCTACGCGGGCGCGGAGCTGCTCGAGCTGACGCTGGACGAGCACATCGCGAACGTCGTCGCCGCGCTGCAGCCGATCGCCGGCGAGCTCGGGTTGCGTACGGCCGCCGACGCGGCCTAGGAAAGGCGCTCGAGGAAGCGCAGGGTGCGGTTCCACGCGTTCTCGCTCTCCGACGCGAACGCCTCCTGCTTGCGGTCGAAGAAGCTGTGCGGCGCGTGTTCGTACACGACGAGCTCGTGCTCTACGCCGGCTCGGTCGAGTGCCTCCTCGAAGGCGTCGACGTCTGCGACGGGGATCCCGGCGTCCTCCCCGCCCATCAACCCGAGGATCGGACACGCCATCTCGGCGGCGCGCTGCGCAGGCCCCGATGCGCCATCGCGACCCGGCCCCGGCCGTCCGTAGAACCCGACGGCTCCCGCGAGGCCGTGTCCGGCGGTGGCAGCGAGCCACGAATTCCGCCCACCGAAGCAGAAGCCGACGGTGAAGATCCGCGCGCAGCCC
This sequence comes from uncultured Gaiellaceae bacterium, assembly GCA_963831285.1. GTDB lineage: Bacteria > Actinomycetota > Thermoleophilia > Gaiellales > Gaiellaceae > GMQP-bins7. The sequence goes on along the minus strand of CAWHPO010000001.1, from coordinate 375,634 downwards.
TCCGCCCGCAGGTGAGCCACGCATGCGGCGACGTCCGCCTGGACGCCGTCGGGGGTCGTCTCGGCGACGTGCGGGCCGTACTCGAAATCGTCGTCCCGCTTCTCGGCGCCGGCCGTTCGTCCGAAGTAGTCGAGAGCCACAGCGGCGTAGCCGTGCTCGGCGAAGCGCAGCGCGAGCTCCTCGTAGAAGCGGTACAGGCCCCGGACGTCGGGCAGGATCACGACGCCGACGCGTTCAGACCCGTCCGGGGTCGCCTCGAACGCGGCGAAGCGGTTCCCGTCGGCTGCCTCGAGCTCGACGTCGCGGTGCGAGACCGCAGCGCCGGACAGTGGAGCGATCGGAGGCGCCGAGTCGAGGTCGAAGCACATGCGCGAGACCCTAGTCCGCAGAGAGTGCGGCGACGAGGCGCTCGAGGTCGTCGTCGTCGTTCCACCAGCCGACGGAGGCGCGCACCAGCCCGCGGCCCGGCAGGTCGCGCACGATGACGTCGGCGTCGGCGAGCCGGCGGACGATCGCGGCCGACTCCTCCACCGGTGCGCGCCAGGACACGAGCGTCGCCCGCTCCCGCGGGACGACGACGTCCTGCCCCGCCTCGCGGAGGCGGTCGCGAAAGCGCTCGGCCAGCGCCGCCGACCGCTCGTAGCCGTCCGGCTGGAAGCGCGTCGACCGCCGCGCGGAGGCCCGCTGCGAGCGGATGAGGGATCAGGTTCGGGTCGAACCGCGCGGCGCCGTCCTTGGGCTCGAACTCGCCGTCCGGCCCATGGGCGCGCTGCGAGAGGTAGCTGGGACGCGCCACCCGCAGCGCGTCGGGCTCCGCGACGACGAGCGCGCCCGTGCCCTCGGGCCCGCACAGCCACTTCTGACCCGAGATCGTGTAGAAGTCGACGCCGTTCGCGTCCACCGGCATCGCGCCCACCGACTGCGCGCCGTCGACGAGCACGGGGATCCCGGTCGCCGCGCGCAGCTCCTGGACGGGCAGCACCGCGCCCGTCGTCCACAGGACGTGCGAGACGGCGAGCAGGCGCGTGCGCGGGGTGATCGCCGCCGCGACGTGCTCGGCATCCGGCTCGGCGACGACGACCGTCGCGCTCGACATGTGCAGCGGTCCGAGCAGTCCGAAGTGCTCGTCCGTGGTGGTGACGATCTCGTCGCCCTCGTCGAGCTCGAGCCCCGCGAGCACGATGTTGCAGCCGTCCGTCGTGGAAGCGGTCAGCGCGACGCGCTCGGGCGCCACGTCCACGAGCTCCGCGACTGCCGCGCGGAGAACCTCCCGCAAGGCGAGGATGCGCTCGAACTGCGCCGCGCTCCCGCGCCCTTCCCGCAGCCCGCGTTCCTCCTCCATGCGCATCGCCTGGAGCGTGTCGCGGGCGAGCGGGCCGACGCTCCCCGCCTGCAGGTACGCGTAGCGCTCGAGGACGGGAAAGCGCGCACGTGCGGCAGTGGACGTCTCCGAGCTCACGGCGGGATTCTGAAGGCCATCGCGCTCTAAGGTTCCCGTCCGATGCGCGTCGTCCTCGCCGACCCGCCCGCGTATACGCCTCCGTACGACCGCTCGCTCGCCGCGGCGCTCGGCCGCGCCGGGGCCGAGGTCGAGCTCGTGACGTCGCGCTTCCGCTTCGGCTCCGTCGCGCCCGCGGCCGGATACCGCGCGCGCGAGTGGTTCTATCCCCTCTCGTCGCGGCTTCCCGGCAGGCGCCTGCGGCTCGCGGTGAAGGCGCTCGAGCACCCGCTCGGGATGGCGCGCTTCGCGGCGGCGAAGCCGGACGTCATCCACGTCCAGTGGCTCGGCGTTCCCGAGGCGGACCGCTGGCTCCTGCGCCCCCGCAGCCCCGCGGTGCTGACGGCCCACGACATCATCCCGCGCCGAACCGCAGCGCGGACGGACCTGTGGAGGTCGCTGTTCGGCCGCTTCGAGCGCGTCGTCGTGCACTCGGAACGCGGCAGGCTGCAGCTCCTCGAGTTCGGCGTGCCCGAGCGCAAGCTCCGCGTGATCGGGCATCCGGTCTTCCGCTCCGAGATCGCCCGGGCCGACGACGGCCGCACCGCGCTCTGCCTCGGGCTCATCCGCCCGTACAAGGGGACGGAGGACGCGGTCGAGACCGTGCTCGGCGTCGAGGGAGCTCGGCTGCTCGTCGTCGGCGACCCGCGGATACCGCTCGGCGGCCTGCGGGCGACCGCGCGCGACCGAGCCGAGTGGCGCCTCGGCTACGTGCCCGACTCGGAGCTTCGGCGCGCGCTCTCGGAGGCCACGGTCGCGCTCTTCCCCTACCGCGCCGAGATCGACGTGTCGGGTGCGCTCCTGCAGGTGCTCGGAGCCGGTGTCCCCGCGATCGTGTACGACGTGGGCGGCCTGGGCGAGATCGTCGGACGTTTTCGCGCCGGCGCGGTCGTGCCGCCGGGCGACGTCGGAGCCATGCAGGACGCGCTCGCACATCTCCTCGGCGACGACGAGGCGCTCGGCGACGCGCGTCGTGGCGCCGAGCGTGCGCGCGACGAGCTGACATGGGACCGCTCCGCTGCGCAGCACCTCGAGCTCTACCGGGAGCTCGTGTGATCTTCAGGCGTGGACGGTTCCACGATCTCGTCGCGCGGCAGCTCGACCTCTTCGAGGAGGACCACGCGGCGCTCCTGGCCGAGGCGCGAACCCTGGACGCGGAGTGGACCCACGCGACGGCCGAGGAGTCCGAGGAGCGCTACGGCGAGTATCAGCTCGTCGTCGATGCGCTCGGGGAGCTGCTGCACGACGGGCGCGAGACGTACGCGGCGACCCTCGACGAGGGGACGGCTCCCGAGTACCGTGCTGCCTTCGACCGGGCAGCGCGCGGGCGCTTGCCCCGCTTCGCCGGTCTCCTGGAGGAGGACTGATGGCGCGCATCGAGGACTACGGCCTGATCGGGGACCTGGAGACCGCGGCACTCGTCAGCCGTGACGGGGCGATCGACTGGCTCTGCATGCCTCGATTCGACTCCGGCGCCGTCTTCGCCGCGCTTCTTGGGAACGAGGAGAACGGGCACTGGACGATCCAGCCGGAAGGCGAGTTCCGCTCGGCCGAGCGGCGCTATCGCGGCGACACGCTCGTGCTCGAGACCACGCTCGAGACCGACGAGGGCGCCGTCCGGCTCGTCGACTTCATGCCGCCCCGGGAGACCAATCCCGACCTCGTGCGGATCGTCGAGGGGCTCCGCGGCCGCGTCCAGATGCGCATGGAGCTCGTGCTCCGCTTCGACTACGGCTCGATCGTGCCCTGGGTGCGGAACGTCGACGGGGCGCTCGTCGCGATCGCGGGGCCCGACGCTGTGCTCCTGCGAACGCCGGTCGAGCACGAGGGGCGCAACCTGCGCACACATGCGAGCTTCACCGTGTCCGAGGGGCAGCGTGTCCCGTTCGTCCTGCGCTGGTTCCCGTCCAACGAGCCCGTGCCGGAGACGGTCGATCCCGAGCGGGCGCTCGACGACGCCGTCTCGTTCTGGGAGGAGTGGGCGGAGCAGTGCTCGTACGAGGGCGACTGGCACGACGCGGTGCACCGCTCGCTGCTCACGTTGAAGGCTCTCACGTTCGCGCCGACAGGCGGCATCGTTGCCGCCCCGACCACGTCGCTGCCGGAGTGGATCGGCGGCGTCCGCAACTGGGACTACCGCTACTGCTGGCTGCGCGACGCGACCCTCACGCTCCTGGCGTTCATCCGCGCGGGGTACATCGAAGAAGCGGGCGCGTGGCGCGACTGGCTACTCCGGGCGATCGCCGGGTCGCCCGAGGATCTGCAGATCATGTACGGGGTCGCGGGCGAGCGCCGCCTGACGGAGCTCGAGCTGCCCTGGCTCGGCGGGTACGAGGGCTCCCAGCCGGTCCGCATCGGGAACGGAGCCTCGAATCAACGCCAGCTCGACGTCTACGGCGAGGTGGTCGACGCCCTCTACCAGTCGCGCCAGAAGGGGCTCGGGCCCTCCGACGGCGCCTGGCGCCTCACCGGCAAGATCTTCGACTGGCTCGAGTCCGGGTGGCGCGAGCCCGACGAGGGGATCTGGGAGGTGCGGGGGCCGCGCCGGCACTTCACCCACTCGAAGGTGATGGCGTGGGTCGCGTTCGACCGCGCCGTACGGACGATCGAGCGGTTCGGGCGCGAAGGCCCGCTCGACCGCTGGAAGGCCGCGAGGAGGGCGATCCGCGAGGAGGTGCTCCGCGAGGGGTACGACGCCGAGCGGGGGACGTTCGTCCAGTACTTCGGCTCGGACCGGCTCGACGCGAGCCTCCTCCTCATCCCGCTCGTGGGCTTCCTCTCCGCGACCGACGAGCGTGTCGTGGGAACCGTCCGCGCGATCGAGCAGGAGCTCGTCCGCGGCGGCTTCGTCGAGCGCTACCGCGCGGACGCGGAGAACGCCGACGTCGACGGCCTCCCTCCCGGAGAGGGCGTGTTCCTCCCCTGCTCCTTCTGGCTCGCGGCGGTGCTCGCGCAGCAGGGACGGCAGGACGAGGCCGTCGCGCTGTACGAGCGCCTGCTCGGTCTCCGGAACGACCTGGGTCTCATCTCCGAGGAGTACGACCCGGAGCGCTCGCGGCTCGTCGGGAACTTCCCGCAGGCGTTCACCCACATCGGGATCGTCGAGACCGCCTTCACGCTGACGCGCGCTAGGCGCTGACGGCGAAGAGGCGCCACTCGCCCGGGACGCCCTTGAGCGCGGAGGATCCGCGGTCCTCGAACTCGAGCCCGGAGCCGGCGACGAGGTCCTTCACGGTGCCGGAGACGAGCACCTCGCCCGCGTCCGCCCGCGCCGCGACGCGCGCGCCGATGTTCACGGCGATGCCGGCGATCTTGCCGTCCGCGAGCTCGACCTCGCCCGTGTGCAGACCGGCGCGGACGTCGAGCCCGAGCGGGCGAACCGCGTCGACGATCGCCTGAGCGCAGCGGATGGCCCGCGCCGGCCCGTCGAACGTCGCGAAGAACCCGTCGCCGGCGGTATCGACCTCCTGCCCGTCGAAGCGGGCCAGCTCGCGCCGCACCGATGCGTGGTGCTGCTCGAGGAGGTCGCGCCAGCGGCGATCCCCGAGCTCGGCGGCGAGCGCGGTCGAGCCGACGAGGTCGGTGAAGAGCACCGTCGCGAGCGCGTGGCTCGGACGACGGGTCTCCCGCTGCCCGGTCAGGAACTCGCGAATCTCCGCGACCGTCTCGTCCGGATCGAACCACGGGACGTGGTCGCCTCCGGAAAGCTCCACGTACTTCGCGTTCGGGATCGTCCGGGCCAGGAAGCGCGCGTTCTCCACGTGGCACACCCGGTCTCCGGCCGTGTGGACGACGAGCGTGGGCACGTCGATCGTCGGGACGATGTCGCGCACGTCGATGTCGAACGCCATCGTCGCGAACGCCCCCCACGACGCGGGCGTCGACGAATAGCGCTGGACGCGTCCGAGCCAGACGCGACCCCACTCGACGTCCCCGACGCTCGGGACGAGGTACTGGAAGCCGAGCCCCTGGCCCCAGCGGCCGGGAAGCGCCGCGATGTACTCGTCGTGCTCTTCCTGTGTCGCCTCGCCCCAGGGCCACTCGTCGTCCCGGCGCTCGCGCGCCTCCGCGCCCTGGAGGATCAACGCCGCGGTGCGCTCGGGATGCGCCGCCGCGAAGAGCATCGCGAGCGGACCGCCTTCCGACTCCCCCATGATCGCCGCCCGCTCGCTGCCGACGGCGTCCAGGACGGCGCGGATGTCGTCCATCCGCTCCTCGAGCGTCGTCGCACCCGGAACGCGGTCGGACATGCCCATGCCGCGCTTGTCGAAAAGGATGAGCCGCGTGAACTCGGCGAGCCGCTCGCAGTACTGGCGGTACTGCGGAAGCTCCCAGAGGATCTCGAGATGTGTGTAGGCGCCCTCGACGTAGACGAGGTCGACGGGCCCATCTCCGACGACGCGATAGGCGACGTCGATGTCCCCGCTGCGGGCGAAGCGGACCTCGGTCACCGCGCGAGCATAGGCGCGCCTCAGCGGCGGCCGAAGGAGTGCGGTCGCGGGAGCGACTCCCACACGGTGTCGTCCTTCGCGACTCGCCGCGCGAGCGGCCCGAGCGACTTGAGCGTCGAGACGAGGACGTTCCGGTTCTCCCCCACTCGCTCGTAGCGGCCGCGGGCGAGGATCAGCGGCTCGGCGCGCACGGTCGCGCGATGCCGCTCGTAGATCTCCGACGGGACGATGAGATTCACCTGTCCGTGCTCGTCCTCGAGGAGCATGAAGACGATCCCGTTGGCGGTCGACGGGCGCTGGCGCGCAACCGTCATCCCCGCGAAGGAGACCTGCCGCCCGTGCCGCTCCGCGTGGAGCTCCACGCTCGAGAGCGTGCCCTCGGGGAGGTGCGCGCGCAGGAGCGCGAGTGGGTGCGTTCCGAGCGACATGCTCGTGTGGCGGTAGTCGGCGAGCATGCGCTCCCAGCGTGTGAGGTCGCGGAGCGGCGGCGTCTCCGTCGTCGGCTCGAGCTCGAGCGGCAGCTGTTTCAGCTCCCCCTCGGTTCCCGGCACCGACTGCGCGCGGACGACGAGCCCGAGCTCCCAGAGGAGGTCACGGCGCGGCCGCCCGTAGCCGTCGCAGGCCCCCGCTTTCACGAGCGCCTCGAGGCCGTCCTGCGAGAGCTGCGCCCTGCGCGCGAGATCCGCGACATCGAGGTAGGGCCCGTGCGCCTCGCGCTCGGCGACGAGCGCCTGCACCTCGTCGTCTCCGATGGACGAGATGTAGTTCAGGCCGATGCGCACCATGGGGGTCAGACCCCATGCGGGGTCTGACCCCACGACGCAGCGGGACGCGCTCAGGTTGACGTCGATCGGGAGGATCTCCACCCCGTGCCGCTGCGCGTCGCGCACGAGGGTGGCGGGCGGGTAGAAGCCCATCGGCTGCTCGTTCAGGAGCGCGCACAGGAACTCCGCGGGGTAGTAGTGGCGCAGCCACGTCGACTGGTAGGCGAGGAGCCCGAACGCCGCTGCATGCGCCTTCGGGAAGCCGAATCCGGAGAAGCCGACGAGCTTGTCGAAGACGGCGTCCGCCGTCTCCGCGTCGACGCCCTTCCGGGCCGCGCCCTCGACGAACTGCTCGCGGAACGCCTCGAGCGCATCGTGGCTGCGCTTCCGGCTCATCGCCCGCCGCAGCCCTTCCGCCTCCCCGATCGTGAACCCCGCGAGCGCGATCGCCACCTCGAGCACCTGGTCCTGGAAGACGACGACGCCGAACGTCGAGCGGAGCGGCTCGCGCAGGAGCTCGTGGTCGACCGGGAAGACGTACGCAGGGTCCTCGCGCAGCCGCTGTCGCGCATCGATGTACGGATGCACGGCCTTCCCCTGGATCGGCCCCGGCCGCACGAGCGCGACCTGCACCGTGATGTCGTCGAGGTTCTGTGGCTTCGTCCGCAGGAGGCTCTGCATCTGCGCGCGGCTCTCGATCTGGAACGCGCCGATCGTGTCCGCGCGCTGGATGTCGTCGTAGACCGCCGGATCGTCGAAGGGGATCCGCGAGAGGTCGATCACCTCGTCGTGCGTGCGCGCGATCTGCTCGACGCAGTCCTCGACCGCGGAGAGCATCCCGAGGCCGAGCAGGTCGATCTTGAGGAAGCCCGCGTCCGCGCAGGAGTCCTTGTCCCACTGGCAGAGCTGGCGCCCGGCCATCGCCGCGGGCTGCACGGGGACGAGCTCGATCAGTGGCCTCGTCGAGACGATCATCCCGCCCGGGTGCTGCGAGACGTGGCGCGGCAGCCCCGAGATCTCCCCGGTGAGCCAGGCGAACGCGCGCCAGCGCTTCGACTCGAGCTTCCGCTCGCCGTCCGGCAGCCGCGCGACCTCCTCCCCCACGCGCTTCGCGTTCCAGCCGTCCGAGAGACGTGCCAGGCGCTCGAGCTCCGCGAACGGGAGACCCAGCGCCTTGCCCACGTCGCGGATCGCTCCGCGCGAGCGGTACGTCGCGAAGCTCGCGACGAGTGCGGCGTGCTCGCGCCCGTAGCGCTCGGTGACCCGGACGATGAGCTTCTCGCGGATGTCGCGCGGGAAGTCGAGGTCGATGTCCGGCACCGACGCGAGCTCGCGGTTCAGGAAGCGGCCGAGCGAGAGCTCGTTCGCGACCGGGTCGACGTGTGAGAGGCCCGTGAGGTAGCAGACGATGGAGCCCACCGAGCTCCCCCGGCCGCGCCCCGGAGGGAGGAAGCTCCGCGGGGAGTCCGTGCCGCGCACCTCGCGCGCGCACTCGCGCGCGATCTCGAGCACCTCGTGGTGGAGGAGGAAGAAGCCGGCGAGCCCGAGCTCGTCGATCAGCGCGAGCTCTTCCTCCAGACGAGCGGCTGCTACCAGGCGTAGGGGCCGGGCATGCCCGGCCCCTACGGACACATAGCGCTCGTCGATCGCTCGGCGGCAGATTCCCGCAAGTTGGCTGATGGCCGGGTCGGCCTTGTCCGAGAAGTCCGGGTAGCGGTAGCCGAGCTCTTCCGTGAGGTCGAACTCGAGCCGCTCGGCGAGGAGCGCGCTCCGCTCCGCAGCCGCGCGATCGCAGGGGAAGCGCTCGAGCATCTCCTCGGGGGCACGCAGGTAGCTCTCGCGATTGCCGCGACGCTCCGGCTCGCAGCCCTCGAGCGAGGTGCGGCAGCGGATCGCGACGAGGACGTCCTGCAGGAGGGTGCGGCGCGGATGGTGCGCGTGGACGTCGCCGGTCGCGACCGTCTCCACGCCGAGGTGCCCGGCCAGGTCGCGCAGGAGGCCGAGCCGGCGTGCATCCCCACGCTCGAACGGGCGCTGGAGCTCGACGTAGAAGCGCTCCCGTCCGAATGCGCCCGCGAGCCGCGCCGCCGCGTTCGGGTCGAGGAGCCCGAGCCCGCGCCGCGCGCAGCCCGACAAGCAGACGAGCCCTGCATTCAGCTCGGCGACGAGATCCAGCGGCACCGAAGGTTGTAGGGGCCGGGCATGCCCGGCCCCTACGGCAAACGGCCGGGTCTCGGCATGCGCCGCCGTCAGGAGGCGGCAGAGGTTCGCGTACCCGCGCCGCGATTCCACCAACAGCGTGACGTGGGCCCCGCCGTCGAGCGTGACCTCCGCGCCCGTGATCGCTCGGAGGCCGAACGCCTTCGCCGCATGCGCGAACTCGAGCGAGCCGTAGACGCCGTCGTGATCCGTGAGCGCGAGCGCCTCATACCCGAGCTCGGCTGCGCGGGCGGCGAGCTCCTCCGGCTGCGACGCCCCGTCGAGGAACGAGTACGCCGAGTGGCAGTGCAGCTCGACGTAGCCGCTCATTAGGCTGCCGGCACATGGTCGAGCTGAGCGAAGGCGAGGTCATCTTCCGCCGGGAGGAGCTCGGCGTGACCCTCCTCGCCGATCTCGAACAGCTCGCTGTCGTGGAAGTGCATGCCGCTCCCGGCTGGGGGAAGTCGCCGCCCCACGTCCATGCCCGACACGGCGAGGCGCTGTACGTCCTCGACGGAGAGCTCGCGCTGCAACTCGAGGATGGCGTTCGTCGGGTCGCCCCGGAAAGCTGGGCATTCGTCCCGCCCGAGGTCGTGCACGCCATCGAGGTGGCGGGTGACACACCCGCGCGATTCCTCGTCTTCCACACGCCGGGCTCGGGGTACGGGGACTACGTGCGCGGAGAGGTGGCGGAATTCGATCAGCGGCCTGCGGTGGACGCCGTATCGGCCGATCCCGGGCTCGTCGTCGTCCGCCGGGCGGCCGGCACGGAGGGCGACGACGTCACGAACCGGCCGGGACGCCGTGCGACCGTGCTCGTCGAGGCGGACGAGCTCACGATCTCGGAGTTCGACTACGGCCCCGGCGAGAGGGGTGCGGCGCCGCACGTCCACCGCGAGCACGCGGACGGGTTCCTCGTCGTCGACGGCGCCTTCACGTTCCACCTCCGCGACGGCTCGCGGACGCTGCCGGCCGGGACGCTCCTCGTCATCCCGCCCGGCGTCGTGCACGGCTTCGACAACGATGGCGAGGCACACGCCCGCTGCTTCAACTTCCACATGCCGTCGTTCGGGTTCGCCGACTACATGCGCGGCCGGAATCCCGGGTTCGACCAGCACGAGCCGCCCGCGGACGGCGGTGTCGACCCGGCGTCCCTCGCGATCGCGCGACTCGCGGAGTAGCGTGCTCCCATGACCTGGGAGGAGCTCGTCGCGGACGTCACCGCAAGACACCCGCTCCACGAGGCGAAGATGTTCGGGATGCCGTGCCTCAAGCGGGAGAACGGCAAGGTCGTCGCCGGCCACTGGAAGGACGGAGGGCTGACCGTCAAGCTCACGGACGAGACCGCGCGCGAGCAGGCGCTCGCGCTGCCCGGCGCGGTGCTCTTCGATCCGGGCATGGGACGGCCGATGCGCGAGTGGGTGCTCGTCCCGAAGGCGCTCTCGGGCGAGTGGCTGCGCCTCGTCGACGAGGCCGTCTGAGCGTGGGGGAACCCATGGTTCCTCCTCGAGCCCCCTCCTTTGCGCCGCGCACGACACAGCCGCGACTGGCCTCTCGGCCGGCAAAGCCGGCCTTCGGCCTCGCCAGGTTTCTCGTTCTGACAGACGTATACGAGCAGGAACGAGACCGATGCTCCGATCAGCCACGACGCCTTCGACGTCTATGTGGAGTACGGTGAGAGCGTGAAGCAGGTCTGGCAGGGACGGATGCTGCAGGTCGCCTCGCGCTACGGCGAGCAGGCCCCGATGGCCACCACCTGCTGCAACGCCTGCAGAACGTGCGCGACGACGAACCTGCTCGCGCTGGCGACCGGCGCCGGCCTCGGGGCGCTGTACGCGGTCGGGCGTTCTGCACGGCGGATCGCCAGGGGTCAGACCCATGGGTCTGACCCCGTCAGGCGTTCTGGGTGAACCAGCAGAGTCTCTCCACGTCGCGGTAGACGCACACGTTCCGGCCGCCCTCGAGGACGACCTCGAAGTAGCGGCGATCGATCGGCTCCTCCGTCCACCAGCGGTCGACGACCCGCCACTCCTCGCGCACGAGCGTCACCTGCTCGCGATTCACGACGCGCGGCGTCCCTCCCGGCCCCGTCTCCACGAGCGCGGGCCGCGGCGCATTCAAGCGACCCGCTAGTCGTCCCGCGGCACGACCAGCGCTCGCGCTTCCGGCACTTAGCGCGGGGGAACCCATGGTTCTTGGCATGGGGGAACCCAGGGTTCCCCCATGTACCCCCTCCTTTTTGCCGTGCGCTGGCGAAGTGTTATGGGCCTACGGGCGAATGAATCGCCCTTCGGCGACGGGATCACAGCTCTCCAGACAGCGGACAATTCAGATGTCTTTGGGGACTACGAGAGCTCTGGCCTCCGGAACGCGTGACCACGGTGCAACTTCGACGACGCTGCACACCGAACCCGTCCCCGTGCTCGCACGCACCTGCCGCAGCCCTTCGCGCAGACGTACCACCGTCTCTTCCCCCGCCGGCTCGACGAGCGCGAGCTGCTGTCCCGTGTGCTCCGCGAGCTCGACCGCCTCGAGCCGGAGCTCGACGATCGGCGCGGGAACCTCCTGCAGCTTCGGCCCGAGCGCCGCTCGCAGCCGGGTCACCTCTCCCGTCGCGTCCCGCAGCGTCGTCACGCGCCGCCAGGAGCCGCCATCGACGAGCCGGGCGACCAGCGCGAGTTTTCGAAACGGCCGCCCGGCCCGTTCTGGACGCGCGAGCAGGCGCTCGAGGAGTGAGCCGAGCGCCCGTCGCAGCGTGAGCTCGTTCGCAATCGCTTCCGGGAAGGTCATCGCCTCGACGAGCTCCGAGGCGGGCCTGCGTCCCCGCACGCGCGCGTTCCGGCCTCCACGCGCGAGCCGCCAGGCCGTTCTCCCCTCCGTCCCCAGCCGTTCGGCGACGGCTCCGCCGGGGAGCTGCGCGAGCTCCCCGAGCGAACGCAGGCCGAGCCCTTCCAGCTCCGCATAGCGATTGGGGGTCATCGGCAGGAGGGAGAGCGGGAGCGGCTCGAGGAACGCCTCTTCCTCCTTCGCCGCCACCAGCAGGATCTGACCGGGGCGCGCGACGCTCGCCGCCGCGAGGGCGGTGAAGCGCCTGCCGGCCGCGCCGACGCGAGGGTCCCATCCGGACCCGACCGCTGCGAGCGCGCGCTCCAGCGCCGGCTGCACGCCTCCGTAGAGGCGCTCGACGCCTCTCGTCTCGAACACGACCGTTCCCTGGTCGACGGGGTCGACCGCGAAGCCCGTCTCCTCGAGGCGCCGCAAGACGCCCTCCCACTCCCGCTCGACCGCAGCCGGGTCGCGCTCGACGAGCACGAGCGACGGGCACGTCGCGAGCGCCTCGCCGAGCCGCATCCCCGGCTTCACCCCCGCCGCCTCCGCCGCGGCCGTCACCGGCCCGAGGAGCGGCTCCTCGCCTGCCTCCGGCGCGAGCGCCGCGGGGACGAGAGCCAACCGCGGGCGCGCACGCAATGCCGCTCTCAACTCGAAGCCGGGAATGAGGAGGCAGGCGATCATGGGAACGTATGTTCTATACGAACACCTGTTCCCCTGTCAACCCCCAATTCGTAAAAGAACGTGCGCAAGCTAGCGTCCGCGCATGGAGACGCCGACGCGACTGGAACGAGCTCCCGCCGCGCTGTGCGACTTCGTGGGCCGCCGGAGATCTCTGGCTGAAGCGGGAGGACGAGAACGAGCTCGGCGTCTTCAAGTGGAGAGGCGCGCTGCCCGTCGTCGAGGCGCTCGCCCGCGACGGGCACGAGGCCGTCGTCACCGCCTCCACCGGCAATCACGGCGCCGCCGTCGCGTGGGCGTGCCGGACGGTCGGAGTCCGCGCGATCGTGTTCGTGCCGCCGGGGGCGGCGGAGCAGAAGCTCGCGAACCTCGAGCGGCTCGGTGCGGACGTCCGCGTCGCCGGGCACGACCTGGACGAGGCGAAGGACGTCGCGCGCGGGTTCGCGACCGAGGCGGGGCTGCACTTCTTCGAGGACGGCGGCGAGCCGCTGCAGTACGACGCCTACGAGGCGATCGGCGACGAGATCGCCGACCAGTGCCCCGTCGCGCCGGCCGCCGTCGTCGTACCGATCGGGAACGGCGCGCTCGCAGCGGGAGTCGGCTGCGGCGATCGCGCGGCGCTCGCCGGAGACGACCCGCGTCGGCGTCGTTGCAAAGGACATGCCGGTCATGGCCGAGAGCTACGAGTCGCGCCGGCCGCTCGAGCTCGAGGGCGGAGCGACGATCGCGGACGGGCTCGCCGTGCGCGTGGCGATCCCGCTCGCGGTCGAGCGCCTTCAGCTGGCGGTCGACGCGATGGTTCGGGTACCGGAGCGCGAGATCGCGGCCGCCCTCGTCGCATGTCACGACGCCGGGATCCCCGTCGAGCCCTCGGCCGCCGCTTCCGTCGCCGCAGCTCGACACCTGACGAACTCTGGAAGCGAGGGCGCGTACGTTCTCGTGCTGACGGGTAGGAACGTCGACGAGGCTCTCGTCGAGCGCGCTCGCGACGACCTCGCCTCGTTTCCCGACTGAGTGAGAGGAGGACGCATGATCGACTGGGACTGGACGCGAGTCGTCGTCGACCACGTCCACATCCGCGTGCGCGACGCGGGTACGAGCGTCGCGTTCTACAAGGCCGCACTCGAGCCGCTCGGCATCCCGCCGATCTGGGAGCGAGAGGACGGCGCGCAGCTCGCGAACCTCGTCGTCACGGGCGGCGAGCCGACCACGAGCGGCCCCGTCCACATTGCGTTCGTCGCGGACTCCCGCGATCAGGTCGACGCGTTCCACCGCGCCGGTCTCGAGGCGGGCGGCCGGGACAACGGCCCTCCCGGCGTGCGCGAGCAGTACAGCTCGGACGCGGGCGGACGCTACTACGCGGCCTTTCTGCTCGACCCCGACGGCAACAACGTCGAGGCCGTCCGCCGCGAGTTCGAGTAGTCAGGCCATCCACCCCACACATTGGCGCGTGACCAACGACCGCGATGAGCTGATCGCACGCGCCCTCGGGAGTCCTCCGAGGACGATCGCGACGATCCACGACGGCTACGACTTCGAGGTGGCGATCGTCGACGAGGAGTGGGTCTTCCGCTTTCCGCGGCGCCCCGGCGTCGAGGAGGCGCTCCTACTCGAGATCGCGGTGCTTCCCGCGCTTGCTCCTGCGCTTCCGGTTGGCATACCGTCGTTCGAGTACGTGTCGCGGGACCCACTGTTCGTGGGCTATCGACTGATCCGCGGCCGGCCGCTCGTCGACGAGGACGCCGAAGCCGTCCGTGCATTCCTCGAAGCGCTCCATACGTACGACGTCTCCTACCTTCCACTGGAGCGTCGCGACTGGGTCGAGACATGTCGCGAACAGTGCGCGGAGTTCGAGCGGCTCGTGTTCCCCGTCTTGGACGTCGACCGGCGGGCAGACGCGAAACGACTCTTCGGCGAAGTGGAGACCCTCGTCGACTTCAAGCCGTCGCTGATCCACGGCGACCTCGGTCCCGAGCATCTCCTCGTGCGCGACAGACGTCTCGCCGGCGTGATCGACTGGGGCGACATGCGCGTTGGCGATCCCGCGCTCGACTACGCGTGGCTGCTGAGTGGCCCGTTCGCGGACTGGGAGGTCGATCGCGACGTGCGTCGGCGGGCGCGGGTCTACCACCGGCTCGCGCCGTGGTACGAGGCGCACTATGGGCTGTTCACCGACCGGCCGGCACATACCGAGCGTGGACTGGCCGAAATCGAGGAGAGACTCCGAGGCTAGTCCGAGAGCCGCGCAGCGCGGAAGCAGTCCGTGACGTAGGCGAGCCGAACGCCGTCGGCCTCCGCCGTCGCGTCGTAGAGAGCTGCCACCTCGTCGAGCACGGGCTGCCGCTCCGGCGGCGGCAGCTTCGCGAGGTAGCTCCGCGAGAGGACGAGGTCGAGAAGGCCTGCACGGTCGAGCGTCTGCACGAACGAGAACTCCGCGGACTCCGGCGCGGCGAAGTGCCCGCCCGCCTCGATTACCGGGAGCAGGTCCCAGTCGTGGAGGCTTTCGTTGCCGATGATCGCCGAGAGGCGCGCCATCCACGGGTCGCGATCGTCGCGCGTGTTCCAGACCAGCGCGAGCCGTCCTCCCGGGCGCAGCACGCGGGCGATCTCGGGCAGCGCCTGCTCGTGGTCGAACCAGTGGAACGCCTGTCCGGTCGCGACCACGTCCGCGGCTGCATCCGGCAGCGGGATCGCCTCGGCGCTTCCTGCCAGCGCGCGAGCCCCGGGAACGGCCCGCTCGAGCTCTCCCCGCATCTCGGCGAGCGGCTCCACGGCGACGACGCGGTGGCCGAGCGCGAGCAACCCGCGCGTGAGCTTGCCCGTGCCGGCACCGAGGTCGACGACGTCGCAGGGCTCGTCGCCGACGAGCCAGCGAATCGCCTCGGCCGGGTACTCGGGCCGCCCGCGCTCGTACGCGGCGGCGACCTCCGCAAAGGCCGTGTACGGACCGCGCACCTTCGGGTCGCGGTTGACGATCACCGCGAGATCTCGGCGGCGCCGTCGTGCAGGCCGACGAGCCTGGGAACGACGTCGAGGACGCTCTCCTGCGCGCAGAACGGGAGGTCGGCCTCGAGCTCGGGCGCGTTCTCCAGGAGATTGCGTCCGCTCTTCGATGCGCGGAAGGCCTCCTCCGCCCCGGACCACGTGGAGGCCAGGCGCGCCGCAGCCTCCGCGGCATCCGTGCGCTCCCAGCCGAGGAGCTCCACGATGCGCCCCGCGACGAAGGCGTCGTCCAGCGCGAGCGTTCCCTGCACGCCGGCGCACACGACGACGACGTCCTCCCCCGCCTCGCGCGCTGCGCCGACCACCGCCGCGAGGTTCAGCAGCGAGGCGACGAGCACGCGGTCGCAGCGCCGAGCCGCGGCGACGACGGCACGCGTGCCGTTCGTCGTCGAGAGGATGAGCTCGTCGCCGCCCTCGACGTACTCCCGCGGAGAGTTGCCGAAATCGAAGCCCGGGATGCGCACGGCGTTCCGCTCGCCGCCGAGGACGCCCGTTCCGCGTGCCTCGCGCAGGGCCCGCGCCTCCTCGATCTCCGAGGTGCAGAACACGCGCTCGTAGCCGGCGGCGAGCGCCTGGCAGATCGTCGACGTCGCCCGGATCACGTCGACGACGAGTCCCGTCGGGGCCGCTCCGGCCTCGTCCGGAGTGAACACGACGTCCACGCGCACGTGGGTACGCTAGCCGCCGTGACCGAGGCGCTTCGCTGCTACAGGCATCCCGATCGCGAGACGTACGTGTCGTGCTCGGACTGCGGCCGGGGGATCTGCCCGGACTGCATGACGTACGGCCCGGTCGGCATCCGCTGCCCGGATCACGCTCGCACGGGCGGCAAGGCGGCGGCGCCCAAGCGCGTGACGCGCGCGCGCGTCCCGCTCGCTCTCGGGGTACGGCCCGTTCGTGACGTTCACGCTCATCGGGATGAACGTCGCGGTGTTCCTCCTCGAGCTGCTGATGGGCGCCGGCATCAACACGAACCAGGGCTGGATCTACGTCCACGGCGTCCTGTACGGGCCGGCGGTGGCGGACGGCGACTGGTGGCGGCTGATCACGGCTCCCTTCCTGCACTACGGGCCGCTGCACCTCGGGATGAACATGCTCGTGCTCTGGTTCATCGGGCCGGCGCTCGAGAGCTACTTCGGCCACGCGCGCTACGCGCTCGTCTACCTCGCGTCCGGGCTCGCGGGCTCGGCGGGAGCGCTGATCTGGTCTCCGAACGCGCTCACGGTCGGCGCCTCGGGAGCGATCTGGGGGCTCATGGGGGCCGCGCTCGTGCTCGAGGCGCGGAAGATCTGGGTGTTCGGAGGGCAGGCGATGGGCCTCGTCGTGATCAACCTCCTCTTCACGTTCCTGATCCCGGGCGTCTCGATCGGAGGCCACATCGGCGGTCTCGTCGGGGGCGGGATCTGCGCGCTCGCGTTCTCGAGCCTGCGCCGAACTCCGGCGCTCGCGACGCTTTCCATGGCCGCGGTCGCCGCGCTCAGCATCGTCGTCGCGATCGCCCAGGTCGGCTGATAGGCGGAGCTCGCGAAGCCGGCCGTTTCCCGCGACCGCGGTGACGCCCGCGTCCGCGAGCGCCGCCTGAGCGGCGGCGAGGCGCGCCAGCGGCACGCGGTACGGGGAGCACGAGACGTAGTCGAGGCCGAGGCGGTGGCAGAAGGCCACGGACCGCGGCTCGCCCCCGTGCTCGCCGCAGATCCCGAGCTTGATGCCCGGCTTCGCAGCTCGCCCGCGTTCGACGGCGATCCGCATGAGGTCGCCCACGCCGTCCTCGTCGAGCACCTCGAACGGGTTGCGTTCGAGGATCCCGTGCTCGAGGTAGAAGGTGAGGAACTTGCCCTCGGCGTCGTCGCGTGAGAACCCGAGAGCCGTCTGCGTGAGGTCGTTCGTGCCGAACGAGAAGAAGTCGGCCTCCGCCGCGATCTCGCCGGCTCGCAGCGCGGCGCGGGGAAGCTCGATCATCGTCCCGCACAGGTACTCGACCGTCGGCTCCTCGGCCGCGACGCGCTCGGTCAGCTCGCGCAGCCGCGAGAGCTCCTCGCGGAAGCCGACGAGCGGATGCATGATCTCGACGAGCGGCGCCTCGCCCGTCCGCTCGTCGACCGCGCGGGCGGCGCGCACGATCGCACGAACCTGCATCTCGTAGATCTCGGGGAACTGCAGCCCGAGGCGGCAGCCGCGCGTGCCGAGCATCGGGTTCGCCTCGTGCAGCTGGCGGATCCGGTCGCGCATCGCCTCGGAGGTCGCCTCCTCGAGCGGCGGCAGGAACTCGTGGAGCGGCGGATCGAGGAGGCGGATGGTCACGGGCAGCCCCGCCATGGCCTCGAAGATCCCCTCGAAGTCGCCCTGCTGCAGCGGCAGGAGCCGGTCGAGCGCCGCCGCGGCGCTCCTCCTCGTCGCGGGCGAGGATCATCTCGCGCACGATCGGGAGCCGCTCGTCGGTCATGAACATGTGCTCGGTGCGGCAGAGCCCGATCCCCTCCGCGCCGAACTCGCGCGCCTTCCCCGCGTCCTCGGGCGTGTCCGCGTTCGCCCGTACGCGCAGGCGGCGGAGATCGTCGGCCCAACCGAGGATGGTGCCGAAGTTCTCGTCGATAGCCGGGGGCACCAGCGGCACCTCGCCGACGATGACGCGGCCGGTGCCCCCGTCGATGGTGAGGATGTCGCCCACGCTCAGCTCGTGGTCTCCGATCTGGACGGTTCCGGCTCCCACGTCGATCGAGAGCTGCTCGCAGCCCGCGACACACGGCTTCCCCATGCCGCGCGCGACGACCGCGGCGTGCGAGGTCATGCCGCCGTGCGCGGTGAGCACCCCGGCCGCGTGGATGAGCCCGTGGATGTCGTCGGGGGTCGTCTCCCAGCGGACGAGGATCACGGAGTCCCCGGCCTTCCCACGCTCCTCCGCCGTGTCCGCGTCGAGGACGATCGCGCCCGATGCCGCCCCCGGCGAGGCGTTCAACCCGCGCGCTGCGACCTCCACGTGCGCACCCGGGTCGATCATGGGATGGAGGAGCTGGTCGAGCTGACCGGGGTCGATGCGCGCGACCGCCTCCTCGCGCGAGATCAGGCCCTCGTCGACCATCTCCGCGGCGACGCGAAGCGCTGCGGCCGCGGTGCGCTTGCCCGTGCGGGTCTGCAGCAGGTACAGCGTCCCCTCCTCGACCGTGAACTCGATGTCCTGGAGGTCGCGGTAGTGGTTCTCGAGGCGGTCGAGCGTGTCGACGAGCTGGTCGTACGCGGCGGGCATCCGCTCCTTCATCGCCTCGATCGGCTCGGGTGTGCGGATGCCGGCGACGACGTCCTCGCCCTGGGCGTTCGCGAGGAACTCCCCGTACAGCTTCCGCTCGCCGGTCGAGGGGTCGCGGGTGAAGCAGACGCCGGTGCCCGAGCTCTCGCCGCGGTTGCCGAAGACCATCTGCACGACGTTCACGGCCGTGCCGAGATCGTCCGGGATGTCGTTCGCGCGCCGGTAGACCTGCGCGCGCGGCGCGTTCCACGAGTCGAAGACGGCGCGGTACGCGCGACGAAGCTGCTCCCGCGGCTCCTGCGGGAACGGGCTGCCCGTCTCCTCCTCGTAGATCCCGGAGAAGGTCGCGACGAGCTCTCGGAGATCGGCGGCGGTGAGGTCGACGTCCAGCTCGACTCCCCTCGCCGCCTTCAGGTCCGTCAGGGCCTGCTCGAAGCGGTGCGCGTCGACCCCTTCGACGACCTCGCCGTACATCTGCACGAGCCGGCGGTACGAGTCGAGGGCGAACCGCTCGTTCCCGGTGGACGTCGCGAGCCCCTCGACCGCGACGTCGTTCAGCCCGAGGTTCAAGATCGTGTCCATCATCCCGGGCATCGAGATCGCGGCGCCGGAGCGGACCGAGACGAGGAGCGGGTCGCGGTCGTCGCCGAAGCCCTTCCCGGTGCGCTCCTCGAGGGCGGCGATGCGCTCGTCCACCTCGGCGTCCAGGCCCTCCGGCACGTCGCCGCCGGCGGCGAGGTAGGCGCGGCAGGCGTCCGTCGTGATCGTGAAGCCGTCGGGGACGGGGATGCCGAGCTGCGTCATCTCGGCGAGCCCGATCCCCTTGCCGCCGAGGAGCTCGCGGCCGCCGCTCACCTCCTCGTCGAAGTCGTAGACGTAGCGCATTTGCGGGGGAATCTACACTCCTCCCTCGCGCAGGAGCCGGATCCGCTCCCGCGGATCCCGCTCCGCGGAGATCCCTGCAGCGCGTCCGCTTCGCGGCCGCGATGCCGTGCCCTCATACTCGCGTCGATGGCCGGTCACGTCGTCGCCATGGGCGGTGGCGGCTTCATGGCCGAGGACGACTCGCCCCTCGAGCGCTTCCTCCTCTCGCTCGCCGAGAAACCACGCCCAAGGATCTGCTACCTCCCGACGCCGGGCGGAGACGCCGACCGCGGCATCGCCGCGTTCTTCGAGGCCTTCTCGCCGCGCGACTGCGAGCCCAGCTGCCTCCGGCTGTTCGGCGTCCCGGAGCAGCCCGGTCGAGCGCCTCGCCGAGCAGGACGTCGTCTACGTGTCGGGCGGCAACACCGCGAACGCGCTCGCGATCTGGCGTCTCCACGGGGTCGACGTAGCGCTGCGGGAGGCGTGGGAGCGCGGCGCCGTCGTGGGTGGGACGAGCGCCGGCGCGAACTGCTGGTTCGAGTGCTGCGTTACCGACTCCTTCGGGCCAGCGCTCGATCCGCTGCGCGACGGCCTCGGGATCCTGCCCGGGAGCTTCTGCCCGCACTACGACGGCGAGGAGCGACGCCGCCCCGTGTACCGCGCGCTCGTCGACGGCGGTTTCCCGGCCGGATATGCGGCCGACGACTTCGCGGCGCTGCACTTCGAGGGGACCGAGTTGCGCGAGGTCGTGTCCTCGCGCCCGGGCGCACAGGCCTATCGCGTCGGGCCCAGGAGCGAGGAGCCGATCGCCACCCGTGTCCTGTGAAGCGAGTCGCGATCCTCGCCACTGCGAGCGGATGCGGCAAGACGACCGTCGGACGTGCGCTCGCCGCCGGTCTCGGCGTCCCGTTCGTCGAGCTCGACGCCCTCAATCACGTCGGACGACGGGACTGGGCGGAGGCGACGCCGATCGAGCTGCGAAACAAGGTCGCGCCGATCGTCTCGACCGACGCCTGGGTGATCGACGGCGCGTATCGCGGCAAGCTGGCGACCTGGTCCTCGAGCGAGCCGAGCTCGTCGTCTGGCTCGACCCACAGCCAGCTCGTCGTCTGGCTCGACCCGCCGCTCCGAGCCTGGCTTCCCCGGCTGATACGACGCACCCTCAAACGGCTCGCTCGCAGGGAAGAGCTGTGGGGTGGGAACCGCGAGACCCTCGGCAGCGTGTTCTTCAGCCGCGATTCGCTGCTCCTGTTCACACTGCGGACACCCCCTGTCCTCGCAACACGCGACGCGACACCCGAACCACCGGGTCGCCAGCGCTTCCCGCCAGCCGGGATCGAGAGAAGCCCTCTCTACCGGGGCCGCCGCCGCGCTACTCCGGCGACCGCGCTGGGGGTGAGCGACCAGCGGCTCAACAAGGCCGGGACGGGAGCATCGTCGCAACGACCAGCCCCGCCCAGCCGATCACGTATGCGGCCAGGCAGCGCAGTGGGAGCGAGTCGACTCCGAGGCCGCCGCAGCGAGCCAGCCCCAGAACGCGAGACAGCCCACGGCCGCCGCGAGGAGGAGCGCACCGCTCATGCCTTTTCGAGCCTCTCCCGAGCTCGCCCGCTTCGCGCCCACGTCGTGCGCCTGCCCCTACCTCGCTCCGCTCGCGAGGTCGACGACTTCGTCAGAACCACTTCTGCGCGCGCGAGCGCAGCTCGGCGATCCAGGCCGCAGCCCTGAGACCGACCCAGATCGGCGTCAGGAGCACGTAGAAGACGAGATCGCTGAGCAGGAGCAGTGCCCACCAGGCCGCGAAATGCCGGACGGGCACCCAGCCCTTCTCGCGCAGGTCGCCCGTGCCTCCCGGAGGCGGCCGGAAGGGATTGCGCAAGAGAGGCTCGCCCGGAGCGCCGTACGGGCGAGGATCGCGTGGCTCGTCGCTCATAGCGTCGCGGCGGAGCGCCTGCGCTTCTCGACGAGGCGGGTGATCCGCATCGCCGTCTCCTCCACGGAGAGCTCGGTGACGTCGATGACGGGGCAGCGCAGCCGGCGGTGGAGCTTCGCGGCCTCCTCGAGCTCCGCGTACACGCCCTCGAGCTCGGCGTAGCGCTTGCGCGACGCGCCCATGCTCTTGACGCGCGCGGTGCGGATGTCCGTGAGGCGCTCGGCGCCGATCGTGAGCCCGACGATCTTCGCCGGGTCGATCTCGAACAGCTCCTCGGGCGGCTCGATCCCGCGCACGACCGGCACGTTCGCCGCCTTGTGGCCGAGGTAGCCGAGGTAGATCGAGAGCGGCGTCTTCGAGGTGCGGGAAACGCCGACGAGAACCATGTCGGCCTCGTCGAGGCCCCTTCCCACGCCGTCGTCGTACTTCACCGCGAACTCGATCGCCTCGATCCGCTTGAAGTAGGTCGAGTCGAGCGGCGCCCGGGCGCCGGGCTCCATCCGGGCGGCGACCCCCGCCACGCGTGAGATCGAGTCGATCGGATGCCCGAGCAGGTCGCAGTAGTGGACGCGGGCGCGGCGGCAGAGCTGACGCATCGCCTCTCGGAGCTCCCGGGCGACGAGCGTGTAGACCATCACGGCCGGGTGCCCGCGGGCCTGCTGCACCGCGACGTACAGGTCGTCGACGCTCTCGACCCTCGGGTGCCGGATCTCCTCGAACGGCTGGTCCGGGAACTGCGCCTCGAGCGCGAGCACGAGCCGCTGCGCGGTCTCGCCGGTCGAGTCCGACACGATGTGCAGCTCGACCGGGACGCGGTCGCCGTCGTGGCCGCTCATGGAAGGAGGCTAGCGCCCGGCACGTCCTATGCTCAGGAGCCGTCGACCGAAGGAGGAGACAGCCATGGCCTTTGCAGAGCTGAAGCAGCGACAGAGCGTCGTATGGGGGAACGGGCCCTACGAGCGCGTCACCAACACGGTCCGGGACATCCACGACCTCGTCATCGACCGGGTCGATCCCAAGCCGGGAGAGCGACTCCTCGATGCGGCGACGGGAACCGGCGCCGTCGCGATTCTCGCCGCGCGGCGCGGGGCGAAGGTGATCGGGCAGGACCTCTCGCCGGTGCTGATCGACACGGCGCGGCAACGAGCGGCGGAGGAGGGCGCCGAGGTCGAGTTCGAGGTCGGCGACGCCGAGGCGATGTCCTACGACGACGCGACCTTCGACATCGTGACGTCGACCTGCGGCGTGATGTTCGCCCCGGACCACGAGGCGATCGCCGCCGAGCTCGCCCGCGTGACGAAGCCCGGTGGCCGGATCGCGCTCGCGTGCTGGCAGCCCGGCACGGGCATGGCCGATGTGTTCAAGATGATGGCTCCGTTCATGCCGCCTCCTGCTCCCGGCGCGGGAAGCCCGTTCGGCTGGGGCGACCGGGAGCACGTGAGCGAGCTCCTCGGGGACGCGTTCGAGCTCGAGTTCGAGGAGCGCGACTCGCCGCTCACGGTCGGCTCGGGGGAGGAGTACTGGGAGCTGTTCTCCTCCTCGTACGGCCCGACGAAGACGGCCGCCGAGGCGCTCGACCCGGAGCGCCGCGAGGAGTTCCACCGAACCTGGGTCGCGTTCTTCGAGGCTTTTCGCGAAGGCGACGAGATCGTCCACCACCGCGAGTACCTGCTCACGCTCGGGACGCGCCGGTAGGCGTCACGCCACCCTGATCGTCGAGGTGACGCACGGTACGGTTCGGCGTCGTGCCCGACGTCGTGACCATGGACAAGATCGTCTCGCTCGCGCGCCGCCGCGGGTTCGTCTTCCCCTCGTCGGAGATCTACGGCGGGCTGGGCTCGGCGTACGACTACGGGCACTACGGCGTCCTGCTGAAGGAGAATGTCAAGGCGCGCTGGTTCGAGGCGATGGTGCGGGAGCGGGACGACATCGTCGCGCTCGACTCCTCGATCATCCTCCACCCCGCGGTCTGGGAGGCGTCCGGCCACGCGTCCGGCTTCTCCGATCCGCTCGTCGACTGCCGCTTCTGCAAGCGGCGCTACCGGGCCGACCAGCTCGACGAAGCGCACTGCGGCCAGAAGCCGAGCAAGCACCCGGGCGAGACGGAGCAGTGCGATCTCACGGAGCCGCGTCAGTTCAACCTCATGTTCCGAACGCGGATCGGCCCGCTCGAGGAGACGGGCCAGGACGCCTACCTGCGCCCCGAGACCGCCCAGGGCATCTTCGTGAACTTCAAGAACGTCGCCCAGATCGCGCGGCGCAAGCCGCCCTTCGGCATCGCCCAGATCGGCAAGGCGTTCCGCAACGAGATCACGCCCGGGAACTTCATCTTCCGCACCCTGGAGTTCGAGCTGATGGAGACGGAGTTCTTCGTGCCGCCCGCGGAGGCGCAGGAGTGGTTTCGGTACTGGGTCGAAGAGCGGCTCGCCTGGCACCGCCGCTACGGCATCCGCGAAAGCCACCTGCGCCTGCGGGAGCACGCGCCCGAGGAGCTCTCCCACTACTCCTCGGCGACCACCGATGTCGAGTACCTCTTCCCCATCGGCTGGTCGGAGCTCGAGGGCATCGCGCACCGGGGCGACTACGACCTGAGCGCGCACGCGAACGCGTCCGGGACGAAGCTCGAGTGGGTGGACGGCGACGAGCGCTACACGCCCGAGGTCGTCGAGCCGGCGCTCGGCGTCAACCGCTCCATGCTCGCGTTCATGGTCGACGCGTACGACGAGGAGGTCGTGGCCGAGCGCGAGCGCACGGTGCTCCGCCTCCACCCCGCGCTCGCGCCCGTCAAGGCCGCCGTGCTCCCGCTGATTCCCCGGAGCGACGACATGGTCTCGAAGGCACGCGCGCTGTATGAGGAGTTGCGCCGCGCTGTCGTCGCGGAGTACGACGACTCGGGCCAGATCGGCCGCCGCTACCGCAGGCAGGACGAGATCGGGACGCCGTACGCGCTCACCGTCGACGAGCAGACGCTCGAGGACGACACGGTGACGATCCGCGACCGCGACTCGCTGGCGCAGGAGCGGATCCCGATCGCGGGAGCCAGAGGGTTCGTGCTCGACAGGCTCGCCGCCGCGTGGACGACGCCGAAGCCGGACTAGCTGGCAGAGTCGAGGCGATGAGCGAGGCTGCGAACAAGGCCCTCGTACGCCGCTTCTACTCCGAAGCGTGGGATCAGGGCGCGACGGAGGTCGTCTACGAGGTCTTCGCTGACGATTACGTCCGGCACGACCTCAGGCGGGGCCAAGCGCTTCCTGGTCCGGCAGGTCAGAAGAAGATCGCGGACGACTTCCGCGCGGCTTTTCCCGATCTCCGCTTCGAAGTCGACCTTCTCGTGAGCGAGGGCGACTTCGTCGTCGGGCATTGGACCGCAACCGGAACCCACCTCGGCCGGTGGGGCGCCTCCGAGCCCACAAAACGTCGCGTCGAGTTCTCGGGCGTGAACATCTTCCGCTTCCAAGACGGCAAGGTCGTCGAGATCTGGAACCAACGGGACGACCTGGGGCTCGTGGAGCAGCTGGGCGTGCCGGTCTTTGCAGGCACGACCAACGGGGAAGTCCTGCGGACCTAGCGGCTCGAACGCTCGAGCGCGCGCTCGCTCGGCTCGACGAAGCCGAACCTGCGGTACAGGTCGTGCGCGTCGCGCGTGTGCAGATACCACTTCGTGGCGGCGAGCGGGCCCTCGTCCACGGAGAAGCGGACGAGCTCGACGCCGAGGCCGCGCCCTCGGTGCTCCTCGAGGACGTACACGTCGGCGAGGTACGACTGGACGTGCCCGTCCGAGACCGCTCGCGAGAAGCCGATCTGCTCGCCGCCGCAGTAGAGGCCGACCACGCGCGCCGCGCTGTCGATCAACGTGTCCTGCAGCTCGCGCGGGCGTCCCTCCGCCCAGTACGACCTCGTGAGGTAGTCGTGCACCGCGCCGCGGTCGATTCGCGCCGGGTCGTCGTCGAGCTCGTAGCCGTCGCCGAGGTCGCGCCTCATGCGGTGAGCGTGCGCAACCGGAACCCGCCGTGGAACTCGTACGAGGCGACGACCACGGCGAGCGCGTCGCGCAGCGAGCGCTCGCCGAGCCCGAGCCCGCGGGCCTCGGCGAGGCTGCTCCAGATGAGCGCGTGGATCCCGCGGAAGCCGTCGGGAGAAAGGAACAGGGTCTCGTCCGGCGCGCACGACGTGCAGACCGCGCCGCCGGCTCGGGCCAGGTAGCCGACGAGCTCGTCCACGCCCCCGCACTCCACGCAGCTCTCGAGCTGCGGGACGTAGCCGGAGAGCCAGAGCAGCTTGAGCTGGAACGCGAGCGCGACCGGATCGAGGGACGCCTGCCCGCGCGTTCCGGCCGGGAGCGCGTCGACGCGCGTCGAGGAATCGCGTCAGCGCCTCGAACGCCCGCTCGTTCTGCTCCTCCTCGACGAAGAGGCGCAGCATCGCCTCCGCCCCGACCAGCCCGACCGACAGGCGGTACGCGTCCTCGCGGGTGGCCCGGTGGGCATCGACGAGCGACGCGCCCGTGACCGTATGCAGCTCTCCCGAGCCTTGATGGAGCACGAGCTCCACGTGCGAGAACGGCTCGAGCCGCGCACCGAACCGCGACTTCGTCTTGCGGACGCCCTTTGCGATCGCGCCGACGCGTCCGCGCTCGGAGCTGTACAGGTGCAGCACCCGGTCGGCCTCCGCGAAGCGGAACGAGCGCAGCACGACCGCCTCTGTCTTGTACGTCCGCGCCACGGCAGCCAGTCTAGGCGCGGCCTCGGCCCCACCCCAGCTCGTCGGGCCGGTTGACACCGTGTGCGAGCGGGCGGAGAATCGCTGCCGACTCGAGAGGGAGGTGCGTATGGCCTGGTCGCTGAAGGGGAGCTACTTCGAGACCTGCTCGTGCGAGCTCATGTGCCCCTGCAACCTGTCGTTCGACCACGGCGCGACATACGACTACTGTCGCGTGACGCTCGTCTTCGACATCCGCGAGGGCGA
The DNA here is from genome assembly GCA_963831285.1 of uncultured Gaiellaceae bacterium. GTDB lineage: Bacteria > Actinomycetota > Thermoleophilia > Gaiellales > Gaiellaceae > GMQP-bins7. Next base: position 349,203 of record CAWHPO010000001.1, on the reverse strand, counting down.
GGTCGAGGGAACCGACGTCGGCGGACGAACGGTCGCCGTCATCGCGGACACTCCGAAGGTCATGACCGAGGGCAACTGGCGCCTCGGCATGTTCGTCGACGACGGCGCCAGCGACGAGCAGGTGGAGAAGCTGTCGGCGGTCTTCGGTGGGCAGAAGGGCGGTCCGATGGCGGCGCTCGCCCCGCTCGTCGGCGAGGTGCTCGGCGTCGAGCGGGCACCGATCGAGGTCGTCGAGGAAGGACTGCGCCACAGCGTTCGCATCGGAGACTCCGTCGACTTCGAGATCGAGGACATCGTCCCCTTCGGGATCGAGACGGGCGAGCCGGCACGGCTGAGCGGCGTCTTCCATCCCGCGGGGTCCGAGCTGACGGCCGCGGAGGCGAAGCGGTCGAAGATCGACGCGTTCGGGATCAGCTACGAAGGGAAGACGGGACTCTCGTCGGACTTCTCCTGGGCCGCCTGAGCGCGTGATCGCATCCGCGCACGAGGAGCCGGTTCGCGCAGGGCTCGCGCCCGCGTTCGCGGCCGCGCGGGGACGCCTCGCGCTCGTCGCCCTCCTGTTCGCGCTGGCCGCAATCGGCTGGTGGTGGATGGTCGGCGAGATGCAAGGGATGGACGCAGGGCCGTGGACGAGCCTCGGAGCGCTCTCGTGGTTCGTCGGCGTGTGGCTCGTGATGATGGCGGCGATGATGTTCCCCTCGGTCTCGCCGACGGTCGCCCTCTACTCGAAGCTCACGCAGTCGCGTGCCTTCGGCGCGCCACTGCTGTTCACGGCCGGCTACCTGCTCACGTGGACAGCCGTCGGCGTCTCGGCCTTCGTCGTCGCAGCAGCGGGCGGGCGCGTTCTCGGCGACGTGCTCTCCTGGGACAAGGCCGGGCGCTGGATCGCGGCGTGCACGCTCCTGGTCGCGGCGCTGTACGAGGTGACGCCGCTCAAGGACGTCTGCCTGGACAAGTGCCGGAGCCCGCTCGGCTTCCTCATGGGCTCGTGGCGCGACGGGCGGTCCGGGGCGCTGCGGATGGGCGCGCGGCACGGCGCGTGGTGCGTCGGGTGCTGCTGGGCGCTGATGGCGTCGCTGTTCGCGCTCGGGGTCATGAGCATCGTCTGGATGGCGTTCGTCGCGGGTCTGATCGCGCTCGAGAAGACCCTCCCCTGGCGGCGTGCCGCGACGTGGGGGACGGCGGCAGTCCTGCTCCTCCTCGGGGTGCTGCTGCTCGTCGCTCCCGACGCGGTCCCCGCCCTGACGACGCCCAACGGCTCCATGTCTCCGATGAGCCCGATGAGCCCCTAGACAGGCTGGCAGCGCGGGCAGTACCACGTGCCGCGGCCGCCGACGCGGGTCTTCGCGATCGGCGTCCCGCAGCGAGGGCACGGCTGGCCGTCCCGGCCGTAGACGCGGAACTCGTCCTGCATCGATCCGGACGCACCTTCGGGGGTGCGGTAGTCCGTTAGCGTCGACCCGTGGCGCTCGATGCCGGTGCGCAGCGCTGCGCGGATCGCACGCGTGGCGCGGACGACCTCGTCGTGCGAGAGCGCGTTCGCAGGGAGCAGCGGGCTGAGGCGCGCGCGCCACAACGCCTCGTCGGCGTAGATGTTCCCGAGGCCCGCGACCACGCGCTGATCGAGGAGGACGGCCTTGAGCGGCGCCGTTCGGCGCGTGAGCTGCGACTCGAGCCACGCCGGGGTGAAGCGGCGCCCGAGCGGCTCGGGCCCGTTCTTCGTCGCCAGGTACGGCTCGAGCTCGGCGCCGTCCACCACGAGCCACGTCCCGAAGCGCCGCACGTCGCGGTAGACGAGCCGCGAGCCGTCGTCCAGCTCGACGACGGCCCGCTCGTGCGTCACGGGCGCGAAGCCGAAGCTGCCCGTCATCCGGAGGTGGACGAGGAGCGCCAGGCCGCTCGCCATGCGCAGGAGCAGGTACTTCCCTCGTCGCTCGACGGCGACGACGACGTCGCCCTCGAGCTCCTCCGCGACCTCGAAGAGGTCGTACGGCCGCGTCAGGCGCGGGTCGAGGATCTCGACGTGGGTGAGCGCACGGCCCTCGAGGCGCGGCGCGAGCTGCGCCCGGATCGTCTCGACCTCGGGGAGCTCCGGCACGACGCTCCTCAGCACGATAGGGATCCGCTCGCGCGGATCCCTATCGGCCCAGAACCCCTGAAGGCGGCCGCTGTGCGGCCGCGTCGCAGCAACGGTTCCATCCGCTACGCAACGACGTCGATGAGGATCCCGTGCGGGTGCAACGGCTCCCCGCCGTCGATCTCGTACGCGGCGAGGACGGCCGCCGCGGCCCGCTCTGCGGCGGCCTCGTCGCGGGCATGGATGTCGGCGAGGACCTGGCCTGCCTCGACGGTCTGGCCGCGCTTCGCCGAGCACACGACGCCAACCGCGTGGTCGACGTCGTCGTCCTTCGTGCGACGCCCCGCGCCGAGCTCGAGCGCGGCCACACCGATGGAGAGCGCAGAGAGACGTCTGACGATCCCGGCGCGGGCGGCGACGACCTCGCGGACGATCGGGGCGCGCGGTAGCGCGTCGAGATCGGGATCCCCTCCCTGTGCCCGGATCCAGCGCTCGTACGTCTCCCGGGCGGAACCGTCCGTCAGCGCCTGCTCGGCGCGCGCGCGACCCTCGACCGCGTCGATTCCGAGATCGGAGAGCGCGAGCAAGCGCGACGACGCGTCGAGCACCAGCTCCGTAAGGTCAGGAGGGCCTTCGGCGCTCGTCGTCTCGGCGGCCTCGCGAACCTCGAGCGCGTTGCCGACCGCCGCCCCGAGGGGCTGCTCCATGTCCGTCAGCAGGCAGACGACCTCGCGGCCCTCCCGCTTGCCGAGGTCGACCATCTGCTCGGCGAGGATGCGGGCGTCGTCGATCGACTTCATGAACGCCCCGTCCCCCACCTTCACGTCGAGCACGATCGCATCGGCCCCCGCTGCGAGCTTCTTGGACATGATCGACGACGCGATGAGCGGCACGATGTCGACCGTCGCGGTCACGTCCCGGAGGGCATAGAGCTTCTTGTCCGCCGGCACGAGATTTCCCGTCTGCCCGACGATCGCGAGACCGACCGTGCGCACCTGCTCGACGAAGGCGTCCGTGTCGAGCTCGACCTGGAAGCCGGGGATGGACTCGAGCTTGTCGAGCGTCCCGCCGGTGTGGCCGAGCCCGCGCCCCGACATCTTCCCGAAGGGCACGCCACAGGCGGCGACGACCGGCCCCACGGCGAGTGACGTCTTGTCTCCGACGCCGCCGGTGGAGTGCTTGTCCACCACGCGCCGCCCCAGCGCGGCGCCCAGGTCGAGCGTGTCGCCGGAGCGGATCATCGCGTCGGTCAGGGCGTGGGTCTCGCGCCCGGTGAGGCCCTTGAAGTAGACGGCCATGCACCAGGCGGCCATCTGGTAGTCGGGAATCTCACCCTCCGTGAAGCCGAGGACGAGCTCGTGGATCTCCTGCTCCGAGTGCTCGCCGCCAGCTCGCTTGCGCTCGATCAGCTCGGCGGCGCGGATCACGTGTCCTCTTGGGCCATCTTGTGGCGGAGGCTACTCGCGTCGACCATCCTCGGCGATGAAGGTCTGGCAGATCATCGGCATCGTCGAGACAGACGGCTGGGTGCTCGTCCGCACGCGAGGAAGTCATCGCCAGTACACGCATCCCGTGAAGCCAGGGAAGGTGACGATTCCGGGGAAGCGGTCGGACGACTTGCACCCAAAAACCGCGGCGAGCATCCTGTACCAGGCAGGCTTGCAGCGATGACCAGCTACGCAGCACAGGCCGAGAGCTACGTGATCCTCGTCGAGGGTGGTCCGCCCACGAACTACTCGGCCTGGTCACCCGATCTCTCAGGATGCGCTGCGACGGGTGCGACGATCGACGAATGCGTGGCTGAGATGCGAGAGGCGATCGCCTTCCATCTCGAGGGGCTCGCGAAGGATGGCGATCCGATCCCGAGCGGGTCGGGACCCGGCGTCTACGTCGCTCGCGATCCTGTACCCGCCGCCTGAGCTACGTCCTGCGCCCCGAAGAAGGCGGGCCTCACAGCTCGATCGGGCGCCCTGGGAGCCTCTTTCCGGGCGACTTGGCGCCAAGCCACCCGTTCACGGTGGCGCCCACGTCGGCGAACTCGCCCTCCTCGTGGACCCGCCCGGCGGCGTTCCGCCCTGCTGCGTACGCCAGCAGGAGCGCATACTCGCGGGAGTGATCCGTCGACGCGGTGGTCGGGTCGCAGCCGTGATCGGAGGTGAGGATCAGGAGATCGCCCGGATTCAGCGCCTCGAGGATGTCCGGCAAGCGGCGGTCGAAGTCCTGCAGGCAGCGGTGGAAGTTGACGGGGTCGTTGCGATGCCCCCACAGCATGTCCGTCTCGACGAGGTTCACGAACACGAAGCCCGCCTCGACGTTCTCGAGGAGCTCGATGGTGCGGTTGATCCCATCGACGTTCGACTTCGTCGGGAACGAGTCGTCGATGTCGCAGCCCGCGAAGATGTCGGAGATCTTCCCGACTCCGTAGACGGTAGTGCCCGCGTCGCGCATCGACGAGAGGTAGTTCGGACGGCGGGGCTCGAGCGAGAAGTCATGGCGGTTCGGCGTGCGCTCGTAGTTGCCGGGCTCGCCGACGAACGGCCGCGCGATGACCCGGCCGACGGCGTGGCGGCCCGCGAGGATCTCGCGGGCGACGCGGCAGCCGTCGTAGAGCTCCTCGAGCGGGATCGTCTCCTCGTGCGCCGCGATCTGGAAGACGGAGTCCGCGGAGGTGTAGACGATCCACTTGCCCGTCTGCTGGTGCTCCTCGCCGAGCTCCTGGATGATCTCCGTGCCGGACGCGGGCTTGTTGCCGAGGACGCCACGGCCCGTTTGGTTCATGAACGGATCGATGACCTCGTCCGGGAACCCGTGCGGATAGGTCGGGAACGGGGTCGGGGTCACGATGCCCATGTGCTCCCAGTGGCCGGTGGTGGTGTCCTTCCCCTTCGAGCGCTCGAAGAGGCGACCCGCGACGGCCGGTGCGCCCGGCTGCGGGGGGCAGCCCTCGAGCGGCAGCACGTTGCCGAGGCCGAGCGCCTCGAGGTTCGGCAGGTCGAGCCCTCCGACCGCCTGCGCGACGTTTCCGAGGGTGTTCGAGCCTTCGTCACCGTACTCGGCCGCGTCGGGCAACTCCCCGGCCCCGACCGCGTCGAGGACGATCACGCACGCACGAGGCACTAGACGGCCGGCCGAGGTGTCTCGCGGGTGCGGGATCGTCGATCGAGCACGCCGCTATTCTACGGCCGCTTTGGAAAAGCTCCTGGGCCTGCTGTTGCTCGCCGCGTACATCACGATCATCGTGAGCCTCGCGGCCGCGGTCACGTACGCCGTGATCAGGATCTTCCCGACGCAGCGGACGCCCTCGACGCCGGACGGCTCCGATCCGCCGGCGTCGAACCGGGGCAGCGAGTCCCTCCAGGGCCGCCTCTTCCGCCGCGCGAAGCGCGAAGCGACCTAAGAGCCCGATTCAGAATGATCACCCGGCGTCGGTCAGGCGACGCCGGCGCCGAGCGCGTTGTCGAGCGGCGTGTACTCCATGCCGTGCGCGTCGGCGACGGCCTGGTACGTGAGCCGTCCGCCGAAGGTGTTGACGCCGCGCGCGAGCTCCGAGTTGGCAGTGACCGCGCCGACCGTGCCGAGCTCGGCGACCTCTTCCACGTAGGGCAGCGTCACGTTGGTGAGCGCCCGCGTCGACGTGATCGGCACCGCGCCGGGCATGTTCGCGACGCAGTAGTGGATCACGCCGTCGACCGTGTAGACGGGCTCGTCGTGCGTGGTCGGCTTGGAGGTCTCGGCGCAGCCGCCCTGGTCGATCGCGACGTCCACGAAGACGGAGCTCTGCTTCATCGTTCCCAGCATCTCCCGCGTGACGAGCTTGGGCGCGCGCGCGCCCGGGATGAGGACGGCGCCGATCGTCACGTCGGCGTCCTTGATCGCCTCCTCGAGCTGGAGCGCGGAGGACATGAGGAGCTGCACCCGGCCGGAGAGGATCTGCTCGAGGAAGCGCATCCGCTCGACCGAGCGCTCGAGCACGGTGACGTGCGCTCCCATCCCGAGCGCGATCACGGCCGCGTTGTAGCCCACCATCCCCCCGCCGATCACGAGCACGCGGGCCGGCGCCACTCCCGCGACTCCGCCGAGCAGGATCCCGCGGCCGCCCTTCGGCTTCTCGAGCTCCGTCGCGCCGGCCTGGGGAGCGAGGCGGCCGGCGATCTCGCTCATGGGGGCGAGCAACGGGAGCGCGCCGCGGTCGGTCTCGACGGTCTCGTACGCGATGGCGGTGATGCCCGAGTCCACGAGCGCGCGCGTGAGCGGCTCGTCGGCGGCGATGTGCAGATAGGTGAAGAGCGTCAGCCCCTCGCGCAGGCGCGGGTACTCGGACGCGATCGGCTCCTTGACCTTGAGCAGGAGGTCGGCCGAGGACCAGACCTCGTCCACCGAGCCGAGCGTCGCCCCGGCTCGCTCGTACGCGTCGTCGCCGAAGGCGCTGCCCACGCCGGCACCTTCCTCGACGAAAACGTCGTGACCGTGCCGCACGAGCTCTCGCGCACCGGCCGGGGTGAGCGCGACCCGGTACTCCTGAGGCTTGATCTCCTTCGCGACGCCTATCCGCATGGCGCGCGGCACGATAGCGCGAGAAGGCAAGTGACAACTTGTCACAAGGCTCGGTTGTCGGCTCCGAGCGGGAAGCGCACCAAGTTGCAAGTTGTTACGAGCTAGGCGTCTCGCGAGCGACGTCGACGAGCGCGAGCGTCACCTCCACCATCCCCTCGAGGTCGGCCACGGCGATGCGCTCGGCCGGCGTGTGGATGTCGGTCATGCCGTTCGCGAGGTTCACGCAGTGCAGCCCACGGGCGTTGAAGACGTTGGCGTCGGCGCCGCCGCCGCTGAGCGCATAGGACGGCGTGTAGCCGGCCCGCTCGAGCGCCGTCGCAGCCATCCGCACCGGCTCGTCGCTCTCGCGGAAGCGGTACCCGGGGAAGCTCGGCCGAACCTCAGACTCGACCTCGCAGTCGGCGAGGCTCGCCGCGAACGCCGCGCTCTCGAGCATCTCGCGAACGAGCTCGACGGTCTTTCGCTCCTCCTGCGAGCGCACCTCCGCGGTGAACGTGCACCACTCCGGGACGACGTTCCTCGCGGTCCCGCCCGAGATCACGCCGACGTTCGCGCTCGTCTCCTCGTCGACGCGCCCGAGCCGGAAGTCGGCGATGGCGCGGGAGGCGGCGGCGATCGCGGAGCGCCCGTCCTCGGGGTGCATGCCCGCATGCGCGGCCCGGCCGTGGAAGCGGAAGTCGAGCAGCCGCGCGTGCGGCGAGCCGAGCACGATCTCTCCGATCGGGGCGCCCTGGTCGTAGACGTACCCCGTGGTCGCGACGAGGCGGGTGTGGTCGAACGCGGCCGCGCCCCGGAGCGACACCTCCTCCTGCGGGGTGAAGACGAGCTCGATCCCGGCGTGGTCGCGCCGCTCGTCGAGGATGCGCCGCGCCGCCTCGAGCAGCACGACGACAGCGGCCTTGTTGTCGGAGCCGAGGATCGTTCCCGCGCCGTTGCGGACGACGCCGTCGTCCACGACCGGCTCGATCGAGGCCTCCGGAGGGACAGTGTCCGTATGGGCACAGAGGAAGATCGGCGTCCCGCCTTCGCCGTTCGTGGCCGGAAGCCGGCAGTACACGTTCCCCGTGTCGCCGTCGAGAAGGCCGGCGGCGGCGTCCTCGTCCCACTCGAGGCCGAGCTCGGAGAGGTACGCACAGACCCGGTCCGCGACCGCCCGCTCGCTGCCCGACGGGCTTGGCAGCGCGCAGAGCTCGAGGAAGAGGTCGAGGAAGGGCGACGTCAGCGGCTGCTGCACGGCTCGCATCCTACGGCTGGCGTTCAGCCCTCCTTCGAACTGCCCGTCTCACGCGTGTACGCCTCGATCGTCGGGAGGATGGACGGGCCCCTGTGGCCGTCCTCCACCTCGCGCAGAAGGACGTAGTAGTCGGAGCGCCGCGGCGACTCCGGCTCCCAGCCCGAGCTGCGGAGATCGCCGACGAGCCCGTCCCACGCCTTCCCTGCGACCCGCTCGCGGTAGCCCTCCGCGCCGACCCGCCAGAAGCTCTTCGAGCGCGCGAGGGTGCGAACGCGTCCGTCGACTTCGTCCGCGACGACGACGAAGCGCGAGCGGAGGATCCCCGTACGGCGGACGACCGACCGCCGCGTCGAGAGCTCGGGCTCGCTGGGCCGCTCGGCGACCGCCGGCTCGGGCGCGTATTGCGCGAGCGGGACGCGTGCGTGCGGCTGTGCGACCGGCTGCGGATGCGCGCGCAGCTGGAGCGGCTCCGGTTTCGCGCGCTCGTACCGGCCGTGCCGCGTCCTCCGCGTGGTCGCTGCCACGAGGGGCTGGAACACCTGCGCGACGACCAGCACCGCGAGCAGGGTCAACGCGGACACCGCAGCCCACAGCGCCCAGCGCGAGGAGCCCGCGCCGCCGGGCGGCGCTTCAACCCCGGCCGCGGGAGGAGGCGCGACCGAGACGGCTGCGCCCGAGCCGGCGGCGGCGGTCCCGGCCGGCCGCGGCGCGAGCGGGTACTCGGACCACAGCTTCGTCGGCGGGTGCGACCGCGCCGCCCCGGCCGAACCTGCGAGCACGAGGACGCACGCGAGCGTGACGAGCAGGCCGATGAGAGCGCGCACCGTCACCTGATCTCGATCGGCGTGCCGATCGGCAGGAGGCGCGCGAGGGCGACGATGTCCGCGTTCCGCAAGCGGATGCAGCCGTGCGAGACGCGGCCGGGGATGAGATCGGGCCGGTTCGTGCCATGGATGCCGACGAAGCCTCCAGCCGGCCAATCGGTCAGCGACGAGCGGGCGCTCGTGCCGAATGCGAACGGCCCGTAGAACGGGCTCCGGTAGCGGGTGAGACGGTTACGGACGTAGAAGGAGCCCGTCGGCGTGGGCGCCGACGCGGTCCCGACGCCGACCGGCGCGCGGAAGACGACGCGACCCGCGCGCAGGAGCGTGGCAGTGAGCGCCTGTGTATCCACGTCGAGCCGCGTGTCCACGGACTCGTAGCCCCCGAGCGACGCCCGTGGCGCCCACCCGACGACGTTCTCCGCGCGAACCGGGACCCAGAGTCCGGCGGCGGCTCGCGTCCTCCCTGTCACGAGGACGACGTTCGCCGTCCGCTCCGGCGTGGAGACGCCCACCCGAGCGACGACGGCTGCACTCGCGGACGGCGCGGCCCGGAGCTCGAGCGGCCGTTCGACCGGCGCCCACGTGGACGTCGAGGCCTCACGCGCCGCGAGGAGTCGTGGGCGCGGAACCGCGAGGCCGGACGCTGGAGGCGGCGCCAGAGGGTCGTTCGCCGGGACCTCCGCGCTCAACCGGCTCGAGGCGGCCGTCGTCTCGGTCGTCCCCGCTCCCTTGCCGACTGCGAGCACCGTGGCTCCGGCGACGACGAGCGCGAGCGTGCCGCCGGCGACGATCAGGCGCTGCCTCAGCCCGTGAATCGTGGCTCCGCCCGAGCCTTCGTGCGAGGGCCCGCGACGACGAAGCCGGTCGACGCGACGAGCTTGCGCACCTCGGGCATGGACTTTCCCTCGTCGAACGCCGACGACGCCGGCGGCGCACCCGCCAGATACCTGATCCACGCCGCGTGCCTGGCCTCGACGGAATGGATCGAGATCGCCGCGGCGAGGAGCGCCGGCGAGTCGATGCGGTACGCCTGCCCCTTGTAGGCCGCGGTGCCGAGATCCTCGAAAGCGACCGCAGTCTTGATGAACGCCTTCTCCTCCTCGGTCGTCCCGCCGAAGTCGAAGGACGGCCGCGCGACCGCGCCGCTCCCGAGGACCTTGCGCAGGGCGGCAACGTGCGCCCGCTCGACGGCGCCGAGGACGCGGGTCGTGTCGCGGGCGACGTCGGTGCGCAGCGCCCCCCGGCGTTCCGCTTCCGTGTAGAAAGCCGCCTGTAGGTACTCGAGGGTGAGGGCGTAGTTGAGGATCTCCACGTCGGTCTTCGTCGCAGCCGTGCCGGGCTCGGCCAGCGCCAGGGCTGCGAGCGCCGCACCTCCGCCCGCCAGCGTTCCGAGCAGGAAGTCCTTTCGCGTCTCGCGTGGAAGGGCGGCCTTCGCCTCGCGCAGCGCGCCGTCGCGGTCGATCGAGTGCAGGTCGAGGTCCATGCGCTAGCCCCTGACGAATCCCGTGCTGTCGACCTCGCGGAGCACTTGCCGTCTCGTCTTCGCCACGTCGGTCGCTTGGCTCGCCGGCCGCTTGTCCTCGATCGCGCGGATCCAGGCGGCGTGCCTGGCGTCGACCGACACGATGCTCGCCGCGGCCTTGAGCACCGGCTTGGAGACGTTGCCTGCCTGCCCGTTGTACGCAGCGACTGCGAGCTCCTCGAGCGCGATCGCGGTCGCCGCGAACCGCCGCGGGTTGGACACGGCCTTCCCGAAGGCGAAGCGGGGCACCTTTTGCGCCTTCGGTCCGAGCGCGGCCCGGATGAGCCCGACGTGCGCGCGCTCGTGGCGCTCGACGACCTGGGCGAACTCTCGGAGCTCGCCCGACAGCCCGGCGCGTGCGAGAGCCTGCTGGTAGAACGCCGCGGTCAGCTCCTCGAGGACGAGTGCGTAGTTCAGGACCTCGACGTCGCGCGACTGCGCGGATCCCGAGAGACCGAGGGTAGGTACGCCGGCGGCGAGCACCGAGCCGAGGGTCAGCGTCCCCGCGCCTGCCGCGGTGAGCCGCAGAAAGCGTCTGCGTGAGGCTGCCGTTTCCGTTCGGGTCGCCACAGTCCCCCAGGGCCGTGCGTCGAGCCTTGCCCCGGAGCATATACCCCCTCGAACGAGCTACCCCGTCAGCGGACGGCCGCGCGGACCGCCTCTCCGCTCCGCGAGCGCGCCCGTTCGAGCGCCGCCGCGACGAACTCGCGGAAGAGCGGCGCGGCACGCGTGGGGCGCGACTTGAACTCCGGGTGGAACTGGCTCGCGACGAACCAGGGATGGTCCGGGAGCTCGACGATCTCGACGAGGCGGCCGTCCTGGAACGTTCCGGAGACGACCAGACCCCCGTCGACGAGTCGCTGGCGGAGCTCGTTGTTCACCTCGTAGCGATGGCGGTGCCGCTCGTGGACGACGGGCTCGCCGTAGGCCTCGCGTGCGCGCGACCCCTCGACGAGCTCGACGGCCTGCGCGCCCAGCCGCATGGTGCCGCCGAGGTCCTCGATCTCCTTCTGCTCGGGGAGCAGGTCGATCACGGGGAACGGGGTCTCCGGGTCCATCTCCGTCGAGTTGGCGCCGTCCATCCCGCAAACGTGGCGCGCGAACTCGGACACAGCGACGTGCATGCCCAGGCAGATGCCGAGGTAGGGGATCTCCTGCTCGCGCGCGGCCCTGCAGGCGAGGATCTTCCCCTCCCAGCCGCGCGAGCCGAACCCTCCCGGGACGAGCACCCCGTCGGCGTGCTCGAGGTCGTCGACGGCCTCCTCGTAGGTCATGTTCTCCGCGTCGACCCAGCGCACGTGCACGCGGCAGCCCGCGTGTACCCCCGCGTGCTTCAGCGCCTCGTGCACGGAGAGGTACGCGTCGTGCAGCTTCACGTACTTGCCGACGAGCGCGATCTCGACGTCCTCGCGCAGCTCGCGCGAGCGGTCGACGAGCTCGGCCCACTCGCCGAGGTCGGCCGCGGGCGCGTCGAGCGAGAGCTTCTCGCAGACGAGCGCGTCGAGACCCTCCGCCTGCAGGATCTCGGGCACGAGGTAGACGTCGGGGACGTCCGGGCAGCCGATCACGGCAGTACGGTCGACGTCTGCGAAGAGCGCGATCTTCTCGCGGATGTCGTCCGAGAGCGGCTCCGTCGAGCGGCACACGACGACGTCGGGGTGGATGCCGATGCGTCGCAGCTCGTTCACGGAGTGCTGCGTCGGCTTCGTCTTCAGCTCGCCCGCAGCCTCGATGAAGGGAACGAGCGTGACGTGCAGGTAGACGACGTTCTCGGTGCCGACCTCGCGCCGGAACTGCCTGATCGCCTCGAGGAAGGGCAGCGACTCGATGTCGCCGACGGTGCCCCCGATCTCCGAGATGACGACGTCGGCGGGCGCGACCTTCTCCGCGCGGCGGATCCGCGCCTTGATCTCGTTCGTGATGTGCGGGATGACCTGCACGGTCGCGCCGAGGAATTCGCCCTTGCGCTCCTTGCGGAGCACCGCGTCCCAGATCGCGCCGGCCGTGTGGCTCGCGTTCCGCGAGAGGTTCTCGTCGATGAAGCGCTCGTAGTGTCCGATGTCGAGGTCGGTCTCGGCGCCGTCCTCGGTCACGAACACCTCGCCGTGCTGGAACGGGCTCATCGTGCCCGGGTCGACGTTCAGGTACGGGTCGAACTTCTGGGCCGAGACGGAGAGGCCGCGCGCCTTCAGGAGGCGACCGAGCGACGCGGCGACGATCCCCTTGCCGAGCGCGGAGACGACGCCACCCGTGACGAACACGTACCTGGCCACGGGTTCTCACCGTAGCAGGGCCCGCGGTCGGCCCAGTGGTGCGCAAGTCGCCAATCCGCTCGCGCGGATTCGCGACGCGCGAAGATCCTGAAGGCGTCCGCTGCGCGGCCGCTGTCGCTGTTACACGCGGTCGCCTCTCTGTAGTGCGCAAGTCGAGAATCCGCGAGCGCGGATTCTCGACGCGCGAAGAGCCCTGAGGGTCTCCGCTGCGCGGCCGGGCCGCTGTCGCTCTCGTCAGAGCGACGGGTCCGTGAGACTGGCGACGAACTCGGCGCCGCCGGCCATGCGCTCGAGCTCCTCGCGGCGGAGGAGGTCGTCGAGCTCCTCGATGCGCGTATGGGTCGGGTCGCCGCGCAGCTTCTCGACGCGGAAGTGGCGATCCGCGACGCTCGCGATCTGCGGGAGATGCGTGATCGTCAGCACCTGCGCGCGCTCGGCGAGGCGTTGCAGCGTCGAGGCGACGGCGTGTGCGGTGACGCCGCCGATGCCGGCGTCGATCTCGTCGAAGACGAGGGTCTCCCCACCCGCGACGGCCGCGAGCGCGAGGGCGATGCGCGAGAGCTCGCCGCCGGACGCCGTCTCCGCGACGGGGGCGAACGGCAGCCCCGGATTCGGGCGGATCAGGAAGGTCACGCCGTCGCGCCCAGTCGCGCCGAGGTCGCGCTCGCGGAGCTCGACGACGAGCTCGCCCTCCCCCATCCCGAGCGAGCCGAGCTCCGTGCGCACTGCCTCACCGAAAGCAGTTGCGCTCTCAGCCCGCTCGGCATGGAGCTCGTCCGCGAGCGTGGACATGGCCACCTCGCACTCCGACAGCGCGCTCGCGGCGGCCTCGACCGGGTCGGCGCCGTCGGCGGCGCCGAGCTCGTTCGCCGCGGCGGCCGCGGCGTCCAGCAACGCCTCGTACGACCCGGCCGCGAACCGCCGCTCGAGGTCCGCGATCGTCTGCAGCCTCTCCTCGACGTCCTCGAGAGCGCCGGGCTCCGCGTCGAGCGACGCCACGAACCGGTGCAGGTCGCTGCCGACCTCGCCCAGCCGGACCGCGAGGTCGCGGAGCTCCTCGGCCGACGCGGCGAGCTCGGGCGCGATCCGCTCGAGCGGCGCGAGAGCACGCTCGGCGCCGGCCGCGAGCGAGGCGGCCCCCTCGCCCTCGTCCGGTGCGATCGCCGACGCTGCGGCGGACGAACCCTCCGCGAGCTCCTCGACGTGGCGCAGGCGCTCGCGCCGAGCGAGGAGCTCCGCCTCCTCGCTCGGCTGCATGCCCTCCGTCGCGTCGACGAGCGCCTGCAGCTCGGCGAGCCGGGCCGCGACCGCGTCTGCGTCGCGGGTCAGCTCGTCGTGACGCCGTCGCGCCGCGACGAGCTCGCGCCAGGCGAGCGCGGCGGCGGCGCGACGCTCCTGCTGCGCGGCCCCGCAGAACGCGTCGAGGACGTCCAGCTGGAAGGACGGCGCGGCCGAGCCGCCGTTGCTCGAACTGGCCCGACATCGCGATCAGCCGCTCCGTCGCCGCGGCGACGTCCTCGCGTGCAACCGCGCGGCCCCATGCGTACGCGCGCGTCCGGCCGTCGCCGAAGACGCGGCGCGCGACGACGAGCCCGGCTTCCCCTTCGGGCCGCAGCTCGGCGAGCGCCCCGAGCTCCTCCTCGTCGAAGAAGCCGTCCGGAACGTCGAGCTCCGCCTCGACGTACGCCTCGGAGCCGTCGGCGCCGACCGCCGACGCGTCCGCTCGGGCGCCCAGGAGGAGCCCGATCGCCTGGGCGAAGATCGTCTTGCCCGCCCCGGTCTCGCCGGTGACGGCATTCAGCCCCGGCGCGAGCGTGAGCTCCGCCTCGCGGATGAGGACGAGGTTCTCGATGCGCAGGCTCCGCAGCACGGGTGGTTCAGTCTGGCGGTTCCCGGCCCGGCGCGCTGCGACGAAACCGTGCCGGGCCGTCACGGAACGACGAGGGCCCGCCGTGAGCGGGCCCTCGTGTTCCGAGTGGTCGAGCGCGCCTAGCCCGTGAGGCCCGCGCACTCGCCGATGGCGTTGCCATCGACGCTGTTCGGGCCACCCTCGGAGTCCCCGATCTGAGCCGCGGGCGAATTGCCGTGGCAGATCAGATTCCCGCCGATCGCGTTGTCCACGATCTCCGTGGAGTCGAGGATGCCCTCGAACTCGCCCTCTCCCGTCTGCGTGCCGGACGTGTTCGCGACGACGACGTTGCCGCCGACGGTGGAACGCAGGATCCCGAACCACAGGCCCGACCAGCCGTGCACGATGACGTTCCCGTCGATCGTGTCGTCTTTGACCGGGAAGTTGCGACCCGGGCCGCTCCCACCGTTCGAGACGAGATTCCCATGGATCGTCATGCCGCCGAGATACAGCGTCGCGGGGCCATTTGCGACCACGTTCCCGTCGACGACCGCGCTCGTGTGCGGCGGGGCCGGATCGAAGTTCCCGAGCCCGAGGACGCCGTCCTTGCCGACCTTCACGTTGCCGGTGACGTGCACGGTCGCGGCTCCGCTCGCATGGTCGTTCAGGATGCCGCCGTCGGCGATCGTGAGGTTTCCGTCGATGGTCACGGTCCCGGGGCCGAACCGGCAGATGCCGGTGACCGTGAACCCGTCGTACGTTCCGGCCGGAATGACCTCAGCGTTCGTAGGCGGCCCGGGCGCGCCGCCCGAGCAGCTCCCCGAGCCGGGCCTGCCGGCCGAAGCGATCGATCCACCCACGGCCAGCGTGAGTACCGCGACCACGGCCACGAACGAGATTCGTCTCATGTGCTCCCCTTTCCCCTCTCCCGCTCCGAGCGGAGCGAGCCGCCGCCGCAGAGGGCAGCGTTTTGACCTGCCGATCCTAGCGACCTGCTGCTGCAAGCGAGCGACGATCGTCGCTCACCGCGTGAGGAGCTCCGCGAGAATCTCGTCGTGGCGGAGGAAGGGCTCGAGGTGCCCGGCGTCATCCCACACGCGCAGGTCGACCCCGTCCATGGTCTCGAGGAAGCGGCGGACCGGGGCCAGCGGCGCATTTGCGTCGTGGACACCGTGCCACCAGGTCACGCTGCACGCGACTTCAGAGGGCTGGAAGTCCCACTCGAGCGTCAGCGCCATGCCCTCGTCCGTCCAGCCCTCCGCCCCTGGCCGGAACGCTTCGGTCACGTCCTCCATGAATACACGCTGCCAGTCGGGATCGTCGAGCACGGCCCGGTCGCTCGCGGGGGCGCCCTCCATCGCGTGGCGGAACCCGGCGAGCGGGTCGGCGAGGATCTCCTCGCGCAGCGGCGCGAGCAGTGCGTACAGCGCCTCCCAGCTCTCGTGCGCCGCGTGCCAGGCGTCGCGATTCAGCTGGATCAGGCCGCGTGTGTCTTCCTCGTCCTCGAGCGGCGTCGCGCCGACGACGACCGTCGCAGCGCGCACCCGCGCCGGGTGCTTGGCCGCGAAGGCGAGGACGTGCGGACCTCCACCGCTCCCGCCGATCGCGTGGACCTCGTCGAGACCCAGGTGGTCGAGGAGTTCCGTCGCGTCGTCCGCGATCGCCGAGATGCCGCGGCCGGGCAGCCTGGTCGACGCGCCGTAGCCCGGGCGGTCGAAGACGACCACCCGGACGTCGAGGCGGTCGTAGGAGTCCTCGTGGGCGTGTCGCGAACATCTCGAACCGGGCGTTCCCTGGAAGCGCAGGACCGGCCGCCCGCCCGGCGGGCCGTACTCGCGCCAGGCGAGCGTGCGGCCGTCGCGCAGCGTCAGCCTGCCCTCGCTCACGACGCGAAACTCTGGCGGTAGCGGCGGACGAACGTCGCCTCGGGCAGCGTCGCGAGCAGCGATCTCTCGTCGGCGATCCGAACTACGGCACGCTCCGCCTTCCCGAGCGTCGACACCCGGTGCCCGTCGACGAGGACGCCCGCCTCGACGTCCGCCGACCGGTTCCACACGATCACGTCCGCGCCCGGTGGGATGACGAGCGGGCGGGCGCGGAGGGAGTGGGCGGCGACGTACGTCAAGGCGATGGCCTCGAGCCCCCACATGAGCACCGGTCCGCCGTTCGAGAGGTTGTACGCGGTCGAGCCGGACGGGGTCGAGCAGATGATCCCGTCGCAGGGCTGCCGACCGAGCTCCTCGCCACCGACGGCGAGCTCGAGCTCGATCATGCGGCCGAGCCCGGCGCTCGTGACCACGACGTCGTTCACGGCGACCGCGCGTCCCTCCGGATGCTCGAGCTCGAGCGTCGGAAGCTCGACGACGTCGTACTCGCCCGCGAAGACGCGACCCAGCCCGAGCTCGAGATCGCGCCGACCGATCGAGCTCAGGAAGCCGACGCGTCCGAAGTTCACGCCGACCACGGGCACGCCCGTGCCGAGGAAGCGAGTGAGCGCCCGGAGCACCGTCCCGTCGCCACCGAGCACGACGGCGAGGTCCGCGCTCTCGTCCTCTCCGGTTTCCTCGACGGCGTGCTTCGCCGCCTCCTCCGCGGAGACGAGGAGCTCGACGCCGTGCTCGGCCGCGACGGCCTGCAAGCGCGCCAGCCCCGAGCCGATCTGGGCGGCCTTGCCGTGGGTCACGACCGCGGCCCGCCGAACCCTCCTAGCCGACGGCGTCGGCGATCCAGCGGTCTGCGTCATCGGGGTTCGGTTCGCCGGGTCGGTGCGCCAGGTGGAGGAAGAACTCCCGGTTCCCCTTCGGGCCGGGCAGCCCGGAGTCTACGACGCCGAGAGTCACGGCACCCCACTCCCGTGCAGCCGCAACGATCTTCACCAGCACCTCGCGGTGCACGGCCGGCTCGCGGACGACTCCCTTCGCCGTCTCGCTCCGCCCTGCCTCGAACTGCGGCTTCACGAGCACGACCGCTTCCCAGCCCGGCGCGGCGAGCTCGAGCACGGGCGGGAGCGCCTTCGCCACGCCGATGAACGAGACGTCGCAGACGACGAGCTCCGGCGCGAACGGCAGCGCCGTGAGATGGCGCGCGTTCGTTCGCTCGAGGACGGTCACGCGAGGGTCCGACCGCAGCCGCGGATGCAGCTGCCCGTAGCCCACGTCGATCGCGAGGACGCGGGCGGCGCCCGCCTGGAGAAGGCAGTCCGTGAACCCGCCCGTCGATGCGCCGACGTCGGCGCAGTCGCGGCCCGCGACGTCGACCGCAAAGGCCTCCAGCGCGTGACTCAGCTTCTCGCCTCCGCGCGAGACGAATGGCGAAGACTCCGCGACGACGAGCTCCACGTCCTCGGCCACCTGCTCTCCGGGCTTCGAGTGCCCGCGCACCCGCCCCGCGAGCACGAGCGCCTGCGCCTGCGAGCGCGTCTCCGCCAGCCCGCGCTCGTGCAGCACGACGTCGAGGCGCTTCTTCATGCGCCGAGGGTAGACGGTCAGGAAGCGACGACGCGGCGTGCGCCGACGAGCCGTGCGCCGTAGCTCGTGCCGCCGAGGCTCACGACCTCGACGTCCCGCCCGGTATGCGGTGCATGCACCATCTTGCCGTCTCCCACGTACAGACCGACGTGCCCGAGACCGTCGAAGAAGAGGACGTCGCCCGGCTCGAGGTGCGAGGTCGCGACGCGGCGCCCCTCGTCGTAGAGCGCGTACGAGCTGTGCGGGAGGTCGACGCCCACCCGCGAGTACGCCCAGCGCACGAGGCCCGAGCAGTCGAAGCCGCCGGCGGGCGACTCGCCGCCCCAGCGATAGGGGGTGCCGACGGCGTCGACCGCGAACCGCACCGCCTTCTCCCCCTTCGTCGGAGGATCGCCCTCGTAGCCGTGGAGCGGGGTCCGTACGGCTCGCGCGCCGTCGTCCACGACCGCCAGCGCGGGCGCGGCGACCAGCAGGAGTGCCGCGGCCGCCAACGCGAATGCGCAGAGACCGGTGAGGGGGCGAGGGGACAACGTGAGAGGAGCGAGGCCGGCTCAGCCGCGCGGGCAGGGTCGTACGCGCGCGAGCCTGGTCTGTCGAGGTTCGTCGGATCCTACGCGTGAAACCGGCTGTGTCGACCCCTTACGCGGTACGTACGGCGAGCAGATCGACGAGCTCGCGCAGCACCCGTGTGTCCACCGCGAGCTCGTCGAGGCGTGCCCGCGCCCGCCCGGCGACGTCGTCCGCGAGCCGGCTCGCCGGCTCGGGGCCGAGGCGGGCCGCGTAGCCGTCGCCGTCGAGGACGTCGTCGACGACCTGGAACAGGATCCCGAGGTCGTCGCCCAGCGCGAGCCAGACCGCGCGCTCGCTCTCCGGAATGCCCGCGACGTCGAGGCCCATCCGCACGGCGGCGACGAAGAGCCGGCCCGTCTTGAGCCGGTGGAGGCCGTCGAGGTCGGCGTCGTCGCCCGTGACGTCGCGGTACTGCCCGCCGATCATCCCCAGCGTCGCCTCGACGAGGTCGCGGGCGACCTCGTTCGACTCGTACGTCACGGCGAGCCGGAGGGCCTCGGCGAGGAGCGCGTCCCCCGCGAGCAGCGCGACTCCCTCGCCGAACGCCACGTGCGTGCTGGGGCGGCCCCGCCGCACGGCGTCGTCGTCCATCGCCGGCAGGTCGTCGTGGACGAGCGAGAACGTGTGCACGAGCTCGAGCGCGGCTGCCGCGGGAAGCGCAGCCTCCACGCTTCCGCCGGCGGCCTCCGCCACCGCGAGGCACAGGATGGGCCGCACGCGCTTGCCGCCCGGCTCGAGCGCGTAGCGGAGCGCCGCGTCGAGGTCGCCGAGCTCGGGCGCGAAGGACAGGGTGCCGAGGTACGCCTCGACGGCGTCGCGGAGCTCGTCAGCCGGCCGCATCGGCCAGGGTGCGCGCGCGCGTCAGCTCCGCCTCGATCTGCCGGGCGAGCTCCGCGAGCTCGCCGATGAGGTCGACCGCCGCGTCGCCGTCGACGTCCTCCGCCGCGGCGAGCCGCTCGAGCTCTTCGCGCCGCGCGTTCAACGTGCCGAGGAGCTCCTGCGCCCGCGCCAGCGCGTCGTCGACTGCGGTCATGCCGCCTCCTCGCGGGCGACGCGCCCGAGGATGCCGTTGACCAGCCGCGCTGCGTCCTCGGTCGCGTAGCGCTTCGCGAGCACGACCGCCTCGTTGATCGCGACCTCCCGCGGCACCGTCTCCTCCTCGAGCTCGTACACGCCGATCCGGAGGATATTGCGCTCGAGCGTGCCGAGGCGGTCGGCCGGCCAGTCGGGCGAGGCGGCCGAGATCCTGACGTCGAGACCGGCCGCCCGCGAGGCGACCGACTCCGCGAGCGTGCGGGCGAAGTCGTCCGGCTCGCCCTCGAACAGCGAGGCCAGCTCCTGCCCGGTGAGATCCCACTGGTAGAGGAGGAAGAGCGCCTGGCGCCGCGCTGCCTTCCGGCTCGTCGGCCGGGAGCTCATGCCCGCGCGAGCGACGGCACGCGGCCCTCGAGGTCCGCGAGCGTCGAGGTCGAGTAGTCGCCGCCACGGAATTCCGGTGAGTCGAGCACGTCGAGCGCGAGCTCGCGGGTGGTGGGGATGCCCTCGACCACGAGCTCCCGCAGCGCACGTGACGCGCGGACGACCGCCGCCGCGCGCGTCTCGTCCCACACGACGACCTTCGCGATCAGCGAGTCGTAGTACGGCGGGATCTCGCTTCCCGAGCGGACGGCCGTGTCCACGCGCACGCCGGGCCCGAGCGGCGGCTCGAAGCGCGTCACCGTCCCGGGCGCCGGCAGGAAGCCGCGCGCAGGGTCCTCAGCGTTGATCCGGATCTCGATCGCATGCCCGCGCCTCGCTGCGCGCCCGGTTGCCGAGAGCGGCTCGCCGGCGGCGATGCCGATCTGCTCCCGAACGATGTCGCTCCCGGTGACGAGCTCCGTGACCGGGTGCTCGACCTGCAGCCGGCAGTTGACCTCGATGAAGTAGAAGTCGCCGTCCGGACCCACGAGGAACTCGAAGGTGCCCGCGTTGCGGTAGCCGATCGCCCGGCAGGCGCGCTCGACCGTCGACTCCATCGCCTCCCGCGTGGCCGGGTCGAGGGCGGGCGAGGGCGACTCCTCGACGAGCTTCTGATGGCGGCGCTGGATGGAGCACTCGCGCTCGCCGAGCGTGAGCACGCCGCCGTCCGCGTCGCAGAGGACCTGGATCTCGACGTGGCGAGCGGGCGAGACGAGCTTCTCGAGGTAGATCGAGCCGTCCCCGAAGGCCGCGTCCGCCTCGGCGCTCGCCGCGCCGAACGCGTCCTCGAGGTCGTCCTCGGCCTCCACCACCCGCATTCCCTTGCCCCCTCCTCCGGCAGCGGCCTTGAGGAGCACCGGAAAGCCGACTTCGGCAGCCGCACGTCGGAGGTGCGCGATGCCCGTCGTCTCGCCGGAGCCCGGGACGAGGGGGACGCCTGCCGCCCGCAGCGCCTCCTTCGCCTGCACCTTGTCGCCCATCTGCTCGACCACGCTCGCGGGCGGGCCGATGAAGACGGCGCCCGAGTCCTCGCAGGCGCGCACGAAGTCGGCGTTCTCGGCGAGGAAGCCGTAGCCGGGATGGACGGCGTCGCACCCGGTCGTCTCCGCGGCCGCGACCACGTTCGAGATCTTCAGGTAGCTCTCGCTCGCGGCGGGAGGGCCGATGCACACGGCCTGATCCGCCAGCTCGACGTGGAGCGCGTCGCGGTCTGCGGTCGAGTAGACGGCGACCGCCTCGATCCCGAGGTCGTGCAGCGCGCGGATCACGCGTACCGCGATCTCGCCCCGGTTCGCGACCAGCACTCGTCCGAACACCGACGTCCCTCCTATACGGCTGGAGGAGCGAGCATCGGCTCGATCTCGAAGAGCAGCTGGCCGTACTCGACCGGCTGGGCGTTCTCGGCCATGATCGCGCGCACCACGCCCGCCGTTTCGGCCTTGAGCTCGTTGAAGAGCTTCATCGCCTCGAGGACGCAGAGCGTCTGTCCCGGGACGACCGTGTCGCCGACGTCCACGAACGCCGGGGCCCCGGGATTCGGAGCGCGGTAGAAGACGCCCACCATCGGCGACTCGACGCGCGTGACGTCGTCGGCAGCCGGGGGCGAGGCCGCAACCGCCGGGTAGGCGGGCTCGAGACCCGTCGCGGCCGGCAGGCCGATCGTCGCGCCCAGCGGCTCGTCGGCGCGCCGAACCGACACGCGCATCCCTTCGTCCTCGATCTCGATCTCCCCCACGCCCGACTCCTGGACGATCTTCACGAGCTCGCGAATGCGCTCCCCGCGCTCGGCATCCGCGTCCTCGGCGACGAGCACGCCGTCCCGTGAGTGCCGCCCGCGGATGACCTTCAGGAGCTCCTCGGCGTCCGAGCCGAACATCGCGATCAGGACGAGCTCCTCCTCGGACGCGGCGAGGCCTTCCGCCTGCTCACGGACGTCCTCCGTCGTCACGGGGTCCTCCGAGAGCTGCGCCCGCGGCGCGAGCAGCTCGACCGCGCGTTCGACGGTCGGGTCGACGGGCTCGGGCGTCACGCCGTACCCGCCCTGCACGAGCTCGCGGAACTCGTCGATGACGGAGCCGTAGCGCCGCGCCTCGAGCACGTGGAGCAGCGCCTGGGAAGCGAGGATCTGCCCGATCGGCGCCGCCAGCGGCGGCCAGCCCGCCTCGGCCCGGACCCGACCCACCTCCTCCAGCACCTCGAGCAGCCGATCGGCGGCGGCATGGGCTCGGAGATGGACGTCGAGCGCCGCCACGAGGCCGGCCGGCAGATCGAACTCGGCTGCGCGCACGGCGATCCGCGGAGCCACGTGCGCGACCGGCTCGTCGCCGATGTACTCGTCGATGACGTCGGCTGCGTCCCACAGCTTCCCGACGTCGAGGCCCGTTGCGTGGCCGAGCCCCTGCAGGGACTCCGCCACCGACTCGCCGGAGACGCGGTGGAGCGTCAGCGCGAGCGGGTAGACCGCGGTCGCGATGAGATCGGCCCCCGCGTCGACCGCGGCCAGGGCGGACGCGAGGCCGACGCCCGCGGAGCCCTGGACGTAGAAGCCGACGGGCAGTCCGCTCGCCTCCTTGATGCGTCCGACGAGCTCCTGCGCACGGTGCGGGACGAGCGCGCCGGTCGGGTCGTTCACAAGGACCCGCGTCGCCCCGAGCTCGGGCAGCTTCTGTGCCGCCGCCACGAGCGTGTCCGTCTCGTCGGTGCGACCGGGGCTGTAGACGAGACCCGCGTGGAACGCTCCGCCGGCGTCCGTGATCGCCGCTCCCGCCTCGCGCAGGTTGGAGACGTCGTTCAGCGGGTCGTGGAGGCGGAAGACCTCGATCCCGTTCTCGGCCGCGCAGGCGACGAACCGGCCCACGATGTCGCCTCCGACGGGGCGCGAGCCCACGAGGAAGCGCCCCCGCAGCGCAATGCCCGAGCGGCGTCGAGACGCGCGACTTGATCGCGCGGATCCGCTCCCAGGGGCTCTCGACGCGCCGGCGAACGGTCGCGTCGAACACGCCGCCGCCCGAGACCTCGAGGCACGCGAACCCCGCCTGGTCGAGGATCTCCGCGACGCGCAGCACCTCCGCGGTCGGCAGGTTCCCCGCGAACGGCTCCTGCGAGAGCAGCCTGATGGTCGTGTCGACGAGCTTCGCCACGGCCTCGGACCTTAGCGAGCCGCAGAGCCGCAGTTCAGGCGCGCGAGATGTATCTGCCTTCGCGGGGATCGACCTTGATGCGCTCGCCGGTGTCGACGAACAGCGGCACCTGGACGACCGCGCCGGTCTCGAGGGTCGCCGGCTTCGTCACGTTCGTGACGGTGTCGCCGCGCACCGCGGGCTCCGTCTCGGTGACGGCGAGCTCGACCGACGCGGGCAGCTGGATGCCCGCCGGCTTGCCGTCCACCGCGAGCATCTGCACCGAGCTCGACGGGGGCAGGAATGCAAGCGCCTCCGCGACGTCCACGCGCGGAAGGCCGAACTGGTCGTACGTCTCCTCGTCCATGAAATGCGCCTCGGAGCCGTCGTCGTAGAGGAACTGCACGTTCTTGACCTCCGTGTGCACCCGCGCGAACTTCTCCCCCGCGCGGAAGGTGCGGTCGACCACGGAGCCCGAGCCGAGCGCCTTCAGCTTCGTCCGCACGAACGCGCCGCCCTTCCCCGGCTTCACGTGCTGGAACTCGACGATGCGCCAGACGCCGCCGTCGACCTCGATGTGCATCCCGTTCCGGAACTGATTCGTGTTGACCGTCTCGGCCATGAGGGCGAGATTGTAGGGGCGAGATGTATCTCGCCCTACGCGACCGCGATCAGCTCCTTCGTGGACTCCGTGAGCCGTTCGCAGCCGCCGTCGGTCACGAGCACGAGGTCTTCGATCCGCACGCCTGCTCCCTCGTCCGGCAGGTAGATGCCCGGCTCGACCGAGACGACGTTGCCCGCCTCGAGGACGTCCGTCGACTCGGGACGCAGGGTCGGCGCCTCGTGGATCTGAATGCCGACGCCGTGGCCCATCCCGTGCCCGTACGCCGCGCCGAGCCCGGCCGCGTCGATGACGGTGCGCGACGCGGCGTCGGCGTCCCGGCCGTGGACGCCTGGAGCGACCGCCGCGAGCCCGGCGAGCTGGGCCTCGAGGCACAGAGCGTGCAGCTCGGCCAGTCTCGCCGGCACCTCGCCGACCGCGAACGTGCGCGTGCAGTCGGAGCAGTAGCCGTCGACGACGCAGCCGGCGTCGATCGTGACGAGGACGCCCGGCTCGATCGGCTCGTCGCCCGGGATCGCGTGCGGCGTCGACGCGGTCGCGCCGGCGGCGACCACGGGCTCGAACGAGATCCCCTCGGCGCCGGCCTCGCGGAAGCTGCGCTCGACCCACCACGCGAGCTCCCGCTCGCTGCGCCCGCGAAACGTCTCCTTCGCCAGCGCCGTGAAAATCGCGTCCGTGAGCGCCGCGGCGCGCCGCATCGCGCCGATCTCGTCGTCGTCCTTCACCGCCCTCAGCCCTTCGACGAGCCCGGAGCTCGCAACCGCGTCGACGCCCGCCTCCGCCAACGTGCGGTAGAGCGCATACGGGAGATGCTGCTCCTCGAACTGGACGCGCCTCCCCGCCAGGAGCTCGCCGACGGCCGGGACGAGCCCGCGCGCGGTCTCCACGACCTCGACGCCCTCGATGGCTCGCGCCCGGTTCGCGTAGCGGAAGTCGGTGTAGAGGGTCGCGTTCCCGTCCGGCTCGACGAGGACGGCCGCGTTCGAGCTCTGCAGCCCCGTCAGGTAGCGCACGTTCGCCTGCCCGCCGAGCACGTACGGCGGGCCGGCGACGAGGATCGGGTCCTCGCTCAGGAGCTGCGCAAGCCGCTCGATCCTGCTCACGCGCGCCCTCCGACGAGGAGCTCGAGCGCCTCGCGGTAGCCGTCCGGCCCCTTGCCGACGACCCGCGCCGCGACGACGTCCTCGAGTACCGAGACCCGTCGCCACTCCTCGCGCTGGTCGACGTTCGAGAGGTGCACCTCGACGACGGGCGCGCTGGAAGACCTCGAGCGCGTCGTGGATCGCCCACGAGTAGTGGGCCCACGCGCCGGGGTTCGCGATCACGCCGTCCGCCCACTCGTACGCCTCGTGGCACCAGTCGATGTACTCCCCCTCGTGGTTGGTCTGCCGGCAGCGCGCGCTGCACCCGAGCTCCAGCGCCCACTGGTAGATCCTGGTCTCGAGCTCCGAGAGGGCGAGGCCGCCGTAGAGCTCGGGATCGCGCTGTCCGAGCACGTCGAGATTGGCACCGTTCAGGACGGCGATCTGCACGGCGCCGACCCTACGCGATGAGCGAGTCGAGAGCCGCCCGCACCCGCTCGGGCTCGACCTCCGCCGTGACGAGCGGCTGCCCGGGCCCGTCCAGCAGGACGAGCGCGACCCGGCCGCCGCGCGCCTTCTTGTCTCGCCCGAGCGCGGCCCACGCGCGCTCGCGGTCGACCTCGACCGGGCTCGGGCGAGAGCAGCGCCTCGACCGTGCGGCTCTCGTCCTCCAGGCCGGAGAGGCGAAGCGCGGCGAGCAGGCCGAGAGCGACGGCGCGGCCGTGCGGGAGGCGGTAGCCAGACGCCGCCTCGAGCGCGTGCGCGAACGTGTGCCCGAGGTTCAGCTGGACGCGCGCGCCCCGATCGAGCGGATCGGCGAGACAGACCGCCGCCTTGAACGCCGCGCACCGGCGCACCTGCTCGTCGCGCTCGAGCTCCCACAGCGGCTCGCCGGCGAGCAGCCCCGTCTTCACGACCTCCGCGAGCCCGTTCCGCAGCTCCTCGTCGGGCAGGGTCTCGAGCAGCGCCGTGTCGATAACCGTTGCCACCGGCCAGTGGAATGCGCCCACGAGGTTCTTCCCCTCGGGCAGGTCGATGCCGACCTTCCCGCCGATCGCCGCGTCGACCTGGCCGACGAGCGTCGAGGGCACGGCGATCCAGTCGATCCCCCGCAGGGAGGTGGCTGCGACGAAGCCGACGAGGTCGGTCGTCGAGCCGCCCCCGACCGCGACGAGGGTGGACGAGCGGTCGACGTCGAGCGCGCGCCAGAGCCGCTCGGCTTCCGCGACGGTCTTCGCGGACTCGCCGCCGGACACGAGGTGCGTTGCCTCGACGCCGTGCAGCGCGGCGACGCGTCCGTCGGCGACGAGGGCGTCGCCCGCGACATCCCCGTGGGGAGCGAACCGGATGCCGGCGGCCGCGAGCACGACCCCGTCGGCGTCGACGCGCGCGCGCGTCGGCGACGTCCTCGTAGAGCGGCTGTCGAGCCGCGTAGCGCTTCCGGAACTCGTCCTCGTCCCGTGCGAGCGGCCGACTGCTTCCACGGACGCGCTGCCATGCGGTGTCCACGTCGACGTCGAGGTGGACGACGAGCGCGTCGAGCTCGTGCAGGAGCCGCCGCGTCTCGACGGCGCCGCCTCCCACGGCGATCACGGCCGCGTTCGCGCCGAGCGCACGCGTCGCGCACGAACCGTGCCTCGAGCTCGCGAAACGCCGCCTCGCCCTGCTCCGCGAAGAGCTCCCAGATCGAGCCGTGGGCGTTCTCGATCTCGCGGTCCACGTCGTGGAAGGGGCGGTGCAGGCGCCGCGCGACCTCCTCGCCGACGGTCGTCTTCCCCGCGCCCATGAAGCCCACGAGCACGAGATGTCTGCCTAGGGCGTGCGCCACCCGATCCGCTCGAGATAGGCGGCGTGCGCCGTATGGACGTCGACGAGGGCGTCGCCGCCGAACTTCTCGCGCACGGCCCGCGCCAGCTCCCAGGCGACCGCAGCCTCGGCCACGACCGCCGAGCGCGTCCACCGCCTGCACGTCGCTGCGCTCGACGAGCGCGTCGCCCGGCTCGCCGGTGGCGAGATCGACCGAGCGAAGAGGCCGCATGAGCGTGGGCAACGGCTTCATCGCCGCCCGGACGACGACCGGCTCCCCGTTCGTGACGCCCGCCTCCAGCCCGCCCGCGCGATTCGTCGCGCGGCGCCGGTCGGGCTCGATCTCGTCGTGCGCTTCCGAGCCACGCGCGCGGGCGAGGGCGAACCCGTCGCCGATCTCGACGCCCTTCACCGCCTGGATGCCCATGAGCGCCGCGGCCAGTCGCGCGTCGAGCCGGGCGCTCTTCTCCGCGTACGACCCGAGACCCGGAGGGGCGCCCGTCGCGACCACCTCGACGACGCCGCCGAGCGTGTCGCGATCCGCGCGAGCGGCGTCGGTGGCGGAGATCCGTCCCTCCTCGGAGGACTCGCCGCCGATCTCGACGACGCGCCCCTCGACGCGGATGCCGAGCTCCGCGAGAAGCGCCTTCGCCACCGCTCCCGCCGCCACGTCGATCGCGGTCGAGCGCGCGCTCGCGCGCTCGAGGGCATTGCGGGCGTCGTCGTGCCCGAACTTGAGCGCGCCCGCGAGGTCGGCGTGCCCGGGCCGCGGCACGGTGACCGGGGCCGTGCCCTTCCCGGAGGGCTCGCCGGCGGGGGGCCACGGGCTCATCCCCCACGCCCAGTTCGCGTGGTCGCGATTCGCGACGACGAGCGCGAGCGGAGTCCCGAGCGTGACGCCGTGGCGCAGGCCGGCGAGCACCTCGACCTCGTCCTCCTCGAGCTGCTGGCGCGGGCTCCGGCCGTAGCCCTGGCGCCGGCGCCGGAGGTCCGCGGCAATCGCGTCTCGCTCCACTCGAAGCCCGGCCGGCAGCCCGGTGACGACGGCGACGAGCGCCGGTCCGTGCGACTCGCCTGCGGTCGAGAGCTCGAGCATCACGGCAGCAACCCTACGGCTGCGCGCATCGCGTCCAGTGGCGCCGGCTGCCCGGTCCAGAGCTCGAAGGACGCCGCGCCCTGCGCGACGAGCACCTCGAGGCCGGGCACGACTCGCGCGCCCGTGCGCCGCGCGGCCGTCGCGGTCGAGGTCTCCGGATAGGGAAGGTCGACCAGCGTCTGGCCCGCGCGCAGCTCCACGAGCACGGCGTCGCGTTCGGAGGTCGCGTTGACGACGAGGTCCGCGTCCTCGACCCGAGGCGGCCACGCTCCCTTCCGCGAGAACTGCCGTGCGTGCGGGAGAGCGTCCACGAACGCCGTCGCGGAGCCCCCGTCGCCGAGCACGACCGGTCTCTCAGCGCCGAGGCCGGCGAGGATCGCCGGATCCGTGCTCGAGCCCGCGACGGCGCCGTCCTGCACGACCAGCGTGTTCACCGAGCGCCGGTCCGTGACGCACAGCGCTGCGGCAGCCAGCTTGTGCGGGGTCGTGACGTTTGCGCCGACGAACCCGAGGGCCGCGAGACCCTGCACCGCCTCCTCGAGCCGCTCGGGCGGCGTCGGCAGCGGCACGTACGCCCAGTCGAGCCCGAGCGCGGCGAACGCGGCGTTGTGCATGCGCGGCGAGAGCGAGTGCTCGACGGGCCAGCCGATGATCCCCACGAGGCGCGTCGCGCCGGAGACGTCGACCATGCCGCGAGTATCACGGACGCGCGACGGCCCGCCGAAGCGGGCCGTCGTCGGTGAATCGCAAGCGGGGTAGCCACCCCGAATCGACACGCCTGACAACGCATCCACATGAGTAGTGCGACACCTGCCAGGTGAACTGCGACGGCGAGCGCGCCGACAGTCGGGTCGCCAGCTTCCCGACCGGCCACGCCGACGCCGTCAGCCCTACGGCGGAGGGTGCCGGACTCGAACCGGATCCGGCGGCGAGCCGGACACATCGCGTTGTCAGACGAGTGGCGCACCCTGCGCCTTCACCCTCCGCTTGTCGTCGAAGCTATCCGTGACTCGCGAGCCCAACAAGATGGCCGATTTCGGACGTGTCCGAGAGAGTCAGCAGCCGCCGTAGCCGTACTCGAGCGACTGCTGGCAGAACGCGGGCTCGCTCGCCGTGAAGAAGTGATGGACGCCGTCCGGCTTGCGCACGAAGTAGAGGTAGTCGACCCGTGCCGGGTTCGCCGCTGCGCGCATGGAGGCGAGACCGGGGTTCGCGATCGGCGTCGGCGGGAGCCCGAGGCGGTTGCGCGTGTTGTAGGGATCGTCGCTTCTGATGTCCGACTCCTTGAGCGGCTCGGTGCCGGGCACGTTGCGCCCGTAGCGGATCGTCGCGTCGATGCCGAGCGGCATGCGGTTGTGGAGGCGGTTGTAGACGACGGCGGCCACGAGGCGACGCTCGCTCGGAGCGACGGTCTCCTTCTCCACCATCGACGCGATCGTGAGCACGTCGTACGGCGTGAGGTTCTTCGAGCGCGCGTACCGCAGGTCGACCTTCCGCCACTGCCTTCCGAAACGCCGCGAGCTGGGCGCGCACGAGGGCCTGCGACGATGTCAGCTTCGTGAACTCGTACGTCGCCGGGAAGAGAAACCCCTCGAGCGAGCGCCGCTTCAGGTCCTTGCGAAACTCAGCCGGGGGGCGCGCCGCGCCCGAGGCGAGGAGGTAGCCGGTCTTCGTGAGGCGGGGGGTCACCCCACGCTTCGCGATCGCGATCGCGCGGACGGCTTCCACGCGATCGGCCATCTCGGCCCGCGTGAACCCCTCGGGAAAGATGACGTGCAGGCGCTCGAGCACCGGCGTAGTGGCCGCGGGAGCCGGCTCCGAGTCGTTCCCCCTGCAACCCGCGGCGGCGAGGGCGAGCAGGAGCAGGGACAGAAGCCCGAGCAGGCGCCTCACGGGGCGATGCTTCTGAGGTAGCCGTCGAGGAGATGAGCTGCGGCGCGCGCATCCTCCTCCGCGCCCCCTCCCTCCCTCGCTGCGAGGGCCGTCGTGAAGCGCTCGTCGTACGTCTCCACCGGCGCCCCGACCGCCTCGCGGAGCGCCTCGACGAAGGCGGTCGTCTCCGCGGCCTGCGCTCCGTGCTCGCCGCGCAGCGTCAAGGGGAGCCCGACGACCACGAGCTCGGCGCCCTGCTCGCGGACGAGCTCGGCGAGGCGCTCGAGCCCCTGTGGAGTCGCTGCGCCCTCGACGACGCCGAGCGGGCGCGAGATCGTCCCCGTCGGGTCGGACACGGCGACGCCGGTGCGCGCGGCGCCGTAGTCGAGCGCGAGCACCCTCACCTCAGAGCGCCGCGAGGATGAGGCGCTCCGCCTCGGCGAGCGCCTCGGGCAGCTTCTCCGGGTCCTTGCCGCCCGCGCGGGCCATCGTCGCGCGACCTCCCCCGCCTCCGCCGACGATCGCCGCCGCGGCTCGCAGGACCTCGGACGCGCTGATCCGGTCCGCCACCGACGGATCGAAGTTCGCGACCAGATGCACCTTGCCGTCCTCCCTCGAGCCGAGTACGACGGCCGCGGGCGCGTGCTTCTGCTTGTAGCGGTCCGAGAGCTCGAGCAGTGCGTCCGCGTCGAAGCCGTCGAGCGGCTGGACGACCACGTTCACCCCGCCCTCAGCCCGCACCACGGGCTCGGGCGCCTCCGCCCGAGCGACCACCGGAGCGTCGGCCCTCGGCTTCGTCCGCTCGCTGCGCAGCGCGGCCAGCTCGCGCGCCCGCTCGTCGAGCAGGGCCCACGCGGCACCCGACGTCACGGCTTCGACGCGGCGAACTCCCGCGCCGACGGAGCTCTCGGAGAGGAGGACGAATGGTCCCACTTCGGCGGTCCTGCTCACGTGCGTCCCGCCGCACAGCTCGACCGAGTAGCCCGGCACCTCGACGACGCGGACGATGTCGCCGTACTTCTCGCCGAAGAGCATGGTCGCCCCGAGCTTCCGCGCCTCCTCGATCGGCGTCTCGAAGACGTGCACCGGGCGATTCTCGTACGCGATCTCGTTCACCCGGCGTTCGAGCGCCTCGCGCTCGTCGGTGGTGAGGGCCTGCTCGTGCGTGAAGTCGAAGCGCAGCTTGTCCGGGCGTACGGCCGATCCGGCCTGGCGCACGTGCTCGCCGAGCACCTCCCGCAGCGCCTGGTGGAGGAGGTGCGTACCCGTGTGGTTCGCCATGGTCGGGAAGCGCGTCGACCAGGGGACGCGTGCCCGCGCGCGGTCGCCCGCGGCGAACCCCTCCCCGCGGAGGAGGAGTGCCTGGTCCGATCCCAGCCGGTACGCATCCACGAGCTCCGCTCGGGTCCCGGACTCGTCGTCGAGCTCGATCGTGCCCACGTCCGTGACCTGGCCTCCGCCCGCCGGATAGAAGGGGGACTCGCGCAGCTTCGCGAGGAAATGCGCGTCGCCGAGCTCCTCGAGTGCTCCGATCTGCGTGAGGACGTCGGTCTTCGCGTACCCGACGAACTCGGTCTCGAAGCCGGCGGCGCGTGCGAAGTCCGCCGCCCGCTGCGCCTCGCTGGAGCCGCCCGCGCGCGAGACCTCGCGATGACGCTCCATCTCCTCGTGGTACGCGTCGACGTCCACCGCCTGGCCGCGCTCCTCCGCGAGCTCGACGGTGAGCTCGAGCGGGAAGCCGTAGGTCGCGGCGAGCGTGAACGCCTGCTCGCCCGTGATCGCCTCGCTCGAAGCGAGGTCGGCGAAGAGCTTGAGGCCGCGCTCGAGCGTCTCGGAGAAGCGCTCCTCCTCGAGCCGCAGGACGCGTGCGATCTCGTCGGCCTGCCGCGGCAGCTCCGGATACGCCTCGGCCATCTGGTCGACGACGACTCCCGAGAGGCGGTGCAGGTCGTGCAGCCCGATGCGCTGCGCCTGCTGCACGGCGCGGCGGATGATCCGGCGCAGCACGTAACCGCGCCCCTCGTTGGACGGCGTCACGCCGTCGCCGACGAGGAAGGTCATCCCACGTCCGTGGTCGGCGAGGACTCGATGCGCCTTCGTCGCCTCGGCCGAGTCGCCGTACGCGACGCCGGACTCCGCCGCGATCCAGTCCATGATCTGCCGGTACCCGTCCGTGTCGTAGACGGACCTGACGTCCTGGAGGATGGCCGCCCCGCGCTCGAGCCCGAGGCCGGTGTCGATGTTCTGCTTCGGGAGCTCGGTCAGCGTCCCGTCCGCGTGCTGCTCGTACGACATGAAGACGAGGTTCCAGAACTCGAGGAACCGGGCGCAGCGCGTGCACGCGGGCGCGCAGTCGGGCTCGCCGCAGCCGTGCTCTTCGCCCCAGTCCCAGTAGAGCTCGGAGTCGGGCCCGCACGGTCCGGGTCCCCCGACCGACCAGAAGTTCTCCGAGCTCGGGAGCGGGACGATCCGCTCCTGCGGCATCCCGACCTTCAGCCAGAGCTCGATGGCGGCCTCGTCGGGGCCGAGCCCGAGCTGCGGATCGCCGGCGTGCACCGTGACCCACACGCGACCCCAGTCGAGCTGCATGCGCTCCTGCACGAACTCGCGCGCGAATTCGATGGCGCCATCCTTGAAGTACTGCCCGAACGAGAAGTTCCCGAGCATCTCGAAGAAGGTCAGGTGGTGGCCGTCGAGCCCGACCTCGTCGATGTCCACCGTCCGGAAGCACTTCTGCGAGGTTGTCGTGAAGGGCGCCGGCGGCGGCTCGAGACCGAGGAAGAAAGGCATCTGCGGCTGCATTCCCGCCGTCGTGAGCAGGCTCGAGTCGTCGCCCGCGCGCGGGACGAGCGACGCGGACGGGCAGCGCAGGTGACCCCGTTCCTCGAAGAACGAGAGGAAGCCCTCACGCAGCTCGGCCGTCGTGCGCATCCCGAGAGTGTAGGAGCGGCTCGCGGTGAGGCTACGCGGCCGGCGGCGGAGCCTCGGGCTCGGCGCGACCGGCCTTGCGGAGCTCCTCGTCGACCTCGTTCTCGCGCTGCGCGGCCGCGTCCTTGGCCACGCGCACAGCCTCGCCCGCGTCCTTGCGGGCGCGAAATGCCGCGAACCCGTGCGACACGCCGGCCGCGAGCCCGCTCACCTTCTTGACCGGCGCCGTGATCGCCGTCGAGACGGCGCGAACCGCGGTGTCGGCGCTGTCCGCCATGGACACGGCGCTGTCCGTGACGACGTCGAGCTTGTCGAGCTGGTCGTTGACGCGGTCCACCGTCCCGCCCGCCTTCACGATCACGGGCAAGAGGTCGCGCTCGGTGCCCCGGACGAACGAGGACAGGCGCGCGAACGTGCCGCCCATGCGCACGAGCATGTACGCGAGCCCGAGCCCGCTCAGCACGAAGAAGGCCGCGAGGGCGTAGTCGAGGATGTCTCCGGCCGTCGAGGCAACGAGCGTCATCGCGGCCTGATCCTAGTGGTTGACGTTCGCGATGGCACCCGCGCCGACGACGGCGTCGTGCTCGTACAGGACGGCGAACTGACCCGGCGCAACGCCGTAGACCGGGTCGTCGAGGTGCAGGACGAACCCGTCGCCGCGATCCGTCACCGCCGCGCGGACCGGCGCCGAGCGGTACCGCAGCTTCACCTCGCACGCGCGCACGGGCCGGTACAGACGGCCGGACGCCTCGACTCTCGTCGTCGCGAGCTCGTCGTGCGACCCGACGACGACGGTGTTGGTCGTGGCCTCCGTGCGCAGGACGTACAGCGCGCGTGGCCCGCTCACCTGGAGACCGCGCCGCTGCCCGGGAGTGAAGCGCCAGTGGCCGTCGTGCGAGCCGAGTCGCGCGCCGTCGGCGTCCACGACGTCGCCCCTCGCACGTCGCACGCCGCGGCGTTCGAGGAAGGCGCGGTAGTCGTCCCCGCCGAGGAAGCACGCCTCCTGGCTCTCGGCGCGCCCGGCCGCGACGAGCCCCGCGGCGGCGGCTTCCGCTCGGGTCTCGGCCTTCGTCTGCTCGCCCAGCGGGAAGCGGACGCGGCCGAGGAGCCGAGGATCGACGCCGGCGAGCATGTACGACTGGTCCTTCGTGTCGTCGAGCGCGCGAGCCACGAGCCGCATGCCGTCCCGCTCGACGATCCGTGCGTAGTGACCCGTCCAGAGCTCGGCGGCGCCCGCTCGCTCCGCGAACGCGACCAGCTCGTCGAAGCGGAACGCGCCGTTGCAGCGGATGCACGGGTTCGGCGTCTCCCCCGCTTCGTACGCCGCCGTGAACGGATCGACGATCGCGCGCTTGAAGTCTTCGCGCAGGTCGAGCGTCACGTGCGGCAGCCCGAGGCCGTGGCAGGTGGCGCGCGCAGCCGTTACGGCGGCCGGAGAACAACAGGCGCGATCGCTGTCCCGGGCCTCCGGGTCCTGCCAGAGCCGCAACGTCACGCCGAGGGCCTTGCGCCCGGCGCGGAGCAGGGCGACCGCGCTGTCGACGCCGCCGCTCATCGCGACCGCGATGCGCCCCGGCTCGGGCGCCGCCCGGAAGGCCTGACCGAGCGCCGATGCGAGTGCCTCGACCGCGAGCGGCTCGCCCTCCACCGCGGCGGCTTCGAGCAGGGTCAGGCCGCGGACGTCGCGGGAGAGCCCCGGCGCGTCGGCGGCGACGATTCGCTCCCCGTCGATCGTGAGGTAGCGCCGAAGCCCACTCCCCGCCGCGCGTGGCATCACCGAAGACCTGCGCCGTCGTCATGCACCCAGGCTGACTCAGCGACCGTCGCAGCGACCGGCCAGGACTCGGACCGCAACGGCCGGCGGTCGGACGAGAGCGATCAGCGGCCGCTTCGCGGCCGCGCTTCAGGGATCTTCCGCGCGACCGGAATCGCCGCTCGGCGATTCCGGTCTTGCGCACCCAAGAGTGCTCCACCCTGCCGATGAGCCACGGCCGTTGCGAACCTGGCGAGCCAGGTGGGTGCCGTGCGGAACGTCGGACCTCTCACCGTGAGAGGGCCTGGCTCCGACGCCGGCTCCCTTTACGTGTCTGTTGGTTCACGTAGAGACCGCGGCCACGCACAGGGTCGAGCGGAGAGATCCTACTCGCACAGGCCGGGATCCGCTGACTCGCGGATCCCGGCCGTGCGGAAGTCTCCAAGTGTGACTGCTTCGCAGCCGCAGTCGCAGCCCCACTCAACCGGATCCGCCGGTCGTGGCGAAGCGCCACTGCAGCTCGACCGTACCGTGGATGCCGAGCATCTTCGCGAGCGCGTCCGTCACCTCGAGCTGGCGGCCGGGCTCGACGAGCGCGTTGTCGATCACCTCGCTGAGAACCTGCTTGTCTCCCGAGCGCAGGATCACCTTCGCGCCGCAGGGAAGCACCGGGTGCGTCACGCCGAGCGACTCTGGCGTCAGCACCTGCCCGCACGTCGTGCGCTGCGCGTCGCCCGTCTGCCCGCGCGAGCCGGCGAACGCGACGTTCCAGCCCGCGGGCGCCGGCGCGCTCGTCAGCGCCGCGGCGTTTCCGCTCGTCGCCCGCTGAGAGACGATCGCGACGGCGGCGACCGCCGCGAGCAAGGCGACCGCAGAGAGGAGCACGAGGCGCTGGGCGAAGTCCGGGTACACCGCGCCTAGTGTGGCCGAACGGGCGGCTGCGGCGCGGGAGCGAGCCGGATGCCGAGCTCCTGCAGCTGCTCCTGCGTCACCTCCGACGGCGCGCCGCTCATCGGGTCGAGACCCGCCTGGTTCTTCGGGAACGCGATGACGTCGCGCAGGTTCGGCTCGCCCGCGAGCACCATCGCCATCCTGTCGATGCCGAGCGCGATCCCTCCGTGCGGCGGCGCGCCCATCGCGAGCGCGTCCAGCAGGAAGCCGAACTTCGAGCGCTGCTCCTCGGGGGTGAGCCGAAGCAGATCGAACACCCTCGCCTGGATCTCCGGCTCGTGGATCCGGAAGGAGCCTCCGCCGAGCTCGTTGCCGTTCACGATGATGTCGTACGCGTGCGCGAGGGCGGCCGCGGGCTCGTCCGGGAAGCGTTCGCGCCACTCCTCGGTCGGCCGCGTGAACGGGTGATGGACGGCGCCGAAGCGACCCTCGTCCTCGTCCCACTCGAACATCGGGAACTCGGTGACCCACAGGAATGCGAACGACTCCTCGTCGATCAGGTCGAGCTCGTGGCCGAGGTGCAGCCGGAGCGGCCCCAGCACCTTCGACGTGTCACGCCCACTCGCCGGCGGCGAAGAGGAGCGTCTCGCCGGGTTGCACGGCAAGCGCGTCGAGCTCCGGCTCCGAGAGGAACTTGGCGATCGGCGAGCGGAGCTCGCCGCTCTCCGCGTCGCGCGCGAGATAGGCGAGCCCCTTCGCCCCGTACACCCTCGCCAGCTCCTCGAGCTCGGCGATCTCGGCCCGCGAGAACGTGCGCGGGACGCGCAGGAAGCGCACGGCCGCGGCACCCGCGAACACGCCGAACTCCGAGCCGCGCGTGACCACGGTCGCGTCCTCGACCTCGAGCGCGAAGCGCGTGTCCGGCTTGTCCGAGGCGAAGCGCCGGTCGGCCTCGGCGTGGGTCAGGCGCGGCCACGGCGTCTCGATCTCGACGCCCAAGCACTCGCGCCAGATCCGCGCGAACATCGCCTCCATCGACGCGAAGAGCTCCTCCTCCTCGGGAAAGCTCAGCTCGACGTCGAGCTGGGTGATCTCCTGCACGCGGTCGGCGCGAAGATCCTCGTCCCGGAAGCAGATCGCGATCTGGTAGTAGCGGTCGAACCCGGCGACCATCGTCAGCTGCTTCAGGATCTGCGGGCTCTGCGGCAGCGCGAAGAAACGGCCGTTGTGGAGGCGGCTCGGGACGACGAAGTCGCGGGCTCCCTCGGGCGTCGGCTTGAAGAGGATCGGCGTCTGGATGTCGAGGTAGCCGGCCTCCTCCATGTGCCGACGGATGATCCCCACCATCTGCGCCCGGAGCCGCAGGTTGCGCTGCAGCTTGTCGCGGCGAAGGTCGAGCCAGCGATAGCGCAGGCGCAGCGTCTCGTCGACGCCCTCCTCGTCGAGCTGGAACGGCAGCGGCGTCGAGCGAGCGACGATCTCGAGCTCGTCGACCTGCAGCTCGACCGCGCCCGTCGCCATCGCGGGGTTCACGGTCTCGGCCGCGCGCGCGACGAGCTCCCCGCGAGCGCGCAGCACGAACTCGTTGCGGATCTCCTTCGCGAGCTCGGCGGCCGCGGGCGCGCGCTCGGGATTGACGACGAGCTGCGTCACGCCCGTGTGGTCGCGGAGATCGACGAAGACGAGCCCGCCGTGATCGCGGCGTCGCGCCGCCCAGCCGGCGAGCGTGAGCTCGGTACCGACGTGCTCCGGCCGCGGCTCGCCGCACATGAGGTCGCGCCAGCTCACCCGCTCACCCGGGCGAGGACGTCGTCGAGCGCGACCTGCTCGTCGGCGCTGCCGGTCCGACGCAGAGTCGCCCCAGCCGCGGTCACGACGACCGTCGTCGCCGCCCCGAGCCGTCCGGCCTGCGTGAGCTGTCCTTTGAGCGAGCGCCCGGCGTAGTCGGTGTCGGCCGAGATTCCCCGCTCCCGGAGACGGGCCAGCCACGCTGCGACGAGCTCGCGTGGCGCGTCCGGCTCGACCGCGAAGAAGACCTCGAGCGCGGGCTGCGCGACCTCCGTCACGCCTTCCTCCTCGAGCGCCAGGAGGAGCCGCTCGATCCCCGCGCCGAAGCCGACGCCGGGGGTCGGGGGGCCGCCGATCTCCTCCACGAGGTAGTCGTAGCGGCCGCCGCCCGAGATGGTCGCGTTCTCGTTCTCGAGCGGCCCGACGAACTCCCACGTCGTCCGCGAGTAGTAGTCGAGCCCGCGCACGAGGGTGGGAACGAGGGTGTACGCGACTCCTGCCGCGTCGAGGTCGCGCCTCACGACCGCGAACAGCTGGACGCACACCGCGCAGAGCGACTCGCCGATCGTGGGCGCCTGCTCAAGCGCGGAGCGCACGGCGTCCGGCTTCGCGTGGAGGTTGTCGAAGACCCGCAGAGGGCTCGTCGCAGCCTTCTCCCGGGTCGCCTCGTCGAGGCGAGACGCGTTCTCGGTGAGCCAGGCGCGGAGCCGCTCCAGAAACGCCGGTCGGCACTCCCGACAGCCGATGGAGTTGAGCTCGAGCTCGTAGCGCGTCACTCCGAGCCGCCCGAGGAGCGCGTCGTAGAGCTGGATCAGCTCGGCGTCGACGGACGGGTCGTCGCTCCCGATCGCCTCGACGGACGCCTGCCAGTGCTCGCGGTATCGCCCCCGGCCGGGGGCGGAGTAGCGGTACATCGACGCGATCGTGAACAGCTTCGCGGGCTGCGGCTCGCGCCCGAGCCCGTGCTCGAGGTAGGCACGGCAGATGGGCGCGGTGCCCTCGGGACGCAGGGTGAGCGAGCGGTCCGAGCGGTCGGAGAACGCGTACATCTCCTTCTGGACGACGTCCGAGCCGGCACCGGACGTCCGCTCGAACAGCGCGGTGTCCTCGAAGACGGGCGTCGTGATCGGACGGTAGCCGTAGAGACCGCACAGCCGCTCGATCTCCGACGTCACGCGCCGCCAGAGCGGCTGCTCGTCGGGCATCACGTCGTGCGTGCCGCGGGGACGCTCGATCCGTGCGCCCTTGCTCACGGCGCTTCCGCCCGCAGGTCGGCGAGGAACGGGTTGCGGGCGAGCTCGCCGCCGAGCGTCGTGATCGGGCCGTGGCCGGGATACACGACCGTCTCGGACGGCAACGTCTCGGCGAGCGACCGGATCGAGGCGAGCAGCGTCTCCCAGTCCGCGCCGGGGAGATCGGTGCGCCCCACCGAGCCGGCGAAGAGGACGTCTCCCGAGAAGAGGCATTCGTCCGCGTAGTAGGCGACGTGGTCCGGGGAGTGCCCCGGCACCGAGAGCACCTGGAAGCCGATGCCCGCGACCTCGACCGTGTCCCCGCCGGAGACGAGCACCTCCGGCGCGTGCGCCCGGACTGTTACTCCGGCAGGCGTGTACGAGCCCTGCGGGCTCTCGAGCAGGGCGCGCTCGCCCTCGGGCATGTGCACCGGCGCGCCGGTCCCCTCGGCCAGGTCGGCGACGCCGAGCAGGTGGTCGAAGTGGCCGTGCGTGACCAGGATCCCCGTGCAGCGCGACGCGAGCCGGGCGAGCGTCAGCCGCAGCTCGGTCGCGTCGCCGCTCGGATCGACGACCGCCGCCTCCGAGGAGGCGGCGTCGCGGCGGACGACGTAGCAGTTCGTCCCCATCGGACCGAGCGAGAGCTGCTCCACGCGAAGCGCCATGGCCCCGCCCTCAGCTTCCGCGGCGACCGGCAGGCTGTCGCGCGCGTTCCTGACGCCGGAGGTACGAGCGATACATGACTCGATCCACGAAGTAGCTGAACGGGACGAAGATCGCGACGATCAGGAGCGTCTGCGTGATCTTCGTCTCCGTCGCGAGCTTCGGCGACAGCAGCAGGACGGTGCCGAACATGATCGGCGCGAAGATCGCCGCGCGCTTGAACGTCCTCATCCACGACGGGGCCTGCGGCTCCCGCTTTCCCCGAGTGGAGCGCGCAGGCGAGGACGACTCGCCCCGGACGCTCTCGCGGTCGAGCTCCTCGCCTTCGTCGTCGACCCAGACGTAGTCGTGGCGCTGCTCCTTCGCGCGACGCCGCCGCTGCTTCTTCGTGGCCATGGCGAACGATTATGCCCGGCTCTCCCGGGCGATCCCTCCGCCCGCCACCACGGTCTCGATCACGGGCCCGCCGAGGTGGTACGCGAGGTGACGCCAGTCCTCCGCCCCGACGAGCACGAGGTCGGCGTCGTAGCCCGGCGCAATGCGGCCCTTGCGATCCGCCAGGCCGAGCACGTGAGCAGCGTTCACCGTGCAGGCCACGAGCGCTTCTTCCGTCGCGAGACCCATTTGCGTCGCGGCGAGCGAGCAGACCAGCGGGAGGCTCTGGCAGAAGGCGCTCCCCGGGTTGAAGTCCGTCGCCAGCGCGACCGCGGCGCCGGCATCGACGAGAGCGCGCGCAGGCGGCATCGGCCTGCCGAGGAAGAGCGCGCTGGCGGGCAGCAGCACGCCGACGACGTCGCTCGCCGCGAGGGCGGCTATCCCCGTCCGCCCGGTCGCCTCCAGGTGGTCGACGGAGCGCGCGCCGAGCTCGATCGCGAGCGGGATCGCACCCGACTCCGTGAACTGGTCGCCGTGGAGCCGGAGCGCCAGGCCCGCTGCTCGACACGCCGTCAGGTAGCGCCGGGCCTGGTCGGCGTCGAAGGCACCCCGCTCGAGGAACACGTCCGCCGCAACCGCGAGCTGCGCCGCGCCGGGGAGGACCTCGGCGAGCAGGAAGTCGACGTACGCGTCGCCTCCCGCCTCGGCGAACTCGGGCGGCACGGCGTGGGCGCCGAGCCAGGTCGCGACGCCACCCGCGGCGCGGACCACGCGGAGCTGGGCGAGCTCCGTGTCGCGATCGAGCCCGTACCCGGACTTGGCCTCGAACGTCGTCGTTCCCTCCCCGAGCATCCAGGCGACGTGGCGCTCGAGCGAGGCCGCGAGCTCGTCGGGGGTCGCCGCGCGGGTCGCTCTGACCGTCGAGAGGATCCCGCCGCCTCGCGCGTGCAGCTCCTCGTAGGACGCCCCCGCGCTCCTGAGCGCGAACTCCTCGACGCGGTACCCCGCGAAGCACGCGTGCGTGTGGCAGTCGACGAGCCCGGGGATGGCCGACAGACCGCGCCCGTCGATCTCGTCGACGTCGCCGGCGAGCGGCCGGAGGTCCGCCATGCGCCCGACGGCCGCGATCGTCCCCTCCTCGCAGAGGACGTAGGCATCGTCGGTCACGTCGAGCGCGCCAAGCGCGTCGCCGCGGAGCGGCGCGCTGCGCCCGGCGGGCGTCGCGACCTGGGCGAGGTCGCGGATCAGGAGGCGCCGTCCGCTCACGGAGCGGCGATCGAAGGGAGGTCGAGCGCGTACTCGCGCGCGGCCGCGAGCGCTTCCTCGTAGCCCGCGTCCGCATGGCGCACGACGCCCATGCCGGGATCGGTGGTGAGCACACGCTCCAGGCGCTCCGCCGCGTCGCTCGTCCCGTCCGCGACGACGACCATGCCCGCATGGATCGAGTTGCCGATCCCCACCCCGCCGCCGTGGTGGACGCTGACCCAGGTTGCCCCCGCCGCGACGTTCACGAGCGCGTTCAGGATCGGCCAGTCCGCGATCGCATCGGAGCCGTCGCGCATCGCCTCCGTCTCGCGATACGGCGAGGCCACGGAGCCTGCATCGAGATGGTCGCGGCCGATCACGACCGGGGCCGACACCTCGCCCGAGCGAACGAGCTCGTTGATCGCGTGGCCGGCGCGAGCTCGGTCGCCATACCCCAGCCAGCAGATGCGAGCCGGGAGCCCCTGGAAGGCGACGCGCTCGGGCGCGAGCTCGAGCCAGCGCTGGAGCAGCGCGTCGTCGGGGAAGAGCGACCCGAGCTCGTGGTCGATTGCGGCGATGTCGGCTGGGTCGCCCGACAACGCTGCCCACCGGAACGGTCCGATTCCGCGGCAGAAGAGCGGCCTGATGTACGCCGGGACGAAGCCCGGATATGAGAAGGCGTCCGCTAGGCCGGCGTCATGAGCCTCCCCTCGCAGGTTGTTGCCATAGTCGAAAACGTAGCAACCCGCCCGGACGAGCTCGACGAGCGCCTGGACGTGCGCGACGATCGACTCGCGCGCCAGACGCAGGTACGAATCCGGATCGCGCTCGCGCAGCCCGGCCGCCTCCTCGAACGGCACCTCGGCAGGCACGTAGCCCATCAGGGGGTCGTGCGCCGCGGTCTGGTCGGTCACGAGGTCGAAGTGCTCACCCCGCGCGACGAGCTCCGGGAGCACCACCGCCGCGTTCCCGAGCAGGCCGACCGACAGCGCCCGCCCCTCCGCCGCCGCCGTGCGGACCCGCGCGAGGGCGTCGTCGAGTGAGCCGGCGACCTCGTCGAGGTACTGCGTCTCGAGGCGGCGCGCGATGCGGGAGGGGTCGACCTCGACGCAGAGGATCGCGGCGCCGGCGAGCGTCGCAGCCAGGGGCTGGGCGCCGCCCATGCCGCCGAGCCCTGCCGTGAGGATCGTCCGCCCGCTGAGGTCGGCCGACCCGAAGTGCTGCTCGCCCGCGGCCGCGAGCGTCTGGTACGTGCCCTGGAGGATTCCCTGCGTGCCGATGTAGATCCAGCTCCCGGCGGTCATCTGGCCGAACATCGTCAGGCCCTCGGCCTCGAGCCTCCGAAACTCGTCCCAGTTCGCCCAGCGCGGGACGAGGAGCGAGTTCGCGAGGAGGACGCGCGGTGCCCACGGCCCCGTGCGGAACACCGCGACCGGCTTGCCGCTCTGGACGAGCAAGGTCTCGTCGGCGCGCAGCCGCAGGAGCGTCCGCACGATCTCCTTGAGCGCCTCGTGGCTCCGGGCGGCCCGACCCGTCCCGCCGTAGACGACGAGGCGCTCCGGATGCTCGGCCACCTCGGGATCGAGGTTGTTCAGGAGCATTCGTAGGGGTGCCTCCGTCTGCCAGGAGAGCGCGTTCAGCGCCCCGCCCCGCGGCGCGTGGATCGCGCTCAGGTCACCGCAGAGCGCGTCGACGACACTGTCCGTGCCGCGTGCCTCCGTCACGCGA
This sequence comes from uncultured Gaiellaceae bacterium, assembly GCA_963831285.1. GTDB lineage: Bacteria > Actinomycetota > Thermoleophilia > Gaiellales > Gaiellaceae > GMQP-bins7. The sequence continues at coordinate 307,175 of CAWHPO010000001.1, read as the reverse complement.
GCGCCCCGACCTCGGACTCCGCCGCGGCGACGACGGCGCCGGTGCGGATCGCGTCGGCGACGCTCTCGATGTCCGCGCTCAGCGATCTGTCCTCGAGGAGGCGAGGCGAGAGCGAGCGAACCGCATCGTGCACGGCGCGGACGCCCTCCCCCGGCTGGAGCGGGGCGAGGAACTCGATCGCCTGCGCGCCCGCGAGCAGCTCGATCGCGAGCGTCCGCTCTGCGTTGTCGAGCACCTGTAGCGCCTTCAGGCCGGCCGCGTTCCCCATCGAGACGTGATCCTCCTGGCCCGCGCTCGTCGGAATCGAGTCGACGCTCGCCGGGTGCGCGAGCACCTTGTTCTCGGACACGAGAGCCGCGGCGACGTACTGCGGGATCATGAATCCCGAGTTCAGGCCGCCCTCGGCGACGAGGAACGGCGGCAGCCCGTCGGAGAGCGACGGATTGACCAGCCGCTCGACGCGGCGCTCCGAGATGTTCGCGAGCTCGGCCGCGGCCATGGCGAGCACGTCGAGCGCGAACGCCAGAGGCTGACCGTGGAAGTTCCCCGCCGACACGATGTCGCCTTCGTCCAGGAGGACGAGCGGGTTGTCCGTGGCCGCGTTCAGCTCGATCTCGACCGTGGCCGCGACGTAGTCCAGGAGGTCGCGGCACGCGCCGTGCACCTGCGGGGCGCAGCGCAGCGCGTAGGCGTCCTGCACCTTGTCGCACCAGCGGTGCGACTCGATGATCGCCGACCCCTCGAGCAGCCGCCAGACGTTCGCCGCCGACTCCTGCTGGCCCTTCAGCGGGCGCGCGCGGTGCACGGCCGCGCGAAAGCTGGTGCGCGAGCCCTGGAGCGACTCGAGCGAGAGGGCACAGGCGAGGTCGGCAGTCGCCGCGAGCCGCCGTGCGCGGACGACGCCCAGCGAGGCCATCGCGGCCATGAACTGCGTGCCGTTCACGAGCGAGAGGCCCTCCTTGCTGGCGAGCCGGATCGGCTCGAGCCCGACGGCGCGCAATGCCGCCGAACCGTCGTGCACCTCTCCGTCCACCGTCGCCCACCCCTCGCCGACGAGGGGCAACGCGAGGTGGGCGAGCGGGGCGAGGTCGCCGCTCGCACCGACGGAGCCGCGCGCGGGAACGCGCGGCAGGACCCCGCGGTTGAGGCATTCGAGCAGGAGCTCGACCGTCTCGATACGCGCTCCCGAGAAGCCCTTGGCGAGTGCGTTCGCACGCAAGAGCATGGCCGCGCGCACGATCTCGTCGGGATACGGCTCGCCGACGCCGCACGCGTGGCTGCGGAGGAGCCGCAGCTGGAGCTCTTCGGCGAGCTCCTCCGGGATGTGCGCCGAGACGAACCGACCGAAACCCGTATTCACGCCGTACGTGTGCTCGCCGCGCACCTCCTCGACGAGCTCGCGCGCCGCGGTCATCCGAGCGCGCGCCGACTCGCCGAGCGTCGCGGGTGAGCCTTCGAGGGCCACCTCCCACACGTCGGCGAGCGTGAGATCCTCGCCGGTGAGGACGATCGGCCCGGGCACGCAGCGAGTCTAGAGGGCTTGATGGAACGGGCCTCGTCGCCGAAGTGCCGCTGGTCGGCGGGAGGCAAGGACGCAGAGAGCCCCAATACTTGACGTATTGGGGCGACCGAGGACGCTGCATCGCGTCGATCCAGCGCTCCTTCGGCGACACAGAGTCTGTTTCGTCAATCCCTCTCTTGTCGCCCGAGAGCGCGTTCGAGGACGCGCGACTCGTCCACGCCGGGAAGCGCGATCCCTGCAGCCTCCGCCGCCTGCAGCACACGCTCGGGGAGGAGGCCGACGAGCTCACCGCCCGCGAGCTCCACTCCCCAGGCGGCCGCCTCGGAGCGCACGCGCTCGACGAGCATGTGCAGGGGCGCCTGGTCGACGTCGATCACGTTCATGCTCACCTGGATACGCCCGGACTCGGGTAGGTGCAGGCCGATGGCCTGCACGCCGGGCATGCCGCCGCTCGACGCCCGCACCCGCCGGGCGATCGTGCTCGCGATCTCGACGTCGTCGGTCGCGAGCTCGAGGTTGTAGGCGACGAGAACGTGGCGCGCGCCGACCAGCACCGCCCCCGAGCGCGGGTCGAGCTCGAGCGGGCCGGCATCCGGTGTGAGCTCCCCGGCCTCGACGCGCCGGCGCAGGGCGTCGAGGCCCCCTCGCCGGAAGAACGCCGGACGCCTCCCGAAGCCCACCTCTCCGTAGAGGAAGACCGGCAGCCCGAGCTCGTCTCCGATCCGGGCCGCCAGAACGTGCGCGGCCGCGACCGCGCGCTCCATCTCGTCCTCCGAGAGCGGCACGAGCGGTACGACGTCGGCTGCGCCGACCCGCGGGTGCACTCCGACGTGCTCGCGCAGGTCGACGAGCTCGGTGGTCGTGGCGATGCCGGCGAGGAGCGAGCCCAGCAGCGGCTCTTCCTCTCCGACGAGCGTGTAGACGGAGCGGTGGTGATCGGCGTCCGAATGCACGTCGAGGAGCGCGGCGCTCGTCGCGAATGCGGCGCCGATCGCGTCGATGACCGCCGGATCGCGCCCCTCGGAGACGTTGGGCACGGCCTCGAGCACGATCCGTACCCTACGAAGCCGTGCCCGTGGACGAGCCGCGAAGGACGAAGCCGCGCCGAGCGCGCACGTTCGTGCGCCTCCTCGGCTTCCTGCGCCCGTATCGCGCGTCGCTGGCCGTGTCCTCCACGCTCGCGATCGCGTCCCAGGTGACCGGCATCCTCGTGCCGATCCTCACGGGCGCCGTCATCAACGAGCTCTCCGGCGGCGCCCGGACCCGGATCCTCGTCTTCGAGGTCGCGGCGATCGTGCTCCTCGGGCTCGTCCGGGGCCTGCTGATGTACGGGCGTCGCATGATCTCGGGTCGCCAGGCGCTCGCCGTCGAGTACGACCTCCGCGACGAGCTCTACTCCCACCTCCTGCGGCTGTCCTTCGGCTTCTACGACCGCAGCCAGACGGGTCAGCTCATGTCGCGCGCGACCATCGATCTCCAGTCGGTGCGGTTCTTCCTCGGCTACGGGCTGATCTTCTTCGCGCAGCACGTCGCGACGATCGTCGTCGTCACCGGCGTGCTCTTCTTCTACAGCTGGCAGCTCGCGCTCGTCGCGCTCGCGATCACGCCCGTGATCGCGCTCACGGCGTTTCGCTACAGCCACGTCTCGCACCCCGTCCTGCGAGACGTCCAGCAGTCGCTCGCCGACGTCTCGACGGTCGCCGAGGAGTCGATCACCGGCGTCCATGTCGTCAAGTCCTTCGCGCAGGAGGAGCGACGCAGCGAGCGCTTCGCGCGGGCGGCCGACGCCGTCTTCGGGAAGACGCTGTCGGCGAACCGGCAGCGTGCGCTGTACGTCCCGCTCCTCACGTTCTTCCCGCTGCTGGCCCAGGCGCTCGTCCTCCTCGCGGCGGGCCGGATGGTCATCTCGGGCTCGCTCTCGCTCGGCGCCTTCTTCGCCTTCAACCTGCTGCTCGCCATGCTCGTCATGCCGCTGCGGATGCTCGGCATGTGGATCGGCCAGGCGCAGCGCGCCGTCGCGGCCGGCGAGCGCATCTTCGAGATCCTCGACGAGCCGGAGGAGATCGCGGACCGCCCGGAAGCGCGAACGCTCCCCCCCGGTCCGGGCCACGTCGTCTTCGAAGACGTCTCGTTCGGGTACGAGACGGGACGGCCGGTGGTCGAGGACGTCGAGCTCGACGTCCCCGCAGGGCGCACGATCGCGCTGATCGGACCGACGGGCTCGGGCAAGACGACCCTCGCGGCGCTCGTGCCGCGGTTCTACGACGTCTCCGCCGGACGCGTCCTCGTCGACGGCGTCGACGTGCGCGATCTCGCGCGGCGCTCGCTTCGCCGCGAGATCGGCGTCATCTCCCAGGACCCGTTCCTCTTCTCGGCGTCGATCCGCGACAACATCGCGCTCGGGATGCCCGACGCTCCGGCCGCAGCCGTGGAGGCCGCGGCCATCGCCGCGCAGGCACACGAGTTCATCCTCGAGCTGCCGCACGGGTACGAGACCGTCGTCGGGGAGCGCGGGATCACGCTCTCGGGCGGCCAGCGGCAGCGGATCGCGATCGCGCGGGCGCTCCTCATCGACCCGCGGATCCTCATCCTCGACGACGCGACCGCCTCGGTCGACGCGACGACCGAGGCGAGGATTCGCGCCGGCCTGCGCGAGGTGATGCGCGGGCGGACGACGATCATCATCGCCCACCGGCTGTCGACGATCGCGCTGGCCGACGAGATCGTCGTCCTCGACCACGGGCGGGTCGCGGCACGGGGAACGCAGGCCGAGCTGCTCGAGGCGAGCCCCGTGTTCCGGGAGATCCACGAGCACGGGCTCCTGCAGCAGGTGGTGGCCGGGTGAGGGCGCTGCCCCTGGACGTCGAACGTGCGACGAAATCGGCACGGATTCGTTGCGAAGACGTCTCCCACGCGTACGCACTTCCGCGTTACGCTCGCAGTGGGTGGTGGGCCGGGGTGCTCCAACGGAATGGCCCACTTTCGATGAAGGTCTGGCAGTTCGGGACCCACCTGACGGACGAGCGCGGCGCCAGCGTCGACGACTGGTCGTGGCGGCAGACGCGACGACGCCTTCGCGTGCTCGCGAGCCTCGTGAAGCCCTACCCGGCGCGAACGACGCTCGCGGCCGTCACCCTCGTCGCCTACACCGCGGTGGCGCTCCTCCCGCCCTACCTCTCCAAGCTCGCGGTCGACGAGGGCATCCAGGCGCGCGACCTCCGCCGCCTCGGCGTCATCGTCGCCGCCTTCGTCGTCGCGGGGGTCGCGGCCTTCGCCCTCTCGGGAGCGCAGACGTATCTCACGGGCTGGGTCGGCGAGCGGGCGCTCGCGGATCTCCGGATCCGACTGTTCGCCCACCTCCAGCGCCTGTCGCTCGGCTTCTACGAGCGCAACCGGACGGGCGCCATCGTCAGCAGGATCACGAACGACGTCGAGGCGCTGGACCAGCTCGTGACCGACGGCGTGTCCAGCCTCGTCCAGAACAGCCTCGTGCTCGTGGGCACGGTCGTGGTGCTGTTCCTGCTCGACTGGCGCCTCGCGCTCGCGACACTCGTCGTCCTCCCACTCATGGGCCTCGCCACCGGCTGGTTCCGCTCGCGCTCCAATCACGCCTACCGCCGCGTGCGCGAGCGTCTCGGGCTCGTCACGGCCACGCTCGCGGAGGACATCTCCGGCATGCGCGTCGTCCAGTCCTTCACGCGCGAGCCGACGAGCCAGTCTGCGTTCCGCGGCGTGAACGAGCGCTATCGGGAGGCCAACTACGAGACCGTGATCTTGAACGGCCTCTACTTCCCGGCGGTCGACATCCTCTCCTCGGTGGCCACCGCGATCGTCCTCGGCGTGGGCGGCTGGCTCGTCGTCGAGGGGAACATGACGATCGGCACGCTCCTCGCCTTCACCCTCTACCTCGGGAACTTCTTCGATCCGGTGCAGCAGCTCTCCCAGCTCTACAACACCTTCCTGTCGGCGACCGCGGCGCTCGACCGCATCACCGCCTTGCTCGACGAGGAGCCCGACCTCGTCGACTCGCCCTCCGCGGGCCCACTCCCGGCCATCGAGGGACACGTCCGTTTCGAGCACGTGCGCTTCGGCTACGGCGAGCTCCCGGACGTCCTCCACGAGTTCGACCTCGACGTCCCCATGGGCACGACCGTTGCGCTGGTCGGCCACACGGGAGCCGGGAAGTCGACCATCGCGAAGCTGCTCGCGCGCTTCTACGACCCGCGAGTGGGACGGGTCACCATCGACGGGATCGATCTCCACGACGTGACGCAGGCCTCGCTGCGGACGCAGCTCGGGATCGTCCCGCAGGAGGGCTTCCTCTTCGCAGGCTCAATCGCGGACAACATCTCCTTCGGCCGCCCCAGCGCCTCGCGGCCGGAGATCGAAGCGGCCGCGGCGGCCGTCGGCGCCGACGCGTTCGTCGCGGAGCTCGCGGAGGGCTACGACACCCAGGTCGGCGAGCGCGGCTTCAGGCTCTCGCTGGGACAGCGCCAGCTCGTGGCGTTCGCCCGCGCGCTCCTCGCCGATCCGCGCATCCTCATCCTCGACGAGGCGACCTCCTCCGTCGACATCGGCACCGAGCGGCGCATCGACCGTGGCCTCCGCCGGCTCCTGACGGGCCGAACGGCGTTCATCATCGCGCACCGGCTCTCGACGATCCGAAGCGCCGACCTGATCGTCGTCCTCGACCACGGGCGGATCGTGGACTCGGGCACGCACGAGGAGCTGATCGCGCGGCCCGGGGCGTACACGCAGCTCTACGGCGACTGGGCGGCCGACGTCGCCTAGCGCGACGGCGAACTTCTAAGCTCACGCGATGGCGAGCGAGCCGGAGCGCGACGACGTCGTCGAGGTCCCGCCCGCGGACGTCGCGGCGGAGGCGCGCCTCACGCCCGCCGAGGCGATCGCACCGATGCACCTGCGCGCTCCCGCCCGGGGGAACCGCAAGCTCCGGCGCGTCCTCGAGCGCGTCAACGAGGACGACGAGATCAAGGCGTGGTGGCACGTGTCCAACGTGAACGCCGTCGTGCGGCTGCAGATCAACGACCACTCGTGGGTGCACATCCAGATCGTCACGAACATCTCCCTCAAGCTCCTGCGCCAGCTCGTGAAGCACGGCGTGCAGCCATCGCTTGAGCGCGACTACGGGCTCACCAGCGAGGATTCCGAGGTCGTCGTCGTCCTCGCCGCGTTGCTCCACGACATCGGCATGTCCATCCACCGACGCGACCACGAGGACTGGAGCCTGTTCCTCGCCGAGCCGAAGATGCGCGAGCTCCTCGCCGGCGTGTACGACGAGCCCGAGCTCACGGTCGTCGTGTCCGAGGCACTGCAGTCGATCACGAGCCATCGCGCAGACGGCGAGCCGCTCTCGCTCGAAGCAGGAGTCCTGCGCGTGGCCGACGCGCTCGACATGGCGAAGGGCCGCTCACGGATCCCCTTCGAGCGTGGCTCCGTGTCGATCCACTCGCTCTCCGCCGCGGCGATCGACGAGGTCCGGATCACCGACGGCGACGCTCGGCCGGTGATGGTCGAGATCGTCATGAACAACTCGTCGGGCATCTACCAGGTGGACGGCCTGCTCAAGGCGAAGCTCCGTGGATCCGGCCTCGAGCCGTACGTCGAGGTCGTCGCCCGGATCGACACGGAGGCCGAGAAACGCCTCGTTCCCACCTACCGGCTCGACTTCGGAGAGCCCAGGGCGTAGCGGCCGACCGGGTACACTCCCCCGGCCGTTGCGGGGTCGTCTAACGGCAGGACGCCTGGCTCTGGACCAGGAAGTTGGGGTTCGAATCCCTGCCCCGCAGCCTCAGCGCCGTTGTCACGGTCGGTTACGCTCGTGACATCCTTTCTTAGCGATTTGTAAGCCGTCGCGGCCTGGCTCGTGACGCGTCCGCTACCGTTCCCCCACCGAGAGACACGAGCGACCGCGTGCGGGTCGCGCCCCTGTCCCCGTCCAGGAGGTAACTGTTCTGAGAGCCCTACTCGTTGGCCTGCTTGCGCTGATTCTCGTCACGCAGGCCACTGCGGCAACGATGCAGGCGAGCCCGAACCGCGCACCGACGAAGACCCAGAAGGTGCGGCATCGGGCAGAGACCCTCGATCGCCGTCTCGAGCGCAAGCTCGCGGCACTCCACCGGTACACCGGCACGATCCGGTTCTTCCACGGCCATCGCTCGCTGCTCAGCTCGTCCGACCGGTCCGAGGTCGCCGTGTCGGCGCTCGCGTACGCGGAGCATCGCGCGCGCGAGCTCACCGCCACCGTCGTCGCGCTGCGCACGGCGATCCGGCAACGGGACGCGCGGCGGCGCGCCGCGCTGTCGCCGCGCGCGGCGATCTGCGACGTCTTCGGCTCGTACTGCGAGGAGGCGGTGGCGATCGCGCGCTGCGAGTCGCAACTGAGCACCAGCGCCCAGAACGGCCAGTACCTCGGGCTGTTCCAGATGGGCGCCAGCGAGCGGCGGCTGTTCGGCCACGGGCCGACGGCGCGCGCGCAGGCGATCGCCGCGCGGCGGTATTTCGTGAGCTCCGGACGCGACTGGAGCCCGTGGAGCTGCCGGTGGGCCGCGCTCTAGCATCGTCACAGCGACAATTCGTCGCAAAGTGCGCAAGCTGCCCCACTCGGCGGGTTTCGCTCGGCCTGTCCATCTGGTAGGTGTCCCGGGAACGTGTGGGGACAGCGGAAGCGCGACCGCCTTCGGACCCTCGACGAGGCTGCCGCCTACGCCCGCTGCCACGGCGACCGCGACGACAACGTCCGCCTCGTGAAGCTCCCCCCGCGCCGCGCGCGCTACGACACCGTCCTCTCGAACGGGGAGAGCATCCGGCGCGACTTCGAGGTGCGGCTCGACACCCGCGAGCCCGAGCCGGCGTCGTAGCTCGTCCCGAGCGCGATCCGCTACCCTAATCGTCCGCCACGGCCCATTCGTCTAGTGGCCTAGGACACCGCCCTCTCACGGCGGCGGCACGGGTTCGAATCCCGTATGGGCCTTAGCCCGGTACAAACAGCATGAGCCGCAAAGCCGCGTGAGAGCGCGGTTTTGCGCTTGACAGAGCCGAGAACGGGAGATTTCGCGGAGTGCTCGGACGTGACGCCGGAATGCCGCGAAGCCTGCGCGGATCGCCGCCCGCTGTCGCCCGCGTCACAGCTGGCACGTCGCCCGTTTCCTCGAGGATGCGCCCGAGTTCACGACGGGTCGATCATCTCCCACTCGGGGGGTCGCTTGATGTCTTCGAAGCTGGCACCGGGAGGCATCCACATGACCTCGCCCCACATACCGTCGGGGTCGTGGAAGCTAAAACTCCACACGGACCCGCCCATGTCTGTGACCAGACCGCCCTCGGTCGCATGCGCGCCTTGCGCAATGAGCCGACGCCGGACCTCGAGGAAGCCGTCCTGGGTCGCCGCATTGAAGGCGAGATGGTCGATGCGTCCGCGCTCGAACATGGCCTGCCGGCCGGGGACACGATCTGCGGGGACCTCAAACGGGTGTAGCACCGTGTGCCCACCGATCGCGATCAACGCGTGGCGGCGTCCGCGGTCCTCGCGATCGCCGATCACTTCCGCGTCGAAGGTCCGCTCGTAGAACGCGATCAGGCGGTCGAGATCCGCCGTAATGAGCGCGATGTGGTGAACGCCGTCGACGACCACCGTGGGGAGAAGATACTCCTACACCGTTCGCGGCTGTCTCGCTTCTCGAAGGTGTCTTGTGACCTCCACGCCGAGCTCTTGGCAGACGGCTCGGCGATAACCGGCAGAAGGCGCTGTCTCGATCTTGCGGTCATCCTCGATCCTCTGCGTCGCCGTAGAAGCGCGGGAGGACCTCGGGCACGAGCGAGAGTCTACGCCGTCGCTTGCCGGATTCACAGCCTGCTTCGGGCGGTTTGCACTAGCAGCAAGCTGCTAGCTAGCGTCTCGACGTGCATTCGGAGCGAGTCTCGATCTCACCGGCGGATCTCGCTCCTCCACGCTCAGGGCGCCTCGTGGGCGCGGGTCGGCGAGCTCGTGGGCCAACGGAACCTCGCGGTGACCCGAACACGTACATCCACGTCCTCGTCGACGGCCAAGCTCGACGTCGAGAAGGCTCTAACGCCCTCGGATCATGAGACCTCGGTGAGACACGGGACCGCTCGACGGGCTGCAAAGGCGCACCGCTAAGCCAACGTCCGAGCGCGTATGGGCCTCTCTCTCCGAAGCCGGGGAGGTAGGGAATCGATGCCCCCTCCGGGAGCTGCCCAGCCACGCTGACACGCCCGCTTACCTTCGAGGTATCACGGTCAGGACCCGAACGACGTACGTCCGGAACTGGTCCATGTAGTTCGTGAGGAAGGACTTGGTGGACTCGTCAGCGACCTCTCCCTCGCCGGGGAAGATCTCCGGGGAGTAGCGGATGTACGCCTCGGGTGCGGTCATCTGCCGCGCGTTGCAGAAGCTGAGCACGCCACGCAGGCTCTGTTGGGCCAACGCCGTGCCGATCTGCCCGCTGGATGCGCCGATCACGGCGGCCGGCATCTGGTCGAAGGAGTTCTGACCCCACGGTCGCGAGGCCCAGTCGATGGCATTCTTCAGCGCTCCGGGAATGGACCGGTTGTACTCCGGGGTGACGAACAGGATGGCGTCGGACTCAGCGATCGCCTCCTTCAGCGCCCTGGGCTCGAGCGGGTAATTCTCGTCGTAGTCCTGGCTGTACAGGGGCAGATTCCCGATCGGGATCTCAGTGAAGTCGAGATCCTCGGGGGCCAGACGGATCAGCGCCTTCGAGAGCTCGCGGTTGATCGACGTAGAGGAGAGGCTTCCGACGAAGTAGCCGACGTTGTACGTGGTCATCGATGCCCTTTCTTGACGGGTCGCCTAGCGAAGTGCTGGTCCGCATACCCCGACCGGACCCTTTCGAGTCTCCCCTGCCCCGCTCAGGATCGAGGAGCGTGTGCTCGAGGGCGGTGACGTGTGACGTGAGTCATTGACACGGGACCGCTCGCGGGTGGAAGCTCGGCTCGTGAGAGTCACGCCACGAGCGAAAACCTAAGGAGGGACGATGAACTTCATCGCCGAGTTCGGGTTCGACGTGAAGAAGGGCCGAGCGCAAGACTTTCAGCGCTGGATGTCCGAGAACGAGAGCAAGGTCGCAGCCGCATGTCCCGCAGGAACCGAGTACGTCGGCACCTACGCCGTGATGTACTCGTCGGAAAAGCACTCCGGAACGTATCGCCAGTTTTTCCGCATGGAGAGCTACGGCTCGCAGGACGCATTCGCAGCGGCGATGAAGGAAGGCGGAGCGTTCGCGGACCTCATCGAGGGCATGACCGAGTTCGTCGACCAGGAACGGGATGCGGATTGGAGTAACGGCCTCTACAAGGCAGTCACGGATCTCAGCCTGTGGGGCGAAGCGTAGAACGCAAACGCGTCGAGTGCCCCATCGCGGAATCTGCGCCCGCTGCGCGAGTGACGCTGCGGTCGTACGCTGGCGCACGTGAGCAAGGTCGGGATCGTCGCGCTCGTCGCCGTCGCGATCGTCGTGCTCCTCGTGGTCGCGTACGTCGTGGTTCTCGTGACCGAGAACCCGACCTACTGATCCGCCCGGCTACCTCTTCTTGCGGACGACGGCCACGGGAATGACGGTGAGCCGGAGCCGCTTCGTCGCGACGATGCCGAGCGAGTCGGTGACCTCGAAGGTCACGCGGTAGCGGCCGGCCTTCTTGGGAATGCCCGCGAGGATGCCCGTCGTTCGATCGAAGCGAACGCCTCTCGGCAGCGGGCCGAGGGTGATCCGCCAGGCCGTCGGCTTCACGCCGCCGAGCGTCTTGAGCTTCGCGCCGAAGAGCTTGCCGACCTTGGCGGGCCGGAAGAGCACCGTCGTGATCGCGATCCTCTCCGCCACGCTGACGCGAGCTGGGTAGTTCGCCGTGCGACCCTCGGCGTCCGTCACGGTCGCCGTGAAGGCGTAGCTCCCGGCCGCCGTCGGCGTGCCGGAGATGCTGCCGTCGGCCAGATCGAGCCCCGGAGGCAGCTCGCCGCTCGACAGGGACCAGGTGTACGTGCCGAAGCCTCCGCTCGCGCCGAGCGTCGCCTCAAACGGAGCGCCGACCTCGCTCACCGCGTGCCGGGTCGTCGTGAATGGCTCGGTCCCCGTGATCCGGAGCGGATCGCGGACGACGATCTCGAGCGCCTTCGTGTCCGAGCGGGAGTCGGCGTTCACCTTCGCGAAGACCGTGAAGTCGTACGTTCCCGCGGTCGTGGGAGTGCCCGAGATCAGACCGCTCGATGCGTTGATCGCGAGCCCCGGCGGCAGCGTGCCCGAGGTGATCGACCACGTCTTCGCGTCCGGCACCGACGCGATCATCTGGAGGGAGTACGGCGTCCCCGTGGTTCCCTTGGCAGTCGACTCCGGGCCGAGCGTGAGCTTCGGCAGGCCCGGGATGATGGGGATCGTGAACTTCTTGTCCGAGAAGTCGCCGTTGCAGACGATCGTCCCCGGCGGGTCCTCCTTGTACGGGTTGTGCACCGTGATGTAGAAGGTGAAGTTCCCCGCCTGGGTCGGGATGCCGGAGATCACGGCGCCAGCGGTGCCATTCGACGAGAAGGTCAGGCCGGGCGGGATGGCGCCGCTGGACACGGTCCACTCCTGAGGGGACGCCGCACCGCAGCCTGCCCCTTCCTTGGGAAGGATCGTCACCGAGTACTGGGAGCCCGTGGTGCCCGCGGGACACGTCGCCGTGTCCGGCCCGTTCGAGTCGAAGCAGGGGCCGTCGGCGAAGTCGCCGGCGCTCGCGCGCGGCACGAAGGCGACGCACGCGGACAGCGCGACGAGCAGTGCGACGACGAACAGGCGCTTGACGGCCACCGGCGGGCCAAGGTAGCAGACATGTCCGACGGGGCTGTGGGAGGGGTGTTAGGAGACTGTCAGGACGATGAGCTCGGCGACGCACGCCGGCTTGTCGGCGCCCTCGATCTCGATGGTGGCCTCGATCGTCGCGCGCCGCCCCAGGTCGATCTCGTCCACCGAGAGCACGCGAAAGCGGCCGCGAATGCGGCTTCCGCTCGGGACGGGTGCGAGGAAGCGCACGCGGTTCGTGCCGTAGTTCACCCCCATGGCGCCGTCCGAGGGAAGGACCTCGTCCAGCATCGGCACGCAGAGCGAGAGCGTGAGGAAGCCGTGTGCGATGGTCGTGCCGAACGGGCCGGCCGCCGCGCGCGCGGGGTCGACGTGGATCCATTGCGGATCGTCCGTCGCCGCCGCGAACGCGTCGATCCGCTCCTGCGTGACGTCGATCCACGACGTCGGCCCGAGCTCGCGTCCGACGAGGTCGCGGCCTTCGCTCATGCGACGGCTGCCGCGGCGCGCAGGCGCTCGAGCGACGTCTCGCGGCCGAGGAGCTCGAGGCTCTCGTACAGCCCGGGCGACACGCGCGACCCTGTCACGGCGACGCGGATCGGGGGGTAGACGGTGCGCGGCTTCTCGCCGAGCTCCTCGCAGAGCTGCTTCAGCGCTACCTCGAGCTCCTCTGCCGTCCACGGCTCGACCGCGCCGAGCGCGGCCCCCGCCGCATCGAGGATGCGCGCGTCGAGCAGCGCCGGATCCGGCTCGACGTCCTCGAACAGGAACCCCGCGAAGCCTGCGAACTCGTCGAGGCGGCTGATCTTCTCCTGGACGATGGGCGCGGCAGCCACCACGAGCTCCGCCGGCCAGTCGCTGCCGCGCTCACGGAGGTAGGCGACGAGCCGCGACGCGTACTCCTCGGGCGGGAGCGCGCGCAGGTACAGCCCGTTCATCCAGTCGAGCTTCGCGTAGTCGAACGTCGCCGGGCTCGAGCCGACACGCTCGAGCGAGAACCGCTCGACGAGCTCGTCGCGGGACATGACCGTCGTCTCGCCGTCGGGCGCCCAGCCGAGGAGCGCCAGGAAGTTCATCAGGGCCTCGGGGACGTAGCCCGCCTCGCGGAACTCGTCGACCGAGACGGCGCCGTGACGCTTCGAGAGCTTGCGCCCGTCCGCCCCGAACACACTCGGCACGTGCGCGTACACCGGCGGCTCGGCGCCGAGCGCGCGCAAGACGACGAGCTGCTTCGGCGTGTTCGAGACGTGGTCGTCGCCGCGGATGACGTGCGTGATCCCGTCGATCCAGTCCTCGAGCGGCGAGGCGAAGTTGTAGGTGGGGCGTCCGTCCGAGCGGACGAGAACCACGTCCTCGAGCTCGGCGTTCGGAACCTCGATGCGCCCCTTGATCGCGTCGTCCCACGCCGTCTGTCCCTCGTCGGGCATGCGAATTCGGATCGCGCCCTCGTCCTCGTACGCCGTCCCTTCCGAGACGAGCCGGCGCGCCTCCTCCTTCGCGCGCTCCATGCGCTCGAGCTGAAACGTCGTCTCGCCGTCCCATTCGATGCCGAGCCAGCGCAGCGAGCGCTCGATCTGCGCCACCGACTCCTCGACCTCGCGGCTCGTGTCCGTGTTCTCGATCCGCAGCAGGCATTCGCCCCCGCGACCGCGCGCGAACAGCCAGTTGAAGAGGAACGTGCGCACGCCGCCGATGTGGAGCAGCCCCGTCGGCGACGGCGCCATGCGGACCCGAACAACGGACATGTAGGGGCGAGATATATCTCGCCCCTACGATCACCGCATGCTCTTCGGTGCTCACGTGTCCGCGGCCGGCGGCATCTCGAAGGCGATCGACCGCGTCGAAGAGATCGGTGGCACCGCCGTCCAGGTGTTCACGCAGAGCCCGCGGATGTGGAGGCCGACCGCGCACTCCGACGACGAGCTTGCGCGGTTTCGGGTGCGGCGGCGGCAGGCGCGGGTGAAGGCCGCCTCCTGCCATGCCCTCTACCTCGTGAACCTCGCGAGCCGCGACCGCGCGGTGCGGGAGAACTCCCTGGCGGCGCTGCGGGCGACGATGCAGACCGCGGACGCGATCGGCGCCGAGGCGGTCGTCTTCCACGTCGGCTCGCACCTCGGCTACGGCTTCGAGGAGGCGGTCGAGCGCGTCGCCCCCTCGATCCGCGAGCTCCTGGAGCTGACGACCGACGACCTGTGGCTGTGCATGGAGAACGCCGCGGGCGCGGGCGGAACGATCGGACGCTCCGTCGTGGAGCTCGCGAGCCTGTCCGACGCGCTCGACCGCCACCCACGCCTCGGTCTCTGCCTCGACTCGTGCCACTGGTGGGCGTCGGGGGTGGACGTGGCGGATCCGGCGGCTCTCGACGAGGCCGTCGCAGACCTCGACCGGCGGATCGGGCTCGAGCGCCTCCGCGTGCTGCACGTGAACGACTCCCAGACCCCGCTGGGGTCGAACCGCGACCGGCACGAGCTCGTCGGCCGCGGCCTCATCGGCGACGGGCTCGCCACGTTCCTCGGCCATCCGGCCTTCGCCGGCCTTCCCGCGATCACCGAGACGTGGGAGGACAAGGGCGAGGCGACCGAGGACCTCGACCGCATGCGCGCCCTCCGCCGGCGCGGCCTACGACGGCGAAAGCGCTAGGAGGGCTTGGCGAAACAGGCTCCATGCCGCCGAAGGAGCGCCGGATCGACGCGATGCAGCGTCCTCGGTCGCCCCGATACGTTCGAGTATCGGGGCTCCCTGCGTCCTCGCCTCGCGCCGACCGGCGGCACTTCGGCGACGAGGCCCGTTCCGCCAAGCCCTCCTAGTCGGCGACCGTCGCGAACACGCGGAACGACGCGCGCTCGCGGGGAAGCTCGTGGAACTCGGGATTCCGGCAGCCGAGGTCGTCCTCGCGGTGCGGATACGTGCCCACCACCTCGACCTCGCACATCGGTAGCGGCGCCCGCCGGGCGCGAACCGCGCCGAAGCCACCGCGCCCGGTCTCCGCCTCCTCGAGGAGGTGAAGGTCGATTTCGACATCGAAGACCTTCTGCATGCAGCCGACGTACGTGTGGCCCCACGCCTCGTACGCGTAGACGAACGGGCACGCCATGCGCAGGCACGCAGCCGGGTAGACGACCTTCTCACAGTGCACGTCGCAGTGGCGGCACGCGACCTCGTCCTGAACCCGGAGAGGGAGCCCGACGTCCGCGATCGCTTCGTTCACGTCTCGATTGTGTTCATCCGAGACCGTCTGCCGCAAGTCTTGACAAGCAGCGGGTTTTCAGGCAGTGGCGACAATCCCGTGAGCTCGAGGGCCCGCCGGTAGGGTCCGGCGAGTGGTGCGCCGAGCTCTCTTCGCGTCGCTCGCCCTCGCACCCGCGACGATCGCCCTCCACTACGCCGGGGCACTCCCGGACACCGCCGAGTTCGTGCTCGCGGCGCTCTCGCTCATCCCGCTCGCGTGGCTCATCGGCGAGGCGACCGAGCACGCCGCGGAGCACACGGGCCCCGGCATCGGCGGCTTCCTGAACGCGACCTTCGGGAACGCTCCCGAGCTGATCATCGCGCTCATCGCGGTGAACGACGGCCTCACCGAGGTCGTCCGCGGCTCGCTCACGGGAAGCGTGGTCTCGAACCTCCTGCTCGTCCTCGGCGCGTCGCTCGTCGCCGGCGGGCGCGGCGAGCTCGATCGGTTCTCGAGCTTCCTCTCGCTCGGGCTGATCGCGATCGCCACCGCGCTCTTCCTCGTGCCGTCGGTGCCGGGGTGGGACGGCGACCCCGACTCGCACGGGCTCGCGCAGGTGTCGGCCGCGATCTCGGCCGCGCTGCTCGTCGTGTACGTCGTCGTCACGTGGTTCTCGCTGCGCCGCCACCTGACGCTGCACGTCGCCTCCGACGACGAGGTCGACGCCTGGTCGTTCCGCCGCTCACTCGTCGCGCTCGGGGTCGCGACGCTCGCGACGGCGCTCGTGGCCGAGATCCTCGTGGGCTCGCTCGAGGCATTCGCGGAGAAGGTCGGCCTGAGCGACTTCTTCGTCGCGGCGGTCATCGTCGCGATCGTCGGGAACGCCGCCGAGCACGGCGGCGCGATCGTGGTCGCCTCGCGCGGGAAGATCGCGCTCGCTGGCGAGATCGCGCTCTCGTCGGCCGCCCAGGTCGCGGTCTTCCTGATTCCCGCGGTCGCGCTCCTTTCGTGGCTGCTCGAGCCCCTGTCGTTGAGCTTCCGCCCCGTCGAGATCGCCGCGCTCGGCGGCTCCGTCGCCTACACCGCGGTCGTCCTCTCCGACGGGCGCTCGAGCAGGCTGCGCGGCGCCCTCCTCCTCGCCGGATACGCTGCCGTCGCGGCCGCGTTCTTCGCAGCAGGCGACCGCTAACGACCGATTCGGAAGCGGTAAGGAAGGCGTGAGGCCGGCGCGTGTCACGACGTGGGAGCAGGTATGAGTGTCCGGCCATGAGGTTTCTCGCGCTGCCCGTGCTCGTCCTCGCGCTGCTCGCAGCGACGACCGCGTCGGCCCAGGCGTCGACGCGCGTGGAGTTCGGGATCCAGGACGACGCCTGGCTTGAGTTCGGCCCGGGGAAGCTCTCCGACCGGGTCGCACAGATCAGCCGCCTCGGGCTCGACGCCGTGCGCGTCACCGTGCGCTGGGACCAGGTGGAGAGCACCCAGGGCGTCTACCGCTGGAACCGAGCCGACAGGCTGCTGGCCGCCCTGCACGCGCGCGGGCTCGACCCCGTCGTGACGCTGTGGGGGACGCCGGGCTGGGCGAACGGAAACGCAGGAGCCAACGTCGCGCCGCCCGACGGGACCGACTTCGCGGCGTTCGCGCGCGAGGCCGCGCTGCGCTATCGCTACGTCCGACGGTGGGTCGTGTGGAACGAGCCGAACAAGCCCATCTGGCTGAAGCCGGCATCGCCGGAGACCTACGTCCAGCGGTTCCTCAACCCTGCGTACGCGGCGATCAAGTCCGTGAGCCGGAAGAACCTCGTGGCGGGCGGCGTGACCGCACCCCGGGCGGGACAGGGCGGCATTTCGCCGGTGGACTTCATCGAGCGCATGGCCCGCGCGCACGCGCATCTCGACGTCTACGCGCACCACCCGTATCCCGTCTATGCAGGCGACACCCCGTTCAGCGGCGGTTGCACGTGCAAGACGATCACGATGGCGAGCCTCGACCGGCTCATCGCGCTCGTCGGGCGCGCCTTCCCCTCGGCCCGGATCTGGCTCACGGAGTACGCCTACCAGACGAGCCCGCCCGACCCCTTCGGCGTCTCGTGGGCGAACCAGGCCCGCTACGTGGGAGAGGCCGCGCGGCGCGTGTACCTCGCCCCGAAGGTCGACCTCCTCATCCACTACCTCTACCGCGACGAGCCCGATCTCGCGCGCTTCCAGAGCGGTCTCGAGACGATCTCGGGCAAGGTCAAGCCGGCCCGAGCGGCGATGATGCTTCCGTTCGCGCAGGCGTCCCGACACGGCTCCCGCGTGGCGCTCTGGGGCCAGGTCCGTCCCGGCAAAGGCCCGCAGCGCTACGTGCTGCAGCGGCTCACGCACGGGCACTGGCGCGCCGTGGGCGGCTCTCGCATCACGAACGCGCACGGCTACCTCTCGGTCAGCGCGATCGCAGCCAGGGGCACGCGCTTCCGCCTCTGGTACCCGAGCGCGCGGGTCGCGAGCCCGGCCCTCCGGGTCCGCTAGCCGGGGGCGCCGACCGGCGCGAGCAGCGCCTGTGGGATCAGCTCGGACGCGCGCTCGACGTCCTCGTCGGACACGTCGAGATGCGTGACGGCACGGAGGATCGTCGGATGGATCGTCGTGGACAGCCCCACGCCGGCTGCAGCGAGCCGGGCGAGCGCGTCGCCGCGTTCCAGCCCGAGCGGCTCGACGTCGATCTGGATGAAGTTCGTCTCGACCTGCTCGAGCTCGACTGGGACACCGGCCGCGTCCAGTCGCTCTGCGAGCCGACGTGCGCGCGCGTGGTCGTCGGCGAGCCGGTCGACGTGGCGGTCGAGCGCGTAGAGGCCTGCCGCGGCGACGATCCCTGCCTGCCGCATGGCCCCGCCGAACAGGTGCTTCTCCCGCCACGCGCGCTCCATGAGCTCGCGCGAGCCGGCGAGCAGGGCGCCGAGAGGGCAGCCGAGCCCCTTCGAGAGGCACAGCGTCACCGTGTCGAAGCGGGCCGAGATCTCCGCCGGAGCGACGCCTCCGGCGACGGCGGCGTTGAGCAGCCGCGCGCCGTCCAGGTGCACGGCCAGCCCGACCGCCCGTGCCGTCGAGACCACGTCCTCGAGCTCGTCGAGGGGCCACACGCGGCCGCCCGAGCTGTTGTGCGTGTCCTCGAGCGAGAGCACCGCCGCGCGCTGGTCCGCAACCTTCGCGCTCGGCTCGGCCGCCCGCCGGACTTGCTCCGGCGTCAGCCTGCCGCGGTCGCCCGCCAGCGCGAGCGTCGCGAGCCCGGCGTGCGCCGCCGCACCCCCGTACTCGTAGATCACGACGTGGGAGAACTGCTCCGCGACGAGGACGTCGCCGGGTCGCGCGAGCAGCTTCAGCGCGATCTGGTTCGCCATCGTCGCCGTGGGCAGGAAGAGCGCCGCCTCCTGCCCGAGGAGCGCCGCGACGCGTTCCTGCAACTCGTTCACGGACGGGTCCTCGCGCTTCTGCTCGTCACCGACCGCCGCCTCGGCGATGGCGCGGCGCATGCCCTCGGTCGGCCTCGTCGCGGTGTCGGAGCGGAGATCGATCACGCCGCGCACGCTACCGTCATCCGCGTGGATCTCGCGCTCCTCGAACGGACCCTCGCCGACCGCGGCGAGCCTGCGTACCGCGGCCGTCAGGTCTGGGAGTGGGCGTCGCGCGGCGTCGACTCGTACGACGGGATGACGACGCTCCCGAAGGCTCTGCGCGGCGCGCTCGCCGCCGAGGTGCCGTTCTCGACGCTCGAGGCGGTGACCGAGCGCCAGTCCGCCGACGGCACGGTCAAGGCGCTCTTCCACACCCAGGACGGGCATCCGGTCGAGGCCGTGCTCATGCGCTACCGCGACGGACGGCGCTCGCTGTGCCTCTCGTCGCAATCCGGGTGCCCCCTCACCTGCACCTTCTGCGCGACCGGCGCGATGCGCTTCGGCCGGAACCTGACCGCGTCGGAGATCCTCGACCAGGCCCTCCACTTCCGGCGGCGCGGGGAGATCGACCACGCCGTGTACATGGGGATGGGCGAGCCGTTCCTGAACGTCGACGCCGTGCTCGCCTCGGCCCTGCGGCTGCCCGACCTCGGGATCACGCACCGCCGGACGACGATCTCGACCGTCGGCTGGATGCCCGGCCTCCGCCGGTTCGTCGACGAGGTCGAGCACCCGATCCGGCTCGCGGTGTCGGTTCACGCCGCGGACCCGGCGAAGCGCTCCGAGCTCATGCCGGTTCAGGACCGGTACCCGCTCGCGGAGGTGCTTGCGGAGTGCCGCCGCTACGTGGAGCTGCGGCGCCGCAAGGTGTTCGTGGAGTACGTCATGCTCGCGGGCGTGAACGACTCGGCTGCCGACGCGAGGGCGCTGGCGGCCCTGCTCGATCCGCGGGCTTCAAGGTCAATCTCACCACGTATCGAGGTTGCCCGTTCAAGGTCAACCTCATCCCCTACAACCCGACAGGGCTGTACGAGGGTTCGTCGCGCGAGGCCATCGAGCGCTTCAAGCGCGTCCTCGAGCGCGCGCGGATCCCGGCCACGGTGAGACTCACGCGCGGGCGCGACATCGAGGCCGCCTGCGGCCAGCTCGGCGAGCGTGCGCTGATGGAGCGCGTGACCGGGATCGGCGGCGTGTTCTTCCGCTCACGCGACCCGAAAGGGCTCGTCGCCTGGTACGCCGAGCATCTCGGCGTGCCACTCGAGGACGCGTACGTCGTCTTCCCCGAGAGCCGCAACACGGTGTGGGCGCCGTTCTCCGCCGATACGACCTACTGGGCCGCGGACAAGCAGGCAATGGTGAACTTCACCGTCGCCGACCTCGACGCCATGCTCGCGCAGCTCCGGGCGGCCGGAGTGGAGGTCGACGAGCACGTCGAGGAGCACGAGCACGGTCGCTTCGGGTGGGCCACGGACCCCGAGGGGAACCGCTTCGAGCTCTGGCAGCCGGCTCCCGCCGGCTAGCGCTCGGAGGCGGTAGCCGCGGCGGGCTCGAGCGGGCTCGGGCGCGTCCGCAGGACGCGGGCCGTCCACGTCGGCAACCACCAGTTCCAGCGGCCGAGCAGCATCATCGTCGAGGGCACGAGGAGCGCCCGGATGACGGTCGCGTCGAACACGACGCCCGCGGCGAGGCCGATCGCGAACTGCTTGATGTCCGGCCCGGGGCTCGTCGAGAGCGAGAAGAACGCGAACATGAGAACGAGGGCGGCGCTCGTCACGAGCTTCCCCGTCCGCGCGAGTCCGAGCTCGATCGCGCGCGGGGTGTCGTGCAGCTCGTCGTAGACCTCGCGCATGCGCGTGATCATGAACACCTCGTAGTCCATCGAGATCCCGTACAGGAACGCGAAGATCATGAGCGGGATCCACGAGATCACCGCGTCGGTCGCCTGCACGTTCCAGACGAGGTCGCTCCCATGCCCGTCCTGGAAGATGAACACGACGATGCCGTAGGCCGCGCCGAGCGAGACGAGGTTCAGGATGACCGCCTTCAGCGGCAGAACGACCGAGCGGAACGCGCGCATCAGCAGGACGAAGGTCAGGATGAGCACGAAGAGCAGCACGTACGGGAACTTCCCGTACACGGCGCTGATGAAGTCGCGCTCCTCGGGCGCGGCTCCCCCGAGCGTGAGCTTCGTCCCGCCCCCGAGCTTCGACGCCGTCGACGGAAGGACGGTCTGGCGGAGGTGCGAGATCGTCTTCTTCGCCGCGCGCGAGCTGCCGTCGTCGTCTCCGAACGCCTCGACGAGCGCGCTGCTCTGCCGGCGCCACGAAGGAGGCGCGGCTGCGCCGTACAGGCCGTCCGCGTCGCCGACCGCGGTCACGACCCGACCGAGGCGGTCGCTCGCGACGTCCCCCTCCGCGAGGACCACGTACGGCAGGTACACGCCGTCCGGGATCCCCGCCGCGGTGATCGCCGCGCGCCCGGCCTCCGCATCTCCCAAAGCCGGCTCGTTCTTCAGCTGGGCGTCGCTCGGGTTCATGTGGAACGCGGGATAGATGACGAGAGAGACGATGACGACGCCGATGAGGAAGATCGGTAGCGGCCGGCGCGTGACGGTGTGCGCCCAGCGAGCCCAGAATCCACGATCGGCGCTCGGCGGCTCGACGAACCGCTTCGGCATCACCCGCAGCCGGTTGATCCTCGGCCCGAGCAGCGACAGGAGCGCGGGCAAGAGCGTGATCGAGGCGGTCACCGCGATCGCGGGGATGAGCATGCCGCCGATCCCGATCGAGCGGATGAACGGGAGCGGGAGGATCACCATGCTCAAGAGGCCGATCGCGACGGTGGAGCCGGAGACGACGACCGACCGCCCCGCGTGCGTGAGCGTCTCGACGAGGGCGTCGTCGGTCGGGCGTCCGGCTGCGAGCTCCTCCCGGAAGCGGAAGATCATGAGCAGCGCGTAGTCGATCGACACACCGAGCCCGACGAGCGCGACGAGGAACTGCACGATGATCGACACGTGGGTGACGTACGTCAGCAGGTAGACGCAGAAGAACGTCGTGAGGATGGAGGCGGCCGCCATCGCCAGCGGGACGCCGATGGCCGGCAGCGTGCCGAACACGAACAGGAGCACGAGGAGCGCACCGGCGGCGCCGATCATCGTCTCCGTCAAGACACCCGGCCCGGTGTCGCCGCCCTGCGACTGGAAGATCGGGTCGCGTCCCGTGAGATGGCTCGTCACCCCGGCCGGCGTCGCCTCGTTCAGGGCCGTCCGAGCTAGGTCGATCGGAGGAACGCTCGTGAACGTCGCGTTTCCCGGCGGGTAGATCGTCGCGACCATCGTGTGCCGGTCGGGGGAGAGGTACATGTCGCTCTGCGTGTCGAACCAGGAGCCGACGCGCGAGCCGGGAACGACCGCGGCGGTCGCGTCGATCGCGTGCTTGATCCCCGGAATCTTTCGCACGTCGCCGTCCGCCGTGAACACGGTCACGAGCGGCACCTGCTCCCCCGAGCCGAACGCGGCGAGCGTGCGCTGGTTCGCCTCGTACGCCGAGTAGCCGGGGATGGAGAACGACTGGAACCAGCGGTCGGAGAGCTTCGCCGCGGAGAACATCCCGATCGCGGTCAGCGCGATCCACACGCCGATCACGAGCCAGCGAAGTCGGATCACGACCCGAGCGAGGCCTGCCATGCGCGCGCGAGGCTACCGATCGCGCGCGCCGCGCGGGTATCCAAGTGCTGGACGGGCGATCGGGCTACGTGACGAGCGCGGGATGCTCGTCGAAGAGGTAGCGCAGCACCGGCTGCTTGGCCGCGCGCACCTCGTCGAGGCGACGGACGGGCCGGCCGTGCGGCGCCTCCTTCAGCAGCTCGGGCGACTCGGCCGCCTCGCGCGCGATCGCCTGCATCGCGTCGACGAAGTCGTCGAGGCGCTCCTTCGGCTCGGTCTCCGTCGGCTCGATCATGAGCGCCTCCGGGACGACGAGCGGGAAGTAGACCGTCGGCGGGTGGATCCCGTAGTCCATGAGCCGCTTCGCGACGTCGAGGGCGGTGATCCCGTGCTCGCGTTTCAGGTTCCGCGCGGAGAGGACGAACTCGTGCATGCAGTGCCGGTCGTACGGGAGGTCGTACGAGTCGCGGAGGCGCGCGAGCAGGTAGTTCGCGTTCAGGACCGCGACCTCGGACATCTCCCTGAGGCCGGGCCCGTACGCCCGCATGAACGCGTACGAGCGGACGAACACGCCGAACGGGCCGGCGAAGCCGCGCACGCGTCCGATCGACTTCGGGCGATCGTGATCGAGGCGGAAGGCGTCACCGTCGCGGACGACGACGGGCGCCGGGAGGAACGGCTCGATCGACTCGCGCACGGCGACCGGCCCTCCCCCGGGCCCGCCTCCGCCGTGCGGCTGCGAGAAGGTCTTGTGGAGGTTGTAGTGGACGATGTCGAAGCCCATGTCGCCGGGGCGCGAGATGCCGACGACGGCGTTCAGGTTGGCGCCGTCGTAGTAGAGGAGGGCGCCCGCGTCGTGGAAGATCTGCGCGACCTCCTCGATCCCCTCGTCGAAGAGCCCGAGCGTCGACGGGTTCGTGAGCATGAGCCCCGCCGTGCGCTCGTTCACCTTGCCGCGGAGGTCGTCGAGGTCGAGGTTCCCGCGCCCGTCGGTCTCCACCTTCGCGAGCTGGTACCCCGCCATCGCGACGCTCGCGGGATTCGTGCCGTGGGCCGTGTCCGCGGTGATGATCGTGTCCCGCTCCTCGCCGCGATCGGCGAAGTACGCGCGCATGAGCATGAGCCCGGTGAGCTCGCCCTGCGAGCCCGCCGCCGGCTGCAGCGTCACCGCGGGGAGGCCCGCGATCTCGGCGAGGATGCCCTGCAGGCGCCACATGAGCTCGAGCGCGCCCTGCGCGTCCGCGTCGTCGGCGTGCGGGTGCAGGTCGCGGAAGCCCGGCAGCGCCGCGAGCCGCTCGTGCACCCGCGGGTTGTGCTTCATCGTGCACGAGCCGAGTGGGTAGAAGCCCGTGTCGACGCCGAACGTCCGGTCGGCGAGCGCGGTGAAGTGCCGGACGATCTCGGGCTCGGCGAGCTCGGGGAGCCGCGGCGGCGTCGAGCGGCGAAGCGAGTCGGGGAGCTCGGGGACCGGCAGGTCGGGCCGCGGCGGGCGCCCTGCGCGCCTCCCCGAGCGCGAGCGCTCGAAGATGAGCGGCGCGGCGCGCCAGGCGCCCGAGGCGGCGTCCGCGGCGTCGCCGGAGGTCGTGGCCGTCACCTGTGGGCACCTCGGCGCGAACTCTTGACCTTTACAGTGCCTGGCACTCGAGGGTCAAAAAACAGACAATTGTTGGCGGGTGGCGGCACGTTCACGCGCACACCTCCTCGAGCACGCTCGCGAGCCGGTCGACGTCCTCGACGCTCTTCTTCTCCGTCAGCGCGACGAGCAGGACGTCCTCCATTCCCTCGTAGTCGCGCCCGAGCGCGTAGCCGGGGTTGACGCCGTGCTCGCGCGCGCGGCGGATCACCTCGCGGGCGGGGAGGGGCGTCCGGAACGCGACCTCCTTGAACGACGACGCCTCGAACGCGGGCTCGAGCGGCACGCGCTCGCGCGCGTACTGGGCGAGCGCCAGGCACGTCTCCCCCACCTCGCGCAGGCCCTCCGGGCCGAGCCAGGACAACGTCGCGAGCCCGGCCAGCGCGAGCAGCGTCTGGTTCGTCGTGATGTTCGACGTCGCCTTCTCGCGGCGTATGTGCTGCTCGCGGGTCTGCAGCGTGAGCACGAAGGCGCGGCGGCCGTCCAGATCGACGGTCTCGCCGACGATCCGCCCGGGCATCCGGCGGACGTAGTCCGAGCGCGACGCGAGGAAGCCGTAGTGCGGGCCGCCGTACGACTGCCAGTTCCCGGCCGACTGCCCCTCCCCGATCGCGATCGCGCAACCGTAGGCGCCCGGCGCCTCGAGCACGCCGAGCGACATCAGGTCGACGTGCGCGATCGAGAGCGCGCCGGCGCCGTTCGCGGCTGCCGCGAGGTCGGGCGCGGGCTCGAGGCAGCCGAGGAAGTTCGGCTGCTGGAACAGGACCGCGGCGGCGTCGGTCGCGGCTGCCGCGAGCTCGTCCGGGTCGGTCACGCCGTCCCGCTGCGGCACCTCGACGACCTCGAAGCCGAACCCCGGCGCATACGTCTTCACGGTCTGGCGCACCTGCGGGTTGAGCGTCTCGGCGAGGACGACCTTGCGCCGGTCGGAGACGTGCCGCGCGACGAAGCACGCGTCGGCCGCGACCGTGCAGCCGTCGTAGCCGGACGCGTTCGAGACGTCCATGCCCGTCAGCTCGCAGATGACGGTCTGGTACTCGAAGATCGCCTGCAGCGTCCCCTGGCTCATCTCCGGCTGGTAGGGCGTGTACGCGGTCAGGAACTCGCCGCGGGAGAGCACGACGTCGGCGACGGAGGGGACGTAGTGGTCGTAGATGCCGGCACCGAGGAACGACAGCTCGGCGCTCGTCGGGACGTTCTTCGCCGCGAGCTCCTCGAGGTGACGGACGAGCTCGGCCTCCCCCAGCGCGGGCGGCACGTCGAGCTCGCGGTCGAAGCGGACGCCCGGAGGTACCTGCTCGAACAGCTCGTCGACCGACGACGACGCCGATCGCGGCGAGCATCTCCGCGCGGTCGGCGTCGGTGAGGCTCAGGTAGCCCATCGTCTGCCCCTCGCCGTAGGGGCCGGGCATGCCCGGCCCCTACGGGTTCGCGGTTCATGGGACGCTCGCTCATTGGTCGGCGACGTGCGCCCGGTACGCCTCGGCGTCCATCAGCGCCTCGACCTCGGCGGCGTCGGACATGCGGATCCGGATGAGCCACCCCTCGCCGTACGGGTCGTCGTTCACGGTCTCCGGGGCGTCGACGACCTTCTGGTTGACCTCGAGCACCTCGCCGGAGAGCGGAGCGACGATGTCCGACACGGCCTTCACCGACTCCACCTCGCCGTACGAGGAGTCCTTCGCGACGGTCGAGCCGGCTTCCGGCGCCTCGTAGTGGACGAGCTCCCCGAGCGAGTCCTGCGCGAACCAGGTGATGCCGAGCGTCGCCTCGTCGCCGTCGATCCGCGCCCAGTCGTGCTCGGGGTGGTAGCGGAGGTCGTCCGGGTAGCTCTCGCTGGCGGGCACTCCTCTAGCTCTCCTTCCGGTAGATCGGCTTCTTCACGATGCGTGCGCGGCGCGGCTTTCCGCGGACGTCGACGACGAGCTCGGAGCCGGACGCAGCGGCGGTCGCAGGCACGTAGCCCATCCCGATCCCGACGTCGAGCATTGGCGAGTGCGTGCCGGAGGTGACCTCGCCCCCGCCCTCGATCGGCATGCCCTGACGCGGCACCGCGCGCTCCTCCATGACGAACGGGACGAGCTTTCGCTCCGGCCCTTCGGCCTTCACTCGCCGGAGCGCCTCGACGCCGGTGAACTCGGTCTCGAGCGCGCACGCCCAGCCGAGCCCGGCGGAGATCGCGTCCGTCTCCGGCGTGATGTCGTTGCCGTGCAGCGGGTAGCAGACCTCGAGCCGCAGCGTGTCACGCGCGCCGAGGCCGCACGGCTCGGCACCCCGCGCGAGCACGGCGTCCCAGAGCGCGGTCGCGTCGTCCTCGGCGCAGCAGAGCTCCACGCCCAGCTCACCGGTGTAGCCCGTGCGGGCGATCATCACCTCGACCCCGTCGAGCTCGCCCATGGCGTGCGTGAACGCCGGCGCCTCCGGCAGACCGAGGCGCTCGAGCGAGCGCGGGCCTTGCACCGCGAGGAGCGCGTACTCGTCGGACGCGTCGCGCACCTCGCAGCCGCGAGGCTCGCGCTCCTTCAGCCACTCGTACACGGCCGCCCGGTTCGACGCGTTGACGACGAGGTAGAACTGCCCGTGGCCGAGGCGATAGGCGATGAGGTCGTCGACGATCCCGCCCGACTCGTTCGTCAGAAGCGTGTACTGCGCCTCGCCGTCCGCGATCCGGTCGATGTCGTTCGAGAGCACGGACTGCAGGAACTCCTGCGCCGTCGGGCCGTCCACGTGGATCTCTCCCATGTGCGACACGTCGAAGACGCCCGTGTCGGAGCGAACCGCCTTGTGCTCGGGGATGACGCCCTCGTACTGCACCGGCATCTCGAAGCCCGCGAAGGGCACCATGCGCGCTCCGAGAGCCACGTGGCGCTCGTAGAGCGGCGTGCGCTGGAGCGTCGCGTCCACGGTCCGCGACTCTAACGACTGCTCGCCAGGCGGCCAGATCAAAGGGCCGCAGCGCAGCGGCCGCGCGAAGCGGTCGCCTTCAGGGACGTCCGCGGGAGTGAGGATCCGCTCGGCGGATCCTCACTCCTCGCGCAAGAACGACGGGATGTCGAGCTCGACGTCGCGGACGCTCGGGGCGTCGAAGGTCGGGCGCTCGCGCTCCGTGGCGCCGACGCCGACCTCGACCGGCCGTCCCGCGCGCCGCCGGACGCGACCGCCGAAGCCCGTCGCGATCGCCGTCACGCGCACCTTGTCGCCCATCGCGTCGTCGATGACCGCGCCGAAGATGACGTTCGCGTTCGAGTCGGCCGCGTTCGTGACGACCTGTGCGGCCTCGTCCACCTCCGCGAGACCGAGATTCGTGCCGCCCGTGATGTTGAGGAGCACGCCGGTCGCACCGTCGATGCGTGGTCTCGAGGAGCGGCGACGAGATCGCCGCGCGCGCCGCTTCGGCGGCGCGGTGCTCACCCTGCGCCTCGCCGATCCCCATCAGCGCCGAGCCGGCCTCGCGCATGATCGTGCGCACGTCCGCGAAGTCGAGGTTGATGAGCCCGGGCACGGTGATGAGGTCGGTGATCCCCTGGACGCCCTGGCGGAGGATGTCGTCCGCGATCCGGAACGCCTCCGTCACCGGCGTCTTCGGCTCCACGACCTGCAGCAGCCGGTCGTTCTCGATGACGATCAACGTGTCCACGCTCTCCCGCAGCGACTGGATCCCCTGCTCGGCCTGATCGGCGCGGAGCTTCCCCTCGAAGGCGAACGGCTTCGTCACGACGCCGACGGTCAGAGCGCCGAGCTCCCGTCCGATCTGCGCCACGACGGGGGCGCCGCCCGTTCCGGTGCCACCGCCCTCGCCGGCGGTGACGAAGACCATGTCTGCGCCCTTCAGCGCCTCCTTGAGCTCGTCGCGGCTCTCGTCGGCGGCGGCGAGCCCGACCTTGGGGTCGGCGCCGGCGCCGAGGCCGCGCGTCGACTTCGAGCCGATGTGGATCTTCACGTCGGCCTCGGTCATGAGGAGCGCCTGTGCGTCCGTGTTCACGGCGACGAACTCGACGCCCGAGAGACCCGCCTCGACCATGCGCGTGACGGCATTCGTACCGCCGCCGCCGATGCCGACGACCTTGATGACCGCGAGGTAGCTCCCTTGCTGATTGCTCATCTCTCAACTCACCTCAGGCTGAAGTTCGCGTTGAACGTGCGGCTTGCGGGACACCCTTCGCTCCCGAGGGTAAGCCTCCTCCCACAGCTTGTCAACGACTCCCCCAGCCGCAACCTTCAACCTCGACCTCAGACTTGAAGGTTGCTAGTTGGCAACGGGACGCTCCGGGATGCTCACGTCGACATACGCCGGCGTCCCGTCCACGAGCCGGAGCACGCGGCGTGCGATGACGAGCTTGAGCTCGACCTCCGCCGCGCGGCCGAGCCGGACCTCCGTGCCGTGCCGCAGTACGAGCGTCAGCTCGTCGCCCGTCGTCCTGATCCCGCGCACCCTTCCGCCGAGACCTGCCGAGCGCGCGTCCGCGAGCGCCCGCGTCGCGGAGACCATGCCTGCGGGAACCTGCCCGCCGACCCGAATGCTCGTCCCGCGCCCGAGCCAGAGTCGCGGGAGCTCGCGCTGCGTCCCCGTCGGTATCTCCCGGATCACCTTTCCAGCCCCGGTCGCGAGCCAGGCCGAATGCCCACGCCGGATCACGGCGACGGGCTTCTCCGGCGCGATCCGGATGACGAGGGTGTGCGGGAAGGCGCGGTCGACGGTCACACCGGCGACGGCCGGAAGCTCGTGGAGCTCGCCCTCGACCCCCTCGGCGTCGATGGCCACGAGGCTCCTTCCTCTGAGGTCGCTCGTCGCGCGCGCCACCTCCCGCGTGAGCGTCGGTGGAGCGCCGCGCACGTCGACCCGTTGCAGCGCGAAGACCGGCGTCGCGTAGGCGGCCCAGTAGGCGAGCCCGACCGCCACGAGAGCGCCGACCGTCGCGAGAAGCCAGCGGCCGGACGGGACGAAACGCGCGAGATCCAGGCGAGCACCGGCCGCACCTCGCGGAAACGGGACGACGACGCTTGCCGCAGCAACGTTCCGGCGCGATCCGCGCGCGCTCCGTCCCCCGGCCATGCGGCGTGATTCGCCGCCCCGCGAGCCGTTCCTACGTGACGGGCGGGAGCTCCTCGAGACCGACGAAGACGACCTCGCGCTCGAGGACGACGCCGAACTCCTCGTGCGCTCGCCGACGCGCCTCGACCATGAGCGCGACGCAGTCCGCGCTCGTCGCTCCGCCCGCGTTCTCGATGAAGTTCGCATGCTTGGGAGAGACCTGCGCGCCGCCGATGCGGTAGCCCTTGAGTCCGCAGAGCTCGAGCATCCTTCCCGCTCCGAGCTCGCCCTCGGGATTCTTGAAGACGCTGCCGAAGGTCCGCTTGTTTGTCGGCTGCGTCTCCTTTCGGCGCGCCACGAGCTCCGCGACATGCGCCTTGATCTCGCCGGGCGGCCGCGGCTCGAGGCGATACTCGACACGAGCGACCACTTCCCCTGGGTGAAGCGAGGAGCTCCGATACTCGAGCCCGAGCTCCCCGGGCCCGAGCCAGCGCTCGCCTTCGGCGGAGACCACGAGCGCGCGCGCGAGGACATCCGACCAGTCCCGGCCGTATGCGCCGGCGTTCATGCGGACCCCGCCGCCCGCGGTCCCGGGGATCGCGCACGCGAACTCCAGCCCGCCGAGACCCGCCTCTCGCGCCCGGTGCAGGCACACGGCGTTCGTCGCCCCTCCCCCCACGTCGAGGCCGTCCTCGCGAACGTGAACCGAGGCGAGCTCTCCTCCGAGGCGGAGGACGAGTGCGTCGACGCCCTCGTCGGCCGCGAGAAAGTTCGAGCCGAGGCCGACGACGACGACGTCGAGCCCCTCGCCTCGCGCGTAGCCGAGCGCGTCGCCGAGCTCCGGCAACGTCCGCGGCCGGGCGAGCGCAGCCGGCCCCCCGGAACCGATCGTCGTCAGCTTCGCGAGCGGCAGGTCGCGTTCGAGCTCGAGGCTCACGCGGGCAGCCCCTCGACGATCGCGCGCGCGATCCGCCACGGCTCGCCGACGCCGAGCGTCACGACCACGTCTCCGGGCCGCGCCCAGGCGAGCGCGAGCCGCGCGGCGTCGTCGAGGCCCGGAGCCCAGCCGCGCCGCGTCGGCGCCGGCACGTGGTCGAGGACGAGCTTTCCGGTCACGCCGGGACGCGGGTCGTCACGGCCGCCGATCACGTCGGTGACGATCGCCCGCGTCGGCGAGCCCGAGCGCCTCCCCGAGCTCCCGGTACAGCTGGCGCGTTCGCTCGAACACGTGCGGCTGGTAGACGGCGATGAGCGCCCGTGGCTCCAGCTCGCGTGCCGTGGTCGAGCGTCGCGGCGATCTCCGTCGGGTTGTGCCCGTAGTCGTCGAGCACCCGCACCTCTCCTCGTTCGCCGACGAGCTCGAACCTGCGCGCGACGCCCGTGAAGCCGGCGAGGGCGCGCTCGGCTTCGTCGCGCTCGACGCCCGCGAGCTCGAGCGCTGCGAGAGCCGCGGCGGCGTTGCGCCGGTTGTGCTCGCCGGGGACTGCGAGCGGGAGGTCGGCGGGCTCGAGCTCCCAGCCGCGCACTGTCGACGGCGCGCGCGCGAGCCACTCGTCGAAGAACGCGGCGAGCTCGGCTTCGGACGAGTAGGAAGCGTGATGATCGAGCTCGACGTTCGTCACGACGGCGATCTCGGGCTCGAGCAGGCCGATCGAGCGGTCCGACTCGTCGCCCTCGACGACGAGCCAGCCCTCCCCGACGCCCGCGTTGCCCCCGAGCTGCGGGACGACACCGCCGACGATCCAGGCCGGATCGTGGCCGAGCTCGCGCAGGACGTACGCGATCATCGCGGCCGTCGTGGACTTGCCGTGGGCGCCTCCGACGACGATCGAGCGGCGTCGCGCGACCAGCTCGGCGAGGAACTCTGCTCGAGACCGTCCCTCCACGCGGCCCGCATGGGCGGCCGAGACGATCACCTCGAAGCCTGGCGGCGGTGCCGGCTCGCCGCCGACGTCCACCTCGATCCCGTCGAGCGCCTCCAGGAAGATCGTCTCGCGGACGTCCCAGCCGGCCACGTCCGCCCCCCACGCGCGAGCGAAGTTCGCGTATGCCGAGAGCCCGGCGCCTCCGATTCCCACGAAGTAGAGGCGCCGTCCGGCGAACGGGCGCTCGCTCACGCGTGCGCCTCGGCGAGGGCGACGAGCTCGTCGGCCACGACCGCCGCGGCGTCCGGCCTCGCGAGCGTGTGCATCGCCGCGCTCATACGCGCGAGCCTCGGCGCGTCGGCGAGCAGCTCCTCGGCCAGCGCGGGCACGCGCCGGAGATCGCTCTGGTCGACGACGACAGCGCCGCCGCCGCGCTCGAAGTGGCGCGCGTTCGCCGTCTGGTGGTCACCGGTCGCATGCGGGTACGGGACGAGGATTGCCGGAGTCCCCGCCGCAGCGAGCTCCCAGACCGTGCCTCCCGCACGTGAGATCGCCAGGTCCGCGGCGGCGAGAGCCGACCCGAACGCGTCGGTCGAGGGAAGCAGCACGTAGTCGTCCCTGCGCACGCGTGGACGTAACGCGTCGTAGTCGCGCTCTCCCGAGACGTGCAGGACGGCGGGACCGCGCTCGCCGAACGCCTCGACCGCGAGCTCGTTCAGCGCCTGGGCGCCGGCCAGCCCGCCGAAGACCGCGAGGACCGGACGGTCGAGCGGCAGCCCGAGCTCGGCCCGGCTGGCCTCCCGCTCCGCCCCGAGGTGCGCGCGCGGGGTCGGTCGGCCGACGACGCTGTACTTCCGTCCGTCGCGGCCGGGAATCGCGTAGGCCAGGAACACCCGCCGGGCGAACGGCGCGGCGAGCCGGTTCGCGAGGCCGAGGTGTGCGTCCGCCTCGGTGAGCGCTGTGGGAATCCCTCGAACGCGGGCGGCGAGCACCATCGGGCCTGCGACGTACCCCCCTCCTCCGAGAACGACGTGCGGTTTTCGTCGCGACAGGATCCGGCTGCACGCGAACGGCGCCCGCACCGCCTGGGCGAGCGAGCGCACGAGCCCGAGGCTCACGCGGCGCGGGAATCCGGAGATCGTGAAGGTGTCGAGCTCGAAGCCGGCGTCAGGAACGAGCCGCGACTCGACGCGGTCGGGCGACCCGGCGAACGTCACCGCCACTCCGCGGTCGCGCAGCGCTTCGGCGACCGCGAGCGCGGGCCGTACGTGCCCGGCCGTCCCGCCCGCCGCTATCGACGCACCGAAGATCCGACGACCTTGTCATTCACGGCGATGTTAAGGAGAACGCCGACCGCGGCGAGCAGGACGACGAGGCTCGAGCCTCCGTAGGAGACGAACGGGAGCGGGATGCCCGTGAGCGGCGCGATCCCGAGCGTCGCCGCGAGGTTGATCGCCGCCTGGCCGCACACGAGGGCGGTGATTCCGGTGGCGAGGAGCTTGCCGAACCGATCGGGGCAGCGCAGGGCGATGCGGAAGCCGACGAGAGCGAGCGCCGCGAACGCCGCGATGACGAAGGTCGAGCCGATGAGCCCGAGCTCCTCGCCGATCACCGCGAAGATCATGTCGGTGTGCGCCTCGGGGAGGTACGAGATCTTCCCGACGCCCTGGCCCAGCCCGGCGCCCGTGAAGCCGCCCGAGCCGATGCCGATCGTGGCCTGCACGATCTGGAAGCCCGAGCCCTCGGCGTCCGACCACGGATGCAGGAAGCTGAAGAAGCGCGCTCGCCGGTAGGGCTCGAACCAGATGGCGAGCGTCCCCACCGCGGCGGCCGCCAGAGTCGCGGTGACGAGAATCCTCGTCGGGACGCCGGCGACGAGGAAGATCGCCAGCATCATCCCGCAGAGCGTGATCGTGGTGCCGAGGTCCGGCTCGACGACGATCAGCGCGCAGAAGATCCCCGTGAGCAGCCCGAGCGGCTTCACGAGCTCGCCGAGCGTGCGCGGTGCGCGCCGGCGCGCGAGGTACACGGAGGCGAAGAGGCAGAGCGCCAGCTTCGCGAGCTCGGAAGGCTGGAAGCTGGCGGGCCCGAACACGAACCAACGGCGCGCGCCGTTGATCGCCGGCCCGAGAACGAGGACGGCGGTGCACAGCCCCAGTGCCACGAGCAGGAAGGGCGGAGCGACGTAGCGGAGCCGGTGGTAGTCGAAGCGCGAGGCCACGATCATGAACACGAGCCCGATGAGGGCGTACACCGCCTGCCGCTTGAGGTAGCTCATCGGGTCGCCGTTCCCGATCGCGGCCGACGCGGACGTCGCGCTGTACACCATGACGAGGCCGAACGCGACGAGCCCGAGCGTGATGAACGCGACGAGCCGCTGGTCCGAGGTGCCGTCGCCCTTCACGTCAGCGCCTCCACCAGCTCGCGGAAGGCGTCGCCGCGAGCCTCGAAGTCGCGGAACTGGTCGTAGCTCGCGCACGCGGGCGAGAGGAGCACGACCTCCCCGGGCGCCGCTGCCGCCGCCGCCGCGTCGACAGCCTCGGCGAGCGTGCCCGCGGTCACGTGCTCGACCCCGGCAGCAGTGAGCGCGCGAGCGATCTCGTCCGAGGCCTCGCCGATCAGATAGGCACGGTCCGTCTGCTCGAAGGCCGCCGCGAGCGGCGCGTACGACTCCTGCTTGCCGCGCCCGCCGAGGACGACGTGGAGGCGCGTGCCGGGGAAGGACGCGAGCGCCCGGAGTGCGGCGGCGACGTTCGTCGCCTTCGAGTCGTTGACATAGCGGACGCCGCGCAGCTCGCGGACGAGCTCGATCCGGTGCGGGACGCCGTCGAAGGTGCGCAGCGCCTCCGCGATCGCGGCGTCCTCGATTCCGGCGGCGCGCGCAGCCGCGGTCGCGGCCGCCGCGTTTTCTCGGTTGTGCGGGCCGGGGATGCGGGGCTCGGCGGGAAGCCCGTCCGTGCCCGTGAACTCGACCCGGCGCGCGGCCCCGGGGACGGTGCGAAACGCCCGCGGCACGACCGCGGTGTCGTCCGGCGTCTGCTGCTCGAAGATCCGCAGCTTCGTGTCCGCGTACTCCTCGAACGTGCCGTGCCGGTCGAGGTGGTCCGGCTCGAGGTTGAGGAGCACGGCAATCCGAGGCTTCAGCGTCTCGACGTCCTCGAGCTGAAAGGAGGAGAGCTCGCAGACGACCCAGGCGTCGTCCGGGGCCGAGCCGACGAGCGACGTCAGCGGGCGGCCGACGTTCCCCGCGACCTCGACCTGGCGTCCCGCGGCGCGAAACACCGCGCCCAGAAGCTCCGTCGTCGTCGTCTTGCCGTTCGTCCCGGTGACGCCGAGCAGCGGGTTCGGAAGGAGGCGCGCGCCGAGCTCGATCTCGCTCCATACCGGGAGCTCGCGCTCGCGGGCACGCCGGACCAGCGGCGTTTCGCCCGGGACGCCCGGGCTCTTGACGACGAGATCGATCCCCTTGAGCAGCGTTTCCTCCTCGCTTCCGAGGTGGACTTCGACGCCGAGCTCGCGGAGCCTTCCTGCAGCGAGCGCCTCGTCGCGGTCGAATCCCACGACGCGCGCGCCGCGACCGACGAGCGCCTCCGCCGCCGCGCTGCCGGAGCGGGCCAGACCCACGACGAGCACGCGCGCGCCGGCGAGCTCGAAGCCGCTCACGTCACGAATGGACGAACCGCAGGAAGTCGCGATAGAAGAGCGCGAAGCCCGTCGCGCAGAAGATCGCGCAGATGATCCAGAAGCGCACCATGATCTTCGTCTCCGACCACGCCTTCATCTCGAAGTGGTGGTGGATCGGCGCGATCAGGAAGACCCGCCGCCCCGTCCGCTTGAAGCTCACCACCTGGATGATCAGCGAGAGCACCTCGATGACGAAGATCGCGGCGATGAGCGGCAGCAGCAGCTCGGTGCCGGTGACGATCGCGAACCCGGCGATCGCGCCGCCAAGGGCGAACGAGCCCGTGTCGCCCATGAACACCTCCGCGGGGGAGGCGTTGTACCAGAGGAACCCGATCGTCCCGCCGATGAGGGCCGCGGCGAGGGTGGCGATGTCGAGGTAGACCTCGCTGCGGTGCCCGGGACTGCCCGAGCGGATCCACGCGATCCCGGCCACCGCGAGGAAGGTGAGCAGCATGATCACGACGGTGCCGGCGGCGAGCCCGTCGATGCCGTCCGTGAGGTTGGCGCCGTTCACGGTGCCGGCGATCACGAGGAAGAGGAAGGGATAGAAGAGGACGCCGAGGTGCAGGTCCCAGCCGACGACCGGGACGTAGATCGTCGTCGTGAAGCTTTGCGTCTCCTGCAGGAGCAGCGCCGCTCCGACGGTGACGGCGACGAGGAGGATCATCTTCCAGCGGCCCGGGAGGCCGAGCGAGTGCCGCCGGCGGAGCTTCAGGTAGTCGTCCGTGAAGCCGATCGCCGCGCAGCCGAGCGTGATGAAGAGAACGGTCAGCCCCTCGGCCGTGTACTGCGAGAGCGCGAGGAACGGGAGGACGGCCGACGCGATGATGAGGAGTCCGCCCATCGTCGGCGTCCCCTGCTTCACGACGTGCGTCGCCGGTCCCTCCGCCCGGATCTGCTGCCCGAGGTTCCGGGTGCGCAGGACCTCGATGAACCTCGGCCCGATCACGACGGCGGCGACCATCGCGAGCAGGCCCGCGATCAGGACGGGGACCATGCTCGGGCGAAGTTCGTGATCTCCTGGGCAATGCCTTCGAGCCCGACCGCACGGGACGCCTTCACGAGCACGGCGTCGCCCGGCCCGATGCGCTCGCGGGCGATCGCCACGGCCCCCGCAGGCGTCGCGGCCCAGGCAGCGGGCTCGTACGCCCGCGCCGCTTCCCCCACTCCGATGACCTCGATCCCGAGCTCCCGTGCGCGCTCGCCGAGCTCCCGGTGGTACGCGGGAGCCGTCTCGCCGAGCTCTGCCATCTCCCCCAGGATCGCGAAGCGGCGCCGCTGCCCGGCGCGCTCGGCGAGGTGCTCGAGCGCGGCGCGCAGCGAGCTCGGGTTCGCGTTGTACGCGTCGTTCACCACGAATCCTCCTCCCGGCAGCGGCGTCTCCTCGCCGCGCCACGGAGAGAGGCGGATCGAGTCGACTCCTTCGCGGGCACGGTCGAGCGGGAGCCCGAGCGCGGCGTACGCATGCAGCGCCGCGAGCGTGTTCGCCGCGAGATGGCGCTGCGTGAACGGGAGCTCGAGCTCGAGCTCCTCTCCGTCCACGCGGAACCGGGTGACCCCGTTGCGGCTGTCGACGTCGTCCGGGTCGAAGCGACGTACGTGCACGTCCTTCCGCGTCAGGTACGGCTCGAGCTCGGCGGCGCCCGCCGGGACGACAGCCGTGCCGCCGCGCGAAGGGCCGCGATCGCCTCGGCGTTCGCCTCCGCGACGCGCTCGACGCTGCCGAGGAGCTCGAGGTGCTCGGGCCCGATGTGCGGAACCACGGTGACGTCGGGCCTCGCCACCGCGCACAGCGCCGCGATCTGCCCGAGGCCGCGCATCCCCATCTCCGTCACGAGGATGCGCGTGTCCGGCTCGAGCCGGAGGACGGTGAGCGGGAGCCCGACCTCGTTGTTGAGGCTCCGCTCGGCCCAGACCGTCGGAGCGTGCGGCGCACACAGCGCGCCGAGGATGTCCTTCGTCGTCGTCTTCCCCGCGGACCCGACGACGGCGACGACCCGCGCATCGCTCTTCGCACGGACGAGGCTGGCGAGCGCGGCGAGCGCCGCCTCCTGGTCGGCGGGGACGAGCGTCGCCGCTCCCCGCGCGCGTGCATCGTCGACGTAGTCCACCCCTGCGTTCAGGGCGACGAACAGGTCACCCGGGCGCGCGTCGCGCGAGTCGGCCGTGACGCGCGTCACCGTGCCGCCGCCGTCGGCGCCGTCGAGCCGGCCGAGTCGGAGAGCGACGATCTCGTCGAGGCCGAGCGGGATCATGCGGACGCGCCGCGCAGGGCCTCGCGGGCGACCTCGCGGTCGTCGAAGGGCGTTACGACGCCGCCGACGTCCTGGCCCTGCTCGTGACCCTTGCCGGCGATGACGACGACGTCGCCGGGCTGCGCCAGCGAGATCGCGCGGGCGATGGCGTCGCGCCGGTCGGGATCGATCTCCACGTCCACGCCGGCACCCTGGAGCACGTCCTCGATGATCGCGAGCGGCGCCTCGGAGCGCGGGTTGTCGGAGGTCACGATGGTGACGTCGGCGAGGTCCTTCGCGACCTTCCCCATCAGCGCGCGCTTGCCGCGGTCGCGATCGCCGCCCGCGCCGAAGACAACGAGCACGCGCCCGTCGCCGAGCCCGCGCGCGGCGCGGAGCACCGTGGCGAGCGAGTCGGGCGTGTGGGCGTAGTCCACGAGGACGGCGAACGGCTGTCCCTCCTCGATCGCCTCGAAGCGGCCCGGGACGCCTTCGACGCTCGCGATTCCCTCGGCGATCGCGTCCTCGTCGAGGTCCAGCAACAGCCCAGCGGTCACGGCCCCGAGGACGTTCTCGACGTTGAACAGCCCGCGCAGGCGCGTCTCGACGTCGATGCCGCCCGCGGTGAACCGGCTGCCGCTCGCATCGAGCGCGAGCCGCTCGGGCCGGATCTCGGCGCTCTCCACCAGGCCGAACGTGACGAGCGGCGCGCGGTGCAGGTCGCGCAGGTCGCCCGCGAGCTGACGGCCCCACTCGGTGCCGATGCCAACCGCGGCGGGAGGCGGCTGCGGCCCCGTGAACAACCGCCGCTTCGCCTGGAAGTACTCCTCCATCGTCCCATGCAGGTCGAGGTGGTCCTGGCTCAGGTTCGTGAAGACGAGCACGTCGAAGCGAACGCGGTCGAGACGCCGCAGAGCCGAGCCGTGCGAGCTCGCCTCGACCGCGGCGCTCCGGTCGCCCGCGTCGAGCATCTCGCGGAACAGCCGCTGCAGGTCGATCGCCTCGGGCGTCGTGAACGGCGCGGGCCCCCGCACGCCCCCAACCTCCCACTCGACCGTCCCGACGAGACCCGGCCGGCGCCCGGCCGCCGCGAG
The DNA here is from genome assembly GCA_963831285.1 of uncultured Gaiellaceae bacterium. GTDB lineage: Bacteria > Actinomycetota > Thermoleophilia > Gaiellales > Gaiellaceae > GMQP-bins7. The sequence continues at coordinate 269,009 of CAWHPO010000001.1, read as the reverse complement.
GATCGCGCGCAGCAGGAACGCCGTCGTCGTCTTCCCGTTCGTCCCCGTCGCCCCCGCGAGCTCGAGCTCCTTCGTCGGCTCGCCGAAGAAGACGTCGGCCGCGACCGCCATCGACTCCCGCACCGACGGGACGAGGAGTTGCGGGACGGCCACGTCGAGCGTGCGCTCGACGACGAGCGCGGCCGCGCCCCGCTCGATCGCCTCCCACGCGAGGTCGTGGCCGTCGACCCGCTCGCCGCGCACGCAGAAGAACAGCGCGCCTTGGGTCACCCGCCGCGTGTCGTGCGCGAGGTCCCCGATCTCGACGTCCCCGCCACCGCTCACCTCGCTCGGAGCGAGCGCCTGGATCAGCGCCTCCAGTTGCATCCCCGCCAAGGCTAATGACGTCGCAGTTGGTCAGTGACAGGCGCGCGGCCGCGAAGCGGCCGACTTCAGGGATTGTTCGCGGGAAGAAGCGTCCGGCGGAATCTCGAGGTACTGCAGGTCGTGACGGGCGATGTCGCGGAAGGCCGGGGCGGCCACGTCGCCGCCGTAGATGTCGCCGTGCGGCTCGTCGACCATGACCATGATCACGAGCTTCGGCTTCGTCGCAGGAACCAGCCCGACGAACGAGGCGACGTACCGCGACGTCGAGTAGCGGCCGTCGGGATCGATCTTCGCCGCGGTGCCGGTCTTGCCCGCGACGGTGTAGCCGGGGATCGCCGCCTCCGTGCCCGTGCCTTCGAGGACGACGCCGCGCAGCATCGAGAGCATCTGGTCGGAGACGTGACGAGAGACGACCCGGCGGATGCGGGTCGTGGGCACCGTCGTCCCGTCGATCCTGTCGATCAGGTGCGGCTTCACGAGCATGCCGCCGTTCGCGATCACGGAGTAGGCGCGGGCCATCTGGATCGGCGTCACTGCGATGCCGTGGCCGATCGGCACGGTGCCGATGGTCGAGCCCGACCACTGGTCGAGCGGGAGCGCGAAGCCCGCCGACTCGCCCGGGAAGTCGATGCCGGTCCTGGCGCCGAAGCCGAACCGCTGCACCCACGACGCGAGCCGCCCCGCTCCCAGCCGCTCGGCGATCGTGATCGTCCCGATGTTCGACGACTGCTCCAGGATCTGCCGCACGGTCAACCGCTCGGTGCCGCGTATGTGCGCCTCGTGGATGACGCGGTCGGCGACCTGGATCGTCGGCGCGAGGCGGAACGACGTGCTCGGGGTGACGACGTCGTCCTCCAGCGCCGCCGCGATGGTGACGAGCTTGAAGGTGGACCCCGGCTCGTACGTGTCCGTGACGGCCCGGTTCCGGCGGCGATCGGCTCGCGTCGTGGGGAACCTGTTGTCGTTGAACGTCGGCGCACTCGCCATCGCGAGGATCGCCCCCGTGTGCGGATCCATGACGACCGCGGTCGCCGCGCGCGCTCCCCAGCGGCGCACGGTCTCCTGCAGCACGTCCTCCGCGTTCGACTGGACGTCGCGGTCGATCGTGAGCCGGACGCTCTTGCCCGGCACCTCACGCCTCGTCTCGACGACGTCGAGCGCGCGGCCGAACGGGTCCTTCACGATCGTCTGACTTCCGGGACGACCCGACAGCGTCCCGTCGAGGGACCGCTCGAGGCCTTCGAGCCCCCTGTTGTCGAGCCCCGCGTAGCCGAGCACCTGCGAGGCGACGGGGCCTTGCGGGTAGAAGCGCTGCTCCTCCGGGTAGAAGCCGACGCCGGCGAAGTCGAGCGCCTTCAGGTTGTCGGCCTTGTGCGGGTCGGCCTTCCGCGCGACGTACACGAACCCGCGGGAGCGGTCGACGAGGCTCGGATACAGCGCCGCCGGGTCGAGGCGGAACTGCTTCGCGGCGGCGAGGGTGAGGTCGCGCGGCCGGTTCACCTGCCGGGGGTTGGCGTACACGGTCGTCGCGAGCTTCCCGATCGCGAGCGGCTCGCCGTTCCGGTCGAGGATCGTCCCGCGCCCGGCGGGCACGACGACCGTCTCGCGGTGCTGCCGCAACGCCATCGCCGTGTACTCCGGGCTCCGAACCACCTGGATCCAGACCGCGCGCACGAACGCGGCGGAGAGCAGGGTCAGGAAGGCAGCCGCGAGCAGGACGATGCGCCGGTTGGCCGACGCCTGTCTCACCTGGCGAGCTCGATGTAGGTCGTGTCCTCGGGCTGCACCTGGACGAGCCCGAGCTCTCCTCTGGCCAACCGCTCCACGCGCGTGGTCGCCGCAGCGGTCGAGATCTCCGAGCGCAGCCGGGCGATGTCCGTGTGGAGCTGCGTCTGCTCCTGGTTGGAGTGGTCGAGCTGCAGGTTCAGGCGGAGCACGGCGACGTTGACGGCGACCACGCCCGTGAGCAGGAGCGCCAGGAGCACGATCCAGAAGACGCCGCCGCTCAGGAGCCACGTCCTTCGCCGCTGCGCGGGCCTCACACGACGTGGCGCCGGCCGGGCCGCCTGGGCGATCGCGGACATCAGACGCGCACCGCCGCCCGCAGGCGCGCGGAGGCCGCGCGTGGGTTCACGTCGATCTCCCGCGCGGACGGACGAACGGGCTTCGGGGTGAGGATGCGCAGCTCGGGCTCGTGACCGCACACGCACACGGGCAGCTCGGGCGGGCACGTGCATCCGCGCGCGCGGTCGCGCAGGAACCGCTTGACGATCCGGTCCTCGAGCGAGTGGAAGCCGATGACCGCGAGCCGCCCGCCGGGTCTGAGCATCTCCATGGCAGCGGGGAGACCGACCTCGAGCGACTCGAGCTCGCGGTTCACCTCGATCCGCAGCGCCTGGAACACGCGCTTGGCCGGGTGCCCGTCGCCGAAGCGAGCCGGCGCCGGTACCGAGGCGCGGACGACGTCGACGAGCTGCCCCGTGCGCGCGATCGGCTCCACCTCGCGGCGACGGACGATTCCGCGTGCGATCGGACGGGCGTACCGCTCCTCGCCGAACCTGCGGAAGATCGCCTCGAGCTCGCGCTCGTCGTAGGTGGCCAGCACGTCGGCGGCGCTCGTCTCGCCGGAGGTGTCCATGCGCATGTCGAGCGGCGCATCCGTCGCGTACGAGAAGCCGCGCTCGGGCCGATCGACCTGCATCGACGAAAGCCCGAGGTCGAGGAGGACGGCGTCCGCGCGCACGCCGTTGCCGGCGAGCTGCGACAGGACGACGGCGTAGTCGCCGCGAAGGAAGCGGGTCTGCACGCCTCGGATGGACGCCTTCACCCGGTCGAAGTAGGGCCGTACGGTCGGATCGCGGTCGATCGCGACGAGCTTCCCGCTCCCCTGCAACTCCGCTGCGAGTGCACGCGAGTGGCCGCCGGCGCCGAACGTGGCGTCGACGACCGTCTCGCCCGGCTGTACGTCGAGGAGCTCGCGGACCTCGTCCGCGAGGACCGGGACGTGATCAGCCGCGTCTGTCCGCTGCACGTTCGGCAACATCTCCGACGCTCCCTTCGATCTCGCTCAGGTGGGACCCCCAGGCGGAGCGGTCCCAGATCTCGACGTGGTCGTGGACGCCGACGACGGCGACCTCCTTGCCGAGGCTGCCGACGAGATCGGGCGGCACGACCACCCGGCCCTGCTTGTCGACCTCGGTGATGGTCACCCCGGTGAAGACGAAGCGCTTCATCTTGCGCGCCTCGGGCGTGAGCGAGTCGAGGGCTGCGATCCGCTCGACGCTCTGGTACCAGCTCGCCCGCGGGTAGACGTCGACGTTCTTGTCGATGCCACGCAGGAGGACGACCTCGCCCCCCAGCCCGTCGCGGAACTTCGCGGGCAGGGTGAGGCGGTTCTTCTCGTCGATCGTGTGCTCGTGGGTGCCGTAGAACATGGTCTCCGCCGGGATCGCTCTCCCACAGAGCCCCACCTTACTCCACTTCCACCCACTTGGCAACCCCCGCGTGGGACCCTTCGACGGCGGGGGTCTGACCCCTTATGCGTTCACGCTTGACGACGTCGCGGCCTCGAGGGGTCAGACCCCGAGCGAGATAGCCTCGGCGTGCACGCCCGGCCCGGCGAGCGCGCCGACGCCGCAGCGCGCTGCGAAGTCGAGGGCGTCGAGCCCCGCGAGTCCCGAGGCCAGCGCGAACGCGAGCCCGGCCGCGAAGCAGTCTCCTGCGCCGTACGCGTCCGCGGGCTCGGGTGGGAGCGCGGCGGCCGAGTACGGACCGCCCGGCTGCGCCCAGCCGCCGAGCGCTCCGGAGGTCGTCACCACGAGCCGGGGCTCGGGCTCGAGCTGGCCGGGCTGGTAGCGCTCCGCATCGTCCTTTCCGCTCGACACGAGGGCGTCGAGCTCGATCGCCCCCTGTCGCAACGTCGGCAGCTCTCGCGCCGTCGCGACGACGACGCGGCTCCGGCGCGCGAGCAGGAGCGCGTCTGCGTCGCCGGCGCAGAAGTAGAGGGCGTCGCAGCGGGCGAGCTCGTGCCACGGCAGCGCGTCGTCGTGACCCCGCGGATGGAGCTTGTGGCCGATGGTGGTGATCGTGCGCTCTCCCGCGTCGTCGACGTACGTGAAGCCGTGTCGCTGCGGTCCATCGACGACGCTCGCATGCACGGTGATCCCGCGCCCCTCGAGCTCCACACGCGCACGTTCCCCTCGCTCGTCGCGGCCCAGCGCGGTGAAGAAGTCGACCGAGTCGGCGAGCTGCGCGAGCTGCACGGCCGCCACCGAGCCGCCGCCGGCAGCTTGCTCCCACGAGTCGGCGGCGTGCACGATCTCGCCCGGTCTGGGCACCGCCTCGACCGCGACGAACTCCAGCCATTCGACGTGTCCCACCACGGCGGCTCGCATCCGGGCATGCTCACAGATCGACCCGCGCGGGCGTTGACGGGGATGATGGAAGCCGTGGCGATACCCCCGTTCGAGCGCTTCTACGACGAGCACCGCTCGGAGGTCCTGCGACTGCTGCGACGGCGACTCGGCGCCGACCGGGCCGACGACGCGTTCCAGGAGACGTTCCTGCGGGCGCTGCGTGCGTATGGCCGCCTCGAGCACGGCGAGCACCTGCGGGCCTGGGTGCTCACGATCGCGAAGAACGTCGCGCTCGACACGGTTCGCCGAGCCCACCCCACGAGCGAGCTCGTCGAGACCGGAGCGGAGGACACACCCCCCGCCTACGCGGAGCTCGCCGACCTCACGGACGGGCTCGGCACCAAGGAGCGAGCCGCGGTCGTACTCCGTTACGGCTACGACCTGTCCTACGAACAGATCGCGTCCGCGCTCGACTCGACGCCGGACGCGGCCCGCCAGGCGGCGTCCACCGGCGTCCGCCGCATCCGAAGGAGGATCGCCCGATGACCGTCTCACCCGATCTCGATCGCCGCTTCCGCGAGGCGGCCGCCACCCTCGGCCTCGTCGACCTCGGCTTCGACCTCGTGGAGTCGCCGATCGGCGAGCTCCTCGTCGGAGCGTCGGAGCGCGGGCTCGCCGCCATCTCGTACGAGACGGATCCCGAGGCGAGCCTCGACCGTCTCGCGCGGATCGCCGGGCCGCGCGTCCTTCGTTCCCCGCGCAGCGTCGATGCGGCCCGCCGTGAGCTCGACGAGTACTTCGCCGGCAAGCGCCGCTCGTTCGACCTCGCACTCGACCTGCGCGCCCTGCCGCCCTTCACCGTCTCGGTGCTCGGCGAGCTCGCCCGCGTCCCCTACGGGGAGACGACGACCTACGGAGCCCTCGCGCGGCGCGTCGGCCACCCGACGGCGGCGCGCGCTGTCGGCACGGTCATGAACCGCAACCGCATCCCGATCGTCCTCCCGTGCCATCGCGTCGTCGGCTCCACGGGCGACCTCACCGGCTATGCGGGTGGGCTCGACCGCAAGCGAACGCTCCTCGAGCTCGAGGGAGCGCGCTGACGGCCGCGACGGCCGCCCCCGACTCAGCGGGAAGGCGCCGGCGCTGCGGGCGGCAGGCTCATCGTCACCTTCTCGGCCTCGAGCGGCGTCGCCGGGATCCGGATGAGGCCTCGCGTCGGCCGGTCGAGGTCGAACGTGACGAGGACGAGGAAGCTGACGAGCAACGCAGCCGCAACGATCGGCGCCAGGCCCTTGCCGAGCACTGAGAGGTAGAGCGCGAGCAAGGCGAGCGCGACGGCGGCGCCGATCAGCTCGAGCCAGAGAACGGCGTCCGGCACGCGGTTGTTCAGGCCCGAGAGCCGGACTGTCTGCTGGTCGATCATCTCGTTCAGGCTGTCGACGTACAGCCTCGGCGCACTGTCACGCGGGCGCGCGTTCATGCTCTCGCCGGCGAGGCGCCAGAGGGAACGCTGCAACGCCCCCTGCCGCGCGGTGGTCGCGCGGATGGCGGTGCTGCCCGGAATCTCGGAGGTGAGGCGGATCGCGAGGTCGTTGTAGGCGCGCAGGAGCCCGAGCGAGCGGCTGCGCTGCGGCTCGGCGATCGTCTGCGCCCGGAGGTACGTGGTGCCGATGGTATTCGCGTCCGTGACGACGTCCGCCCGGCGGTCCTGGTAGCGCCCGACGGCAAGTGACAGCCCGAAGGCGAGAATGAGGCCGACGACACCGAGCAGGGCTCCCTGGAGCGCTCCGATCGGCTCGCGGTAGGTCTCCGAGTGTCGTCTCAGGTAGCGCCCCGCAACCGCGCCTAGCGCCGACGCGCCGCCGATCACGGCGAACACGAGGAGCCCGAGCTGCAGGCTGCTCAGCGAGAAGAACACGGCCCGGGCAAACCTACGGCCTTCGGCGGACAGTGCCGAGGCCGTCGAACCCACGGACGCTCTACTCGCCTCGTTCGTCCTCTCCGCGCGCATCCTCCGCGAGCTGCGCCCAGCGGTCCAGGTACCGCAGGACGCTCTCGTTCAGCTTGCGGGCGAGCGGCACGACCTCGACCCAGGCGATCTCCTCGCCGCCGCCGACACGGGTGTTCAGAAAACCTGCCATCGCCTCGGCGTCCTCGGCGCGGGTGAACGCCCAGGTCGCCTGGTCTCCGGCGGCGAGCTGAGGGTCGAGGACCACCACGCAGATACCAGCCACGTGTAGACCGTAGGTCGTCACCCCCCGGATGGGTATCCCTCGTGCGAGGGTCACGGCCTCCGAGCCTGTGCTCGGCGCGGGTTGTCGGACGGTCCGGCGCCTCGCCGGTCACGCTCGACGCGGCAGATCCTCGAGGCAGGCTCGTCTACCCTCTCGACGTCGTGGCGGACGGCTCGCTCAGGTGGCTTTCCAACTGTGTGCGGCTGCTTCCGGTCCTCGCGGCGTTCCTGCTGGCGAGTGCGGGTACGGAGGCAGCGGCGGCGCCTGCCGCCGTGCCGCCGAACCGCGTCACGGTGATCACCGACTCGGTCGGAGGCGTGCTCTTCTGGGCGACCGAGGCGCGCGTGAAGTTCGCGCGAGGGCTCGATCTCGATCTCGAGACGAAGACGTGCAGGAAGCTCGTCGATCCCGGATGCCCGGCCTACGACGATCCGGCGCCGCCGAGTGCGCTCGAGACCATCGTGTCGCGCGGTCCGGAGCTCGGCGCGACGGTCGTCATCGACGTCGGCTACAACGACCAGGCAGACCCGTACGGAGACCAGCTCGACGAGGTGATGCGAGCCTTGCTCGCCGCCGGCGTGCGCCACGTCGTCTGGGTGACGCTCGAGGAGGCGCAGGAGCGATGGGTCTCGATCAACGCTCGGATTCGCGCTGCTCCGAATCGCTGGCCGCAGCTCGTCGCCGCCGACTGGGCCCAGGCCTCCGCCGGAAAGGACTGGTTCGTCGACGGAGTGCACATGACGTCCGACGGCGGCCTCGCGTTCGCCGAGTTCCTGCGGCCCTTCGTGCTGCAGGCGTGCGGTCAGCCGTGTGCGCCTCCCCCGCCGCTGCAGATCGCGACCTCGCGGCTGCCCGCTGGACGCGAGGGCAGGCCGTACGCCACAACCCTTTCCGCACGCGGCGGCGTGCCGCCCTATCGCTGGTCCGCGACCGGACTTCCACGTCGGCTGCATCTCGGAGTCGACGGTCGGATCCACGGTGCCCCGAGAGCGACCGGGGTCTCGCTCGTCACGCTGCGTGTGCAGGACGCGTGGGACGAGGAGAGCAGCTTCGAGCTGCCCCTGCGCGTGCGTCGCTGACGCGCCTTCTCCGGAACGTCAATCCAGCATGCGGTACCCCACTCCCCACACGTTCACGACGAACGCGTCCCCCGGTTCGACGCACAGCTTCTTGCGGACACGAGAGGCGTGCGACTCCAGGGTGCGCGTGCGGCCAAGCGCGCGATAGCCCCACACCTCGCGGAGGAGCTCCTCCTTCGTGAACACGCGGAAGGGCTCCGACGCGAGCTTCGCGACGAGCTCGAACTCCTTCGCGGAGAGGAGCACGGACACGTCCCGAACGCGCACGCGACGCGTGGGCCGATCGACCACGAGATCGCCCGCGACGAGTACGTCGCCTGCGGCCGGCGCGCTGCGCCTGAGCAGCGCGCGGATGCGCGCGAGCAGCTCCTCGTACGCGAAGGGGCGGCCGACGACGTCGTCGGCGCCACGGTCGAGAGCGCGCACCCGCTCGACCGGATCGGAGGTCGGGGCGAGGACGATGACGGGGACGTTCCGATCCCAGGTACGGCCCGGCTCCCCGCGCCGAAGCCGCAGACACAGCTCGAGCTCGGCGAGGAGCACGACGTCGGGACGCGCGCTCTCGGCGAGCTCGAGCGCCTCCGACCGCCGCGCCGCGCCCAGGACGTCGAAGCCGTCGTCGCGGAGCTGTCGGCCGAGGTACTCCCGCGTCCGGGGCTCTGGCTCGGCGACGAGGACGGCGCTCGGCATGCCGGCGACGCTAGTCCTGCCGAGACCCCTGCGCCAGATGTCCTTTGTGGCGGATCAGGAACAAGCGATCCGCAGCCGACAGGGCCGCTACAGCCTTCCGTGCCGCAGGATCCCCCACACGAGCCAGATGCCGAAGATTCCCGCGATGAGGAAGCCGACGAGCGCGAGCAGGTGGATCCCCAAGGCGTGTGGCCCCCCCTTCGCGAAGACCCCGATCATCGCGGACCCGAGCAGCCCACCCAGGATGACGAGCGCCACGGCGATGCGATTGGTGGCCTTGTCGATGTGGTCGTCGATCTCGTCGATCCCGGGGTTCTCGATGTGCACCTGGAACGTGCCTTCGCGGAGCCGCTCGAGGATGTCGCCGACCTGGTAGGGCATCTCGCGCGCCACCGAGGCCAGCCCCGCCGCCTCCGCCTGCGCTCGCCGGGAGAGGGCGCGCGGGTGGAAGCGCTCGACCAGGAGCCCGCGCGCGTACGGCTTCGCGACCTCGAAGACGTTGAAGTCCGGGTAGACCTCCTGCCCGACCGAGGCAAGCGTGGCGATCGCCTTGTCGAGCATGACGAAGCGGCTCGGGAGCTTGAGGTTCATCGAGTAGATGAGCTGGAAGCCCTCGCGGATCACCTGGATCGGGTCGATGTCTGAGAGCCGGCTGCCGTAGTAGCGGTCGAAGAGCACGCGCAGCTCCGCCCTGAACTCCTGCTCGCGCTCGGGCGCGTAGCGGACGCCGAGGTCGCGCAGCCGGCGGGGGACGGCGTCGACGTTCTCAGTCGCCGCGTCGACGAAGAGCATGGTCAGCTTCGCCATGTCGTCCTCGGACAGCTTCCCCGCCTGGCCGAAGTCGACGAGCCCGAGCGCACCCGAGTCGAGGACGAAGATGTTCGCCGGGTGTGGGTCCGAGTGGAAGAAGCCGTGCCGGAACACCATCGTCATCCAGGCATCCGCGAGCTGGTAGGCGATGTCGCGGCGCTCCTCGGGGCGGAGCGACCCGAGGACGAGGTCGGCGATCTTCCTCCCGCGCAGGTACTCGAGGGTGAGGATGCGCGACGTCGAGTACTGCTTGACCACGCGCGGCACGACGACGCGCTCGTCCCGCGCGAAGTTGCGATGGAACATCTCGGCGTTCCGCGCCTCGTGCCCGTAGTCGAGCTCGAGCCGGATGGACCGCGCGAACTCGTCCACGAGCTCCTGCGGGTCCATGAACTCGAGCGCCTTGACGCGCTCCTTCAGGAGTCGCGCCGCCTGGTAGAGGAGCCCGAGGTCGGCCTCGATCTGCGCAGCGGCCGCCGGCCGCTGCACCTTGACGGCGACCTCCCTGCCGTCCGGGAGCACGGCCCGGTGCACCTGGCCGATCGACGCGGACGCCTGCGGGACCAGGTCGAACTCGAGGAACGCGCGATCCATCCGCAGGTCGAGCTCGGCCTCAACCGCGTCGCGCACCTGCTCGAACGGAACCGGCGAGGCGTCGTCCTGGAGCCCGCGCAGCTCGGCGACGATGTCAGGCGGGACGACGTCCGGGCGCGTCGACAGGAGCTGCCCGAACTTGACGAACGTCGGGCCGAGCTCGTCGAGCATCATCCGCAGGCGCCGGCCGCGATCGGAAACCGTCGCCACGTCGCCGTTCTCGTCGCCGGGAACGAGATCCGAAAGCCGGTTGCGCCGGAGGAAGTAGCCGAACCCGTGCCGTGCGGCTACCTGGGCGATCTCGGTCAGGCGGCCCAGGTTCCGCGTCGTCCGCTCCTGGCTCGACGCCATGCCGCAGATTGTAGGGCGGGCGGTCGGGTGTTCCTCGAGGCCGGAAGCGAACTCGCCGGAGATGGCCTTGCCGTCGACGCGACGGGAACGCTCGTGGCCGGAGGCCGGCTCTGCCGGCCGGGAGGCCAACAGAGGCCGGTCAGTAGGACACGAAAAGGGAAGGGGGCCGGCGGGGGAAACCGTAGGTTTTCCGCGCCACTCAGTCGCGTTCGAGGAGCCGGATGCGGTGCTCGAGCTGCGCGACGCGGAGCGAGAGATCCTCGACGGCCTCTCTCGAGGCGGTGCCGAGCTCGCTCGCCGCCTTCGCCGCGAAGCTCCCGCCGCTCTCACCGAGCCGGGACGCCTCCCGGCGCCAGCTGTCGAGGACGTCCCCGAGCGCCGCCCGCACCTCCTCACGCTCGACGCCGAGGCGGTCGCCGATCTCGGCCGCGAGCTCGTCGGCGTGCTGCGCGACGAGCGCGACGGCGCCGACCCCGGCGAGAGCCAGCGTCTCGAGTGAGCTGCGGTCTCCGGCCACTAGCGGGCGCGTCCGTGGGGCCGGGAGGCGCGCCGCTGCCGACGGCGTTCGCGCTTGGACGAGGACGGGACCGGCGGCGTGGGGACCGGAGCCGGGCGCGGGGCCTCGGCGACATCCTCCGGCCTGCCATCCGCCGCTGCGACCTCCTCGGCCTCCTCCGCGAGAGCCCCGCCGACGGACGAGAGCCCCGCGAGCGCGCCCAGGTCGTCGCGCCTGCGCTGGAACTCGGGCTCGCGCTCCTTCAAGGCGGCGAGCAGCGGCGCCGCGAGGAAGATCGAGGAGTACGCGCCGGACCCGATGCCGACGAGGAGGGCGAACGCGAAGTCCTTGAGGGTGTCGCCACCGAAGACGTACAGCGCCCCGACCGGCAAGAGCGTGATGAAGGTGGTTGCGAGCGACCGCGGGAGCACCTCCCACATCGACACGTTGCCGATGACGCGGAACGACGCCCGGCGCATGAGCGGGACGTTCTCGCGGACACGGTCGAAGACGATGATCGTGTCGTAGATCGAGTACCCGAGCACGGTCAGGACCGCGGCGACGGTCGCCGTCGACACCTCCCGGCCCGTGAGGGCATACACGCCGACCGTGATCACCACGTCGTGCGCGAGCGCCACCAGCACGCCGACCGAGTATTTCCACTGGAAGCGGAGCGAGATGTAGCCGACGATCAGGACCAGGCTGACGACGATCGCGAGCAGCGCGTTCTTGGCGATCTGGCGCCCGAAGCTCTCGGACACGTTCTTCGCGCCGAACGATGTCGCCTGCACCGCGTTCGACAGGTCCTGCTGGAGCGTGTTCTGCTCGGCGTTCGTCAGCGACTCGGTGCGGATCTGGAAGTTCTTGTACTTCCCATCCGTGGACGCGCCGCGGCCCTGGATGACCGCTCCCGCCTGGCCGATCGACGCCGCCTCGCTCCGCACCTGCTCTAGCGACGTCGGCTCGGGCGTCCGGAACGAGATCTGCGTCCCGCCCTTGAAGTCGATGCCGAGATTGAGGCCCTTCACTCCGATGGCGACGATCGAGATCGCGACCACGACCCCGGAGATCGCGAACCAGATCCGCCGCTTGCCCATGAAGTCGATGCGGAGCCAGCGCGGGATGCCCTGGCCCGTCGCGCCCATGAAGCGGGGGTTGTCGAACCAAGCGAACCCGCCGAGCACCGAGAGGATCGCGCGAGTCGCGAGCACCGCGGTCAGCATCGAGAGCCCGGTACCGATCAGGAGCATGAGCGCGAACCCGCGCACGCTCGCCGTCGCGACCGCGAACAGCACCATGGCCGTGATGGCGGTGACGACGTTCGCGTCCACGATCGTGTGGAAGCCCTTCTGGTAGCCCTGCGCGATCGCAGCCCGGATCGAGCGGCCCGCGCGCACCTCTTCCTTGATGCGCTCGAAGATCACGATGTTCGCGTCCGCTGCCACTCCGAACGTCAGCACCAGCCCGGCGAAGCCCGGCAGCGTGAGGGTGACGTTGAAGAGGAGGATCGTCGCGTACAGGAACGCCGCGTAGATCGCGAGACCGGCGACCGCGACGAGCCCGAGGAAGCGGTAGAAGATCAGGAGGAAGATCGCGACGAGGATCAGCCCGCCGATCGCGGCGCGCCACGCCTCGCGGAGCGAGTCCTTGCCGAGTGTCGCCGAGATGTCCGTCCGGTCGAGCGTGACGAACTTGACCGGCAGCGCGCCGGTCTGGAGCACGAGGGCGATGTCCTTCGCCTCTCGGATGGAGTCGAGGCCCTGGATCTGCGCACGGCCCCCTCCGATGCCGCTCGACAGGCTCGAGTCCGTGAAGTCGATCTGCGGGAAGGTCTTGATCTCGCGGTCGAGGACGATCGCGAAGTGCTGCGGCTGCTGACGCAGCTTGCCGCGGATCCACTCGTCGCGCGTGATCCGCTCGAAGTTCTTCGCGCCCTTGCCCGTGAACTCCATCGTCACGATCGGCTGCCCGTTGCTCGTGTCGAAGTCGGCGCGCGTCCCCGACAGCTTCAGGTCCTCGCCCGTCATCTGCGGGACGTCCGGCGGTGAGTACTTGAAGAGGTAGTACCACGTCTGGGTCGACGGGACGCCGTTCCCGCCGGCGCCGGGACACACGACGGCGCCCGCGCCACAGGTCACGACGACCATGCCGTGCGGGACGGCGAAGAGGTCGCGCCCGGCGGGAAGCTTCCCTCCGACCTTGGCGAGCGCCTCCGCCTTCGTCCCGAAAGGCCCGGAGACGACGTGCCGCGCCTTCGGGTTCACGATGTACCACGCGTCCGAGGCACCGCCCTTCACCTGCGACTGCACCCGCGCGAGGAGCGTGTACAGCGACGCCGTCTCGACCGGCTCGCCCTGCACGGAGATCGAGGGGCCGACGAGGGAGGTCTCGAGGTCGAACAGCTCGAGCTGGGCGGTCGTCCCGATGATCTTCGCGGCCGCCTCCGGGTCCTTCACCCCGGGCAGCTCGATCACGATCTGGTTGGAGCCCTGCTTGGTGATGACCGGCTCCGATACGCCGAGCTTGTCGACGCGGTTGCGCATGATGTCGAGCGAGCGGTTGAGGTCGTCCGACGTGAGGCTGCGGTTGGGCGGCGGGACCGCCTGCAGCGTGACCTCGAGCCCGCCCTGCAGGTCGAGGCCCAGGGTCGGCTTCTGGTGCAGCGGAGACGCCGGTATCGCCATCAGGGCGACGCCGAGAAGAGCTGCGGCGAGCAGCCCGAGGACGATGGTGGAGGTGCGCCTGCTCACGGTGGGCGCCTCAGGTTAGCGGTGGCCGTCTTCCGACACGCCCTCGGCGGCGCCGCTCCTAACGGCATCTTCGTCGTCCGTAACGGCACCTTCATCGCCTTCTTCAGGCGCTTCAGCGTCCTCGTAGGCCGGTTCCGCGAGCTCGTCGTCCTCTTCCGGCGGCAGGACCGCCGCGATCGCGCGCCGCGTCATGTGGACCTCGACGCCCTGCGCGATCTCGACCACCACGTCGTCGCCTTCGGCTCCAGTGATCGTTCCGTAGATCCCGCCGGTGGTGATGACGTCGTCGCCGATGTCGGCGCTCTCGATCGTCGATGCCTGCTGCGCCTGGCGCTGGCGCTGGGGCCGGATCATGACGACGTACATGACCCCGAGCAAGAGCGCCAAGATGATCAGGATTGCCAAGCTTCCTCCTCCGTTGGGCGAGCGAGCCGTGCGAGCGCCGCGTCCCGAAAGGTCGAGAACGTGCCCTGCTCGATCGCCGCACGCGCGCGAGCGGTCAGGTCGAGTACGAAGCGCAAATTATGCAGGCTGAGCAGCCGCAGTCCGAGGATCTCCCCCTGCGTGACGAGGTGGCGCAGGTAGGCGCGGGAGAACCGCTCGCATGCGGGGCAGTCGCACTCCTCGTCCAGCGGCCGCGGGTCGGACCGGTGCACGGCGTTGCGGAGGTTGAGCCGTCCCTCCCAGGTCAGGGCCGAGCCGGTGCGGGCCGTGCGCGTCGGGAGGACGCAGTCGAACAGATCGATGCCTCGGGAGACGACCTCGAGTATCCCGCGCGGGTCCCCGATACCCATGAAGTAGCGCGGCCGGTCCACGGGCAGGAGCGGCGCGGCCCAGTCGACGCAGTCGAACATCTCGTCGGCGGACTCGCCGACCGCCAGACCCCCGAGAGCGAACCCGTCGAAGCCAAGCGCGGTGATCTCGGCGATCGAGTGCCTGCGGAGCTCCGCGTCGGTGCCGCCCTGCGCGATGCCGAAGCGGAGCTGTCCGACCGCTCGCGGGGCGTCCGCTTGCCGCTCGGCCCAGCGGGTCGTCGTCGCGACCGCCCGTTCGAGCTCCGCTCGCGACGCCCCGGCCGGAAGGCAGACGTCCAGGCACATCGCGATGTCGGATCCGAGCCGGCGCTGGATCTCGGCCGTTCTTTCGGGCGTGAAGCGCTCCTCGGCGCCGTCGTAGACGGAGCGGAAGGTCACGCCGTCGTCGTCCAGCCCGGCGATGGTGTCGCGGAGCGAGAAGACCTGGAAGCCGCCGGAGTCGGTGAGGATCGGCCCGCTCCAGCCGGTGAACGCGTGGATCCCGCCCAGTTCCTCGATCAGCCGCTCGCCCGGGCGAAAGTGCAGGTGGTAGGCGTTGCCGAGGATGACGTCGGCTCCGAGCGCGCGCACCTCGTCCGGATGCAGCGCCTTGACCGTGCCCTTCGTGCCGACAGGCATGAACGCGGGCGTGCGGATGTCGCCGTGCGCCGTCGTGAGCACCCCCGAGCGAGCGGCGCCGTCGGTCGCCTCGAGCAGGAAGCTCATCGCGTCGGCTGCGCCGGGCGCGCGACGGGCCCCCGGGGCCACCCCGCGCCTCCACCCGCTATGAGCGTATCGCCGTCGAACGCACGCGTGGGACACGAAACCGTGCCAACAGCGCAACTCCTGCCGATCGAAGCCGAGACCCCCACTCACAGCACCGCCATCGCGTCGCCGAACGAGTAGAAGCGATAGCGCTCCGCGATCGCCTCACGGTAGATGCGGCGCGTCTCGTCGACGCCGGCGAGCGCCATGACGAGAGCGAGCAACGTCGAGCGCGGGAGGTGGAAGTTCGTCACGAGCGCGTCGACGCACCGAAAGCGGAAGCCCGGAGTGATGAGCAGCGTCGCTCGTCCGCTGAGCTCGCCGGTGCACGCGACCGTCTCGAGGGCGCGCACGGTGGTCGTTCCCACCGCGAGCACCCGTCGCGCGGCGGTGATGCGCTCCCATGCGTCCGGTCTCACGACGTACCGCTCCCCGTGGAGCTCGTGCTCCTCGAGACTCGCCGCGACGACCGGCCGGAAGGTGTCGAGCCCGACGTGCAGCGTGATTCGCACGGGGTCGAGCCGGGCGAGGAGCGCGCGCGTGAGATGGAGACCTGCGGTCGGCGCGGCCGCCGAGCCTGCGGCGCTCGCGTACACCGTCTGGTACCGCTCCGGATCCGAGAGCGGCTCGTGGATGTATGGCGGGAGCGGCACCTCGCCGGCAGGCTCGCCGCGGAGCTCGACGAGCCAGCGCCCGGCACCGATCGGCTCGAGCAGGCGCACCGGCCCGAGCACCTCGTCGGCCCGCAGGCGGCGCGACGGCTTGACGAGCGCCTCCCAGGTCCCGTCGTCACCCACCTGCTCGACGAGGAGCACCTCGACCGCGCCGCCGGTCGCACGCCGAAGGCGAAGCCGACCCGGCACGACCCGCGTGTCGTTCACGACCACGAGCTCGTCGCCGAGAACCGCCGGGAGCTCGGCGAACGTCCGATGCTCGATCGTCTCGGACTCGCGCCGGTAGACGAGGAGACGCGACGCGTCCCGCGGCTCCACCGGCTGCTGCGCGATGAGGTCGGGAGGCAGCTCGTAGTCGAGGAGCGCACTGTCCATCCGGCGCGGAGAGTAGCCTCGGCGCCCATGGACACCCTTGCCTTGGAGCGGGCGGAGCAGCGAATCGCGGACGCCGCCGCCGGACGCCCCGAGCCCGCAGCGATCGAAGCCGCGCTCGAGCGCTCCCGCCACGAGATCGAGACGCTCGCCGCCGCGGCGGCCGAGCTCGAGGCGTCGATCCCGGTGCACGTGGGCGACGCGATCCGCGACGGTCTGCGCGCCGAGGTCCTTCCAGTCGCGCGCCATATCGCCGAGATCCGCGGTCTCCTGAACCAGGCGATCCGCCGGCTCGAGCGGCTCGAGGGCGAGCTCCTCGCCGAGCGGCACGCACGGGTGGACGATCTCGCGCTGCTCGTGGATCTCGTGAGCTCCGGCTGGCGGGGCGTCGACTCGCGGCTCGGGCGCCTCGAAGCCGCCGCCGAAGCGTCCGACGAGCGCGTGCGCGCCGCGACGGTCGAGGAGCTCACACGCAAGGCTGAGCTCGAGCACGCGGAAGCCGCGTAGCTTCGGCTACGACGTCGCCGGAACGACCGGCAAGACCAGCCTGAACCGGCTACCTGCGGCCGCGCCGGAGCGGAGCTCGATGCCCCCGCCGAGAGCGACGGCGAGCTCGCGGGCGATGGGCAACCCGAGACCGGTTCCGTCCGCGTCCTGCGAGACGAACGCGTCGAATATGCGCTTGCGCTGCGACGGCGGCACACCGGGGCCGGAGTCGAGCACGTCGACGGACACGACGCCGTTGGCCGCGACGAGCTCGAGCTGGATGCGACCGCCGTCCGGCGTCCACCGAAATGCATTGGAGAGCAGGTTCGTGATGATCTGCAGGACGCGATCGCCGTCCGACACGATCACGGGGGCCTTCTCGCCGCCCGAGACGCGGTAGTCGATCTCGCGCCGCCGCGCCTCCTCGGTGAAGGCGCCATAGGCCTGATCGAGGACCCGCTCGAGGTCGACCTCCTCCTGGCGGACAGTGAAGCGGTGGGCCTGCAGCTTCGCGAGATCCAGCACGTCGCCGACGAGCCGCTCGAGCCGGTCGGTCTCGGCGGCGACGATGTCGAGCGAGGCGCGAACGTGCTCGGGATCGGCGACGATGCCCTCCCGGATCGCCTCGACATGCCCCCGGATCGCCGTGAGCGGCGTCCGCAGCTCGTGCGAGACGGACATGAGGAACGAGCGCTTGAGCTGCTCCGCCTCGGCGAGCTGCGCCACCATCGAGCGGAAGCGCTGGCTCAGCAACGCGATCTCGTCCGCGCCGCTCGCCTCCGGGATCTCCACGTCGTAGCGCCCGGCGGCGACGTCCTCCGTCGCCCGCGTCAGCAGCCGGACCGGCTCGGTGATCCGCCGCGAGAGCCACCAGAAGAGGCCCCCGGCGAGGAGGACGCCGACCGCCAACGACAGCGCCAGCCTGCCGAGGAGCGTCAGCCACTGCTCGCGCAGCTCCGTCTCGGGCTTCGCCACGATCAGCCAGCCGAACGGCTCCGTGCCGCGGACGAGCTGCACCGGCTGGGCGGCGGCGATCAGCCGCCGGCTCTCCCCCGGAGGCGTGAAGGTGACGATCACCTGCCGGTCGCGGTCGAGCTGCGCGCCGCCGAGCGCGGTCCGGGAGAGCCGCGTCAGGCCGAACCGCTGTCCGGGGAAGAGCGACGCGCCGACGTAGTAGAGCTCGTCGCCGGTCGCGAGCTCCAGCTTCTCGGCGGCGAACTCCGGCGCCTTTGCGCCTTCGTCCGACGAGCGAATGGCGGACTCCGCGTAGAGCGCTGCGAGGCCCGAAGCCTCACGGCGGAGCTCGGTGACGGACTGGTCGTGGGTGACGTCCTGGAACAACCGCACTGCGAGCCCGATCGACACCAGGCCGAAGACGAGCACGACCGCGAGAAAAAGGGCGGTCAGCCGGAACCTGAGCGTTCCCAGCATGAGGCTCAGGGTAGACCGCTAGGTGGTCGAGGGGGCCATCTCAGACGGTCGGCGCGGTCGTGCGATCCGAGGCGACCTTGTAGCCCACGCCCCACACGGTGACGATGGGCGAGGCGTCGCCGAGCTTCCGTCGGATCTGACGGACGTGCACGTCGACGGTGCGCGTGTCGCCCGCGAAGGTGTAGCCCCACACGCGCTCGAGCAGTTGGTCGCGCGTCAGCACGATCCCTCGGTGGTCGAGAAGCTCCCACAGAAGATCGAACTCCTTCGGCGCGAGCCGGATCTCCTCGTCGCCCACGTGCACCTCGCGCTTGCCGGAGTTGATCGTGAGGTCTCCGTGCTGGAGCTCCTCGGACTCGGTCCGGCGCCGCTCCGGGGCTGCCCGACGAAGGATGCTCTTGACCCTCGCGACGAGCTCGCGCGGGTTGAACGGCTTCGTCATGTAGTCGTCCGCGCCGACCTCGAGCCCGATGATCTTGTCGATGTCCTCGTCGCGGGCGGTGAGCATGAGAATCGGGACGTCGGACGTCTTGCGGATGCGCCGGCACAGCTCGACGCCGTCGCCGTCGGGGAGGTTGAGATCGAGAACCACGAGCGCCGGCGACTCCCCGGCGAGCTCGACGAGCGCGGTCTGCGCGGTCGGCGCCGCCTTCACCGCGTAGCCGGCGTTCCGCAGGTATGCGGAGACGAACGACGCGATCGAGGTCTCGTCCTCGATGACGAGGATGGTCGAGGGCGTCGTCATCGGTCGCTTCTCACCTTGGGGGTCGGCATGGCGGGCGGGCCGAGCGTGAAGCGCTGGGGATCGGCCGGCAGCGGCACGCAGTTCTCCGGCTCGATGCTGCAATCCACGCCGTCGAGCGAATAGACGCCCGCGTCGTCTCCCGCGAACCGAGGATCCCCGTCCAGCGTCACGACGCCGCGGCCGACGACCGAGAGCGCGATTCCCGAGCCGCGCATGACCATCCGGTACCCGCCGCCGAGCATCCGGAACCGCAGCCCGACACCGCGGTACACGACGGTACGAGGCCCAAGGCGCACCTGCGTCACCTTCTTGCCGAAGACGAGCGGTGCGTAGCGGTCGTTCGGAGTCTGGTCGGTGACGCGGAGCGAGCCGTTCGTCAGAAGACCGAGCGCCGAGCCCTTGAGCTCGACGACGACCGAGCCCCGACCGCGCTCGACGGACAGCGTCCCCGAGGTCGGCTCGGCGGCCCCCGCCGCGGCGGCGAGCACCGTGGCGGCGACGAGCGTGCAGGCGATGAGGGCGAGCGTGCGCATGGCTCCCGCCTAGTATCCGCATCCGCCGTGTGACAGCGGTGAGACCGCTGTAAGGAGTCTGTTAGAGGCGCGGGGGGAAACGATGTTTCCCCCCGCGAGCCCCCCTTCCTCTTCGCGAGCCTTTCAGGGATCGCAGCGGGCCTGCGGGCGAATGAATCGCCCTTCGGCACCTCGGCCGCGTCTCGTACTGCAGCGGCAATCCGGACACGGGGCGCGCGGCTGGCGGGCTACGTGTCGCCGTAGATATAGAAGCCGCGGCCGCTCTTGCGGCCCAGCAGGCCGGCGTTGCGCATCGCGACGATGCGTGGCGGGGGCGCCATCCGCGGCTCGCGGAGCTTCTCGTACAGCGCCTCCGACGCGTGCACGTGGACGTCGATCCCGACGAGGTCGACCAGCGTGCAGGGTCCCATCGGCCAGCCCGCGCCCGCGGTCATCGCCGTGTCGAGGTCCTCGGGCGAGACCCGGGCCTCGTCGAGGACGCGGAGGCAGTCGTTCAGCAGCGGAATCAGCACGCGGTTCACGACGAACCCGGGCGTGTCGTGACAGCGGATCGGCTGCTTGCCCATTCGCTCGCCCACCGCGAACGCCGCCTCGACCGCGTGGTCCGATGAGAGCTCCGCCTTCACGATCTCGACGAGCGGCATCAGCGGCGCGGGGTTGAAGAAGTGCATCCCGACGACGCGCTCCGGGGTGGAGATGACCGATGCGATCTCGGTCACGGACAGGGCAGACGTGTTCGTCGCGAGGATCGCGTCGGGTCGCACGATGCCCTCGAGCTCGCGGAAGAGGGCGAGCTTCGCGCCGAGCTCCTCGACGATCGCCTCGACGACGAGGTCACATTCCGCGAGATCGGCGAGCGACGTCGTCAGCGAGAGCGACGCGAGCGCGGCGTCTCGCTCCTCCGCGGTCAGCCGGTCCTTGTCGACCTTTCGGCCGAGGAAGTGCGCGATTCGCTCGTGCGCCTTAGCGCCGAGGTCCTCGGACACCTCCCGTCCGATGGTCTCGTATCCCGCCTCGATCGCGAGCTGGGCGATTCCGGCTCCCATGGCGCCCAGCCCGATCACGCCGACGCGACGGATCTCGGATACGCCCATGGCGGGCGATCCTAGCGCCGGTCAGCCGTGCGGCCGGCTCTCAGCCGTTGAAGCGACGGCGGCGAGCGACGTCGTCGACGCGCGAATCGACGCCGATCGCGTAGGCGAGCGGCGCCGCAAGCACGATGAGCGCGATGAGGATGACTCCGAACATGTCTTCATCATGGCTCGCGTGGTCGATCAGCACCAGTCCGAGCCATCTGTCTTTCGATCAGCTGTGCTGATAGAGCTAGAGGCGTTCGAGCACGCCCGCGATGGCCTGGCCCTGGCCGATGCACATCGTCGCGATCCCGTACCGACCCTGACGGCGGTCGAGCTCGTTGAGCAGTGTGGCGGCGATCCGCGCACCCGTGGCGCCGAGCGGGTGGCCGAGGGAGATGCCGCCGCCGTTCGGGTTGACGTCGCCGTCCTCCCAGCGCCCGCGCAGCCCGGTGTCGGCGAGGAACTGCAGGACGACGGACGCGAACGCCTCGTTCACCTCGATCACCGAGATGTCGGACCACTCGAGCCCCGCCTTCGCCAGCGCGCGCTCGCACGCCTCGGGATTGCCGTGCAGCATCCGGTACGGATCGACGCCCGAGAGCCCGAAGGACACGAAGCGGCCCCGCGGCTCGAGGCCGTGTCGCTCAAGTGCCGCGTCGCTCGCCAGCAGCATCGCGGCCGAGCCGTCGACGATCGAGCTCGAGTTCCCCGCGGTGACGACCCCATCCGGCTTGAACGCCGGCTGCAGCGCGGCGAGCTTCTCGAGCGAGGTGTCGCGCCGCGGCGTCTCGTCCACGGCGAAGAGGACGACCGCTCCGCCGGCGCCGACCTCGATCGGCACGATCTCGCGCTCGAACCGACCCTCGTCCGTCGCCGCGACCGCGCGTCGGTGGGACTCGAGCGAGTACTCGTCCAGGGCCTCGCGCGCGAGCCCCCACTCCTCGGCGATCACCTCGGCCGAGATCCCCTGCGGCACGATCGGCCAGCGCTCGCCGATCTTCTCGTTCACGGCGCCCCAGCCGGCGTCGCCGAGGTTCGACCCCATCGGGACGCGGGTCATGTGCTCGACACCGGCCGCGACGACGAGATCCAGGTGGCCCGCCTGGATCGCCGACGCAGCGTTGAACGCCGTCTGGAGCGACGACCCGCACTGCCTGTCGACCGTCGTGGCGCACACGGTCTCGGGCCATCCCGCCACCAGCACGGCGCCCCGCCCCACGTTCAGCGCCTGCTCGCCGACCTGCGTGACGCAGCCCATCTGCACGTCTTCGATCTCGCCGGGATCGACGTCGAACCGTGCCACGAGCCCGTTCAGGACCTGCGCCGCGAGCTCGTCGGCGCGAATCTCCGAGAGCGAGCCGTTTCGCCTGCCGATCGGCGAGCGAACGGCATCGACGACGTACGCCTCAGGCATCGGTCACAGAATAGAGCCGCCAGCGTCCGGGGACGCCCTTCAGCTCGTGCTCGCCGCGCTCCTCGAACTCGATCCCGGAACCGGCTACGAGATCCCTGACGGTGCTCGACACCAGCACCTCTCCAGGCCCGGCCAGCGCCGACACACGCGCTCCGATGTGCACTGCGATCCCGGCGACCGTCTCTCCGTGCACCTCGCATTCCCCGGTGTGCAGCCCGGCACGGATCTCGAGACCCAGCTCGCGGACCCCGTCGCGGATGGCGCAGGCGCACCGGATCGCCCGCGCCGGGCCGTCGAACGTCGCGAGAAAGCCGTCGCCCGCGGTGTCGATCTCGTTGCCGCGCCAGCTCGCGAGCGCCCGCCGCACGAGAAGGTGGTGGCTGTCCAGCAAATCGCGCCACTCGCGGTCGCCGAGAGTGGCCGCCCGCTCCGTCGAGCCGACGATGTCCGTGAAGAGAACGGTCGCGAGCACGCGATCGTTTCCGGCTCCCCGGCGCACGCCGGTGAGGAACTCCTCGATCTCGTCGAGGATCGCGTCCTGGTCTCCGACGAACGGAAGGTGGTCGATCCCGGGCAGCTCGACGAGCTTGGCGCCGCGGATCCGCTCCGCGAGGTAGCGAGCGCCCTCGACCGGAAGCGATCGGTCCCCGGTGCGGTGCACGACCAAGGTCGGGACGCCGATCGTCTCGAGAGCCGGCCGCACGTCGATCTGCCCGTTCATCCGCGTCAGCGCCAGTGCCGCACCCGGGCTCGCGCTCATGCGCAGGTAGTCGGACCACCACGTGCGGAACCGCGTGTCGGCGACGAGGCTCGGCGCACGTGCCTCGAGCCCGACGGCCCCGCCCCACTCGTCGGCGATCTGCTCCAGGAAGGCGTCGTACGCCTCGGGCGCGGTCCCGAACGCATACCCGTCGCCGACGAGACGTCGCGCGTAGGTCCCGATGAGGACGAGCGCGACTGTGCGTTCCGGATACGTGGCCGCGAAGAGGAGGCACATGGGCCCACCCTCTGAGTGGCCGAGCAGCGCCGCCCGCTCGGCCCCTGCCGCGTCGAGGACGGCGCGGACGTCGTCCATACGCTCCTCGAGCGTCGGCAGGTCGGCCTCCGGGACGCGGTCGGACAGCCCGGTACCCCGCTTGTCGAAGAGGATCAGGCGCGAGAACGAGGCGAGCCTGCGGAGGAAGCGGGCGTACGACGGCTCCTGCCACATGAGATCGAGATTCGAGACCCAGCCGGAGACGAACACGAGGTCGAGCGGCCCTTGTCCGACGATCTGGTACGCGATGTTGACCTCGCCGGACCTCGCGTAGCGCGTCACGGGCCGCACGGGGCGAAGGATTACACTTGCGCGGGTGGCGACGACCGCGACCGAGCGGAAGCTCCTCGTCGACGGCGAGTGGATCGAGACGGGCGACTGGATCGACGTGCGCTCGCCCTACGACGGCTCCAGCGTGGGCCGCGTCGCGAAGGGCGACGCGAGGATCGCGAGGCGTGCCGTGGATGCCGCCGAGCGCGCCCTGTCCGTGCCGCTTGCCGCCCACGAGCGGGCTGCGATCCTCGAGCGGACGGCTCGCCTCGTGGAGGAGCGCGCGGACGAGGTCGCGCGGACGATCTCGGCCGAGGCCGGAAAGCCGATGAAGGCCGCCCGCGTCGAGGCGGCGCGCGCGACCTCGACCTTCACGATGGCGGCGGTCGAGGCCCGGAAGCTCGCCGGAGACGTCGTCCCGATGGACGCGTCGCCGGCCGGCGCGGGGAAGATCGCGCTCACGCTCAGGCTGCCGATCGGAATCGTCGGAGCCATCTCCCCGTTCAACTTCCCCTTCAACCTCGTCGCCCACAAGGTCGCGCCGGCCCTCGCCGCGGGCTGCCCGGTGGTGCTGAAGCCGGCGTCGCAGACGCCGCTCTCCGCGCTCCTGCTCGCGGAGCTCGAGACGGAGGCAGGGCTCCCGCCCGGCTGGCTCAATGTCGTCTGCGGTGAGGCGGCCGAGATCGGCGACGTCCTCGTCGACGACGAGCGCGTCGCGCTCATCACCTTCACGGGCTCCGCCGCGGTCGGCTGGAAGATCCGCGAGCGCGCGCCGCGCAAGCGCGTCAACCTCGAGCTCGGCAACGCGACCCCGGTGCTCGTCGCCGCCGACGCGGATCTGGACGACGCAGCGACGCGGCTCGCGGCCAACGCGTTCTCGTTCGCCGGTCAGAGCTGCATCTCGGTCCAGCGGATCTACGTCGAGCGCCAGGCGTACGACGCGTTCCTCGAGCGCTTCCTCCCGCGGGTCGAGGAGTTGGTGGTCGGCGATCCCGCGGACGACGCGACCGACGTCGGACCTCTCGTCTCGGAGAAGGATCGCGATCGGGTCCTGACGTGGATTGCCGAAGCCGCTGCCGCCGGCGCCCGGGTGCTCGCCGGCGGGACGCTGGAAGGCGAACTGCTGCGGCCGACCGTGCTCGCCGACGCCCCCGCCGACGCTCGGGTGTCGTGCGAGGAGGTCTTCGGCCCCCTCTGCACCGTCACGCGCTACGACACCCTCGAGGAGGCGCTCGAGCTCGCGAACGGCACCCGCTACGGCCTCCAGGCGGGCATCTTCACGCGCGATCTGCAGACGGCGCTCCGAGCCGCGCGAGAGCTCGAGTTCGGCGGCGTGACCGTGAACGAGGCTCCGACCTTCCGCGCCGACCAGATGCCCTACGGCGGCGTCAAGGACTCGGGCAACACGCGTGAGGGCCCCGCGTACGCCGTGCGCGAGATGACGGAGGAGCGTCTCGTCGTGCTGCAGCTTGATGGTTGAAGCGACGGTCTCGCGCGTCCGGATGCGAGATCTCGTCGCACCAACCATCTAGGCTGGCTCGTCGATGGCAAGCCGTCCCGTGACAACGACCCCCGGAGCACCCGCGGACTCGAGGCCCTCGTACGTCGCTCCCTCGTCGCGGGAGCTGAAGCGCGAGCGGCGAGCTCTACTCGACGTGCGTGAGGACCGTCTTCGCGACCTCGGCGGGCTCGCGCTCGAGATGTACAAGCGCGATCGCTTCAACGCTGGCCTCGTGGTCGAGCGCTGCGCCGAGCTGGTCGCGATCGAGGCGCGGGTGCAGGAGATCGACGCTGTCCTCGACGGGAGCGCACGCGTTCGGCGCGGCGGCGCCGGGGCGCTGTGCATCTGCGGCGCGCCGATCCTCCTCGGAGCGAGGTTCTGCGCGACGTGTGGGCGGCAGCTCGGAGGTTCCGTCGAGCCGCACCCCGTCGGGGGCGACTCCCCGTCGCAGTGATGCTCTGCCCGCGCTGCCAGGAGGCGCTCGCGACGGGCCAGGAGTACTGCCTCGCGTGCGGCGCCAGAGTCGGCGACGAGCAGCGTCGCGGCGGCTCGCTGCTGGGCGCGGGCTGGACGCTCCGCGCGCTCGTGGCCGCCCTCGTCGCGCTGGCCGGGGCAGCGGCGGCGATCGCGGCAACGGGCGGAGGGGGAGGCGGCGAGAAGATCGTGACCGCGATGGGCGGGTTCGCGACCGCGCCGCTCACCACCACCGGCAGCTCCTCGACGGGAGCGCTCGGGTCCACGGACTGGCCGACCGGTGAGGACGGCTGGACGGTGGCGCTCGCGGCGCTGCCGCAGACCGGCGGTCGGGAGCCGGCGCTCGCGCGTGCACGGGTCGCCCGCGCGAAGAAGCTCCCGCAGGTCGGGATCATCGACTCCTCGCGCTACGCCAGCCTGCATCCCGGTTACTGGATCGTGTTCTCGGGCGTGTACGCGAGCGAGGCCGAGGCGACGAGCGCCCTCGACGACGCTCGCAGGGTGTCGCGGACGGCAGCCGTGCGCCGCGTCATCCCGTAGGCGAGCGTTGCCTGCGAAGGCGACCGCGACCTGTGACTTTGTAACACCGTCGAAAAGTCGCTACACTCGACTGTCGTAGGGTTCGGTTCGCCTCTTTTTTGGCCAGTTTCCGAGCAATTCGGAATGAGCGAGTAGATTCGTTGGAAGATCACGCAGCCCAGCTTCGCTCCTGTATGTATCAATACTCTCGAGCGATCTATCGCTCGATCAAGGACCTGATCGACCCCTACGCCTCGCGCGACGACCAGCTCGAGTACCGCCGCGCAGTGCTCGTCGAGTGCGAGCGGACGATGGCGCGCCTCGCCGAGGATCCGCACTATTTCGCGCGCCCGGACCGGGCGCTCTTCGCCGACATCCGGCGCTACTTCCCGATCACGGCACAGGCGCAGGTCGCCTGGTCGGTGGGCGAGGGAGTGTCGGCGGCGACGTCCTTCATCGAGCAGCAGATCGAAGCCGGGCTTCTCGACGGGGGCGTCGCCCGCTGTCATGCGACGACGCGCAAGGGCAAGGCCTGCCAACGCATGCCGCTGCCCGGGCGCGACTACTGCCCGTCGCATCAGCACCTCGAGCACGCCACGACCGTCGCGGCGTAAGCAGCCGCCCGCTCCGTCTGTAGACGCGAGCGTCTCTGGCTCTCGCGCGACCGGAATACGCACTCGCGGATTCTGGCCTTGCGCAAGGGTCGCACGGGCTCCGTCTGTAGGCGCGAGCGTCCCTGACTTCGCGCGACCGCAATACGCACTCGCGGATTCCCGTCTTGCGCAAGGGTCGCACGGGCTCCGTCTGTGGACGCGAGCGTCTTTGACTTTCGCGCGACGGGAATCCGCGCTCGCGGATTCCCGTCTTGCGCAAGGTAGGCTCGGACTTCGATGTCGCACGACGCGGACAAGCTCATCCGCCAGCTCTCGCTGGTGGCCTTCCTGATGGCGGAGCGTCGTCTACTGACCGCCCGCGACGTGAAGTCGAACGTCGAGGGCTACAGCGAGATGTCCGACGAGGCATTCGCGCGGCGGTTCTATTCGGACCGGGCCGAGCTCACCGCGCTCGGCGTGCCGCTCCAGTCGCAGCGCGACGAGTTCACGGGCGAGGAGCTGTACACGCTTCGCTCCGAGCACTACTTCCTCGAGCGCCTCGAGCTCGACGACGACGAGCTCGCCGCGCTGCAGACGGCCCTGTACTACCTCGAGGGAAAGTTCGCGTACGCCGAGCCGCTGCGCCTCGCGCTCCAGAATCTCGCCCTCGGCCGGGCCGGCTTTCCGGAGCCGCCGACCGAGACGGCCGAACGTGTCCGGGTAAGCGCTCCCGACTACTCGCCGGAGCTCGCCGGGCGGCTCGCGAAGCTCGAGTCGGCGATCTCGAAGCAGCGCACGGTGCGGTTCGGCTACTGGAGCCCGCGGCGCGCACGACCCGGCGAGCGAACCGTCAATCCGTACGCGCTCCGGCTCGACGACGGGAACTGGTACGTCATCGGTCATGATCTCGAGCGCGACACGGTGCGGACGTTCAAGGTCTCGAGAATCCGCGGCGACATCCGCTTCGCGACGAGGCGCGAGCGCGACTTCCGGATCCCACAGGA
Organism: uncultured Gaiellaceae bacterium; assembly: GCA_963831285.1. GTDB lineage: Bacteria > Actinomycetota > Thermoleophilia > Gaiellales > Gaiellaceae > GMQP-bins7. Next base: position 241,597 of record CAWHPO010000001.1, on the reverse strand, counting down.
CTTCGACGTCGACCAGCATCGCGTGCCGCGCCCGTGGCAGATCGGCGAGATCGTCGGGCGCGCGCGCATCGCAGTCTCGGGCGACACGGCCTGGTGGGTCGAGCGGACCCTGTCGGACGCGGGCGTCGTCGAGGACGGAGTGTTCGAGACCGACTTCGCCAACGTCGACCTCCTCGCGAGCTGGGTGCTGCGCCAGAACGGGCGTGCCGTGCCGCTCGAGCCCGACGAGCTGCTCGAATCGGTGCAGGCCGCGCTCGGCGCACTGGCCGACGCGCACGGCGGGGAGGCTCCCGGTGTCGCCGGACCGAAGCGGGCCGACCCCCGGCAGCCGCTGCCCGAGCGCCCTGCCGGTCCCGTCGCCCCGGAGCGATTCGGCGTGCTGCAAGCCCTGCTCGCCCAGCTCCTGACCGCCTGCGGCGACCAGCGCTCGGCGACGCTCGACGCCTCGGAGCTGGCCGAGCGATTCTCCATCCCACTCGACGAGCTCCAGGATCACCTCTCACTCCTGAACCTCGTCAACTTCGGCGGAGGGTGCTACGCCGTGTACGCCGAGCACGACGGGGATCTGGTGCGCGTCGAGAAGGAGCTGTACGGGGACGTCTTTCGCCGCTCGCCGAAGCTCACGCCGCTCGAGGCTCGTGCGATCCGCCTCGCGATCGAGTACGTCGGCCCGACCATCGCCGCCGACGCGCACACGCCGCTGAGACGCGTGCGGAAGAAGCTCGAGGAGACGTTCGGACGCTTCGATCTCGCAGGCACGCCGGAGCCGAGCGACGCGTCGGCGGAGGAGTCTCTGGTGAAGGTCCTGAGCACCGGCGCCGAGAAGCGCATCGTCGTCGAGATCGAGTACATGAAAGACGGTGACGACAGCCCCTCGCTGAGACAGGTCGAGCCGTACACGATCGAACGGGAGTTGCCGGTCTGGCGCGTTCACACCTGGGACCGCAGCGTCGACGGAGCACGCACGTTCCGGCTCGACCGCATGCGCTCCGCACGGCTCACCGACGAGCGCTTCGAGGCCCGGGACGGCTTCGATCCTTCCTACCTGCGGAACCCGCGCGTCGCGCGGCTGCTGCACTCGCCCGTCGTCGCGCGCTGGAAACTCGAACGCGGCGCGCGTCCGCTCACGGACGGATCGGCCATCGCCGACGTGCCGTTCAAGACGGAGGATTGGCTCCTCTCCGAGGTGCTCGCCGACCGCGGCGAGACCATGGTGCTCGAGCCGCAGCGCGTTCGCGAGACGGTGGCGAAGCGCGCTCGCCGGCTCCAGCGCGAGCTCGGGCGCGTGCCCAGCCGACGCTGAACCTCACGTAACGGAGACAAGAGAGCGCCAGGACCGTCACGGGGGCGCCCGATCGTGCCCCTCGCTGGCTACCGTTGTCGCATAAGCCAACAGAGGAGTTGCACATGCGACGACTTTCGAGCATCCGTTTCGCGCGACCCGTCGCGCTCGCCGGTCTCTCCTGTGGCGCCGTCGTCGGGATCGCGGCAGCGCTGCTCGCGGGCAGCGCGATCGCGCAACAGGCGGACGCGTCGCCGCATGCCCTCCTGGAGGCGACGCACAACCCGCCCCTGCTGACGTTACCCGGCGAGCCGCTCGAGCTCTCGTACGACGTCTACTGCGCCTCTGCGGGCGTCGAGGACCCCGAGCAGGGCTGCGACGTCTCCGGTTCCGTCTTCGTTCGCTCGGCCGGACGAGGCGCCTTCCGGGAGCTGCCGCTCGTCGAGCGGTCGGCGACTGGCCTGCGGAAGCTCGTGGCGCACGTTCCGGACGACCTCGCAACCAGTGGCGACGGGATCGAGTACTACGCCTCGTTCCGGTCCGCGGACACCACCGTCACGGTCCCGGCCGGAGGCGCCACGGCGCCCGATCGCACGCGTCGGCTCGCGGATCCGGTCGGGGTGCGACTCGGCCCACACGTCTTCGGCAAGCCTCGGCCTCGCAGCGCCCGCGTCGCCTCCGCGCGGTGGGGCGACGGGCCGACGGACGCGGGCCTCGAACAGGATCGTGACCTCGCGGCGATCGGGGCGACCGCCTTCGACGTCGACGCCTCGGGCGCTGTCTACGTCCTCGACGAGGCGCATAAGCGGATGCTCCGCTGGTCGAAGGGCGAGAGTGTCCCCGACCGCATTCCGCTCTCGATCGACGGCCGGCTCGCGGACATGTCGGTGACGGGCGACGGGTCGATCTACGTGCTCGAGTCCGTGGCGCCGCCGGGACGCCATCCACTGCTCCGCCGGTTCGACGAGAACGGGCGCGACCTCGACGTCATCGAGACCGCCGAGCGACCCTCCCAGATTCGGGACGGCGCCGTCGGGCCGGTAGTGCTCGAGCAGCCCTCCAACCAGTGGATGCCCGCCGTACTCGACGGGCAGCCGGCCTCGCCCGAGCAGCAACGTGCACACGGACGTTCTGGGCGCCCCCTGCGCAGCGGCCACGAAGTAGTCGTTCAGCGACTCGGCGACGAGATCCGGGTCGCGTCCCTCCAAGCCGGCGCTCTGCGGCGCGTCTGGCGGATCACGAGCACCACGCCGATCGGCGAGGTGCAGCTCGCCGAGCCGATAGGACAGCGGCTCGTGCTGGTCGTGCGCGAGTACTCGGACACGGCGGACGAGTTCGCCGTCCTCGTCCTCGACCGGAAGGGCCTCGCGGAGACCTTCTCCCTCGACCCCGCCGACTGGGCCGAGTCTGCGCCGCTCGGCCGCTTCCGCCTCGTGAACGGCTCGCTCTTCCAACTCGGCTCGACCCCGTCCGGTGCGTTCGTCGATCGGTTCGACCTGGAGGTGCACTGATGTCCAGTCCCCGCTCGTTCGTCGTCACTTTCGTCGTCGCTGCCTCGCTGGCGAGCGCGGGAACGGCCGGCGCATACCACACGCGATTCGTGGCCAACAACTGCAATACGAACCCCTCCCAGCCCACCTCCTACATCACCCGTGAGGGATCGACGACCGTCGCTCTCCGTGCCCGGTACGAGGGCTACCAGTGGGCGGGGGGCTGCTGGAACGACAACGACCGCGACGACTCTCCGAACGATCCGCACGAGGATCCGAACACCGGCGGCGAAGGTCCCGACTGCTCGGGGTTCACCTTCAAGGTCTGGCGTGAGGCGCTCTCGACGAGCGACGCCAGCTTCGACCAATGGGGGATGCTGCGAAACGTTCATGGCCCGTACACCGCCGCGGCGTTCAAGGCGGCATCCGGTGCGCCGAACGCGACCGTCTCCAAGTCGGCGCTGATTCCGATGGATGCGCTCGCGAGCGACGGGCACATCGGCCTGATCTATGCCGAGAACCCGGACGGATCGGACCAGATAATCGAGGCCAAGGGCGAGGCCTACGGCACGAACATCTGGACGCGAACGTACCGCGGCAGCTCGAGCTACAGCGGTGTCCGCCGACTCGGCTGGAGCTGAGAGGAGGCGCGTCCGGAACGTGACGCACCTCGTTCTCGTCTGCATCTGCGCCGTCGCGACGGTCGCGTGCCGCGGAGGATCCCACGCTCCTACCCGCCTTCTCGACGGGGGAGTCGCGGCCGCGCCCCCCGTTCCCCTGGAAGGCGTGAGAGGACACGTCGTTCAGACCGCGGTTCGCGTCGTGCCGGACGTGCTGCATTCCCGGAATCCGGCTGTAAGGGCATGCCTCCTCCAGGGCTCGCCGGGTGACGGCGGCGGGTCGGCGGTCGTCAGAACGGGTGTCACCGGCAGGAGCGTCACCTTCCGGACGTCGGGGGGCCGAGCGCTGATCGCGTGCGACGGCACGTCTCACGGCAGGAAGGTGCGCTGGTGCGGACGAGCGTATGGCCGGCTGCAACACGGCAGCCTCCGAGACCCGAGGCTCGATCTCGCATGCAGCCGGTCCGGGAAGCCGCTCGCGTTCGCCTGGATCGAGGCGGACCGGCGAGCGAGGTACGTCGTGATGAGAGGACGCGCGTATGCCGAGGCCTATCTCGTCGCCGGGGGACTTCCCGTGCGGGTCGTGACCGCTGACGTCGACCCCGGGCGCTCGACGGCGACTCTCGACGTCTCCGAGCACGCCTCCGACGGACGGCGCCTGCGTGCGTTTCGTGTCGAGACCGAAGTAGCTGGCTAGAGGCTTGATGCGAAAGACGCGCGCTGTCGAGGGCGGTCACGACCAAGCCGGGCGACGGCGGCGCGACCCGTGCAGGCTCGAAGCCTGTGCGGGGCGCGACGGCGGCGATCCGGCGCCGCGTCGTGGCCGTCAGCCGGCCCGCGGGTCTTTCGCATCAAGCCTCAGTGCGATGCGGCGACCGGGAGCTCGATGACGAACGTCGCACCGCCCCCCTCTGACGAGCGGACGTCGAGCCGTCCGCCGTGTGCCTCGACCACGGCTCGCGTCACCGCCAGCCCCAGTCCCGAGCCGGGCGTCCTGTCGTCGAGGCGCACGCCCGTCTCGAAGATTCGGCGGCGCTCGGCGTCGGGGATTCCGGGACCGTGATCCGTCACGGCGATCCGGACCACGTCGCCGCATCCGCTGGCGGAGACGACGACTTCGGCTCCGTCGCCGTGCGTCACTGCGTTCGAGAGGAGATTATCGAGCGCCTGCCGCAGTCGCGAGGGGTCCGCATCGACGCGCGGGATGTGGGCGGCGATCTCGGTCTCCACGACTGCTCCGCCGAGCCGAGCGGCAGCGACGGCGTCCGTCACGAGCGTGGCGAGATCCACGGCTTCGACTCGGACCGAGACGACGCCGTCTGCGACGATTCGCTCGATCCCACGGCAGGCGGCGACAGCGAGACGGGCGAGCTCTGCCCGGGCCTCTTGATCCACATTCGGCTGCGCCAGTGTTTCCGCGATCGCCGAGAGCGCGGCGACAGGGCTTCGAACTTCGTGGACCAGAACGGCGAAGCGCTCCGAGCCGAGGTCGTCAGGCAAGTCCGCGCTCCGCCATTCGCCCGAGAGCCCAGGTCGCTGCCTCGGCCACGACGGGATCAGCCGACGACACGTGCGCCTCGACGCTCGGCCCCAGCTCCGACCCCGCACTGTTACCGGCGGCGATGAGCGCGTTGCGGCGCAGCCATCGACCGTCGTTGCGCGGGACGAACAGCCGATCGAACTCGGCGACGAGGGTGTCCTCGTCGCGCTCGAGCCAGTCGAGGAGCCGAACGAACGGTTGGGCATCGGACGGCAACGGCTCCGTAGCCCGACGCTTCTCGACTCCCCGGTTCCACGGGCAGACGTCCTGACAGATGTCGCAGCCGTACACCATGGCACCGAGCTCCGGCCGGAACTCGTCCGGGACGGGTGCCGGAGCCTGCGTCCAGTACGAGAGACAGCGGTTCGCGTCGAGGGTGCCGGGATCGTCGAGTGCGCCCGTCGGGCACGCGTCGATGCACAGCCGACACTCGCCGCAGTCGAGCCGCAGGGGCGGCGATCGGTCGACGACGACGTCGGTGACGAGCGCCCCGAGCACGACCCACGAGCCGTGTCGCTCGGTGATGGCCATCGTGTTCTTGCCGAAGAACGCGACTCCGGCCCGGACTGCAGCCACCCGGTCGACGTGGTCGTTGTGGTCGACGAGAACTCGATAGCGGCCGCCGAGTCGCTCTCCGAGCAACTCGAGCTTCCGCCGGAGCGACCGGTACTCGTCCCGCCAGGTGTACCGCGGCAGACGCCCCTCGCCCGCTACCGGCTCGCGGGCGCGGCCGTAGTAGCAGGCCGCCGCCGACACGACGGTCCTGGCGCCGGGGAAGAGCTGCTCCGGATGGCACGAGACCTCGGGCCTGGCCATCGTGAAGCGCATGTCCGCGAACAGACCGCGCTCGCGCCGCTCGCGGATAGCGCGTTCCGCCTCGTCGTACGGCTCCGCCGGAGCCGCGCCCACCGCGTCGATCCCGAGCTCGGCTGCCAGCTCGCTCAGCTCGGCACCGGTCATGACAGGATTCTGCCTCGTGAAAGCCGTTCGCATTCACGAGGACGGCGGGCCTGACGTTCTCCGCTACGAGGAGGTCTCCGATCCCGAGCCCGGGCCGGGAGAGATTCTCGTCGCGTTGCGTGCCGCGGGCCTCAACCACCTCGACCTGTGGGTGAGGAAGGGCCTGCCCTCCGTTCCGAAGCCGCGAATCCTCGGAGCGGACGGAGCCGGCGAGGTCGTGGCGCTCGGCGACGGCGTCGAGCGCTTCGCGGTCGGCGACCGCGTGGTCGTGAACCCGGGGATTCCGCACGGCGAGCGGATCACGGTGATCGGCGAGCACACCGACGGGACCTACTGCGAGCTGAAGGCCATCGCCGCCGAGCAGCTATACCCGCTCGACGAGGCGCTGTCGTTCGAGCAAGGTGCCGCCTTCCCACTGACCTTCGAGACGGCGTACCGCATGCTCGTGACGAAGGCGTCGATCGGAGAGGGCGAGTGGGCCCTGATCTGGGGGATCGGCGGCGGGGTCGCGCTCGCGGCGTTCGAGATCTGCCGCGCACTCGGCGCTCGCACGGTCGTGACGTCGTCGAGCGACGAGAAGCTCGAGCGGGCGCGCACGCTCGGAGCGGACGTGGTCGTGAACCACGCCCACGGAGACGTCGTCGAAGCGGTGAAGCGGGCCACCGACGGACGTGGAGCAGATGTCGTCGTCGAGACCGTCGGCGAGGCGACGTGGGAGCGTTCGCTCGCGGCGGCCGCGCAGAACGGGCGCGTCGTCGTCTGCGGCGCGACGTCCGGGCACAGCCCGCCGGCGCGGCTCTACCGTCTGTGGTGGAAGCAGCTGGTCGTCTACGGCTCGACGATGGGGACGCCGTCGGACTTCGAGGGAGCCTACGAGCTGGTGCGCACGGGCCGTGCTCGAGTGCACGTCGACAGCGTGTTCCCGCTCGCCGATGCCGCGCAGGCGCACGAGCGCCTCGAATCCGGCGCCCAGTTCGGCAAGATCGTCCTCGCGGTCCCCTGAGCTTGTCGCAGAATCGAGATCCGCTAGCGCGCATCTCGATTCGCCGAGTCAAAGACGCTCCGTGCTAGGTACTAACCGTGGAGGCCGAGAGCCTCTGCAGGATCCCGACCTGCGATCCCTCCGGCCATGACATCAGTGGCCGGTCGCTCTGGAACTCAGCCGACGCCTCACCCAAAGCCCAAGATGAACTTCGCGTCGTCGGACATCCGATCGGGCGTCCAGGGGGGGTCGAACGTCAGCTCAGCCTCGACCTCGGTGACTCCGGGCACGCTCCGAGCCGCGTCCACGATCCCGTCGGCGATCATCGCGCCCGCCGGACACCCCATCGAGGTCAGGCTGTACAGGATCTTCACCTTCGAGTCGTCGACCTCGACGTCGTACATGAGCCCGAGCTCGACGATGTCCATCCCGAGCTCGGGATCCTCGACCCCGTGCAGCGCCTCGACGACGTCTTCGCGCGCGATCACGCGACCAGTGTAGAGCCCTAGCCGACCGCGACGAGCTGATCGGCGCGCCGCAGGACGAGGTCGAGTACGTCTCCGATCGCGCTGTCGAGCGACTCGTTGTAGATCACCGGGACGTCGTGGCGGCGCGCGCGCTCGACGAGGTACTCCTGGATCTCGCGGATCTGCGGGAGCGAGTCGAGGTACTTCTCGAGCGGGCGCAGGCCCTCGGTCGCCTGGTCGCGCACCCAGAAGTGGCTCCGGTGCAGGTTCTCGTCCTCGATCGCGATGACGCACGGGACGACGAACGCGCCCGGGTAGTGGCTTCCGACCATGCCGGGCACGAGGTGCACGCCCTCGAGCACCGTCGACCAGCGCTCCGTCGCGGCACGCTCGAGCGCGGCGTCGACCCCGACCAGGACGTTTCGCGTCTGGTCGAGGAAACCGAGGATCGCAGCGTCGCCCGACTCCTCCTCCTCCGCTCTCGTGAGCGCGAGCCGGGCCTCGAAGCTCGAGTAGTGCACGGACGGCATGAACTCGCGCGAGAAGAAGGTCCGCATGGTCTGTCGGATGAAGTCGGTCGAGGTCACGCGCGTGATCCCGAGCCGATGGGCGACCTCGGTCGCGATGGTCGACTTGCCCGTTCCGGTCGCGCCGCCCACGAGCAGCAACAGCGGCTCGTCGAGCCGCGCCAGGGCATCGAGCCGACGCAGTCGCCGAACCGTCCGCTCGGCGGCTTCCTCGCCGATCAGCTCCGCAGCGAGCTCGCCGAGCCGGTCGAGATCGAGCGACACCGCGCCGCGCTCGGCGAGGTCGCGATCCGCGTAGCGGGCCACGAGGTACGCACGCTCGGGATCGAGCCCGGTCACCACGAGCGCGCGGGCCATGAGCCCCTTCGAGAACGGGATCTCGTCGCCCAGGGGCAGTGGGATGCTGTGGCGGCGCTCCCTCATCACCGGAATTTGGCCATGCCGACGAGGAGCTCGTCAAGGTCCGGCTCGCCTGCGAGCGGGACGACGTCGTTCGCGGCGAGCACGACGTCGATGCCCCTCGCGACGCCGACCTCGGCCACGACGTCGATCGCCGCCGCCTTGAGCTCGACGAGAAATACGTCTGCGTCCACGTGCGGTAGCTCGTCGCGGAGCGCCGCGCGGTTCGCAAGGTTTCCCGAGACGTGGACGATCTCCGCTCCGCTGCTCTCGGCGAGCCGTCTGCGGAGCGCCTCGTGTGCGGCGGTCGGCGCGGCGCAGAAGTACGCGACCGAGCGGCCGCCGACGTCCGCGAGCGGACGCGGCGAGAGCGTGGTGGCGACCACGGGAACGCCGTCGCCGACCACGCGGGCGGCACGCCGTGCGATCTCCCGCCACGCCAGGGCAGGCTCGGCCATCGTGACGACCACGACGTCCGCGAGGAGGAGTCGGTACGTGTTGAGGTAGCCCGTGGCCACGCTCGGATCCTGGTGACCGCCGACCACGACCACGGTTCGGTCGGCGGCGACCGGCGGCAGCGCGGCGCCGCTTCCGTCGAAGACGACGAGCTCGGGGTCGAGCGTCGCGGCCACGCGGGCGCCCTCCGCGACGTTCGAGCTCCAGACGGCTCCTGCGAGGCCGCCGCCGCAGCGCCTGCACCCGACTGTGGGGACGCCCGCCACCGCTGCCGTCTCAAGGTGATCCGAAGCCGCGTGGCGACCGGAGCGCGAGAGCTCGACGAGCGCCTCGACCGTCGGCTCCACCGTCACGACTTCCGCCTCCCTCGGCCCGCCGCGACCCATGGCCACGACGACGACTCTCCGATCGACTGCGAGCAGCCGCGCGAGGTGGCCCGTGACGGCCGTCTTGCCGACCCGCTTCCCCGTCCCAGCGACGGCGATCGAGGCGAGCTCGAACGGGGCGCGCACGGGCGGATCGAGCCGGAAGTCCGCGCCCACGTAGGGCAGACCGGCCGCGAGCACGCGGCTCGCGAGCTCAAATCGCTGCACGGGCCCGAGAACGGGCTCGTCCGAGAGGTCGACGACGACGTCGGGCGCGTACGCCGCGATCGCGTACTCGACGTCCGGCGCGACCGGCACTCCGTAGTCCTCCCCGCCGCGCAGCTTCTCCTGTCCGCCCACGAGCACGGCCGCGACGAAGTCGTACGACAGCTCCTCGAGCGCGTCGCGCACGACGGGGGCATAGTGCTCGCCGTCGATTACGGCGAGCGCCTTCACGTTCGGGCGGTGACCTCGTCCTCGATCGCGCCGGTGAACTTCGCGTACTCGAGCGTGTCGAGCGAGAACGAGACGAGTCGCACCTGGCCGTGGAAGGGGTGGCGCCGCCAGACCTCGACGCGCTTCTCGTCGATCTCGATCACGTTGTAACAAGGCCTCGTATTGCCTCGAAGCCGGAGCGAGGAGACGGTCCCCGCGTTCACGACGAACAGATCCTCGAGCCGCCACACGTAGGGGACGTGCTTGTGGCCGGAGAGGACGAGCCGCACGCCCGCGCGCTGGAGGCACTCGATCGCGTCGCCTGCGTCGTAGACGATGTTGCGCTCCCGCCCGGTCCCGGGAACGGGCAGAAGGTGATGGTGCAGGACGAAGATCTTCAGCTCCGCCGGGTCGGCGAACTGCTCCTCGATCCAGCGGTAGCGGCCCCGCCCGATCTGGCCGTGGTCGAGATCCGGCTCGCTCGAGTCGACGGCGACGATGGCGACCGGGCCCTTCCGCAGCACCGAGTTCCGCCCACCGAACATCTCCTCGAAGTGGACGTAGCCGACGTTACGCGAGTCGTGGTTCCCCGGGACGACGACGACGGCGTCGCAGTCGAGGCGGTCGAGGTACTCGCGCGCAGTGAGGTACTCGTGCCGAAAACCGAACGTCGTGAGGTCGCCGGAGCACACCACGATGTCCGGCTTGAGCTCGTTGATCTCGCCGATCGCGCGCTCGAGCAGGCTCGCCTCGAAGTACACCTCGCCGCAGTGGAGGTCAGAAAACTGCGCGATCCGGAACACGAACCAAGTCTACGGCGCTGCCGGTCGCCCGTCCGGGGGCGTCCGAGGCCGTAGGTACGCTGGTGCAGGTGCGGGACGAAAGGCCCGTTTTCCAGGCATATTGTGGAACCGACCCTCCTCGGTTCGCCAATCGCATCGAAGTCGAGTGCGCGAAGATCCTCGACTACTACGGCGTCCCGTGGAAGTACGAGCCTCACACCTTCGTGCTCGAGCGCAATTCGGACGGCCGCGTCGTGAGCGCCTTCACTCCCGACTTCTACCTGCCCGAGCAGAATCTCTTCATCGAGGTGACCGTGATGAAGCAGTCCCTCGTGACCCGGAAGAACCGCAAGCTTCGCGAGCTGCAACGGCTTTACCCGAACGTCCGCGTCAAGCTCTTCTACCGGCGCGACATCGAGCGCCTCGCGCAGCGCTACCGGCTGCGTCTCGCTTCGTAGTGAGCCGGTCTCGACGATCCGAGAACGGCGACATCGGCGCCGTCTACCTGACGCGCGACGAGATCGCGGCACGCGTCGTCGAGTTGGGCGACGAGATCGGCCGCGCGTACGCGGGCCTGGATCCGATTCTCGTCGCTCCGCTCAAGTCGAGCGTGGTCTTCCTCGCAGACCTCACTCGCGCGCTCGCGATCCCCCACTCCCTGGACGTCGTCGAGCTCGCGCCCTACACGGACGGCCAGAGCGGCGGGGTGCGGCTGCTGAAGGACGTCGACTCGCCCCTCGCTGGACGTCACGTCCTGCTCGTGGAGGACGTCGTGGACACCGGGCTCACGCTCCACTTCCTATGCAGGACGCTCGGACTGCGCGAGCCGGAGAGCATCGCCGCGGTCACATTGCTCGACCGCCCCTATCGCCGGCTCGTCGACGAGCTCCCGCTGCGGTTCGTCGGCTTCACGGTCCCCGACGAGCTCTTCGCCGGCTACGGGCTCGGGCTCGACGAGCGCTGGCGTGCGCTGCCGGACCTGCACGTCGTGAGCTCGGTGGCGCTGTCGCGCGCGGCGACCGAAGCGGCCTAGGGTCAGAGGTACGAGAGCGGGTCGACCGCGACGCCGTTCACGCGCACCTCGAAGTGGAGATGCGGCCCGGTGGCGTGGCCCGTCGCCCCGACGAGCGAGACCTCGTCTCCCTGGCCCACGCTCTGCCCGAGCGAGACGAGGATCGCGGACGCATGGGCATACGCGGTCGAGAGGCCGTTTCCGTGGTCGAGCACGACGAGGTTCCCGTACCCCTGCATCCACCCGGCGTAGATCACGGTGCCGGGCGCGGCGGCGTGGACGGGAACGCCATACGCGCAGGCGATGTCGATCCCTTCGTGCATGCGGCCCCAGCGCATCCCGAAGCCGCTCACGACGGCTCCCTGGCACGGCCAGATGAAGCCCGCTTCCGACTGCCCGCCCGTGCCCGTCGATCCGGCGCCTCTGATGCGAGCCGCGAGCGCAGCGCTCTCCGCGGCGAGGGACTCGACCTCGCCGAGGTACTCCGCCCGCGTCTCGCGAGTGTCCGCGATGGCGCTCTGCTTCATCGATTCCACGCTGGCGAGACGGTCGCGGTCGGCGGCGAGCCGATCGCGGGCGGCGCGAGCAGCGTCCGTGCGCGCGCCGATCACCGATACGGCCGCTGCTTGCAGACGCCTCGTGCGGATCGTCGCCGCCCGCTCGGCGGCTGCGTTCCGCCTGGCCCGATCCACCTCGCCGGCGACGCGCTGATCCTGGCGTCCGATGCGGTCGAGAAAGTCGACGTTGTCGACGAGGTCGTCGAAGCTCGAGGCGGACACGAGGAACGAGAGCATGTCGGGCGGCTCGTCCATGTACGCGGTTCGCACGCGCGCTTCGAGGATGGCGACTGCACTCGCGTATTCCGCCTGCAGGCGGTCGAGGCGCGTCGTCCGTGCTGCGAGCAGCTCGGAGAGGCGGTCGAGCCGCGCTCGAGCAGACGCGAGCTCGGCGTCGAGCGAGTCGACGCTCGCCTGAGCCGTCTCGACGGCCGCCTGCGCGTCCTGCAGCTCCGTGGCGACCTCGGACAGCTGGGAGGACAGCACGCCCTCCTGATCCTTCGACGCGTCGATACGTGCTTGCAGCGCGGCGATGCGCGCATCGACGGACGCCTTCTTCCCGATGTCGTCGGCTGCGGCTGGGGCGGCGACGACGAGGGCGAGCCCCGCGAGCGCCAGGAACCGGCGTCTCATGGGTCTAGATGATCGATGCCCCGACCTCGCGCGTCCGGCTGCGCGAGCTGGCGCGTCCGGGCCGCTCCCGCCCCGGAGATGGCGATCTCGTGGCATCGATCATCTAGTTTCGCGCAGGCGGCGGAGGCCCCTCCCCGGCCTCGCCAGCGAGCGCCTGCAACGCTGCCGCGACCTCCCGTCGGAGCGGCCCGACCTGCGCGCGGTAGTCCTCGTCGGAGACCGTGCCCGTCCGATGGTCGAATTCGAGCTCCTTCAGCGCCGCCAGCGCCCGATCGCGTGCCTCCCGCAGCTCGAGCCGGCGCCGCTCCTCGTCGTCGAGCCGGCCGAGCTCGTCCGAGTCGGGGTCCGGCTCGCGCAGGAAGGGGAGCGCGACCACGACCACGCAGGCGACGGCGAGCGTCGCCGCGAGCACGAGTGCCAGGGTCAACGCGTTGCGGGCAGTCCGACCTCGGTCGTGCGCGTGGCGAGCCGCCGCTGCTCGCGCCGATCGGGCCAGAGCGTGATGACCGAGCCGAGGAGGAATACGAGCCCCGCGAGCCAGATGAGGTTCACGAGCGGCTTGACGAACACCCGGAAGTAGACGGTGCCGTCGGGGTCGATCTGCTCGGCGATCACGAACAGGTCCTCCCCGGTGAGCCGGTCGCTGCGGATCCCGACCTCGTTCGAGACCTGCTGCTCGATCGTGTAGGCGTTCTTCCCGGCTCGAATCGTCCCGAGATCACGACCGCCGCGCCTGACACCGAGCGTCGCCCGGATCTCGGTCGCGTTCGGCCCCGAGCGCTCGTCGAGGGACCGGTAGACGAGCGTGTAGTCGCCGATGCGCATCGAGTCTCCCCGTGCGAGCTTCGCGTCCGCGACCGAGTCGAAGGCGCTCGATCCTGCGACTCCGATCGCCAGCAGCACGATCGCCGCATGGACGACGTAGCCCCCGTAGCGTCGTCGGTTGCGCGCTACGAGCGAGGAGAACGCGCCGGGCCACGACGTCGCTCCGAGCGCCTTGCGGGCACGGGTGCCGCGTGCGAACTCCATGACGATGGTCGCGAGGACGAACGCGGAGAACGTGTACGCCACGAGCCCGGGGATCGAGCTTCCCGCGCCGAGGACGAGGAGCACGACGCCCGCCGCCACGGCGAACGCCGTCGGCCAGCGAAACGTCGTCGCGAGACTCCGGAGCGAAGCACGACGCCAGGCGATGAGCGGGCCGATCCCCATGAGCAGCAGCAGCGGGAGCCCGAAGGCGCGGAGGAAGAAGTCGTAGTACGAGCGCCCGAGCACGACCGACTCGCCACGCACCGCCTCGGAGACCAGCGGGTAGACGACGCCCCAGAGGATCGCGAGGCAGAGCGCGAGGAGGAGCAGGTTGTTGTAGAGGAAGGCGGCCTCTCTCGACACCGGGGACTCCAGCCTCGTCGGCGAGCGGAGCAGCGGAAGCCGCCAGAGCACGAGCGCCACCGACACGGTCACGACGACGGCGATGAACGCGAGGAACCACGGGCCGATCGAGCTCTGCGTGAACGAGTGGATCGAGTTCACGACGCCCGAGCGCGTGAGGAAGGTCCCGAACAGCGACAGCGAGAACGCGATGATCACGAGGAGCACGTTCCAGACCTTCAGCATCCCCCGCTTCTCCTGGATCATCACCGAGTGCAGGAAGGCGGTCGCCGCGAGCCAGGGCATGAGCGCGGCGTTCTCGACGGGGTCCCACGCGTAGTACCCGCCCCACCCGACCTCCACGTACGCCCAGTGGCTGCCCAGGAGCTGCCCGATCCCGAGCGCCGCCCACGCGAACAGCGTCCAGCGGCGCGTCGCGATGAGCCAGCGCTCGTCGAGGCGCCCCGAGAGGAGCGCGCCCATGGCGAATGCGAACGGCACGCCCAGGCCGACGTAGCCGAGGTACAGGAGCGGCGGATGGGCGAGCATGTACGGGTTCTGGAGGCTCGGGTTCATCCCGGCCCCGTCGAGCGGAGCAGGCTGCGTCGCAAACGGGCTGGCGACTGCGACGACGAGGAACGCGAAGAAGGACGCGATCGCCCCGAACACCGGGACGACCCAGACGATCAGGTCGCGCGCCCAACTCCGATTGAGGCTGACCGCCGCGGCGCCGAACCCCGTGAGCACGAGCAGCCAGAGGAGGAGCGAGCCTTCCTGACCGCCCCAGAAGGCGGAGATCGTGTATGCCGTCGGCAGCGCGCGGCTCGTCGTCCGCGCCACGTACTCGAACGAGAAGTCGTTGCGCAGGAGTGCCGAGAGGAGGACGGCGGCCGCGACCGCAGTCGAGACGAACGACGCGACGAGCGCGTTCTGCGCGGAGCGCGCCAGCCTCCTCCGCCCGAGGTGGGCGGCGGCCGCTCCGCCGACGGCCGCGTAGAGCGTCAGTCCGAGCGTGACGAGGAGCGCAGCACGGCCGAGCTCGGGCATGCGGCTCGCTGATGCGAATTGGCCGCCGGCGGGGGCCGTCTAGGCGGAAGCGCCGCTCTTCTTCGGCGCGTACTTCGACGGGCACTTCGTGATCATCGAACCGGGCTTCGCGACGAAGACCCCGCTACGCAGCTGGCCGTCGACGACGATGTGACGCCCGACCTTGAACAGGTCGGGAACCGATCCCGAGTAGCGAATGGGAACGGCCGTCGACGTCTTGGCGCCGATGTCGTTCAGCCTGAACCGGAGACCCCCGGCGTGCGCGTCGCCCGAGACCGGTCCCACGACGACGCCCGCGAGCTGGACCGTTCCGGCGTGGCCCGCGAGCTGACTGGGTGCCACGGACGGATTCCCTCCTCCGGCGATGGACGTGTACAGCAGGAACACGGCGAGCACCGCCGCGACCGAGAGCGCGATCACGAGCCGCGCCGGACTCGCGTTCCGAGCCACGCGAAAGAGTCTAGCCGCGTACGGTCCCCGCCCAGCGGGGATCCGACTGCCGAGATACGGCTCGAGGCGGGATCGCGCTCGACGCTGCGGAGATCCGCGCGGCGATCGGGCATCCGATAGCCGTGGTCGACGCACAACGAACCGGGAGACTCCTCCGTGAAGGCGTCGCAGTAGCCCTTGCCGTACGCGGCGCGGATAAACGCCGCGACGATCTCGAGGCTCCAGTCCGAGACGTCGACCGCCTCGCGCCAGAGGTCCGCCAGCCGGAGGTCGATGTCGAGCTCGAGCAGGTCGATCCTGGACGGGTCGGTAGCCATGCATTCGAGCGTAGGCAAGGGGTCGGACGTCGTCCCCTACTGCTCCTCGGAGCGAACCGTGAACGGCAGCGTCCAGTCCTCGCGTGAGGCGCCGTCGATGGTGAGGCGCCACTCGTAGCGGCCTGCGTCGAGCGGGAGCGGCGTCGAGTTCACGGCCACCGGAAAGTCGAGCGGAGTTCCGGGCTTCAGACCGGGCGGCCGTCCTACCTCGAACTCGCCGCCGAACGCGACGACCTGATCCGAGTCTGCGTCGTGCTCGAACCCGACGGGCGCGCCGTCGGTGTCGAGGAGCTCGACCGAGAAGACATGCCGCGTGTTCGCCTGATCCCAGGGCACCTGGATGAGGAGCCCGATTCCGAAGGCTGCAGGCTCCGGGCCCGTCTGCGACCAGCCCCCGCCGACGATCGTCAGCTTCCCGTCGGAGACGACCGCGTAGTCGGCCAGGAGCATGGTCGCCTTCATCCGGTGAAGGCAATCACATCGCCACTACGATCGTGACGTGGCATCGCGCATACGCGTCGGCCCGGCACGAATGCCGTCACGCGAGTCGCCCGAAGAGGCCGTCGAGCTCCTGCTCGAGCGCGGCTACTCGGCGTGCGAGATCGACTTCGAGAGCGGCTTCTGGATGGACTACCCGTTCGCGGAGCGCCTCGGCGAGCTCGCACGCGAGCACGACGTCGCGCTCTCCGTCCACGCTCCGCTGTTCGGGTTCATGGGACACCTCGAGGCGGGCGGAAGAAAGTTCACGTCGGCTGTCGGCGCCCTCGACCGCAGCGCCGGCATCGTGGCCGCGAGCGGGGCGGAGCTCGTGGTATTCCACCCCGGCTTCCTGCTCGGACGGAGCCGCGAGGACGCGATCGACGCCGTGGTCGAGCAGCTGTCGACGCTACGCGAGCGGCTCGAGTCGAAGGATCGCGGCGTCGCTTTCGGGATCGAGGTGATGGGCCGGGTGCGCGACCTCGGATCGGTGGACGACGTCGTCGAGATCGCGCGCCGCGTCGAGTGGGTCCGTCCGGTCCTCGACTTCGCGCACATGCACGCCACGAGCGACGGCGGGTTCGTCGAGCCGGAGCCCTTCCGCGTCGCCCTCGAGCAGGCAGACGCGGTGATCGACCCGGGTGCGCCGTTCCACATCCACTTCTCGGACATCGCGTTCGCGAACCGCAACGAGACGAAGCACCTGCCGTACGGCGAGGGAACGCTGCGCGCCGAGCCGCTCAGCGACGCGCTCGCTGGCTTCGAGCGGCCCGCGACCGTCATCTCCGAGTCGCCGGACGAGGCCTCGAGTCAGGCGATTCGCGCGGTGCTCTCGGGACGCGGCAGGGAGAGCGTCGCGAGCCGCGCCTCGTAGGGCCCAATCGCGTCCTCGCGGCCGCGGCCCTGCAGGAACTCCACGAGCTGCTCGAGCGGATGTCGCTCGAACAGCTTGAGATCGGACTTCCTGGCGAGGTCGATCGCACGATGGAAGAGCTCCTCCGCCTCGCCGTCCCGCGCCTGCGCAGCGCGAACCGAGGCGAGCGCGGTGATCATGAACACCTGGCCGCTCGTGTCCTCCCGGACGGCGTGAGCTGCCGCGTCGAGTGCGAGCTTCTCCGCCTCGTCGACCTTGCCGAGATCCGCCAGGGTGGTCGCAAGAGCGGCGTGGTAGTCGGGCAGCAACCCGCGGTCCCCTCGGTCGCTCGTCACGCGGACGGCTTCGCGGAAGAACTTCTCCGCACCACGGAGGTCCCCACGGCGGCGCGCGATCCAGCCCAGGCTGACGAGGGACGCCGCGACCACGGGCTCGAGGTCGAGCTCATCGGCGGTGGCGCGTACCTCCTCGATCATCGTCTCGGAAGCGGCGAGCTCGCCGTTCAGCCGCAGGAACCAGCCGTAGGCCAGCGTCGCGCTCATGCGCGCGCGGACGCTCCCGCTCTCGCCGGCGAGCTCGAGCGCGCGCGTGATCAGGAGCTCGGCCTCGTCGAGCTCCAATCCGATCATGCGCGCCTGTGCGAGCGCCTGGGCGGCGATCGTCTGCAGATCCTTCCGCCGGGCGTCGAGCGCCACGGCATATGCGCGCTCCATGAACCGGACGTAGTCGTCCTGGGAGCCCAGCCACGCGCCGACGACGGCGCGCATGCTGAGCGCCTCGAAGTGCGCGACCGGGTCCTGGTCGCGGGGAACCAGCTCGAGAGCCTCGTCGACCGCGGCTCGCGCCGCGACGGCGTCGCCGTCGCGTTTCAGCGAGGCCTCGGCCAGCGCCGTCAGGGCCACCGCCTGGACGACCGTCGCACCCTCGTCGCGGGCCTGATCCCGCGCCTTCCCCATCTCGACTCGAACCGCGGTCCAGTCCTGGAGCCGCCAGGCCGCCCGCGCGGCAACGTAGCGCGCATCGAGGCTCGGGCGCAGCTCCAGGGCCCGAAGCCCGAGCTTGCGCGCGTTCGGGTAGGCCTCCCGCGCCATGGCGCGCTTCGCGGCCTTGACGAGCGCGTCGGCCGTTTCGTCCGCGAGCTCCTCGGGCGGCGCGCCCTCGAGCTCGGTGAGGAGCTCGACGGACTGGTCGAGGTGGTACGCGCGGATCTCGACGAGCTCCTCGCCCGTGCGCTCCGCGAGCCACTCGGCGAAGCGGGCGTGGTACTGCGCCCGCGCGACCTTCGCGAGGCCGGTGTAGGCGACCTCACGGATGAGCGCGTGCTTGAAGCGGTAGGCCGTCTCGCCGGAGATCGAGGAGCGCGGCTCCTGCAGGAGGAACTCCCGGTGCAGGAGATCGTCGAGCGACGCCTCGTGATCCTCCACGTCGGGCGCGAGATGCTCGAGCGCGCCCCTCCAGAACACGCGCCCGACGACCGCTCCGCGCTGGAGCAGCGCCTTCGCGGACGGGTCGAGGTGGTCGATGCGAGCGGCGATGAGAGCTTGCAACGTGTCGGGCACGCGTCCTCTGGCACCGGTGCCCGCCCCGCTCTCGATGAGCATCCTGATGGTCTCCTCGACGAACAGCGGATTGCCCTCCGCGCGGTCGAGCGCATCCTGCGGAAGCGCCGGCGGCGGCTCGCCCGTGGCACCCGTGAGCTGGCTCACGAGCTGCGCGACGAGCTCGGCGCTCTCCTCGTCGGAGAGTGGCTCGAGCTCGATCGACGTCGACCGCACCCGGCCTCCTCCCCAGCTCGGCCTCGCCTCGAGCAGCTCGGGCCGCGCAAGGCAGACGATCAGGAGCGGCGCCCGCACGCCGTCGGCGAGGTGCTCGATGAGATCGAGCAGGGGCGGCTCCGCCCAGTGGATGTCCTCGAACAGGAGCACGAGCGGCTGGACGTCGGCGATGCCTTGCATCACCTCGCGGGCGCCCCATGCGATCTCCTGCGGGCTCCGCTCGCCGTCGAGTGCCTCCATGAGCCCGGCCGCGAGACCGAGCACGTCGGCGACCGCTTCCTCCGCGCAGCACTCGCGGAGCTTCTCGAAAGCTTCCTCGAGCGGATCGTCGTCGGAGATGCCCGCCGCCGCCTTGACCATCTCGCCGAGCGGCCAGTAGGTGACGCCCTCGCCGTAGGGAAGCGCACGCCCCACGAGGACGCTCGCGCGCTCGAGCCCGTCGACGAACTCGCGGACGAGCCGGCTCTTCCCGACCCCGGCCTCGCCGTAGATCGTGAAGAGATGGGCGCGCTTGTCTCTGAGGCTGCGGGCGAAGGTGTTCTCGAGGAGGTCGAGCTCGGCGTCGCGCCCGACCAGCGGCGCGCGCGGGCCGACCGGTCGTGCGGGGCCTTCGAGCATGTCCATGAGACGCCAGGCGCGGAGCGGCCCGTCGATCCCCTTCAGCTCGAGCGACCCGGAGTCCTCGACCACGAGGCTCCCCGCGGCGAGGCGGTACGCCGTCGGACCGACGAGGATCTCGCCGGGACGGGCGGCCTGCTGGAGCCGGGCGGCGAGGTTCACGGCCTCACCGGTCGCGAAGGTCGAGTCGGCGTCCTCGACGACCACCTCGCCGGCCTCGATGCCGATTCGCGCCTCCACCCCGAGCCCCTCGACGGCGTCGCGGATGGCGAGGGCGGCGCGGGTCGCCCGCTGCGCATCGTCCTCGTGGGCCTGAGGCACCCCGAACGCGGCCATCACGGCATCGCCGGCGAACTTCTCGACGATGCCTCCGTGCTGGACGACGCACTCCGAGACCGTCTCGAAGAAGCGGTTGACGCGGCGGCGGACGACCTCCGGATCCGCACCTGCGACGAAGCGCGTCGAGTCGACGATGTCGACGAAGAGGACGGCTGCGAGCTTCCGTTCCACGGCTGCAGTGTAGAAACGCCCGCGGCGGCGCTGCGCATCCCGATCCTGTCACGCCACCGCGCTCTAGCATCCCGTCCGTGCTCGACCCGTCGGTCTTCAAGGCGTACGACGTCCGCGGCGTCTATCCGACGGAGCTCGACGAGGACGGCGCCTACCGCATCGCACGGGCCTACGCGGAGCAGTTCGAGCCGCGCGCGGTGGCGATGGGCCACGACATGCGTGTGTCGTCGCCCGCGATGTACGCGGCGGGCGTCGAGGGGATTGCGGACGCGGGCGTCGACGTCGTCCGGCTCGGGCTCGTCGGGACCGAGATGCTGTACCACGCCGTCGCCGAGCTGGGCCTGGACGGCGGGATCTGCGTCACCGCCTCGCACAATCCGAAGGAGTACTCGGGGATGAAGATCGTGCGGCGCGGCGCTCTTCCCGTCGGCGGCGACTCGGGACTTGCCGAGATCCGCGCGCGGGCCGAGGCGGGTTTCGACGGCGTCCAGGCCCACGGCCGCGTCCGCGACGAGGACGTCTGGCCGAGCTTCGTCGCGAAGGTCCTGTCCTTCGTCGACACGGATGCCATCCGCCCGCTCCGCGTCGTCGTCGACGCAGCCAACGGCATGGCGGGTGCGATGCTGCCGCCCGTCCTCGAGCGGCTTCCCCAGCTCGACGTCGTCCGCTGCTACTTCGAGCCCGACGGGACCTTCCCGAACCACGAGCCGAACCCGCTCCTTCCCGAGAACCGCGAGTTCGTCGTCGCGAAGGTGACGGAGGAGGGCGCCGACCTGGGAGTCGCCTACGACGGCGACGCAGACCGCTGCTTCTTCGTCGACGACGAGGGCTCGTTCGTTCCCGGCGACTTCGTCACCGCTCTCCTCGCCGAGGCTGTGCTCGCGAAGTCCCCCGGCGAGAAGGTGATCTACGACGTGCGGGCGAGCTGGTCCGTGCCGGAGACGATCGAGCGCAGCGGGGGCGTCCCGCTCGTGAACCGCGTCGGCCACGCGTACATCAAGCAGCGCATGCGCGCGGATGACGCGATCTTCGCGGGCGAGGTCTCCGCCCACTACTACTTCCGTGACTTCTCGCAGGCGGACACGGGCGTCGTACCCTTCCTCGTCATGCTCGAGCTCCTGTCTCGCGCAGACGCTCCCCTGTCCGCGTTGCTGCGCCCGTTCCGCGAGCGCTTCTTCCTCACCGGCGAGATCAACACGCCGGTCGCGGACGTTCCGCTCAAGCTCCAGGAGTTGAAGGAGCGCTACACGACCGAGGGCGGCCGCGTGTCGCACCTCGACGGGATCTCGATCGACTTCGACGACTGGCACTTCAACGTCCGCCCGTCGAACACCGAGCCCCTCCTCCGGCTGAACCTCGAAGCGCTCTCCGAGCCCCGCATGCTCGAGAAACGGGACGAGGTGCTCGGAATGATCCGTGCCTGACGTCGCCGGCGGGGCACCGGAGCTCGGTCGACTCACGGGCCGCCGGCCACCGTTCAAGTACTCGGCGCTGACCCGCGTCTGGTTCTCGGACACGGACGCGCAGGGCGTCGTCTACTACGGCCGCTACCTCCCGTACTTCGATCACGCGCGTACCGAGTACCACCGGCACCTGGGCGCTCCGGAGGTCGCCGGGCGGGAGTTCGTGATGCGCGCGTCCGCGGTCGAGTATCACGCGCCCGCGCGGTTCGACGACCTGATCGAGGCGTTCGTCCGCGTGAGCCGCATCGGCAGCTCGAGCATGACGTACGAGTGCGCCGCCTATCGCCTCCCGGACGAGGCGCTCATGGTCACCGCGCAGCAGACGCTCGTGCTCGTCGACCTCGAGGGGCGACGCCCGACTCCCGTCCCGGACGAGCTTCGCGCCGCGATTCGGGCGCTCGAGGGGAGCGACCTCGACGGATGAGCGCCCGCCGCACGGAAGCGCTCGAGCGGGTGGTCGGCGAAGGCACCGACCCGGACGAGATCCTGCGCTCGACCGTCGCCGCGCTCGCTGCGCAGCCCGACGTTTCCTGGGCCGGCATCTCCTTCCTCGAGGACGGAGAGCTTGCTCTCGGCCCGAGCGTCGGCGATCCGGACGAGGCTCGGCGGACGACGGTGCCGATCGTCTTCCGCGGCGCCTTCGTCGGGGAGCTGTCGGCCGACGGCGACGCCGACGTCGGCCTCCTGGAGCGTGTCGCGACGCTCATCGCGACGTTCGTCCTGGTCGGCTGGGACACGGACGGCGAGGACTGGCAGCCCTGACGGCGCCGGTGCCGTCCCTCGATCGAGGGATCGACATGCATAGGCGAGGGGGTAACTCGTTCGAGGGATTGCATACCCCAACGGCGTGACTACAAGGAGATTTGGGGAGGGGAAGGGAACCGCGCGCTCGCCTCAGGGCGGGCGCGCGGACATCTCGTCCGTCCTCGCGCACCGAGAACCCGCGAGTGCGGGTTCTCGTTCTTCGTTCGGCGCGGCGGCGGTGACGGCGAACGCCCGGGGTCAGGCGCGAGCCTGACCCCGGGCGTTCGAGCGCTATGCGGGCGGGCCGAAGAGTGCTGGTGGGCCGCGCGGCGAGCCGGGCCACGGCCGGAATCCCGAGCGGCCGCGGAAGTGATCCCGGGTCGGCAGCTCGCCGTTGACGAGCGCCTGCAGGCGGTCCTGAACACCGGCCTCGAGGCCGGACGCCTGATCCTTGGTAAGACGTCCGCTCGCAACCGCCTCGTCGATTCGCTTGTTCTCCGCGGCGACCAGCGCCGCCACGAGCCCGGAGACCGACTTCCCGCGGTCCTTCGCAACCTGCGCGAGCGTCTTGCCGTCGAGCGCGGTGCGAAGCGCCTCTTCGCTCAGGCCGAGGTACGAGGCCGCCGTGTCGAGGACCCCGAAGCCGCCGGCCGGAGCGAGCCCAAACCCGAATCGGTGCCCGAACGGGCCGTCTGGCCGAACGCCACCGAAGACGAACGGGTAGTCGCTCGACTCGATCCGCTTCTTCAGCTCGGCGCCCTGTTCCTTCGTGAGCCGCCCGTCCGCCACCGCAGCGTCGATCCGGTTCTCGAGCGCCTGCTTCAGCGCGTTCGACAGCGCTTGCGGCTTCACCCCGAGCTGAGCGGCCGCATCGTCGATGACCGCCTTGCTCGCGTCGCTCGGCGAGAGAATCTTGGATGCCGCGACGGCGCCGGCTGCGCCGAGCCCGATCACGAGCAGCGCCGCGGCGGACACGCCCGCGACCAGCGTTCCCTTCCCGTACCTCGTCATGGGCGCATCAGACCAGGTCGAGCTAAGAGCCTGATGAGAGCCGGCTAAGAAGTTCCGATCACCTCAGAGGCTGCTTCTAGCTCGGGCGTCCCGCCGAGCGTGAGCACCATGCGTGTGCCTCCTCCCTCGGCGTGCTCGGCCACCACGCTGCCGCCGTGAGACTCGGCGACCTGCCGCACGATCGCGAGACCGAGCCCCGAGCCCGGCATGCCGCGCGCGGCGCGAGCACGGTAGAAGCGGTCGAAGACGTAGGGGAGGTCCTCGTCGGCGATGCCCGGGCCGTGGTCCTGAACGACGACGGTGCCCTCGCGGACGGCGACCTCCACCCCGGCCCCCGCCGGGCTCCACTTGGCCGCGTTGTCGAGAAGGTTGCTCACGGCGCGATCGATCGTTGAGGGCACCCCGCGTATGGTCGTGGGCTCGAGCTCGGCCGAGTACGGGATCTCGGGTCGGTTCCTGCTCGCCCGGTCGACTGCGTCGGCGACGAGCAAGTCGAGCCGGACGTCCTCCGGCTCGACCGAGAGCTGCTCGGCCCGCGCGAGCTCGATGAGCTCCGAGATGAGCGTCGTCATCTCTCCGAGCTGCTCCACGACGTCCGAGAGCAGCCGCTCGCGCTCGCCAGGCGGAAGCGTGCGATCGCCCGCGAGCACCTCGATGTTCGTCCGCACGCTCGTCAACGGCGTCCGCAGCTCGTGGGACGCATCGGCGACGAGCTGCCGCTGCGCCCGCGTCGACTCCTCGAGGGCGGCGAACATCGTGTTGAAGCTCGCGGCGAGACGGCTCAGCTCATCGTGCCCCTCGACGTCGATCCGCTCGGAGAGATCCTTGGTCTCGGACACACGCTCGACCGTGCTCGTCAACCGCTGCACCGGCACGAGAGCTGCACGAGCGACCACGAGCCCGAGGCCGGCTGCGATGAAGACCCCGGCCACCGCGATCAGCACGAGGAAGAAGCCGATGCGGTGGAGGGACTGGTCGACCTCGGTGAGAGGACGAGCGACCTGGACCGCTGCGCCAGGGCCGTACGCGAACGTCAGGACTCGGGTGTGCGTGCCGTCGACGTCGACGTCCTCCCAGAACGAATGGCCGCCCTTGCTCGCCATCGCCCTGACGCCGTCGCCGACCGGCAGCTGCACGTCCTGGCGCGGCGGCACGAGGACGCTCCCGTCGGAGCGAACGAGCTGCAGGTACCCGCGTGCCTCCCCGAACTCGGGTCGGACTGCGAGGTAGGCGTCTCCGTCGTGGGACTGGACCACGCCGAGCGGCTGACCGGAGATCTCGGCGGCGCGCGCCTCGAGCGCGGCGTCGACCGGCTCGCGCAGCTGTCCGCGTGCGACGACGTAGACGAGAATCGACGCGAGGACGACCGTGAGCGCGACCGCCGCCGCCGCGGAGATCGCGATGCGGAAACGGAAGGTCATGCGCTCACCCCTCCCGGAGCGCGTATCCGATCCCGCGAACGGTGTGGATCAGACGCGGTGAGCCGCCCTCCTCTGTCTTGCGGCGCAGGTAGCCGATGTAGACGTCCAGCGAATTCGACGTCGGGCCGAAGTCGTACCCCCAGACGCGCTCGAAGATGATCGAGCGCGTGAGCACCTGACGCGGGTTCCGAAGGAAGAGCTCGAGGAGGGCGAACTCCGTGCGCGTCAGCTCGATCTGGCGGTTACCGCGCCGAACCTCACGCGTGCCGGGATCGAGCTCGAGATCGGAGAACCGCAGCAGCGCGCCCGGATCGTCCCCGTTCCCTGCACGGCGAAGGAGCGCCCGGAGCCGGGCGAGCAGCTCGGCGAGCGCGAAGGGCTTCGGCAGGTAATCGTCGGCTCCGGCGTCGAGACCCGCGACGCGGCTGTCGATCTCCGCGCGCGCAGTGAGCATGAGCACCGGGACCGTGTTGCCCGCCACCCGGAGCCTGCGGCACACCTCCAGGCCGTCGATCCCCGGCATGAGGACGTCGAGGATCGCGGCGTCGGGGGAGGCGAGCTCGTCGAGGCGGCGAAGCGCCTCCTCGCCGTCGGCGGCGAGCTCGACGTCGTAGCCCTCCAGCTCGAGCGCCCGCCTCAGGGACTCGCGGACCGCGCGCTCGTCGTCGACCACCAGGATCCTCATCGCCTGTTCATTGTGCGCGCGGCGAGGATCGGCGGCCCCGGGTCTTAGCGACTTCTTAGCCCGTTATCAGCCGCTGCTCAACTCGCGGTGCTCCCGTTCAGCCAGACTGATGCGGACAATCGTGGACTCTCGTCGTCGCTCACTGCTCGCCGTCGCCGGAATCGGGGCGGCTCTCGTCCTCGGGGCCGGTCTCGGCGCGGCGACGTTCGCCCTCGTCGACGACGGGACGACGACGGTCGTGAGGCAGGTCACCGTCGAGGGGTCGCAGCCGGTCGCAGCCGGAACCCTCCCCATCGCCGAGGTGTACGACCGCGTGTCGAAGGCCGTCGTCGTGATCCGGGCGACGAGCGGAGGGGCGTTCGGCGGTCAGTCGAGCGCACAGGGCTCCGGCTTCGTCTACGACCGGAAGGGCGACATCGTGACGAACCAGCACGTCGTCGCGGGCGCCTCCGCGATCTCGGTGAGCTTCTGGAACGGAACTGCGCGGCCCGCCCGTGTCGTGGGCAGCGACCCCTCCACCGACCTGGCCGTGATCCGCGTCGACGCTCCGTCGTCTCTGCTCCAGCCGCTCCGCCTCGCAGATTCGAGCACGGTGCGGGTCGGCGACCCGGTCCTCGCATTCGGGAGCCCGTTCGGGTTGGCGGGAACGGTCACGAGCGGGATCGTGAGCGCGCTCCACCGCGAGATGACCGCGCCGAACAACTACACGATCACCGACACGATCCAGACGGACGCGGCGATCAACCACGGCAACTCCGGCGGCCCGCTGTTGAACGGCGAAGGCCGTGTGATCGGCGTCGACGCCCAGATCGAGAGCGAGTCGGGTGGATCCGACGGCGTCGGCTTCGCGATTCCCTCGAACACGGTTGGCGGGATCGTTCGGCAGCTCGTGTCCACGGGGCAGGTGGAACACGCGTTCCTCGGTGTGCGCATGGAGGCGGTCCCCGGCGGCGTGGCCATCACGCGAGTGCTCGCGAGCACACCGGCCGATTCCGCGGGGCTCCGCGCGGCCACCGGGACGAAGGTGGTGGACGGCCAGGAGATTCCCACCGGCGGCGACGTGATCGTCGCGTTCGCAGGGCAGGAGGTCACTTCGGCCGTCGCGCTCCAGAGCGCCGTCGATGCACACCGTCCCGGCGACAAGGTCTCGATCACGATCGTGCGGGGAGGCTCCCGTCGAGCACTCGAGGTGACGCTCGGCGTACGCCCCTGAGGCGAGTTCCCCCCGCCGGGGGAGAACCTAGACCAAAGGCTAGTGTCGAACCACGGTAGTACGCGGGTATTGTGCGTTCGGGAGGTAGAGGAAATGACTCGAAGTCGTCCGTCCGCGATCGTCTTCGCGGCCGCTTACATCGCATTGATCGTCGGGCTGTTCCTGGCCCTCGGAGGCGCTGCCTACGCGCAGTCCCCCTCGTCCGCAGCGGATGAGTACGGCCCGAAGGTCAAGGGCGTGCAGGTCTCTGCGACGGCGGGACAGACGACGGGCGCCGTCGACGCGGCCCAGGCGCAGGCGCTTCCGAACACCGGGTTGTCGCTCCTCGGCGTGGTTGCCGTGGGCGGCACGCTCGTCGCCGTCGGCGTGATGTTGCGACGCCGCGAGCGGCGCAAGAGCTGATCCGGTAGTCGGAGCCTTGCCGGCCGGGCGTCACTCGCCCGGAAGCTCCTTGTCGCGGGGGTTGAGCTGGTGCACGCGCGCGTAGGCGTGGGCTCGCTCGGCCCCCCGCGCTATCTGCGCGAGGTGCAGCCAAGCCGCCCAGCTTTCCGGGTCTCTGGCGACCGCGTCGCGATACGCCTCCAATGCTCCGGCGCGATCCCCGGCTCCCGCGGCAGCGTCGCCGAGAACGAGGTCCGGCTCGGCCGACCAGGGTAGGAGTGCGTGGGCGCGGCGACCGTCCCGTCGCGCCGCGGCCCAGTCCTTGCGTCCGACGTCCGATCTCGCCGCGAACAGCGCCTGGTTCCCGACGAGGCTGATTGTCGCAGCGAGGCTGAGGGCGATCCCGAGGACGACGAGCGGGCCGCGCGCGCGACTGCCGAGAGGTCTCCGGGGCTGCCTCTCCGAGGCGACCAACGCGCCGGCGCCTGCGAGGAATGCCGTCAGCGTCACGCCGACCATCTCCCAGTGCCAGTCGACCGCGGCGGCGACCGCCCATGAGGTGATCGCAGCCGTGCCCACCGCCGCGAATCGAACGCGGCGCGCGCGCACGCCCCCTCCCAGGAGCACGACGAGCGCCGCGAGGAGGAGGGCGAGCCCGACCACCCCCACCTCTGCCAGCGCCTCGAGGTAGAGGGAGTGCGCATCACGCACGACGAGGAGCGTGGGCCGGTGCCGGTACCAGACGTACTCGAAGGTGCCGGAGCCGTTTCCGACGAGCGGATGGGCCCGCGCCGCATGCCACGCGACTCGGAACGACGACGTTCGGCCGTTGCCCGAGATGCTGATGAGCCGGTCGTTCAGCTGCGGGGCTACGACTGGCTCGGCGCTGAACCGCGACTTCACCTCGGACAAGCCCTTCGCCGGCCCCCCGATGGCAACCAGGGCCGCGACGACCGCGACGACCCCCGCGCACGCGAGCGCGACGTCGGCGACGCGAGCGCTTCGTCTCGACACGACCACCCGTCGCGCGACGAGGCGGGCGACCCAGGCGGCGAGGGTCGCCCCGATCGTCGCCACGACCACGACGGCGGCCATCCGATGACCCTCGCGGGCGGCGTCGGCGGCCCGCGAGCCCTCCGTCGTGAGCGCATCCTGGCGAGAGCCGTAGGCGACGCAGACGACGACGGGGATGGCGACGATGCACCCGGTCCACAGGTAGCGGAGCCTCCTCGGGTCGAGGATGACCGTGGCAAGGAGCCCGATGCCGAGGGCACCCACCGCGCCACGCGAGAAGGTGAAGTACAGCGTCGTCGCGAGCACGGGCAGCATCGCAGCGGCCACGAGTGCCGTCCACGAGCGCCGTGAGTGGGCGACGAATCCCAGCGTGACGACGATCCCGAGGGTCGCGAGGAGGCCGAGCGCGTTCCAGTAGCCCAGCGGCTGGGCCAGCCGGTACGTCGCGAAGGGATCGTCGTACGAGTGGAAGCGATCCGGGAACGTGCGGGTGGCGAGCGCATATGCGGCGATCGCGGTCGTCCCGAGAGAGACGCCGGCGAGGAGTCCCGTGACGTCTCCGCTGCGCAGAACGAACGCCACGGCGAGCGCAACGGCGATGTACACGAGCATGCGCTCGACTTCGCGGATCGTCGCCGGACTGCTGATCGACCAGAGAGAGGACAGTGCGATCCAGGTCGCGTACGCGCCCAGGAGGCAGAGGAACGCGATCCGGAGCCTGCCCGGCACGGCCGCACGCTCGAGCAGCAGGAGCATCGTGGTGGGTACGAGGAAGGCGAGCGCGACCCAGCCCCACGACTGGGAGAAGTAGGCCCCCTGACTGCCGTTCGCGGCGATGACGATCGCTGCGGTCGCGACGGCGAGGAGAACGGTTCGTTGTGTGCGCGTGACGCCGCCTGGCGTCCTCGCACCGTCCGCCGACGTCTCCCTAATGTGTGTCGAAGTCATGCTTCATCGTCTCGGCACGGTCCTTCTCGTCCTCGGCGCCGCGGTCCTCGCCTGGGCCGCCACGGTGTACTTCTGGAAGGACCCGTTCACGACGGCCTACACAGCGTACGAGCAACGTCAGCTCGCGTCGCAGCTCGACGACCAGTTCGCAGCCTGGCAGCCCGCGCCGCAGCCGAGGCGCAGCCGGCAACCGACCGCGCACAAGCCCCTCATCGCGGACGTCCGGCGCGAGGCGCGGCGCTACCGGCTCGTCAGCGACGACGGCGACGCGATCGCCCGGATCAAGGTTCCGCGCCTCGGGCTGAACATGGTGGTGGTGAACGGCACCGAGGTCGCCGACCTTCGGCGCGGGCCCGGGCGGCACCTGAAGTCGTTCATGCCCGGCGAGCGACAGCTCGTCTACATCGCGGGCCACCGCACGACGTATCTCGCCCCGTTCTCGCACATCGACGAGCTTCGTCCGGGGGACAAGATCTTCCTCGAGCTTCCGTACGCCGCGTTTGTCTATCGCGTGACGGGCCATCGGATCGTCGACGACAACGACCTCTCCGTGCTCGATTCGCACGGGCACGAGGAGCTCGTCCTCCAGGCGTGCCATCCGAGGTTCTTCGCAAGCCACCGCTACCTCGTCTATGCGCAGCCCGTTTCGGTGACGCGACGCGAGTAGGTTTCAAGGCATGGCCGCCGGCTGGACGAGCATGAGGCTCGAGGATGTCGAGCCGATCCCGGTCGTGGACGGCACGCTCCTATGGCGCCCGGTCAGGCGAACGCTCGACATCGGGGCCTTCGGGATCAATGCCTACGTCGCGCCCGAGGCGGGAGACGACGTCGTCGAGGAGCACACCGAGGAGTCGCTCGGACACGAGGAGGTCTACGTGGTGCTCGCCGGCCGGGCGACGTTCACGCTCGACGACGAGACTCTCGACGCACCGGCCGGCACCGTCGTCTTCGTGCGCGACGTCACCGTGAAGCGCCACGCGCGCGCCGAGGACGCGAACACCGCCGTCCTGGCGATCGGCGGCCCGCGCGACGGCGTCTACGAGCCGTCGGCGTGGGAGGACTACTTCGCGGCCGAGAGGCACCGCGGAGCCGGCGACTACGACGCGTATCTCGCGGAGCTCGAGGAGGCGGCAGCGAAGCGGCCCGATCACCCCGCGACGCTGTACAACCTCGCGTGCGCCGAGGCGCTCACCGGGCGCGCCGACGATGCGCTCGCGCACCTCCGGCGCGCGCTCGAGCTCAAGCCGGAGTGGACGGAGATGGCGGCGAAGGACGACGACTTCGCGTCGCTCCAGGACGCTACGGGCTGGCCGCTGTCGCCCTGACGCGGAAAAGCACCGGGTGCACCAGGGCGTCCGCCTGAAGACGCTGTGGAGTACTTCGCGCTGACTTGTGATGGTCGAGTGCCAGGCACTGTAAAGGAGCCTGCGACCCCGAATTTCCCGCAGTTTGCGTGGAATTCGGCGATGCGAACGTGCGTCAGGAGGGCGTGACGCGGTACGCGTCGAACACCGCGTCGAGGTTGCGAAGGGCGGTGAGGAGCGAACGGAGCTCCTTCACCTCCCCCACCTCGGCGGTGTACCAGTTGCGCGCCATCCCGTCCTCGACGACGCCGCCGTAGGAGACGATGTTCGCGCCGTGCTCCGCGAAGGTGCGGGCGACGTCCTCGAGGAGGCGGGAGCGATCCCAAGCGTCCACGGCGATCTGCACGAGGAAGCCCGCGGACGCGCCTCCCTCCCACTCCACGGACGTGAACCGCTCCGGATTCCGTTGCAGCGCTCGCACGTTGGGGCAGTCCTCGCGATGAACCGTGATGCCGCGACCCATCGAGATGTAGCCGACGATGTCGTCCCCCGGCACCGGCGTGCAGCACTTGGCGAGCCGCACGAGCACGTCCTCGACACCCGTCACGTGGATGCCGACCCGCTCGCTGGACACGGCCTTGCGGGCGCGGGGAGGCTTCGTCGTGGCGATCGGCTCGGCCGCGACCTCGTCCGTCTTCAGGCGCTGGATGACCTTGTTGACGATCTGGGTCGGCGAGAGCTTGCCGGCCCCGAGCGCGACGTAGAAGTCCTCGGCCTTCTTGAACCCAGTCTCCCGGATGACCTGCGCGAGGACGCTCGAGCCCTGCAGCTTCCGATACGGGAGCTTCTGCGCCTTCAGAGCCTGATCGAGGAGGTCGCGGCCCTTCGCCTCGGTCTCGCCGCGGGTCTCGCGCTGGTACCACTGGCGGATCTTGTTGCGGGCGCGCGACGAGGTGACGAGCGCGAGCCAGTCGCGGGATGGCCCGCGCCCGGACTTCGAGGTGAGGATCTCCACGAAGTCGCCGCTGCGCAGCCGGTAGTGGAGAGGGACGATGCGCCCGTTCACCTTCGCGCCCACCGTTCGGTGCCCGACGTCCGTGTGCACCGCGTAGGCGAAGTCGATCGGGGTGGCGCCTGACGGCAGCACCTTGACCTCGCCCTTTGGCGTGAACACGTAGACCTCGTCGGCGAAGAGGTCGGTGCGCAGGCTGCGCATGTACTCGCCGGGATCCTGGTCCTCCTCCTGCGAGTCCATGAGCGACTTCACCCAGGTAAGCCACTCGTCGTCGGTCTTCCCCGCGCGGCCGCGCTTGTACAGCCAGTGCGCGGCGACCCCGTACTCGGCTTCCTCGTGCATGTCCCGCGTGCGCACCTGGATCTCGAGCGGCTTGCCCTCCGGCCCGATGACCGTCGTGTGCAGCGATCGGTAACGGTTCAGCTTCGGCATGGCGACGAAGTCCTTGAACCGGCCGGGCATGGGCTTCCAGAGGGAATGCACGAGGCCCAGCGCCGCGTAGCAGTCGCGCGTTCCCTCCTCGCCCGAGCGCTCGCAGATGACGCGGAGCGCGGTGAGGTCGTAGATCTCGTTGAACTCGCGACCGCGCTTCGCCATCTTGTCGTAGATCGAGTAGAGGTGCTTCGCACGGCCGGTGATGTCCGCCGGGACGTCGGCTTTCGTCAGCTCGTCGCCGAGGATCTCGGCCGCCTTGTCGGCCTGCGCCTCCCGGTCCGCGCGGCGGTCCGCGACCATCGCCTTGATCTCGGCGTGCTTGCGCGGATGCAGGGTCTGGAAGGCGAGATCCTCGAGCTCCCATTTCACGGCGTGGATGCCGAGCCGGTGGGCGAGGGGCGCGTACACCTCGAGCGTCTCGCGCGCCTTCTGCGCCTGCTTCTGCTTCCCGAGGTACTCGATCGTCCGCATGTTGTGCAGGCGGTCCGCGAGCTTGATGAGGATGACGCGCACGTCCTGCGCCATCGCGACGATCATCTTCCGGTAGTTCTCCGCCTCCGCCTGCTCGCGGCTCTGGAAGCTGATTCGGGTCAGCTTCGTGACCCCTTCGACGAGCTGCGCCACGTCCGGCCCGAACTCGGCGCGCAGATCCTCGAGGTCGAACTCCGTGTCCTCCAGCACGTCGTGCAGCAGCGCGGCCGCGATCGTCTGCTCGTCCAGGTGGAGCTCCGCGCAGATGCGGGCCACCCCGAGCGGGTGGTGTATGAACTCCTCGCCGGATCGTCGGGTTTGCCCGGCGTGAGCGCGCTCCGCGGCCTCGAATGCACGCCTGAGGAGGTCCTTGTCGACGTCGGGGTTGTACGACTCCACCTCGGCGATCAGCTCTTCGACGAGGTCTTCGCGGTGCCGCTTGGCGTCGAGGACGCTCACAGGATCAGTGTACTCAGCGGGGTTTCCGGCTCCTTCCGGCCGGGAAGGAACCTCGGCCAGATGCGCGAACACCGACGTCCTATGCACGGTCTCAGACGCTGGTGGCGCCGCCGGAACGCCCGGCGCCTCGCGCTCGCGATGCGCGACGTGCTGGTGCCGTCCCGCCTCGACTGAGCGTAGATCCCTCCAGGCAGCCGCTTCGCGGCCGCGTCGCGATGCATGCCCGGCCGCCTACGCAGCCCGCGGCAACCCTGCGTCGAGGAGCAGCGCGCGGAAGGATTCGGACTCGAGCAGCTCCCGCCGACGCGACCCGAGCTCCTCGAGTGCGAGCTCGCCGAAGATGCGACGCGCCTCGGGCGTCCACGACGCCTCACCGTCACGCCAGAGCGCGGCGAGCCACGCGCGCAGCTCCTCGTAGCCCGCTGCCGTGTCGAAGATGCGCCGGACGACGAGCTGCGGCGCCACCGTCCCGTTCCAATGGTTCTCCTGCAGCCTGAAGGCGACGTCGAAGAGGCCGGCGGCCCGCATCCTGTCGAGGTGAGCGCCCTGGCCGAACGCGATGGCGCTGCCCGCGTCGCGTCCGTGCTGGCGGACGCGGAAGCGGAGATGCTTCCCCTCGCCGACCGTCGACGGGGTGACGGCATGAGCGGCCGGCACGAGGAGCGTGACGTCCGGGTTGCCGAGCCCGAACGGGGCGAGGCGGCCGAGCTCCTCGGCGAGGCCGAGCGTGAGGTCGGCAGCGGAGACGACCGCGTCGACACTCACCACCTCGAAGAGATCATCGGGTGCGATCTGGAGATCCGCCTGATCGGCGAACGCCTGGGCGAAGCTCTCGATGCTCGATTCGGCGATCGAGAGGCCCGCCGCCGCGCGATGACCTCCGAAGCGCTCGAGATGCGTGGCGCAGGCGGCGAGCGCTCCGTGGAGGTCGAAGCTCGCGATCGATCGCCCTGACCCCTTCCAGCCGTCCTGGGACTTCGTGATCAGCACGACGGGCCGGTGGAAGCGCTCGACGAGGCGGGAGGCGACGATCCCGATCACACCCTCGTGCCAGTCCTCGGACCAGAGGACGTACCCGCGCCTGCGGCGCCTCGATTCCGGCATCGACTCGACCGCGCCGACCGCGGCTCGGAGAATCGTCTCCTCGACCGCCTGACGCTCGCGGTTCAGCTGCTCCAGCTCGTCGGCCAGCCGGCGTGCCTCCTCCGCGTCCTCCGTCAGCACGAGCTCGAGCGCGACGTCCGGCCGTCCGAGGCGCCCGGCCGCGTTGATCCGCGGGGCGAGCCGGAACCCGATTGCGCCTGCGTCTACCGCGGCGGGGTCGACGCGAGCGGTTCGCATCAGCGCCTGCAAGCCCACACGTGACGTCGAAGCGAGTGTCGTGAGCCCCGCCGCCGCGAGGCCCCGATTCTCGTCCAGGAGCGGCACGACATCCGCGATCGTCGCCATGGCGACGAGATCGAGGTTCCGCCGGACGAGCGGGTGGTCGACGCCGAGCAGCGCCTCGCCGAGCTTGTGGACGACTCCCGTGCCGCAGAGCTCCGGGAACGGGTACGCCGAGGGACGCGTCGCCACCACGGGGCACTCCGGGAGCCTCTCGCCCGGGCGGTGGTGGTCGGTCACGATGACCTCGAGGCCGCGCTTCCTCGCGTCGGCGACCTCGTCGGACGCGGTGATCCCACAGTCCACGGTCAGGACGAGGCCGACGCCCTCGTCGGCGAGTCGCGCAAGCGTGTCGCCGGAGACGCCGTACCCCTCGTCGAACCTGCTCGGCAGGTGCCAGCGGACGTCCGCGCCGAGCTCCTTCAGGACGAGCACTGCGACCGCGGTCGCGCAGATCCCGTCGACGTCGTAGTCGCCGTGCACGCAGATCGTCGTGCCGGCGGCGACCGCCGCGCGAATGCGCTCGACGGCCGTGGCCATGTCGCCGAGCAGAAGCGGGTCGTGGCCCGGGATGGCCGCGTCCAGAAAGCTGCGCGCGGCCTCCGCGCTGTCGTGGCCGCGCCGTGCGAGCACCGACGCGGTCACCTCGCTCACGCCCAGCTCGCGGCCCAGCGCTCGTGCGACGCGGGGATCGAGCGGTGCAACCGTCCAGGAGTTCGTCACTCGCAGTGACGGTACGGACGGGGTCGGACGATCTCTGCACAGGGTTGGAGATCCGCCAGCGCGAATCTCCAACCGCGCAGGTCGATCCCTGAAGCGCGACAGGCTGTGCCGTCGCGGGTGTCAGCTTTCGTCCGCTACTGCTTGCGCCGGGCGAGTGAGTCCAGGACGACCTTCACCCATAGCAACACGATGCCGACCGTCGCCGCCACGGCGACGACGCCGATGGGCGCGAAGTACGCCATCTGCTCGAGCGAGAACTTCGTGACCGCGGCACCGCCGAGCCAGACGAGGAGCACGAGAGCCGCCATCGCGGCCCAGATGCGCGCGTCTCTCACATCCCGAAGCCTAGATACCCTGGCTCTCCGTGCTCACCGCGAACTACCGCTCGGGGGACGACTTCGTCGTCGAGTTCCTCGGCCATCGATTCGAGTTCTCGGCACGCGACTTCGAGGAGCGCGTCATCGCAGCTGCAGTGCGGCTCGAGCTCATCGGCTCGAACGACGTGGACGAGCAGGAGTCCGCGGATCTCGTGGAGCTCGTCGCGGACGGACGGATCGTCGACCCGCGCAGCGGTCTCGGCCTGTACGTCGTTCGCCACTGGGAGCGGGTGTCGCTGCAGAACGGGGAGTCGCTCGTCTACTGGTTGCGGAAGCTCGTCTTCCGCGGCGCCTGGCTCGACCACCGCGTGAAAGAGGGCCTGCTCGACGTCTCGTGGA
The DNA here is from genome assembly GCA_963831285.1 of uncultured Gaiellaceae bacterium. GTDB lineage: Bacteria > Actinomycetota > Thermoleophilia > Gaiellales > Gaiellaceae > GMQP-bins7. The sequence goes on along the minus strand of CAWHPO010000001.1, from coordinate 206,265 downwards.
TCGACAACACGGGCGACTTCGGCTACGCGGAGCCGAAGGGAGGCAGGACACTGCTCGAGCTCGCCCCCGTTCCCTCCTGGAGCGAGCTCCAGTACCGCGGCTGACGGCGATCGTCTACTCGGTCGGGACGAAGCCGACGGGCCGCTCCGGGTCCGGTGCGGACAGCTCGATCGAGCGCACCGCCCCGATCGGAACGACGAGGCGACGCGGCTCCTCGTCCTCGGCGCGATGCAGCGTGAACGAGAAGAACCCGAAGCCCGGCTCGGCGCTCGTCGTGACGACCGAGTAGCGCGAGCCGTCGACGAGCTCGATCCGGACCTCCGCCTGCTCGAGCTCGTTCTCGTTCGCAAAGCCCGCGACCATGCGCGTGAGGCGGCCGACGAACTCGTCGAGCGGCCCCGCGGCGCCCGGCGTCCACACGTGCGCGGTGGACATCAGAACAGCCCGTCGGCTGGGCGCGGGGCACCGATGTGCTCGCGGCCGAGCGCGGTGATGACGCGGCCGCGCGGCGTGCGCTGGACGAACCCGAGCTGCAGCAGGTACGGCTCGTAGACGTCCTCGATCGTGTCCGGCTCCTCACCGAGGGAGACCGCCAGCGTCGAGAGGCCGACCGGGCCCCCTCCGAACTTGTGCGAGATGGTGCCGAGCAGCTCACGATCCATCCGCTCGAGCCCGACCCCGTCGACCTCGAGCAGCTCAAGCGCTTCGCGGGCGATGTCGATCGTGACGGCACCCGCGTGGCGCACCTCTGCCACGTCGCGAATCCGGCGAAGGATGCGATTGGCCACCCGCGGCGTGCCGCGCGCTCGCCGGGCGACCTCCTCGGCCGCCTCGTCGGCGACGTCGACGCCCAGGATCCGCGCGGAGCGCCGGACGATCGTCGCGAGCTCGGCCTGCTCGTAATAGCCGAGACGGAACGTCATTCCGAACCGGTCGCGCAACGGCGTCGTCAGGAGACCCGTGCGGGTCGTCGCGCCGACGAGCGTGAAGGGCGGAAGGTCGAGAGTGAGCGTCCGCGCGCCGGCCCCTTGTCCGACGACGATGTCCAGCCGAAAGTCCTCGAGCGCCGGATACAGGATCTCCTCGATCGCGCGGTTGACGCGGTGGATCTCGTCGACGAACAGGACGTCTCGGGGCTCGAGGCCCGTGAGGATCGCTGCCATGTCGCCCTTGCGCTCGAGCGCCGGGCCCGCGACCGTGCGGATCCCGACCTCGAGCTCCTCGCGGATGATCGTCGCCAGCGTCGTCTTCCCCAGGCCCGGCGGGCCGACCAGCAGGACGTGGTCGAGCGCCTCCCCGCGCGCCCGCGCCGCCGTGAGCGCGATGTCGAGCTGCTCCTTCGTCCGCTCCTGCCCGACGAAGTCGTCGAGGCGACGCGGTCGGAGCGACCGCTCGACCTCCTCCTCGCCCTCGCGCAGAGCCGGCGCGAGAAAGGGGCTGCTGGTCACGCCGCGCTCCGCAGCGCCTCGCGCACGCGCTCCTCGGCAGGAAGCTCGGGATCCACCTGCGCGAGCGCATGCTCGGCCTCGACGAGCGAGAACCCGAGCTCGACGAGGGCATCGCGCGCGACGAGCTCGCCCGAGGTCCCGGCGACGGCAACGGGGGACGCCTCGGCAAGCGCGCCTTCGAGCTCGAGCACGATCCGCTCGGCCGTCTTCTTGCCGACCCCGGGGATCGCCTGGAAACGGGCGGAGTCGCGTCGCGCGATGGCCACGCGGAGCTCGCCCGGCGAGGCGCTCGAGACGACTGCGAGCGCAACCTTGGGCCCGATGCCGCTGACCCCGAGCAGCTGGACGAAGAGCGAGCGCTCGGCGGCGTCGGCGAACCCGTACAGCTGCAGCGCGTCCTCGCGGACGTGCAGGTACGTCTCCACGGTGATCTCCGTCGCGCCGTCCGCGCGCCCGAGGACGCTCGGCGTGGCGCTCACGAGGTAGCCGACGCCGCCGACGTCGACGACGAGCCCGTCCAGCGTTCGCCCAGCAGGCACGCCGCGAAGCCTGGAGATCACCGGAGGGCCCCCGCGGGCGGAGAGCCCAGCAGCGACGAGCCCAGCGCATGGCAGATGGCGACGGCGAAGGCGTCCGCCTCGTGCGAGGTCTTCGGCTCGGCGTCGAGCCCGAGGATGAGCTTCACCATTCGCTGCACCTGCCCCTTCTCGGCGCGCCCGTATCCGCAGACCGTCTGCTTCACGCGCGCGGGCGCGTGCTCGGCGCACTCGACCCCGGCGGCGGCCGCCGCGACGAGGACGGCGCCGCGGGCCTGACCGACGGAGAGCGCGATGCGGGCGTCGGCACCCACGTAGGACTCCTCGAGCGCGACGGCGTCGGGCTCGTGCTCCGCAATGAGCCCCCGCACCCCCTCGAAGATCGTCAGCAAGCGTGCGTCGAGTCGCTCCCGGGCCGGTGTTCGCCAGCACCCCGACGCCTCCGCCCGGAGGCGCCCGCCGCTTCCGTGGACGATCCCGTACCCGCACGCTGCCGTCCCTGGGTCGATGCCGAGGACCTTCACGTGCAGAAGTTAGGCAGGGCTCCGGACGTTCCTCCACATGCGCAAGATCGGAATCCGCTCACGCGGATTCCGATCGCGCTGAACGACCACCCCACCAGACGGTTGGTCAGTGGCCGCGATCAGCGGCTGCGAAGCAGGCGCGCTTCAGGGACGTTCCCGCGATCGGAGATTGCCGATCGGGAATCTCCGATCTGCGGACTACTTCCTCGGTTCGTCCGTCGCTGCGACCGCAGCCGCGACGCGGCTGCGCTTTAGGGATTTCCGCGATCGAGAAGCCGCGCTAGCGGGTTCTCGATCTGCGGACTACCCGGTGCAGTTCTTCTTCGACCAGGCCTCGATGCGCTGCGACGCCTCGGTGATCTTCTGCTGGTTGATCGATGCGACGGCGCCCTGCAGCTGCTGGAGCTGGTCGGCCGAGGGTGTCGAGCCCGGCGTGATCCCGATGTCCTTGAGCTTCGACGCGTACTGCGAGAACGCCTGCGCCAGTGTCTCGACGTCAGCCCGGATCTCGTCCGGGACCTTGCTGGCGAGCTGGTCGAGCTCCGCGGTGTCCCCCGACACGCCGTTCGTCCCGCCGAACGCCTTCGCCATCGTGGCGCCGACGCTCGCGAGGGCGAGACAGTCCTTGTCGCCGAGGACGGCCGAGAGATCCGTGGTGTCGGTCGTCTCGCCGCTCGTCGTCTCCTCGGTGGTCGTCGTCTCCATCGTCGTCGTGTCGGCGGCCGTCGTGTCGGCGGCCGTCGTCTCGCTCGTAGCGGACGAATCGCTGCCGCCGCCTCCGCAGCCTGCTGCGAGCAGCGCGAACGCGACGACGAGGACGGAGAGCCAGCGCATCGTCGGATCCTACTCGGGAACTAGGACAGATGGTGGGAGAAGAAGCCGACGATCCGCTCGTAGCAGCGCACGCGGTTCGCCAGCTTGAGCACGTCGTGGCCCTCGTCCTCGAAGACGAGGTAGTCGACGTCGCTCCCCTTGGAGCGGAGCTGCTCGACGAGATCGCTCGACTCGCGCTCGACGACTCGAGGATCGTTCTGGCCCTGGATGACGAGGAGCGGGCAGGCGAGATCGTCGACGTACGTCCTCGGCGACCGCTCGACGAGGAAGTCGGCATCGGTCGTCGCATCGCCGACCGCGAGCGCGAAGTACGGCTTCCAGGTCTCCGGGATGCGCTCCATGAACGTAATCAGGTCGTACGGCCCGAACATGTCGACGGCTCCCCGCCATAGCTCGGGATGGCGCGCGGCGAGCGTCAGTGTCATGTACCCGCCGTAGGAACGGCCGACGACGCCGGCACGCGAGACGTCCACGCGGTCGTCGTGCGGGAGCACGTCCGTCATCGCGTGAACGTGGTCGAGGCGGTCGAGGCCTCCCCAGTCGCGATCGACGCGCTTCGCGTACGCCAGCCCGTAGCCGGTGGAGCCGCGGACGTTCGGGACGAAGACCGCGAAGCCTTCGAGGGTGAGGATCTGGATCAGGGGCATCGAGAACCAGGCGAAGTCCGGCCGTTCCTGGCCCTGTGGCCCACCGTGGACGTAGTAGACCAGGGGCCTGGGGCCCTCGAAGCCGAGCCCGGGCGACGGCAGGTAGAGGCGCGCCGAGACGCGGAGGCCGTCGTGCGACGTGAACGAAGCGTCCTCGCCGGGCGCGAGGAGCTCGGGGGCGAGGCCCAGCGCGCGCTCGCGGGTCAGCTGGACCGGCTGCGACTCGTTCTCGGCCGGCAGGACGTAGAGCTGCGTCGGGCTCGTCGCCGTGCAGAAGGACACTGCGAAGCGCCCGCTCTCGCGGTCGAAGTCGAGCCCGTGGAGGACGCCGTCCGCGAGCTGGCCCTCTCCCACGAGCACGCGATCGACCGCGAAGGTGCGGGCGGCCTCGTCGAACGTGCCGGCGTAGACCCACGAGCAGCCGTCGATGTTGTAGGTGAGGACGAAGCGGTCGCCCTCCAGGTGAGTGAGCGACTCGAGCTCACCGGCGCCCTCGTGCTCGAATCCCGTGATCGTCAGGGCCTCGAGCTCGCGGGGGCGCGAAAGGTCGAGGTAGCCGAGCGAGCCCGCGTCGTCGAAGAGGGTCGTCGACAGGAGGATCCCGTTCGCCGTCGCATGGCCGCTCCCGAAGCCCGAGAGCGGATAGTCGGCGGACGGGTCGCGCTCCTCGATCGCGGTCCCGTGGAGCATCGCGCGCTTGCCGCCCGCGACCTCGTAGAGCACGACGTCGCCCATCGTGTAGCCGTCCGAGAGAATCACGCGCGAGTGGTCGGGCGTCCACGCGGCAACGAAGGCCCCGTTCGGGCTCTCCCAGAGGGTCTCGGCCTCGCCGGCCGAGAGCTCCACCCGTACCGCCGCGATCGAGGACTCCACCCGCGACTCGACGGCGAAGTACGCGATCTCGGCGTCGTCGTCGACGTGAACGAGGTGCGCGCGACCCCCTGCGAACGCCGACTCGGCCAGAGGCTCCGGGAAGCCTCCCTCGAGGGGAACGACGTGCGGCACGTAGTTCTCGTCGCCGTCCGAGTCGAGCATCACGACGATCTGCTCGAGTCGCGGCAGGACGTGGAAGAGGTGGCCGCCGACGAGCTCCGGGTTCTGCAGAGCGACCTGCGGCGGCAGGAGCGGCTCCGGCACGCCGCCCGAGGCGGCCATCCCGAAGAGGCTCAGATGGCCGGCGAGATTCGACGCGAACGTCAGGCGGTCGCCCGTGAGCTGCGGCTCGACGAACAGCCGCGCCGACAGAAGCGACTCGATCCGGTCCGCCCGGCGACCCGCAGTGTCCGCAGTGACGACCACAGCTCGACCTATGCGACCACGGCCTCCAGCACCGCTTCGGGGATGTCGAAGTTCGCGTAGACGTCCTGGACGTCCTCGGTGTCCTCAAGGCCCTCGACGAGGCTCACGATCCGGCGCGCGGTCGACTCGTCGGATACCGCCACGGTCGTCTTCGGCACCATCGCGAGCTCGACCGACTCGACCGCGTAGCCGGCGCCCGCAAGCGCCTCGCGGACGGAGGAGAGCACCTCGGGAGCGCTCGTGACGACGAAGCTCGACCCGTCGAGCTCGACGTCGTCCGCGCCCGCGTCTGCGGCCGCCAGCACGAGGTCGTCCTCGTCCGCGCTCCGAGCGTCGACGAGCACGACTCCCCGTCGTTCGAACTGCCACGCGACGGCCCCCGTCGTCCCGAGGTTCCCGCCGTGCTTGGTGAAGGCGTGGCGCACCTCGGAGGCGGTCCGGTTCCGGTTGTCCGTCACGGCCTCGACGAGAACGGCGACGCCCTCCGGTCCGTAGCCCTCGTACACCACGGTCTCGAAGCTCGCTGCGTCGGCGTCCGCGCCGGAGCCCTTCGCGATCGCGCGCTCGATGTTGTCCTTCGGCATCGAGTACGAACGTGCCTTCTCGATCGCATTCTGCAGCGCGAGGTTGCCCGCGGGATCGGGCCCACCCTCCTTCGCGGCGACGATGATCGCGCGGGAGAGCTTCGAGAAGAGCTGGCCCCGCTTCGAGTCCGCGGCGCCCTTCTTGTGCTTGATGCTCGACCACTTGCTATGCCCCGACACGGATCTCCTCCTCCACCAGCTGCAGGAAGCGCTCGTGCACTCGTAGGTCGTCCGTGAGCTCGGGGTGGAACGAGGCGAGGAGCAGCCGACCGTCGCGGACGAGGACGGGATCGCCGTCGAGCTCACCCAGGACCTCGACGCCCGCGCCGACCCGGCGAACGCGCGGCGCGCGGATGAAGATGCCTCTGAGAGGGATCTCGTCGTCCGCGAGGTCGACGTCCGCCTCGAAGCTCCGCACCTGCCGGCCGAAGGCGTTGCGCTCGACCTCGATGTCCGCCAGGTCCAGGTGCTCGCGGTCGAGGAGGATCATCCCGGCGCAGGTGCCGAAGATCGGTCCCGGGAAGGAGCGGATCGCCTCGTCGAGCCCGTACAGCCCCGCGAGGTATGCCATCGTCGTCGACTCGCCGCCCGGGATGACGAGGCCGTCGAGCCCGTCCAGGTCCTCGGGGAGTCGAACCTCCCGCACGTCGGCGCCGAGTGTGCGGAACGCGCGGGCATGCTCGCGAAAGGCCCCCTGCAGGGCGAGTACGCCGATCCGCAGCCGCCGCTCCACCGCGTCGCTACCAGCCGCGGACTTCGAGCCGCTCGTCGTCCGCGAGCGAGCTGGCGGAGATTCCGACCATCGGCTCGCCCAGGCCCGCGGACACGTCGGCCAGCACCTTCGGGTCGTCGAAGTGCGTCGTCGCCTCCACGATCGCCTTCGCACGAAGCTCCGGATCGCCCGACTTGAAGATCCCCGAGCCGACGAAGACGCCGTCGGCGCCGAGCTGCATGCAGAGCGATGCGTCCGCGGGAGTGGCGATGCCGCCCGCGGTGAACGTGACGACGGGGAGACGCCCGTGCTCCGCGACCCAGCGCACGAGCTCGTACGGGGCGCGGTGCTCCTTCGCGGCGGAGTGCAGCTCGTCCCCGCGCAGCGTCTGTAGCGCGCGGATCGCGCCGAAGACGGCGCGCATGTGGGTGACCGCGTTGACGATGTCGCCCGTCCCCGCCTCGCCTTTCGTCCGGATCATCGCGGCACCCTCCGAGATCCTGCGCAGCGCCTCGCCCAGGTTCGTCGCGCCGCAGACGAACGGAACGGTGAAGGCCCACTTGTCGACGTGGTGCTCCAGGTCGGCGGGCGTGAGGACCTCGGACTCGTCGATGTAGTCGACCTCGAGCGCCTCGAGGATCTGCGCCTCGGCGAAGTGCCCGATACGGCACTTCGCCATCACGGGAATCGTGACGGCCTCCTGGATCTCGCGGATCTTCTCCGGGTCGCTCATCCTCGCGACGCCTCCGTCGCGACGGATATCGGCCGGCACGCGCTCGAGCGCCATCACCGCGCACGCGCCCGCCTCCTCGGCGATGCGCGCCTGCTCGGCGTCGACGACGTCCATGATCACGCCGCCCTTCAGCATCTCGGCGAGCCCCGTCTTCACGCGCAGCGTCCCGTACTCGGGCGTCTGGCCGCTCATGGACGCAGTTTAGAGGCTTGGTGTGGGTTAGGAGCACGTACGGCTGTGGGCCTGCGCACGGCGCATCGCGGCCGTCTCGCTGACTCGCCGATACCTTCCAGTATCGGCGAGCAGCGATCCGACCCCGCTGCTTGGCGCATGCCCTCCCCGCACACACCCCTAACCCACACCAAGCCTCTAGCCATGGCCGGGTCTGTGGATAGCCGCGACGGAGTTCGCCGAATTTGCGGCTTTCGAGCTGTGGAAATCGCCTGGAAAACGTCGTGTTCGTCCGCACGATGTGCCATACGTACCGGCAACCGGCGCGACTCCTCTCCCCGCAGGCGGAACCGCCTGGCCCCGAAGTTGCGCCGCCCCGCGCGACAGGCCCGCCCACCCGGGTCCATTGCGCAGATGAGAGAACCTGCTAGCGCAGGTTCTCTCATCGCGCTGATTCTCTGCGCAGACCGGAGAACCGGCTCGCGCCGGCTCTCCGGTCGCGAAAACCCCTGAAGCGCGATTGCTGCGCAATCGCGGTCGTATCGACGGCCCTACCGCGGCGTCGTGTCCTAACTCCGACTCTCGGCAAGAACGTCGGATTCCGGCTGGTCGACGATCCGCATGTAGGGCTTCGGCTCCTCCCACCCGTCCGGCCAGATCTCCTTCGCCTCCTCGTTCGAGACAGAGCCGGCGATGATGACCTTCTCGCCCTGCTGCCAGTTGACCGGCGTCGACACCTTGTGCTTCGCGGTGAGCTGGAGCGAGTCGATGACGCGTAGCACCTCGTCGAAGTTCCGCCCCGTCGTCATCGGGTACACGAGGACGAGCTTGATCTTCCGGTCCGGCCCGATCACGAAGACGTTCCGCACGGTCTGGTTGTCGGCGGGCGTGCGGGCCTTGGGATCGCCTTCGATCTCTGCGGGGAGCATTCCGTACAGCTTCGACACCGTGAAGTCGGAGTCGCCGATGATCGGGTAGTTGGGGGCCGCGCCCTGGGTCTCCTCGATGTCCTTCACCCAGCCCTCGTGGTCTGAGGTCGTGTCCACCGAGAGACCGATGATCTTGACGTTGCGCCGGTCGAACTCCGGCTTGATGCGCGCCATGTACCCGAGCTCCGTCGTGCACACCGGCGTGAAGTCCTTCGGGTGCGAGAAGAGCACGACCCACGAGTCGCCGCTCCAGTCGTGGAAGCTGATCTCCCCCTCGGTCGTGTCGGCCGTGAAGTCCGGGGCCGTGTCGTTGATCGTCAGCGTCATGTGTTCCTCCTCCGAGCCGAAGCCCGCTCGTTCCGCGCCTACGGACCCGCTCAACGCGCGTCGTCTCTCCATTCTTCCACCGCGCGCCCCCCCGGGCGTCAAACCGACCGGGCTCCGCCCGCGTATTCGCTCGCATCACCACGGAAGGAGGAGCAATGCCGATACGCCGCATCGCAGTCGCCACGGCCGTCTTCGCAGCGTTCTCGCTCGCGATCGCCGTCGTCGGGTACGGGCGCACGAGCTCCGTGCCGACGCTCACGGGCACGGTCGGGCCTGGCTTCACGATCTCGCTCAAGACGAACGGCAAGGCGGTGAAGTCGCTGAAGGCCGGCAGCTACAAGTTCGTCGTCGCCGACAAGGCCTCGATCCACGGCTTCACGCTCGAGCAGGAGAAGGGCGGCACGTTCGAGAAGGCGCTCACGGCGGTGCCGTTCACCGGCACCAAGACGGCGACCGTCAAGCTCAAGGCCGGGAAGTGGAAGTTCTACTGCCCGCCGCACGAGTCGTCGATGTTCGGCTTCTTCACCGTCAAGTAAGGCACGTGGCCGCCCGAGACTCGGCCGAACGGTGCCGGATCTCGGGCGGCCGCGACTCGCCTCGTCGCTACGGCCGGAGACGCCAGAGCCGGCTGCCCTGGAACTCGCCCACCCAGAGATCCCCGAAGGCGTTCCGGACGACGAACGGATGGGGGCCCACCCGCACCGTGTCGACGACGGCATTCGTCGCAGGGTCGATTCGCGAGACCGTGTCGTCGCCGAGGTTCGGTATCCACTCGAGCCCGTCAGGGCCGCGCACGCCGTCCGCGGGAGCGTTGCCGACCGGGATGGTCGCGACGACGGCGCCCGTGGCCGGATCGATCCGCGTCACCGAGTTCGCCGTGTTGTCGGAGACCCACACGCCGTCTTCGTGCGGGTCGACGCAGACCTCTCCTCTGTGGCCGACGTGGATCGGGGTGACGCGATTCGTCGCCGGGTCGATCCGGTAGACGTCGTCGCCGTACTGCGATCCGACCCAGATCGCGCCGGCGCCCGCTCGGATGCACGTCACGGACGCCGCGATCGGGATCCGCTTCACGACCTCGAGGCTCCTCGGATCGATGCGCGAGACCCTCCCGGGGCCCGAGTCGGACGACCACACCGATCCGAACCCGTAGGCGACGTCCCACGGCTTGTGCCCGACCTTGATCTGCTTCCTCACGCGCAGGTGGCGTGGATCGACCTTCGCGATCGTGTCCTGCCGGAAGTTCTCGACCCACAACGAGCCGCCGCCGGCGACCACTCCGCAGGGCGAGAGCCCGACCTTGATCTTCTTCACGACCGCATTCCGTGCGGGGTCGATGCGGACGAGCGCATCCGAGCCGAAGTCGACCACGTACAGATACCTGCCGAACGCCGCGCTGCCGCACGGCTTCGAGCCGCCGCTGCTCATCTTCGCGACCACGGTCGGCGAGCCCGCGGAGAGCAGCGCGACGCTCGCGACGAGCCCGGCGAGAAGAACGCGCATCGTCCTCCCCTCGTCGTATAGTTCGATTTAGTAGCAGTATGGTTCGAAATCGTACTACTGTCAAACTGCAGCCCGGGCTGTTCCTGCAGCCGTTCATCGTCGCCCAGCTCGTCGGCGCGATCGTCGAGCGCGTCGTCGAGGGAAGCGACGTCTCTGCATCGGAGTACGCGGTCACGAGCTCTGTCGCCGTGCTCGGCAGTCCCACCCCGTCGGAGCTCGCCACCGCGTTGGGCCTCTCTCCGACCACGCTCTCCGCGATGCTCGAACGGCTCGTCCGCAAGGACGAGCTGCGCCGCGTGTCGCACCCGCGAGACGGCCGCTCCTACGTCCTCGAGCTGACCGCCAAGGGGAGGCGGACGAACACCCGCAACTCGGCGCGCTTCGCGAGCGAGCTCGCCGTGCTCACCGCCTTCCTCGAAGGGAGCCCGGACGACGTGCTCGCTGCCCTGCGCAGGCTCGAGAGCGCGTTACGCGCGAGCCTCGAGAAGGGAAGGTCGCTCTGAAGCCGAGTGGGCCCGCCTGGACTCGAACCAGGGGCCAACCGATTATGAGTCGGCTGCTCTGACCAGCTGAGCTACGGGCCCGGCGTGGCCAGCGTACTTCTCCGGCGGTCGAAAGCGCGCCGGAATTTTCGTCGTCAAACCATCACCCGAGCCGCTCTGATCACCTGAGCCAACAGCTCCGCGAATGGCGACTCCTGCGCCAAGTCCGAGGAGGTCTAGGACTGTGGCGGCGACAGACGGCACGCAGCGAGCGTCTTTGACCTTCGCGACCGGAATCTGCGGCTAGCAGATTCCGGTCTGCGGAAAGGTTCCGCCGAGCCGTGTGCGCGCGCTGCTGACACAATGTCGAGGTCGTGAAGGCGTTCCAGCTCGAGCACCAGCTGCGCACTGCCGGCGGACTCACCGTCACCGACATCACGGAGGACGTGCAGGAGGCCGTGCGGCAGAGCGGGATCGCCGACGGGATCTGCTCCGTCTACTCGCCGCACACGACGTGCTCGGTGCGCGTGAACGAGTGGGAGCGCGGATTCCTCGAGGACTTCGCCGTGCTGCTCAAGCGCCTCGTCCCAACCGAGCACTACTACGCGCACGACGACTGGGACCGTCGCACCGAGAACGTCTGCGAGGAGGACATGGAGTTCGGCAACGGCCACTCGCACTGCATGTCCATGCTCCTCGGGCCGGCGGGCGAGTCGATTCCCGTGCGCGAGGGCGACCTCTGCCTCGGTCAGTGGCAGCGCGTGCTCTTCCTCGAGCTCGACCGCGCGCGAGATCGCCGCTGGCTCGTCGAGGTCGTCGGCGTCTGACGGCGTGGGGGAACCCATGGTTCCCCCACGTGCCCCCTCCTTCGCCGCCACGACAGCTCGGCGGTCGCGAACCTCCCGGGCGGCGAAGCCGCCCTCCGGCGATCGACGCGAGCTACCGATCGACCACGATTTGCGGAGCCGTCGTGCGCTATTCGGGTGTGACATAGGCGGCGGTGAGTCCACCGTCGACGACGAACGTCGCGCCGTTCACGAACGACGACTCGTCGCTCGCGAGGAAGAGCGCGGCGTTCACGATCTCCCGCGGAAGCCCGAGGCGTCCCGTCGGCCAGTGGACCTGCCGTCGCGCGAACGCCGCCGGGTCGTCGCCGTAGATCGAGAGGAGGAGTGGCGTCTCGACCGGCCCGGGGCACAACGCGTTGACGCGCACGCCCTGCCGCGCGAACTGCACGCCGAGCTCCTTCGACATCGCGAGCACCGCGCCCTTCGAGGCCGTGTACGAGATTTGCGAGGTCGCGGCCCCGAGGAGCGCGACGAACGAGGCGACGTTGATCACCGAGCCGCCGCCCCGCTCGAGCAGGTGCGGAATCCCGTGCTTGCAGCAGAGGAAGACGCCCTTCGTGTTCACGTCCTGCACCCGTTGCCAGGCCTCGACGCTCGTGTCGAGGACGGAGGCGTCGTCGGCCGGCGAGATCCCGGCGTTGTTGTAGAGGACGTCGATGCCGCCGAAGCGCTCTGCGGCAGCCGCGTACATGCCGTGCACGCCGTCCTCGTCGGCAACGTCCACGCCGCGGGCGAACACCTCGCCCGTGCACAGCCCGACCGTCTCCTCCGCAAGCGAGGCGTCGAGGTCCGCGACGCAGACCTTTGCCCCTTCCCCACTGAAGACGATCGCGGCCTCGCGGCCCATGCCCCCGCCGGCACCCGTGATGACGCAGACCTTCCCGTCGAGTCGACCCATGGCAGCGCTTCCTCCCGTATCGGTTTCGCGATTCTGGCGTGCGAGATGCAAGCGCCGCAAGGACGCAGGGAGCGCTCATATCAGACGATATGAGCGCGACCGAGGACGCCGCGGAGCGCCGCAGATCGCGCGCCAGGGTCGCACTAACTGGTGCGGGAGGGAGCGCTACTCCTCCGTCGAGATGAACACGCTCTTGATCTCCGAGTAGCCGTCGAGCGCGTGCATGCCGAGCTCGCGGCCGAACCCCGACTGCTTGAAGCCCCCGAACGGCGTCTGCACGCGTACCGAGGTGTTGGCGTTCACGGACAGGACGCCCGCGTCCGTCGCGCGCGCGACCCGTAGCGCCCGCGCGCCATCGCGCGTCCAGATCGAGCCCGAGAGGCCGTAGGGCGTGTCGTTGGAGATGCGGATCGCGTCCGCCTCGTCCTCGAACGGGATCACAGCGGCGACCGGGCCGAAGACCTCCTCGCGCGCGACGCGGTCGTCGTTCGTCGCCTCGACGAGCGTGCACGGGTACCAGAACCCCGGCCCGTCGGGGATCTCTCCGCGAAAGACCACCTCGCTGTCGACGAAGGACGCGACGGTATCGCGGTGGGCGGCCGAGATCAGCGGCCCCATCTCCGTCGTTTCGTCCGCTGGATCCCCGACCTTCACGCCCTTCGTCGCCTCCACCAGCTCGTCCAGGAATCGGTCGTAGACCGATTTCTGGACCAAGATGCGGGAGCGCGCGCAGCAGTCCTGACCGGCGTTGTCGAACACGGAGTACGGCGCGGCCGCGGCGGCGCGCTCGAGGTCGGCGTCGTCGAACACGACGTTCGCCGACTTCCCGCCGAGCTCGAGCGTCACGCGCTTGATCGTCCCCGCAGCACCCTGCATCACGAGCCGCCCGACCGTCGGTCGAGCCCGTGAACGCGATCTTCGCGACATCGGGATGCTCGATCAGTCGCTGGCCGACGACCGACCCCTTGCCGACGAGCACGTTGACCACGCCCTCGGGGATCCCCGCCTCGAGGCTGAGCTCTCCCAGCCGGAGGGTGGAGAGCGGTGTCAGCTCGGCCGGCTTGAGGACGACCGTGTTCCCGCAGGCGAGCGCGGGCCCGAGCTTCCAGCTCGCGATGTTGGCCGGGAAGTTCCAGGGAACGATGAGCCCGACGACGCCGAGCGGCTCGCGGAACGTCGCGGCGACGCCGCCTGCGACCGGGATCGTCTCGCCGCCGTGCTTGTCGACGGCGCCCGCATAGAAGTGGAAGACCTGCGCCACCATCCCGATCTCGCCCCGAGCGCCGGCGATGGGCTTGCCCACGTTCTGCGACTCGATCCGGGCGAGCTCCTCGGCGTTCTCCTCGACGAGCGTCGCGAGCCGGCGCAGGAGTCGCCCGCGGTCCGCCGGAGTGACGGCACGCCAGGCCGGAAAGGCCCGCTTCGCACGCTCGACTGCGGCGTCAGCCTCTTCGATGTCCGCCTGCTCGAGCTCGGCGATCGGCTCCTCGGTCGCGGGGTTGAGGACGGTGAGCGTCACGGCGTTGCTAAGCCTCTAAAGGCGCGACCGCTTGATCCGCCAGAACCCGTAGACGATCCACGCGAAGAGCGGGACGACGAGCAGCGCGAGGATCCAGAGCGCCTTCCCGACGCCCGAGAGAGCGGTCGGCGGCTGTCGCAGGACGTCGACGATGAAGGCGATCGACAGTACGACGTAGATGGCCGCGAAGGCGAAGTACACGGGGTCCTCCGGTCTCGACGAGGGTGCGAGCCTACTGCGTCCGCGCGGCGCGGTACGCGCGAGCCTGCTCGACGAGCGCCGCGAAGAGAGCGGCGTCACCCGCCGCCTCGGGATGCCACTGCACCCCGACGGCGAATCGCAGACTGGGGTCCTCGACCGCCTCGAGCGTCCCGTCGGCGGCCCACGCCGTCTCCACGAGCCCCTCGCCAACCCGCCCGAGCGCCTGGTGGTGGTGCGAGGTCACCTCGGAGCCCGCGCCCACGATCGACGCCAGGCGCGATCCGTCCTTGACCTCGACCGGATGCACGGCGAACTGGCCCGGGACCTGCTTGTGGTCGTCGTTCCCGACCCGCTCGGGGAGGTGCTGCACGAGGTCTCCCCCACGCGCGACGTTCAGAAGCTGGAACCCGCGGCAGATCGCGAGGGTCGGCAGGTCGCGCTCGAGCGCCGCCGTGAGCAGGGCGAGCTCGCCGGCATCGCGGCGCGTCTGCGGCGTGTCCGTCTCCGGATGCGCGTCCGCGCCGTAGCGGGACGGGTCGACGTCGGCCCCGCCCGAGAAGACGATCGCGTCGAGCGCGTCGAGCGTCTCCTCGACGTCCTCCTCGGCCGGCGGGATGACGAGCGCTCGCCCTCCCGCGCGCTCCACCGCGTCGACGTACGCGAGCGGCACGAGCGCGGCGGGCAGGTGCCAGACGCCCCAGCTCGCGTCCTGCGCGTACGACGTGATGCCGACGACGGGTCTCAGGCGAGCTCGCTCTCCACGATCCAGAGTCTGCCGTCTGCGCACTCCAGCGCGCGGTCCCCTGCGGCCTCGAGGCTCGTACGCAGCACCCGTATCGTCTCCCCGTCGACCTCCACGAGCGCGCCGCGCTGCCCGTCCGTCGCCGACGCGAACCGCCACGCCTGCACCTGCCGGTAGGTCTCCTCGCGCGAGCGCGACGGGTCGATCCAGACGTAGTCGTCGCCGAAGAACGGAAAGTAGTCGCCCGCTCCCGGCTCCTGCGGGTCGCCTGGATCGCCGGCCTCGACCCGCGCAAGTGCCACGCTGAGGCGCTCGACGATCATCGGAACGAGCCTCGGCTCGACGTCTTCCCACGAGTGCGCGTCCTCGAGTGCCACAGACCCCTGGGCGAGGATCGGGCCCGTGTCGAGGTCGGCGTCCATTCGGTGCCACGTGTAGCCGATCTCCGTCTCCCCGTTCCGGATCGCCCACGAGACGGGGCTCGGCCCGCGATAGTGGGGAAGGAGCCCGGGATGACCGTTGACGGCGGCGAGCCTGGGCACGGCCAGGGCGTCCGGCGGGATCCTCCAGGGAAACCCGACGCAGATGAAGACGTCGGGCTCGTAGCGGCGAAGCAGCGGCGCGATCCCCTCGCGGCTGGCAGGGATCACGATGTCGAGCTCGGCCGGAGCATCGCGAACGAGGTCGTCGAACGCATTCCCGTAGCGTCCGGCATGCTCCCGCGAGCACAGGAGGGCGACCGGCTCGTGCCCCGTCGCCAGGAGGAACGGCACGAGCCCCTGCACCGCCTGGGGCACCTGCGAGATGAGGACGACCCTCATCCGCGCTCGAACAGGCGGATGCGCTCCCAGTCCGTGACGGTCCTGTCGAAGAGGGCCTGCTCGGTGCGCGCGTAGTTCAGGTAGTGGTCGACGACCTGGTCACCGAGCGCGGCGCGAGCGACGCTGCTCTCCTCGAGGGCGGCGATCGCCTCGCGGAGCGAGGACGGGAACCGCGCCGCATCCGACTCGTACGCGTTGCCCTCGAGCGCCGGCGGGAGCGGCAGCTCGTTCTCGATCCCGTGGAGGCCGGCCGCGATCATCGCGGCGAACGCGAGGTACGGGTTGACGTCGCCGCCGGGGATCCGGGTCTCGACGCGACGCGACGGGCCGTGGCCGACGATCCGGAAGCCGCAGGTCCGATTGTCGTGACCCCAGGCGAGGGTCGTCGGCGCCCAGCTTCCCGCCGCGTAGCGCTTGTACGAGTTGATCGTCGGAGCGAAGAAGATCGCGAGCTCCGAGAAGCACGAGATCATCCCCGCGAGAAACCCGTCGAAGAGCGCGTCGTCCTCGGCGAACGCCGGCTCGCCGTCGCGGAAGAGCGACGCGTGGATGTGGCACGAGTTGCCGATCCACGACTCGAACGGCTTCGCCATGAAGGTGATCGAGCAGCCGTTCGCGTATGCGATCTCCTTGGAGCCGTTCTTGTAGATCACGTGGTTGTCGGCCATCGTCAGGGCGTCGGCGAAGCGGAAGTTGATCTCGTGCTGGCCGGGCCACGCCTCGCCCTTCGAGGTCTCCACGCGGATCCCGGCCGCGTGCATGCCGTTGCGGATCTGGCGCATCAGGCCCTCGTCGTACGTCGTCGCGAGGACGTGGTAGTCGAGGATGTACGGCACCGAGGGAGTGAGGTCCTCGTAGCGCTGCGCCCAGGCCTCCTGATACGTCTCGCGGAGGAGGTAGAACTCGAGCTCGGAGCCGGTCATCGGCGTGTACCCGAGCGCAGTCGCTCGCTCCATCTGCCCGCGCAGCACCTGGCGCGGCGACGGCGAGACGGGCGAGCCGTCGTGCCACTGCACGTCGCAGAGGACGAGCGCCGTCGCCTCGAGCCACGGGATGCGGCGCAGCGTCGCGAGGTCGGGCTTCATGGCGAAGTCGCCGTAGCCGCGCTCCCAGCTCGCGATCTCGTAGCCCGGAACCGGATCCATCTCCATGTCGAGGGCGAGGAGGTAGTTGCAGCCCTCGACCTCGTGCTCCGCGGCCATCTCGTCGCAGAAGAACTCGCCGTGCAGCCGCTTGCCGAGAAGCCGCCCTTGCATGTCCGTGAAGGCGACGACGACGGTGTCGATCGCGCCCGACTCGACCTCGGCCCGGAGCTCGTCGAAGCTCAGCATGGCCGCGATCCTAGAACGCCATCATGCTCGCGCGCCGACACGCGGTGTCAGACGCGGGGTCAGACCCCGGGGCGTGTCTGTAGCGGCCAGTTCGGTTCTCACGCGGCGACACACGCTGGCCCACGCTCGGTTGACATGTCAGGGCGCGGCTGCACGTAATACCCGCCTCGAACTCGTCGGCGATCCCTGGGAGGACGCATGAGCACAGGTCCAGCGCCCGGCTTCCACACCTCGGAGGACGAGCAGATCCTCCACAAGCTGGGCTACGCGCAGGAGCTCTTCCGTGCGCAGGGAGGGTTCCGCAACTTCGCGATCTCGTTCACCATCATCTCGATCCTCGCGGGGTGCCTGACCTCGTACACGATCGCCTTCGAGCACGGTGGCCCGATCGCCGTGACGTGGGGCTGGCTGCTCGTCGGCTTGATGAGCACCATCATCGCGCTGAGCATGGCCGAGATCGCATCGGCATATCCGACCGCCGGCGGGCTGTACTACTGGGCGTCGAAGCTCGGAAGCCCCGGCTGGGGCTGGGCGACCGGGTGGTTCAACCTCATCGGCCAGATCGCCGTCACGGCTGCGATCGGGTATGGGCTCGCAATCTTCGCGCAGGTGCTCTTCGACGACTGGTTCAGCTACACGAAGCACATGAGCGACTGGTTCGGTGCATCGTTCAACACCTCGACCTACGTCGTCTACGCGGCCTTCATGCTCGCCGCTGTCGTCATCAATTTGTTCAACATCCGAATCACCTCGGGCCTCAACATGTTCTCTGCCTGGTGGCACATGGTCGGCGTAGTGCTCATCGTCGGGATCCTCATCGTCGTTCCCGACCATCACCAGTCGCTGTCGTACGTGTTCACGGAGCGCGTGAACAACTCCGGGTATGGCGGGAGCACGGTCTCGTTCACCAATCCGGCGTTCTGGTTCGTGTTCGGCCTCGGCCTCCTCATGGCCCAGTACACGATCACGGGGTTCGATGCATCGGCCCACACCGCGGAGGAAACGCACAAGGCATCGCGGGGAGCGGCCGTCGGCATGTGGACCTCCGTCTTCGTCTCGGCGGTCTTCGGGTTCATCCTCCTCGTCGCGGTCACGTTCGCCATCCCGGGTACGACGGAGGAGGCGCTGACCCAGATCAACAACTTCGTTCCGGTCGTCCCGTGGATCTGGACCGCGTCGATGGGTCTCCGTTGGGCCGAGTTCTTGCTCTTCATCTGCGTGGTGGCGCAGTTCTTCTGCGTCACCGCATCGTTGACGTCGGCGTCACGAATGATGTTCGCGTTCTCGCGTGACGGCGCGGTGCCGGGCCATCAGGTCTGGCGCCGTGTTGCACGAAACCGGGTGCCCAGGTGGTCCGTGCTCGGCATCGCCTTCATGTCCAGCGCGCTGATGGTTCCCGCGATCTGGAACTACTTCATCGGCTACGCGGTCGGTACTGCGATCGCCGTCATCGGTCTCTACATCGCGTTCGTGATCCCCGTCTACCTGCGCTTGCGGAAGGGCGACAGCTGGGACGAGCCGAGAGCCTGGAGTCTGGGCCGGCACTACAAGTGGATCGACCCGCTCTCGCTTCTCTGGGTGGGACTCATCACGATCCTGTTCGTCTTCCCGCTCTACAAGGTAGGGCTCCCGTGGAACAACCCGTTCGACTGGAACTTCGCGAACTACACCGTGCTCTGGTTCGCCGGCTTCGGGATCGTGTTCGGCGGCTGGTGGGCGCTGTCCGCGAAGAACTGGTTCAAGGGCCCCGTTCGCATGGGCACCGAGGAGGAGCTCGAGCGGCTCGAACAGGAGCAGGCCGGGATCTTCGAGCTTCCCGCCGAGGCGTAGGCGCGTTCGGCGATCCAGTACGAGGGGGGCGTCGCGAGAGGCGCCCCCTCGCCGGTGCGCAAGGCCCGAATCGGCAATGGCCGATTTCCGGCCGCGCGAAGATCCCTGAAGCGCGCCTGACGGGCGCGGTGCTCGCGTCAGGAAAGCGCGGCCGTGAACTCCGCCGAGCCGGCGGTGCGCTCGAGCCGCGCGAAGTGCTCCACCGCGTACCCGCGGAAGTCGAAGTCGAGCTCGGACACGGCCGACTGCACCACCCCCCACATCGCCTCGCGGAAGTCGGACATGAAGCGCATCAGCTCGAGCGCTCGCTCGTCGTCCGCGCGTACCTCGCCGAAGTAGGCCTCGAGCAGCTCCCTGCGCGCATCGGAGTCGAGCTCGTGGTTGATCGAGAAGTTCGCGAGGTCGAAGAAGCGGTCGCCCATGCCCGCGTACTCCCAGTCGACGATCCACAGGTGCTCGCCGTCGTCGAGGAAGTTCGCGTTGAGGAGGTCGTTGTGGCAGGGGACGGGGTCGCGCGGGCCGCGTCTCGCCTCGATCCGCGTCGCCACCGCCTGCGCCCACACGAACGCGGGAGGGACCTCGCCGCCCCGGTCGAGCGCGGTCTCCCGATAGCGCTCGACGACGCGAAAGGAGTCGAACGTGCCGCGAAGCGGCGGCCCGTCGTGAAATGCTCGCAGCGCCTGCGCGACGCGCCGCAGCAGCTCCGGCTTCCGCATTCGCTCGAGCGGCGGCACCTCGCCGTCGAGGAAGCGCGTGACGAGCCACCCCTCGGGCTCGACGAATGCGACCACCTCCGGACCGATCCCGGCCGCGGCAGCGGCCCGCGTCGCCTCGAGCTCGAGCTCGCGGTCGATCCCGAGGAGCGCCGTGTCCTTGCCCGCGACGCGGAGGACGAAGCGCTCGCCGTCGACCTCGACCTTGAGGTTGTGGTTCGTGATCCCACCGCCGAGCACCTCGACATGCGCGTCACGGCCAGGCCACACGCGCTCGACGGCGGCCGCGAGCTCGCTCACGCGCGGATCCGCTCGCCGGTGGGGTCGAACAGCGGCTCGTCAGCGATCTCGCCCTCGACCCACTCGCCGAAGATCTCGACGGCGACCTCGGTCCCGACCTCGTGCTCGGCGGGGACGTACGCATACGCGATCGAGCGCTCGACCGAGTAGCCGTAGCCGCCGCTCGTCACGCGTCCGACGAGCTCGTCCGCGATGCGCACGGGCTCCGAGCCCAGCGCCACGGCCCGCGGGTCGTCGAGCGTGAGGCAGCGGAGCACCCGCTCCGGCTCGCTCGCCGCGAGGAGCGCGTCGCGGCCGAGGAAGTCGCCGCCCTTGTCGAGCTTGACCGCGAATCCGAGCCCGGCCTCGAACGGCGTGTCCTCGGGCGTGATGTCCGCGCCCCAGACGCGGTAGCCCTTCTCGAGCCGGAGCGAGTCGATCGCCTTGTAGCCGCCCGCGACGAGGCCATGGTCGCGGCCCTCCTCCCAGATGGTGTCCCAGAGCGCCAGCCCGAGATCGGCCTGGCAGTAGAGCTCCCAGCCGAGCTCTCCCACGTAGGTGACGCGGAGCGCGAGGCACGGCACCCGCCCCACCGCGAGCTCGCGCGCGCGCATGTACGGAAACGACTCGTTCGCGAGGTCGACCGTCGTGAGCGGCTGCAGGATCTCCCGCGCCGACGGCCCCCACAGGCCGAAGCACGCGTACTGGGAGGTCTCGTCCGAGACGCGGACCGAGCCGTCGTCCGGAGCGTGCTGCCGGATCCACGCGAGGTCGTGCTGGCCGAAGGCCGTGCCGGTCACGATCCGGAACGCGTCCTCCGCCAGGCGGGTGACGGTGAAGTCGCACTCGATGCCTCCGCGCGGGTTCAGCATCTGCGTGTACGTCACCTGGCCGACCTCGCGCGCGACCCGGTTGGCGCAGAGGCGCTCGAGCAGGTCTGGCGCGCCCTCCCCGGCGACGAGGATCTTCGCGAACGAGCTCTCGTCGAAGATCGCGGCCGTCTCGCGGCACGCGAGGTGCTCGGCTCCGATCGCGGGGGACCAGAGCTTCCCAGCCCAGCCGCGCGGGCGCAGCGACTCGTCCCCGCGCGCCGCGTTCGGCTCGAACCAGTTCGCGCGCTCCCAGCCCGACTTTTCCCCGAACACCGCACCGAGCTCCTGCAGCCGGGCGTACGCGGAGGAGACTCGCAACGGGCGCCCCGCCGAGCGCTCGTGCCCTGGGTACTCCACGTCGTAGTACGTCTCGTAGACCTCGCGCGTGCGCGCGACCGTGTACTCGCGGCTTCGGTAGGCGCTCCCGAAGCGACGCGAGTCCATGTGCCAGACGTCGAGCGTCGGCGTGCCCTCGACGATCCACTCCGCGACGAGCTTCCCCATTCCGCCAGCGCCCGCCAGCCCGTGCGCGCAGAACCCGGCGGCCACCCAGAAGCCGCGCACGTCCGAGGGCCCGAGGATGAACTCGCCGTCCGGTGTGAACGCCTCGGGGCCGTTGATGAGCCTCACGACCTCCATCTCCGAGAGCGACGGCACCCGCACGACGGCGTTCTCCATGAGCTCCTCGAAACGCGGCCAGTCCTCCTCGAGGAGGCGCGAGTTGAAGTCGTCCGGGATCCCGTCGAGGCCCCACGGGGCGCAATGCCGCTCGTACCCGCCCATCACGAGGCCGCCCGACTCCGGCCGGAAGTAGACGAGGAGCGAGGGGTCGCGCATGGTCGGCATGTCGAGCGGCAGGCCGGCGGGCTTCGTCACGAGGTACTCGTGCGCCATCGGGACGATCGGGACGTTCACGCCCGCGAGCTCTCCGATCTCGCGCGCGTACATCCCGCCGGCGTCGACGACGACCTCCGTCTCGATGGCACCGCGGTCCGTCTCGACGCCGGCGACGCAGCCGCGCTCGACGGCGATCCCGGTGACGCGCGTGGCCGTCGCGATCTCGGCGCCGCGCCTGCGGGCGCCCTCCGCGAGCGCAAAGGTGAGCTGGCTCGGGTCGACGTAGCCGTCGGTCGGCAGGAACGCGGCGCCGAGCACCCCCTCGATCGACAGCGGGGGGAAACGCTCCTGCGCCTCGGTCGCGGAGACGAGCTCGAGCGGGAGCCCGAACGTCTTCGCCCAGCCGGCCTGACGCGCGATCTCCTCCATCCGCTCGTGCGAGGAAGCGAGGCGGAGGGATCCCACCTCCTGCCAGCCGGTCTCGAGCCCCACCTCCTGCTCGAGCGAGCGGTACAGCTCGACGCTCTCCATCATCATCCGCGTGAGGGCGAGGGTGCCGCGGAGCTGCCCGACGAGCCCGGCCGAGTGGAACGTGGAGCCGCTCGTGAGGTCGGCCCGCTCGACGAGCACCACGTCGTCCCAGCCGAGCCGCGCCAACCAGTAGAGGATCGAGCAGCCTCCCACGCCGCCTCCCACCACCACCGCACGGGCCCGGTCGCGCATGGCGCTGACCCTAGAGGACCACGTGGGCGCAAATTGCGAGAACTTTCTGCGCGACACCCCTTGAACGGACACGGCCGGTCCCCTAGATTCCCGCCTGCGCCGAGCACGGGGCGCCGGTAGGACGAAGCCCCCCGAGGAGCACTACGCGGAAGCGGAAGGTTCGTCGGGAAGGTGGACGAAAGCGTTCCCGGCTCGGCGAACTCCGTTCCCGCTCCGGCGCCGCCGAAGCCGGCACCTACGCTTCTTGGAGCCTCCGTTCGAGCCTACGGCTCTCCTGTGGCCGGGCCTCTGCGCCCGGCTCTTGCGTCTCCGGAGATCCAGAGCATGTGGAATCCCGCGCAGTTCGACCTGTGCGAAAAGGAAATATCGCAATTTGCGAGAAGTTCGCTCGAGGCCGCCTTGACGGCGCTCATCGGCCCCCTTAGAGTCGGAGATGCACCGAGTACGGAGCGCACGAGGTTGATGGCTCTCCGATAGGCATCCGCTTCGGCGGCGGTCAGTCGGAAAGCCGGACGAAGGCGCCACCGGCTCGGTGCATTTTCGTGTGCGCCTACGCACTCGCGGCCGCTGGCGGCCGCTCCGCGCCGGGGCGAATTCGTTGCCGCAAATTGCGCCGAATTTCGACCGGCGGGTGCTTGACCGGTGACGGCGCGGTCCCTAGAGTCCGCGATGCACCGAGTACGGAGTGTCTGAGGTTGATGGCTCTCCGAGTGGTTGTCGCTTCGGCGGTGGTCAGTCGGGAGGTCGGACGAGGGCGCAACCGGCTCGGTGCATTTTTTGTGGGGTCTGACCCCTCCACCGCAGGCGGTCGGCGATCTGGTGGTCTCGAGGGGTCAGACCCCACGCTCGCTGCCGACGCCGGCGCTACGCCGAATGCCGTGCGTATCCTCGGCGGATGCGCCGGCTCCTCGTCCTCGTCACGTCGATCATCTTCGTCGACGCCCTGCTCTTCACCGCGCTCACGCCGCTCGTGCCCGAGTACGCGCGGACGTTCGGGCTGTCGCGACTCGGCGCAGGAATCCTCGTCGGCGCATTCGGCGCGGGGGCCGTCCTCGGCGGGATTCCCGGCGGGATCGCCGCAGCCCGGTTCGGGCCCAAGACCGCGGTCGTCCTCGGCCTGGTCCTCCTCGTCGTGGCGAGCTTCGCGTTCGCGTTCGGGGACAGCGCGGAGACGCTCGCGGCCGCGCGCTTCGTGCAGGGGTTCGCGTCGACGACGACCTGGGCCGGCGCGCTGTCCTGGATCGCGAACTCGACTCCGAAGGAGCAGCGCGGAGCCGTGCTCGGAACCGCCTTCGGGGCGGCCGTCTTCGGCGCCGTGCTCGGCCCGGTCTTCGGAGGCGTCGCCCACTACGTCGGCGTGCGGCCGTCCTTCATCGTGCTCGGGCTCGTGGCTCTCGTGTTCGTCGCGCTCGCGTCGCGGGCGCGCTCCGATCGAGGCGAGGAGCTCTCGTTCGCGGGCGTGCGCCGCGCCTTTCACGACGTCCGCTTCGTCGGCGGTCTCTGGCTGAACGCGCTGCCGGCGATGCTCTTCGGGATGCTGATGGTGCTCGCGCCACTCGCCCTCGCGGACGCCGGCTGGTCGACCTTCGCGATCGCGCTGGTCTTCTTCGTCTCGATCTCGCTCGAGTCGCTGGTCAATCCGCTGCTCGGTCGCCTGATCGATCGCAGCGGGCCGCTCGGGCCGACGAGGATCGCACTGTCGGCGTCGGCGCTCGTGAGCGCGGGCCTCGCAGCGTCGACCGGAGCCGTCCCGATCGCCGTGCTCGCAGTCTTCGCGGGAGTCAGCTTCGGCGGCTTCTACGCGCCCGGCCTGACGCTCACCTCGCACCGGGCGGATGCGGCGGGTCTCTCGCAAGGGCTCGCGTTCGGGATCATGAACAGCGCGTGGGCACTGGGTGCGCTCGCGGGCCCGCTTCTCGGCGGCGCGGTCGCGGTTGCGGTCGGAGACGGAGCGCCGTACCTGCTCGGAACGGCGGCGTGCCTGCTCACGCTCGGCGCGACGGTCCGGATCGCCCCGAGGAAGGCGCGCGCCCATGCAGCGTGAGGACTGGGACCGGCGCTACGCCGACGTCGAGAACCTCTGGGCGACCAAGCCGAACCGCTTCCTGGTGTCGGAGGTCGCGGAGCTCGTAGCGGGACGCGCACTCGACCTCGCGTGCGGCGAGGGGCAGAACGCGATCTGGCTCGCCTCGCTCGGCTGGGAGGTGGCAGGAGTCGACTTCTCCGAGGTGGCGATCCGGAAGGCGACCGCGCGTGCCGAGCGAGACGGCGTCGACGTGCGGTTCCTGTGCGCGGATCTCGTCGAGTACGAGCCGGCACCGGCCTCCTACGATCTCGTGCTCGTCATGTACCTCCACATCCCCTCCGCTCGTCGCCGCGCCGTGCACGAGAAGGCCGTCGCCGCGGTCGCTCCGGGCGGCACCTTCCTCCTCCTCGGGCACGACCTCGGGAACCTCACCGACGGAGTCGGGGGGCCGAGAGACCCGGACCTCCTGTACACGGCCGCGGAGATCGCATCCGAGCTTCCCGGCGTCGAGGTCGAGAAGGCGACCACCGTCCTGCGGGACGTCGACGGCGAGGAACGCGACGCCATCGACACACTCGTCAGGGCACGACGGCCGCTGCTCTGAGATCCGCCGGGAACCGCTCGAGCACCCAGCTCGCGTCGAGCGGCACGAGACGGTAGTCACGGCCGTTGACGAGTGCGTTGTCACCCGTCCGCGGATCCATCGGCAGACGCGACTCGACGGGGTACCACCGGTTGTGTCGGTCGATCAGGTCGTTGACCTCGTCGAAGGAGCGCCCCCGCGCCGCCGCGAGCCACTCTCGGTGGAAGCGGTCCGCATCGCCGCCGCTCACGGCCGCGAGCTCGTGCCAGGCAGCCCGGAGCTCTCCCTCGTGCTGCTCCGTCCGTTGCTCGATCTCGCGCAGCCGCAGCATGTATGCCAGCGGCCCGCCCGTCGCGAGGAGGTACGTATCGGCGGCGGGCCGGAAGTGCCGCGCGCGGAACGGAAGCGGCCTCCCGGTGAGGGAGATCGTCTGCAGGTCCTCCTCGAGGGCGGCGTGCTCCCTCCGCTCGCGTGGGGTCTCCGGCCGGACGACACCCTGCCGCATGATCGCCTCGCGCTCCGCGCGCTCCATGCGCTGATTACAGCTGTCACGAGCGGGTCAGGGCGAGAGGAGGCGCTCGAGCCAGGACCGCCGCTGCGCCGAGAGCTCGGGCTCGTCGCCCGGGGGCTCCTCGGCCCCTGCCTCAGTCGCCTCGGCCACGCGCAGGAGCTCCTGCTCCCCGCGTCGCTCCGCAAGCCGCTCGAAGTCCCCGCGGATCGCGGAGCGCATCTCGTCGAGATGGCTCTCCTCGCCCACGGCGGCTCCTTCCGGGCGTGCGGCCCGACTCCTGCCGGCCCGGCGCTGCTAGCGGCGGGAGCCGAAGGTGGCTGTCCAGACGACCGCGGTCGAGCCGCCGAGAAGGCCGTCTGCGCGAACGGCGGCGGCGCCCAGGTCGTGGAACTGCGGGTTCAGGAGATTCGCGCGATGCGGAGGCGACTCGAGCCATGCGAGCACCACGTCGCGTGCCGAGACTTTGCCCCACGTGCCTGCATAGAGGTTCTCGCCGAACGCGACGTACCGGTAGCCGGACGCCTGCACCGCAGACGTCACCGCTGCTCCGCACGGCGTGTGCGAGAACTGGCCGCACGCTGCGACGCGCTCACCCTTGAGCGCCGCCGCGACCTGGAGCGCCGGGCGCGAAACGAGCCGCGAGCGGCGATCCTGCGCTCGGGCCCAGTTCACGAGACACCCGATCGCGCGAGCCTGCACTGCGGGCGCAGCGGTGGCGTCGGAGGCGGACGCGCACGCAGCCTCGGGTGCGAGGTACGTCTCGGCCGAGCGCTGTGCCCCGTCGGCCCGTCCGACGGCGAGGAACGCGAGGAACGAGACGACCGCCAAGACGGTCGCGACGTAGCGAACCGGTGCTGCCGCAGTCGCAGAGGTCACGGTGCACACCGTGTCCGACCACTGCCTCTGGATCATTCCCCTGATCGGGGCAGCTGATGTGCCCCGAATCAGTGATCCTGCCCCTCGTCAGGGATCACTCGGCGACTCTATCGACTCCCCCGGGTGGTGTGTGCGCCAAGTGGCGATTGCCAGCAGGCCGAGTGCGAGCGTCGGGAGAACGGTCAGGGCGCGGTAGAGCAGCGTGGCCGCCACCGCCTCTGCATTCCCGGCGCCGAAGGCCACGAGGGCGCCCGTCAGCCCCACCTCGACGACGCCGACGCCCGCAGGCGTGATCGGCAGCGCTCCGAGAATCCGCACGAGCGCCCATGCGGCGAACGCCTCGATCACCGTCACCTCGGAGCTCGTCACACCGGTGACGTGCAAGGACGCGAGGAGGAGGACGAACACGCTGAGATGCCCGGCGAGCGTTGCGACGGTGATGACGTGCCAGCGCCGCGCGAGCAGGCCCAGCGCTCGCTCGCGGAAGCTCGCGAACGACTCGCCGCTCCACGAGACCGGGCCGCGCCGGACGAGGCGGCGCACGCGATTCCACGAACGCGCGGCGGCGCTGCCGATCCAGCGAGCGCGCTCCTCACGGGAGAGGACGAGCGCGAAGCAGACGATCGCGACCACGAGGATGACGAGCGCGATCAGCGCGGCCGTCTGCAGCGCCGGATGCCGCTCGTTGGCCGCCGTGAGCAGCGCGAGCGCTACGACGGGGAACAGGAGGTTCGCGAACTGGTTCCAGACACCGGTGATCGCGACCGCGAGCCCGACGGCGCTCGCGCTGAACCTCCACGAGCGGAGCATCGAGTAGGACGCCGCCATTCCGACCGCGGCTCCGGCCGGCGAGACGATCGAGAGCGCGGTCGAGGCCTGCGTCATCGCCATGCCCTCGCGGTAGCCGAGCCCTGGCAGCGCAGCCATCCAGGGAGGCGGGAAGGTCGCGAGGTTGAGGAGCACCGCGGCCGCCAGCGCGGCCCAGTCCTGCCAGTCGAGGTCGCGCAGCACGTCCAAGACGTCGCGGTAGTCGGCGATGCGCGGCAGGACGAAGACGAAGACGAGGACGACGATCGCGATCGAGCCGGCGGCGCCGAGGAGCCGCTTGTGCGTCGTCGTCAGTCCGCGCCGGCGCGCTGCGGTGCCGTCCGACATCGGGAGGAACCTACCGTGCGACCTCACGAGAGATCCGAAAGGAGCCGGTCGTGCAGCCAGGACGCAGCATCGTCACCCCCGGAACGGTCATCGCGCTCGTCGCGCTCTTCTTCGCCCTCGGCGGATCGGCCTTCGCCGTCGGCGAGCACGTTCAGAGCCTCGCGGCCGCGCAGCAGCGCTGCGCGAACGGCTCGGTCCGCGGAGTCGCGACCGTGACCGGCAATCCGGCTCAGGGCATCGCCAACATCCCAGACACCTTCTCGAGCTCGCCCTCGCTCTTCGCGCGGCGGTTCAACTGCACCGGCAAGGCGATCCAGGTGCGCCGCACGGGATTCGGCGTCTACGAGATCCGCTTCGTCGGGAACTCCGCACCGAGCGCGATCGCGAGCGGCGTCGGAGAGTTCACGTCGACGAGCGAGACCCTCGCACCGGGCCTCTTCCGGATCCGCGTGCAGGACGTCGGCCGGGCGAGCGCGGCCGACGGCCCGTTCCTGGTGACGATCGTCTGAGAACTAGGGCAGTCGCGGAGAGACCACGCTGGCGAACGCGCCCGCGAGGAGCAGCAGCGCCGCCGCCAGGGCGACGAAGAGCCAGGTGATCTCGCTGTGGCCGGGCTCGCGGCCCAGCCGCGAGCCGAGGTTCTCGTAGGCCGTCTCGAGGGTGCCCGCCGTGCGCGCCTCGGTGAACTGCCCGCCCGTCGTCTTCGCGATGGCGCGAAGCGTGTCCGGGTCGGGAGGCACCGGGATGAGCTGGTCCGTGTCCTGCGAGCCCGGGAAGCCGCCGAAGGGAGCGCCGTCGATGACCCCTTCGGGCGTCCCGAGCGCGACCGTGTAGACGGGAAAGCACGCGCGCTTCGCGAGTGCGGCGCCCTCGAGCGGCTGCAGCAGGCCCCTCGTCTGCGAGCCGTCGGAGAGGAAGAGGATCGAGACGGGGCTCTTGTCGTTGCACTCGCTCGCCGGAGTCGACGGCGTCGCCTGGGCCAGGGTCCGGTCGGTCGACCTCGGGGCGCCGAGGGTCACCGGCCCGGTGCCCTCCGGGCCCGTCACCTGCTTCCCGAGCTCGACCGCCGTTTGCAGCGCGTCGCCGATCGCGGTCCCTCCGTAGATGAGGTACTGGTCGATCTGGTCGACCGACGTCTCGACGAGCTTGTGGTCCTGTGTCGGCGGCGTCGCGACCTGCGCCTCGCCCGCGAACACGACGAGACCGACGCGCAACCCCTTGGGCGCGTGGTCGAGGAACGTCCTGATCGCCTGCTGAGCGGCCCCGAGCCGCGTGGGAGCCACGTCCTTCGCCTGCATCGAGCGCGAGGTGTCGACGACGAGGATCACCGTGGCGTGCTCCTTCAGCAGCTGGCGCTCGACCTGCGGCCGCCCGAGGCCGACGAGCAGGCAGGTCAGGGCGAGGAGGACGAGCGCGGCGGGGACGAGCCTCAGCCACGAGCGGCCCGCGACGACCGTCGCCAGTACCTCGACGTTCGTGTACCGCACCGCGTACCGCTGGCGTCTGCGCTCCGCCAGGAACCAGATCCCGACGGCCACTGCCAGCACGAGCAGGCCGAGGAGCAGCCACGGGCTCTTGAAGCTGATCATCGCGACCTCGAGCAGAGCGCCTGCACCTGAACGAGCGCGCGGACCCCGGCGAGCTCGGCGTCGCCGCGGACGCGAACCGCGATGCTCGCCCCGCGGATCTCCTCGCTACCCGAGATGCTCGAGACGAGACTCGCACTCGGCGGCGTGCGGGTGGCGAACGCGAAGGCGTGCGAGCCGCCGATCAGCCGCTCGCCCCGCGCGCACTGCTGAACGACGACCTTCGAGCCCGGGCGGACGCGAACGGTCGACACGCGGCGCGTGACCGGGCGTCCGGGCGGGAACGTCGTGAACGCGGTGGGAACGCGCGCGCCCCCGCCCGAGGACGGCATGCAGCCGACGAGCGGCCGGAAGGTCGGCGCCGCTCGCGCCTGGCCGGCGTAGGTCGCGACGAACACGACGGATCGCGACGTCGTGATTCCCGGGTTGACCGGGCTCCCGAGCGTGCCGAGAAACGCGACGTCGATCGCCGGCACGCTGAGGCGCGCGTCGAGCCCGCCCACGATGTGCCGACGTCGGGCAGTTCAGCTGCCACTCCACCGGCGAGCGCGGCGCGGCGGTGGAAGCGGGCACCACGACCCAGGGGCCGGTGACGGGCACGCAGACCTGGAGCCCGGCGCACTCGTTCGCCGCGCGCGCAGAAAGCGCGAGGACGAGCGCCGCTGCAGCGGCGACGAGGAGCGCTCCGAGGGCGGCCGCGACCCTCACGGGACCCGCTTGAAGAGGAAGGCGGACAGCGACGCGCCGGTCAGGAGCAGGATGGTCGCGGCGGCCGCGAACACGTCCGTGATCTCGCGATCCTCCTTGCGCGTCCCGAGGCGGGAGCCGAGCTCCTCGTAGACGCGGCGCAGGCCCTCGGCGTCCGGCGCGGAGTAGAACTCGCCGCCCGAGGTCTGCGCGACCTGGCGCAGCGTCGCCGGGTCGGCCGGGACCCGGATGATCCGCCGGTACCCACCGGTGAGCTCCTCCGTGACGACGCCGTTCTGCGTGCCCACGAGGACGGAGTAGACCGGCACGCCCTGCCGTTTCGCCTGCTGCGCCGCATCGTCGGGTGCGACCTGGCCGCCGTCGCGGGCGCCGTCCGAGATGACGACGATCGCGCGCGGCGGCGCCTGCACCGAGGGATCCTTCGGCTGGCCGACTCGAAGCGAGAGTGCGACTGCATCGCCGAGCGCGGTTCCCTCCCCCGGGGTCAAGGAGTCGAGAGCGCTCGTGACGAGCGCGCGATCGCTGGTCGGCGGCACGGCCACGACCGCGCGGGTCGCGAAGGAGACGACGCCGACCTGGAACTTCTTCGGCACCTCGTCGAGGAACGACTTCGCCGCGATGCGCGCCGCGTCGAGGCGCGTCGGCTGGACGTCCGTTGCCTTCATCGAGCGGGAGACGTCGACGGCGAGCACGATCGTCGCCTCCTCGCGCGGCACGGTCACGGTCGCGTGTGGGCGGGCGACGCCGACGATCATGAGCGCGAGGGCGAGGAGCAGGACGAGCGGCGGCAGGTAGCGCAGACGTCCCGGCGTGCGCTCGACGACGTTCGGCAGGAGGTCGGGGTTCCCGAACTCCGCCTGCGAGGCGACGCGCCTGCGATCGCGGTCGATGTACAGCGCGACGAGGATCGGCAGCGCCGCCAGCGCCGCCAGCACGAGTGGCCAGTGGAAGCTCACGAGCGGCTCCGTCGGAGGAACGTCACGAGCGGGCGCAGCCAGTCGCCCGAGGTTCCGAGCACGACGTGCCGAACGCCGACGGTCGAGAGCGAGCGCGCCAGCTCCTCGCGTTCCGCCGCGGCCGCCGCGGCGAAGCGCTCGCGCAACCGGCTGCTCCTCGTGTCGACGCGCAGCTGCCGGCCCGTCTCGGGATCGACGAGGTAGAGGAGGCCGACGTTCGGGAGCTCCTGCTCGCGCCGATCGCGAATCTCGACGGCGACGACGTCGTGCTGGCCGGCCAGCTGGAGCAGCGGCCGGCGCCACTCGCGCGGGCCTCGGAAGTCGGAGACGACCACCACGAGCGAGCGCTGGCGCGCGAGTGCGCCCGTGCGGCGGAGCGCGTCGCCGAACGTGACCCCGTCGCGGCCCTCCAGCTCCGGCTCGCCGCGCAACGCGGCCAGCAGGCCGACGAGGCCGACGCGGCCCTGGCGGGGCGGAATCGCGAGCGACTCGGCGCCGCCGAACGCGACGACGCCCAGCCGGTTCCCGCGCCTGGTCGCGAGGTGCCCGATCGCGATCGCAACCCCCTCCGCGACGTCGGCCTTTCGCCGGTCGGCGGTGCCGAAGGCCATCGACGGTGACGTGTCGAGAACGAGCCAGCTGACGAGCACGCGCTCCGCCAGGTCGACGCGCACGTGCGGCTCGCCGGTGCGCGCAGTCACGTTCCAGTCGATCCGGCGGACGTCGTCACCCGCCTCGTACGGCCGGATCATCGCCAGCTCCGATCCGGTTCCGAGCAGGTTGGAACGGAAGTCTCCGGCCAGGAGCCCCTCCACCTTGCGCCCGATCGAGATGTCGAGCGCGCGGAGCAGCCCCTCGGCCATCGGGCCGGGGCCGGGGCGCTCCGGTGTCGGGCGCGCGAGCAGCGCGCCGGCGTTGCTCATGCGAGCCTCACGCGGCGCTCACGCGGGCGAGATCGAGCTGTGGCACCGGCACCGCCTGCAGCACCTGGTCGAGGATGGAATCGGGGGACACCTCCTCCGCGAGCGCCTGGTACGAGAGCACGAGCCGATGCCGGAGGGCGTCGTGGGCGAGCGCCTGCACGTCCTCCACGACGGCGTACTCGCGCCCACGGACGAGCGCGAGCGCGCGGGCGCCCTGGACGAGGCTGATCGGCCCCCGCGGGCTCGCGCCGTACGAGATGTACTGCGCGAGGTCGGCGAGGCCGTGCCCCGCGGGCTCGCGGGTCGCCGTCGCGATGTCGACGGCGTAGCTGACGAGTGCGGGATCGACGTAGATGTCGAGCACCGCGCGCTGCAGCGCCGCCAGATCCTCGAGCGAGAGCACCTGCCTGAGCTCGGGATGCGCGACGAGCTGGCGCTGGACGACCGTGAGCTCCTCGTCGTGCTGCGGGTAGCCGATCAACACCTTGAGCAGGAACCGGTCGATCTGCGCCTCGGGCAACGGGTACGTCCCCTCGGACTCGATCGGGTTCTGGGTGGCCATCACGAGGAAGGGCTCCGGCACGCGATGCGTCTCGTGGCCGATCGTGACCTGGCGCTCCTGCATGACCTCGAGCAGCGCGGACTGCACCTTCGCCGGGGCCCGGTTGATCTCGTCCGCGAGCAGGAAGTTGCAGAAGACGGGGCCGAGCTCGGTGTCGAACGTCCCTTCCTGAGGGCGGTAGATGCGCGTGCCCACGAGATCCGACGGGACGAGGTCGGGCGTGAACTGCACGCGCGCGAAGGAGCCGCCGAGCACACCGGCGGTCGTCTTGATCGTCAGCGTCTTCGCGAGACCCGGGACCCCCTCGATGAGCAGGTGGCCCTGCGCGAGCAGGCACACGAGCACGCGCTCGAGCATCGCGTCCTGCCCGGCGATGATGCGTCGGATCTCGAACAGCGCCTGCTCGAGCTGGACCTGCGCCTGCTCGGGGCTCGGCGCAGTGCTCTCGGCGGTCTCGGTCATGTGGCTTCCCTTCTCTCGGTCTCGGACGTCAATACGAAAGCACGCGGGCTCGGGTTTTCGGCGAGCGGCTCATGCATCGGCTCGCGGCGCCGGCTGCACGAGCGCAGGCCCGCGGACGGAGAACGTCGGTGCGCCGTGGCTGGGGGGCTCGCTCGTCTCGGGCAGGGCGAGGCATCTGGCGCAGCCGCTCGAGGACCTCCTCCTGCTTTGCGGTTCCGACCATCGCACGATGGTTGCAGACGGCGTCTACGACCGGTGGACGCCCATGGCGATCGAGCCCGTGTAGCCGGTGCCTGCCCTCGTCAGCTCGAGCGTCGAGCGCTTGCCGCCGTTTCGGTAGATGCTGTCCCCGGGGTTCCTCGGATCGCGGTTCGGGCGGCTCGAGTACGGGCTCCGTGCGTACACGGAATCCGTCACCGAGTCCGCGAAGTAGAGCTGCCCCGTGTGCACGACGTTGCCTGCCACGTGCACCTTCGTGTGGACGTGCACGGTGCGACCCTGGTACCAGCCCGGATAGATCGTGCGGAAGATCGCGAGGCCCTTCGCGTCCGTGCGCTGCACGCCGCGAAGGAAGCGATCGCCCTCGGTTCCCTGCTGAGCGGTTCCCGAGTACACGCCGCTCGCGTCGCAGTGCCAGATCTCCACGGAGGCGCCCTTGATCGGCTTGCAGGTCGACACGTTCACGACCGAGAGACGGAGCGTGAGCGCGACGCCCGGCTTTCCCTCGGTCACGTTGCGCCGGACCGGAGCGCCGGGCACGTAGTACGGCCCCTCGGTCTGCTCGGGCGTGAGCACGCAGGACACGAGGCCCGCGGCGACTGCAGTCGGGCCCGTCCCGGCAGCGTCGGCGTCGGGCGCGTCGCGGAGCTCGCGGGCGCCCCAGGCGCCAGCGCCAAGCGCGGCCGCCGCGAGACCGCCGAGCTTCGTGAGCGCGCGGCGACGGCTGAGCGCGTCCTCGGTCCGAGCTGAGCGAGTGTCCTCCACGCCGAGGAGGCTACGCGGCCGCCCTAAGACCGGCGTAAGAGGACCCTAGACGTTCGCTACGAGGGCCAGTCGAGGCGCGCCACCGCCTTGATGGCGTCTCCCACCACGAACGCGACCGCGTAGCCGCCACCCTCGACGTCCTCCACGAGCTCGACGGCCTCGCCGAGGTCGATCGGGTGCCGGTACTCGAGACGGGCGCGCAGCGGGCGGCGAAGGTCGACGCCGCGCTCGGACAGCCGGTGCTCGACCGCCGTCCAGTACGCGGCGTTGTTCACGTGCCCCATGAGGTCGACGTCCGTCGAGCGCAACGGCCACGGGGCTCGCGCACCATCGCCCGGCGGCGAGAGCGTCAGCCGCGTCGCCGCGACCCTCCCTCCCGCCGCCTCCGCGTAGTCGTCGAATCCTTCGCCGATGCGTGCTGGGCGGGCGTTCCGGTCGAGGTGGATCCAGGTGCTGTCGACCTCGATCGAGCCGCCTGCGTCGCCCGCGAGCGACCACCGCCTCCCTGCCGCGAGCGCCGAAAAGCTGCTCCCCCAGGTCACGACGTCGACGGCGCGGTCGGCGACGGGCGGCTCGAGCACCTCGATCCGCACGGACCGAATCACCCAGAGATGCTCCGGCGCGCCCCACCCCGTCTCCTCCACGTCGTCGGTCGCGGCGTCCTGCAGGAACCGCGCGACCGAGTCGAGTCGCAGCCTGCCCGTCTCGTCCAGGTCCGAGAGGCGGATGCGATACCGCGTGCGAAAGGTCCTGCCGGACGCCGGGATCGGCACGAGCGGCTCCACGGTGGGCGGACACTACCGAGCGGCTAGGTTTGCCCCATGAGCGCGTTCGAAGATCTCGGCGACATCGCTCCGATCGCGATCTGGGAACACGTCCGTGCGCGTCTCGTCGACGGCGACGAGTGCTCCCTCGCCGTCGTCGAGCTCGATCCCGACAGCGTCGTCGCCGAGCACAGCCATCCCAACGAGCAGCTCGGCGTCGTCGTGAGCGGCGCGGTGACGTTCCGCGTCGGCGACGAGAAGCGCGCCCTCGCCCCGGGCGGAACGTGGCGGATTCCCCCCAACGTGCCGCACGAGGTTCGCGCGGGGCCGGACGGCGCGGTCGTCGTCGACGTGTTCGCCCCGCCGCGAACGGACTGGCGGGCCGTCGAGCGAGCGGCCCCGCGCACGCCTCGCTGGCCGTAGCGTCGCGGCGTGGCCTTCTTCGTCGTTCTTCGTCGCACCGGCCCGCACTGGGATCCCGACCTCCCGCTCGAGCAGCAGTCCGACTGGGAGATCCACGCCGACTTCATGGACGCGCTCGTCGAGGCGGGCTTCGTCGTCCTCGGCGGACCGCTCGCGGACGAGCACAGGGTCGTGCTCGCGATCGAGGCCGATTCCGAGGCCGCGGTTCGCGAGACGCTCGCTCGCGATCCCTGGAGCGAGACGCACCTCGTCGTCGATTCCGTCGACGCCTGGACGATCCGCCTCGACGGGCGGACCGTCGCCCGCTAGCGCGCGCGGGCGGGGTGAGGCGCGCGAACCGCTTCCGAGCGGAGCGCGAACAAGTCGCGATACCCGCCGCCGAGCGAGCGTCGCTCGCCGCCACCGAGGAGGCTCGATGCCCCAGCTGCACCCCGTCGTCGCGACCGAGGACACCGACGCGAAGCCGCGCTCGTGGAGGAGCGCCCTCACGCCGCGGGAGTGGGCCCGTCTGGGCGGCTTTGCGGGCGGCGTCCTTTTCCTCACGGTGCTGGGCTGGGGCCTCTTCCTCTTCTACGCGCGCCACAACCCCGCGCTCGCCGGGCTCGGCACCCTCGCCTACACGTTCGGCCTACGCCATGCGTTCGACGCGGACCACATCGCGGCGATCGACAACACGACGCGAAAGCTCCTGCAGGACGGCAAGCGCCCGCTCGGCGTCGGCTTCTTCTTCTCGCTCGGCCACTCCACCATCGTCTTCTCGCTCGCGGCCGGCCTCGCGATCGCAGCCAGGACCGTGAACTCGAAGATCCCGGCCTTCCAGGACTACGGCGCGTACGTCGGCGCGTCCGTCTCCGGGGCCTTCCTCCTGCTCATCGGCGTGCTGAACCTCGTCGTCCTCCTCGACATCCTCGGCGTCTTCCGCCGGATGAAGCGCGGGCACTACGACGAGCAGAAGCTCGAGCAGGCTCTCCTGAACCAGGGCCTCATGAGCCGGTTCTTCCTCCGCCGCGTCGGCGACAGGATCGACTGCAGCTGGAAGATGTATCCGCTCGGGATCCTCTTCGGGCTCGGCTTCGACACCGCCACCGAGATCGGGCTGCTCGCGATCGCCGCAGGAGTCGCGACGCATCAGGTCCCGTTCCTCGCGATCGTCTCGCTGCCGATCATCTTCGCGGCCGCGATGAGCTTGATGGACACGGCCGACGGCGCCTTCATGAGCCAGGCCTACGGCTGGGCGTTCTCGAACCCGATCCGCAAGGTCTACTACAACATCACGGTCACCAGTCTCTCGGTGGCCGTCGCGCTCGTCATCGGGGCAATCGAGCTGCTCCAGGTCCTGGCGGCGAGGCTCTCCCTCGACGGGCCGTTCTGGGCGTTTCTCGACGAGCTCGACTTCGGGCGGATCGGCTACGTCGTCGTCGGGCTGTTCGTCGCGACCTGGGCGTTCTCACTCGTCCTGTGGAAGGCGCGGCGGATCGAGGAACGCTGGGGCCGAATGGTCGAGGTCGAGCCGTGACGACGAGCGCGGGCGCCGCGAACGAGCGCCGTCACCCGGCGGCGTCGACGGTCAGCACGACGTTGCCCACCTTCTGCTGGGTCTCGACGTACGCCGTCGCAGCGACTACCTCTTCGAGCGGGTAGACGCGATCGATCACGGGCCGGTAGCGGCCCGCCTCGACGAGGCCCTTGAGGAAGACGACGTCCTCTTTCCGGTACTTCGCGATGCCGAGCGCGACGCGGCGATTGGTCAGTGCGAGCAGCGGCACGTGCCACATGAACCCGAGGTCGGTTGCGATGTACACACCGCTCCGCTCGAGCGCACGCTTGCTCCGCCGGTACGAGTGCTTGCCGTAGGCGTCGAAGATGACGTCGTAGGTCTTGCCCCTGCCTGCGAAGTCCTCCTGCGTGTAGTCGATCGCGTCGTCGGCTCCGAGGGCGCGCACGAGCTCGAGGTTCTTCGTGCCGCAGACCGCGGTGACGTGGGCGCCGAAGTGCTTCGCCAGTTGCACCGCAGCGGTCCCGACCGACCCCGAGGCGCCGTACACGAGAATGCTCCGACCCGTCCGGAGACCGGCCTTCCTCAGGCACGAGAGCGCGATGCACGCGCCGTCGCAGACCGCCGCCGCCTCCTGGTAGCCGAGCGTGCTCGGCTTGTGCGCGAGCGCCGCGCTCTCGCGCACGGCGACGAACTCCGCGTGCGCGCCGAAGCCCGTCACGCCGAAGACGTCGTCACCGACGGCGAATTCCGTAACGGCCGCGCCGACCGCTGAGACCTCTCCGGCGAACTCCATCCCCAGGATCCGCCGTCTTGGTCGGCGCAGTCCGATGAAGTAGCGGACGAAGAACGGAGTCGCGCTGCGCCAGCCGCAGTCGGTCCGGGTGACGGTCGTGGCGCGCACCCTCACGAGCACCTGGTCGTCGGCGGGCACCGGTATCGCGACATCGGCTACCCGGAGCACGTCCGGCGGCCCGTACTTCTCGTACACGACGGCTTTCATCCGGTCACTTCCGCTCCGCGACGCGCGACAGGCGATGAATCGGCCCTCCGTGGCTCCATGCCCCGCCCGCGCGATACAGCTCCGCCGGTCGCCCGCCGGACGAACCAGGTCGCGCCCGCCGCCCCGTCGGGATCACCCAGCCCTCGTCCGCCACGATGCTGCGGCGGAAGTTCGCTGCGTCGAGCTGCACTCCCCAGATCGCCTCGTACACCGTGCGCAGCTCGGCCAGGGTGAACGTCGCTCCCACGAACGCTGTCGCGATTCCCGAGACCTCGAGCTCCACGCGGACCCGCTCGATCGCATCGCGGACGATGCCAAGATGGTCGAACGCGAGCTCGAGCTCCCCGTTGAGCACGTCGGAGACGGGCACGAGTGCAGCGTCCGCCGCGTCCGAGCCGGCGACCACCGCACCGACGTCGCGAAGCACTGCGAGGTAGGCGACGGTCACGACGTTCACGCGCGGATCGCGCTCGGGGTCGCCGTACGCGCCGAACTGGGTCAGCAGGCTCGCCGCATCGACGCCGGTCTCCTCGGAGAGCTCCCTCTTCGCTGCCTCGTCCAACGTCTCACTCGGCCGCTTAAAACCGCCTGGGATCGCCCACATCCCGTGGAAGGGCTCCTCGCCGCGGCGGACGAGGAGGACGTGCAGCGCCCCGTCGGACATCGTGAGGATCACGATGTCCACGGTGACCGCGAACGCGGGATAGCCGGCGGGGTCGTAGCCGGCAGGCGCGCTGCTTCCGGGCCTGCTCGTCACGCCCGCCCCACGCTCCTGCGGGTTCGGCTGCCGTTCGTCCGTTCGGACGCGCGGCGGATTCGGTCACCCCGGTCGAGCTGCCTGAGCTGATCGAACGCGAGCATCGTCGAGAACATCGGGGCGTCTCCTTTCACGTGAGGTGTTTTCGTCATCACGACCATTACCGTACCAGGCGGTTTTGGTCATGTCAACCAATACTTTCGCCCGCCAATGACGGAGCCGACTGTGCAACGCTGTTCGCGTGCGCCCCACGCTCTTCGAGTTCGCCGGCGGCGAGAGCGCCTTCCTCGCCCTCGCAAGCGCCCACCACGCGCGCTGTCTCGCCGATCCGGAGCTCAATCACCCGTTTTCGCACGACGACCAGCACCCGCAGCACGTCGAGCGCCTCGCCGCGTACTGGGCCGAGGTGCTCGGCGGGCCGCCGACCTACACGACGACGTGCGGCGGAGACGAGTCGGCCGTGCTGCGAATGCACGCGGGAAACGGCGACATGAGCGACCTCGGCGAGCGCTTCGT
This sequence comes from uncultured Gaiellaceae bacterium, assembly GCA_963831285.1. Lineage (GTDB taxonomy): Bacteria > Actinomycetota > Thermoleophilia > Gaiellales > Gaiellaceae > GMQP-bins7. Next base: position 167,632 of record CAWHPO010000001.1, on the reverse strand, counting down.
CGACTGCTTCGTCCGCGCACTCGACGACGCCGAGCTTCCCGAGGACCCGGAGTTCCGCGAAGCCATGCGCGGCTACATGCGCTGGGCAGTCGACAACGTGCTCGCGCACGAGGAGAAGGAGGACGTCGGACCCGAGCTCGCGATGCCACGCTGGGGCTGGGACGGCCTCGGGACCTAGCCCGCCGACCGAGTCTCACTCGGCGATCGCCGGCGCCTCGGCGTACTCCTCGTCGGTAACGTGGTCGCCCCAGCTCGCCGGGTTTCCGTCGTCATCGACCTCGACGATCGCGACGTGCGTCATGAAGCGCGACGCAGCTGCGCCGTGCCAGTGCTCCTCGCCCGGCTCGAAGAACACGCGGTCGCCGGGGCGTATGACCTCGATCGGTCCGCCGCGGCGTTGTGCTAGCCCCACGCCCTCGACGACGTAGATCGTCTGTCCGTTCGGATGGGTGTGCCAGGCCGTCCGCGCGCCCGGGGTGAACTTGACGCTCGTCGCGCTCACCCGCGAGGAACCCGTCGGCGCCGCGACCGGGTCGAGGTAGACGGCGCCCGTGAACCAGTCGCTCGGGCCGGTGCTCGTGTCGATTCCGTTTCTCGTGATCTGCATCGCTCCTCCTAGAAAGCGCCGTAGCTTGGCGATCGGCCCAGCGCTCGAGCAAAAGCCTATGCCCGGGCGTATCGGATGTGAGTCACCCCTGGCGCCTCGACCGACTCGACCTGCTCGAGCTTCACAGCTCCCAGGTTTTCGAACAGCCGGGCGCCGCCTCCGAGCAGGATCGGGACGACCGAGACGACCATCTCGTCGAGCAGACCCGCTGCGAGGTATTGCTGCGCGACGGACGCCCCGCCCGCGAGAGACACGTCCTTCTCTCCAGCTGCTGCCCGCGCCTGTTCGAGCGCCGACTCGATCCCGTCCGTGACGAAGTGGAACGTCGTTCCGCCCTGCATCTCGAGCGCCTCGCGCGGATGGCTGGTGAGGACGAAGACGGGATGGTGGTAGGGCGGATCGTCGCCCCACCAGCCCTGCCACGAAGGCAGCCGCCATGACCTCTTCCAGACCGCCGTCTTGTCCCACGGTCCCGGGCCGCCGCCGAACATGTTCCGGCCCATGATGGTCGCGCCGGCGTCGCCGAGGATGTCCTCGGCGAACGGAGTGCTCGCGTTGACCTCGCCGCCTTCCTCGCCGTGGCTCTCGCGGAACGCCTCGAGCGGGACCAACCAGGCGTGGAGCTCCTCACCGCCGACCCCGAGCGGATGCTCCGGCGACTGGTCCGGGCCGGCGACGAAGCCGTCGATCGACATCGTGATGTTCAGCTTCAGCTTGCTCATCGAATCCTCCGCCGGCGGATCGTCGGAACTCGTCGTATCTGACTGACGACGGACGGACGAGCGAGAGTCATCCCCTGGCTCCGGGTGGCCCAGCCAGAACCGTCGGGACGTACTCGAGGAGCTCGAGCCTGCCGTCGAACGTGCGGTTGCTCACCAGGTCGAGGGAGACGTCGGGGTACCCGTCGTAGATCCGATCCTTCCCGGTGCTTCCCGTGATCACCGGGAACACGACCACGCGAAAACGATCGACGAGCCCGGCACGCAGGAGGGAGCGGCACAGCATCAGGCTGCCGATCGTGCGCATCGACACCGCGCCTGTCGCCTTCAGCGAGCGCACGGTTTCGATCGGGTCCTGTGAGATCAGCTCGGTGTTGGGCCACGCCAGGGGCTCCGTCAAGGTGCTCGAGAAGACGATCTTCGGCAAGTCCGCCAGGGCACCTGTCCCCGGTTCGCCGTCGGTGGCCAGCCGGGACATGAGCCGATAGGTGTTCGCGCCCATCAGGATCGTGTAGTCCGCCTCCGGCTGGTCTCCCAACCAGGCGAGGTACTCGGGTCCTTCGAGGCCCCAAAAGCCAGGCCAACCGTCGGCTGCCCCATATCCGTCGAGCGACGTGATGAAGTCGATCATCAGTTCCGGCATCTGCGAGTCCTTTCGGTGGCTTTCCTCACGAACGGCACGAGCAGCCTACGAGGCGCTCGGATTCACCTGCTCCAGTGCGAGGTACTGAGGCTGCTCGAGTAACAGTCCGCCCTACTGACGCCCCTCGAGCGACGTTTCCGCACATTCGCGCATGCGGCAGTTGCCTGGCTTCACGCAGGGCCGCGAGCGCTGAGCGTTGATCTCGTCGCCGTGCGGGCGTACAGTCGAGTGCTCGGTGCTGCACGAGCCGTGTCGCAGTGCCACGACGGTCCCACAAAAGGAGGAGAGACGTGTTCTTGGCAACGACGAAGGTCGAGGACTTCGACCGCTGGTGGAGTGTCTTCTCGAGCACCAGCCTCGAGAAGCGCAAGCAGCACGGGTCCAAGGGTTCCCACGCCTTTCGCGATCCCAATGAAGAGGGCCGGGTGTGGGTGCTCTTCGACTGGGACGCGGAAGGCTGGCAGAACTTCGTCTCCGATCCCGAGGTTCCGGGAATCCTCCAGCAAGCCGGGCACGCGACGAGGCCACAGATTGCGGAGTTTGCCGGTCGGCTAGACGGCTAGACGCAGTCCCAGCCCGGTCGACCCGCTCGGGCCCGCCGGGTCGTTCCGGCGGCTGCGCAAAGGCTCACTCTTCGCGCGCACTCGCGCAGGCGAGCATCATCTCCTCGCACAGACCCGACGAGACGGAGGAACGCATGCGCCGCCTGAACTTCCTGGAAGACGAGCCCTGGGATCAAGTCGAGGACGACATGCGCGTCCGCTGGTTCGGGCACCCGTTCGGGACCGACCAGCTGGGAGCGTCGCTGATCGAGTATCTGCCTCGATCGCCTGACAGCCCGCTGCACATGCACTACGGCGTCGAGGAGATGTTCTTCGTCCTCAGCGGGACCCCGACCGTCCGCACACCAGAGGGAGAGGAGGAGTTGTCACCCGGCGACGTCGTCTACTTCCCGGAGGGCCGTGCCGGGCTGCACACCTTCTCGAACCCCACCGATGAGCCCGTGAGGATGCTCGGCATCTCGAGCAAGCGGTTCCCGGATGTCCTCGCCTACCCGGAGCGGGGAGTCGCCTGGGTGGCGACACGCCATCCCGAACGCCCGATACCCCAGGGCGGCGACGAAGGAGTCATCGCGCGCTTCGAGCTGGCATCGGACGACTGAACGTTCCCGTCCCGCGGCTCAGACGACGGCGCCCGCCGCCGAGATGGACGCGGAGCGACCCAGGTAGCTCGCCAGTTCCCGTCGCGACGTCTTCAGGGGAGTTGCAACCGGTACACGCTGAGACCACGGCTCCCGTTGGCGTTGAGGTTGCGCGAATCGATCGTGCCGCGAACGTCCGCGTACCTCGCTGTACCGCCGACTACCCGAAACGTGCCCGTCGTTTGTGTGGCAGTCACCGTGCCGACCGCTCGGATCGTCCCTCCGGGAAGGGTCGTCACGGCCTTCACGTCCACTTTCCCGAACGGGGCGATCACGACGGTGGCAATCCACGTGTCGCTCCCCACGATCGCGCCCTTGGGTCGTCCGAGCTGAGCGACCGCGTTGCGCAGGGTCGATGTCTCGCGGAGGACATCACCCCTGTTCGGATACCCCTTCGGCGCGCGGTCGATGAGGTACCTGGAGCCCGCCGGCGTCACGATGACACGAAGGGTCATCGTGGCCGCGGTGCGCTGCCGTCCGCCTTGGGCGGGCAGTGCGAGCACGAGCACCCCCACCGCGAGCACCAGCGTCCAGCGCATGCGTCGGACTGTATGTCCGAATCGGCAATTGGCATGCCCGGCTCCGTAGCCCGTTCCTCGATCCGCAAGCTCCTGAGCTCGGGATCGTCGCGTATGACGTTCGCATGGGCGACATGCCGGACTTGTCGCTTCAGAGCGTCGTGGACGGCGGGCCGCGCGATAATCCTCGGACGTACGGTCCTACATAGACGAAGGAGGTGGGGATGCCCATCACGGGCTCCGATCGGGAATTCGCGGTCGTCGGACGCGGGACGGTCTTCGACGGGATCGCGTACTGGGTGACCCTCGCCGGCATCTACCTGATGGTCGGCGGGCTGATGTTCTACTCCGGCAAGGGCAAGCTCTTCGACAGCAACGGGAACGCTCCGCAAGGGATCAAGGATCAGTTCAAGGGCACCTTCCTGGACACGTTCCCGGGTGTCGATACCGCGTGGTTCATTCTCGGCATCTTCGAGTTCGGCGTGTTCGTACTGCTCCTCGCGAGCCTGATCCGTCTCGAGTTCCTGCCCCACCGCGACAAGTCGATCCTGCAAGTCGGGCTTGCACTGGCGCTGCTGACGTTTGCGTGTCTGGCGTTCGGTCAGACCGCGACGAACCAGTTCTCCGGGACCGCAGAGCTCTACACGTACTTCGGTTCCACAGCGATCATCCTGATCCTGGTCAGCCTCATGCCTCCGAACCGCCCCGACAGGTGGCTCGGTGGTATGAGCAGAGCGAACTCGACGGACGCATAGGAGCAAGCCACTCCTTGGCCCCGGAGGGCGTCTGCGGCAGCCTTCCGGGGCGGTGAGCGATGCCTACGCTGCCGCTCGAACCGTGGTCAGAGAAGCGGCGAGATGGTCGCGAACGCTCGCGCCCTCACTCTTTCGCGTGTGCCTACGAGGGCGCGACCCGGACTCGAAACGCTCTCGGCCGGTGCCGAGAACCGCTCGTCGAACTGCCTCGCGAGCTCGGGCGAGCGCACGAGCACGTCGATCTCGAAGAAGCGCTTGAGGCTCCAGGCCTCGAGGTTGCAGGTTCCGGCCAGAACGTCCGTGCCGTCACGCACGAACGCCTTCGCATGGAGCATGGTCGGGTACTCGAGGATGCGAACGCCCGCTTCGAGCAAAGCGGCGTGGTGGTGATGCTGTGCGGCTGCGCACGCCCAGTTGTTCGCCGTCGCCGGGACGAAGAGGCGCACTCGAACGCCGCGGCGGGCGGCGCCCGCGATCCGCCGGATCATCCGCCTGTCCGTGACGTAGGGATTCACGACGTCGAGGCTCTCACGCGCACCGTCCAGGAGCTCGGCGATCGCTCTGGTGATCGGGCGCTGGCCGCCCGGCGCGTTGTGCAACACGGTCGCGGGCACCGCGCTTGGTCCGACCTCTTGCTCCGGGAAGAGCTCATCGAGCTCCTCGCGGAGAATGACGCCGTCCAACCAGCGGAAGGTCGCGACGAAGACGAGTTGCAGCTGCGACGTGACGGGACCCGCGACGCGAAGGAACAGGTCGTGGAACCGGCCGTCGTAGAAGTGGTCCTCGACCCCCGCGCCGCCGACCCAGCCGACGCGACCGTCGACGACGACCAGCTTGCGATGGTCGATGTTCCCGAGTCGGTCGAAGTTCCACCGAGTGGCGCCGCCGGCCACGACGGGCCGGACGGGAGCCCGCAGCTGGATCGCCCGGACGACGCGGACGTCGACGCCCGCCGCAAGAAGCCGCTCGTAGAACGCGCGGCTACCTCGGTCCGGATCCGACCCCTGGCGATCGACGACGACTCGGACTGAAACGCCGTCGGAGGCTTTCGCGATCAGCGCCTCCGCAAACTCGTCTCCGATGGAACCCGGCCGGAAACCGAACTGGTTGATGTGAATCGACGACGTGGCCGATCCGATGTCCGCCAGCATCGGTGGATAGAAATTGCGACCCTCGACGTGAACCTCAGCCGACGAGGCGAGGGTCTCGTCGAAGACGAGCCCGAGATCGCTCTTTCGTGTGGGCGCACGAAGCAGCTGCTCGGCGCGCTCGCGTTCAGAGACCCCCATGAGTTGAGGCTAACGCTCGACGCACCGACGCGGCACCGAACGTTCGGAAGCCGCAGCCGCCGATCGATGCCTGGAGCCTTGCGCGGTCATAGATGCGTGTCGGGATTGTTGACTTCACGGAGAGGTAGGCGCCGAGGATGTTCTGCGTCCCCCTCCCCAGCCGTCGCTGGCGAACTGAGCTTGGTACCGATGCGCTTCTTCGCGTACCCGAAAGAGCGGCATGCACACGATGCTCGACAGGGCGAGAGCGATCCCGATCCAACTCGCCTTTCGGCTCGGTTCCGGCGATGCGTTGCCGCGTCGCCTCGACCAGCTCGGCTCTGTTCTTCGTGTGTGATGTGCATTAGGGTTGCCCAGGTCGGCATCAGGAGGGCGAGTGGACAACCTCCACGGGTGGATCGTGCGCGAGTTCGGCCCGAAGGAGTCTGAGCGGACAGCACTCTTTCTTCCCGGCGCGCTCGCATCGCACGTCTTCATCGAGGACGTGGCGGCGGCGCCGGAAATCGAGACTGTGCGCCTGGTCGCGACGACGTTGCCCGGCTACGCCGGTACTCCAGCTCCAGCCGATGATCGGATCGAGACGTATGCGAGCCAGGCGGGCAAGCTCGCAGCGACCGTCGGCGCTGACATCGTGGTCGGCCACAGCCTCGGTGCGAACGTCGCGCTCGAGATGGCGGCAGCACACGAGTTCTCGGGCCCGCTGATTCTGATCTCGCCGAGCTTTTCGCGTAAGGACGAGTCGATCGCGCCACGCGTGTTGGACAAGCTCTCACGCGTTCTCGGGCATTTGCCCTACTCGCTCGTGCTGAAGCTGATCGGCGGGATGATCAAGGGCAGCGTTCCCGAGAACCGCCGAGCAGCGCTCGCTGCCGAGTTCGAGAAGAACGACCCTCGCTCCCTGCGTCGCCTCACGCACACGGTCATGCGCTACTACGACAGACACGGAAACCTTGCCCCGAGGCTCTGCGATTCGGGCTCACCTGCATGGGTCGTGTTCGGCGAAAAGGACGATGTCAAGCTTCAGGCGGAGGAACGTCGGCAGCTCGAGGCTTGTCCTCAGGTCACTCTCGTCACGATCGACGGCACGGGACACTTCTCTCTCAACACACACCCGGAACGGATCGCCCGGCTGATGCTCGACGCATTCTCAGCCGCCCGAGAGCGCACCCAGAACGAGCCCTGATCCGGGTCGGAGCTCGTGGGTGTCCGTTCAGGATATGACCTCCACGCGACAGATACCCCGGTCCCGATCGTGGGGCTCCGGACGCGCAGCTAGCAGAGACGCCGGCCGCCGCGGGCGAAGCGGACCGCGTCGAGCTGCAACGACGCCGGCCGCTTGCCGGCGAGCGCGACCGCGACGATCGCGTGACCGGCGCCCTCGGGCGAGGTGGCAGCGAAGACGACGGGCGTCCACGACCGACCCACTGCCACGCCGGGCGGCTGGTCGATGCGCGTCAGGGACTCGCCGTCGAACCACTCGATCGTCGGGAGGACGCGCTCGCGCGAGGGCGCCCTCGCGAGGAACGAGAGGACATAGCTCGAGCCCGGCTCGACCGGGATCCTCGTCTTCAGGAAGGCGCCCGAGAAAGGCGCGTCACCCGTCTCGACGCCGAGCGAGGCCCCGCCCCGCGCCGCCCGCTCTGTCGTCCGCTCGATCCGCTCGCCGCCGGCGTTGGCGGCCCAGTCGACCCGAGCATCTTCGAAGCTCCCGTTCCGGATCAGGTTCGAGCCGCGTCCGCGGAGACCGCCCACCGGCCTCCGCAGCGGCACGAACCGGAGCGGCGGTTCGACCCGCCACAGGGCCAGCGTCGCGCGCCCGCCGTAATCTCCCGGGACGCTCCTGCTCGCGACGCGCTCGCCGACGACCGGCTGCCGCGCATCGATGACGAGGTAGCGGGGGTCGAACGGCTTGCCGGCGGCGAGGACGCGACCGTCCCCTGCGACGGTGAGGCGCTTCGAGGCGAGACCGTCCTCCGGGTTCGGATACCGGACGTGTCGCACGGCACGAACATGCGTGTTGAAGAACTCCGTCCAGATGGTGAAGGCCTGCTGCGCCCGGTCTGCCGGGCACCGCACGCCGGGGTACGGCGAGCCGAGGTACACGAGGTCCGCGCTCGCGCCGTCGGGCAGCGCGTGATCGACCCACGCGAGCGAGCGGGCCTCGGCCGCGGTCATGCCGTCCCGGAAGTCGACGTTCGAGCCGAGGAACGCGAACGCGAGCACGATGGTCGCGATCGGGAAGAGCGGTCGCCGCGCGAGGAGGAACGCTCCGACGCCGACCGCGGCGATGCCGAGGACGAAGACCCGAAAGGGAACGGACGGAAACCTGCCGTCGAGCGCCAGAACGAAGGACGCGGTCGGCGCGTCGAAGTCGTTCGAGTGGACGATCAGCCGCTCGGGCAGGAGAGCCGCGAGCGCGAGGGTGGCAGCGGCGCACGCGGCCGTAAGCCAGAACGGCCGCTCCAGGCCACCACGCAGCCAGGCGGCGAAGCACGTGAGCACGAGCGGCGTGACGTAGAAGAGGCTGCGCTCATGTGTGACGCCCAGCCCGTACGTGCTCGCCGAGAGCAGCGCCACCGACGCGAGCAGCCCGAGGGACAGCGTGACCGTCACCACGCCGCATGCCCGAACGGCGACCGGCTCGCCCCGGCGCAGGAGCACGCGCAGCGCGAGCGGCAGGGCCGCGAGCGCGACGACCCCGAGCGCAGTCTGGAAGAGCGAGAGGTTCCAGGCGCCCCACTCGAACATCGCCCCGATGCGGTCGAGCGAATCGAAGAGGGGGTTGTACGAGCTCGTCGGCACGGCGACGCCCGCGGCCGCAGCGGCGAGCCCGACTACCACTGCGAGCACAAAGGCCACGAGCGTCGGCAGGAAGCGGCGTATGGTCATCCGGAGGTCGCCGACGAGCGCTCCCCAGAGCACGATCGCGGCCAACGCGCCGAGGCCGACCGCGAGTGCTTGGGCCCGGCAGGCGACGAGCGCGCCGAGCAGCGCGAGCATCGCCGCTTGCCGTCGCACCGACGGGCGTTCGAGCGTCCAGGCGAGGACAACCGCATAGGCAACGAAGGCCGGATAGAAGAGCGACTCGGTCACGATCAGGCCCGAGTACGCCGTCCAGGGCGCGAAGACCGAGAGCGCCGCCACGCCCAGCGCCCATCCGCGCGGCACCACGCGGCGGGCGAACATGAACGCCGGGACGGCCGCGCTCGCCATCGCGATCGCGTTCACCGTCCTCGCGGCGGCGAGCGCGCTCGCTCCGTCGGACGCGAGCCGAAACACCGGCGCGAGCAGCAGCGGGTAGAGGGTGCTGTGTCCGACGTCGACGCTGCCGCGCAGCAGAGGCATCCCCTCCAGCGCCCAGCCCTTGGCGAGGCCTGCGTAGATCAGCTCGTCTCCGAGGATCTTCGGCGTGTGACTCGCCTCGTTCAGAACTGTGCGGATGACCGCAGCGAGCGCGACGATCGCGCTCAGCCAGACGACGTCGGGCACGCGTTCGGCAGCCGCCACAAACCGCCGAACGCGAAGCCTGCCCTCGCCCGCGAGTATCCCGGGACGCGAGAAGGAAGGCGCGAAGCGGAGCGTCAACCCCAGCGCGAGCAGCGCCGCGACCGCCACGACGAGCGTCAGCGCGCTCACGCCTGCGAAGGCTCCGCGGAGGATACGAGCCGTCGGATCGCCCGCGGCAACCGCCCACAGCGTTGCGATGGCGGCCACCGCGACCACGCCGGCCGCCGGCGAGCCGAAGCCTCGGGCGCGGCCACCCTCTTGCCGCCTCACGCGCGCTGAGTCTAGCCGCGCCGGCTCGACGCCGACGCCGGACGCCGCGTGCCGCGCGTGAACCATCCCTCGCACCTACGCGGAAACCCGCCAAAGGAAGGTCCGATGGAGGCGGCGGGAATCGAACCCGCGTGACATTCCCGCCGCCCTGGTGGGGCTACGTCCCGTTGACCGCCGCCGAGAGAGCCGATAGCGTCGCCGGCCCGACGACGCCGTCGTCGGTGATGCCTGAGGACGCCTGGAAAGACTTGACGGCCTGCGCGGTCGCTGGCCCGAACTTCCCGTCGACGGTTGTCGAGTACCCGAGCGCGACCAGCGCCTCCTGTACCTGCCTCACCTCCGCGCCCTTGGCCCCTCTGCGGAGGACCACGCCTGTCGGCAGCGTGGCCGGGGTCGTCGGCGTTGACGAGGTCGTGGTCGTAGGCGTGGTCGACGGGGTGGTGGACGTGGTCAGCGTCGTGGTGAGCGTTGCCGTCGTCGTCACCAGAGAGGTCGTTGTCTCGACGCCGCCATCGAGCGAGCGCGAGACGAGGGCGCCGGCAAGAGCGCCGGCGACGATGAGGATCATTGCGCCGACGATGGCACCTACGATGAGCCCCCGGCTCCGCTCGCCCTGGCGAACACGAATGGCGGCACGCGGCTCGCCCTCGCCCTGCGCGGACTGACGCGTTTCGCGGAGTTCGGTGTCGTCGTCGGCGGCCGGGGAACGTCCTCCGCCTGTCTCGACGAACCAGTCGTCCTCGGGCGCGAAGGGTCGGGTCGGGAGCCGCCCCGAACTCATGGCTACGAAGGTACTACGTGCCTCGGAGGGCGATCGGACCGGTCAGCTTCTCGTCGATCATGTGACGACCGTACGAGTCCGCACCCTCCCCACCCGCGCTCTCCGATTCGGCAACGGGCGGCATGTCCCGCAGTTGACCTCTAACGGCTCGTCGAACGTCAGCCCGGATTTCGAAAGCGAACGTGCATGTGGTTCTCGTGGTTCGGATACGGAGTGACAATGTCACGCGGTCCGCGCAGGTCGGTCGCGTAGCCGACGAAGATCTTGCTCGCTCCGGCTGCGACGAAGCCGTTGAGCAGGTCCTGCGCAAGATGTCGGTCGATCTGTGCCGTGGAAGTCGGCGCCTGGAGCCATCCGTCGCGTCGAGGGTAGTAGACGTCGACGTCGAGTCCGTTCTGATGGGAGACGTGCTGATCCATGACCCCGCCGTGTCGGAGGCTGATGTCACCGACCGCGACCCGCGGGGCGTTCGGATGCGTCCTTCGATACTGAGCGAGCACCTCGATGATCGTCCGAATCGTGTGTTCGTTCCCATAAAGCCGCCCGGGCAGATTCGGACGCGAGTCGGTGTTCGGGTCCCACGTGACCCAGTCGGGACCCTCGACTGGGAGCTGGGTGCCATCGTGCAGATGGCCTGCGTACGGGAGGCCGCTCGACAGAGCCGTATGCCACGCGATGCGTGGCGCCTCTGCTGTGCTCGTCCGTAACTCGGGCCTCGGAACGTGTACCTGGATCGGATACTCGAGCCGGAACGTCAGGCTTGCGGGGTCTTCGGGCAGTGGCAGCGCGTCCGGCGCCACGCTTCGCTGCCTGAGCGCGGACACGGGCAGCACGACACTCGATCCGATGACGACCGCGGCAGCGGGGATCGTCCGCTTGGCGAACTTGCGCTTCCTCGCGGCTTCAGCGGCGAACCGCCGGCGCCGGGACACCTCGAGCCCCGTGTCGAAGCGCGGCAGGTCGATCGCACAGCCAGCGACCGCGAGCGCCCCGAGACTCCGTGGCCGCTCGCGGAACCACAGCACGTCTGCGTCGAACCACAACTCCCCCGGTCGCCACGCCATGTGGGGGAAGTGCTTCGCGCGCCGCGCTTCGTGTCCTTCGCGATCTTGAGCGGCGGATCAACCCGCGTATTGTGCGCGCCGCCTGTCGGCGATGCCGCGTCCAAGCGGGCCCTAGCTTCTGCATCGGCGTATCGAAGGCTTTGAGTACAGCCCTGCGGAGCACCAGCAGGGCCTTCCTCCCCGCGGGAGAGACGAGTGATGATTCCGGGTTCGGTTGCAGGACCGGCCGTGCAGACGGCGAACCATCCTCGCGCGCACGCGCGCACACGCTCAGCCGCCACACAACGGGTCAGCGCGTTCTCGACGCGACTGGAATCTCAAGGCCGTCCAGAACTCCTCGGCCACGAGTCGATCTCGACGACGGGCGACGTCTACACCGACTGACTCGAGCAGCTTGCGGTCTCGCTCCTCGAAGGCTGTCCAAGATGACGAAATCGCACCCGCTTCCCCGCAAGGTCCTGAACCCATAGTTGAGCCAAAAATGGAGGCGGCGGGAATCGAACCCGCGTCCGCGGTCGCACCGAACAGGGCGTCTACGAGCGTAGTCCGTGCTTGATCTCGCCCGGCGGCCGGTTCACGGACGACCAACCGACGGGCCAGCCATCCTTCGGTGTCGCGCTCCGGGCGATTGGCACTCCCTCGGCGCCGAGCCCGATAGTTGGCGCCGATTACCGGATCTCGGGCCGAATCCGGGTCGACGTCGCCTTACCTAGCTTCGACTAGGCGGCGAGTGCGAGTTCGTTCTTGTTCGCACTTGCTTTGGTGCCGGTTGATTTACGAGGCCAACCGGCGACCTCGGCTCGCAGCTCTGCCGGAGAACCGACCACGTCGAAACCTGATCGCCCCCGTATGTGTGTTCAGGGATCGAGCATAGCTGCCGATAAGCGAGTCGGCCCGGCTGCGGCTGGACGGAGGACGCCGGGCAGATGCGGCAGGACGAGGCGAAAGGACGAGGGCAAATGGCGTTGATGATGGAGGAGAAGTACGACGATCTCGCGGACCTGCGCGAGCGGGCGAAGGCCGAGGTCTCGAAGGTCGTCATCGGCCAGGATCGCACGGTCGAGCTGCTCCTCATCGCCGCTGTCGCGCACGGGCACGTCCTGATCGAGGGCCCGCCCGGAAGCGCGAAGACGCTCCTCGCACGCGCGACCGCGCACATGCTGGGCGCGTCGTTCAAGCGCATCCAGTTCACGCCCGACACGACGCCGACGGAGCTGAACGGCCAGAACGTGGTCCGTGCCGGCGAGCATCTGTTCATGCCGGGCGCCGTCTTCACGAACGTCCTCCTCGCCGACGAGATCAACCGCACGCCGCCCCGCACCCAGGCCGCCCTGTTCGAGCCGATGGGCGAGCGCCAAGTCACGGTAGACGGCAAGGCGCACAAGCTGCCCGACCCCTTCCTCGTCATCGCGACGCAGAACCCGCACGAGCACGAGGGCGTCTTCCCTCTCCCCGAGGGCCAGCTCGACCGCTTCCTCTTCAAGATCGAGCTCGAGTACGCGGATGCCGAGGCGGAGCTGTCGATGCTCAACCTCCCGCACAAGGGCATCGCCCCGGACATGCTCGGCGAGGTTCGCCCGCTGCTCGGCGTCGTCGGCCTCGACAAGGCCCGGACGGAGCTCGAGCACACCGTCGTACCCGAGTCCGTCGGTCGGTACATCGTCGCCGTGGGGCGGCGAACGCGCGAGCTGCCCGGGCGTCGAGCTCGGCGTCAGCTCCCGCGCCATGATCCACCTCGTGATGGCGGTCAAGGCGAACGCCCGCCTGAACGGGCGCGAGACGGCCACGATCGAGGACGTCCGCGAGATGGCGCCGTTCGTCCTCCGCCACCGCATCTCGGTGACGCCGGGAACGAGCATCGACACCGTTCTGCTCGACGCGCTGGCGAGCGTGCCGACGGCAGTTCCGCCGCCGGTCTCTCCTGTTTCGTAGCCGTCCCTCGTTCGAGGGGTTGACTCCCCCGATCGGGGGGCGATAGTGCGAGGGAGGCAGCGGCAGAGCCGACTGGGTGCCTCGTTCGGACCGCGCGCTAAGCTTGTGCGGCCGAGCAATCGAGCGAGCCGAACGGGGAGGAACGATCGTGTCACTGCTGGTGGAGGCGCCGTACGAGAGCCTCATCGACCTGCGCGAGCGGGCGAAGACCGAGATCGCGAAGGTCGTCATCGGACAGGAGCGTGCCGTCGAGTTGCTCCTCGTCGCAGCCCTCGCGCGCGGCCACGTCCTGCTCGAGGGACCACCCGGAAGCGCGAAGACGCTCCTGGCGCGGGCGACCGCCCACATGCTCGGCGCGTCGTTCAAGCGCATCCAGTTCACGCCCGACACGACCCCCGCTGAGCTAACGGGTCAGAACGCCGTCCGGATGGGCGAGCAGATCTTCTTCCCGGGCGTCGTGTTCACGAACGTGCTGCTCGCCGACGAGATCAACCGGACGCCTCCCCGCACGCAGGCCGCCCTCCTCGAGGCCATGCAGGAGCGGCAGGTCACCGTCGAGGGCAAGGCGCATCGCCTTCCCGACCCGTTCCTCGTCATCGCGACCCAGAACCCCTACGAGCACCGCGACGTGTTCGAGCTGCCCGAGTCGCAGCTCGACCGCTTCCTCTTCAAGATCCTGCTCGACTACTCCGACGCGCAGAGCGAGTACGAGATGCTCGACCTGCCGCACAAGGGCGTCGCCCCGGACATGCTCGGCGAGGTGCGCCCGCTGCTCGGCGTGGTCGGTCTCGACAAGGCCCGGGACGAGCTCGACTCGACGGACCTCCCCGAGGAGGTCGGGCGCTACATGGTGGCGATCGCGCGCAGGACACGCGATCTGCCCGGCGTCGAGCTCGGGGTGAGCTCGCGCGGCGTCATCCACCTGGCGAGCGCCGCGCGCGCAAACGCACGACTGAGCGGCCGCGACGAGGTCACGGTCGAGGACGTGCGCGAGATCGCGCCGTACGTGCTGCGCCACCGGCTGATCCTCGAAGACGGCCAGACGCCGGACGACGTGCTCCGGACGGTGCTCGAGCAGGTGCCGGCGCCCGCGCAGACGTACTCGCTGCGCTAGCGAATCGCGTTTGCGCTAGCGCCGCCGCTTGAGCGCTCGCTCGATCTGACGCTGCGCGTCGCGCTCGGCGACGACACGCCGCTTGTCGACGCGCTCGCGGCCGCGGGCGAGCGCGAGCTCGACCTTGACCCGCCCGTCCTTGAAGTACATGCGCGTGGGGACCAGGGTCAGGCCCTTCTCGCGCACCTTGCCGTACAGCGAGTCGATCTCCGCGCGATGGAGCAGGAGCTTGCGATCGCGGTCCGGCTGGTGCCCCGTGGGACCGGCCTGTGCGTACTCGGAGATCGAGGCGCCGATCAGCCACGCCTCGCCGTCGCGGATGTCGGCATACGCCTGCCCGAGCTGGACCAGACCGTCGCGGGCCGACTTGACCTCCGTGCCGGTGAGCGCCAGACCCGCCTCCACGCGCTCGACGAGCTCGTAGTCGCGCCGCGCACGGCGGTTCTCCGCGATGAGCTTCGTCCCGGTCGGCCTGGCCACCGCCGGAGTGTAGGGACGGGTCGATACCGTGGAGCGCGGTGCCGCTACAGAATCGCGTAACGCCGCTCGGCGACCTCGTCGCCGACCCGGCACGCGGGCTCGTCTACGGCAACCGCGGCTGCCTCCACGACGATCACGGGCAGATCCGTCGCCGCTACGCCGTCCGGCGCTGGATCGCCTGCCGGCTCGAGTTCAAGGGCCGGAAGCGAGCACGGCTGCTCCAGCCGGGCCGGTACACGGAGCTCTTCTTCCTCGACGAGGCGACGGCGTTCGCGGCCGGCCACCGACCCTGCGCAGAGTGCCGCCGCGAAGACTTCGTGCGCTTCGCTGAGATCTGGAGAGCGCTGCACCCCGGCGACCTCGGAGCCGACGCGATCGACGCGCGACTGCACGCCGAGCGGCTCACGAGGGATCGACGGCAGCGCCACCACGACGCCCCGGCGTCCTCTCTCCCGGACGGGGCATTCGTCCTGCACGAGGGCGTTCCCTGGATCCTCGTCGGACGGACGCTGCGACGGTGGACGCCATCCGGCTACGCGGAGGGCCGCCGCCTTCCGAGCGGGAAGGTTCGCGCCATCACTCCGGCCTCGCTCGTCGAGGTGCTGCGGTCGGACTGGGCGGGCGCCGTCCCGCTTGTGCACCCCTCGGCCGCTTAGTCCTCCGGTAACGCCGAGGCGAAGCGGCGCGCGATCTCGCGGAGCATCGCGAGCGCGACGCTCGGCTCGGACTCGACGAGCGCAATGGCGTCGTCGCGCCCGATCGCCAGGCAGCGGACCTGGGTCTTCGCGCGGACACGCGCATTCCGGCTCCCTCCGGGAGCGAGGAGCGCGAGCTCGCCGACGAAGGTGCCCGCAGGGAGCTCCGTCGAGCCGCCGCGCCACTCCACTGTCACGGTGCCGTCCAGGATCACGAACATGCCCGAGCCGCGGTCGCCCTCGAGCGCGACGATCTGGCCCGGCTCACACGTGAGCTCGCCGGCGGCAGCGGCGACGCGGTCGAGCGCGGCGTCGCTCGCACCGGCGAGAAGCGGGATGGCACGAAGCTCGTCTGCGGTCACGGCGTGCAGTTCATATCACGACCGTTTCTCGCGTCTCATGCAGCGGTCGCACAGCGGGAACCACGGCGGACAGCTCCGACCGCAGGAACGGCAGCGTCCGATCGTCGGCGACTCGACCTCGACGCGGAGCCGGGCGACGACCCTCGCGGCCGCGGCTTCCTCGAGCGCGGCCGCCCGCTCCATCGTCACGCCTCCCACGTCCGTGTACTGCAGCGCGAACCAGCGCAGGATGCTCGCCTCGCGGCCCGCCCGCTCCGCGTCCTCGAGCGACGCGCCTCGCAGCCGCGCCGTGTCGAGCAGGAACGCGAGCTGAGGCCGAGCGACCCGGTCGCCCGTGATCGCGAGGGCGAGCGTCGCGAGGAGCTCGAGGCCGTCCTCGTCGACGGGCGCGTTCACGAGCTTCCACGTGTCGGCGAGCGAGAGCGTGCGCCCGCGCTCGCCGAGCCGGCGCTGGACGGCCTGCAGCCGGAGCCGCAGGGGCTGGAGCGATTCGACCGCGAGCCAGCTCTCGTGTGCCCACTCGCGGAGCGCGACGCGATGCCATGCGACGAGCGCGGCGTCCAGCCGGCGCGGGTCGTCGACGCCGAGGTCGTCAAGCTGAGGGCGGATCCGCGCTTCGTCGACTGCGCGGTACCCGCGAAAGCCGCCGGGGAGCGGAACGTGCGGCTCGAGCGCCGATTCGACGAGCTCGGGATCCGCGGTCCCCCAACCGAGCCCCGAGAGCACGCCGACGTGCCCGCGCTCGACGAGCCCGAAGCGGCCTGCGCGACCCGCAATCTGGGCGAGCTCCCACGGGAGGAGATCGCGGCGCTCTTCGCCGTCGAACTTCGTCGTCTCCGCGAAGAGGAGCGTCTCGCATGGGAGATTGACGCCGTGCCCGAGGACGTCCGTCGCGACGCACACGTCGGCCTCGCCGGAGATGAAACGGTCGATCTCCTCACGTCGCGAGGACAGCGGCATCGCGCCGTAGAGAACCGCGACGCGGCCCTGGTGCAGCCGGTTGACCTCGCCCGCGAGCGCGAGCACCGCCCGGCGCGAGAATGCGACGACGACGGTTCCCTTCGACAGCGAGCGCAGGGTCCTCGCGCCGACGAACTCGAGTGGGAGCTTGCGGTCGAAGACCTTCAGCTCGCGCTCGGGGAACGCGCGATCGACGAGTGGGAGCGCATCGAGCGCTCCGAGCAGGAGGATCTCGCGGTACTCGCCCGCGAGCAGCAGTCGCGTCCACGCCGATCCGCGCTCCGCGTCGTCCGCCCACTGCACCTCGTCGAGCACGAGGAGCTCTCCGGCCTGCGGCGCCATCTCGACGGTCGAGCAGATTACGGGCGCGCGCTCGTTGACGCGCTCCTCGCCGGTCACGAGCCCGACTGCGTCGGTTCCGATCCACTCGCCGAGGCGGCGATGCGCCTCCTGCGCGAGCATCCGCAACGGTCCGGCGTAGACCCCCGCGCGCTTGTCGGCGAGCTCCCGCAGCGCCGCGTAGGTCTTCCCGGAGTTCGTGGGCCCGAGGTGCGCGACGACGCGGTCGGGCGCGGCCCGCCGCGACGGAAGCGTGATCGCGACCCTGCGCTCGGCCTCGCGCACCTGCTGCACCGGCCGGTGGTGCGCGCGGACAGAGCGGCTCGGCCGCTTCTGGCGGCCACGAGTCGGCCGGCGGCTGGACACTGACTAGACCCGGAGAAAGCGCCGGAGCGTCAGGCCGGAGCCAAGCGCGCCGATCGCGAGCCCGCCCATGACGAGCACCGCCGCCGTCCAGGTGAAGGCGAGCGCGCGGACGTCCGGATCGTCCTGGATGTGGCCGAGGATCTGCGGGATCGCGACCTCGCGGCTGAGGAAGAGCAGCACGACCGCTGCGAGCGAGCCCGCGAGCCCGGTGAGGACACCCTCCAGCATGAACGGCCCGCGCACGTACCAGTTCGTCGCGCCGACGAGCTTCATCACCTCGATCTCGCGTCGCCGCGCGAAGATCGAGAGGCGGATCGTGTTCGCGATGAGGATGGTCGAGGCGGCGAGGAGCACGATCACCGCGATCAGGAAGACGATCTGGATGGCACGCGCGATCTGCAGGATCCGCTGCGAGACCTCCTTCCCGTAGCGCACCTCGTCGACCGCGGGCAGCTTCTTCTTCTGCACTGCGAGCGCGATCGCCTCCGTGTCCTCGCCGCGCTTCGGCACGACGTCGAACGAGGCCGGAAGCGGATTCGAGGCGAGGTTCGCCGTGAGCTCGGGGTTCCGCTTGCGCATGATGTCGAGCGCCTTGTCCTTGTCGATGAAGGTGACCCCGCCGAGCTTCACGTGGGTATCCGACTCGAGCGCGACGCGCAGCTGGTTGATCTGCTTGTCGGATGCCCGGTCCGCGATGTACACGTGCACCGCGAGCTCGCGCTTCTTCGCGTCCGACCAGGAGACGAGCCAGGTGCCGAGGCCGATGAAGACACCGACGAGGAACATCCCGATGAGGACGGACAGGGCCGACGCGAAGGTGGTCGAGACGTTGGCGCCGATCGAGCGGAGAGCTTCGGCGAAGAGCGTGCGGAGACGCGTCATGAGCCGACCTCGGCCGGATCGTGACGGGGGAGGAGCCGAAGTCGAGCGGTCGTCATTCCTCCGAGTACCCTCCACGCCGCTCGTCGCGGACGAGCCTGCCCATCTCGAGCGCGATGACCCGCTTGCGCATCTTGTCGACCATCTCGCGGTCGTGCGTGACCATCAGGATGGTCGTGCCGGTGCGGTTGATCCGGTAGAGGAGCTGCATGATCCCGACGGACGTGTCGGGATCGAGGTTGCCGGTCGGCTCGTCGCAGACGAGGAGCGGCGGATGGTTGACCATCGCACGGGCGATCGAGACGCGCTGCTGCTCGCCGCCGGAGAGCTCCTCGGGCCGCGAGTTCATCTTGTGCGGAAGGCCGACGAGGTTCATCACCTCGGGCACCTTCTTGCGGATCTGCGCATTCGACTCGCCCTGGACGCGCAGCGCGTAGCCGATGTTCTCGGCGGCGGTCCGGTTCGGGAGCAGCTTGAAGTCCTGGAAGACGCAGCCGAGGTTCCTGCGCAGGAGCGGCACCTTCGAGCCCTTGAGCCGCCCGAGGTCGCGGCCGCCGACGATGATCCGGCCGGCGCTCGGCTCGACCTCCTTCAAGAGCAGGCGCACGAGGGTCGACTTGCCCGAGCCGGACGCACCGACGACGAAGACGAACTCGCCTTTCTCGATCACGAAGGAGACGCCGTCGAGCGCGGTCACGTGGTTCGTCTCGTAGACCTTGCGGACGTCCTCGAAGACGATCATCGAGGAGCCGGTCGAGCCCTCCTGTGCCGGGTGCTGCTGCTGCGCGGTCGTATCGGGTTCGGCGAGGGCCGTCATCTGCTGAGTGGTGGAGTCGTCATCCGTCACCGGGCGTAGCACTCACGCAGCCCGATCGGGCCGCACCGGCTCTGAGAGAACGCTGCAGTGTAGCCGACGATCTTCCTGCATACGAACGCCGAGCCTCTAGACGACCTGGCCCGCGGCCTTCGCGAGCAGGTAGGCGTGGACGAAGCCGTCGAGCCCGCCGTCGAGCACGGACTGCGTGTTGCCGACCTCGTGGTCGGTCCGGTGGTCCTTCACCAGCTGGTACGGGTGGAGCACGTACGAGCGGATTTGACTCCCGAACCCGATGTCCTGCGCAGCGCCGCGCTCGCGGGCGAGCTCTGCCTCGCGCTTCTCCTCCTCGAGCTCGACGAGGCGCGAACGGAGGATGCGGAGCGCGGTCGACTTGTTCGACGTCTGCGAGCGCTCGTTCTGGCACTGGACGACGATGCCGGTCGGGAGATGCGTGATCCGGACGGCCGAGTCGGTCTTGTTCACGTGCTGGCCGCCGGCACCGCTCGAGCGGTACGTGTCGATCCGCAGGTCGGCCTCGTCGATCTCGAGCTCACCGTCGTCCGGCAAGAGCGGCGCGATGACGACCTGCGCGAAGGCGGTGTGCCGGCGGTGGGCCGAGTCGAACGGCGACTGCCGCACGAGCCGGTGGACACCGCGCTCGGCCTTCAGCGTCCCGTACGCGTTCTCGCCCTTCACCGTCACGGTCGCCGACTTCAGGCCCGCTTCCTCTCCCGGGCTCGCCTCGAGCACCTCCGCCTCGAAGCCGCGATCGGCGACCCAGCGGAGGTACATCCGCATGAGCATCTCGGCCCAGTCCTGCGCGTCCGTGCCGCCCGTGCCCGCGTGGATCTCGAGCACGGCGTCGCCCGTGTCGTACCGGCCCGTGAACAGCGCGTCCTCCTCGAGCCGCCCGAGCTCGGCCTCGAGCGAGGCGACGAGCTCCGCGACGGCGGTCTCGTCCTCGCCGAGCTCGAGAAATCCACGCGCGTCCTCGTACTCCCCGGTCAGACGCTCGTACCGCTCGAGCTTGCGCGCGATCCGCGAGTGCTCGGTGGAGATGCGCGTCGCCTTGGCCTGGTCGTCCCAGAAGCCGGGGGCGCCCATCGCCTCCTCGAGCTCACCCCGGCGGCGCGCTAGGGCGTCCGGGTCAAAGGTAATCACGGACCCAGGCGAGCTGGGTCCCGATCTCCTGCAATCGCTCGTCGAGCGGCTTGCCGTCGAGGTCGGCCATGGCGCAAGCCTAGCCGGGCGTCAGGTCGGTTGACGCGTGAGAGAACGTGTCTCGCGTGGTATGCCTCTCCGGTGAGCGCGCTGCGGAGGTCCATGCGATCGTGCTACTCGGTCGAGGCGGAGCTCGCGTTCATCGCTCTCGTGCTGCTCGCGTGGCAGGCGGTTCGCATCCCGCTCGAGGGGAACGTCGACGTCTCCGTCGAGCACGCGCGCGCGGTTCTCGGGCTCGAGCACGCCCTCTCGATCGACGTCGAGGGCTGGCTGATCCACCGCGCGTCCGCGTCCCGCGTCACCGGCGACCTCGCCTGGATGTACACGAACATCCACCTGCCGGTGCTCTTCGGCGCGATCGCCGCCGTGCGCGTGCTCGCGCCCGACCGGTATCCGCGGCTGCGGACGACGTTCGTCCTCTCCTTCCTGCCGGCGATCGCCGTCATCGGCCTGTATCCGCTCGCCCCGCCGCACTGGCTTCCCCGGCTGGGCCTCGGCCCGACGCCGGATCAGGATCAGCTGGCGGGCACCTCGGGAGAGCTCCTCCACAACTCGACCGCGGCCGCAGCGAGCCAGCACTTCGGGTTCGCCCTCTTCGTCGCGGCGTCTCTCATCTGGATCTTCCCGCGCTCGTGGCTCGCGTGGGCCGCCCTCGCCTACCCTGCGCTCGTCTTCGTCGTCATCGTCGGGACGGGAAACCACTACGTGCTCGACTGCATCGTCGGAGCGCTCACCTTCGCGGTCGCCGCGGCCGTCGCCTGGCTCCTCCATCGCGACTCGCGCCGGCCCGCGTTCGCCGTCCGGACGAGCGGGGCCGCAGCGACGGGCATCGGCTATGCGGTCGTGGCCTGGGGCTTCGTCTCGCTCGACATGCTGTCGCCGGTGCGCTGGAGCAACGTCGTGTTCGCGCTCGTTCTGGTCGTCGGAATCCTGACGGTCCTCCCGCCCCGTCTGGCCGCCCGGGAAGCGCTCGCCGAGAGTGGCTGACGGCAACCGCCGCGCGAGCGCACGCGTGGCGCGGTTGGCACAGAAGGCGCGAGAGGAGCTCGGAGTCGCAGCGGGCCATGCGATCGGAAGAACCGTCGACCGCGTCGTGGTCGACCACCACGTGCGGCGTCTCCACAAGGTCGGCTGGGACCACGTCTTCGCTGCGCCCGCGGGCGGCTGGGCCGAAGGCGGCGCGCCTCCGCGCGAGGGCAACTCGGTCGAGGTGCTGATCGACGGCGCGGAGTTCCTCCCGCTCGCGGCCGAGGAGCTCGCCAAGGCACAGTCGCACGTGCACATGACGGGGTGGTACTTCTCGCCCGAGCTGGCGCTGACCCGGGACGAGGATCCGGTCACGGTCCGCAACCTCCTCGCCGAGCTCGCCGAGCGTATCCCCGTGCGCGTGCTCATCTGGAGCGGCGCCCCCGTGCGCGTGTTCAGCCCGACGCGAGGGGACGTCCGCGACATGGTCGAGCGCTTCTGCCGCGGCACGAAGATCACGTGCGAGCTCGATAACTGCGTGCGCTTCTGGCACTGCCACCACGAGAAGACGATCGTGATCGACGACCGCGTTGCCTTCGTCGGCGGCATCGACCTGACCTACGACGGCGGCGACCCCTACGACAGCCCCGAGCACAAGGCCCGCGGCGGTGTCGGCTGGCACGACATCGCGACGCGCCTGCACGGGCCGATCGTCGCGGACGTGGCCGAGCACTTCCGGCTGCGCTGGCACGGGTCGACGGGGGAGGAGCTGCCCCTGCCGGCCGTCCCGGATCCCGTCGGCGACCTCGCGGTGCAGCTCGTGCGGACGATTCCGGAGGGGATCTACGAGCGCAACCTTCCGCGGGGCGACTTCTCGGTGCTCGAGTCGTACGTCCGCGCGATCCGCTCCGCCGAGCGCTTCATCTACATCGAGAACCAGTTCCTGTGGTCGGCGGAGATCGTCGAGCTCCTCGCGGACAAGCTGCGCGACCCGCCGAACGACGACTTCCGCATCGTCCTCCTCCTGCCGGTCAACGCGAACGACGGCGCGGACGTGTCACGCGGCCAGGTCGCGACCCTCATCCACGCGGACGACGGCAACGGCCGCTTCCTCGCCTGCTCCGTGTACGCGCGCGTCGGCAAGTTGCACGACCCGGTCTACGTGCACGCGAAGCTCGCCATCGTCGACGACCGCTGGTTGACCGTCGGCTCGGCGAACCTGAACGAGCACTCGCTCTTCAACGACTCCGAGGTGAACGTCGTCGTCCACGACGAGCAGCTCGCACGCGAGACGAGGCTGCGCCTGTGGTCCGAGCATCTCGAGCTCCCGATCGACGAGCTCCGCGACGAGTCGCCGGCGGAGACCTTCGACCGGCACTGGGTGCCGGTCGCCGAGGAGCAGCTCGAGCGGCTACGAGACGGGTCGCACCTCACGCACCGGCTCGTGATGCTGCCGGGCGTGTCCGCCAAGCACCGCCGGATCCTCGGAGCGCTCGAGGGCCGGCTCTACGACGCCTAGGACGTGCGTACGCACGGTGGCCGTTCTCGCCGACGAGTCGACGCGCCGCCGCGAATCTCACGAGGCCCCGGCCTCGGCGGGGAGCAGGGCGCGGGCCAGCGAGAGCACGTCGCCCGGCCCGAGCAGCTGGCCCTCGACCCGGGCCGCCTCGAGCCTCGCCGGCCCGAGCGCGTCCAGCAGGCGTTCGCGGGTACGGTCGAAGAGCCGCTGCTCGAAGGGCTTCATCGTCGCCTCCAGCCGATCGAGCAGGGCCTCGGCGAGCCCGAGCAGCCGGCCGCCGTCACGATCCCTCCCGCCGGAGGCCGTTGCCGCCGCAGCCAGTCCGATGAGGCACCACGCAGTGTCTTCGTCGTCGGCGATCCGCTGCGACAGCGCGAGACTCTCTACGAGCAACACGGTCGAGTCGCCGACTTGTGCTTGCTCGAGGGCAACGGCACCGAGGTTGTAGAGCGCCCGCGCGACGTTCGCGACATCGCCGAGCGTGCGGAGGAGCTCGAGGCTCCGCGAGAACTGGAGCTCCGCGGTCAGGAGGTCGCCCTGCGACAGAGCAACATCACCGCGATTGTTGCGGGCCATCGCCGTCAGCCGGTCGTCGCCCAGCTCCTCGCAGGCGGCGATGCATGCGTCGAGCGTGCGCGCAGCCTCGTCGAGCCGATTTCGCGCATGCAGGATCGCGCCCAGGTTGCTGAGGCAGCGCGCCGCCCCGGACGGGTCACTCGCCTGTTCGTAGAGGGTCAGAGACCGCCGCGCCAGATCCTCGGCGAGCGCGTAGTCGCCGCGGAGCAGGGCAAGCGCAGAAGCGGATCGCAGAGCACGGGCGCGCGCGCCGGTCGCCGCACTCGCGGCGCGGTCGCTCGCCTGCAGCAGTCGCTCGAGGCCCTCGCTCAGGTATCCGCGGACGTACCAGAAGCGCCCGAGCGCGGAGGCGAGCCCGAGCTCGAGGGCCGGGTCGTCCGAGCCCGCCGCCCACTCGAGCGCGGCGCGGAAGTTGTCGTGCTCGGTCTCGAGCCTGGCCAGCCACGTCCCCTGGTCGGCGCCTGTGAGGTGCGACTCGGACTCCTCCGCGAGCTGCAGGAAGTGGTGTGCGTGCAGTTCGCGTCCCTCGGCGTCTGCCGACGGCAGTTCGCCTGCGTACTCGCGGACGACGTCGAGCATCTCGTACCGGTCCGCCGCGCGGCGCACGACGCTCGCGTCGACGAGCGCGGTCAGGTGTTCGATCGACGTCCCATCGCCCCCCACGGCCAGTGCCGACGTGCTCGTGCAGCCGCCGCTGAAGATCGACAGCCGACCGAGCAGGCGCCGTGCCGTGGGGTCGAGCAGCTCGTAGCTCCAGTCGAGCGCCGAGCGCATCGTCCGTTGGCGTGCCGGCCGGTCGCGCGGCCCCCCGGCAAGCACCTGGAGCCGCGAATCGAGGCGCCCGAGCAACTCGTCTCCGGGGAGCGTCCGGAACCACGGAGCGGCCAGCTCGATTGCGAGCGGCAGGCCTTCGAGCCGGCTGCTGATCGCGTCGAGCGGAGCATGCTGCGATTCGTCCATGCCCCCGGCGGCGACGATTCTCTCGGCGAGGAGGACGAGCGCGGAAGCCGGCTCCAGTGGCTGCACCTCGACGATCTCCTCGGCAGCGAGACGCAGCACCAGCCGGCTCGTCGCCAGGATCGTCAGCCGGGGGGCCGCGGTGAGGAGGTCGCCCAGGGGAGCGGTGGCGTCGACGAGGTGCTCGACGTTGTCCAGTACGAGGAGGAGCTCGAGATCGCGGAGGTGGTCGGCGAGCAGCCCCGGCCACGGCGTCGCGCCTTCACGGAGTCCGACCGCCCTTCCGATCGCAGGCAGCATGAGCTCCGCGTCGGTGACCGGCGCGAAGTCGACGAGCACGGCGCCGTCCGCGAGTTCCTCGTGGAGCGCGCGGGCGGCCTCTACAGCGAGCCTCGTCTTGCCGATGCCGCCCGGGCCGACGAGCGTGACGAGTCGCGTGCGTGCGTCGAGCAGACGGCGCACGATGTCCGCGAGCTCTCGGTCGCGTCCGACGGTGCGGGTCGGCGGCGTGGGGACGGCGGCCAGAGTCTGCCTCGGGGTGGACCCGGAGCGGTCCAGCGCCGGGTCCTGGTCGAGGATGCGCCGTTCGAGGCCGCGGAGCTCCGGACCGGGCTCGAGACCGAGCTCGTCGACCAGCGCCGCACGTCCCTCTCGGTAACACGCCAGCGCATCAGCCTGGCGCCCTGACCGATAGAGGGCGAGCATGAGCTGACCGCGCATGTGCTCGCGGATCGGATGCGCGGCGACGAGTTGCGCCAGCTCGGCGAGCACGCCCTCGTGGTGGCCGAGACGAAGATCGGCCTCGATCCTGCCCTCCAGGCAGGCCAGCCGGAGCTCGTCGAGGCGCGCGGCCTCGTGACCCAGGAGCTCTTCGCCGGCGAGATCCGCCCAGGCCTCGCCGCGCCACAGCTCGAGCGCGCGAGCGTGCAGGCTCCTCGCGAGCCGTGGATTGCCGGAAGCGAGGGCACGGCGGCCGTCGGCGAACAGCCGCTCGAAGCGGTCGGCGTCGAGCTCCCCGTCCCGGACGACGAGCAGGTAGCCGGGGACCTCGTGACGATCCGCTCGTTCCCGAGCGCCCGCCGTAGCTGGGTCACGTAGACGCGGAGCACGCTCGCAGCGGACGCGGGCGGCTGGCCGTTCCACACCGCCTCCACGAGGACATCGGTCGAAGCGACCTCCCCGGCGCGCAGGAGCAGCGCCGCCAGGAGCGCCCGCGGCCGCCGCGCGCTGAGCTCGATCGGCCGGCCGTCGACGAGGACGTCCAGTGGGCCGAGCACCCGGAACTCGACGACATCAGCCCTTTCCACGTGCGCGCCTGATTCTAGGGACCGCTATGCGGGCTCTATGCGCTCCCCTGCTTGGATCGGCCGACCGCCCGTAAGCGACACCAACACGATCGGAGGCACGATGTACCACCTCAGCGCATACTCGAAGCTCGAGGGCAGGATCGGCAGGAGCGCATGGACCGTCGCGGTGATTGCCGTCGCCGCGGTCGCGGCGCTCATGCTTGCGAGCGCCGGATCGGCGAAGTCGTCGGGGTGCCCGGCGTGCGGGAAGAACCTGATCGTCAATCCGGGCGCCGAGGCCGGCCGCGGCCTGACCACGGTCGGCGCCTACGGGGCCGTGCCCCACTGGGAGAACACGGCGGGCCAGTTCAGTGCCGCCTCCTGGGGCAGCTTCCCCAACGGCTGGTTCTCCGCCCGCTCGAAGGGGCCGAAGGTCCGGGGGAAGAACTACTTCTTCGGGGGGACGACGACCACGGCCACGGGCGCGAAGGCGACCATCGGCACGCAGACGATCAAGCTTCCCGCCCATGCGGCCGGCCACAAGGCGACGCTCAGCGGCTGGCTCGGCAACTACGGCACGAACACGGCGCAGGTGCGCGCGCAGTTCACGGACGCGTCGGGAAAGGTTCTGGCCAGTGTCAGGATCGGGCCTGACGTCACCATCGCGGGCACGGACATGGCCTTCCGGACGAGGTTCGTTTCGGTGCCGGCGGGGGCGACGACAGCGGTTGTCGTCGTCACCTTCACGGATCATGCGAACTACAACCTCGCCGGCGCGGACGACCTCTCGCTCGTCCTCAGCTGACCCGGGAACCAGCGGCACGGCCGGCTCCGCGCCCGCCGCGGAGCCGGCTCTACGACGCGTAGGAGGTCTCGCGCGCGCGGGGGATCGACTCGTCGACCTGCTCGCGAGGCTGGGACAGGCCGGCGCGCACGGACTCGAGTTGAGCCGCGACTGCGGCGCCGAAGAAGATCGCGATCGCGGAGAAGAACGTCCAGAGCTGCAGCGCCACGATGCCCGCCAGCGGGCCGTACGTCGTGCCGAAGTTCGAGCTCGCGCTGAGCGCCAGGCTGAGCGCCAAAGTGACGAGGACCCAGCCGGCGACGCACACGAAGGCCCCGAACATGAGCCACGACCACGCGGGCTGGCGTCTCCGCGGCGACCAGCGCAGGAGTGCGGAGAGCGCGAGCATCGCGACCGCGAGGCCGAGCGGCCACCGAAGCCAGGGCCAGGTCGAATGGAGGACCGAGTTCGCGGTATCGCTGTGGCGACCGATCGCGAAGACGAGGAACGCAAGCGCGAGCCCGCTGCCCGCGCCGAGCGTGAGCAGGAACGCGCGCCCGTACTTCTGCACGCTCGGACGATCCTGCTCGATGCCGTAGATCCGGTTGAAGCCCCGCTCGATCTGGCCCATTGCAGTCGTGCCGGTGATCAGGGTGCCGACGAGGCCGAGGAGCAGCGGGAGGTAGCGGTGATGGACCCCGACCTCGCGCGCGTGGGCGACGACGTTCGTGAGCAGATGCCCAGCGGGACCGGGAACGGCGCTCTGGATGCCCGCCACGATCTCCCGGCCGATGCGCAGGTCGAACGCGGTGGTGAAGCCGACGACCGCGATGAGCCCCTGAACGAGGACGAGCGAGGTCACGAACGCGAGCGAGCGGGCGTGGCTGAAGCCGTCCGCCGCGCGCAGGCGAACGAAGGCGTCGCGGACGAGACGCTTCCGCCCGGTCTCGGCCAGCGTCTTGCGGGCGTCGTCGCCCGTGAGCTCCCAGGTCTCGGGGACCTTCGTGGCAGTGCTCATTCGGGCTCTCCCTCCCCGGGCACGCAGACCTCGATCGCAGACGGCTCGACCTCGACGTCGAGCTTCTTGACCTTCTCGCGGTCGCCGCCGTCGAGCTCGTACAGGACCTTGCGGTCGAACGTGATCTTGGCTTGCTTGGCGCGCGTCACCTGCACGAACGGAGACTGGTGGGACGACCCGGCGGCAGTGCGCGCGATCGTGCGCGCCCACTCGAGCATCCCGTCCGCCGTGACCACGCCGAGCTCGAGCTCGCCGTCGTCGGGTCGGGCGTCCTCGAAGGCTTCGATCCCCGCGAACAGCTTGCCGACGTTTCCGAACAGGATGCTGCTCGCCTTGCCGTCGAACCAGGTCGAGCCGTCGACCTTGATCTTCGCCTCGAACGGCTTGCGCCCGAGCTCGTTCATGCCCGTCCAGACGTAGGCGACGCGGCCGATCCGGTCCTTCAGGCCGGCATCCGCTTGCCGGATCATCCGTGCGTCGAAGCCCGCTCCGGCCATCACGGCGAACCGCTCGCCGTTCATCCTCCCCACGTCGAGCCTGCGCCGGCGGCCGGCGAGGCCGATGCGCACCGCCTGCTCGATGTCCTGCGGGATCTCGAGATTCGCCGCGAACAGGTTCGCGGTGCCGGCGGGGATGATCGCGAGCGCGGCCTTCGATCCGCGGAGCGCATCGACGCACCGCTGGACCATCCCGTCTCCACCCCAGGCGAAGACGAGGTTCGCACCCTCCTCGAGCGCGCGCTGCACCTGCTTCGGCGCCTTCCGGCTCTTCGGCACCTCGTGCCAGATCGGATCGGGGACGCCCTGGCGCTCGAGCTCGCGCCGGAGCTCGAGCAGGCCGCCGCCGAGCGACTTGCCGGCATGCGCGACGACCGCGACCCTGAGCTCGCTCACGGGGTGCGCGCCTCCGCGCGCCGTCGAGACACGACGTCCGTGACGCGAGCGAGCAGGATCGCGAGCAGGAGCGCCGCGATCCCCATGCAGAGACCCGCGAGCGTGTCGGTCGGATGGTGCATCCCCCGGTACATCCGCGAGACGGCGACGATCGGCGGAACCGCGAGCGCGCAGATCCACACGAGCGCCTTCTTCCACGTCGAGGTCATCCGAGAGGTCAGCAGGAGCGCGAAGCCCGAGTAGAGCGCGAGCCCGGCCGCCGTGTGACCGGACGGGTAGCTCGCGTCGACCGGGAGCGACTCGAGCCGCTGCACGTTCGGGCGGTCGCGATTCACGAAGAAGACCGTCGCCCGGTACGTGCCCGACTCGATGAGGATCGTCGAGAGGACGAAGCCCGCGAGCAGCCAGCGCTTCTTGAAGGCGGCGGCGACGACGATTGCGCCGACCAGCGCCGGGATGAGAAAGCCGCCCGCGAGGTTCGATCCGATGTTCGATGCGTCGTTCCAGAACGGCGTTCGCTGGTCCGCCAGCCACTTGACGGGATGCTCGTCGGCCGACTCGAAGCGGTCGATCGGGACGATCCAGGACGTGAACGCCAGGCCGAACAGCACCGTGACGAGCGCGAGGCCGGCCCAGCAGAGGACGAGGCCGGCGAAGAAGATCGCCGCCGGGTGCCACCTCGGCAGCCGTTCGGCGACGTGCTCGGCGAGCCCGTCGGGCTTCGCCTCGAGAGCGGGGAAGACGTCGGACGACAGGTCGCGATGCTCGTGCGGGGTGGTCACCCCGCGGTCTTCGGCAGCCACGAGGGTCGCAGACACAGCGTTAAGGTTTCCCGCGACCAGGTCGAGGGAAACCCGATCGTCAGCGAAAGATGCCGCTCCTACTCGTTTTCCTCGCGGGACTCTTCGTCTTCGCGCTCGTCACGTTCCTGGCGTGGCACTACCCGACGCCGTTGGCCGATCCGACTCCGAGCCTCGCGGCGGCGAAGGCGGTCGGCACCGAGGTCGGCCACCACAGTCGGCTCCGCCGCACGCTCAAGAGCCGCCTGAACCCGGAGGCAGCGACGGGGCTCGCGCTCACGATCGGGCTCGGGGCGATCGTGGTCGGTGGACTCGTTCTCGGAGTTCTGGCCCTCCTCGTGCGCTCGAACTCGAGCCTCCTCCACGTAGACGCGAGCGTCGCGAAGTGGGGAAACGAGCACTCCGGCCCCGTGTCCGATCGCGGCCTGAACATCGTCACGCAGCTCGGCGGAGTGTGGCTGGTGATGCTCTTCGCCGTGATCGTCGCGATCGTCGGCTACGTCCGCCGCCCCAACCGCTGGATCCCCGTGTTCCTCCTCGCAGTCCTCGTCGGGGAGGTTCTCCTCGTCGAACGGCGTCAAGCAGCTCCTCGACCGCGTCCGACCCACGTTCAACCCCATCGCCGCCCATCTCGGACCCTCGTTCCCCAGCGGGCACTCGACCGCGGCAGCCGCCTTCTACGCGGCGGCGGCGCTCATCCTGGGACGCGGAGCGTCGCCGAGGGGACGCGCGCTCCTCGCCGGCGGAGCCGCGGGGATCGCCGTCGCAGTCGCCACGTCGCGCGTGATGCTCGACGTCCACTGGCTCTCCGACGTCATCGCAGGCCTCGCGCTCGGCTGGGCGTGGTTCGCCGTCTGCAGCATCGCCTTCGGCGGGCGGATGCTCAGCTTCGGCGTCGCCGCGAGGAAGGCGGTGCAGCAGGCCGACGTCGAGGCGCGCTCGCCCGACGCCGAGCAACCGAAGCAAGCACCGGCTCACGCCGGCAGCTAAAGCCTCCGGGGCGGCGCGAGCGTTTCAGGGGCGGAGCCGGGCTTAGCCCGGCGGGAGCCCAGCCGCGCTTCAGCGGGTGGCGACCGCGAGGGAAGGGGGCCCGTGGGGGAAACCGTAGGTTGCCCCCACGACTACGCGCCGTGGCAGCGCTTGTACTTCTTACCCGACCCGCACCAGCAGGGATCGTTGCGGCCCAGGTCCTTGTGCTCGTTCACCGCGGGGGCCTGCGCGAACGACGCGGCGGACGTGGCGGGCGGGTCGGCAAGGGCCGTCGCCGCGCCTCCCGCGGCGGTGATGACGTCGGCGCCCGCTGCGGTCTCGTGCTCGTAGTGGAGGACTCCGTCGTGGGACTGCATCGGCTCGAGCGCAGGCTCGTCGACCTGCACCGCGACGTGGAACAACGTGAACACGACCTCCTCGCGGATCGTCCGGCCGAGCTCCTCGAACATCACGTGCCCCTCGCCCCGGTACTCGACGAGCGGGTCCTTCTGGGCGAACGCGCGCAGGTGCACGCCCTCGCGGAGGTAGTCCATCGCCTCGAGGTGCTCCCGCCAGCGCTGGTCGACGGTCTGCAGGACGATGTAGCGCTCGATCTCGCGGGCAAGCTCCGAGCCGAACGCCTGCTCGCGCTCCTCGTAGGTCTCGAGAGCGTCGTCGACGAACTCCTCGGTGAGCGCCTCGCGATCCTTGAGGTCGACCTCCTCGTGCAGCTCCTCGACCGTGATGTCCGTGTCGTACAGCGACTGCATCGCCGTCACGAGCTCGCCGAGATCCCACTCCTCGGCGTACTCGCCGTCGGTGAACTGCGCGACGGTCGCTCCCACGATCTCGCGGATCCACTCGCGCACGTCCTCGGAGAGGTCTTCGCCCTCGAGCACACGCCGGCGCTGCTCGTAGATGACCATGCGCTGCGTGTTCATGACGTCGTCGTACTTGAGGACGTTCTTGCGCGCGACGAAGTTCTGCTCCTCGACCTTCTTCTGGGCGTTCTCGATCTGCTTCGAGAGGATCGAAGCCTCCATGGGCTGGTCGTCCGGAATCTTGAAGCGGTTCATGATGTTGTAGATCCGGTCGCCCGCGAAGAGGCGCACGAGGTCGTCCTGGCCGGAGAGGTAGAAGCGCGTCTCCCCGGGATCGCCCTGGCGCCCCGAGCGGCCGCGGAGCTGGTTGTCGATCCGGCGTGCCTCGTGGCGCTCCGTTCCGAGCACGTAGAGGCCGCCGAGGTCGAGGACGCCGTCGCCCAGCTTGATGTCGACGCCGCGTCCGGCCATGTTCGTCGCGATCGTCACCGCGCCGCGCTGGCCTGCGTCCTTGATGATCTCGCCCTCCCGCTCGTGCTCCTTCGCGTTCAGCACGTTGTGTGGGATGCCCTTCCGCTTCAGGAGCTCGGCGAGGTACTCCGACGTCTCGACGGCGATCGTGCCGACGAGCACGGGCTGTCCCGCCTCGTGGCGCTCGACGAGGTCGTCGAGGACGGCCGCGAACTTCGCCTCGGGCGTCTTGAAGATGAAGTCGTTCTCGTCGAGGCGCGCGATCGGCTGGTTCGTCGGGATCTCCACGACATGGAGGTTGTAGATCTCGACGAACTCCTTCTCCTCCGTCTTCGCCGTGCCCGTCATGCCGGCGAGCTTCTCGTACAGGCGGAAGTAGTTCTGCAGCGTGATCGTCGCGAGCGTGACGTTCTCCTCGCGGATGCGCACGCCCTCCTTCGCCTCGACCGCCTGGTGCAGGCCCTCGCTCCAGCGCCGGCCCTCCATGATGCGGCCGGTGAACTCGTCGACGATCTTGACCTCGTCCTCCTGCACGACGTAGTCGACGTCGCGCTTGTACAGCGACTGCGCCTTGAGCGCCTGCATGAGGTGGTTCACGAGGCTGACGTTGCGCGGGTCGTACAGGTTGTCGATGCCGATGGCGCGCTCGATCTTCTCGATCGCGATCTGCGCGGGCGAGACCGTCTTGAACTTCTCGTCGTAGAGGTAGTCCGCGCCCGAGAGCTCGGTCTCGTCGAGGCCCTTCGCGGTCTTCCGCGTCGCGGGCGCGCCCTCGAGCTCCTTGACGACGCGGGCGAACTGGTAGTAGGTCGCGGCCGCGGTCTCGGGCTCGCCCGAGATGATGAGCGGGGTGCGCGCCTCGTCGATGAGGATCGAGTCGACCTCGTCGACGATCGCGTACGCGTGGCTGCGCTGGACGACGCCGTCGAGCGAGACGGCCATGTTGTCGCGCAGGTAGTCGAACCCGAACTCGGAGTTCGTCCCGTAGGTCACGTCGCAGGCGTAGGCGTCGCGGCGCTCGGCGAACGGCATGAGATTCTGGATGTAGCCGACCGTGCCGCCCAGCAGCTCGTAGACGGGCCGCGTCCACTCCGCGTCGCGCTTGGCGAGGTAGTCGTTCACCGTGACGAGGTGGACGCCGCGGCCGGCGAGACCGTTCAGGTACAGCGGCTGCACCGCCACGAACGTCTTGCCCTCCCCGGTCTTCATCTCGGCGATGTCGCCCTCGTGCAGTGCGATCCCGCCCATCAGCTGGACGTCGAAGAGCCGCACCCCGATCGTCCGCTTGAACGCCTCGCGGACCGCCGCGTACGCCTCGAAGATCAGCTCCTCGAGGGTCTCGCCGTTCTCGAGTCGCTGCTTGAACTCCGCGGTCTTGCCGCGCAGCTCGTCGTCCGACAGGGCCTCGAACTCCGCCTCGAGCGTCCCGATGTAAGCCGCCTGCTGCGCGAGGCGCTTGAGGCGCCTGCCCTCGCCCACGCGCAGGAAGCGTTCGAAGCCTCCATAGCTCTCGCCCGGCATTGGCCTAGGGTACCGGCTCGGATTCCGGCTCCAAGGACGTGTAGGGGCCGGGCCTGCCCCGCCCCTACATCCCGGTTCGCCGCTTCCTTTACAGCGGCAGGACGGAGAGCTCCCACAGATCTCCCCGCAAACGGTGCGCGTGCGCCGCGTACGGCCCGCGCTCCCGGGCAGCGGCGATCCGCTCCAGGCTCTGCGCCCGGGACGGGTCGGCCGGGAGGTCGTCGACGCTCAGCGCAAGCGTGGCGCCGTCCCACGTCAGCTCGAGCTCGGTCCCGGACGTGTCGACGTCGAGGCGGGCGACCTCGATCGAGACAGCGCCGACCGCCCAGACCTCGGGCCGGCGGACGGCGAGCGCGCGGTAGGGCGGCGCGATGCCGTCGCGGAGTGCCGCCGCGAGCGGCGCCGGATCGACCGACTCTCCCGACTCGACCACGAAGGTGCCGTCGTCGAGCGCGACGAAGGCGACCTCCGCCCCCACGCTGCCGTCGGCCTCGAGCGTCGCGATTGCGTCCCACTCGCGCTGGCGCTGCAGGCCGGTGATACCGGCGGCCAGCCAGTCGCGTCCGGGATCGAGGGGCAAGGCCTATCCCTCGCAAGACCGAGATCCGCTAGCGCGGATCACGGTCGCCCGAAAACCCCTGAAGGCGGCCGCTTCGCGGCCGCGGCGCGAGCGACTCTCCATCGACTACGCCGCCGCTTCTTCGCCCGAGGGCTCGTCGCGCTTGCGCTGCGCGGAGCGGCGCGGCTCGAGCACGCGCTTGTCGCGGTAGCGCTCGATCTGGCGCTCGAGCTTGTCGACGAGCTGGTCCACGGCGGCCTCGTACGACGTCGCCGACTCGCGCGCCACCAGGTTCGACCCCTTCGTGAACACGACGCCCTCGGCGACGTGATCCTCGCGGATCGACGGGTTGTGCTCGCGCGAGAGCGTCACCTCGACGGCGGTCTGCTCGTACAGCCGCCGGGCGAGCTTCGAGAGCCGCTTCTCCGTGTAGGCGCGAACCGAGTCCGAGACCGACGCGTGGTGGGCCTTGACCTGGAGCTGCATCGACGATGCTCCTTCCGAATCGTGGCGGTCGGGTCGAGCTCAATCTAACGGACGGCCCGCGCGAGGGTAACCACGCAGACGCGACGCGCGCCGTGTTTGCGAAGGGCTGCTGCGCACGCATCCGCCGTTGCCCCGGACGTGTAGACATCGTCGACCACGCAGGCCGTGCGTGGAGCTTCGGCCACGCGGAGGCGAACGCTTCCGCGGACGTTCCGGCGACGCTCGGCGAGCGACAGGCCGCGTTGATGGGGGAGCGACCGCGTACGCGCGAGCAGATCGAGAGCGGGGATGCCCCAGGCCCGCGCAAGCTCACGGGCGAGCCGCCGCGGCGGAACCTCGCCGCGACGCCACGCGCGCTCGGGATCGCCGGGGACAGCCACGAGGCAGTCCACCTCCGGCCGAGGCACGACCTCCGCCACGAGCGCCGCAGCCTCGCGCGCGAGGACGCGCCGGCCGCTCTCCTTCCAGGCGCGCACGAACGACCGCGCGCTGCGGTCGTAGACGATGGCCGCGCGGGCCTCCGCGAACGCGAGCCTTCTCCCCGCGCACTCGGCGCAGCGCCGCACGGGCCAGGGCCCCGGCGACCCGCAGCGCGCGCACACGGGCGGCGCCAGGCGGGTCAGCCGTTCGCGGCACGAGCGGCAGAGAGCGTGCCCGGGTGCGAGGCAGACCGCGCAGCGCTCGGGCAGGAGCACGTCGAGCACGCGCACGACTCGAGGCTAGGCCCCGAATAGTCATGCCTTAGTGTCGAGCTCGTGCCGAGTCGCTACGTCAGACCGGCGACGCGGCGACGAGCTCGCGGAGCGACTCCTGGGCGCTCTCGAGGTCGGCAGGCGTCTTGATCGGCAGGAACCTCCCGCGCGGCCCGCGCCGGGGGACCTCGAGGTACGTCGTCGGAACGAACGCCGAGACCTCGTGGTAGAGCCGCTCGAGCTGAACGGCTGCGCGGCCGTCGACGTCCTTCACGACGTAGAGCCACGAGAGGTCGTACTCCGCATCGAGCGCGTCGAGGTCGACGAGGGCCGTGTTCGTGTTGAACACCGGGACGAGCTCCTGGTCGAAGCTCGGGGGAAAGCGCGGGCCCTCGACGAGCTGCAGCCTCCCGTCCACGCGGACGGGCGCTCCCCCGACGTCGCCCTCCTTGCGGGCGACCTCGCAGGTCAGCGGGCGCCCCGCGAGCAGGTGCATGCCCACCACCACGGGATCGACGCGAGCGCCGAGGTTGTCGACGTTCGACACCGTGACGACGCGCACGCCGCGGTCGCGGAACGCCGCGAGCGTCCCGGATTCGCGCAGCGCCCGGAAGAGGTCGCCGTGGCCCGGCGCGTACAGCGACACCGCACCGTCCGCGTCGCGAAACGGCTCGCCCGACGGCTCGAGCCGGAGCGAGACGAACTGGTGGAAGACGAGCGGCTCGCCGAGCCCGTGTTCGTCGACGTGCTCGCGGATGGCCTCGTCGGTGGCGAAGCTCGTCATGAGCGCCACCGGCACCGTCGTCTCGAGCGCCCGCTCGAGTTCGGCGGTCTGGGAGAGCTTCGCCTCGAGGAAGCTCATGCCGTCGACCGCCTCGAGCACGGCCTTCACGACACCGCCGAAGCGCGTCGCCATCCCGCCCGCGAGGACGGCCTGGGCGACCTCGCCGCGGCGCAGCGCATCGATGCCCGCGGCTCTCGCAGCGTCGTGGCCGGGCTCCCCCGGCGCGGGTAGTGGGGTGAGCTCCCCCGCCGCCGGCGGCTCGAGCACCCCACGGATGAGGTTCGACTCGGCCGAGAGCTCGCCCGTCGCGACCCGCGCGCGGAGCCGCTCGAAGAGCTGCTCGTCGAAGCCGAACTCGTCGAGTACGGCGGCAACCTTCGGGTCGACGGCCTCGATCACGACGCCGCGCCGACCGAGGTCGGAAGAGACGAGGCGTAGGGCGCCCGGTGGACGCCTTCCTCCGTGACGATCGCGGTGACGAGGGCGGCGGGCGTGACGTCGAAAGCGGGGTTGCGGGCCGGGAACCGCGCCGAGACCTCGAGAGGGTCGCGCTCCTCGATCGGGATGTCGTCGCCGCTCGCTGCCGCCCCATCGAGCGTGGAGGTCGGTGCGACGACGTAGAAGGGGACCGAATGCCGGTGCGCCGCGACGGCCAGGCCGTAGGTGCCGACCTTGTTGGCGACGTCGCCGTTGGCCGCGATGCGGTCGGCTCCCGTGAGCACCGCGTCGACCTCGCCCGCCGCCATCAGCGAAGCGGCGGCGCCGTCCACGATCACGGAGAACGGGATCGCAAGCGCGTCGAGCTCCCACGCCGTGAGGCGCGCGCCCTGGAGGAGCGGCCGCGTCTCGCCGACCCACACGTGCTCGACGAGACCGGCCTCGAACGCGGCGCGAACGGCGCCGAGCGCGGAGCCGTACCCGCCCGTCGCGAGCGCGCCCGTATTGCAGTGGGTGAGGATCCGGGAGCGCGGGGAGAAGAGCTCCAGCGCATGCGCGCCCATGCGGCGGCAGCGCTGAACCTCCGCTTCGTGCAGCGCGCGCGCCCGCTCCGGAGTCGGGTCGTCACGGAGCTCGTCGAGTGCCCAGCGCAGGTTCACGGCCGTCGGGCGCGACGACGCGAGCACCTCGTACGCGGCGTCGAGGTCCTCCCCGCGCGCTGCCGCGAGCGCGAGCCCGTAGCCGGCAGCGACGCCGATCGCCGGCGCGCCGCGCACGGCCAGCGTGCGGATGGCGTCGGCGACCTCGGCCGCCGACGCACAGCGCAGCTCGATCTCCTCGTCCGGCAGCCGCCGCTGGTCGAGCACGACCACGGCGTCCGGCTCGAGGCGAACGACGTCTTCGGGCGTTAGGTCCCTTCGTCCCACGAGGCCAGATACCGCGCCTGCTCCTCCGTCAGCTGATCGATGGTGATGCCCATCGTCTCGAGCTTGAGCCGGGCGATCTCGTCGTCGATGTCCTTCGGCACGTCGTACACCCTGCGCTCGAGCGTCGCGGCGTTCTGGATGACCCACTCCGCCGAGAGCGCCTGGTTCGCAAAGGACATGTCCATGACGAGCGCTGGATGGCCCTCGGCCGCAGCGAGGTTGACGAGCCGGCCCTCGCCGATCAGATAAAGACGGCGGCCGTCGGACATCGTGAACTCGTCGACGAGGGCCCGGGCCTCGCGCGTCTCGACCGCGAGGTCACGGAGCGCGCCGATCTCGATCTCGACGTTGAAGTGGCCCGTGTTCGAGAGGATCGATCCGTCCTTCATCGTCTCCATGTGCGCCCTCGTGATCACGTTCTTGTCGCCGGTCGCGGTGCAGAAGATGTCCCCGACGCGGGCCGCCGCCTCCATCGGGAGCACCTCGTACCCGTCCATCGCGGCCTCGAGCGCGCGCAGCGCGTCGACCTCGGTGACGATGACGTGCGCGCCCATCCCGCGCGCCCGCATCGCAACGCCTCGGCCCGTCCAGCCGTAGCCGGCCACGACGAAGCGCTTGCCGGCGAGCAGGACGTTCGTCGCGCGGATGATCCCGTCGATGGTCGACTGCCCCGTCCCGTAGCGGTTGTCGAAGAGGTGCTTCGTGCGCGCCTCGTTGACCGCGATCACCGGGAACCCGAGCTTGCCGTCGCGCTCGAGTGCCTTCAGTCGGATCACGCCCGTGGTCGTCTCCTCCGTGCCTGCGATCACGTCGCCGAGCTGCTCGCGACGCGCCGAGTGGAGCACGCCGATGACGTCGGCGCCGTCGTCCATGGTCAGATGCGGGCGGTGGTCGACCGCGGCCTCGATGTGCCGGTAGTAGGTGTCGTTGTCCTCGCCCTTGATCGCGAAGACGCCCACGCCGAACTCCTCGACGAGCGCGGCCGCGACGTCGTCCTGCGTGGAGAGCGGGTTGGAGGCGCAGAGAACGACGTCGGCGCCCCCCGCCGCGAGCGTGCGGGCGAGGTTCGCCGTCTCGGTGGTCACGTGCAGGCACGCAGAGATGCGGTGCCCTGCAAGCGGCTGCTCGCGTGCGAAGCGCTCCCGGATCGCCGCGAGCACCGGCATCTGCCGGTCCGCCCACGCGATCCGGCGTACGCCCTCGGGGGCGAGCGCCAGGTCCTTCACGTCGTATCGCTGTGTCGTTGCCATCGCTTCCTCTCTTCGTTGGCGGGATCAGACCCGTGGGGTCTGACCCCGTCCGGGTTCAGGCGGCATTGGTTTCCAGGAGCCGTTCGTGCTTCCGCTGCTCCCACTCGACCCAGGCCGGGGACGTCTGCTCGGGCTCGGGGACGCTCGTCCCGGCGAGCCAGGTCTCGACGGCGCCGCGCAACGCCGGCTCGCGACGGAGCCTGAGCGCGAACTCGAGCTCCGCGAGGTCGACGTCGAAGCGCGCGCGGAGCTCGGCGAGTGCGTTCAGCTGGTTGAGCTCGCGGATGCCGTAGCGCCGATAGCCGGCGTCGCTCCGTTCCGGGACGACGAGGCCCTCCTGCTCGAGGTAGCGGAGCATCCGGGGTGACCAGCCGGAGCGCCGGCTCGTCTCCCCAATCGTCATCCACGGCTGCACGACCAAACCCTACCAAAGGTTTGTCAAGGTTGCTGGAGCGGTTCCAACGGCGGACCCCGACGCGGCACGGGCGTCGAGTGGATGATGGACGTGGTCGTGAGACCGTGAGGTGTGAAGCGGTCGAGGATCTCTTCGAGGTCGTCGATCGAGCGCAGGTGCAGGCGCAGCAGGTAGCAGTCCTCGCCGGTGATCCGTGAGCACTCGCCGACTTCCTCCATATCCCGCGCGATCTCGGGGATTCGCTGCAGCTGGCCGGGGGATGGGCGAATGCGCACGACCGCGGCGATGGGGAAGCCGAGCGCCGCCGGGTCGAGCTCCGCGTGGTAGCCCTTGATCGCCCCCGCCCGCTCGAGGCGCTGAACCCGCTCGGCAACAGCCGGCGCGGACAGGCCGACCCTGCGCCCAAGCTCGGCGACAGCGATCCGTCCGTCGCCCTGCAGCTCGCCGAGTATACGCAGGTTGGTTTCGTCCAAGAGATTCGCTTCAAAGGTCTGAGCGTCTCTAGTTCGAGCTTTACGAGGCAATCATCCCCCAGCTCCGTCGATTTGCACTTCCACTATGACACGACAGCAGCGACGATGTCGACGTGGCTCTCGTCGAGACTCCAGCCGGCGTTCGCGGGACGCTGTCGCGCGCGACCACCACCGCGCCGCCGCAGCTCCTGTTCGTCGGCAGCGCAGTCTTCCACTACCTAGGTCCCGCGTTCGCGGTGCTCCTCTTCGCCCGTGTCGATCCGCTCGGGGTCGCCTGGCTCCGGATCGCGAGCGCGGCCGCGATCTTCGCCCTCTGGCGGCGACCGTGGCGCGCGCTCGGCGCAGCCGATCGCGCGGAGCGGGAGACGGTGGCCGGGCTCGCGGTCGTCTTCGCGACCATGAACGTCTGCTTCTACCTCGCGATCGACCGCCTCCCACTCGGCACGGTTGCAGCAATCGAGTTCTTGCCCGTCATCGTCCTCGCGGCACTGGGCGCCAGGACTCGCCTGAACGCGGCCGCGCTCGCGCTGGCCGTCGCAGGCGTCTATCTGCTGACGAACGTGCGGCTCGAAGGCGAGCCCCTCGGGCTCGCGTTCGCCTTCGCGAATGCTGCGCTGTTCGCCGCCTACATCGTGCTCGCTCACCGGCTCGCGCGAAGTCGGAGCCTCGGACGACTCGACGGCCTCGGGGCCGCGATGCTCCTGGCGGCGATCGTGGTGACACTGATCGCCGGCCCGAGCGCCGCACCCGCACTCGCGGATCCCGTCGCCCTCGCCGCCGGAATCGGGGTCGGGCTGGCGTCATCCGTGATCCCATACGTTTTCGACCAACTCGCGATGGCGCGACTCTCCCGCGCGACCTACTCCCTCATGGTCTCACTGCTTCCCGCGACTGCGACCGTCGTCGGCATCGTCGTGCTCGCCCAGGTTCCGACGGCGATCGAGCTCGCCGGCGTCGCGCTCGTCGTCGCAGCCGTCGCCGTTCATCACGAGCGCGCCTCGCCGGAACCGGCCGCCTAGGGAGCGGACGTGCCCTCTCGGCCGTACTCGTCCTCGAGCCGCACGACGTCGTCCAGGTGGTTCGTGGACACCTCGAGGACGAGCGTGTCCT
This sequence comes from uncultured Gaiellaceae bacterium, assembly GCA_963831285.1. Taxonomy (GTDB): domain Bacteria; phylum Actinomycetota; class Thermoleophilia; order Gaiellales; family Gaiellaceae; genus GMQP-bins7. Next base: position 127,399 of record CAWHPO010000001.1, on the reverse strand, counting down.
CGAGCGCCGTCACGCGGTGCACGGTGCGCGGCGGGAAGTGGAAGGCGTCTCCGGGGCCGATCTCGGACGGCGCGAGCTCGCCGCCCAGCTCGCCGAGCTCGAGCCGCGCGCGACCCTCGCGGACGAGCCACGACTCGTCCTTCACCTCGTGGTACTGCAGGCTCAGCGACTCGCCGGCGCGAACGAAGAGGAGCTTCCCGACGTAGTCCGCCGTCTCGGCCCAGACGAGCTCCCAGCCCCAGGGCTTGTCGACGCGGCGGGGAGCGGTGCGACGATCGCTCACGAAAACCGCAGCGCCTCGTCGGGGATGCGCTGGCCGGCGCCGACTCGGAGCCCGTGGTCGAGGACGTTCGCGTCGCCGACCACCGCGCCGGGCCCGACGACCGCGAGGCCCGAGAGCTCGCACGCGGCGCCGAGCTCGACCCCGTCGCCGACGAGCGAGCCGACGACGCGGGTTCCTGCGCCGATGCTCGTACCCTCCCCCACCACGGCGTTCTCGACGACGCAGCCCGCGGCCAGCGTCGCTCCCCGGCCGAGGACGGCGAGGCTGCCGAGTCGCGCGCGCTCGCCGACCGTCGCCTTCGGCCCGACGTACACCGGAGGCACGAGCTTCGCACTCGCGCTGATCGTCGCCGTCGGATCGACGAGCGTGAAGTCCGAGCCCAACGCGTCGCCGACGTCCGTCTGGAAGATCCGCTCGAGCACGTCGCGATGCGCCTGCAGGTACGAGTCCGGCGTTCCCACGTCGAGCCAGTAGCCAGGAAGCGCGACGCCGTAGACCGATCCCTCGGCGGCGAGCCTCGGGAAGACCTCGCGCTCGATCGAGACGGCCTGGCCCGGGGCGACGAGCTCCAGCACCTCGGGCTCGAGGACGTAGAGACCCGCGTTGATGAGGTCGGTGTCGATCTCCTCGGGTCGGGGCTTCTCGAGGAACGTCGCCACGCGCCCGTCGGCGGCGGTGCGGACGAGCCCGTAGCGCGAGGGATCGGCGACCGGCGTGAGGAGGATCGTCGCCTTCGCGCCGGTCGAGCGGTGGAACTCCACCAGCTCGCCGAGATCGGCGTCGCGCAGCGAGTCGCCGTTCAGCGCGAAGAAGCTGCCTTCGAGCTCCCGTCCCGCGAACCCGATCGCGCCTCCCGTCCCGAGCGGCTCGTCCTCGATCGCGTAGGCGAGGTCGAGGCCGTCGTGGCGCGTCCCGAAGACCGACTGGATCTGATCCGGGAGGTACCCGCAGGAGACGATCGCGCGCTCGACGCCATGCCGGGCGAGATGCTCGAACGTGTAGGCGAGCAGCGGCCGGTCGACGATCGGGAGCATGTCCTTGCGGGTGCGATCGGTGAGCGGCCGCAGCCGCGTTCCCTGACCGCCGACGAGAATGACCGCCGGCAGCGTCATACGACCGGGCGGCCGATTCCCTCGTACGCGAAGCCGAGGGCGCGTAGCGCGTCGGGATCGAGCAGGTTGCGCCCGTCCACGACGACGCGCGTGCGCATCCGCTCGCCCGCGGCGGCCCAGTCGAGCTCGCGGAGCTCGGGCCACTCGGTGACGACGACGGCCGCGTCCGCTCCGTCGAGCGCCTCGAGGGCAGAGGGGGCGATCGCCACGCCGTGGAGGTGCGCGGCGCCGTTCGCGACGGGGTCCCAGGCGGTCACGTCGGCGCCCTCGGACATGAGCCGCCCCGCGAGGACGAGGCTCGGAGCCTCGCGCATGTCGTCCGTGCCGGGCTTGAAGGCGAGACCCAGGAGCGTGATCCGCTTTCCCCGCAAGGGCCCGAGTCGCCGCTCGAGCTTGCCGATCACGCGGCGCTTCTGGAGCTCGTTCACCTCGATCACCGCGTTCAGGAGCTGGAAGTTGTAGCCCGAGTTCGCCGCGAGCTGCTTGAGCGCGAGCGAGTCCTTCGGGAAGCAGCTCCCGCCGAAGCCGATGCCCGCGCGCAGGAAGGAGGGGCCGATCCGGCGGTCGAGCCCGATCCCCTCCGCCACCGTCGTGACGTCGGCGCCCGTCGCCTCGCACACGTTCGCGATCTCGTTGATGAAGGAGATCCGCGTGACGAGCGCCGCGTTCGCCGCGAGCTTGATCATCTCCGCCGAGGCCACGTCGCAGCGCACGACCGGCGCCGCGATCCCCTCGTGCAGCTTCGCGACGACGTCTCCGTCGGCCATGTCGAACGCGCCGATGACGATCCGGTCCGGGCGCATGAAGTCGTGGACGGCCGTTCCCTCGGCGGTGAACTCGGGGTTCGACACGTAGCCGACGTTGCCGAGGCCGCGATCGTCGAGCCGGTGCCGCACGCTGCGGCCCGTCCCCACGGGGACCGTGCTCTTCATGGCGACGACGATCCGGCGCTCGACCAGCGGGAGCTCGTCGACGACGGTCCACGCCGCGGAGAGATCGGCGTCGCCGGAGTACGTCGGCGGCGTCCCCACCGCGATGTACACGACGTCGGCGCCTTCGACCGCCTCTGCGACGTCGGTCGTGAAGACGAGCCGCTCCGCGTTCGCGTCGAGGAGCTCCGCGAGGCCGTCCTCGTGGATCGGCACGTGCCCGGCGCGGAGCGTGTCGATCTTCTCGGCGACGACGTCGCGCACGACCACCTCGTGCCCCAGCTCGGCGAAGCAGGCGCCGGTGACGAGGCCGACGTAGCCCGCTCCGAAGACCGCGATCTTCACTTCCGCTTGACGGCGCCGAAGGGCTTCAGACCCTTGGCGATCGCGATCATCGTCTCGTTCGAGAGCCGATCGAGGAGCGTGTTGATCACCCAGTAGTCGCCCCGGGGCGTGCGCAGGACGACCATGTGCAGCTTCGAGCCGTTGTAGTAGAGGTCGTAGGAGCGGCCCCCGATGTGGCGGGTGAGACTCTTGTCCGCGAGCGCCGGAGCGTCGTCCCAGTCGGTCATCTCGATGCCCCAGTACTCGTTCGACCCCATCCGGTACACCACTCGGACCGCCTTGTGGTGCTCGCCCGGGTCGATGCGGTAGAGGCGCACGGGCATCGTCGCGTCGGTCCACGAGCTGCGCTCGATCACCGTCGGGACCATGAGCGGGAAGGGAACGCGCTTCCGGCGCTCCCGCAGGAGGTCGATCGACGCGTTGGGCGCGTAGGTGACGTTCGGGCGCTCGCGCTTCGGCGTCTGGTCGATCGGAGCGGACGCGAGGCTGCCGTGGAAGGTCTGCCCGACGACGACCGTGAGGAGCGCTCCGTTCGCGAGCTGCGAGATCCTGCGCGGGAGCGGCGAGAGCTCGGCCGACGCGAAGAGGTTCGCGACCTTGCGGCCCGCCTCGCGCGCTCCTCGCCGCGAGCCGTCGTAGTAGATCTTCGTTCGGAAGTAATCGAAGGTGGGAGCGTTCGCGGGGAGGCCGTTCGGCGGCGTGAGAACCTCGTACGAGCGCTGTCCCAGGAGGTACCCGGCGGTCGACGCGGAGCCGGAGACGCCGTTCCCGTTGAGGACGGTGATCGTCGTCGAGCTCGGGGCCGGGGCCTGCCGCCGGAGCTTCTCGCCGAGCGCGACCGCCGTCGCCTTCTCCGACGAGTCCACGTCGGGGTGCTCGAAGGCCTGGACGGCACGGTTGATGTTCGCCGAGTCGGTCGTGAGCTCCGAGGTGCCCTCGAGCCCCTCGATCCGGGTCTGGAACACGCGGCCCTTGGGCAGCCCGTAGGCGAAGAGGGCGTACGAGAGGACGGTGCGGCCGCTGACGTCCGCCCCTCCGCCCTGCGCCACCTCGACGTTGTGCGTGATCGCGTTCACGACCTTCGGCAGCGCGGTCGGCCCGAAGCTCTGCTGGATCTGGCCCTTGAACGCCTTCACGAACTGCTGCTGACGCGCCACGCGATAGAGGTCGGAGTCCGTGTGCCGGAAGCGGACGTAGTCGAGCGTCTGCCGTCCGCTCAGCTGCTGGTAGCCCGGGAAGAGGTTGATCCTCGCGTAGCCGTACGGCCCGCCGTGGTTGTTGTAGTAGCGCCGATCGACGTCGATCCAGGCGCCGCCCATGCGGTCGACGATCTGACGGAAGCCGCGGAAGTTCACCGTGATGAGGTAGTTGATCGGGACGCCCGTGAGCGCCTTCACCGTGTTCAGCGAGCCCTGCGATTGGCAGTACGAGTAGGCGGCGTTGATCTTGTCGAAGAACGGCGTCCGTCCCGGGCACCGGATCTCGACGCGCATGTCGCGCGGGAACGAGAGGAGCGAGATGGAGTCCGTCGAGGGGTCGGCCCGGACGAGCATGAGCGTGTCCGAGCGCCCCGACGCGTTCGGCCCGTCGGCCTTGCGGTGGTCGTAGCCGATGATCAGCGCGACCGCCGGTTGCCCCGGGAGCGGGACGTCGAGCTCGCGCGCCGCGCGCCTCACCTCCGGCGTCTTCGCCGCGACCGCGGCGACCGACTGGTGGAAGTAGAGGTACGCGCCGCCCAGAGCGCCCCCTGCGAAGACGAGGACTGCGATCCCGAGCCACATGGCGATCCGCCCGACGAGAGCCCGACGCGTGCGCTTCGCGCCCTCGGGCTGCCGGTAGAGGGTCATCGGCGAGGCCGTTCCGGGCGGCAGCACGGCTCTCCCGTTCCCGTTCGGCGCAGCCCCGCGGCCCAGTCCTCGTTTCAGGGTGGTTCGCATACAGGAGTCCGGTTAGCGCGTGGCCCCTCCGAGGTTTCTCAAAGGAGCCGAGCGCCCCGACGGGCGCCCGCCGCAGGAGGATAGCTCAGCGACAGGCCGTGTTTCTCCGTTCGGCGCTCGGATCCCTACGAGCTGCGCGAAGCCTTAACCGGGCGAGGCGGCGAGCGGAGCCCGGAGCTCGGCGAGGGCGGCGCCGAGGAAGGCGATCTCGTCGAGCGTCCCCACGGTTATCCGCAGCGCATCCGGAGCTCCGAACGAGCCCAACGGGCGGACGATCACACCGCGGCGGAGGAGCGCGTCGTTCAGCGCCTCGGCGTCGTCGACCCGGACGAAGAGGAAGTTCGCCGCGGCCGGGCCGGCGGCCTCGAGGCCGTGGGTGGCGAGCACCCGGCGGAGCTCGGCGAGCGCCACCTGGTTGGCGTCGCGGCGCCGCGCGACCTCCGCCGCGTCGTCGATGCTCGCGAGCGCGGCCTCCTGGCCCGCGGAGGTGACGTCGAAGGCGCGGCGCACCTTCGCGATCGCCGCGATGACGTCCCGCGGCCCGATTCCGTAGCCGACGCGCAGGCCGGCGAGTCCGAAGAGCTTCGAGAACGTCCGGAGTACGAGCACGCGGTGCCCGTGCGCGAAGTACTCCGAGAGAGCGTCCGGGTAGTCCGCCTGGACGACGTACTCGAAGTAGGCCTGGTCGAGGACCGTGAGCACGTGCGGCGGCACCCGCTCGAAGTAGGCGTCGAGATCGGCCCGGTCGATCGTCGTGCCCGTCGGATTGTTCGGCGCGGCGACGAAGACGAGCTTCGTGCGCGGGGTGATCGCCTCGAGCATCGCGTCGAGATCGACCCGCTCGCGATGCACGGGAACGCGGATCGGGACTGCGCCGAGCTTCAGCGGGTCGAGGACGTAGCTCGGGAACGACGGCCAGGCCGTCACGACCTCGTCGCCCGGATCGAGCGTCGCCATGCAGACGTAGCCGACGACCGCGTCCGCGCCGGCGCACACGGACACCTCCTCGAACGCGACCCCGTGCCGCTCGGCGAGCGCCTGGCGCAACCTCCAGACCCCGCCGTCCGGATACCGGTTCAGGTCCAGCGTCGCGCGGGCGATCGCTTCCTGCGCGGCGGGGAACGGTCCGTACGGCCCCTCGTTCGAGGCCAGCTTGACGATCCGCTCGAGCCCGAGCTCGCGTTGAAGCTCCTCCACGGGCTTGCCGGGCTCGTACGAGACGAGCCCGGCGAGCGCCGTGCGAATCAGCGACGCGTCGTCGCCCGGACCGGCTCCCGTCACGCGGCGGGAGCGGGCTCCGGTGCGGTGACGTACTCGCCGACGATCTCGTCGCCCTCGAAGCTCGACTCCTCGGCGTCGTCCCCGTGCCAGCGTCGCAGCGCGACGAAGAGCACGGCCGCGAGGATGCCCGCCGAGAGGAGGCCGAGCGTCACGTACGCCGTCGTGCGCAGTCCACTCCGCTTGCGACGGCGCTTGTTCAGCTCGTGTCTCGCGGCCTTCATCGTCAGGTAGCCGATGGCGGCGTTGCGTCGTGTGTAGATCTTCATGGAAGGAGGGTAACCGAGGATCCGGCCCGTCAAACCCGGAAGCGGTGCTAGCGCCGCCGCGGCGGGAGGTGAATCGCCCGTCCGAGGGCCACCAGACCGGCCTCCTTCAAGCCTTCCGACAGGGTCGGGTGCGGGGCCATGCCGTCGGCGACGGTCTCGATCGTCGCCTCCGCGTCGAGCGCGACGACAGCCGCCTCGATGAGGTCCGTCGCATGCTGTCCGACGATGACGACGCCGACGAGCTCGCCGTAGGTCGTCTCGTGGATCGACTTGACCCACCCCGCCGTCTCGCCGGTCATCACCGCGCGGGCGTTCGCGACCCACGGGAAGCGGCCCACCGCGATGTTCTCGGCGCCGAACCTCTCCGCCGCCTCCGCCTCCGTGAGACCCACGCCCGCGATCTCCGGGTCCGTGTAGATCGGGCGAGGAACTGCCGGTGACTCGGGCATTGCCGCCTCGTGCCCCGTGGCGTTCTCCGCGGCGATCTCGCCCTCGCGGAAGCCGGTGTGCGCGAGCTGCCAGTACCCCGCGACATCGCCCGCTGCGTAGATGTGCTCGACGGAGGTGCGGCGATGCGCATCCGTCCCGATCCCCGAGCGGGGGTCGAAGGTCACGCCCGCCGCCTCGAGACCGATGCCGTCGACGAGCGGCGCCCGGCCGACCGAGACGAGCATGAGGTCGCACTCCGTCGTCTCGCCCTCTCCGAAGTGGACGAGGAGCCCCGACTCGGTGTCCTCGACCTTCGTGCACTGCTTGCCGAGGTGGACGACGATGCCGCGGCGCGCGAACGACTTGCGCAGCTCGCTCGTCGCGTCCGCGTCCTCCTGCGGGATGAGCGCGTCGAGCATCTCGATCATGGTCACCTCGGTTCCGAAGCGCTCGAAGATCGAGGCGAACTCGCAGCCGATGATCCCGCCGCCGAGGACGACGAGCCGCTTCGGGACTTCGGTCTGCGCGAGGAGCCCGGTCGAGTCGACGCAGCGCGGCGAGTCGAGGCCGTCGATCGGAGGGCGGATCGGGAACGAGCCCGTCGCGACGATCGCGCGCGAGAAGCTGACCCCGATGTCGCCCTTGTCGAAGGCGATGGAGCGCTGGTCCTCGAACCGGCCGCTTCCCTGGAACCAGGTGACGTTGTTGGCCTTGAAGAGCGACGCGACGCCGCCCGTCATCTGCTTGACGACGGCGGCCTTCCACTCGTTCGCCACCGCGAAGTCGAGCGTGGGCTCACCGGTGACGACGCCGAGCTTCGGGTCGATCTCCTTCGCCGCATGGAGGGCGTGGGCGGTCGACACCCACGCCTTCGTCGGGATACAGCCGACGCGCAGGCACGTTCCTCCGAGCTCGGCCTCGCGCTCGACGCAGGCGACGCGCGCCCCGAGCTGCGCCGCGCGGATGGCCGCCGTGTAGCCCGCAGGGCCACCCCCGAGGACGGCGACGTCGAACTCCATCCGCCCGATCCTACCGTCGTTCACGAGCGCTCAGATCCAGACCGCACAGCGGCCGCGCAGCGGACGCCTTCAGGGATTTCGCGCGATGCGCGATTCCGCGTCAGCGAATCGCGCGTCTGCGCATTAGAGAGCCCGCCGCATCGTGAGGGTGTGGTCGCTCGCGTCGCCCACGACGACGAAGCCGTGGTGCTCGTAGAAGGAGACGAGCGCGGCATTGTCGCGCTCGACGCTGAGGCTGAGCGCGCGATAGCCGTCGGCGCGGGCGCGCTCGCACAGCGCCTCGACGAGCGCGTCGCCGATACCCCGTCCCCGCCTGCTCGGGACGACCGCGATCGCGAGCTCGGGCGTCTCCTCGTCGACGAAGCCGTACCCCGGCAGGTCGCGGCGGAAGAGCCGGTACCAGGCGGCGCCGACCGGAAACGCGTCGTCGACGGCGATGAGAGCCGTGTCCCCCGGTCTGCCCCAGCCCTTCACGTAGCGGGCGGCGGGGCCAGGCCCGTCGTCGGGGTTCCGCTCGCGCCAGTAGTAGGCGTGGTGGAGCATGTCGCGGAGGAACCGCACGTCCTGCCGACCACCCCTCCGGATGACCATGCGGAGAGCCTAGACTCCGCGCAAGCGGATCTCCGGTCTTGCGCCTATAAAGCCAGCGCTGGCGACTCGACGAAGGCCTTGAGGTCCTGCAGGAACTCGGCGCCTTCGGAGCCGTCGATGGCGCGATGGTCGCAGGTGAGCGTCATCGTCAGCGTCGGCCGGACGACGACCTCGCCGTCGACGGCTGCGGGCCGGTCGGCGATCGAGCCGACCGCGAGGATCGCGACCTGCGGTGGGTTGAGCACCGCGACGAACTGCTCGATCCCGTACATCCCGAGGTTCGAGATCGTGAACGTCCCGTCCTCGAGGTCGGCGAGCTGAAGCTTGCCCTCCCGTGCGCGTGAGACGACGTCTGCCCGGCCGGCGGCGATCTGTTGCACCGACTTGCGATCAGCCTCGCGGATCACCGGGACGACGAGGCCGCTCGGCGCGGCGACCGCGATGCCGACGTTCGCGCGCGGGTGGCGCAAGATCCTCCCGTCGACGAAGTGCGCGTTCACCGGCGGGTGCCGTACGAGCGCCGAGGCGACGACTCGCGTGAGGACGTCCGAGACGGTTGGCTTGGCGTCGCCGGGCCGCATGAGCGCAACGAGCCGTTCTCGGACTGCGACGAGCTCCGTTGCGTCGGCCGTGACGGTGAGCTGGAAGACAGGCGCCTGCCACGCCTCGCTCAGCCGGCGCGCGATCGTGCGCCGGGTCGAGGTGAGCTCGACGACTTCGGGCTCCTCCGTCGCCACGTCGGCGACGCGGGCTTGCGCAGCGGGCCGAAGCGCCGCCTTCTCGACGTCCTCCGCGAGCACCCGCCCTTCCGGCCCCGTGCCGGCGATTCCCGCGAGGTCGACGCCGCGCTCGCGGGCGATGCGGCGCGCGAGCGGGCTCGCCTTGACGCGCTCGCCCTCCGCGCGCGGAGCCGGAGGCGCGTCCGCCGGCGCCGTCTGCGCCGGGGCCGCAGGAGGCCCACCCTGTGACGCTGTGTCCCTTGGCTCGTCGGCGGCTCTCTCGGGCGCCTCACCGCCTTGTGACACCGTGTCACTCGGCGTTTCGTCGGCCTCCCGGGCCTCCGCGGGGGGCGCCTCGGCCGGCGCATCTCCGTTCCCGCTCTGCGCGCCGTCGATCAGCGAAGAGACGTCCTCGTCCTGCGTGCCGATGATCCCAACGGTCGTCCCGACGTCGACCTCGCCGTCGGCGACGACGATCTTGAGGAGGACGCCGTCGGAGTCGGCCTCGACCTCCTGGGTCACCTTGTCGGTGTCGAGCTCGTACAGCGGCTCGCCCCTCGAGACGGTCTCGCCCTCCGTCTTCAGCCACTTCACGATCGTGCCCGTCTCCATGCCCTGGCCCAGGCGCGGAAGCTTGACCTCGGTCGCCACGGTCGCCCCCTACGCTCGCGCGACCGTCCGGCGAATCGCCTCGAGGACGTCGTCGGCGTGCGGCACGGCCCACTGCTCGAGCGCCGGCGCGAACGGGAGCGGACCGAACTTCGCACCCACGCGCTCGACGGGCGCGTCGAGCCAGTCGAAGGCGCCGTGCTGGACGACAGCCGCGAGCTCCGCGCCGAAGCCGCCGCGCGTGACGGCCTCGTGGGCGGTCACACACCGGTTCGTCTTCTTGACCGAGTCGAGGATCGTCTGCTCGTCGAGCGGTTGCAGCGTGCGCGGGTCGACGACCTCGACCGAGATGCCGTCCTTCTCCGCCTCCTCGGCGGCACGCAGCGACTCGTGCACGAGACGGCCAGTCGCAACGACGGTGACGTCGGTGCCCTCGCGGTGCACGCGCGCCTTGCCGAGCGGGATGGGCGTGAGCTCGTCGGGCACCTCGCCCTTGATCGGGTAGAGCGTCCGGTGCTCGAAGCACACCACCGGGTTGTCGTCGTAGATCGCGGACCAGAGCAGGCCGCGCACGTCCTCCGGCGTCGACGCGAACACGACCTTGAGGCCGGGAACGTGGACGAACCAGGCCTCGAGCTGCTGCGCGTGCTGGGCACCCGGCGACCAGCCGGCCCCTCCCTGAGTCCTGATCGTGAGCGGCACCGACACCTGCCCACCCGACATCGTCCTGTGCTTCGCAGCCTGGTTGACGAGCTGCTCCATCGAGATCGTCAGGAAGTCCTCGTACATGATCTCGACGACCGGGCGCATGCCCTGGATCGCTGCGCCGATCCCGCTGCCGACGATCGCCATCTCCGAGATCGGGGTGTTGCGGATGCGCGTCGGGCCGAACTCCTCGAGCAGGCCCTGCGTGACCGCCATCGAGCCGCCCATCTCGGCGATGTCCTCGCCCATGAGGAAGATGCGGTCGTCCTCGCGCAGCGCCTTCGTGAGCGCGTCCCGCACGGCCTCGCGATACGTGACCTCAGGCATCCTCGCGCCCCTGGCCGCTCCGGCTCCCGCCCGGCAGAGCCGGGCTCCGCGTGGAGCTGACGCCGCACGCGGCACGATGCTTCGCGCGCGAGGCTTGTCCGTACCCGATGTACTGTCCTGCGCCCCGCGCGCTCGCCTCCTTTGCGAGCGGCGCCCCAGGAACGCGAGGGTGCTCCGCTTCGCTACGCATAGACGTACTTGAGGGCGTCCTCGGGAGCCGGGTCGGTGCCGGCCTTCGCGAACTCGACCGCCGCCTCGACCTCCGCGGTCACCTCGGCGTCGATCGCGGCGAACTCCTCGTCGCCGATCTCGAGGCGCCCACCGAGCAGGCGGATCGGGTCCTTCGTCACCCACTCCTCCTTCAGGGCCTCCTTGTCCCGGTAGACCTGGGGGTCGCCGACGTAGTGACCCGTGAGGCGGAAGGTCCGCAGGTGGAGGAGCACCGGGCCTTTCCCGGACAGGGCGTGCTCGCGCGCGGCGAGCATGGCGAGGTACACCGCCTCGACGTCCTGCCCGTCGGCCTCGATCAGCTTCATCCCGTAGGCGAGCGCGCGCTTGCCGAGCTCGTCCACGGGCAGCGGCAGCTGCTGGCTCGCCGGCGTCGACTCGGCCCAGCCGTTGTTCTCGAGGACGAAGATCGCCGGCACCTTCCACAGCTGCGCGAGGTTCATGGACTCGTGGAACGTGCCCGTGTTGGTCGCGCCGTCGCCGAGGAACGCGACCGCCACGCGCTTCTCGCCGCGCATCTGGAAGGCGAGAGCCGCGCCGACGATCCCGGGCAGCCCGCCGCCGACGACGGCATTGGCGCCGAGGTTGCCGACCTCCACGTCGTAGAGATGCATGGAGCCGCCGTACCCGTGGCTGCAGCCCTCGAGCTTCCCGTAGAGCTCGGCCATGATCCGCTCGACCGCAGTCCCCTTGGCGATCGCGTGTCCGTGCGCACGGTGCGTCGACGCGATCACGTCCTCTCGCGCGAGAGCTGCGCACACGCCCGTCGCCGTGGCCTCCTGCCCGATCGCGACGTGCAGGAACCCCGGAAGCTCGCCCGCGCGGAAGCGATCCTCGACCTTCTCCTCGAAGCGGCGAATGAGGAGCATCTCGCGGAAGAACTCGCGCAGGACCTCCTCGGAGACACCCCTCCCCCCGGATCCGGCTCGCTCCTCCACGGTCGTCATCGAGCGGCCATTATGCTGATCGGCCGATGCGAGCCGCCGATCAGTGGGCGCGGATCGAGGAGGCCCTGGACGAAGGCTGGGCCGAGGTTCGCCTCTCGTTCACGCCCGAAGGGCCTGCGTCCGAGGCGGCCGCCGTCCTCGGCCCGCTCCAGCCCGGCCTCGTCGGCGATCAGCTCCGCTTCGACGTCGTGCGCGCGGGCGGCGCGCCCGAGCGGCTCAGGAACATCCTCTGGCGTCTCGACCGCAAGCGGATCTGGGGCACCCTCGCCCTGGTGGAGGCCGCCTCCCCTGCGCCGCCGGCGGCAACCGAGCCGGAAGAAGTGCCCGAGCCGCGGACGACGCTCACAGAGGCCTGGGAGGTAGCCGTCTCGGAGCTGCCGCCCGGGTGGAGCGATCTCCTGTGCGAGCTCGAGCTCGATTCGAGCGACCACCTCCCGCGAGCGGCTCTCCTCGGGGCGCCCCTGAACCCGACCCGCGTGCCGGACGAGAGCGCACTGCGCTTCCGCGCTTCGGGCAAGCAGGGGTACGGCGCCTCCCCGCTCATGGTGCGGCGGTGCCTCGAGCGGATGGACGCCGAGCGCATCGCGGGCGGGATCAGCGTCGTCTACGAGCTGTCGGACACGGAGAACGCCGTGACGCAAGGCCCCGTCTGGCGTCTGGCGGGACGATCCGTCTGACGACACGACCAGGGCTCCGGTCCGCGCACACTCTGTCTACCTGACTATTCGCGCCGAGCCACGCATGCCCTGGGAGGCGTGCGGGTCGCACTGGAAGCGAAGCGTGCCGGGCTTCGCGAGCTTGACTCTCCACCTCTGCGTTCCCGTGAACGGGACGGTCGTCCGCCTGTCGAAGCCCGGAGCCGAGAGGTGGGCGTCGTGGATGCGCGCCTTGTCCCGGACGGTCACGGTGTAGGTCCCCGTCTTCAGCTTCTTCACGGTCGCCCCGGCCGCGGTCTTCAGCATGATCGTGAATCCCGGCCCCGAGGTGAGGACGAGCTTCGACGCCGGCGTCACGACGCCGGCCGGTGGCTTCGGAGCAGGCCCCGGCGTCGGCGCGTTTCCGACGGTGAACGAGCCCCGCAACGAGATCGGGTGCACGTCGCAGACGTAGAGGTAGGCGCCGTCCGACAGATTGACGGTGAAGCTCGTCTTGCCGACGAACTCGACGCCCGTGGCGACGTCGACTCCCGGCCCCTGCAGGTGGAAGTTGTGGAAGTCCGACTGGTCGTCCACCTCGAGGCGGTAGGAGCCCGGGTCGAGGCGCGTCACGCGTGTGCCCTGGGCGTCGCGAACGGTGATCCCAGAGTCGCCGATGGAGCCGAACAGCGTCGTCTCCTGACCAGGCCCGGCGGCGCTCCGCGACGCGGCGAGGAAGCTCCCTGCGACGAGGAGCGCGACGACGAGGAGGATCCGTCTCATCGCCCTACGTCTACGCGCGAGCGCGACAGGCGGATTGCTCAGTGGCGAAGCTCGGCGCCGAAGCGCTCTGCGAGCGCGGCGACGATCCGCTCTCGTAGAGCTGTCGCCTCCTCTTCGGTGAGCGTGCGCTCGGGCGACTGGAACGCGAGGTGGATCGCCACCGACTTGCGCCCCTCACCGACCTGCTCGCCCCGATAGACGTCGAAGACGCGCGCCTCGCGGAGGACGTCGCCGGCCGCCGCCTTCGCGGCGTCGACGAGGGCGCCCACCTCCACCTCCTCGTCCACCGCGACGGCGATGTCCTGGAGAGCCGCCGGATACGTGATCACGTCCTCGTACACGACACGCTCGGGCACTCCGGCGAACAGGGTCTCGAGATCGAGCTCGAACGCCCCCCACACGCCCTCGAGCAGCGTCGGGTGCAGCTCCCCCAGCCAGCCCGCCTCGGTCTCGGCGGCCTTGCCGGGATGCAGCAGCGAGCTCGAACCGCGGGCGACCCTGAGGTCGAGCCCCAGGCTCGAGTAGAGCGTCTCGAGCACGCCCTTCACGACCTCGAAGCCGCCCGCCACCACCCCCGCCACCCGCCAGCGCTCGACCGGGAGCCGCTCGCCGGACGGGAGGTACACGCGCGCGATCTCGAAGAGCGCAACGTCGTCGAACCCCGCGTCGACCCCGGTCTGCGCGGCCGCGACGAGCCCCGGCACGATCGTCGTCCGCAGGATCGCCTGGTCGGAGGTCATCGGGCTGGGGAGCCGGATCGCCTCGGAATCCGGATCGTCGGCCACGAGGCTCCACGTGTATGCCTCGGAGAGCCCCGCGCCGACGAGGGTGTCCTCGACAACGCGCCGCAGCCGTTGCTCCTTCGTCAGGCGGCCGCGGACGTGGCGGCGCAGCGGCAGCGTGTACGGGATGCGATCGAGGAGCGGGCGCGCGATCTCCTCGATCAGGTCGGCCTCGCGCGTGACGTCGCGGGCGCGCCACGTCGGAACGGTGATCTCCCACTCGCCGGAGATCTCGAACCCGAACCCTTCGAGCGTCTTCAGCTGCTCGTCGGCCGGAACGTCGAGCCCGATCACCTGCGACGCTCGCCCCGGCCGCAGTCGCACCACCGGCCGGGCGGGCAGCTCGGCGTGCACGTCGACCTGACCCGTCAGGCGCGCGCCGGCGAGGTCGACGAGCAGCCGGCTCGCGAGGACCGCCGCGTCCTCGGCGACGTACGGATCGATGCCCTTCTCCCAGCGGTTCGAGCCGGCGGTGCGCAGTCCGAGCCGCTCGGAGCTGCGCAGGACGCCCAGCGGCTCGAAGTTGGCCGCCTCGAGCAGCACCTCGCGCGTCGAGTCCGTGACCTCGCTGTCCTCGCCGCCCATGATCGCCGCGAGCGCGACAGCGCGCTCGCCGTCCGTGATCAGCAGGTCCTCGGGCTCGAGGCGGCGCAGCGTGCCGTCGAGGGTACGAAGCTCCTCGCCCGGCCTCGCGTGCCGTACGACGATGCGCCCGCCCGCCAGCTTCTTGCGGTCGAAGGCGTGCAGCGGGCTCCCCCAGACGTGCATGACGTAGTTCGTGACGTCGACGACGTTCGAGATCGACCGCATCTCGGCGAGGAAGAGCCGCGTCCGCAGCCACTGCGGCGACGGACCGATCGCGACGTCGCGGAACACCCGCCCGATGTAGCGCGGGCACGCGCCGAGGTCCTCGACGACGACGTCCACCGGCTCGGCCTCGACGATCGCCGGATCCTCGGGCGCGGGCGGACGGAGCTCGCCGCGGAGGAGCCCTGCGACCTCCCGTGCGAGACCGACCATCGAGAGGAGATCGACGCGGTTCACCGTCGGGGTCACGTCGAGGACGTGGTCGCGGATCGGCAGCACGTCGATCAGCGGCGTTCCCGGCTCGGGCCCGTCCGCGAGCACCATGATCCCCGCGTGGTCGTCGCCGAGGCCGATCTCGTCCTCAGCGAGGATCATCCCTCGCGACCGCTCGCCGCGCAGGTCCCGCTCGTCCAGCGGCTCCTCGAAGATCGGGAGAAACGCGCCCGGCAGCGCCACTGCGACTGTCGCCCCCGCCTCGAAGTTCCAGGCGCCGCACACGATCTGACGCGCGTCGCCCTCGCCCACGTCGACCTGGCAGACGCGCAGCCGATCCGCGTTCTGGTGAGCGGTGACCTCGAGGACGCGCCCGACGAGGAAGCGCCCGAGATTCCCGTCGACGTCCGGTACCCCGACTTCGGACAACTCGTCCACCTGGAGCGCTGAGATGAACAGCCGCTCCGCGATCTCAGTCGCCGTTGCGTCCACGGTGACGTACTCGCGCAGCCAGGAGAGCGGCGCCCTCATCGGAACTGGCTCAGCAGCCGCGGGTCGTTGCGCCAGAGCTCGCGCAGGTCGGGGATCCCGTGCCGGAGGACGGCGATCCGCTCGAGGCCCCAGCCGAACGCGAAGCCCGTGTACCGCTCGGGGTCGTAGCCGACGAACTCGAAGAGGTTGGGATCCACCATGCCCGAGCCGCCGACCTCGATCCAGCCCGAGTGGCGGCAGACGGGACAGCCGCTCCCGTCGCAGATGTGGCACGAGACGAGCGCCTCCACAGAGGGCTCGGTGAACGGGAAGTGGTGCGTGACGAAGCGGCTGCGGCGGTCCTCCCCGAAGAGCGCCTTCAGGAGGTAGTCGAGCGTCCCCTCGAGGTCGGCGAGCGTGATCCCCTCGTCCACGACCAGGCCCTCGACCTGGTGGAAGGTCGGCGTGTGCGTCGCGTCCGGCGTGTCGCGCCGGTACACGCGACCGAGCGAGACGATGTAGACGGGCGGCTCCTGTGCCTCCATCGCCCGGATCTGCGAGGGCGACGTCTCCGTGCGCAGCACCGTCTCGTTGTCGAGGAAGATCGTCTGCAACGGCGAGCGCGTCGGGTGCCCGGGCGGGAAGTTGAGGGCGTCGAAGTTGTACCGCGTCGTCTCGACCTCCCGGCCGTCCACGACCGTGTAGCCGAGCCCGAGGAAGACGTCCTCGACCTCGCGCCGGATCTGGGTGATGAGGTGGAGCTGGCCGCGCCGGACCGGCCTCCCGGGCATGGTCACGTCGACGCGCTCCTCGGTGAGGCGGCGGTCGAGCTCGACGCGCTCGAGCTCCACCTGCCGCGCGTCCAGCGCGGCCTCGATCCGCTCGCGGAGCGCATTCAGCGTCATCCCGGTCTCGCGGTCGCGCACCTCGCGCAGCGCGAGCTTCAGCTCGCTCTTGCGTCCGAGGAACTCCGTGCGCGCGTGCTCGATCTCGTCGACCGAAGAGGCCGCAGCCACTGCCGCGAGGGCGGCGCTCTCCAGTGCCTCGGGATCCACGGGAGCGCCGAGGTTACCAACGCCCTCCGTCGCCAAGTTACAAGTTGCCACATGCGTTCTCTCGTCTCGGCACAAGCCCGCATGTCGAGCAAGTTGCAACTTGTAACTTGGACCGACGTGACGCTCTACGACCGCATCGCGGGCATCTACGACCCATGGAGCCGCTCCGTCACCGAGGACGTCGAGTTCTACGTCGAGCACGCGCTCGCGGTGGAGGGGCCGGTGGTGGAACTGGCCGTGGGAACGGGTCGGGTCGCGATCCCCGTGGCCCGGGCGGGCAGGCGCGTGATCGGAGTCGACTCCTCCCCCGGCATGCTGGCCGTCGCGCGAGCGGCAGCGCGCAAGGCAGGCGTCGATGACCTCCTCGACCTTCGGGTCGGCGACCTGCGCGAGCCGCCCGTGCCCGAGCGTGTCGACCTCGTCATCTGCCCCTTTCGCTCGCTGCTGCACATGCGGACGGAGGACGAGAAGCTCCTCGCGCTCCGCGCGGCCCGAAACCTGCTCGTCGACGGCGGAGCGTTCGTCTTCGACGTCTTCGCGCCCAGCCGTGAGGACATCGAGGAGACGAACGGGCGCTGGCTCGAACGAGAGCCGGGGATCTTCGAGCGGGCGGACTGGGACGAGGGCTCGCGCACGCTCTCGCTGTCCGTCCGCTCTGACGTGGTCGAGACGACGTTCGGACTGCACTGGCTCTCCGCGCCCGAATGGTTCCGCCTCCTCGACGAGGCGGAGCTCGCCGTCGCGGCTTTGTACGGCTGGTTCGACGGCCGACCGTACGACGGCGACGAAGACATGGTCTTCGTCACGCGAGGAGATCGTATCGTCGCTAGAGTCGAGTTCCGTGATCGCCGTCATCGTCATCCTCGTCGTGCTCGTCCTGGTCGCGCTGCTGCTGGTCGCGCTCTTCAACCGGCTCGTGCGCGCACGGAACCGCGTGGAGAACGCGTGGGGGCAGGTCGAGGTGCAGCTGAAGCGACGGTGGGACCTGATCCCGAACCTCGTCGAGACCGTCAAGGGCTACGCGGCGCACGAGCGCGGGACGTTCGAGGCCGTGACGCAGGCCCGCGCCGCGGCGCAGAGCGCGAAAGGGCCCGCGGAGGCGGCGCAGGCGGAAGGCATCCTGAGCCAGGCGCTCGGGCGGCTCTTCGCGGTCGCGGAGGCGTACCCCGAGCTCCGCGCGACGGAGAACTTCCAGCAGCTCCAGGCCGCACTGAACGAGACCGAGGACAAGGTCGCGGTGAGCCGCCAGGTCTACAACGACACGGTGCTCACGTACAACAACGCGGTCCAGACGTTCCCCGGTGCGGTCCTCGCCGGCCCGTTCGGCTTCACGGTGCGCGAGTTCTTCGAGGTGGAGGACGCCGCGCAGCGCGACGCGCCGAGAGTCGACTTCGGGACCGCGGACCCAGGCGCCACCGGTGCCGCCGCCGAGACGGCGCCGGCGAGCCCGCCCGAGCCTTCCTAGCGAGGTCGCCCTGCGTCGTCGCATCGAACCGGCTCGCGCTGGGCATGCCCCTCGCCGGTCCGCGTTCGTCGTCCTCGTGCTCGCCGCGCTCCTCGCGGCGCTCGCGCTGCCGGGCGCCGCGCGCGCGGACAGCTTCGACCTCGACTCCGCGGACGTCGCCGTGGACGTCCAGCCGGACGGCTCGCTCGGAGTCAGCGAAGGGCTGCAGGTCTCGTTCTCGGGCGACTTCCACTTCGGCTATCGCGACATCCCCCTGCGGCGGGGGGAGACGCTCGTCAACCCGTCCGTGGCCGAGCGCGGAGTCGCCTACGCGAGAGGGAACGACACGGAGCTCCACCCGGGAGCGCCCGGAACCTTCGGGGTCGAGCGCCGCGACGATGGCATGCGCATCGTCTGGTACTTCACCGCGAGCGACCAGACCCGCTCGTTCACGATCTCGTACACGCTCCGCGGTGTCGCGGTCGCGTACGACGACGTGGTCGACGTCAACCTCAAGGTCTGGGGCGACCAGTGGGCCGAGTCGCTCCAGAGGCTCGTGGGCATCGAGAACGCGCCGGGCAAGATCGAGCGGGCCTGGGGGAAGCCCGTGTGGGTGCGTGGAGACGTCGAGCTCACGGGCACGCGGGCGACCCTTCGAGCCGTACAGGTCCCCGCACACCAGTTCGTCGAGCTGCGGACGCTCGTCGCGAGGTCCGCGTTCTCGTCCACGGCGGGCATGCACGTCCGCCCGGGAAACGCGCTCGACCGCATCGTCGCCGAGGAGCGCGCGGACGCCGCCAAGTACCAGCGCGACCGGGATCGCATCGACGCGCTGAAGGCGCACCCGCTCCGCACCGGTCTCCTCGCGCTCGCGCTCGCGACGGTCCCGGCGCTCCTCGTCGTCTTCGCGGTCTTCTGGTTCATGGGGCGCGAGCGCCGGACGAGCTACGACCGCGAGTACGAGCAGGAGCCGCCGACGGACACGGAGCCCGCCCTCGTTCCGACGCTCCTGCGACAGGGCGGCGATGCCGGGTCCTACGAGTTCACGGCAACGCTCTTCGACCTGATTCGACGCGGCGTGTACAAGGCCGAGCACACGACGACCGAGCGCCCGATCTGGGCGGGGCTACGCCACGAGACGATCTCCGATCTCGAGCTCTCCGCGGGGGAGAACGGCCAGCTGCGCGCCTGGGAGCGCGACGTCGCCGACGTCGTCGACGGCGTCCTCGACGGAGGGAGCGAGCGGCTCTCCCGCTTCCGCGACAAGATCGAGGACGAGCGCGAGGCGATGAGCCGACGGTTCACGGCGTTCAAGGAGCACGTGGACGACGAGGTCGGGCGTCGCGGGTGGTTCCGCAACTCGGGGGCGCTCCCACTCGTCGCCGCGGTCGTCCTGTTCGCCCTCGCCGGGGGCGTGCTCGTCTACTTCGCGGTTCGCCACTGGCGGCCGGTCTACCCGCGCTACTCGGACGTGCTGCTCGTCGGAGTCGGCGCCTGCCTCGTCGCGAACGCCGCGGTCTGCCTGGGGACGCTCGTCTTCAACCGCCGCGCGTGGCGACGGCGGACGCGACCCGGCGAGGAGGAGGCGGAGCGCTGGGAGGCATTCCGGCGCTACCTCACGGACTTCCCGCGGCTGCAGGAGGCGCCGCCCGCGACGCTCGAGCTGTGGGAGCGCTACCTCGTCTACGGGATCGCGTTCGGCATCGCCGAGCGCGTCCTCCAGGGCGCGCAGCTCCACATGCCCGAGGCGCTGCACGACGCCAGCACGATCTACTGGATCTCGCCCGGCGGCGACCTCGGCTCCGGGGCGGCGAGCCTCTCGATCGGCGATCTTGCCTCGGGGTTCGGCTCGGCGCTCGCGCCTCCCAACTCCGGCGGAAGCGGAGGAGGCGGCGGCTTCTCCGGCGGCGGAGGTGGCGGCGGCGGTGGTGGCGGGGGCGGCTTCGGCTAGAGGCTTGATGCGGGTTAGAGGTGCGTGCGGGGAGGGCATGCGCCAAGCAGCGTGGCTGGCGCGCTGCTCGCAGATACTCGACGTATCTGTGAGTGGCGCGACGGCCTCGATGCGCCGTGCGCAGGCCCCCATCCGTGCGTGCCTGTAACCCGCATCAAGCCTCTCAACGAGCCAGGTCCTGAAGAGCCATCTGGTGCCCGGACGCCGTCCGTGGCACGCTGACCAGCACGAGCTCGAGCCCGCGGTGAAGGCGAAGCGCTGCGTCCTTCCCGCCCCCTGACCCGCCGCCGCGGCCTCCCGCCGCGCGCCTGAGCAGCGGTCAATCCCCCTTTGGAGGGTGTCCAGGCCGTACTCAGGGCCGACAACTAGCAAGACGAAGCAGTCACCGAAAGGACGTCCGACCGTGTTCACCAAGGGAAATACGCGCTATCTCGTCTGTGCTCTCGCCGCCGTTGCCGGCATCCTCGCCAGCCTTGGCGCGGGTTGGTTCGACGGCAGCTAGGACGCAGGCACCTCGAAGCAGAGGCGTCGCCCGCCGCCCGTGCGGCCGGTGACGCCTGCCCGAGCTCAGAGGTCCGGCTCGCGAAGCGCCTGCGCCGCGCGTCTGTAGAGACCCGCGGCGAGGGCGTCGTTCCCCCGACTCGACTCGACGTCGCCCCGCGCGATCCAGGCGGAGCTCCGGTGGCCCAGTGACTGCGCGCGCTCGAAGGTCGCCTCGGCGTCCGCGATCGACGTCTCGCCTTCCTCGAGCGAGCCCTGACCCGCGAGCGCACGCCCGAGCGTGAGCTGCGCGGTCCCGATCTCCTGGAGGTGGTCGACCCGGCCGCCGAGGAGGTCGAGCGCCTTCCGGGCCTGCGCCTCCGCCTCGGCGAGCTCGCCTCGCTCGAGCCGGATCTCCGCGAGCGACGAGCAGACGTAGCCGGCGTCGACCGCGAGCTCGAGGTCGACGAACATCTCGAACGCCTCCTCGAGCAACGTCACCGCACGGGCGTCGCTGCCCAGCAGGTGGTTGAGCCCTGCCAGGTTGTTGAGCAGCCGTGCGACCGTCGCCCGGTCCCCGAGCGACGCGAACAGGTCCCGCGCCTGCTCGGCCTGGGAGCGCGCGAGCACCCACGACCCCTGCCGCTGCGCGACGAGCGACGCCTGAAAGAGGCCGTCAGCAGTCCTGCGCGGGTCGGAGCACTCCTCTGCGAGTTGGAGCGCGCGGGTGATGTCCTCCTCGGCGGCAACCCAGTCGCGGTTGCGGCGATGGCAGCGAGACCGCCAGTGGAAGATGTCCGACCGGAGCCGGTCAGAGGGGACGTCGAGGCGCTCCGTCAGCTCCAACGCGTTGTCGAACAGCACGATCGCATCGGAGATGCGCGACTGCTGGTAGCGCACGACGCCGACCTCGAAGACGACCTCGGCTCGATCGAGGTCCGTCGAGCCCGCCGCGACCGAGGCCGCTGCCGCCTCTTCGAGGAGCCGCATGGCCTCGTCGAGCTCGCCGGTGCGAATTCGAGCCCACGCCTCGCCCTTGAGCAGACGGAGCGACACGTCCGGCGCCTCCGAGCCCGGGAGCCGTCCGGCGATCCGGAACGAGCGGAGCGCCTCCTCGTAGCGGCGCTCCTCCACGAGCTGCTCGGCGTCGGTGAGCGCGGCCTCGACGCGTTCGGCCTGCGCACGGCTCACGCCGTGCTCGAGGAACTCGCGGTCCGTGGCGAGGCGGCCCGCGAGCCACTCGAGCGTCTCGCTCGAGGGTCGTGCCTTCCCGCGCTCGATCTGGCTCACGTACTCCTTCGAGAACCGCCCTGCGGCGAGCTCGGCCTGGCTCATGCCGGCCGAGCGGCGCAGCGAGCGAACGCGTGCGCCCAGTGTCCCGGCGTCAGCCGCCGGGGCCGCCCTCTCCTCCGAGGTCACCCGGCAATGGTTGCACGCTCGCCCGTCGACGGAGCTCGTAGAGGGCGATGGCCCCGGCGGCCGCGACGTTCAGCGACTCGGCGGCACCGGGCGTCGGAATCGTCACCGTGTGAGACCGTGTCACGAGGGCTTCGGGCAGCCCGTCGCGCTCCGACCCGAGGAGGAACGCGAACGGCGGCTCGAGCTCCACGTCGGCGAGGGGCTCGCCGCCCCGCGCGACGAGCGCGAGGCGTCGCTCCGGAAGCTCGCCCCAACCCACGAGCGGCACCCTGAAGATCGCGCCCGCCGACGCTCGCACCGCGCGGGGGCCGGTCGGGTCGGCGCAGCCCTCGGACAGGGCGAGAGCGGCTCCGAACGCGTCGGCCGTGCGGAGCAGCGCGCCCACGTTGCCGGGGTCGGAGACCCGCCACAGGCCGACGACGACGTCGCGGGTGCCGGTCGGCAGGTCGTCGCGGCGGTAGACGCCGATGACACGCGGCGCGTGGCCGAGCGTGGAGACCTCGGCGAGGAGCTCGGGAACGACGTTCTCGCCGGCGACGAGGAGCTCGACCGGCTCGATCCCGGCGGCCGCCGCGGCCTCGACCAGATCCTCGCTCTCGACCGCGAAGAGACCCGCGTCCTCGCGGTGCTTGCGCGCAGAGAGGAGCTTCCGGACGAGCCGGAGCTTCTCGTTCTGGCGCGACTCGATCAGGGGCGCTTACGCTTCGGCGTCCGGCCCGAGCGCGGCCTTGGAGCGCTCGGCGACGGCGGCGAACGCCTGCGGGTCGCTCACCGCGATGTCGGCGAGCGACTTGCGGTCGAGCTCGATCCCGGCCTTCTTCACGCCCGCCATGAAGCGGTTGTAGGAGAGGCCGTTCTCGCGCGCGGCGGCGTTGATACGGATGATCCAGAGCGAGCGGAACGTCCGCTTGCGCACCTTGCGGTCACGGTAGGCGTAGACGAGCGAGTGCTCGACCTGCTCCTTCGCGAAGCGATAGTGAGACTTCTTGCGACCGTAGTAGCCCTTCGCCTGCTCGAGCACCTTCGCGCGCTTCTTGCGCGCGTGGACGGCACGCTTGACCCTGGGCATACGTTCACCCGCCTCTCAGGAGCTTCTTGACGCTCTTGACGTCGCTCGGCGCGACGCCGTCGGCCTTGCGGAAGCCGCGCCTACGCTTCGACGACTTCTTCTCGAGGTTGTGGCTCCTCATCCCGTGCCGGCGCAGGAGCTTCCCCGCTCCCGTCACCTTGAAGCGCTTCTTCGCGCCCTTCGACGTCTTCATCTTTGGCATCCGTCTTCACTCCTACGTTCTTGTTCGGCGCGAGCACCATGATCATGTTGCGACCGTCGAGGAGAGGCTGCTGCTCGATCGAGCCGAGCTCCTTCACGTCCTCGGCGAGGCGGATCAGGAGGTCCCGGCCGCGCTCCGGGTGCAGCGTCTCGCGGCCCCGGAACATGATCGTGACCTTGACCTTGGCCCGCTGCCCGAGGAAGCGCACCACGTGCCCCTTCTTGGTCTCGTAGTCGTGTACCCCGATCTTGGGTCTGAGCTTGATCTCCTTGACTTGAATCTGGAGCTGGTGCTTGCGGGCCTGCTTGGCGCGCTGCTCCTGCTCGTAGCGGTACTTCGAGTAGTCCATGACCCGCGCTACGGGCGGGTCTGCGCCGGCGGCGACCTCGACGAGGTCGAGGCCCTTGCCGAACGCGAATTCGAGCGCCTCCTTCGTCGGGAGGATCCCGACCTGCTCGCCCTCGTCGTCGACGAGGCGGACGCTCTGCGCGCGGATCTCCTCGTTGATCCGCTCGTCACGCTTGCGCGGGACCTGCCGGTCGAGGTCTGCCCGGCGGCGGCGTGGTCTCAAAGGCCCTTCATCAAGCTTCGAGCTTCCTCCTTGTAAACGACACGAACCGCTGCAGGCAGCGGCTCGTCACTTCGTCCAACCGGCTCGGTTGAACCCCCGCGAGTCAAGCCCCAGCGGACATGGCTCGGGAGGTGAGGAAGCGATGAGCTCCTGCTTGCAGACGCAGCATGCTACCAGCATGTCGAAGGGGCGAGGCTTGCCTCGGCCCTCGTCTCTCGCGAGGAGCGCGCCCAGAGAGTCGCCCCTACAGCGCTGGATCGGCCTCGGCCGCGAGCTCCGCGAACCGGTCGAGCAGCTCGGCCAGCGCCAGCGTCGACTGCCCACCGCCTCGCTCGCGAACGGCGAGCGCGGCGTCCGACTCGCGATCGCCGTAGACGACCGTGAACGGGACCTTCTCGACCTCGGCGTCGCGGATGCGCTTGCCGAGCGTGTCGTCGCGGTCGTCCACCTCGACGCGATAGCCCTCGGCGACGAGGCGGTCGCGGAGCGCGCCGGCTGCCTCGCGGTGGCTCTCCCCCACCGGGACGACCCGCGCCTGCACCGGCGCGAGCCAGAACGGGAAAGGCGCCGCCGTAGTGCTCGATCAGGATCCCGATGAAGCGCTCGAGCGACCCGAGGAGCGCGCGGTGGATGACCACGGGCGAATGCTCCCGGTTGTCGGCGCCCATGTACGTGAGCCCGAACTGGACCGGCATCTGGTAGTCGAGCTGGATCGTCCCCATCTGCCAGCTGCGACCGAGCACGTCGGTCATGTGCAGGTCGATCTTCGGTCCGTAGAACGTCCCTTCGCCCGGCGAGATCTCGTACTCGAGGCCGTGGCGCCGCAGCGCCGACTCGAGCGCGGCCTCGGCCCGATCCCACTGCTCGTCCGTGCCGAGGCGCTTCTCGGGCCGCGTCGACAGCTCGGCCCTCGGCGTCACGCCGAACCGCTCGTAGAGCGCACGGGCGAAGTCGATCATCCCGTCGATCTCGTCCTGGATCTGCTCCTCCGCGACGAAGACGTGCGCGTCGTCCTGGGTGATGTGCCGCACGCGCAGCAGGCCGTGCAGCGTCCCGCCGCGCTCGTCGCGGTGCAGCGTGGACGACTCCGCGTACCGGATCGGAAGGTCGCGGTACGAGCGCAGCTTCGATCCGAAGAGGAGCATGTGGCCGGGGCAGTTCATCGGCTTCAACGCGAGCGGCTCCTCGCCCTCGTGCGCCTGCACGAAGAACATGTTCTCCGCGTAGTTCTCGTAGTGGCCGGACGTGATGTACGTCTGCAGGTCGTACAGGAGAGGGGTCTTCACCTCGCTGTACCCCCGGCGCAGGTTCTCGCGGCGGCGGAGGTCCTCGAGGGCGTTCCACAACACCATCCCCCGCGGGTGCCAGAACGGCGATCCGGGCGAGGCGTCCGACAGGTGGAACAGGTCGAGGTCGCGGCCGAGCTTGCGGTGGTCGCGCGCCCGGGCCTGCTCGAGACGCTCGAGATGTGCGTCCAGATCGGCCTGCGAATAGAAGGCCGTGCCGTAGATCCGCGTCAGCTGCGTGTTCCGCTCGTCGCCGCGCCAGTACGCGCCGGCCAGGCTCGTGAGCTTGACCGCGCGGATGGGCTCGGCGTTCTGCAGGTGTGGGCCGCGGCAGAGATCCGTGAACGCTCCCTGCGTGTACAGGGAGATCTGCCCCTCCGCGTCGTTCGCCAGCTCCACCTTGTACGGCTGCGCCTCCGCCTCGAAGCGCGCGACGGCGTCCTCGCGCGACACCTCCTCGCGCGTCCACGCCCGCCCCTCGGCCACCTCGCGCCGGATCTCGTCCTCGATGGCCTCCAGGTCGGCCTCCGAGATCGGCTCCGGGAACTCGAAGTCGTAGTAGAAGCCGTCCGCGATCGGGGGGCCGATCGCGATCTTCACGCCGGGATGCAGGCGCAGCACCGCCTCGGCCAGGAGGTGCGCCGTCGAGTGCCGCAGCACGGCCAGCGCGTCCGGGTCGTGCGCGTCGCGGGTCGTCAGGAGCTCGAGCCGCTCGCCCTCCGCGAGGGGGAGGCGCAGGTCGCGCGCCTCGCCGTCGATGCGTGCGAGCACGGACTGCTCGGCGAGCTTCGGGCCGATCGCACGCGCAGCGTCGAGCGCCGTCGAGCCGTCGGGAAGCTCGAGCTCGGAGGAGTCGGGGAGCACCACCTTCATGGCGGGTGAGGATAGATGCGAGTCGCGATACCTTGGACGCGATGCGCTCGGGACACTGGGTCGCGCTCGCGGCCTCGCCACTCCTGGTCTTCGCGGCTCTGCTCGTCCGGCCGAACATCGACGGGCACTGGGAGAACCACCCGGCGCACTTCTGGATCGTCCTCGCCGCAGCCGCCGCGGCGACCGCCCTCGGCTGGGGCGTGACGACCGCGGCGCGCCGGCGGCGCGACGCGCGGCTCCTCCTCATCTCGCTCGCCTTCATCGTGAGCGCGAGCTTCTTCGGGCTGCACGCACTGGCCACCCCGGGCGTCCTCCTCGACGGCAAGAACGCCGGCTTCGAGCTCGCGACGCCGGTCGGGCTGCTCCTGGCCGGTGCGTTCGCGGCGTGCGCCGCGGTCGAGCTCGAGGGAGCGCGGGCGGAGCGCATGCTCCGCGCGGCTCCGCTCCTCGTCGGGCTCGTCGCGACTGCGGTCGCGATCTGGGCGGTCTTCTCGCTCGCCGAGCTCCCTCCGCTCGACGACCCGCTCCCGGCGGAGGAGCTCGACGGCTGGCAGATCGTGCTCGCCGCCGGCGGCGTCGCGCTCTTCGGAGTGGCCGCGTTCGGGTTCCTCCGCCTCCATCGCCGGCGGCAGGAGCGGTTCGTCCTCGCGTTCGCGCTCGCGTTCGCCCTCCTCGCCGAGGCGATGGTGGTGATCGCGTGGGCGCGGAACTGGCAGATCTCCTGGTGGGAATGGCACGTGCTCATGCTCGGCGCCTTCGTGCTCATCGCCCTCGTCGCGCGCGCGGAGTGGCATCAGGAGCGTTTCAGCGCTCTCTATCTCGACGAGACCCGGGCTGGTGCGACGGACGTGAGCATCCTGTTCGCCGATCTCGCCGGCTTCACGAGCTTCGCCGAGCGCCACGACGCGGACGAGGTCGCGGCCATGCTGAACGCGTACTTCGGGCGGATCGTGCCGCTCATGCGGCGGGCCGGCGGCGAGGTGCACCAGATCGTCGGCGACGAGCTGATGGTCGTCTTCGAAGCGACCTCGGGCACGCCCAACCACGCGCACCGCGCCGCGCGGGCCGCGCTGCTGTTCCAGCAGGTGGCGAGGCGGGTCTCCGAGGGGCACGCGGACTGGCCGGCGTTCCGGCTCGGGGTGAACTCCGGCGAGGTGCACTCCGGGCTCGTCGGCGGAGCGCGCGGGCACCGCAAGTACGGCTACGTCGGGGACGTCGTCAACGTCGCCGCCCGGATCCAGTCGGAAGCGCCGGTCGGCGGCGTCCTGATCGGCGAGGAGACCTTCCGGCGCCTCGGAGCTCCTGCCGTCGTCGAGCCCGTACCGCCCGTCCGCGTCAAGGGCAAGAGCGAGCCGCTCGTCGTGTACCTCCTCCGTCGTGTCGACCGTGGAGAGCAGGAGACGGCCCTACACTCAGACGAATGAGCGACGCCGCCGAGCCGGCCGGCAGGGTCGAGCGACTCGCACGGCGGCCCCTCGAGCACGTCGGCGGCGTCGTCCGCGGCATCCTCCGCGCGCTGCCGAAGGCGATCGAGGACATGTTCTCGGACCGCTGCGGCCAGTACGCAGCCGCCATCGCGTACCGCGTCCTCTTCTCGCTCTTCCCGCTCACGATCGCGCTCGTCTCGATCTTCGGGCTCGTGCTGCAGGACGACGCGGTTCGCCAGCGCGTGATCGACGAGCTCATCCGGCTGCTCCCCGTCTCCGAGTCCGGACAGGGAAACATCCAGCGCTCGATCGAGCAGATCGCCACCCCGCTCTCGGCGATCGGCCTCATCTCGCTCGTCGCGCTCTTGTGGGGCGCGACCGGGATGATGGCCTCGATCCGGCTCGGGCTCGAGACGGCGCTGAAGGTCGACCGCGGGCCGGCCGGCGGCGCGTGCGAAGCTCGTCGACTTCATCCTCGTCGCCGCCGCGGGCGTGCTCGTCCTCGTGATCGTGGGGCTCTCGGCCTTCTGGGCCTTCTTCAGCAAGCTCGCGGATCGCTTCACCCAGTGGGCCGGAATCGCCACGCCTTCGGGCCTGTACCTGCGGGACGGGTTTCAGCTGCTCGCGATCGCGATCACCGTGCTCCTCCTCTACCGCTTCGTCCCCGCTCGCAAGCTGCGGCGGCGCGGCGCGCTCGCGGGTGCGATCCTCACCGCCGTCGGCGTCTGGGGAGCGACGAAGGTGCTCGCGCTCGTCTTCTCGAACTACACCCGCTACAACGTCATCTACGGGTCGCTCGCCGGCGTGATGACGTTCCTCTTCTTCGTGTACGTCGTCGCGTGGATCCTGCTCCTCGGAGCCGAGTTCGCGTACGCGTGGTCGCAGCCGCCAGGCCCGACCGGGCCCCCGCTGCGCGCGCAGGTCGTCGCGGCCGTCCGCAACCTCTTCGTGCACCCGGAGACCCCGCCTCCGGAGCTCGACGTGGACGAGCCGGACCCGCCCTCTGACGCCAGGCTGCTCGACTCGTCCATCTCCTCCGAACGTTGATCACTCGCCTCGCACGAGGGCCGGAGGGCGATTTACTCGCCCGCAAGCCAGTGGGCGCTTGACAAGACAGCGCGAAGAGGAAGGGGGGCTCGCGGGGGAAACATCGTTTCCCCCCGCGAACGTAGTTAGCGGCAGACGCGGACGGACTGCGTCGCCTGACCCTCGCGGCCGCGCACGTCGGATGCGACCGCCGTGAGGACGTACGCGCCCTTGCGGCGCGGATGCCACATCGTGCGATACAGCCCGCCCGTGTTCTTGCGGACGCGGGCGATCTGGCGCTTGCCGTCGAAGAATCCGACCGACGAGACCTGGACGTTGTCGTTCGCGACCACGAGGAGCTCCTGGCGACGGCTCGCGCAGGCGCCCTTGCCAGGGGTCGCCCACGTCACCGTGGGCCGGTTGACCGCAACGGCGCGGAGGCCTCCGATCTGGGTGTTCGGGAGGGGGTTCGCGCTCGTGTCCCCCGCGCTGATGTTCTTGCCCTCCTGGTAGTCGGACGCGACCAGCTGCATGAACTGCGGCCCGGGCTGCAGGCGGTCGGCGCTCCGTGGGATCGTGAAGGCGGCGATGCCCGTGCTCGGATCGTAGAACGAGGCCGCGACCGACGACTGCCGCCCGGTCGGCCCGAAGTAGAGCTGCAGCGAGAGCGGGTCGACGCCCGACTTCGCGTCCGTGATCCTCGCGACGATCGTCGGCCGTCCGGCCGAGAGCGACTTCGTGAGCACCTTCACCACGGGCGGCTTCAGGTCGTTCACCCACGAGCGCAGCGTGTACGGGCCGGCGAGGGACTTGCCCGTGAACGGGTCGCGGCCCGAGTCGACGGAGACGTAGTACTTGCCCGGCGGCAGGAAGACGCCCCCCGCAGCTCCTTCCGAGAAGAGGAAGTCGGGGAGCGTGCTGTTCACGTTGACCGGAATGCCCGCATACCCGAGGACGTCGTTCTCGTCGAGCGAGCCCATGAACCACGGGTGGATCGGCTGGTTCGAGTCGAAGAGGGACTCGACCGGGCCGTTCAGGCTGGGCGCGGGCCGGACGACGACGACGCCCGCGTTCGCCGCCTGCTTCGTGATGTCGAGCGAGTAGACCTTCTCCTTGCCGTCCTCGTTCACGGACGGGTCGACGCCGAACAGGCCGAGGACGGAGAACGGCGAGGTGGGCCACCGGTAGACGCGGACGCGATCGTCTCCCGAGCGGGTGTCGCCGGACTGGACCGGCTTCAGGGGCGTCACGGGGGCGTCCACGAGCGACGAGTGGGACACCGAGAACGCGTACGGGATCCGGCGCAGGTCGGCGCCGCGCCGGAGGAGGATGAACCCGAAGTCGTCGCCCTGGGCAGCTCCGGCCGCTGCGCGAGCCGTGATCTGCAGCACGGCGCTGGCACCGGGAGCGAGCGTGACCGGGGCCGCCTCGAGCGTGGCCCCGGGCGAGGCGACCTGGGACTGGATCTCCGTCGTCCACGTGCCCGCGCCGTCGCCCGCATCCGTGAGCGTCACCGAGACGGTCTTGCTGTTCGCACCTCCGCCGGCGACCAGGTACCCGAAGGACAGGGACTGGGGATCCGTGAAGAGCAGCGGCCGGTCCGCCGAGCCGACCCGGACGAGGCCCGCGCCCTCGACGATCACGGAGGCCTCCTGCGTCCCTGCGGTATCGGCGAAGGAGGGGCCCGCCGTCGACATCAGCGCCGACTTCATCTGCGCAGGCGTCCAGCTCGGGTGCCGCTGGGTGAGCAGGGCGACCGCGCCCGAGACGTGCGGAGCGGAGAAGCTCGTGCCGTCGAGCACGGCGAACTGGTCACCCGCGAACTCGGGCAGCGTCGACGACAGCACCTGCGCTCCGGGGGCCATCAGGTCGGGCTTGAGGGCATGCCCGAACGGCGTGAGGCCGCCCGCCGAGAAGCTCGTCGGGACACCGGCCCAGGTCGTCGGCACCTCGAGCACGTCCTTGCTGAACCGCACGGTCACCGCCCCGCCCGCACCCGCGGCTGCGGCCCGCACGCGCGCGCCGTCGAGATCCGAGATCGATCCGCCGGAGAGCTCGGAGAAGACCGGGGCCGCGGGATCGCCGGGGCGATTCTCGGCGATCACCATCCCGATCGCGCCGGCGTCGCGCGCGCGCCTCGCCTTCGCCGCGTACGGACACCCGCCGCGGCTCACGAGCGCGATCGCGCCGCGCAACGACCCCGTCGGCAGCGCAGGGCTCACGTCGCAGAGCTGGCGGCTCACCCCGTTCACGGTGCCGACGTCGACGAGCCGTTGATCTGACGAGATCCAGGAGGGCGGGACGTCGTCGGTGGGGCTGAACGGCATCCGGCCGAGACCGCCCGGAGAGGTCACCGCCAGGGACGGGCCGAAGACGTGTGCGTTCGCAACGGCGCCGACGCTGATCGCATCCGGCGCCGTCGCGGGCGAGCCCGCTGTCCCGAGGCCGAAGAAGTCGCGGTCGTTGCCCGCGGAGATGACCGGGACGACCCCGGCCTTGACCACGTTCTTCACCGCGTCGATGAGGATGTCCGTCCGCGGGTCGGCCTGTGGCCCGCCGCCCGAGAAGTTGATGACGTCCATGCCGTCCTTCACGGCAGCCTCGAACGCGGCGACGATCTCCGGGCTGTTTGCAGAGCAGCACCCCCCGATCGGCGCCGGGTTCGGCACGTTGAACACGCGGTAGTTGCCGATGTACGCGCGCGGCGCGACGCCGGAGATGCCGGTGACCGCGGGGTGGCAGCCGCCTTCCGCCCTGATGCAGAAGCCCGGGCGTCCCGCCGGGACGTCCATGGGGACGCCTGCGATGACCCCCGCGACGAAGGTGCCGTGGAAGGACTTGTCGCGGTCGAGCGTCGCGGCGCTCGAGCGCGGGCCGGCGAACGCACGCGCGACGATCACCTTCGGCGTCGTCGAGCTCGTGTCCCCTTTCGGGAACCCGGGCGGATAGGAGAACCCCTTCGGGTCGAGGAACGGGTGCTGGTGGTCGACGCCGTCGTCGACGACGGCGACCTTGACGCCGTCGCCCTTCGCCCCCGTGGCGGACGAGAACTGCGGCGCGCCGATGATCCCCGGCCCGCGATTCAGAGCGAGCTGGTAGGTGAGGCTCGGGTAGACGCGCGTCGCGATCCCGCTCGAGAGGAGCTCCGGCAGCCGCGCGTAGGGCACGCTCACGGCGAAGCCGTTCTCGAGCACCTGGTAGCGGCGGGAGACGCGCGCCTCCGGGAGCTCCCGGTGGAGGCGCGCGATCGCGGAGTCCTGCTCGGCCTCGAGCGTGCCGAGGTACGAGCGCGCGAACGAGCTGCGGAAGTCGAGCTTGGCCCTCGTGGCGACGCCGGACCGACGGGCGTAGCTCGCGGCTGCGAGCGGCGGGTCGTGGAGCGTCATGATCACGCGGACGCGGTTCGAGGCGTCCCGCTGAAAGCTCGAGAGATCCGGCGCGGGGTGCACCTTCAGGCGTGCCCGCTCGACGACGCTTTGCGGCGTCAGGCCGATCGAGCCCGCAGCCGTTCCTGTGACGGCGACGGCGGCGAGAAGAGGAGCGAGGAGCGCGACGCGTCGCACGAGCGCCGGACTAGCGAATCTTCCCGGCGTAGCTCTGCGCGGCCCGGAGCCCTTCGAACGCGACCGACACGGACCCCCGGAACGTCTTGCCCTTGGCGCTCGCCGGGAGGTTCCACGTGCAGACCGCGGCGCCGCCGGAGACCCGCTGCACCTTCGCGGCGAGCCTCGCGCTGCCGATCCGGCCGATGCACGTCGCGCGTCCGTTCTGGACGACGGCGCCGGTGTCGGAGCGGGCGGCCACGAGCCGTAGCGTGAACGGCTTGCCGGCCGTGGGCTTCGTCGGCGTCGGCTTGAGGCTCTTCACGACGAGCGACGCTCGGCCGATCTTCACGTCATAGCTGTAGAGGCCGACGCCGGGCGCGAAGTCGCGCTTGCACTGGCTGCAGTCGATCGCACCGGTCGTCTGGTCGAAGACGATGCCCGAGACGACGAAGGCGTCGAACGCGAGCTTGCGCGTGTTGCCCAGGTCCGCGGCGTTGATGCGGACGGTCGCCCCTCCCGTCCACTGGTAGGCGAGCGACGACTGCGTTGCGCTGATCCGGTAGTCGGTCCCGTCCCACTTGAAGAGGACGATCTCGCCCAGGAGCAGCTGGATGATGTAGTCGGAACCGAAGTTCTGCGGGTCGCCCGTGGCCTGGTTCGCGTCGCTGTCGACGTCCATGAACAGGCCGAGGTCCTGCGTGAGCTGGGACCGGTTCGGGATGTTGATCTTGAAGGTGATCGTGCCGGCGTCGTCGTTGGACGCGACGATCGTCGTGATGTCCGGCGCCGTGGCGTCCTCGCCCACCGAGTCCTGGTAGGTCGTCGTGTTGGCCGCGATCGCCGTGCTCGCGCTCGGGGCGGCGAGCGCGCCCGAGGCGATCGTCGGCAGCGCGATCGCGACGACCGCCGCTGCGAGGACGAGGCCTGGGCGTCTCAGTGGCGGCACGACGCGCGTCAGGGTAGATGCGGCTCGGCCGCGCCGCAACTACGAGGGAAAGACGACGAGGCTCCGGATTCCGTCCTGGGCCTCCATCAGCTCGAAGCCGCGGTTGACCTCGTCGAGCGAGAGGCGGTGGCTCAGGAGCGACTCGACGTCGATCTCGCCGGCGAGCCAGCGATCGACGAGGAGCGGCACCTGCGTCCTGCCCTTCACCCCGCCGAACGACGAGCCCGTCACGCGGCGGCCGGTGATCAGGAGCCGCGGCACGACGTCGAGCGTCTCCCCCTTCCCCGCCACCCCGATCATGGTGGCCAGGCCCCAGGCCTCGCGCGCCGCCTCCACCGCCTGGCGCATCACGCCGACGTTGCCCGTCGCCTCGAACGTGTAGTCGGCGCCGAACCCGCCCGTCTCCTCGCGGACCCACTCGACCACGCCGTCGCCGGCGACGCGCGTGTCCGTCGCGCCGTGGCGCCGCGCGGCCGCGAGCCGATCCTCCGAGAGGTCGACGGCGACGATCCGGTCGGCGCCGGCGAGACGACAGCCGATCACCGCGCCGAGCCCGACGAGCCCGCACCCGAACACGACGCACGTCGATCCCGGCTGGACCTCGGCGGTGTAGAGGGCGGCGCCGATCCCGGTCGCCAGCCCGCAGGCGAACGGCGCGCAGCCCTCGAGCGGAGCGTCCGGCGAGACCTTCGCCAGGGCGATCTCGGGCAGCACCGTGTACTCGGCGAAGGTCGACGTCCCCATGAAGTGGCGCATCGGCTCACCGTCGCGCGAGAGACGGGTCGTCCCGTCCGGCAGGAGGCCGACGCCCTGCATCTCCCGGATCGCGACGCACCGGTTCGTCCGCCCGCTGCGGCAGTGGATGCACTCGCCGCACTCGGGCGCGAAGAGCGTGACGACGTGGTCGCCCGGCGCCACCATCGTCACCCCCGACCCGACTCGCTCGACGACTCCGGCGCCTTCGTGGCCGAGGACGCAGGGCGCGTATCCGGTGGGGTCGTTCCCGGACGCGGTGTGGAGATCGGTGTGGCAGACGCCGCACGCGGCGAGTCGGACGAGCACCTCGCGCTCCTTCGGCTCGGCGAGGTCGAGCTCCTGGACGACGAGCGGCTGACCGAACTCCTCGAGGACTGCGGCGCGGATCTTCATCGGGCTCCTTCGGCCGTGGAGCGTTGGATTATGAAGACGCCCGCGCGAGCGAACCCCTCGTGTCGCATAATCGAGCAACACGACCAAGGAGGCCGCCATGGCTGTCGCATTCGTCCAGGAGTTCCCGATCCAGAACCGCATGACCGCGAACTACGACTACGTGAAGGAGCAGCTCGGCGACGGCCCGTTCGACGGGCTCATCCTGCACACGGCCGGCTTCGACGACGAGAGCGGCGTCTTCCGCATCATGGACGTCTGGGAGACGCGAGAGCAGGCGGAGCGGTTCCTGAGCGAGCACGTCCAGCCGATGATCGAGGCCGGCCCGGAGAACTTCCCCGCCCCCGAGAACTTCACGCAGCCGAGCCGCGAGGCCTACTACGAGCTCCACGACGTGATCAAGGGCTAGCGCGCTCAGCTTCCCCAGAGCGGGCGCACCTCGATCGTCCCCAGCTGCGCGACCGGATGCGCCGCCGCGATCTCGACGGCCTCCTCGAGGCTGTCGCATTCGACGAGGTCGAAGCCGCCGACCGCCTCCTTCGTCTCCGCGAACGGGCCGTCGGTGACGATCCGCTTCCCGTCGCGGACGCGCACCGAGCGCGCGCGGCGCGGCGGTGCGAGCTGGTCGCCCGTGATCCAGGCCCCGCGAGCCTGGAGGTCGTCCAGCCACGGGAAGCTCTCCTCCTCCGCGGGCTCAGCGGGCTCGGACGGAGCCGGCTCGTCCTGCGCGTCCATCTTCTCCGTGTCCCAGCAGACCAGCAACAGGTACTTCATCGTCTCTCCTCTCGTCGTCGGCGAACGATTACGCCGATTCGACGGACGGCGATCGCCCGGATCGACATTTGTACGCATTTCGTGCGCCGTCTACTCGGGCGGCCTGCCGTCGCGGTAGGCCGACGGCACACGGCTGGGCACGGAGGGCGTACGCAGCGCCTCCGTCGGTCCTGCGCGCGTACGGCTCGTTGGTACCCCGAGCGAAGCTGCGGCTACGGCGCGACGATGATGGTGAGCGTCTTCTTCGAGACGACGCCGAGCGCGTCGGTCGCCTCGAAGGTCACGCGGTAGCGGCCCGACTTCTTGGGCGCGCCCACAAGCACGCCGAGCGACCGCGTGAAGCGCACGCCCTTCGGCAGCTGTCCCGCGGTGATCCTCCACGAGATCGGCTTGAAGCCGCCGAACGTCTTCAGCTTCGCGCCGTACAGCTTCCCGACCTTCGCGAGGCGGAAGAGCGCTGTCGTGATCGCGAGCTTCTCGGCGACGACGATCCGAGCCGGGTAGTTGGCGGTGCGACCCTCGGCGTCGGTCACCGTCGCGATGAAGGCGTACGAGCCCGCGGCCGTCGGCGTCCCCGAGATCGCCCCGTCGGCGAGATCGAGGCCGGGCGGCAGCGTGCCGGTCGAGACCGTCCACGCATACGTGCCGAGCCCGCCCGTCGCAGTGAGCGACGATTCGAACGGCGCTCCGACCTCGCCCGCGGCCCGGCGTGCCGCCGTGAACGGCGCGGCCCCGGAGATGCGCAGTGGCTCGCGGACGACGATGCCGAGCGCTTTCGCATCTGAGCGCGAGTCTGCGTTGACTTTCGCATAGACCGTGAAGTCATAGGTGCCTGCGGTCGTCGGCGTGCCGGAGATGAGACCCGACGCGGCGTCGATCGCGAGCCCCGGCGGCAGTGTGCCCGAGCTGATCGACCACGTCTTCGCGTCGGGAACCGACGCCGTCATCTGCAGGGAGTACGGCGTTCCCGTGGTGCCCGTGGCCGCGGTCTCCGGTCCGAGCGTGAGCGTCGGCAGGGCTGCAGCGCCAGGATTGATCGGGATGATGAACTCATCGTCGGACTGACACTTGTTTCCGCATGCTGCGGCGCAGCCCGGTTCCCTGTCGGCTAGGTAACTGATGTAGAACCGATACGTGCCTGGCTGGGTGGGTGTTCCGGTGATACGCGCGGCTTTGGTGTCGTCGCTTGCGTACGGCGTGAGACTCAAGCCGGGGGGAAACAGTCCCGAGCTCACCCTGAAGACGGCGCAGCTCCAGGGATCGTCGTCCTGCAGGAAGACCGGGAGGGAGTAGGGCGTTCCGACCGTTCCCGCTGGGCACGTCGCCGGACTCTCGCCCATGCACCCCATACGCCCCTGGTCGAACTTCCCCGCGCTCGCGCCTGGGACGAAGACGACGGAGAGAGCGGCCGCCAGCGCGACCAGCAGGGAGAGGCGCTTCAGTCCCACCGGCGGGGCCAAGGTAGCAGACGTTTCCAGCCGCTCGGAAGGCTTATGAGGTGGGCGGTACTGGGCTCGAACCAGTGACCCCCAGCTTGTCGAGCTGGTGCTCTCCCAACTGAGCTAACCGCCCCGGGCGGTCGATGATAGCCGCTCGCGCGAGCGGGCTCGACGCCCGCGCGGCCTCTGCGCGGACGGGTCTTGTCATCCGTCGCGCGCCGAATAAGGATGATGCGCGCGGGGATGAGCAGGCATGTCTTCACCGCCCTCGGGGCGGCGGTTGCGGCGACGGCCGTCCTCGCGGGCCTGGCGAGCGCGACCCCCGAGCGGCCGACGAGCTGGCAGCGTGCGAGCCCGTCCTCGCCGCTCTGCCGTGAGGGACACCTGAGCTCCCGCTACCTGCGGCGCGTGAACGACGCGCTGCATGCCCGCGGCGACGAGTGGGGGCGGATCCTGCTCGGCTCCCGGAGCGGGCCGACCTATGCGCGGGTCAGCCGCTACCTGCCGCCCGTGTTCCTCGCCGCCGCCGCGCACGGGCGACCGCTGACCGACTCCGGCGTCCACTACGCGCCGTTCTCCCAGCCGGGCGGGACGCGCGGGGCGAGCTCGGTCGCGCTGCACGTGGCCGACGGGAGCGAGATCATCTCCCGCAAGGCCCACGGACGCCGGCTCACGGTCGGGGTCGGACCGGGCGGCCACGAGCGCTACGGCTCGTGCTTGCGCCGACTGCGGCTGCCCACGCTCGCGGAGGGCTACCTCCCGATCCTGGAGACGCAGTACGCCGACCGCGACGGGGTTCGCTACACGCAGGAGTCGTTCGCGACGCACGTCCCGCAGACGCGCTCGCTCGTGAGCTTCGTCAAGGTGACCGCGGACGCCCGCTCCTCGCGCGCCCAGGTCGTGCGCGTGCGGTTCACGCCCTCGGTTCCCGGGCTCGCGAGCGACGGCTCGAGGCTGCGCCGCCAGGGCCGGACGTACCTCTTCTACAGCGAGGGAGGAACGTACGGGCGGCCCTCGGTCAAGTACGCCGTCCCCCAGGGCACCGTGCGGACGATGTACGTCGCGTGGCTGCACCACCCGTCGGGGAGCCGGCCGATGGTCCTCGACGACGCGTACTACGAGCGCTCGCGCGACCGCGTGCGGAGCTTCTGGGAGCAGAAGCTCGGGAACGGCGGCCTGATCGTCGTCCCCGAGAAACGCGTGCTCGACGCCGAGCGCAACCTGCTCATCCAGAACCTCGGGCTGACGTGGCGCTACAGCGTCGGCAACCGCTACGAGCAGCTCTCGACGCCGGAGGCGATCGACGTCGCCCGGGTGCTCGCCGAGTACGGCCAGCTGCCCGTGAGCCGGACGATCCTGCAGACGTCCGTGCGCAAGCAGCCGAAGCACCAGGTGCATATCGCCGAGCGTCGCACGAACTGGCGGATCGGCGTGCGGCTCGTCGGGTTCGCGAGCTACGAGCGGCTCTCCGGCGACCGTGACGAGATCGCTCGGGCGACGCCGACCCTCAGGCGGTACATGCAGCACGTCGCCCGCCAGCTCCACTCGAGCCGCAACGGGCTGCTGCCGCGCGAGCGCTTCTCCTCCGACGTCGGCGACCGCGTCTACGGGCTGCACACGCAGGCGCTCGTGTGGCAGGGGCTCCGTGACATGGCGAGCGTGTGGCGCGAGGCGGGCTACCGAGGCCTGGCCTCGGAGGCGACACGCCTCTCGAAGAAGCTCGAGCGCGGGCTCCGGCGCGCGGTGCGCCGATCGCAGCGAGCGCTGCCCGGAGGCTCGCTGTTCGTCCCGGTGCGGCTGCTCGAGCACGTCTCTCCCTACCGCTCGGTGACGCGCACCCGGCAGGGGAGCTACTGGAACCTCGTCATGCCGTACGTGCTCGCGGCCGGCCTCTTCCCGCCGCACAGCCCCCAGGCGCACGGCGTCCTCCGCTACCTCGACACGCACGGCGCCCGCCTGCTCGGCCTCGTACGCACCGGCGCCTATGGGCTCTACGGCACGGGCGATCGCCTCAAGTCGGGCTCGAATCCGGTGTACGGCCTGAACATGTCCCGCTTCCTCGCCGACAACGACCGCCCGGACGAGCTCGTCCTCAGCCTGTACGGCCAGCTCGCGGCCGAGATGACGCCCGGCACGTTCGTCTCGGGCGAGAGCGTGTCGATCGCGCCGCTCCATGGACGGCTGTACCGCACCGCCTACCTCCCTCCGAACGGGACGAGCAACGCCGCGTTCCTCGAGACGCTGCGCCTGCTCGTCGTCCACGAGAGCACGAACGGGCGAGGCGTGCCGCGCGGCCTCGAGCTCGCGTACGCCACGCCCCGGGGCTGGCTGCGGCCCGGCAGGTCGATCGAGGTGCGTCAGCTCGCGACGAGCTTCGGCCCCATCTCCTACACGCTGACGGCGGCGAGCGGAAGCGTCACGGCCTCGATCGACGTCCCCGACCGCGAGCCGCTGCGCAGCCTCCGGCTCCGTCTCCGCCTGCCCGACGGAAAGCGGATCCGCGCGCTCTTCGTGGACGGGGTCCGGCAGCGGCGACCGAGCGGCGAGACATTCGCCCTGCCTCCGCAGCCCGGGCACATCGACGTCGAAGCGGATGTCCGCTGACGCTCGGCAGTAGATGCGATGCGGCCGCGAAAGCGGCCGCCTCTAGGGATCTTCGCGCGACCGGAGACTCCGCGCTAGCGGATCTCCGGTCTGCGCGCTAGAAGATCTCGGGACACCAGGGCGCGCGCTCGGACGCGAACATCGCGTCCGCGCGCGCTGCGGCGCCGCGGCGGAGCTCCTCGACGCGGCCCCCGCGGACGAGCTCCGAGAAGCTGAAGCCGCCGAGATAGGCCGAGCCGAGCGCGGTCACGTCGCAGCGGAGCTGCGGCGCAGTCTTCGACCGCTTCGCGACGCCGTCCGCGAGCCGCCAGCGGCCCGTGTTCCACGGGCAGAAGTCGTCGACCACGTCGAACACGACCGCGCCGTCGGCCGCGTAGCCGCGCGCGGAGAGCGCTGCGCCGACGTCGACCAGCCTGGCCCACAGCCCGTCTCCGACCCGCATCCGCATGCGCCGCGGCGTCGCGAGCAGGAAGAAGAGCGGATGGTCGACCGGCAGGAGCGACGCGTTGACCCGAGCAGCCCAGTCGATGTCCAGGAGGTAGCGCCAGATCTCGGCCGTCGGACGTCCGTCGAGCGCGACCGCCTCCACGACCTCGAGCACCGAGTTCGAGAGACCGTCCGTCCCACTTCGGCTGGTGGCGGTACACGGCGTAGCCCTCCGGGCGTCCGTCCCGCTCGAGGACGACGAAGCGCTTCGGCCCGCCCTCGTGCCCGGGCGGGTCGAAGAGGATCCGAAGCTCCCACCACGTGCGTGTCCGCGAGAGCATTCCGGGAGTGCGGCGGCGGACGACGTTCCAGACCTGCGGAAAGAGCTTCGCCGCCTCCTCCGCCTCGACGAGGCGCACGCGCCCCTCGCGCACGAACGGCCGCGCGAAGTGGGAGTACTCGCGCGCGAGCTCGAGCTCGCCGGCGAGCGAGGCCATGCCGTATCCGAACCGGCCGTAGATCGTCTCCTCCGAGGCCCACAGGAGCCCGACCGCTTCCTCGCGCTCGTGCACGTCGTCGAGCTGCGCTCGCATCATCGCGCGGAGAACGCCCCGCCGGCGGTGAGTCGGGAACGTCCCGACCACCGTGACGCCCGCTGTCGGCACCGAGCCTCCCGGCACGGTGAGCTCGAACGGGAACGCCCCTGCGCCGCCGACGATCGTCCCGTCCTCCCGGGCCGCGTGCATACGCTCGAGCGGCAGGTTCTTCGAGAAGCGCTCCATGCGCTCGCTCGTCGGGTCGAACGCGAAGTACTGCCCGATCGCAAAAACGGCCTGGCCGAACTCCTCGAGGTTCGCGACCGGCGCAACTTTGAAGCTCAAACGATCCTCTCCAGGGGTGCGTACTCGACCATGAGCCTCCGTTCGGTGCCGTCTTGGGCGAAGCGAACCGTAACGACTCCGCCCGGCTCCATTCCGGTGACGATCCCTTCGCCGAGAGACCCGTGACGGACGGCATCGCCCGTGGAGAGCGCGATGCCCGGGCGCGGCTCGATCGCGGCCGCCGTGGGAGACCCGTAGCCGCTCCAGGAGGCTGGGCGCAGGCGGTCGCGCTCGACCTCCTGCGGCAGCTCGTCGAGGAAGCGCGAGGCGAGGTTGTACTCGCGTCGGCCGAACAACGAGCGGGCGAGCGTGTGCGTGAGCGTCAGCCGCTCCATCGCGCGGGTCATGCCGACGTAGCAGAGGCGACGCTCCTCCTCGACGCCCTGCTCCTCGATCGAGCGCGAGTGCGGAAAGATCCCCTCCTCCATCCCGATCATGAAGACGGCCCGGAACTCGAGCCCCTTCGCGTTGTGCAGCGTCATCAGCGTCACGAGCCCGCGCTCGTCGCGGATCGTGTCCTGGTCGGAGACGAGCGAGATGTCCTGCAGGAACGCGGCGAGCGAGGGATCCTCCGCGCCGCTCTGGCGGAACTCGCGTGCGACGCCGACGAGCTCCTGCAGGTTCTCGATCCTTCCGCGCGCCTCGATCGTGCGCTCGGCCTCGAGCGCGTCGAGCGTCCCCGTCTTCTCGAGGACGCGCTCGAGCAGCTCGTCGACGTGGAGCTCCTGCGCGAGCGCCATGAGCGACTCCATGGTCGCGTGGAACGAGCGGACCGCGCGGCACGAGGCCGCGGACACTCCGGCCGCCTCCGGATCGGCCAGCGCCTGGAAGAGCGTGCGCCCGGTCGCCTCCGCGTGCGTGACGAGGCGCTGGATCGAGGTGTCGCCGATCCCGCGGCGCGGCCGGTTCGCGATCCTGAGCAGCGACGTGGCGTCCTGCGGGTTCGCGAGCACGCTCAGGTACGCGGTCGCGTCGCGGATCTCCGCGCGCTCGTAGAACCGCGGCCCGCCGATGACCTGGTACGGCACGTCCTGGCGCACGAGCACGTCCTCGAGCACGCGCGACTGCGCGTTCGTCCGATAGAAGACCGCGACCTCGCTGGCGGAGCTGCCGCCGCCGATGAGCGAGGCGATCTCGGCGGCGACGAACCTCGCCTCCGCGTGCTCGTCCTCGACCTCGATCACCCGCACGGGGTCGCCCTCGCCGAGGTCGGAGAAGAGGCGCTTCGGCTTGCGCTCGCGGTTCTGCTCGATCAGCGAGTTCGCCGCTCGCAGGATGCTGTTCGTCGAGCGGTAGTTCTGCTCCAGGGTGACGACCTGCGTCCCGGGGAAGTCCTTCTCGAACTCGAGGATGTTGCGGATGTCGGCGCCGCGGAAGCTGTAGATCGACTGGTCCTGGTCTCCCACCGCGCACACGTTTCCGTGCTCGGCGCCAAGGAGCTGGAGCAGACGGTACTGCGCGTGGTTCGTGTCCTGGTACTCGTCGACGAGCACGTAGCGGAACGCCTTGCGCCAGCGCTCGAGCGCCTCGGGGAAGCGCTCGAAGACCTGAACGGTCAGCATCAGCAGGTCGTCGAAGTCGACCGCGTTCGAGGCGTGCAGCCGCCGCTGGTACAGCTCGTACGCCTCGGCGACGGTCTGATCCCAGAAGGACGCGACGCGCGCGGCGTAGTCCTCCGGCGAGACGAGCTCGTTCTTCGCGCGCGAGATCTGCGCATGGATGCCGCGCGGCGAGAAGCGCTTCGGATCCTTCCCGAGCTCCTCGAGGCACGCCTTGACGAGCCGCACCTGGTCCTGGTCGTCGTAGATCGTGAAGGTCGAGCGGTACCCGAGCCGCTCCGCCTCGCGGCGCAGCATGCGACCGCAGGCCGCGTGGAAGGTGAGGATCCAGATCGCCCGCGCGGTCTGCCCGAGCATGCGCTCGAGCCGCTCGCGCATCTCCCCCGCCGCCTTGTTCGTGAACGTGATCGCGAGGATCTCGTTCGGCTTCACGCCGCAGGCGCGGATGAGGTGCGCGACGCGATACGTGAGCACGCGCGTCTTCCCCGAGCCCGCTCCCGCGACGACGAGGAGCGGCCCCTCGGTCGCGAGCACGGCCTCGCGCTGGGCCTCGTTCAGGTCGGCGAGGTAGCTCTCGGGGGTCGCGACGGCCACGCGGCCGATGCTAGCCGCAGCCGCTGCGGGGACCTACCAGCGCACGGTGAGCTCGACGTGCGCGGGCGCCTTGGGCTTTCCGGCCCACGTGATCCGCCACGTGTACGTCCCCTTCGGCAGGGGCTCGTACGACGCCTTGCAGTAGAACGAGCCCGCCGCGCCGTCGCAGGCGGTCGCGGGCGACGTGTTGCTCGTCGTGATCAGCGGGCCGCCCTTCGGCGCATGCTTGCCGAGGAGGAAGAGCTTCGCGCGGCCCGCGGTCGGGACGCGGAGGAGCACCTTGAAGGCCGCGGGCCGGTGCGTGACGATCGTGACCGAGGACGAGCTCCCCGACGGGATCGTGTCCTCGAAGAAGACCTTCGCCGGCCCGACCGCGAGCGCGACCGCCGGAAGGGCGAGCGCTGCGAAGACTGCGGCGGCGAGGGCACGCACGTCGTGGATGGTACGCGCCCTCGTACCATGGAGCCGTGCTCACGGCGATCCACCTGCTGATCTACTCGGACGATCCGCCCGCCACGCGCACGTTTCTCCGTGACGTGCTCGGCTGGCCGTGCGTCGAGGAGCCGGACGTGCCCGGCTGGCTGATCTTCAGGACCGGCTCGAGCGAGCTCGGCGTGCACCCGACCTCGTACACGCACGAGGGCACCGAGCACTCGCACCCTCGACACCACCAGATCTCGCTCATGTGCGACGACATCGAGGCCACGATGACGGAGCTCGGCGAGAAGGGTGCCGTCTTCTCCGGGCCCGTCGAGAGCCTTGGCTTCGGGCTGGCGACGAACCTCGAGGTACCCGGCGCGGACGCGATCCTCCTCTACGAGCCGCGGCACCCGACGGCGTACGACCTCTAGGACGACTCGTCGCGGGCCGGCGCGCGTCGCGGCACCACGACCGGCCGGCCGCCGACGGACACGACCTCGACGGAGGCGCCGTAGTGCTCCGAGAGCAGCGCCTCGGTGAGCACCGCTGCCGCCGGCCCGTCCGCGACGACCCGGCCCCGGTCGAGGAGCAGCATGCGATCCGCGTACTGCGCGGCGAGGGTGAGGTCGTGCATGGCGGCGACCAGGGTCAGGCCGGACTCGGCGCGCAGGCCGTCGAGCAGGTCGAACGCCTGCTGCTGATGCCCGATGTCGAGCGCCGCCGTCGGCTCGTCGAGCAGCACGACGGCGCCTCCTGTGCAAGAGCGCGGGCGACGACGACGCGCTGCTTCTCGCCTCCGCTCAACGTGCCCAGCCGCCGGCTGCCGAACGCGAGCAGGTCGAGGCGCGCGAGCGCCCGCGCGGCCGCCTCGCGATCGCGCGCGGCCCTCCTTCGCCAGGGGACCGAGGTGCGGCGTGCGCCCGAGGAGGGCGTACTCGGCGACGGTCATCCAGGGCGGAGTGGACGGCTCCTGGGGCACGACGGCGACGTAGCCGCGCGAGCTCGGAGCGCCCGAGCTCCGACACCGAACGGCCGTCGAGCTCGATCTCGCCGCTCGAAGGGAACGAGCTGGGCGATCG
The DNA here is from genome assembly GCA_963831285.1 of uncultured Gaiellaceae bacterium. Taxonomy (GTDB): domain Bacteria; phylum Actinomycetota; class Thermoleophilia; order Gaiellales; family Gaiellaceae; genus GMQP-bins7. The sequence continues at coordinate 83,765 of CAWHPO010000001.1, read as the reverse complement.
CCCGCAGCAGGGTCGTCTTCCCCGCTCCGTTCGGGCCGATCAGCGCGAGCCACTCGCCCTTCGCGATCGTGACGGACACGCCGTCGACGACGCGCTTGCCGCCCAGGCTCACCCGTGACGTCCGCGGAGCTCGATCGCGCTCATCGCGTGCCCCCCCGAGTCGTCCGCAGGACGAGCGCGAAGAACGGGGCGCCGAAGAACGCGGTCACGACGCCGAGCGGCAGCTCCGCCGGGCGAGAGCGCGGTGCGGGCGACGACGTCCGCGAGCACGAGGAACCCGGCGCCGACGACGACGGAGAGCGGGAGGAGCGCGCGGTAGCCGACCCCGGTGAGCAGGCGGATCGTGTGGGGCACGATGATCCCCACGAAGCCGATCAGGCCCGTGACCGCGACCACGGCCGCAGTCCCGAGCGTCGCCGACGACGACGAGAGCGAGCCGCACGCGCCGGACGTCCACGCCGAGGCTCGCCGCCTCGTCGTCGCCGAGGTTCAGCACGTCGACGACGCGACGGAGCGCGAGGATCGACGACCCCGGCGACGGCCACGTACGGAAGGACGAGGAGGACGTCCGACCAGCCCGTGCTCGGGATGTTCCCGAGGATCCACGAGTACACCTCCTGCAGCGTCTCCGAGTTCTGCTGCTGGACGAACGTCTGCCAGGCGGTGAAGAACGCCGTCACCGTGACGCCCGCGAGGACGAGCGTCGCGGCGTCGCGTTCCCGGCGCGCCGACCGGCCGACCGCATAGGTGAGGAAGACGGCGACCGAGCCGCCGACGAACGCGGCGGCCGGGAGCATCCGCTGTCCTCGCAGCCCGTCGGGCAGGTAGGCGATCGCGATCGTCGCCCCCAGGCCCGCGCCGGCGGCGACACCGAGGAGGTAGGGGTCGGCCAGCGGGTTCCGGAAGACGCCCTGGTAGGTCGCGCCCGCGAGCGCGAGCATCGAGCCGACGAGCGCGGCGAGGATCACGCGGGGCACGCGAATCTGCCACAGGATGGCCTCTTCCGTCGGCGAGAGCGGCGACGTGACGCCGGGGACGTGGAGCTTGGCCGCCGTCGACTCGAGGACGGCGCCCATCCCGAGGTGGACGGGGCCGGCGAGCACGCCGACGACGAGCGAGCCGAGCAGGAACGCCACGGCCGAGCAGATCCACACGGGCGTGAGCCCGCGCGCGCGGACGTGCGAGACCTGCTCGGCCGCTGCGACCACGGCTACTGGCGCAGGCGCGCGAGCGCGGACGACATGGCGCGGAAGAAGTTCACGAGCCGCGGCCCCCAGCGCGAGGCGATCGAGTCGTCGATGCGCACGATCGAGCCCGTGCGCACGGCGCTGATCCGGTCCCAGCCGGGCCGGGCGGCGACGGTCGAGGCCTTCTGGCCGCAGCACACCGTGTCCGCGAGGACGATCAGATCGGGGCTCGACGAGACGACGTACTCGGCAGAGAGCTGCGGATAGCCCGTTCCGGCCGCGTCGGCCTCGTCCGCGATGTTGCGCAGCCCGAGCGCCGAGTACACCTGGCCGACGAAGGTCTTCGACGTGGCCGAGAAGAGGTCGGGCGTGAGCTCGTGGTACACGGAGAGCCGCGCCTTGCTCGCCCGCGCCTTCTTCACGATCGCGCCGATCTTCGCGTGCATGCTCGTCAGGAGCTTCGAGGCTGCGGGCTCGCGGCCCGTCACCAGCCCGAGCTGGCGGATCTGCTGGTACGCGCCCTTGAAGCTCTTCGCCCCGTCCTGGTGCAGGACGGTGATGCCGAGCCGCCCGAGCGCGCCGGACAGGCCCTTCGGGTCGTACGCGATCACGACGAGGTCCGGCCTGTACGCCGCGATCGCCTCGACGTTGGGCGTGAAGCCGGACAGAGACGTCTGCGGCGCCGCCTTCGGGTAGTCCGACTGGTTGTCGACCGCGACCACCTGCGGCCCGGCGCCGATCGCGAAGAGGGTCTCGGTCGCGGTCGGCGAGAGCGACACGATCCGCGACGGACGGGCCTTGACCGTGACCTTGCCGTTCGACGCGATCACGGTGACCGGGAACGCGCCCGGCGACGAGCCGGCGCCGGACGCCCCGGCGACGGCGACGACGAGCGCCGCGAGCGCCGCTGCGGCGAGAAGAACGAACGAGCGAAGCACCTGGAGCCTCCCTTCCTCGAGGAGTTCTGGGTCATGGAGAGCCCGACAGGTCTTCTGACTCGAGGCTCCCTCCCTCGTCGCCTTCCCGGCTCAAGAGCCAGTGGCTTCGTGACGGGGGAGCGTCTCCTCTCACAGCGGCGGGACCGTCCCGGATTCGCACCGGGTTCCCTCACCGGGCTCCTGATCGGAGCCGAGCCTATCATCGGACGGTGCCCGGCTCGTTCGCCCGCACCTGGCTCCCCGTGCTCGTGTGGGCAGGGGTGATCTTCGCGTTCTCCTCCGTCCCGAACCTCGGGACCGGGCTCGGGGGCTGGGACCTCGTCCTCCGCAAGCTCGCCCACACCGCCGAGTACGCGATCCTCGGCGCGCTCCTCGTCCGCGCGACCGGCCGCTCCTGGCTCGCGCTCGGTCTCGGGGTCCTGTACGCGACGAGCGACGAGCTCCACCAGACCTTCGTGCGCGGACGCCACGGGTCGCCGGTCGACGTCGCGATCGACGCGGTCGGTCTGGCGTGCGGAATCGTCCTCTGGAACGCCGCTCGAGCACGCCGGCTCGCGTGAGCGCGGCGCCCGTCCTCGCCGTCGACCTCGACGCGATCGGCGACACGCACCGCCTCTGGCGCGCCTGGCTCGACTCGGCCCGCACCGTCCTCGAGGTGGACCCGGAGAGGCTGCCCGCGGATCGCGGCGACGCTGCGGCCGCGCTCGACCGGGCGGGGGCCGGGAACTGGCGAACGCTGCTCGAGCGCTTCAGCGAGGACCACGCGCCGGCCTTCCTGCGCCGCGACGCTGCGACGAGCGCGGCGCTGCGGGCGCTCGCCGCCGAACGGAGCGAAGCTCGGCGTCTTCACGGACGCGCCCGAGCCGCTCGCGCGCGTCGCGCTCGCGCAGCTCGGAGCCGCGCGCCGGGTCTCGGCGATCGAGACCGGAGCCGACGCCCTCGCTCGTCTCCTCGCGTCGCTCGGACCCGACGCGGTCGTCGTGCGTACCCGCGACGACCTCCTGAGTCGCCCGTAGAATTTGGCGCGTGGACCAGCACGACGTCGGCGACCGCCAGCTCGATGCGCTGCTCCAGCGGCTCGACCGGATCGGTGACGAGCTCGAGCGGCTGAACCGCCTGACGGAGCGTCAGGACGGCTTCACGCTCGTCGCGCGCGAGCTCCGCGAGCTGCACGAGTCGCTGAACGCGCTCGCGTACGCCGCGCTCGGCCACGCGCCGCCGCGCGTGCGCCGCCGCGCCAGCTAAGCGGCGGACGGACACTCGCGGCGACAGGGATTGCCGCGGCCGGAAGGCTTCGCGAGCAGCCTTCAGCGAACCAGACGGCCGGTCGGGCGGCCACAACGACAGCGGCCGCGAAGCGGACGCCTTCAGGGTTTTTCCCGCGGCCGGAAGGCTGCGCGAGCAGGCTTCTGCGAGCTAGGCGACGAAGCCGGCAGCGACAACGACAGCGGCCGCGAAGCGGACGCCTTCAGGGATTCCCGCGGCCGGAAGGCTGCGCGAGCAGGCTTCTGCGAGCTAGGCGACGAAGCCGGCAGCGACAACGACAGCGGCCGCGAAGCGGACGCCTTCAGGGTTTTTCCCGCGGCCAGAAGGCTGCGCGGCAGCCTTCTGGCCTGCGGAAGCTCAGCTCAAGCGATAGAGGACGCCGTCGAGCGACGTGGCGTACAGCTCGCCTGCCACGTCCTCGCCGAACGACGACAGGTTCGGGATCGTGAAGGGCTCGACCCGCGTCGCCGTCGCCTTCCCGCCCGCGATGCGGAGGCTCGTGACGACGCCGCTGCAGAAGTCGCCGAAGATGTAGCGGCCGCGCTCGGCGGGCCGGGCCTTGCCGCGGTAGACGAATCCCCCGACGACCGTGCAGCCGCCTGAGTCGTGCGTGTACTCGTAGACGGGGAACACGAGCTTGCCGGGCCCTGGCGCCTTGTCCTCGAACTGGTGCGACCCCTCGTACACGTCCCAGCCGTAGTTGAGGAGGCCGGTCTCCGACTTCGGAGCGAAATCGATCTCCTCGACGTCGCCCTGTCCCACGTCGCCGATGTAGAGGTCGCCGGTCTGCCGGTCGAACGAGTAGCGCCACGGGTTGCGGAGCCCGAGCGCGACGATCGTCGCGGCCGAGCCGGGGCGCCGTACGTCGAGCCGCAGCATCTTCCCGAGGAAGGTCTGCATGTTCTGGGCTCGGTTCTCGGGGTCGCCGCCCGACCCCCCGTCCCCCATGCCGACGTAGAGGCGACCGTCGGGGCCGAACACGAGATCGCCGCCGTTGTGGTTCGCGTACGGCTGGTCGACCCTGAGGATGATGCGCGCACTCGACGCGATGACCCGGGTCCGGTTCGTCTTGTAGCGGACGACGCGCGTATTCCCGTTCGTGTCCGTGTAGTCGACGTAGACGAACCGGTTCGTCGCGTATTTCGGGTCGAAGGCGAGGCCGAGCAGGCCCTGCTCTCCGCCGAACGCGACGAGCTTGCGGACGTCGAGGAAGAAGCCCTTGCGGAGCTTCCCCCGGTCCAGCACGCGGATCGTCCCGCGTTGCTCGACGACGTACAGGCGGCGAGGCTCGGAGCGCGTCGCAACGACGTCGACCGGGCCCGAGAGCCCGCTGACGACGATCTTCTTCGAGAACGCGCCCTCGGCGCCGAGAGCGGGCCGGGAGGCCGTCCCGAGCAGCGCGGCCGCAGCTGCGACGAGGATCAGCAGGAGCCGCATCGCGCGTCACGGTAGCCGACGACTGTGAGCGGGCCGCGGCCGGAAGTACGCTACGTGCCCGTGCGGGTCTTCCTCATCGGCGCGGGCCAGGTCGGCTCCACGATCGTCGAGGCGCTCCACGAGGAGCACCAGGTCACGGTGATGGATACCGAGGCCTCGCGCCTGCAGGCGCTGACGGGCCGGTTCGACGTCGCCGTGTACGAGGGCGACGGCACCAGCCGCAAGGACCTCGCGGACGCCGGCGTCGGCGCTGCCGACCTCGTCATCGCCTGCACGTCCCGCGACGAGGTGAACCTCGTCGCGGGAATGTTCGCGCGCCGGGAGGCGACCGGGGCGACCACCGTCATCCGCACGTCGAGCGTCGAGTACGTCGACCTGTGGCGGGAGGGCCAGCTCGACGTCGACTTCGTCGTGTCCGAGGAGCTCGAGACGTCGTATGCGATCAGCCGGATCCTCGGCGTGCCCGCCGCGCGCCAGACGGACGTCTTCGCCGACGGCCAGGTCCAGGTCGGGGAGTTCGCGGTCGATGCGGACGCGACCGCCGACGTCGTCGGCGTGCCGCTCCGCGACGCTCGCCTGCCCGAGGACTCGAAGGTCGCCGCGATCATCCGCGAGGACGAGACGATCCTCCCCGGCGGCGGCGACGAGATCCGGCGCGGCGACCGGATCGTGGTCATCGGCTCGCCGAGCGCGGCGAAGTCCTGGAGCGCGCTCCTGTGGCCGGAGAGCGGGGCCGTGCGCGACGTCGTGATCTACGGAGCCGGCCGCGTCGGCTCGGCGATCGCCCGCGTCCTCCTCTCGCAGGGGATCTCCGTCCGGATGATCGAGGCGTCGGGCGTGCAGGCGCGACGTGCAGCCGAGGCGCTCCCCAAGGCCCGGATCTTCCAGGCGACCGGGTTCGACCCGGACTTCCTCGAGCGCGAGCGCATCGGACAGGCGCAGGCCGGGATCTTCGCCATGCGCGAGGACGCGAAGAACCAGTACGCGGCCTCGATCGCGCGCGTGCGCGGGATTCCGTTCACCATCGCGCTCGCGCACGACGCGGTGTCCGTGAGCGCGTTCGACAAGGCCGGGATCGACGTGGCGCTCAACCCCCGTGCCGTCACCGCGGAGGAGATCGTGCGCTTCGCCCACGACCCGCGGACGCAGCAGGTCGCGATGATCGAGGGCAACCGCTACGAGGTGCTCGACGTGACGACGCGCGAGTCGAGCCGGTACATCGGCATGGCCTTCCGCGACATGCCGGTGCACGGCTCGATCATCGGGGCGATCGTGCGGAACGGAGGCGCGATCTTCCCGCACGGCGACGACGTCCTCCAGGCCGGTGACCGCGTGATCATCTTCACCGAGGCCACGAACGCACCGTGGGTGGTCGAGGCGCTCTGAGGACGCGCCCGTGAGCGTCGCCGTCGCCCGGATCGGCCGGCGGCGACGGCTGGCGATCGACCTTCCGGCGGCGCTGAACCTCGTCGGCACGCTGCTCAAGTACCTCGGGCTCGCCGCCGTCTTCCCCATCCCCTTCGCGCTCGGCTACGGGGAGACGGTCTTGCCGTTCCTCGTCGCCGGGGTCGTCACGAGCGGCGTGGGCTTCGGCCTCGAACGCGCGACCGGGCGAACCTCCGGACGCGTCGGGGTGCGCGAGGGGTTCCTGGTCGTCGCGCTCGTCTGGCTGCTCGGGGCCGGGTTCGCCGGGATTCCCTACCTCTTCGAGGGCGGCGGCCAGCTCTCGAGCCCGCTCGACGCCTACTTCGAGGGCATGTCCGGCGTCACCACCACGGGCGCGAGCGTCGTCACGGACTTCTCGGCGCTGAACCGCTCGCTCGGGATCTGGCGTCAGTACACGCAGTGGCTCGGGGGGATGGCCGTGCTCGTGCTCGCGATCGCGGTGCTCCCGCGGCTGCGGGTGGGCGGGCGCCAGCTCATGGAGTCGGAGCTCCCGGGCATGGAGATCACCGCGCTCGCGGAGCGGATCCGCTCGACCGCGCGGAAGCTGTGGCTGCTGTACGCGGGGCTCACCCTGCTCGAGACCCTCGCGCTCGCGCTCCTCTGGGCGGTCGGGATCGACGACGTGACGACTCCGTACGAGGCTCTGGCCTACGCGTTCTCGACGATGCCGACCGGCGGCTTCTCGACCCGACCGGGCTCGGCGCAGGACCTCTCGGCCGCGGCGCAGTGGATCCTCGTGCTCTTCATGGCCCTCGCCGGCGCGAACTTCGTCCTCATGTTCCGCGCACTCGTCCGCCGTCGCCCCCGCTCGCTCGCGCGAGACGAGGAGTTCCGCCTGTACGTCGCGCTCCTGCTGGTTGCGGCCGCGACGCTCACGGCGATGCTGTGGGGCTTCGGAACGGCGACGGGCGAGTCGGCCGTGCGGACCGGCGCGTTCCAGGCGGTCTCCGTGATCACGACGACGGGCTTCGCCAGCGCGAACTTCGCACTGTGGCCGCCGCTGCTCCTGCTCGCGCTGTTCGCCCTGATGTTCGTCGGCGGCTCGGCGGGCTCTACGAGCAGCTCGATTCGCGTGGTGCGCCACCTGCTGCTCGCGAAGATCCTGCGCCGCGAGGTCGATCAGACCGTGAGCCCCGAGTTCGTCATGCCGATCCGTCTGAACGGCTCTCCGGTCGAGGAGCGCACCGTGCGCGCGATCGCCGCGTTCGTGCTCCTGTACGTCGGCATCTGGGCAGGCGGAGCGGCCGTGCTCGCCATCGACTCCGCGATCTCGGGAGTCGGGCTCGGGACGCTCGACGCGCTCGCGGCGTCGGCGTCGACCCTCGGCAACATCGGCCCCGCGTTCGGGATCGCCGGTCCGCACGGCTCGTACGCGGACCTGGGCGACGTGTCCAAGGTCACGATGATCGGCCTCATGTGGGTCGGGCGGCTCGAGATCGTCCCGGTCGTCGTACTCCTCACCCGCCATTACTGGCGCTTGTAGCGGCTGACGGAAACGCAAACGCAGCGGCCGCGAAGCGGACGCCGGGGTCAGACCCCTCACGGAAGCGTCTCGGCGTCACGAAGCGTTGAGGGTCTGACCCCTCCGGCAGGAGGTTCCGCGCGAGCGGATCTCCGGTCTGCGTACTACTTGGGCGCGCCGAGTAGCGCGCGGCGCAGGTCCGCGGTGGCGTTCTCGGGGACGACCGCCAGGACCTGGTCGCCCGGGCGCATCACCGTGGACGGCTCGACGAGCTCCGTCCTCCCTTGCCGGAACACCGAGATGAGGCGCGAGCCGGACGGGAGCCCGATGCCTGCGGCCTTCTTCCCCGCCGCGGGCGAGTCGCCCTCGACCTGCACCTCGACGACGACGAGGCCCTCCTCCTGCAGCTCGAGGAGGCGCACGAGCCCGTGCTCGGGCACCTCGTGCTCGACGAGCCCGAGGATGTTCGTCGTCGCGCAGATCGTCTGGTTGATCCCGAGCAGCTCGAAGAGCTGCTGGTTGCGCGGATCGTTCACGCGCGCGATCGCCTTGCGGACGCCGTAGCTCTCCTTCGCGATCTGCGAGATGACGAGGTTGTCCTCGTCGTCGCCGGTCACGGCGAGGACGAGCTGCGGAGGACGGGCGATCCCCGCCCGCTCGAGCACGCCGATCTCCGTCGCGTCGCCCCGAATGACGACTGGTCCGAACTCCTCCTCGAGCCGCCCGAAGCGGTCCGCGCGCTGCTCGATGAGCGTGACCTCGTGCCCGAGGTCGAGCAGCGACCGCGTCACGTTGGAGCCGACCTTCCCACCGCCCGCGATGACGACGTACATACAGGCCGACCGTGCCTCGGGCACGGAGGCGCGGACCGTGTCGAGCAGCGAGGAGATGGCGGTCTGCGTCGGGCACACGATGCTCATGCCGCGATCGGAGTAGAGCTGCGCGCGGGCCGGGTCGAGCACCCGCACGACGACCGTCTCGATCCCGTAGCGCTTCTGCAGCACCTGGCCGATGACGATGTTCGTGTTGTCGCCGTCGGTCGAGACGACGGCGGCGTCGGCGTCGCCGAGGTGCGCGCGCTCGAGCACGCTCACGTCCATCCCGTGCCCGACGATGAACCCGCCGCGCCAGCCGGGGCCGAGCCGCGCGAGGGCGTCCTCGTCCTCGTCGATCGCCGTGACGTCCCAGCCGTCCGCGGCGAGACCCTTCGCCACCGCCGAGCCGACCCGGCCACACCCGATTACGACCGCGTTCACGGCAGCTGAGCCTACCCCTCGAAGATGCCGTCGGGAAACGCGACGACGAGGACCTCGCACGGCGCGCGGCGCAGGACGAAGTCGACGGTGGGCGAGAAGAAGCGGGACTGGCGCCGCCAGCGCGGCGAGGAGCCGAGCAGGATGAGGTCGGCATCGCGGCGGATCGCCTCGTCGACGATCGCGTGGCCGATGGAGCGCGCGCGGACGACCTCGCCACGCACCTCCACCCCGTAGTCGGCGCCGAGCGCGCGGGCCTCCTCCAGCGACGCGTCGACCCGAGCAGCGACCTCCGGCGGGAGCTCGCCCTCGAGCTCGAACTTGCGGGGCACGCGGACGACGGTGAGCGCCTCGATCGTCGCGTCGTGCTCCTTGGCGAGCGCGATCGCCGTCGCGACCATCTCCTCGCCGATGTCCCCGACCTTCATCGGCACGAGGATCCGCTCGAAGGCCGACACCGCCGGCAGCTCCGAGACGCGGCGTGACGTGCTCGAGCAGCCCCCGCCGGCGTGACCTGCGAACCGCGACGAAGACGACGAGGCCCGCTGCCAGCCAGACGGGGCCCGCGTAGCGCGCGCCGGGGTGGGTGATGAGCGCGAGCACCCACACGGCAGCCGTCAGCGGCGCCCCCACGAGCGCAGCCAGCGGCAGCGAGTGACCCCGAATCCGCACGTTGGGCCGGGCGAGAAACGGTCGCGCCAGCTCCGGCTCGCGCATGCGCAGGCGGATCACCGCGAGCTGGGCCGCCGTGAACGCGATGAGCACCCCGAACGAGTAGAGGCTGGCGAGGAACGCGGGATCGCCGCCGGCGGCGACCTCGTTGAGGACGATCAGCCCGATCGCGAGCCCGGCGGCGATGAGGATCGCCTCGCTCGAGACCATGGCGCGGCGCTCGAACCGCGCGAACTCGCGCGGCAGCGATCCGTGCTCGGCGAGCGAGTAGGTGAGCCGCGTGATCCCGGAGACCGACGTCGTCGCGGCGGCGACGAGGATCAGCGCCCCGGACACGCCCACCGCGAGCTTCAGCACGTCGACGAGCTGTGACGGCAGCGACCCGTCGAGCGACGCGGCGATCCCGACGAGTGGCAGCTCGAGCCACTGCTCGCCGAGCGCCGTCTTGCCGTTCGAGACCGGATACGCGGACAGGCCGATCGCGCCGATGAGCACCGTCACGAGCACGACCAGCCCGATGGCGGAGAAGAGCGTGCGGGGCAGGTCGCGTCCGGGCTCTCTCGCCTCCTCCGCGAGGTTGGCGATCGTCTCGAGGCCCGTGTAGGCGAGCATCGCGAGCGGGAGCGCGAACGCGAGGTCCGTCCAGCTCTGCCCGTCGGCGAAGCCGAAGCCGTGGACGAGCGTCGACGGCGAGAGCAGGAACGCGAGGCCCAGCACGAGCAAGAGGCCCTGGACGACGAGGTCGAGCAGCGCCACGGCGAGCGAGCCGAGGTACAGCCGCGCTCGTCGCGCGACGCGGACGCCGGCGATCGCGACGATGATGAGGCACCCGATGATGGCGTCCCATGGCGACTCGCGGAGCGACGGAGTCCCGAAGGCGCCGGCGAGGTAGTGCGGGACGAAGACGGCGGACAGCGCCATCACGATCAGGAAGTCGAGGAACAGCACCCACCCGGTCACGAACCCGGCGAGGTCGTTGAACGCCCTCCGCACGAAGGTCGCGGCGCCGCCCGTCTCGGGCAGCGCGGCGGTGCCCTCGGCGTACGACAGCGAGACGAGCAGGAAGATCGCTCCCGTCAGGAGGAGGACGAGCGGCGTGAAGCCGAGGGCCGCGCCGGCGACGATGCCGAGCGCGATGTACAGCGACGACGCGATCTCGCCGTACGCGATCGCGAACAGCGACGGGGCCTCGATGACCCGCTCGAAGCCGCGGAGCTTCCGAGCCATCTACGGCCGCCTCTGGCGCTCGAGCGTGAAGCGCGCGACCCCGAGCACGACGAAGAGGGCGCCGAGCACGTACCCGACCACGCCTCCGCCGGCCGCGGCGGTACGTACGAGGAGCGCCGCCCCGATCCCGACGAAGAGCGCCGAGAAGACGAGCACCGCGACCGAGTACGCCCTCACACCGGCTCCGCCGCCGTGACGAGCACGCGGCAGTCCGCGTGCTTGAGGACGTAGTCGACCGTCTTGCCGAAGACCGCCGACTGCGCCGCGGTGAGATGCCGCCTCGGCGATCCCAGCACGATGACCTCGGCGTCGCGTGCATTCGCCTCCGCGACGATCGCGGGGCCGGCGGAGTGCGCCCGCTCGAGTCGCGTCAGCACGCGGACGCCGTACGAGTCCCCGATCGCCAGCGCCTGGTCGAGCTCGGCGTTCCCCGCATGCTCGAGCTCGGGGAAGCGGTCGGTCAACGCGTGGTCGAGGGGAACCTCGAGGACGTTCAGCGCGATGATCCGGGCGCGCCGCTCCGAGGCCAGGCGGCAGGCGACGTCCATCGCCGCGTCGGAGGGCTGACCCGGAATGACGGGGACGAGGAGGTTCCGATACTCGAGGGCGAGAGCGGGGCCGAGCGCCGGCGGAGCCTTCTCGACGGCCCGCACCGAGACCCGGACGAAGCGGCGACGGTAGATCGCGTATCCCACGATCCCGACTGCCATCCAGCCGAGGCCGACCCAGCGCGTCAGCGGGTTCTGGACGACGAGGACGAGGAACGAGATCCCCGTCGCGATGCCGCCCACGATCGCGAACAACGGCCACGAGACCGCGCCGATCCGGAGATTCGGGCGCGCGCGGTACGGCACCTCCACGGTGTCGCGGTCGACCGAGCGCATGCGCACGAGGGACGCGTGCGCGACCGTGAACGACAGCGTGGCGCCCAGGGAGTAGAGCGTGCCGATGAACTTGACGTCGCCCGGCAGCGTGAGCGCGATCGGCACGATGCCCGCGAACAGGACGAGCGAGAGCCAGGGCGTCTTGAAGCGCGGATGGAGGCGGCGGAACACCTCCGGCAGCTGCCGGTAGGTCGCCATCGAGTACGTGATGCGCGACGCCCCGATCACGCCCGCGTTCGTCGCGATGACGAGGATCGTCGCGGCGAGGACGCCGACGTAGATCTCCGCGACCCTGAGCGGAATGTCGGAGAGGCCGAGGTTCTTGACGACGCCGAGGACCGGGTCGTTCGCGTACCCGCCTTCCTCCGGCGGGAGGGCGAGGCGGGTCGTGAGCTGTCCGTTGATCATCTCCACAGGCAGCGCGGACAACGCGACCAGCGGGAGCGTGAAGTAGATCGCGAAGACTGCGCCCGCGACGAGCCGGTAGGCGTTCGGCACGGTCCGGACCGGGTCGCGCGCCTCCTCGGCGAGATTCGAGACGGTCTCGACACCCGTGTACGCCAGCATCGCGACCGGAATTGCGATCGCGAGGTTCGACCACGTGGGCGCCACGCCCCAGTGCACGTTGTCGACGAGCACCTGTGGGCTGAAGACGAGCGCGAACCCGATGACGACGAGCAGGATCTGTGTCGCGAAGTCGACGACCGCGAGCGAGATCGAGAGCTTCGCCGCCTCCTGCACGCCGACCACGTTCAGCGAGACGAGCACGACGATCACGATCGCGCCGCCGACGATGTCCCACGGGTTCGAGTTCAGCGGCTGCCAGAAGATGGAGAGGTAGTGCGGCACGAAGAACGCCGACACCGCCACGGTCACGACGTACACGAGCATCTGCGCCCACCCGGCCGTGAAGCTCACCACCTCGTCGAAGGCATGCCGGGCGAAGCTGGCCGAGCCGCCCGCCTCCGGGAAGCGGGCGGTGCCCTCGGCGTAGGTCGCTGCCGTCGCGGCGAAGATCACGCCGGCCACGACGAAGACGACGGGCGTCAGCCCGAGCGCATAGACGGCGGTGAGCCCGAGCGCGTAGTAGATCGAGGAGCCGACGTTGCCGTAGGCGGTTGCGAAGAGCGCGGGCGTGCCGAGCACGCGCTCCATCTCCACCTCACGCCTGCGACGGCGTCCCGGCACGGCGGCGAAGCCTACAAGTGCGGTCCGCGGGGGTTTGGTTCGTGCGCGATCGGCAATACTGAGACCATGACCAGGTCGGGCATAGTCGCGGTCGCGCTCGCGGGCGCGTTCGCGTGCGTCTCGACGGCCGGAGGATCAGCAGCGGCCACGGCGCCCGCGCTCACGGCCCGCTCGTTCGCTCCGTTCTCGGTGCGGGGCGCGCACTTTCGGCCGCGAGAGCACGTGCGCGTGACGCTGGACTCGCCGACCGCCGACACGGTGCAGATTCGTGCGACGGCCGCGGGCACGTTCGTCGCCGTGTTCCCGCGTGTGACCGTCGAGCGCTGCGACGGCTTCGTCGTCAGAGCTGCCGGAGCGAAGGGCAGCCACGCGCTCCTGCGGCCGCGGCCGCTCATGTGCGCGAGCACGAACCCCGGCTGAAGCACCCGGCTGAAGCGGAGCGCCGAAGTGAGAAGGGCCGCCCGGAGGCGGCCCTTCTCGCGTCGAGACGCTGTCGCCGGTTAGGGCGTCAGCTTGCTGATCCGCGTCGACCAGTTGCCGAGCGACGTCCTCGTCCCGATCCCGCCGAGAGTCGGGGCACACGTGCCCAGCAGGTTGTCACCGGTTCCGCCCACGAAGAACGGGCCTCCCCAGGTCGTGTAGTCGCACGCGTGTGCGATGTACTCGCTTGCGATCCAGATCGACTTCCCGTCCACAGCTGCCGCGCCGTAGTCACCCCAGCGGGTGCGCGGGGGGTTGCCGACCTGCGACTTGTAGCTCGTGAAGCCGTCGTCCGGCGCCTGGCCCTCTCCGCCGGGCACGACGCTCCAGTCGCCGGCACCGACCTTCGCGTCGATCGGGGCATACGCAGCGCTCGGGTTGAGCGCTTCGCCCGTGGCGGTGAACGCCATGACGCCCCGGCCGCTCTCGGTCACGCCGATGGCGGGATAGGTGAAGTCGTAGCCCGTGGCGCCCACGTAGCCCTGGACGACGACCTTGCCCGCGTTCGGGTTGACGACGAAGTACGCGATGCCGGCCCGCGACGGCCCGCCGTCCGGGTTGATCGCCGTGTCGAGCGCGCCCCACAGCTTGCCGTTCGCGTACATGACCTGCTGCATTCGGGTGTCGTTCGAGTCAGGCCGCGAGATGACCTCATCGTGCGCTGGTTGGGCCGTGGGAACGAAGAGCAAACGCCAGCAGCCGACCCCCGAGATCGTGGCCGTGGTCGTGTCGTTGATGCAGTGGCCCTGCGGGACGTCGAGCCCCGGCGCCGTGCCGGAGCCGGGCTGCGTCTGCTTGGGCGGAAGCGCGTACTGGTTCACGCCCAGCACCTTGTTCGAGAGGCTGAGCGCCGGCGTGAACGAGTTGAGCGACGAGGTGTTCGTGAGCGTCCACACGACGATCTGGCTCGACGTGTAGTTCCCGCCCGTGCCCGCGACGGGGTGCGTCGCCTCGTCAGCGGCGTTCGAGCTCATGAAGAACTCGGTGCCGCCGTTGTCCGGTGCGAACTGCGTGCCCGGGGACTGGGCCGGCCAGACCGTGAAGCCCGGCTGCGTCGGTCCCGCGTCGCTCGGCGCGTTGACCATCCCCGACGTGTCGATGTGCTGCATCGTCACGCTCGCTGCGCCTGCGGCGAGCTGGGCCTTCGAGAGCGCGTAGAGCTGCGCTCCCGCGAAGCCGGGGCCGAGCCACGGGTAGGCGTTGGTCGTGACGTAGAAGCCGTTCGCGTCCGCGCCGATGTGCGGGTAGTCACCGAGGTACGGGCCGGCGTTGGCGCCGGTTCCGCCGGTGTCCGTCCCGTCGTTCTTGACGCCGATCTTGTAGATGTTCCACTGTCCCGTCGGGTCCGAGGTCTTGCTGACGGCGATGTCCAGATGGTTGGTCCTGCCGTCCGTGTCGATCGTCAGCACGACGACGAACCAGCGCTGCGTCTGCGAGTCGTAGAGGCAGCTCGGATCGGTCACGAACGGCCCGCGGACACCGGTCGCCCGGTTGATCGCCGGCGCGTAGCCGTAGAACGAGTTCAGGTCGACGGCGTGGTTCACGTCCCGCGGCAACGCCGGCCCGCCGAGCGGGCTGCCGACGAGGTTCGTCGCGGTGTTGTCCGGAAGGACCGACTGCCCGGTAGCGCTGCTGAAGACGTTGAGCACGTCGTTGACGGCCTCGAGTACGTAGCCGTTGCCGGCGCACATGCCCTGGTCGGGCGGCTCCACCGTGAGCTGGTTGCCGCCGCGCGAGTAGCGCTGCTGGTACAGGTTCAGGCCCTCGAAGCCCATGTCGAACGCGGGGTTCGACTTGGCCTTCTTGCCGCTCTTCACGGAGGCGCCGTTACCGCCGCCCCTGCCGTTCGAGAGGCTGATGGTCCCGGAGAACGGATCGGGCACCTGCCCCTCGTCCTCCTGCTCCGGAAACTCGTCCTCGACGAGAGTGCTCCCGTCGGACGGTGTGAACGCGCCGGTCTGCGGCGAGCCCGTCCCGGCGAGCGTGATCTGCGTCGCCGCCGGACTGGCAGCTGCGGGCGAAGCAGCGACCCATACCCCCACGACCGCGCTGAGCGCGACCGCGAGTGTGAGCCAAGAGACCTTGCTCTTCATCTGTTCCCCTCCCTGGGTTTCGGCAGCCGGTAACGCGCTGCCATGTCGAATCTGAGGCGCCCGCATCCTATGCGGATCCCGTCGTGCCCCGCAACGGACGACGGCAAACCTCCGGCTCGCCGGTCTCGCCGCGCTCAGCCGTGAATCGAGACGAGCAGCGGGATGATCAGGATCGCGACGATGTTCGCGATCTTGATCATCGGGTTGATCGCCGGCCCGGCCGTGTCCTTGTACGGGTCGCCGACCGTGTCGCCGGTCACGGCCGCCGCGTGCGCCTCGGAGCCCTTGCCGCCGTAGAGGCCGTCCTCGATCGTCTTCTTCGCGTTGTCCCAGGCGCCGCCGCCGGAGGTCATCGCGATGGCGAGGAAGAGGCCCGTGACGATCGTCCCGATCAGGAGCCCGCCGAGCATCTCGATGCTGATGATCCCGACGACGACGGGGAAGAGGATGGGGATGAGCGCGGGCGCCATCATCTCCTTGATCGCGGAGCCGGTGACGATGCCGATCGCCTTCGAGTAGTCGGGGCGTGACGTGTGGGCCATGATCCCGGGGTCCTCGCGGAACTGCCGCCGCACCTCCTCGACGACCTGGCCGCCGACGCGGCCGACGGCCTGCATCGCGAGCGAGGCGAACAGGAACGGCATGAGCCCGCCGATGAAGAGGCCCGCGATGACCCAGGGATCGGTGAGCGAGAACACGATCTGCTGACCCTCGTCGAGGAGCCCCTGGTGGTAGCTGTCGAACAGGATCAGCGCCGCCAGACCCGCAGACCCGATTGCGTAGCCCTTGGTGACCGCCTTCGTCGTGTTGCCCACGGCGTCGAGGGGGTCGGTGACCCCGCGCACGCCCTCGGGCAGGTCCGCCATCTCGGCGATGCCGCCGGCGTTGTCCGTCACGGGGCCGTAGGCGTCGAGAGCGACGATGAGCCCGGCCATCGAGAGCTGCGCCATGACCGCAACGCCGATGCCGTAGATGTTCTGTCCGGCCGCGTAGTACGCGCCGACGATGCCGGTCGCGATGACGACGACCGGAAGCGCCGTCGCCTGCATCCCGACGGCGAGGCCCTCGATGATGTTCGTCGCGTGCCCCGTCTGGGACGCCTTCGCGATGTCCTTGACGGGCTTCCAGCGCGTCCCCGTGTAGTACTCGGTGATGGCGACGAGAAGGAACGTCACCCCGAGCCCGATGAGCGCCGAGCCGTACAGGTTCCAGAAGTCGAACTGGCCGCCGTCGTAGGCCTGCGTCACGGGGATGAACCCGAGCGCGGAGAGGACGGTCGCGATGATGACGCTGCGATAGAGGGCGTTGATGATCGCGTTCTGCCCACTCGTGACGCGCGTGAAGAAGGTGCCGATGACGGAGGAGAGGATCGAGACGCCGCCGAGAGCGAGCGGATACAGCCACAGGTCGGACTGCCCGATGCCGATTCCGAGGAGCATCACGGCGACCGCGGTGACCGCGTAGGTCTCGAACAGGTCCGCGGCCATCCCGGCGCAGTCGCCGACGTTGTCGCCCACGTTGTCGGCGATCACCGCCGGGTTGCGCGGGTCGTCCTCGGGGATCCCCGCCTCGATCTTCCCGACGAGATCGGCGCCGACGTCCGCGGCCTTCGTGTAGATGCCGCCGCCGAGACGGGCGAAGACGGAGATCAGCGAGCCGCCGAAGGCAAGCCCGACGAGGTCGTCGACCGCCGACTCGGGGCTGTTGCCGATCCAGCCCGTGAGCACCCAGTAGTAGCCCGCCACGCCGAGGAGCCCGAGCCCCACGACGAGCAGGCCGGTCACGGAGCCCGCGCGGAAGGCGACCTTGAAGGCAGGCCCCAGGCCCTCGCGGGCCGCCTCGGCGGTCCGGACGTTCGAGCGAACGGCGACGTTCATCCCGATGAAGCCCGCCGCGGCCGAGAACAGCGCCCCGACGAGGAACCCGAACGCCGCGCCCCAGCCGAGCTTGTCGTAGAAGCCGAGCACGAAGAACGGCACGATCGCCACGACCGCGATCGTCGTGTACTGCTTGCGGAGGTATGCCGCCGCGCCCTCCTGGACGGCGCGCGCGATCTCCTGCATGCGCTCGTTCCCGGTCGGCTGCCGCAGCAACCACCAGATGAGGTAGATCCCGTACAGCACCGCCACGGCCGCGCACGCGAGCGCGAACCCGACGGCGTGGTCTACGAAGAAGTCCATGTCCCTCCGGTCTCCAGCCGTTACAAAGTGAACGCCAGGTCGCCCCGGCGCGGCGGATTATGCATCACAAGCTCGAGAACCGCGCTGCCGAGCTAACCCGCCGGTGCGCGCCATCGTCTCAGCACTAGAAGAACGGTGAAACCTCTGGTTCGGTTCGGAGTTCTGGCCGTCGCCGTGGCGGCGACCACCGGGTATGCGTTCTCGGAAGCGCGTGCGAGCCAGGGCGCAGGCGTGACGATCGACCGGACGCTCGCCTGCACGGTTCTTCCGCCTGGCACGGGCGTCATCGAGGTAGAGGCGCACCCGAAGATCGGAGGCGGGCCCTATGCCTCGCCTCCGCAGCTGACGCTGTACACGGGGAATCCTTCAAACTCATTCGCCGGGTACCCGGTCCTCGCCACACTCTACGCGGCAGGCGTGCCGCATTATCCTCCGGCGCTCACGCTCGGCACGAAGCTGTGCCGACAGGCGAAGGCGACCGTTCCCCTGACTCCCGGCGGGTTGAACAGAAGCCTCGCGCCGGCGGGCGCGAAGGCGACCTGCTTGACCGCGCGGCAGGTCTTCGTGCACGTTCACGTCGTCATGTCGTCGAAGCCGAGGTGGACGACGAAGACCGACTCTCAGGTCGCGCGCGGCAACGCGGTGTCGGCTCAGATCGCCGTCCGCTCTCGCACGCAGAAGCCGCTCGTGTTCATGACGCTCACGGGAAACAAGACGAGCTTCTTCTCCGCCGACAGCTGCTTCTGAGGTACCGCGACTGACTTCTACGCCGGGTTGACGTACTAGGTGGTGATGCGATCCTACGAGCCGTGAGCGAGACGACCGACGCCGCGATCGAGGTCGCCTCCCGCTTCCTCGCCAACCTCGAGTCGGTCGTGCGCGGCAAGTCCGAGGAGATCAAGCTCGTCCTCGCCGCGCTCGCCTGCCGCGGGCACGTCCTCTTCGAAGACGTCCCCGGCACCGCCAAGACGGTGCTCGCACGCGCGATCGCCGGCAGCATCGAGGGCGGCGTGCACGCGCGCATCCAGTGCACCCCTGACCTGCAGCCAACCGACGTCACGGGCCTCGCCGTGTACGACCAGCGGACCCGCGACTTCGAGTTCCGGCCCGGGCCGATCTTCGCGAACACGGTGCTCGTCGACGAGATCAACCGGGCGATGCCGAAGACGCAGTCCGCGCTGCTCGAGGCGATGGCCGAGCGCCAGGTGACGGCGGACGGCGTCACGCGGCACCTCGCGGACCCCTTCCTCCTGCTCGCGACGGAGAACCCGATCGAGTACGAGGGCACCTTCCCGCTGCCCGAGGCGCAGCTCGACCGCTTCTTCGTCAAGACCGCGCTCGGCTATCCGAGCCTCGAGGACGAGCTGCAGGTCGTGATCGACCAGCAGGCGGAGCACCATCCCCTCGAGGACCTGCGCCCCGTGGTGACGACCGGCGAGATCGGCCTGCTCCACGCCGCGGTGCGGGCGGTGTACGTCGACGACCTGCTCCGCCGCTGGATCATCGAGCTCGTCCGCTCCACGCGCGAGGTGGAGATGTGCACGCTCGGGGCGTCGGTGCGCGGGACGCTGGCGCTGGAGCGCGCCGCTCGGGCCTGGGCGCTCCTGGACGGGCGCGAGTACGTCGTCTCCGACGACGTCGAGCAGCTGTTCCTCCCGGTCGTCGCGCACCGGGTCGCGTTCCGGCCGGCCTTCCGCGCCCAGGCTCGCCGGACCGGCTGGGACGAGGCGCTCGAGGAGTTCCGCGACGCGTGCCTCCGCCTCGCGCCCGCGCCGGAGCTCCGAGACACCCAACCGGCGTAGGTAGGACGCGGCCCTGCCCGACGCGTCTTTCCCCCTCGTGCCCCGCGGCCGCATCGTCGGGCTCGCATTCGGCGCGATGCGGAGCGCGCGCCGGGGAACGGGGTCCGACGTCACGGGGACCCGGCCATACGTGCACGGCGATCCGTTCCGGAGCATCGACTGGAGCGCGTCGGCGAAGCTCTCGGCCGCTCGCGACGCGGATACCTTCGTCCTGCGGGAGCACTACGCCGACGAGGCGCCGCGCGTCGTGGTCGTCGCCGACCGGCGTCCCGAGATGCAGCTCTTCCCGCCCGGGCTCCCCTGGCTTCGCAAGGAAGAGGCGCTGCGCGCGGCCGTCGAGCTCGTCCGCGCGAGCACCATCGAAGCCCACGGCTTCCTCGGCTACCTCGACTACGGCGACGGCGAGGGCGAGCCGTTCTGGCTGCCTCCGCAGTCCCAGTCGCTGTGGGAATACCTCGACCGCGAGGAGGTCGGCACGCCGTTCCGGGCGCCCACGTCGACGATCGAGGACGCGTTCGAGTTCCTGCTGGCGCACCCGCGGTCGGTTCCCGCGGGCACGTTCCTCTTCGTCCTCTCGGACTTCCTCGCGCCTCCGCCGACGGAGACGTGGGTGCGGGCGCTCGAGCACCGTTGGGACGTGATTCCGGTCGTCCTCCAGGATCCGCTCTGGGAGCGGAGCTTCCCTCCCGTCGACGGCTTCGTCCTCGACATCGCGGACGTGACCGGGCGCTCGCACGAGGTACACCTCACGCGCGCGGAGGCCCGAGCGCGCACCGAGGCGCACGAGGCGCGCTGGGCGGAGCTCATGGAAAGCTTCGAGGCTGCCTCGCTCGAGCCCGTCGTCGTCGATTCGACCGACGAGGACGAGCTGCTGCGGGCATTTCTCCGCTGGGCCGAGCTCCGCCAGTCGGGAGCCGACGCGTGGTGAGACGCGTCGCGCTCGCCGCGTCGTTCGCCGCCGTCGGCCTCGCGGTTCCGGCTCCGGGAAGCGGCGCGGTCGGGATCGCCCGCGTGCAGACGGCGCTCGAGCCCAACCCGGTCCTCTTCGGCCAACGGCTCACCGCGACCCTCGACGTCCTGGTCAACGCGAAGGTCGCCGACCCGGACACGGTCGAGGCGCGGGCACGCTTCTTTCCGTTCGTGCTCGTCGCCTCGTCGCGACGTGACGAGAAGCGGGATGCGGGCATCGTTCGCGTCCGCTTCTCGTACCGCCTCGCGTGCGACTCGCTCGCCTGCCTGACGGGCTCGAAGCAAGAGCGAAAGCTGACGTTCCCCGCGACTCTCGTGCGCTACCAGGATCGCGAAGACCACGCTCGCAGGACCGCGGCGACCTGGCCCGCGCTCCGGCTCGTCTCGCGCGTCGGCAGCGAGAGTCCGTTCCGCTCCCTGACGACGACGTCGACGCTGTTCAATCTGACGCCGCTCCTCGAGCTCCCGGCCGACGTCTCCGCGCCCGCGCCCACGTACCGCTTCGCGCCGACCACGGGCGCGCTCGTGCTCCTCGCCGCGGCGCTCCTGGCCCTCGCCGGCGCCCTCTGGCTCCTGCTGTCGGTCGTCGCGCGCTGGCGTGCGAAGACGGAGGCCGTCGTGCAGCTCTCGCCGCTCGAGCGCGCGCTCGGCGCGGTCGACGATACGGCGCGCCACGAGCCGGGAAGCGCGGAGCATCGTGAGGCTCTCGCGCTGCTCGCCCGCGAGCTCCGGCGCGACGGGAGGACGGAGCTCGTACAGCCGGCGCGGCGGCTCGCGTGGTCGGAGCAAGCGCCGACGGCGGGCGCGTCGCGGGAGCTCGTCACGCAGGTGCGCGCGGGAGACGACGGACAGTGAGCGTCTCGACGACCCTGCCACTGACCGACGCGCACTTCCTCTGGCGGTACGCGCGGCGGACGCGCCGTGTCCGGCTCGGGCTCGCACTCGCGCTGCTGGCGGTCTTCGGAATCGGCCTGTGGAGCGCGTTCCACCTGCGCACGAGACCGACCAGCTACTTCGCGCAGGGAGGAAGCGGGATCGTGGTCGTCGACATCTCGGCGAGCGTCGACCCGCGCGCGAACGTCAAGCTCGCGACGCTCCTCCGCTCGCTCGCCGACAGCGACCAGCGCCTGGGGCTCGTCGCGTTCGCGGAGCAGGCGTACGAGCTGCTCCCGCCAGGCACGCGAGGCGACGAGATCCGCCCGTTGCTCCGCTTCTTCGGCGCCGAGCAGCCGCTCCTCGGCCCCCCGACCCCGTGGTCTCGTGCCTTCCTCGGCGGCACGACCATCGGGCAGGGGCTGCGGCTCGCCCGTCAGATCATCCAACGTTCCGGCGGCGGCTCTGCGCTCCTGAT
The DNA here is from genome assembly GCA_963831285.1 of uncultured Gaiellaceae bacterium. GTDB lineage: Bacteria > Actinomycetota > Thermoleophilia > Gaiellales > Gaiellaceae > GMQP-bins7. Next base: position 61,930 of record CAWHPO010000001.1, on the reverse strand, counting down.
CAGCGACCTCCAGGACTCGGGGACCGACGTGCCGTTGCTGACCGAGGAGCTCAGCCACTATCGGCGGGGCGGGATCGGCCTTCGCGTCCTGCCGCTGTACCCGAACGACGAGGCCCTCGCCCTCTTCACCGGCCTCCTCCCTGCGAGCGCGTTCGTGTCCGATACGGCGCTCGAGAAGAACGCCGGAACCGCCGAGCGGCAGACTGTCGTCGCGAGCTTCCCGGTCTGGCTCGTCCTGCTCGAGGCCCTGCTCCTGCTCGGCCTCGCGGCGAACGAGTACGCGGGCCGGAGCCTGCGCTGGAGGACGTCGTGAGCCGCGTCTCGACGGTCGCTCGCGTCGGCGGAGGCGTCGCGCTCCTGTGCTTCGCCGTCGCCCTCGCGCTCCTCGCGCGCGACCTTCGCGCCTGGCACGGCGAGGCCGAGCGGACGGACGTCGCGATCGCGCATTCCTCGAAGAGCCCCGTCGGCCAGCCGCACACGTGGCTGCCCGTCGCCGCGTCGAGGTTCGTGCTGGGCGCCGGCGACGACGTCAGGGTCGCGCGTCTGCTGCAGGGGGTGCAGCGCCTGCGCGTGTCGAGCGGCCCCGCCAACCGGTTCGACCCGTCCGCGCTCGAGCTCGCGCGGCTCGAGCTCGCCTTCGACGAGATCGCCCACGGCGCCGGCCCGGGGCCGATTCGCTCCCGCGCGCAGCAGCTGCACGCGATCCTCCTCTTCCAGCAGCTCACCCTGCAGGGGGGCAGCGCCTCCGCGGCCACCGCGCTCGAGCGCACGATCGCCGAGCTGCAGCGGGCGGTCCGCCTCGATTCGGAGAACGCCGAGGCGCAGTACGACCTCGAGACGGTGCTCCTCATCTACGAGCCCGTCGCGTCGCAGATCGCCGGCGAGCGCGCGTACCAGAAGACGAGGCGGGGCAACGTCGGCGCCGCCGGCGGGGCCGCCGGCGCGATCGGCGAGCTCGGCGGCTACTAGCGTGCGCGTAGCGCTCGTAACGCCGTCGGCCGCGCTCGTGGCGCTCGTGGGCCTCGTCCCACTCCTCGTCCTCGTACTCGGGAGAAGCCGCCTGCAGGCGCTGTGCGCGAGGCTCGGTCTCGCGCCTCCCGACCGACGCTCCCTGGTACTGGGTGCGCTCGCAATCCTCGTGCTGTCGGTGCTTCTCGGTCTCGCCGCTGCGCAGCCGGTCGTCGCGACCCGGTCGACGCTGGACGGTCGGAACGACGCCGCGGCCTTCTTCGTCTTCGACGTGTCGCGGTCGATGGCCGCACGCACGGCCACGTCTCCGACGCGCCTCGACCGTGCGCGCGCCGACGCCAAGGAGCTGCGCGCCGAGCTTCCGGGTCTCCCCGTCGGCGTGGCGTCGATCACCGACCGCCTGCTGCCCCACCTCTTCCCGTCGGTGAGCGTGAACACCTTCGATGCGACGGTCGACGAGTCCCTCGCGATCGACCGGCCGACGAGCTCCCTGCCCTACGGCAACGCTCTCGGCACGAGCATCGGTGCGCTGCAGGAGCTCGTCATCGGGCGCTACTTCGAGGCCCGGGCGAAGCGCCGCGTCGCGGTCGTGTTCACGGACGGCGAGACGCTCCCCAACGATCTCTCCACGCTTCCCTACTTCCTGCGCAACGGTGGCGTGAAGGTGCTCTTCGTCCGCTACTGGCGACCGACGGACCGCATCTACGACGAGCAGGGGCGCCTGGACCCCGCGTACGTCCCGGATCCCGACGCCGAGGCGACGTTCGACGCGGCCACCCACACGCTCTCGGCTCAGGTCTTCGGCCCCGGCCAGGCGCACGAGGAGGCGGCCGCGGTGAAGGCGCTCGTGGGCGAGGGGCCGCTGACCGCCCGGCAGAGCGAGCTCGACTCGCGCCTGCTCACGCCGTACGTCCTGCTCGTCGCGCTCGTCCCGCTGGCGTTCTTGCTCGCCCGCCGGGACGCGCGGAAGTGGATCGCACGCCTCCGCGGTCGCCGCCCCGGCGCGCCCGCACCGGCCGCAGCGGCGCCTCAGCCCTCCGACGGTTCCTCGGAGACCGCGCTCGCGTAGGCGAGCTGCAGGTTCGTGCGCGCCTGCTCGAGGTCGCGCAGCACCCCCTCCTCGACCCCTGCATCGCGCAACACGGGCTCGAGCGCTCGCAGCGACTCGATCGCGAGGCGCGCCTGCTCGAGGTCGCGCACCTCGGGCGAGAGCCGGTGGAACCCGATCGAGGCGGTCGCCGAGAGCGCGTTCACGAGGATATCCGCGACGCCGACCCTCCCGAGCGCCTCGCGCAGCTCGGCCTCGGTCGGAAGCCCCGTCTCGTCAGCCACCGATCGTCTCCGTTGCCCGCACTTGCTCCGCGTAGATCTCGTCGAGCGAGGCGCCGCTCTCGAAACGCTCGATCTGACGCTCCGCCGCGTTCTGCTCGGGAACGGAGAGGAACGAGGCGGCGCCGATCTCCTCCGCCGCGGGGAGCACCCAGGCGATCAGCTCCTCGAGCCGCTGTCTCGCCGGGATCGACTCGCGCCGCGCGAAGTCGATGAGCTCGCCGGAGAGGCCGTAGCGGATGGCGCGCCAGAAGTTCTCCTCGATGTCGCGGTGCGGGAGCGGCTCGACGGCGTCGCCCTCGTCGTAGGCGCGCGCGACGCGCGCCACGAGCGACGCCGCGAAGGCGGCGAGCGACGTCGCCTCGGGCAGCTCCGGCTGACCGTCGCAGATCCTGATCTCGACGGTGGGGAACGCGAGATGCGGGCGCACGCTCCACCACAGCTGCGTGTGCTCCGTGATCGAGCCGGTGTCGTAGAGGAAGCGCACGAAGCGCTCGTACTCGTCCCACGAGACGAACGCGTCCGGGACTCCACAGCGCGGGAAGAAGCGGGTGAAGATCTGCGTGCGCGCCGAGTGCAGGCCGCTCGAGACGCCCTCGACGAACGGCGAGCTCGCGGACAGCGCGAGGAGCTCCGGCAGGAAGTTCCTCAGGCCGGCCATCACCGCGATCGCGCGATCGGGACCGTTGATCGCGACGTGGATGTGCAGCCCGAACGTGTTGTTGCGCCAGACGACATAGCGCAGCAGTTCGTCGTTGCGGCGGTAGTGCGGCGTGTCGATGATCCGCTGCTCCTTCCAGTCCGCCCACGGATGCGTGCCCGTAGCGCCGAGGAGCAGCCCCATCGGCTCGACCAGCGACCGCAGCTGCGCGCGGCGCTCGGCGAGCACGGCGGGAACGTCGGCGAACGACTCCTGCCGGCCGGTGCGGACCTCCACCTCCGAGGCGATGAGCTCGCCCACGAGATGGGGCTCGAGCGCCGTCCCGCGGGCGGCGGCCTGGACCTCCTCGAAGCGGTTCGTGAGGTCGAGCGAGCCGGGATCGAGCAGCGCGAACTCCTCCTCGACCGCGACCGTGAAGTCGGTCGCGGCCTCGAACTGCGCGCGCGCCTGCGCGATCAGCTCGTCCGGGGAGAGGCGCTGTTCGTCACCCATGGCCGCGCTACAGTAGTGAAAGTCTTGCCTAGCGACCGAGCGCCAGGAGCCGGTCTGCGACGCTCGCCCAGCTCCAGCGCTCGACTGCCGCGCGGCGTGCCGATTCCCTAAGCGCCTTCCGGTCGGCGGGGGTGAGCGACAGGAGCGCAGACAGTTTCGCGCCGAGGTCGTCGACGTCGCCCGGCTCGAAGGCCGCGAGGTGCCGGAGCTCGGGCGGGTACTCCGCCTCGAGCCCCTCCGCGACCTCGGCGAGGCCCGAGTGCCGCGCCACGAGCGGCGGGCAGCCGGCGGCCGCAGCCTCGGCCGCGACCATGCCGAACGCCTCGGGGAAGATCGACGGCACGACGCACGCGTCCGCGAGCGCGAGGAGGTGGACGAGGTGGCGATGCTCGAGCGGGCCGGTGAAGAGCGCCCGCTCCGGAGACGTCAGCTGCTCGAGCTCGCCGCGGTAGTCGCCGAAGCCGACGACGACCGCGCGCGCATCCAGCGACTCGAGCGCCTGGAGGAGCAGCTGCACTCCCTTGTTGCGGATGAGCTTGCCGAAGTAGACGACCGTCGGTGCGTCGCCCGCGAGGAAGCCCGCAAGCCGCTGCGCGTTCCCCCCGTCGGGAAGCCGCTCGTTGGCGTTCCCCGCGTTCGGGGGGTCGAGCTCCGCCTCCGCGAGCAGGGCGGCGCGCGCGTCGTCGCGCAGCGCGGGTCGCCACGCCTCGACGTCGACGCCCGGAGGTACCTCGAAGACGCGCTCGACGTGCCCGCAGACGTCCTGGACCACGTCCCTGATGTGCTTCGAGCCGACGAAGACGGCCGCTGCGGCCTCGAGCACCTCGCGCCCCCACTCCTCGAGCGCGGGCCTGCCTCGCATCGAGTACTCGAGCTCCGACCCGTGCGCCTTCACGGAGTAGCGAGCGCCGGTCGCCCGGCCGACGGCGCCCCCGAGCAGGACGTGGTTGCAGAGGAGAAGGTCGGCAGGCAGCAACTCGCGCACGACCGACGCGTTGGCGTCGACCCACGCGTCGAGCTCGGCTCGCGAGCAGTCCTGGACGAGCTTCACGTCGTAGCCGTCGTAATGGTCCAGCACGAACGTCGGCAGCAGCCCGCCCACGTCGGCCCGGACGACCCGTGCGCCGCCGAGGTCGTAGAGCTCCGGGTGGGCCTCCTGGCAGACGACGACCACGTCGTGCCCCGTGCGCGCCCACTCGCGGGCGAGCTGGCGCGTGTAGACGTTGGACCCCGTCCCCCCGAGCAGGTACCCGTGCCATACGACGATCCTCATCGCCGCGTCAGCTCGCGCCGTTCACGCCACAAGTAACAGGTTGCAACTTGATCCCGATTCGCCTTTCCTCGGCGGTCTCCCGAGCAAGTGACAAGTTGTAACTTGCCGTCTGGACGCGCGTCGAGACCGCCGCGCGTTCCGAGCCCCGGCGCTACGCGAGGTGGAAGTAGAGGGCGTAGAGCAGGTCGCCCGCGGGATTCGACGTGTGCACGTTCACGTCGGCCGGCACGTCGAGGAGCGCTTCCGAGTAGTTGAAGATGATCTTGAGGCCCGCGCCGATGAGCCGGTCGGCGGCGTCCTGGGCGGAGTCCGCAGGAACCGCGATCACGCCCACGATGATGTTCCGCTCGCGCGCGATCTCCGCCACGTCGTCGATGGAGCTGATAGCGAGCTCGCCGACACGCGAGCCGATCTTGTCGGGGTCGTTGTCCAGCACCGCGGCGATCGTGATCCCGTGCTCGGCGAAGATCGGCGAGCTCGCGATCGCGCTCCCGAGGCGCCCCGCGCCGACGAGCGCGATGTTGTGCTGACCCTGGGTGCGCAGGATCTGACGAATCTCGTCGAGCAGGGCGTCCGTGCGGTACCCCACGCCCCGCTTGCCGAACTTGCCGAACGCGGACAGGTCGCGCCGAATCTGCGTCGCGTTGATGTTCGTGTACTCCGCGATCTCCTGGGACGAGATGCGCTCCTTGCCCATCTTCCGCGCCTGGGTGAGCACCTGCAGGTACCTGCTCAGACGCGCGGCGACACCGACGGTCAGACGCTCGGCCACGTTGTTCCCCTACTCCCCCGCTCGACAGTTTGTGACAAATCGTCACGATTGTGCCAGCGGCCCGGCACACCGGTCGCGGGAACCGTCAGCGCAGTCGGGAGCGCAGAGCCTCGGCGTCGACGAAGTAGCTGAACGCAGTCACCCCGTCGATCGCGACGACCGGGATGAGCTCCCGGTACCGGGACTCGAGGTCCGGATCGCCCGAGATGTCGATCACCTCGACCGCGACGCCGACCTCGCCGCACACCGTTTCGACCACCTCGAGGGCGCGATCGCACAGCGTGCAGTCGGGCGCGTGGTAGACGGTGACTCGCGGCACGGCTCGCCGGCATTCAGGGCAGTGCGGACAGGATCACATGCGCTTACGGATACAGGCCGCGCGTCGTCGTCGCTTCCGCGACCCGCTGCACCGCGAGCCCGTACGACGCCATGCGGAGGCTCATCGTGCGACTCTCGCGCGTCTGCCACGCCTCCTCGAACGCGCGCGCGACGATGTCGTGGAGCTTGGCGTTGACCTCGTCCTCGCGCCAGAAGTACTCCTGCAGGCCCTGCACCCATTCGAAGTATGAGACGACCACGCCGCCCGCGTTCGCGAGGACGTCCGGGAGGACGAGGACGCCACGGTCCTCGAGGATCGCGTCCGCGGCGGGCGTGACCGGCCCGTTCGCCCCTTCGCAGATCACCGTCGCCTTCACGCGATCCGCGTTCGCGTCGGTCACCACCTGCTCGAGGGCACAGGGGGCGAGGATGTCGCAGGGAAGTTCGACGAGCTCCTCGTTCGTGACGGCTTCCGCGTTCGCGAGACCCTGGAGCGTCCCGTGCTCCTGCTTGTGCGCGAGTGCGGCCGGGACGTCGAGGCCCGCCTCGTTGTAGGCGCCGCCGCTCGAGTCCGACACCCCCACGACCGTCGCGCCTTCCTGGTGCAGCAGCCGGGCGAGGTTCGAGCCGACGTTCCCGAACCCCTGGATCGCCACGGAGTACTCGCTCATCCTTCGCCCCTGCTTCGTCGAGAGCGCCTGGATGCAGTAGAGCGCCCCACGAGCGGTCGCTTCCTCGCGCCCGAGCGAGCCGCCGACCGAGAGCGGCTTGCCCGTCACGACGCCGAGCACCGAGTGTCCCTTGTTCATGGAGTAGGTGTCGAAGATCCACGCCATCACGCGTCCGTCGGTGCCGACGTCGGGCGCCGGGATGTCCCGCTCCGGCCCGATGTCGTTGATGATCTCGCTCGTATAGCGCCGCGTCATGCGCTCGAGCTCGTCGGCCGAGAGCGACTTCGGGTCGCAGACGACACCGCCTTTCGCGCCTCCGAACGGGAGCCCCATGAGGGCGCACTTCCAGGTCATCCACATGGCGAGCGCCTTGACCTCGTCGAGCGTGACGTCGGGGTGGTAGCGGATCCCGCCCTTCGAGGGGCCGCGCGCGATGTTGTGCGTCACCCGGAAGCCCTGGAACACCTCGATCGAGCCGTCCCCCATCGAGACCGGGATCGAGACCTCGACGGCCTTCTTGCACTGCGACAGCACGCGCACCAGGTTCGGGTCGAGGCCGAAGATCTCGCCGACCCGGCGCAGCTGTGCCTTCGCCAGCTCGAAGGGGTTCTCGCGGAGATGGGACTCGGCCGCGGCGGTTGACATCGAGGGTCGCCTCCTCGCTCGACGGGACGGCGCGAGTATAAGAGCCCGACTCATCCTGAACCGAGCTCTATGGCCGGCGTCCCGGGCTACCGCAGGCGGAACTGGACGGTCGCGGACTGCTTCCGGGTCCCGTCGTCCGGATGCGCGATCACGCGGACGGTGTACGTCCCCCGCCGCAGCCGAGCGCCCGTCGGTCCCCGGCCCGTGAGCCCGAACGTGTACCGGCCCGGCAGCAGCTCCCGCCGTCTCGCGAGCAGGCCGATGCGCGTGCTGCCGCGCCAGAGCTCGATCTCGAGCAGGTCGACCGCTCGAACCTCGGGATCGGGCGAAGCCGACACCGATCCCGCGACGAAGGACAGGGCCGCCGGGGTCGCGTCGGAGACATGCGCGCCGGTCGTCCGCAGGACGAGGCGCGACACGAGGTGGACGCGCGACGGGACGGCCACCGCCCACGGCACGTGAACGTCCGGCGAGTCCCCAGCCCGCAGGACGAGCTCTCCGGTCGCCGCTCCTGCCTCCGCGGAGAGATCCGACGTGTTCGCGCGGACGACGACCTGCGCGCTCCCACCCGGGCGAAGGCGCACGCGCTGCGGGTCGACGGTCACCTGCACCCCCTTCGGCGCGATCCCGTTGCTCCCGATCGAGACTGCGAGCCGCCGCGTGGAGACGTTGGTGACGTGGATCACCTGCTCCGACGACTCCGGCCGCGCCGCGCCGAACGAGACCGACGACGGCTCCGTGTACAGCTCCTGCTGCACCGCGGCGCGGAGATCGACGAGCCCCGCGCCCGACGCGGTCGGGTCGAGGTCGACGCGTTGAGCCGATCCGACGAGCAGGCCGTGGAGCCCGCGCGCTCCGAGGGACGGTCTCCCCTCGGCGAGCACCGCCGCGACTCCCGCCGTCACGGCCGCAGCCGCGCTCGTCCCGCTGATCGTCCCGAAGCGAACGTCGCCGTCGTCGCCGCGGCCCGGCTCCGAGGTGGGCACCGAGACTCCCGGCGCGGCGAGGTCGGGCTTCAGGCTCCCGTCGAACGCGAGCCCGCGCGACGAGAACGCGGCCACCGAGCCGCTCCCGAGCCGCGAGGCGACGTGCACGTCGCCGACGGAGACCGTCACGGGGATGCCCTCGGCCAGGAGCGAGCGAATCTCGCCCACGACCCCCTCCTCGAGCCCGACGACCGGTACTCCGGGCGGCACGTCGAGGCTGAATGCTCCCGCCGGCAGCGCGCCGTCGACGAGCACCGCCAGCGCCCCCGCCGAGGTGGTCTCGTCCACGGTGTCCTCGGACAGGGCGGCACGCGGAAGGAGAGCGGCATGCCCGGCGACGTCGCTCATGCCCTCCGGAAACAGCGCATCGATCCCCTTGGAGGCCGTTCGCCGGTCCACCGGAACGACGTCGGCGGTCACCGTGAGCGACGGAGCGCCGGCGAGCGGGACGTCGTCCTCGTACAGGACGCGCAGCCCCGCCCGGACGAGGACGCGGACCGTCGGGGAGGCGAGCCGCCCGTCCGCGGCGCCGACCGTCACGGCGTCGACGGACGCCCCGGGCCCCGCGATGCTCCCGTAGCCCGGGCCGGCCCGGCCGTCGTTTCCGGCCGGAACGACCGTCAGCGTGTCGAGATCGGCCGCGCCCGTGATCGCACGAGGCAGCGGCCCGTCCGCGAACGCGGCGTACGGCTCGACCATGCCGATGAGCGCGATGCGCGACGCGTCCTGGACGTCGCCGTCCGCGTTCGGGTCGACCGCTGCTTCGAGCCCGGCGAGGATCTGGTCGGTCCGCGAGTAGACGCTGTAGCCGCCCTCGGCGTTCGGCTGCCAGCCTCCGACGCGGATGGGCAGGATCGACGCGCCGGGTGCGATCCCGTGCAGGCCCCCCGGCCCCTCCGTTCCGGCGACGATGCCGGCGAGCTCGGTCCCGTGCCGCTCGGGACGGCCGGGGATCGTGGGATGGGGCTGCGCGATCCCGCCGCTGCCGGGGTCGATCACGTCCACGCCCGCCTCCACACGCTGCCGCAGGTAGGGGTGCGAGGGGTCGACTCCCGTGTCGAGGAGCGCGACCGTGACCCCCGAGCCGTCGAGCCCCGCGATCTCGAGGTCGGCCACGGCGGTCGGCAGCACCCCGCCGTCGCTCGACTCGCCCGACTGCGCCGGGTACGCGATGCGCACGGGATAGACGCCCAGCACCTCACGATCGGCGTCGAGGAGCGCCAGCGAGGTCGGATCGAGTCGGGCGGAGAACCCGTTGACGACGCGCGTGTAGCGGTACTCCGGCGCGATGCGCGCGCCCACCGCAGCCAGCCGCGCGAGGAACTGCTCCTGCTCGGCGACCTCGGCCGTCGACCATGCTCGAGTCTGCTGCTCGGAGGCGCGCCCTCCGGCTGCCCGAACCTGCTGGGCAAGCGAGGGCGACTTGAGCAGCACGACGTAGCGCTGTGCGGTGGACACCGCAGCGCGCACCCCGAGCACGCCCTGCCAACCCGCCTTGTCGACCGACGTCGAAGGCGCCTCCTGCGCGTGCCCTCCGGCCGCGCCGAGAACGAGCGCCGCGGCCGCCACGCCTGCGAGCAGGGGAACCGCCCTACGTGACGGAGGCGTACGCATCGAGCTCAAGGTAGCGAGGGTACGGCAGAGGCTCGACGAACCGCGCGGCCGACGCGATCATGGCGGCGTTGTCCGTGCACAGCGCGAGCGGGGCGAACGCGGCCCGGGGAAGGGCCGCGCGGAGCTCCGAGTTGGCGGCGACCCCGCCGACCACCGCGAGTCGCCCGAGGCCCGTCTGCTCCGCCGCCGCGTGCAGACGCCGAACGAGCGCGGTCACGATCGCCCGCTGGTACGACGCGGCGAGATCGGCGCCGCGGCGCTCCACCTCGCTCGGGCCGAGCTCGCGGACGGTGTAGAGCAGGGCGGTCTTGAGCCCCGAGAACGAGAAGTCGAGCCCGGGGACGTTCGCGACGGGAAATGCGAACGCGTCGGCGTCCCCGTCACGGGCGAGCGCGTCGATCGCCTGACCTCCCGGATAGCCGAGGCCGAGGAGCCGCGCGCCCTTGTCGAACGCCTCGCCGGCGGCGTCGTCGAGCGTCGTGCCGAGCCGCTCGGAGCGGCCACGCTCGTGCACCGCGAGCAGCAGGGTGTGCCCGCCGCTCGCGAGCAGGCACGTGAACGGCGGCGCGACGGGCTCCGGCTCCAGGTAGAGCGATGCGAGGTGTCCCTCGAGATGGTCGACAGGCGCCAGCGGCAGCCGACGCGCCCATGCGATCGCCTTGGCCGCAGACACGCCGACGAGCAGGGCGCCGACGAGGCCGGGCCCCTGGGTGACGGCGAGCCGGTCGATCTCGTCGAGCGACCCACCGGCCGAGTCGAGCGCGGCGCGCACGACTGGGGCGACGAGCTCGAGGTGGCGCCGGGAGGCGACCTCCGGGACGACCCCTCCGAAGCGGGCATGGAGCTCCGCCTGCGAGGAGACGACGGAGGCAAGCACGCGCCCGTCCTCCGTCACGAGCGCCGCGGCGGTCTCGTCGCACGACGTCTCGATTCCCAGAATCATCGTGGGGGAACCCATGGTTCCCCCACGGGCCCCCTCCTTCGCGTCTGCGACCCGCCGTACCGCAACTGGCCTCCCGCCGGGACAAGCCCGGCTCCGGCCCTAATGGGCGGCGCCGCCCCGGCACGGACAAGAGACCTCCCGATCACGACGCTTGCTCGGAGGAGGACGCCTCGCGCCACATGATCAGCGCACCTCCTCGGTCGGAGGAGAGTCCCGCATGGCTTCCCCCGACGGGCCCCCTCCTTCGCGTCTGCGACCCGCCGTACCGCAACTGGCCTCCCGCCGGGACAAGCCCGGCTCCGGCCCTAATGGGCGGCGCCGCCCCGGCACGGACAAGAGACCTCCCGATCACGACGCTTGCTCGGAGGAGGACGCCTCGCGCCACATGATCAGCGCGTCCTCACGATTGTCCGTGTAGTAGCCGCGCCGGATCCCGCGGGGCTCGAATCCGAGCCGTTCGTACAGACGAATGGCACCGGCGTTCGAGACGCGCACCTCGAGCGTGTACCCGCGGCGCGGGTCACTCGTCGTCACCGCGAAGGCGCGCTCGAGGAGCGCGGACGCGATCCCTCGACGCCGGAACTCGGTCGCGACCGCGACGTTCATGACGTGCCACGCGTCGACGTAGCGCGAGACGAAGGCGTAGCCGACGAGGTCGTCCTCCCCGGTGAAGGCGCCGATCGCGAGCGAGCTCGGCTTGCGTAGCTCGGCGTCGAACATGGAACGCGACCACGGAGTCGGGTACGACTCGCGCTCGATCGCCTCGACCGCGTCGAGGTGCGCGCGCTCGAGCCGCCGCAGCTGGACGTTCACGCAGTCGCCACCTCCGCGTCGGGCAGCCGGACGTAGACGGGCTCGATCTCCTCGACGGGGCCGAAGTCGGTCGCGAGCGCGGCGTGCAGCCGCGCGTGCGGCAGATGGACGTCGTCCTCGTCGGCGGGGACGGCCGCACCGAGGCGCTCGAGGGTCGCGCGATAGCGGACGGCTCCGCTGCCGATGCACAGCGCGCCCGGCTCGAGCTGGAGGTCGTCCGGCGAGAGCACGCGCGGGCCGGCCACGAACACCTCGCGGCGACGCGCGTCGATGACCGGAACGGCAGCGGACCTCGCCGAGGCGAGGGCATCCAGAGTCGAGACCCCGGCGCCGGGGATCCCGAGCGCGAGGGCGAGGCCCCGCGCAATGGCGAGGCCGATGCGCGTGCTCGTGAAGCTGCCGGGGCCGGTGCCGACGACGAGGGCGTCGAGGTCGCCCGGAGTCGCGCCCGCGGCCCCCAGCAGCGAGTCGACGTCGACGAGCAGCGAGCGCGCCGCGCCGGTCCGCTCGCCGAGCAGCCGCGTCCCGTCGAGCAGGGCGCTCGTCGCCGCGTCGGTCGCGGTGTCGAAGGCGAGGATCAGCACGCAATGCCTTCTAGCAGCGCGCTCTCGTCCGTGGCGAGGACGATGCGCCGCCGATCCCCGCCTGCGTGCTCGAGCGTGACGGCGAGGCGGGCCGGCGGAAAGCTCGAGCGGCCCGCTTCGGGCCATTCGACGAAGACCACCGCGTCGTCGAAGTAGGGCTCGAGGTCGCCCCACTCCGCCGCCGAGACGCTCGCGAAGCGGTAGAGGTCGAGATGGGAGATCGCGATCCGTCCCGCGTAGCGGTGCCCGATCGTGAAGGTCGGGCTCGTCACAGGGCCTGTCACCCCGAGCGCCCTGCAGGCACCGCGCACGAACGTCGTCTTGCCCGAGCCGAGCTCGCCCGAGACGGTGACGACGTCGCCGGGACGAAGGCTGGGGGCGAGCGCGCCGGCGATCCGCTCGGTCTCGCCCGCCGAGGCGCTGGCGAGCTCGAGCCTCACGCTAGAACAGGCCGAGCTGAACCGATTCCGGATCGGCGTCGAGCACCGGAGCAAGCGGCTCGTCGACAGGTGCATCCTCGACCGTCCGCTCGAGCAGCGCGGGAATCCGCGCGAAGTCCTCCTCGAGCACCTTCAGCATCGAAGGCGTGTAGAGCGCGGCAGCCGGGTGGTAGATCGGGTACAGGAGCACCGTCCGCGGCCCGAGCGTCACCTCCTGCTCGTACCCGTGCACGCGGGTGATCCCGGCCGGCTTCCCCGACAGGAGCTTCGTCGCGAAGTTCCCGAGCGTCGCGACGAGCTTCGGCTCGATCAGCTCGATCTGCCGGAAGAGGTGTGGCTCGCAGGAGGCGATCTCGTCCGGCTGCGGGTCGCGGTTCCCCGGAGGCCGGCATTTCAACACATTGACGACAAAGACGTCCGCCCGCGTCAGCCCGATTCCCGCGAGCAGCTTGTCGAGGAGCTTCCCCGCCTGCCCGACGAAGGGAACGCCCTGCTGATCCTCGTGGAAGCCCGGCGCCTCGCCGACGAACATGAGGTCGGCGTTCGGGCTCCCCGAGCCGAAGACGACCTGCGTGCGACCCTGCGAGAGCGCGCAGCGCGTGCAGGTCTCGGTCTCCTCGGCGTATGCGCGAAGAGCGGAGGCGCGCTCGACGGCATCCATCGGAGTCAGTCTACGGTCGTGCCCGGATGCAGCTCGGTCGTCAGTGACCGCAGCCGCACGAACCGCCGCAGCACCCGCCGCCACCGCCCGCCGGGCCGCTGAACGCGGGCTTGGCGGCGGCACCGTGGACGGCGAAGCTCGAGAGCTGCTTCAGGACCTTCGCGGCGCCGCACTCGGGGCAGGTGACCGCCTGGTCGCTCGAGCGGACGAGCTCCTCGAAGTGCGACTCGCACTCCATGCAGGCGTACTCGTAGATCGGCACGCCCCGAGTGTAACGTCGCGAGCGATGGAGAGCTGGGGCGCACCGACGCTCGCGGGGCGCATCGTACGCCTCGAGCCGCTCCGGGCCGAGCACGAGCAGGGACTGTGGCTCGCGTCGCGCGACCCCCGCATCTGGCAGTGGCTGAGCGTCGTGCAGCCGCAGACCCGCGACGAGTGGAGTGCCTTCATCGGCCAGGCGCTCGCGGCGGGCGAAGCCGGAACGGAGATTCCCCTCGTGACACTGTGTCACGAGGAGGTCGTCGGCTCCACGCGGTTCCTCGCGCTCCGCCCCGAGCACGGCTCGGTCGAGATCGGCTGGACCTGGCTGCACCCGTCTGCCTGGGGCGCGGGCGCGAACGTCGAGGCGAAGCTCCTGCAGCTCGGGCATGCCTTCGACGTCTGGGGCTGCCGACGGGTCGAGTTCAAGACCGACGCGCTGAACGAGCGCTCGCGCGGCGCGCTCGAGGCGCTCGGAGCCTCGTTCGAGGGCGTTCACCGCAAGCACATGCTCGTACGTGAGGGCGTGAATCGCGACAGCGCCTGGTTCAGCGTGATCGACGACGACTGGCCTGTCGTGCGCGCGCGCCTCGAAGCGCGCCTTGCCGAGCGGTAGCCGCGCGAGGCACACTCTCGCTTGCCCGGTATCCCGAAGGGGAACTGGAGCCACAGACGATGATCGAGAGTGTCCGGATAGTAGGCGCGGGCGGCCGCGTCGGCTCGGCGGTGAGCGCGCGGCTCGCCGAGCGCGGCATTGCGCTCGACAGCCCGACCCCGTCGCTCGTCCTGCTCTGCGTGCCCGACCGGGCGATCGCGGAAGTCGCCGCCGAGATCTCGCCCGGCCCGTGGGTCGCGCACGTCAGCGGCGCGACGCCGCTCGCCGCGCTCGAGCCGCACGTGCGGCGATTCAGCGTGCACCCGCTGCAATCGTTCTCCCGCGCACGCGGCCCCGAGCAGCTCGACGGCGCCTGGGCCGCGGTCACCGCCGAGACCCAGGAAGCGCGCGGCGTCGGACACGAGATCGCCGAGTCGCTCGGCCTCCGGCCGTTCGATCTCGAGGACGACCGCCGCGTCGCATACCACGCGGGAGCGGCAATGGCCTCGAACTACCTCGTCACCCTGCGGGCTGCCGCAGGCTCGCTTCTGGAGGCGGCGGGTGCGCCGCCGGAGGCGCTCGACCCGCTGATCCGCGGCGTGGTCGACGGCGGCTTCGAGCTCACCGGCCCGATCGCGCGCGGGGACTGGGACACCGTTCTGCGCCATCTCGACGTGATCCGCGCGGAACGCCCCGAGCTCGAGGAGCTGTACCTCGTCCTCGCGGAGGCGACCGCGCGCCTGGCGGGCCGGGACCCCGAGGAGGTGCCCGCGTGAAGGTCTGCCGGACGATTGCCGAGCTTCGCGCCGAGCTCGGCCCCGTGCGCGACGGCTCGATCGGGCTCGTGCCGACGATGGGCGCGCTCCACGCAGGTCATCTCGCGCTCCTTCATGCCGCACGCACGGAGAACGACACCGTCGTCATGAGCCTGTTCGTCAACCCTGCGCAGTTCGGCGACGAGGCCGACCTCGCGCGCTACCCGCGCGACGAGGAGCGCGATCTCGCCGCCGCTCGGCAGGCCGGCGTGGACCTCGTGTTCGCACCGTCGGCGGAGGAGATGTACCCGCCCGGCTTCCAGACCTGGGTCGAGGTGACCGAGCTCGGGTCGATCCTGGAAGGATGCTTCCGTCCCGGTCACTTCCGGGGCGTGGCGACGATCGTGCTCAAGCTCCTCGGGATCTTCCGACCGGCGCGCGTGTACTTCGGCCAGAAGGACGCACAGCAGGTCGAGGTCGTCCGCAGGATGATCCGCGACCTCGCGCTCGAGGTCGAGCTCCGCGTGGTGCCGACGGTGCGCGAGCCGGACGGGCTCGCGCTCTCGTCGCGAAACGTCCTCCTCTCCGCCGACGAGCGCACGCGCGCGCTCGCCCTCTCCCAGGCACTCGTGACCGGCGACCGCGAGGCGGCGCTCGCGTTCCTCGCCGCCTCGGACGGCATCGAGATCGACTACGTCGAGCGCGCGGACTTCGACCCCCCGACTTTGGTCGGCGCGATCCGCGTCGGCTCGACCCGCCTCATCGACAACATCCCGCTGGAAGGAGACGCCAAATGAGCATCCGCCCCCAGAAGCCCGCGCCCGCCACGCCCGCGCCGGGGAAGCTCCCCATCACGGAGCTCGCCGAGATGAAGGCTCGCCGGCAGCCGATCGTGATGGTGACCGCCTACGACGCTCCCGGCGGCAGGCTGGCCGACGAGGCAGGCGCCGACCTCGTCCTCGTCGGGGACTCGGCGGCGATGACCGTTCTCGGCCACGACTCGACCGTCCCCGCGACGATGGAGGAGATGCTCGTGCTCACGCGCGCCGTGACGCGCGGTGCCAGCCGTCCGCTCGTCATCGCGGACATGCCGTTCGGCTCCTTCCAGGTCTCGGACGAGGACGCCGTGCGCAACGCGATCCGCTTCGTGAAGGAGGCGGGCGCAGACGCCGTGAAGGTCGAGGGAGCAGGAGCCACCCTCTCCCGGGTGCGCGCGATCGTGGATGCGGGCATCCCCGTGCAGGGCCACATCGGCCTCACGCCGCAGTCGGCGACGATGCTCGGCGGCTTCAAGGCGCAGGGCCGGTCCGCCGAGAAGGCGCTCACGCTCTACGACGGCGCACGAGCGCTCGAGGCTGCGGGCTGCTTCTCGATCGTGCTCGAAGCGGTTCCCGCCCCCGTCGCGCGGCGGATCAGCGAGGCGCTCGCGATCCCCACGATCGGCATCGGCGCCGGGCCGCACTGCGACGGGCAGGTGCTCGTGTGGCACGACATCCTCGGCCTCTACGCGGGGCGCGCCGCACGGTTCGTCAAGCGCTACGCCCAGATCGGAGACGCCATCCGCACGGCGCTCGTCGAGTACGCGGCCGACGTGCGGGAGCACCGGTTCCCCGAGGAGCAGCACACCTACGCGATGCCCGCCGACGAGCTCGCGGAGTTCGAGGACGCCCTCTCAGAGCATCAGGAACACAGCCGCGATCGCGGCTAGCAGCGCCGCAGCGCCGGCGACCGCCGCCAGAGCTCGCAGCCACGTCCAGCCGTGCGTCACGCGGACTCCGACGGCGAGCAGCCCGACCGACCAGGCCGCGAAGGCGAGCTGGAGCACGAGCAACGAGGTCTTCCCGGCGCCCTCGTCCGGGCCGCCGGAGTGGAACGTGTCGGCGCCGTACAGCGCGAGCCGCAGCGGCAGCACGACGAGCAGCGACAACGCCATCGGCACGAGAGCGAACCCGATCGTCTGTCGGGCGCGCCGGAAGTCGCCGAGGCTCCCGAGCAGTCGCACCCCGAAGAAGAGCGCGAACCCGAGCACGACGTAGCCGACGACGCCGTACAGCCCGCCGGCGATGAAGGCCCAGATCGCGACGAGCGTCGCGTCGTAGTCGACGCTGTCCATGAGCCCGGACGCCGTCGGCGTGGCCAGCACCGCCGCGGCTCCGGCCAGCCAGACGACGAGCAGGATGGGCTCGGAGCGGGCCGCGACGTCGTCGGGATCGTCCTCGCGCAACGCGAAGAAGACGGAGCGCGGGCTCAAGAGCACTGCCGGCACGCGCAGCCACCACGCCCGCTCGGCGGAGAGTTCCTCCTGCCCGGTTGCGGCCTCGATCGCCATGTCAGGGCAGCGTAGCGACGCGTTGAAGAAGTCCTCGCGGTCGCAATAGAGTGCGCACGTGGCGGACGCGGTCAGGTGTCCTTTCTGCGGCTCAGAGAACGACGCCGGTCGCAAGTTCTGCGGCGAGTGCGGGACGTCGCTTGCGCTGGCGTGCCCGACCTGCGGCACGCCGAACGCGCCCGGTACGAAGTTCTGTGGGGAGTGCGGGGCCGCGCTCGCTGCGCAACCGCAGCCTGGAGAGCCGCTCGTTGCGCCGGCACCCGCGGCGGAGCGTCGGCTCGTCTCCGTGCTGTTCGCCGACCTGGTCGGATTCACGACGCTGTCCGAGACACGCGACTCCGAAGAAGTGCGCGAGCTCCTCTCACGCTACTTCGAGACGTCGCGACGCCTCATCGAGCTGTACGGCGGGACGGTGGAGAAGTTCATCGGCGACGCCGTGATGGCCGTCTGGGGGACGCCGACCGCGACGGAGGACGACGCGGAGCGAGCGGTTCGCGCCGCGCTCGATCTCGTCGCTGCCGTCTCCGCGCTCGGCGACGAGGTCGGGGCGCCCGAGCTTCGCGCACGAGCCGGAGTCCTCACGGGCGAGGCCGCCGTCACCATCGGCGCAGAAGGACAGGGCATGGTCGCCGGCGACCTCGTGAACACTGCCGCACGCGTGCAGTCGGTCGCCGACCCGGGGTCGGTGTTGGTCGGAGAGTCGACGCGGCGCGCGACCGAGCAGACCATCGTGTTCGAGGAGGCGGGCGCGTTCGAGCTCAAGGGGAAGGAAGGGCGCACACCGCTCTGGAAGGCGCAGCGCGTCGTCTCGGGCCTTCGCGGCTCACTCAAGTCAACGGGTCTCGAGGCACCGTTCGTCGGTCGCGACCGCGAGCTCCGGCAGTTCAAGGACCTGTTTCATGCCTGCGCGGACGAGCGCAAGGCACACCTCGTGTCGGTGACGGGCATCGCCGGGATCGGCAAGTCCCGGCTCGGCTGGGAGTTCTACAAGTACTTCGACGGAATCGCCGACACCGTCTACTGGCACCGTGGCCGTTGCCTCTCCTACGGCGAAGGCGTGACCTACTGGGCGCTCGCCGACATGGTGCGCATGCGCTGCCGCATCGCCGAGGACGAGGAGCCCGCAACTGCGCTCGGCAAGCTGCACGCGACGCTCGACGAGCACATCCTCGACGTCGACGAGCGGGACTTCCTCGAGCCTCGACTCGCGCACCTCCTCGGCCTCGCCGAGCACGAGGCCCGCGATCAGAAGGACCTGTTCGCCGCCTGGCGGCTGTTCTTCGAGCGCCTCGCGGAGACGTATCCGACGATCCTCGCATTCGAGGACATGCAGTGGGCGGACGCGAGCCTCCTCGACTTCGTCGAGTACCTGCTCGACTGGTCGCGAAGCCATCCGATCCTCGTGATCACGCTCGCCCGACCCGAGCTCGTCGAGCGGCGCCCGACCTGGGGTGCCGGACAGCGGAGCTTCACGTCGCTCTACCTCGAGCCGCTGTCGCCGGGCGCGATGGAGGAGCTCCTGGTCGGGCTCGTGCCCGGGCTTCCGTCCGACCTGCGCGACCGCATCCTCGAGCGCGCCGAAGGAGTCCCCCTCTACGCCGTCGAGACCGTGCGCATGCTCCTCGACCGAGGGCTGCTCACCCAGGAGGGATCCGCGTACCGGCTCACCGGCGAGGTCGACGCGCTGGAGGTGCCCGAGACCCTGCACGCGCTCATCGCGGCGCGCCTGGACGGGCTCTCGGCCGAGGAGCGACGTCTTCTCCAGGACGCCGCCGTGCTCGGCAAGACGTTCACGAAGGACGCGCTGACAGCGCTTTCGGGGCCAGGCGTCGACGTCGAGCCGTTGCTCACCGCCCTCGCGCGCAAGGAGGTGCTCGGTGTCCAGGCCGATCCGCGCTCGCCGGAGCACGGGCAGTACGGGTTCCTCCAGGACCTCGTGCGGCACGTCGCCTACGAGACGCTCTCGAAGCGAGAGCGCCGCACCCGTCACCTCGCCGCGGCCGAGCACCTGAGTGCTGCTTTCGCCGACGAGGAGGACGAGGTCGTCGAGGTGATCGCCGCGCACTACCTCGCTGCGCTCGACGCCGCGCCGGACGCCGAGGACGCAGTCGAGATCAAGGAGAAGGCCCGGGTCGTGCTCCTGCGGGCAGGCGAGCGTGCCGAGTCGCTCGCCGCCGCGTCCGAAGCCGGGCGGTACTACGAGCAGGCGGCGGAGCTCGCGATCGACGAGTCCGACCGGGCAGCGCTCCTCGCCCGCGCGGGTGACATGGCCGTGAGAAATGCCGACTTGGAGGCCGCACGGACGCTGTACGGAGAGTCGATCGCGAGCTACGCGGCTCTCGGTGACACGCATGCCGCAGCACGGGTGGTCGCGAGACTCGGACGGGCCGATTTCTTCACCGAGCGCCGTGACGAGGCGATGGCGAGCCTGAAGCACGCGTTCTCGGTCATCTCCGCGGACGAGCCAGACGAGGATCTCGCGCTGCTCGCCGGCCGGTTGTCGCTCGGGTACTGGTACGAAGCCGACCTCGAGTCGGCGGCCGAGCTGGCCGAGCTGGCGCTCGACATCGCCGAGACCCATGGCTACCCGAGGGCCCTCGTCATCGCTTTGCGGGCGAAGCTCAGCATCGCGGCGAGCCGCGGTCACAACGAGGAAGCGCTCGGGCTCCTAAAGCAGGCGCTCGCGCTGTCGCTCGCGCACGGACTCGTCGACGACGCCGCGACCTGCTACTTCCTGCTCTCGGACGGGTGCTTTCGCCGCGACGAGTACGCCGCCGCCCTCGGGTACCTCGAGGAGGCGTTGGAGCTCACCCGAAAGGTCGGCAACCGCCCGTACGAGTGGGGCGTCCTCGCAGAGCGGACATACCCGCTGTCGATGCTCGGCCGGTGGGACGAGGCGCTCGCCACGAGCGACGAGTTCACGCAGGAGCAAGTGGACTCGGGTGGGATGGTACTGAGCGTCCTGGAGTCGACCGTCGACATGCGCATCCAGCGCGGCGATCTCGAGGGCGCGCGCCGCCTCTTCTCGATGTTCTCCCGGCTCGAGAACTCCCCGGACGTCCAGAACCTCTCCTGCTACCTCGGCTCGCGCGCCGCGCTCAACCGCGCCGAAGGCCGCCTGCAGGAGGCGTTGGCGGACGGCCTCGCGACAATCGAAGCGGGCCGCACGCTCGGCATTCCGGCTCAGTCCACGAAGCAGGGAATCATCGAAGCCGCCGAGGCGGCCTTCGCCCTCGGCGACTCGGCGAAGGTCGAGGAGCTGATCGCGCTCGTCGAGGGCGTGCCGGCCGCAACGCGACCGCCTTACCTCGATGCGCAGGCGAAGCGCTTCCGTGCGCGGCTGGACGGAGACCCGGTCGGCTTCGAATCGGCGGCGGCGGCCTTTCGCGAGCTCGGACTGCCCTTCTGGCTCGCCGTGACGCTCCTCGAGCACGGCGAGCTCACGGGAGACTCGGTTCTCCTCGACGAGGCGCGCGACATCTTCGAAGGGCTCGGCGCTCGACCGTGGCTCGAGCGGCTCGACGCCGGCACGGTGGGGAGCCGAGCCGAGGTTCCTGCATAAGCGCAGGCGGCTCGGGAGGAGCTCCGCCGCGCGAGCGACGACCCCGACGCCCGCGATCGGATTCCCGAGCCCGGCCGAGGCCGGCACGCCGTCAGCTGACGGGGTAGGCGATGTCGCACACCTCATCGTCCGGGCCGGCCGTCTCCCAGTCGGCGAAGTAGACCTCGTGCGGCGCACACTCGTCGACGGCCGTGCCCCGCTCACGGATCCACTGCGACCGCGTCGCGCCTGGAGAGGATCGGCGGATAGCCGACCTGTGCCTTCGTGATGCGGACGTAAGCCTCGTGATGAGCCGGCTCGCGCCGCGTCGCGACGTCGTTCATCTCCGCCTCTCCGCCACGCGGACGTAGTACATGTCGCAGCTCCCTTCTCGCCGGTCAGGCAGCCGCCGCGGCCGGCTGGGCGAGCACGCCGCGCAGGTACTGCCCCGTCGCCGACTCCTCGACCTCGGCGACGTCCTCCGGCGTGCCGGTGGCGATCACCTCGCCGCCCTCGTCGCCCCCTTCGGGGCCGAGGTCGACGATCCAGTCCGCCTGCTTGATGACGTCGAGGTTGTGCTCGATCACGAGCACCGTGTTCCCGTTGTCGACGAGCCGCTGGAGCACCTCGAGCAGCTTCTCGATGTCGGCGAAGTGGAGGCCCGTCGTCGGCTCGTCGAGGATGTAGAGCGTCTTGCCGGTCGCGACCTTCGAGAGCTCGGCAGCGAGCTTCACGCGCTGCGCCTCGCCGCCCGAGAGCGTCGTCGCAGGCTGCCCGAGCTTGATGTAGTCGAGCCCGACGTCGTGCAGCGTCTGCAGGCGCCGGCGGATCTTCGGGATCTTCGCGAAGAACTCGAGCGCCTCCTCGACCGACATCTCGAGGACGTCCGAGATCGACTTGCCCTTGAACCGGACCTCGAGCGTCTCGCGGTTGTAGCGCTTGCCGTGGCACGTCTCGCAGGGCACGTAGACGTCCGGCAGGAAGTGCATCTCGATCTTGATCGTCCCGTCCCCCTTGCAGGCCTCGCAGCGACCGCCGCGGACGTTGAACGAGAAGCGGCCCGGCTTGTAGCCGCGCATCTTGGCTTCCGGGGTCAGCGAGTAGAGCTCGCGCACGTGCGTGAACAGATCCGTGTAGGTCGCCGGGTTCGAGCGCGGCGTGCGGCCGATCGGGCTCTGGTCGATCTCGATCACCTTGTCGAAGCACTCGATCCCCTCGACGCCCTCGTGCTCGCCGGGCTTCACCCGCAGCTTGTTGAGCCGGTTCGCGAGCGCCTTGTAGAGGATCTCGTTCACGAGCGTCGACTTGCCGGAACCGGACACGCCCGTGACGGCGATGAAGCGACCGACGGGAAAGTCCACGTCGATGCCCTTCAGGTTGTGCATCGCCGCGCCCCGAACGGAGAACCAGCCTCGCTCACCGTCCTCGCGCCTCGGCGGGACGAGGATGCGCCGCTCCCCGCTGAGGAACTGGCCGGTGATCGACCCGGGCGTCGTCGCGATGTCGTCGGCCGTGCCCTCGGCCACGACCTCGCCGCCGTGCTCGCCGGCCCCGGGGCCGAGGTCGACCACCCAGTCGGCCGAGCGCATCATCTGCTCGTCGTGCTCGACGACGAGCACGGTGTTGCCGACGTCGCGCAGCCGCTCGAGCGTCCCGATGAGTCGGCCGTTGTCGCGCTGATGCAGCCCGATCGACGGCTCGTCGAGGATGTAGAGCACCCCGACGAGCTGCGAACCGATCTGCGTCGCCAGCCTGAGCCGCTGCGCCTCGCCGCCCGAGAGCGTCTTCGCCGCCCGGTCGAGCTGGAGGTAGCCCACCCCGACGTTCTCGAGGAACGTCAGCCGCTCGCGCACCTCCTTCAGGATCCGCCGGCCGATGAGCTCCTCCGTCTTCGTCAGCTGGAGCTCGTCGACGAAGCGGAGCGCGCTCGTCACCGAGAGCTGCGTGAACGCGTGGATCGAGCGCTCGCCGATCGTCACCGCGAGCACCTCGGGCTTCAGCCGCGCTCCGTGGCACTCGGGGCACGGGCGGAAGCTCATGTACTCCTCGATCCGGTCTCGCGCCTGTGACGAGTCGGTCTCGCGATAGCGGCGCTGCATGTTCTCGACGAGGCCCTCGAAGGCCATCGTGTACTGGCGCCTGCGCCCCATCCGGTTGCGGTACGTGACGAAGATGCGCTCGCCGCCGGTCCCGTGCAGGAAGCGGCCCTGCTGCTCCTCCGTCAGCTCGCGCCACGGTACGTCGAGGGGGATCTCGTAGCGCTCCGCGATCGCCTCGATGACCGAGTCGTAGAAGCTCTGGCTCCCGATCGTCCAGGGCACGAGCGCGCCCTCCTCGATCGTGAGCGAGGTATCGGGGACGAGCAGGTCGGGGTCGATCTCGAGCTGCGCGCCGAGCCCGGTGCAGCGCGGGCAGGCGCCGTGGGGCGAGTTGAACGAGAAGACGCGCGGCTCGAGCTCGGCGAGCGAAACGCCGTGGTCCGGGCAGGCAAGATTCTCGGAGTAGGTCATGCTGTCGCCGTCTGCGACGTCGATGGTGACGAGACCTTCGGCAAGCGAGGTAGCGGTCTCGATGGACTGAGACAATCGTTGCCGCAGGTCCGGCTTCATGATCAGCCGGTCGACGACGACCTCGATCGTGTGCTTGAACTTCTTGTCGAGCGCGAACTCCTCCTCGAGCAGCCGCTGCTCGCCGTCGACCTTCACGCGGGTGAAGCCGTCGCGGCGCAGCTCCTCGAGGACGTCCTTGAACTCGCCCTTGCGGTCGCGCACGACCGGGGCGTTGACGGTGAACCTCGTCCCCTCCTCGAGGCGCAGGACCTGCTCGACGATCTGATCGAGCGACTGGCCGGCGATCGGGCGCCCGCAGACAGGGCAGTGCGGGCGGCCGATGCGCGCGTACAGCAGGCGCAGGTAGTCGTAGATCTCCGTGACGGTGCCCACCGTCGAGCGCGGGTTCCGCGACGTCGTCTTCTGGTCGATCGAGATCGCCGGCGATAGGCCGTCGATCGAGTCGACGTCGGGCTTCTCCATCATCTGCAGGAACTGCCGCGCGTACGCGGACAGCGACTCGACGTACCGGCGCTGGCCCTCTGCGTAGATCGTGTCGAAGGCGAGCGACGACTTCCCCGAGCCCGAGAGCCCGGTCACGCAGACGAGGGCGTTCCGCGGGATGCGGACGCGGACGTCCTTCAGGTTGTGCTCACGGGCGCCGTGAACGACGAGCTCGTCGGCCATCAGCGCGTCATTGTACCGAGGCGAACAGACGTTCGGTAGCGCGGCCGCAGAGCCAGGCTCGGCCGGGCCTGCAGGTCGTCCGGCCGAGCCTTCGTCGTCCCCTAACCCTCGGTCTCCTTCACCTGACCGCGGATCTCGCCGGCGAGGTTCTTCGGCGTGTGGACGTTCACGTACGTCTTCCCTCGCTCGAGGGCGTCCTCCACGTCGTGGGTGATCTTCGCCTTGCCGGTCTGGCCGCTCTTGCACGGCGCGCACAGCGCCACGAGCACGTTTCCGGCCTTCCCGGGCTTGCCGAGATGGACGTGCGCCTGCACGGCCTTGCCGGAGAGGTGCGCGAACGTGAGCTTCCACGTCATCGTGATCGGGCCTGACTTCGGCTCGATCGTGGTCGCCGTGAACATCCCGGTGGCGGACCCGGGAACGCCCTTCGGCTTCGGCACCTCGGCGCCCGCGGTCAGCGTGGACTTGAACTTGTACGTCTCGCTCTTCGCCGGCGCCGCGGCGGCGAGGCCGACGACCGCGAGGCCGACGACGGCGGCTGCGATGACTGCTCTCAGCATGCGTTCCTCCTCTGTCGCTTGACCCCCGTTCCTTCGGGTCGAGCGGTCGAATCGGATTGCAGCGCTCTAGCGGCGAGCCCAGATCCGCGTCAGCGGCGAGCAGTGCGCCAGCGGCCGAAGATGAGGCCGCCGACCGTGAAGCCGAGCCCGAACGTGCCGAGGGCGAACGCGCCGATCGCGACGAGCCTCCGCCAGAACGAGAGCCGCTGCCAGCGACCGATCGCCTCGACCTCCTCCGCCGAGAGCGTCTCGCCGCGCCGCTGCTTGCGGGCGGCGCCGCCGGCGCGAAGGCCGAGGTAGATGTCGTCGAACAGCTCTGGCGACTCGTCCGCCACGCCGCGAGTGTATCTCGCGCCCCGGCGGTGGCCGCCTCTCGGCGGCGAGCACGTGGGTAGAGTCCGCCGCCATGGACCAGGCGCTCGCGGAGCTCAGGGACCGCCTCGGCCAGCTCACGGACCTCCGGCGGACGGAAGGCTTGCTCCTCTGGGACATGACCGTCTTCATGCCCTCCGGCGGGGCTCCCGACGCGGGCGGCCCAGCTCGCGACGCTCGAGGGCATCATCCACGACCGCGTGGTCGACGACCGCTTCGGCGAGCTCTTCGCCGAGCTCGAGCCGTACGCCGCGACGCTCCCGCACGACTCCGACGACGCCGCGCTCGTCCGCGTCGCGCAGCGCGACTGGGACCGCGCGCGGCGCGTCCCGAAGGAGCTCGCGGTCGAGTTCGCGGAGGTGTCCGCCCAGTCGTACGAGGCGTGGGTGAAGGCGCGCGAGGAGTCCGACTTCGCAGCCTTCCGCCCCTGGCTCGAGCGCATCCTCGACCTGCGACGCCGTTACGTCGAGTGCTTCGCCCCGTACGACGACCCCTACGACGTCCTCCTCCAGGACTACGAGTGGGGCATGACGCACTGCGGAGATCCGCGAGATCTTCGCCGTCCTCGCGCCCGAGCTCAGCGAGCTCGTCGCCGCGCACGCGAGCGAGGACGAGGACGCGTTCATGCGCGGCCCGTTCCCCATCCCGCAGCAGGAGGCGCTCTCGCGGGAGCTCGTGGAACGGTTCGGGGCGACGTGGGACCAGTTCCGCCTGGACACGACCGTCCATCCCTTCGAGATCACGTTCGGCCTCGGCGACGTCCGCCTGACGAGCCGCTACGCGGAGGACGATCTCCTCTCGCTCTTCACCGCGATGCACGAGTGCGGCCACGGCCTGTACGAGTGGGGCGTCAGCCCGACCCTCGAGCGCACACCACTCTGTGCCGGCGTGTCGGCGACCCTGCACGAGTCGCAGAGCAGGCTCTGGGAGAACGTCGTGGGCCGGTCGCTCCCGTTCTGGGAGTGGTTCTACCCGCGGGTGCAGGAGACGTTCCCGGGCCAGCTCGGAGACGTCTCGCTCGAGGACTTCCACCGGGCGGTGAACCGCGTGCGGCGCTCGCACGTCCGCGTCGACGCCGACGAGACGAGCTACGGCCTGCACGTCGTCCTCCGCTTCGAGCTCGAGCAGCGGCTCCTCTCCGGCGAGCTCGAGGTGAAGGACCTGCCGGACGCCTGGAACACGCGCTTCGAGGAGCTCGTCGGCATCCCCGTCCCGTCGGACGCGCTCGGCGTCCTGCAGGACGCGCACTGGTCCGGCGGGGGCTTCGGCTACTTCCCGACGTACCTGCTCGGCACCGTGCTCTCCGTCCAGATCTGGGAGAAGGCACGCGAGGCGATCCCCGACGTCGACGTGCAGATCGGCCGCGGCGAGTTCCAGCCTCTGCACGAGTGGCTGCGCGAGAACATCTACGCCCTCGGCAGCAAGTTCACGCCCGCCGAGACCGTGGAGCGCGTCGTCGGCGGCCCGATCGACCCGCAGCCGTACCTCGCCTACCTGCGCGACAAGCTCGGAGCGGCGACTCCCGCGTAGCGCGGCGATCCGCGCTCAGGCCGCGCGACCGAAGCGCTTCTCGGCCCGGGCCCTCGCGCGCGCGGCTTCGAGGTCGCGGTCGCGAGGAGGAGCGCTCGTCACGAGCTCCTCGAGCAGCCGGCTCGTGATCGCCGCAACCTCGTCGACGGCACGCTCGAAGGCCGGCTCGTTGGCTTTCGAGGGCTTCTGCGAGCCGCTTACCTTGCGGACGTACTGGAGCGCTGCTCCGCGCACCTCCTCCTCCGTCGCCGGAGGCTCGAAGTTGTGGAGCGTCCTGATGTTCCTGCACATGGCGTTCTCCTCTACCTCGATGTGGTCTGGGCGAGCGCGTCGAGCTCGCGACGCAGGTCCTTGACCTCGTCGCGGAGCTTCGCCGCGTACTCGAAGCGGAGCTCCTCGGCGGCGAGGTACATCTCCTCCTCGAGGGTGATGACGAGCTTCTCGAGCTCCTCGTGCGTCATCCCCTCGACCTCGGCCTTCCCACGCCGGCGCCGCGAGGACGGCACGTGCGGCGACTCGAGGGAGAGGAGCTCGGAGATGTCGGAGACCCCCTTCACGATCGTCTCGGGCGTGATGCCGTGCTCCTCGTTGTAGGCGACCTGGACGGCGCGCCGACGGGACGTCTCGTCCATCGCCCCGACGATCGCCTCCGTGCGCTTGTCCGCGTACAGCAGCACCTTTCCCGCCGTGTTGCGCGCGGCGCGGCCCGTCGTCTGGATGAGTGCCGTCTTGCCGCGCAGGAAGCCCTCCTTGTCCGCGTCGAGCACGGCCACGAGCGAGACCTCCGGCAGGTCGAGGCCCTCGCGCAGGAGGTTGACGCCGACGAGGACGTCGAACTCGCCGAGGCGCAGCTCGCGGATGATCGCGATGCGGTCGAGCGTGTCGATCTCCGAGTGCAGGTAGCGCGCGCGGACGCCGGCCTCGAGCAGGTAGTCCGTCAGGTCCTCGGCCATCTTCTTCGTCAGCGTCGTGACGAGGACGCGCTCGCCCGCCTCCTCGCGGTGGCGGATCTCGTTGAGGAGGTCGTCGATCTGGTTCCGGGTCGGCGCGCAGCTCGACCTCCGGGTCGACGATCGCCGGTCGGCCGGATCAGCTGCTCGGCGATGACCTGCGAGCGCGAGAGCTCGAACGGCCCGGGCGTCGCGGAGACGAAGACGAGCTGCTGCACCTTGCCGAGGAACTCGTCGAAGCGGAGCGGGCGGTTGTCGAGCGCCGACGGGAGCCGGAAGCCGAAGTCGATGAGCGTCTGCTTGCGCGAGCGGTCGCCCTCGTACATGCCGCCGAGCTGCGGCACGGTCTGGTGCGACTCGTCGACGAAGCAGACGAAGTCGTCGGGGAAGTAGTCGATGAGCGTGAACGGGTGCGATCCGACTGGCCGCCCCTCGAGCGCACGCGAGTAGTTCTCGATCCCGGAGCAGAACCCGAGCTCCTTCATCATCTCCAGGTCGTACTCCGTGCGCTGCCGGATGCGGTGCGCCTCCAGCATGCGCCCCTCGTGCTCGAACTTCGCCACCTGCTGCTCGAGCTCCGCGCGGAGGTCGTCGACCGCCCGCTCGATCGTGGGGCGTCGACGTGACGTACTCGGTGGCCGGCCAGATGACGAGGTTGTCGAGGTGCGAGTACACCTCGCCCGTGAGCGGGTCGAAGTGCGTGATCTGCTCGACCTCGTCCCCGAAGAACGACACGCGGTAGGCCGTCTCCACGTTCGCGGGCTGGATCTCGACGATGTCGCCCTTCACCCGGAAGCGGCCGCGCCCGAGAACCGTGTCGTTGCGCACGTACTGGCTCTCGATCAGCTTGCGCAGCACCTCGTCGCGGTCGTGCGTCTCCCCCACCTCGAGCATCAGCACGCGCTCGCGCCACTCCTCGGGCGAGCCGAGGCCGTAGATGCAGGAGACCGAGGCGACGACGACGACGTCGCGCCGGGTGAGGAGCGACGACGTCGCCGAGAGGCGGAGTCGCGCGATGTCGTCGTTCCGCGACGAGTCCTTCTCGATGTAGAGGTCGGCCTGCGGGATGTACGCCTCGGGCTGGAAGTAGTCGTAGTACGACACGAAGTACTCGACGGCGTTGTCGGGGAAGAACTCCCGGAACTCGTTGCAGAGCTGCGCGGCGAGCGTCTTGTTGTGGGCGATGACGAGCGCCGGGCGCTGGAGGCGCTCGATCGCCCAGACCATCGTCGCCGTCTTGCCGGTGCCGGTCGCCCCGAGGATCGTCTGGAAGCGGTTCCCCGCGGACACCGAGGCGGCGATCTCCTCGATCGCGCGCGGCTGGTCCCCCATCGGCGCATACTGCTCGGAGGCCTTGAACGGGCGCATCAGCCCAGCGTAGCCGCCCTCCGTCAGGCTCCGAACTGCGATGCGTGTGTGTGGTTACGGAGTCGCAACCTCTGGCAGCGGACGGACCGGCTCTGACCGCTCTCAGGCCTGGGCGGGCACGCCGCTCGGCGCCGGGTCGAGATCGCGGTGGCGCAGGGCGATGCTCGCGTACACGAGTGCCATGAGCGTCATCCCGGCCGCCACGGCGGCGAAGAGCGGCACGAGCCCCCAGTGTTCGACGATCTGACCCGCGACGAGGAATCCGAGTGGAGCGGACAGGGAGCTCAGGGCAATCACGGCCGTGAGCACCTTCGCACGAAGCTTCTCCGGAGTCCTGGAAGTCACCACCGCAATCGCAGGCCCGTTGACGAGAGGCGTGAACATGAAAGCGATGAAGAGCGCTGTGAAGACGACGGGTGCGGGCGGGAGGAACGGCATCACCCAGATCGGGAGCACGAAGCCGACCACTCCGAGCCCCGACAGGCGGAGCGGCGGCACCCTCCGC
The DNA here is from genome assembly GCA_963831285.1 of uncultured Gaiellaceae bacterium. GTDB lineage: Bacteria > Actinomycetota > Thermoleophilia > Gaiellales > Gaiellaceae > GMQP-bins7. The sequence continues at coordinate 32,760 of CAWHPO010000001.1, read as the reverse complement.
ACGACTGCGACCGCGAGCACGCTGCCCACGACCGCCCCCAGACCCACAGCGGCGTAGAAGAAGCCCGCGATGCGGGCGCTGCCGTCGAACTGGTCGTACGCGTAGACGGGAAGGCCCGCGGAGAGCCCGGAGGCGACGAAGCCGAAGCAAACGATCGTGACCGCGATCGGCCCGAGCAACCGATCGTGGAGGAGGAAACGGAGGCCCGCTAGGACACCGTGCTCCTCCCCGACTGCGGCGGCGCGGGGCTTCCGTCGAGGCACGAGCGCAAGGATGAGAAGGAAGGACACGAGGTAGGTCGCCGCGTCGACGTAGAGGACGGTCGGCGCCCCGACGAAGGGAATCAGCACGCCGGCGAGCGCCGGGCCGAGGACGGCGGCCAACGCGGTCCCGCCCTCGATGAGGCTGTTCGCCTGGGACATCCTCCGCTCGTCCTCCCCGACGAGCTCCGGCAGGATCACGCGCTGCGACGCGAAGTACGGCGGCATGAAGCAGCCGATGAGCGCGACGATTCCGAGCAGCAGGCCGAAGCTCAACACGCCGGCGGCATGGAGCAAGCGGAATCGACGCGAGGAGCGGAGCCCGGGCGAAGTCCGAGGCAAGCATCGTCGTTCGCGCCCCGAGCCTCTGGACGAGCGCGCCGCTCGGAATCCCGAAAACCGCCTGCGGGACGATCTCGACCGCGAGGACGAGCGACATCTTCGCCGGCGAGCCCGTCGTGACGAGCACGAACCAGGGCAGCGCCAGATAGGTCATGCGCGTGCCGAGCACCGAGACGGTCTCGGCGGCGACGAGCGCGGACACTGCGGTCTTCTTCACACCCGTCGCCGCCGTTTGGACCATGGCCGGCCGATAATAAAACGTCCGTACTGTTTTGTAAAGTGCGACCGCGATGCCGAAGATCTCCGACGAGCGGAAGACCGAGCGGCGCGAACAGATCCTGGCCGGCGCACGCCGCTGCTTCGCGGAATACGGCTACGAGGGAACCACGGTCGTGCGGCTCGAGAACGAGATCGGCCTCTCGCGCGGGGCGATCTTCAACTACTTCGGCTCGAAGCAGCGGATCTTCCTCGAGCTCGCGTGGCGCGACGACGAGCGTCTCGTCCGGCTCTGGCTCGAGAAGGGCTGGGAGGCGGCGATTCGCGAAGTTCGCGAGGAGGACCCGGACTGGCTCGGGGTCTACCTCGAGCTCACTCGCAAGCTGCGAACCGATGCGGGCTTCCGCCGCGACCACAACCTGCGGAGCGGGACAGAGCTCGCGCCCAAGGTCGTCGAGCACGTGAGAGCGGAGCAAGGGCGCGGGCTGCTGCGCACGGACATGCCGGCCGAACGGATAGCCGGCTTCATCAGCCTCGTCGCGAACGGAATGGTGGTCCAGGTGGCGGCCGGCGACCCGATTCAAGACGTCGCCGCACTGATCGAGTTCATCCGCTCGGCGGTCTCGGCGCCCGCGCCGAAGCGCGCGCGACCCCGCCCGCGCGGCTGAAGCGTCGCCTGCGTCCTACCGGCTGACCATGGGCGTCGCCCGCCCACCGGCGTGCATGCAGCGCGTCCCATCGCGCAATGTCAAGAACCTGACGGGAAGCCAGATGCCCGGCGCCGCAGGATGCTGGGTCAGGAAGAGATCGTCGTCCTCGTCGAGGAGCAGGAGCGGCAGCTCGAACGGCTCCGGCGTCATCTCCGACCCGAGGCCCGTCACGGTCTCGACGGCGACCATCCCGCCGTCGCGAGCGACGACGTCGAAGGACGCGCCCTCGCGCTCGTACGTGCCGACGTAGAGCGAGGGATCGAACGGGAGCGGCTCGCCCGGCGGGGCGACCTCTCCCGGCACCTCGACGCCCGCGACCTCGGCCAGGAGATCGGAGGCGAGGTCCCGGAAGAGCGCGATCGCGTTCCCGCCGTTCGTGAGGAGGGCGACGGCCACGCCGGCGTCGGGAACGACGCGCAGGAAGGAGCTCTGGCCAATCGTCCCTCCGTCGTGCCCGATCACCGTTCGTCCGTTCCAGTCGTGGATCCCCCATCCCAACCCCCAGTGGCCGGCGAACGGCCCGCGACCGCCGCTCGGCACCGTGGTCTGCCGCTCCTGCATCGCCGCCACGGCGTCACGGCCGACGACCTGCGTGCCGGCTGCGGACTTCCCGCCGCTCACGTGCATCCGCGCGAACTCCACGAGGTCGGTCGCGCTGGCGCAGATCGCGCCGGCCGGTCCCGCGGACCTCGGGAGACCCCAGGCCGGTGCGGTCCGTAGCTCCTGTCCGGGAGGCTGGATGTGGCCCATCGCGGCTCGATACCGGAGGACGTCCTCGGGAAGCGTCGCCGTGTGCCGCAGCTCGAGCGCCTCGACGAGCCTCGCCCCGAGCGCCGCGTCCCAGACGGAGTCGGTCGCGACCTCGATGACGCGACCGAGGATCGAGAACCCGGTGTTGCAGTAGGACATCGTCGCCCCGAGGGGGAGGACCTGACGCAGCGTGGCGCAGCTCTCGACGTACTTCTCGAGCGCGTCGTCCCCGCGGCCCGGGTCGGCGAAGTGGTCACCGTCGATCCCACTCGTGTGCGTGAGCAGGTGACGGAGGGTGACCGCCTCGGACACGCCCTCGTCGGCGACGCGGAAGCCGGGGAGGTACCGGCGGACGGGCGCGTCGAGCTCGACGAGTCCCTCGTCGAGGAGCTGCATCACCATCGTCGTCGTCCAGACCTTCGTGATCGAGCCGATCTGGAAGAGCGAGTCGGTGGTCGTCTCCACGCCCGTATCGAGGTTGAGCACACCCGACGCGGCGGCGCCGACGCCGTCTTCGCTCAGCACGGCGACCGAAGCCCCGGGCGTTCCATGTCTCTCCCGGGCGTCGTCGAGCCGTTCCTGGAGCGTCGTCCTATCGATCGTGAGCGACACGTTCCGCCTCCTGCCTGTCGTGGATGGTCGCGGCCGACCTCGCGAAGGCCGACGCGAAGTGACACGCCGCATGATGGAGGTGGGCCTCCGCTGCGTCTCGCGGGTCCTGATCGATGCAGATCTGCCTCTCGGGCAGCGCGTTCGGGCCGATCGGGCACCGCGGGTGGAAGTGGCACCCCGTCGGCGGATCGTGAGGGTCGGGCGGCTCGCCGAGCTCGTCGCCGCGTGCTCCGAGCTCATGCTCGCCGAGCGTCGGAACCGCGGCGAGCAGCATCCGCGTGTACGGATGCTGGGGATCGGAGACGACGGCGTCGGTCGGCCCGATCTCGACGAGCCGTCCGAGGTACATGACCGCGAGGACGTCGCTGACGTACCGCACCGTCGCGAGGTTGTGCGAGACGAAGATCATCGTGAGCCCGAGCTCGCGTTGCAGCTCGCGCATGAGGTTGAGCACGGCGCTCTGGACGGAGACGTCGAGAGACGACGTGATCTCGTCGGCGATCAGCACCTCCGGACGGGCGGCGAGCGCCCGCGCGATCGCCACTCTCTGCCGTTGCCCACCGGAGAGCACGCGCGGAAGCTGTCCGGCGACGTCCGCGTCGAGGTGCACGAGCTCGAGGTAGTGACGGACGGCCTGCGAGCGGGTGCCTCGCGGGACGCCGCCGCGAACGGCGAGCGCCTCGGTGAGCACCGCGCCCACGCTCATCCTCGGATTCAGGGAGGAGAAAGGGTCCTGGAAGATCATCTGCACCCGCCGCCGTCGATCCGTGACCCGGCCGGAGCGCCGGATCCGGACCGGCTCGCCGTCGATGAGCACGTCTCCGGCCGCGATTGGCGTCAGCCCCACGAGAGCGCGAGCGAGCGTCGACTTCCCCGAGCCCGACTCGCCGACCAGGCCGAGCGTCGTCCGCTCGGGCACGGTCAGGTCCACCCCGTCGACCGCTGTCAGCCGTCGCTGTCCCCGTCCGAAGTGGACGGTGATCCCTCGGGCCTGGAGCGCGGTCACACCGCCACGTCCTGTCGTGCGCTCGCCGCGTTCAGCGCCTGCTCGCGGAGCGCGTCGTGCGTGAGCGGGTGCCAGCACGCGACCCGGTGTCCCGCCGGGTCGAGCCTCTCCAGGAGCGGTCGCTCCGTCCGGCAGCGGCTCGTCGCCAGCGGGCAGCGTGCCGCGAAGGGACAACCCGGTGAGTGGTCGAACGGACCCGGTGCGCGTCCGGGGATCGTGGCGAGAGGACGCGCTCGATCCGACTCCATGGTCGGAACCGCCGCCACCAGAGCGGCCGTGTACGGGTGGGCCGGGCCGCGAACGAGCGTGGCCACGTCGAGCTCCTCGACGATGCGCCCCGCGTACATCACGACGACCCGGCTGCACAGCTGCGAGACGACCGCCACGTCGTGCGAGATGAAGAGCGCCGCCGCATGGCTCGAGTCGCTGACGTCCAGGAGCAGTCGCAGGATCTGCTGCTGCACGGTGACGTCGAGCGCCGTCGTCGGCTCGTCCGCGATCAGCAGCTTCGGGTCGACCATGAGCCCCATCGCGATGACCGCACGCTGACGCATGCCGCCCGAGAACTCGTGCGGATACTGGCGCAGCCGGACGTCGGGACTGGCGATGCGCACCGCGCGCAGGCGCTCGACGCTCCGCTCCCTCGCCTGCGCGCGCGAGAGGCCGTGGTGGACCTCGGCGACCTCGCCGAGCTGGAGGCCGACGCGGAGCGACGGGTTGAGCGAGGACATCGGATCCTGGTAGACGATCGCGAGCGACCGCCCGAGGAGCCTCCGCCTCTCCGCGTCCGAGAGCGCGCGCGGGTCGCGGCCGAGGATCCTGTACCGCGACGCCGTCATCCGCGCGCTCGGGGGCAGGAGATCCGAGAGCGCCATCGCGGTCAGCGTCTTGCCCGAGCCCGACTCCCCGACGATGCCGACGATCTCGCCGCGGCGGAGCGTCAGTGAGACGTCTCGGACCGGTGACGAGCCCCCGGGGAAGGCCACGCTCAGGCCCTCGACCACGAGTGCATCGTCGTCCTGGTCAAGGCTCTCTTCGAGAGGCTCGACGGACGGGACGAGATCGCCGCCACGCTCGTCCCAGCGCGAGACCGTGTGTCCCGCCACGCCCTTCGCGAGCGTCTCTCCGAGCAGGGTGAACATGAGCGCGGCGAGGATGATCGCGATCGCCGGGCCGAGGGCGACGATCGGCGTGACGTAGATGCTGCCGAGCCCCTCGCTCAGCATGCGTCCCCAGTCGTAGCCGGGCGGCTGGACGCCGAGCCCGAGGAAGCTCAGCCCGGCGAGCGCGAGGAGCGCTTCACCGACCGCCAACGTGGTCGTGAGGAGGAGTGGCTCCGCGACGTTGGGGAGGACGTGACGCGTGAGGAGGCGCGCACGCCGGACGCCGAGCGTCCTCGCCGCGGCGATGTAGTCGGCTCCGATCACCGAGGACGCGAGGGTCTGCGTCAGTCGGGCGAACGACGGGGCCACCGCACACGCGATCGCGAAGACCGCGCCGCGGGCCCCGACGCCGACGATGGCGGCGACGAAGATCGCGATGAGGAGCGCGGGGAACGCGACGGCGAGGTTGATGAAGCCGGTCACGAGGCGGCCGAGACGCTCGCCGACGAGCGAGGGGAGCGCGCCGAGGGGGACGCCGATCGCGGCGCCGACGACCGTCGACAGGACGGCCAGCGACACGGACAGCCTCGTCGCGACGAGGACGCGGTGGAAGATGTCGCGCCCGAGAGCGTCGGTTCCGAACCAGTGCTCGGCGCTCGCCCCCTGGGACACGGAGCTGAGGTCGATGCGAGCGGCCTCTGTCGACCAGAGCACCGGTCCGATCAGCGCCAGGACGACGATCGTCCCCACACCCAGCGTCGCGACGATCCCGACCGGGGTGCGGAGGACGCCACCCCAGCGTCCGAGCGACGGACGTCTCACGAGTCGAGGATCGTCGACCGGGGGTCGATCACCCCTAGGGCGATGTCGACGGTGAAGTTGATGACGAGGACGAGCGTGCCGAAGAGGAGCGCGAGGGCCTGCACCGCCGGGTAGTCCTTCTGCGAGACCGACTGGACGAGGACGGTTCCGAGCCCCGGCCAGGCGAAGATGTTCTCCACGAGCACGGTGCCGGCGATGAGCCCTCCGAGCAGGAGTCCCGCGATCGTGAGTGTCGCGGTGAGCGTGTTCGGAAGCGCGTGGCGAACGTAGACGAGCCTCCGGGGAAGACGCTTCCCCCGTGCCGTCCGCATGTAGTCCTGGTCGAGGACCCGCAGCCCCTCCACGCGGAGGATGCGGGCGAGCGCGAACGCCGGCGCGATCGCCAGCGCGGCCACGGGGAGGATGTACGACGAGGCGCCGCCGCGTCCGGCAACCGGCAGCACTCTCAGGCTGACGGCAAACAGCCAGACGAGGCCGACCGCGAGCAGGAACGACGGGATGGAGGCGAACGTGCCTGCCGTCGTCGTGAACCCGAGCTCGAGCGATCGTCTCCGGCCGCCGTGCGTGAGCGCCGCCATGGCCACGCCGAGCGGCACGGCGAAGAGCACCGCGAACAGGAACGCCAGGCCGGCAAGCTGCAGCGTCGACGGCAGGCGGGCGCGGATCGTCTGCGTGATCGGCTCACCGGTTACCAGCGATGTCCCCATGTCGCCGTGGGCGACCTGGCGGACGTAGTCGACGAATTGCGTGGAGAGCGGCTGGTCGAGGCCGAGCGCGTGCTGGCGGGCCAGGACGAGCTCCTGGGGCGCAGTCGGTCCGAGCGCCGCGCGCACGGGATCGCCGGGAACGAGGTGGATCATCAGGAACGTCGCCGTGAGCAGGAACGCCATCGAGACGACGAGCCTGGCCGTCCGCCGGACGGCGTAGGCGGACCTCGTGTGGTCCGCCCACAACCGTCGTCTGGGCCGCCCTGAAGCGGGCGTCACCGTCACCTCACTTCGTCAGCCTCAGGCTCGTCGGCACGACCCCGGCCGCGTTCACGGAGAACGTCGCGTTCTTCCCGTAGAGGCCGGTCGTGACCGCACGCGAGGGGGCGAGATTGCTCGCGGCGAAGAGCGCCTTCTCGCCCTGGATCCAGAACTTGCATCCCGCTGCTCCGATCCGCCGCGTCGCGCGGGCCGCGGCCGTCCGGTACGCGGCGTTCGAGATCGCCGAGAAGTTGACGCCGTTCGGAGGCGCAGGCCCGGAGAAGAACGACGTCAGCTGAGCCGGGCTCGAGACGCCGATGCCCAGCACCGCGACGTCCCAGTCACCGGTGCCGAAGAGCGCCCCCTGCAACGCGACGGTGGTCATCCCCTGGAGCGTCACCTTCACACCGGCGGCGGCAAGCTGCTGCTGGGCGAGCTCCATCGCTGGCGTGAGCGCCGAGATCGCGTCGGTCGGGTAGATGACCTTGAGACTCGGTGAGCTCCCCGAGAGGACCGACTTGGCCGCCTGAGGGTCGTATCGAGGCAGGCTGCCCGCGACCGAGTTACCGGGGCATGGGGTGAGGTCCTGTCTCGTGAGCTGGGTCATCGGGAGGCCGCGTCCCGAGGTCGCGACGCCGCCGATCTGGTTGAGGTTCATCGCCTGGACGGTCGCGCGCCGCACCCGCGCGTCGGCGAGCGTACGGCCCGCCTTCTGGTTGAAGAAGAACTCGAGCGGGAACCCGATCGCCACACGCCTGAAGAGACTCTTGCTGTTGAGGCGGCTGCGGTCGTCGCCCGTGATCGTCGCGACGTTGACTCCGCCCGTGAGGAGGAGGTTCGCCGCCGTCGTCTCGTTGGGGACGACCTTGAGCACGACCCGCGCGGGAAGGCGCGGTGCAGCGGTCGTCGCCCCGTCCGGGCCCCACGTGTACCCCTTGCGGACCTCGAACGTGTAGTGGTCGCCGCTGACGGCCTCGACGAGCCTGTACGGCCCGCTGCCGACCGTGCCTCGGTCGAGCAGGCTGCGATCGGCGATCCCGCGTGCGCACACGATCTGCACGAGCCCGAGGCCCTGCAGCAGGAACGGACTCGGGATCTTCGTGATGACCGTCACGGTCGCTGTCCGATCGTCGGCGGTGGCCGTCGTCGTGGGCGGAATGGCGACCCCGAAGTACGGCGACTTGTTCGCCGGGTTCGCGATGAAGTCCAGGTTCCGCTTCACGACCGACGCCGTCATCCGCGTCCCGTCCGTGCAGGTGACGCCGCGGCGGAGCGTCAGCTGCACGCGCTTCGCCGAGAGCACCTTCCAGGACTTCGCCAGCCCGGTGGCGATCTTCCCGGGCCCGACCACCGTGAGCAACGAGTCGTAGGCGAATGCGTCGACCGTGCGCGCCGCGCCCAGCAGCGTCAGCTGCGGGTCCAGGTTGCCGGGATCGGTCGGAATCGCCATCGTGAGCGTGCCCGACGGCGCGGGCGCCTGGGAGGCGGTCGACTGCGCGCGACCGCCGGACGTCCACGCCGCCAGCACCACGGCTATCGCCGTCGCGACGACGATCACCCCTGGGAACTTGCGCATCTCAACCTCCGTATGAAGTTCGGCTCGGCACCCGGCACCTGCCGTCATCCGACTCCGAGCGGGTCCACAACGACGCCATAGTTACTCGCAGCCCGCCGAGGGGCATCGTAGCCCGGGACAACAACCTCCGCCAGCGTTGGTGTGGTGCGACCATCGCGACGCTCTCAGCCCGTCTTCGGCGTCGCGCGAGCACCGAAGTGCATGTACCGCTCGCCCGTCGGCAGCGAATAGAAGGTGACCGGTATCCACGTCTGCGTCTCGGGTGCCCGCACCGCGAAGAGATCTTCCTCGACGGCGACCATCGGATACTCGTTCACGGTCTCCGGCATCAGCGCGGCGAGCTCGCCCATGACCTCCGTCCGCAGGACCGGCCCGTCGTCCTTCTGCAGGACGTCGAGGCGAACCCCCGAGCGCTCGTAGGCGCCGAGGTGGGGGCTGACGTCGACGGAGACGGGCTCGGAGGGCGGGTCGAGCGGGTGGGGCATGTCCACCCCGGCTAGCTCCGCGAAGATCTCGCGATAGAGGTCCTCGTAGAGGTCGCGGGTGTTCCCGCCGTTCGTCAGCAGGGTCACCGCGAGGCCCGCGTCTGGCAGCACCCGTAGGAACGCCGCCTGGCCGATGGTGTTTCCGTCGTGGCCCAGGAGCCGCCGGCCGTCCCAGCCGAAGCGGATCCAGCCGAGGCCCCAGGAGTCGCCGAGGATGTACTTGTCCGGGACGTCCGCCTGCTTCTCGGTCATCGCCGTGGTGCTCTCCTCGCTGAGGATGCGCGTGCCGTCGGCAGCGAGACCGCCGGCCAGGTGCAGACGCGCGAACTTCAGCACGTCGCCGACCGTCGAGTTGACGAGGCCCGCAGGCCCGGCCGACCGAGGCAGCGCGAACGCGCTCGGCGCCCGCGTGATCTCGCCCTCGATCTCGATGTGGCCGACAGCCACCCGGTGGAGGAGCGCCTCCTCGGCCAGGGTCCCCGTCCGCTCCATGCCGAGCGGGCCGACGAGCCGATCGCGGATCGCCGCGTCCCAGGTGCCGTCGGTGAGCTTCTCGATGACGCTCCCGGCGACCGAGAACCCGGAGTTGCAGTACGACCAGGTCGCCCCGAGCGGGTGGTTCTGGGCGGCGTCCGCCAGGCTTTCGAGGTACTTCTCGAGGCAGTCGTCCCCGCGGCCCGTGTCGCGGAAGATGTCGCCGTCGATCCCGCTCGTATGCGAGAGAAGGTGGCGCATCGTCACCGTCTTCGCGACCTCGGCGTCCGCGAGCCGGAACTCGGGGAGCACGTCGACGATCGGGGCGTCGAGGTCGAGCTTCCCCTCGTCGACGAGCTGCATCACGACGGTCGCGGTCCAGACCTTCGTCATCGAGCCGATCTGGAAGACCGTGTCGGTCGTGACGTCGACGCCGGTCTCCTTGTTCAGGAGACCGTAGGCGGCCTCGACCACCTCGTCCTCGCCGTCGGGTCGGTACCGAAGGATGCCGAGCGCTGCTCCGGGAACGCGGTGCTTCTCCGCGAGCGCGGCGAGGCGCTCGGCCCAGTGGCTCTGGTCGAGGCGTGTCTCGGGACGGCCGGTCACGGCGTCGGCGTGCTGCTCGACCCACCCTGCGACGCGGCGGTTGAAGTCGATCCGGTGCGACATGAGTCCCTCCAGGACGAATAGGTGAGGCGCGTCAGGATAGAGAACGAGTTGCGTCGGCACTCCGCGCGCTCGGAGCGCCTCGAACCACTGTTGAGCCTGGCCGACGGGACAGCGAACGTCGGCGGCGCCGTGGTACACGAGCGTCGGCGTGCCGACGCGGTCGACGGCCGCGTACGGGGACAGCCGCTCGTAGAGCTCGCGAGCCTCCCACGGGCTGGCCTCCGAGCTCGTAGACGCCGAGGAGATGCCCGAGATCGGCCACGCCGACCTGTGACGCCAGATCGCAGACGACGCCGCCCGCGACCGCGGCGGCGAACCGGTCGTCGCGACTCGTCAGGTAGCAGGTCATGTAGCCGCCGTAGCTGTACCCGGTCACCGCCAGGCGGTCGGGATCGGCGAGCCCCTCGGCGACGAGCTCGTCGATCGGCTCGAGGAAGTCCTTCGCATCGCGACTCGCCCCACGCGCCGATCGGCGGCCGTGAAGAACGCGTTCCCGTAGCCGTCGCTTCCCCGCGGGTTGAGCAGGAGCACGGCCCAGCCACGGGCGACGAGCTCCTGGTGGTACAGGTGCATCTCGTCGGCCGCGCCGTTCCACGCGTTGTGCGGCCCGCCGTGGACGTCGAGCAGGAGCGGCCGCGGCCCGCTGAACGACGAGTCGCGCATGATCCAGCCGTGGACGACGGTGCCGTCGGACACCGTGAACTCGCGCTCCTCCCGCGGATAGAGCTCGATGTCGCCGAGGCTCGCGCCGTGCTCGGTCAGGACGGTCTCCTGCCCGGTCGCGAGATCGACTGCCGCGACCTCGCCGAACGAGGTGCCCGTGCCGAGCACCGTCACGGCGGTGTTGCCGACCACGGAGAGGCCGCTCACGTAGAGCCCGGCGCCGGTGACGAGCGGCGACCGGCGTGCCGCCGTCGACCGGGATCGAGTACAGGTGCGTGCATCCCCGGTCGCGGACGCAGAAGAGCACCGTGCGGTCGTCGCCCGCGAAGGCGGGCGGCGCGCCCGGGTACGCCGGCCCGCCGGGCATCACGTTGCGATCGAGAGGCGCGGCCAGGTCGACAGGAGCGCCGTCGTCCAGCGGCACGCGCCAGAGGCCGGCGTGACCGACCGGGTCGCCGGGCCAGCCGACGACGACGAGCGACGAGCCATCCGGCGACCACGTGACGGGGCCGCCGACACCGTCGGCGAGGGCGACGATCTCCGGCTCGGGGCTGCTCCCGTCCGCGTTCACGAGCTGGACGGGCGTCCGGTAGGTCAGGTCGGCATCGGACGCCGTCGCGGCAGCGAAGGCGAGCTGCAGGCCGTTCGGCGACCAGGACGGGTCTCCGGCGTGCCAGTCGCCATGCGTGAGCTGTCGGCACTCCTTCGTCTCGACGTCGAGGACGTGCACGTGCTTGCGGACGCTCCGCAGGAGGCCGGCGCCGTCCGCCTGGTAGTTCAGCCGGTCGATCACGATCGGCTCCTTCGCCCGCCGCGCGCGTGCGGCTTCGTCGTCGGGGTCGACGCCGGGATCGGTCGCGGCCGCGAAGGCGATCTGCGAGCCGTCCGGGCTCCAGACGGGTGCGCCGGCGCCGAGCGGGAGCGTCGTCAGCTGCTCGGGCTCCCCGCCGTCGCCCGGCAGGAGCCAGACCTGCGCCGGCCCGTCCGTCGCCCGCAGGAACGCGATCGAGGCGCCGTCCGGCGACCAGGCGGGTGACGTGTCGTCCTGTCCGCGCGTGAGCCGCCTCGCCTCGCCACGGGCCGTGCCGACGCTCCAGAGAGCACGTACCGCCCGATCCTCGTCGGTGTCGGCGGTTCGGAGCACGTACGCGCAGCGACTCCCGTCCGGGGACAGCGCGGGCTGCTCGGGGACGGCGAGCGCCGTGAGGTCGTCGATTCGCAGGCGTCGCTTCAACAGTTCTCCTCGATCACGCGGCCGGGGGACTACAGCCTCGCCGCGGGGCGCGCGCGCCACATCGTCCGGCCGACCCAAACCGGCAGGGGCATCTGGGTGCCGAGCACAAGTCGGAACGCCGAGCTCAGGCGAGGAGATCAGCGACGAGCGCCGCGACGAGAGCGGCGCGTTCCGCGAGGGCGGGGATCTCGACGAACTCTCCCTCACCGTGTGCGTGGTCGCCGACGGCGCCCAGGCCGTCCAGCACGGGCACGCCGAGGCTCGCGACGAGGTTGCCGTCGGAGCCTCCCCCGACCGCCGCTTCGTCGAGCGGCCCGAGGCCGAGCGCGGCGGCGAGCGCCTGCGCGCGGCGGTACAGAGCCTCCGAAGCGGCTCGCTCGAGCGGAGGCACGCTCACGGTCTCCTCGACGGTGACGGCCGTCCCGGGCACGACCGGCAGCAGGCCGGAGAGAGCCTCTCGGACACGGTCGGCTTCGGCGCGGGTGCGGGTGCGGACGTCGACGTGGCCCGTGGCTCGGGCGGGCACGGTGTTCATCGCGGTCCCCGCGGTGACGAGGCTCGGCGTCACCGTCGTCCCGGCGTCCGGACGCGCGAGGGCCGCCACGAGCACGACCTGATGCGCGAGCTCGACCGCCGCGTTCGCGCCCTTCTCCGGATCGAGGCCGGCGTGTGCCGCCTTCCCGAGCGCGGTGATCCGATAGACCGAGACGCCCTTGCGCTCGGTCTTCAGCGCGCCGTGCGCGCTGGGCTCGAGGACGAGCGCGGCTTCCAGTCCGCGTGCCGTCTCCGTGATCAGTGTCCGCGACGTCGGAGCTCCGACCTCCTCGTCGGTCGTGAGCAGAATCGCGACGTCTCGAAGGTCGTCGAGCGCGGAGAGGGCGAAGAAGAGCTGGGCGACTCCGGCCTTCATGTCGAAGATGCCGGGCCCGGTGGCCGTGTCGCCGCGAATCTCGAAGGGCCAGCGCGCAAGCGTGCCGAGCGGCCAGACCGTGTCGAGATGCCCGACGAGGAGCACCCTCGGCGCGTCGCCGAATCGCCACCGGAGGTGCACGCGGCGTTCGCTCTCGATCCGCTCGGCACGAGCCCCGAGCAGCCGCAGCCCGAGCTCGTCGGCCACGTCCGCACAGGCGGCGCAGGCCCCCGGTTCCGCCGTCGGCGACTCGACTTCGACGAGCGCGCGCACAGCCTCGACGATCTCGGGCGTCTGCGTCCGCAGCGACTCGACGAGCGATCCGGATAGCTGGCTCACGTCGCGATTCTCCGTGTCCTCGCGTTTGGCACCTTTCGGAGGGCAAGCCAAAGTACCGTCCCGGAGCTTGTGGGGACCGACCATGCTCCCGCCGCGCGTCCGTGGAACCATCGGAGGCATGGAGCAAGTACGCCTCGAGGCTCGGCCCGTGCGGCTCGAGGCGCGCGAGCACGCGGCCGACGCAGCGCGTCGCGCGGCCGCGCGGGCGGGTGTCGGCGTCCGCGTGCTGGACTCGCTCTCGGAGCTCGACGCGTGCTCCCGGCTCATCGAGCGCATCTGGGACGACGGCGAGCCCAAGGCGCCGACCACCCTGCTCCGCGCGCTCTCGCACGCCGGGAGCTTCGTCGCGGGCGCCTACAGCGGCGCCGAGCTCGTCGGGGTGTCGTTCGGGTTCTACGGGCTCGAGGAGTCCGACGTGCACCTGCACTCGCACATCACCGGCGTCGATCCCGCCCTCCAGAGCCGGTCGATCGGGTTCGCGCTGAAGCAGTTCCAGCGATCCTGGGCTCTCGACCACGGCGTGAGCACCATCCAGTGGACGGCGGATCCGCTCGTGCGTGGCAACGCGTACTTCAACCTCGTGAAGCTGGGGGCGACGATCGTCGGCTATCACGACGACTTCTACGGCCCCCTTCGAGATCGACTGAACGCGGGCGGCGAGAGCGATCGCGTCGTCGTCCGCTGGGAGCTGCTCGCCGAGCGCTCGCTGCGCGCGGCCGGCCGGCGCGCGGTCGAGCCCGTGCTCCAGGACGGCTCGGTGATCCTGCGCGCGGACGACGACGGCAGGCCTGCGATCGAGCCCGACGGGCGGGGCGAGACGCTGCACGCCTGGCTCCCGGCCGACATCGTCAAGCTGCGCGAGGAGCAGCCCGACTGCGCGCTCGCCTGGCGCCGAGCGGTGCGCGAGACCGTCGGTCGCTTGCTCGTGGACGGGTATCGGGCCGAGACGATCACGCGCGACGGCTGGCTCGTCCTCACGCGATGAGGATCGCGTCGGTCGAGCTCGTCCGCCTCCGTCTTCCTCTGGTCGCGCCGTTCAGGACCTCGCTCGGCACCGAGCACGAGCGCGACGTACTCCTCGTGCACGTCGTCGGCGACGAGGCCGAAGGCTGGGGCGAGTGCGTGGCGTTCGGCGAGCCGTTCTACTCCTCCGAGTACGTGGACGGCGCGCACGACGTCATCCGCAGGCACATGCTTCCCCGCCTGTTCGCTCGCGAGACGGTGACCGCGGAGGAGGTCGTGTCCGTTCTCGCGCCCGTGCGCGGGCATCCGATGGCGAAGGCAGCCGTGGAGATGGCGATTCTCGACGCGGAGCTGCGGTCGACCGACACCTCGTTCGGCGACTTCCTCGGAGCCGTGCGTGCGGAGGTCGACTGCGGAGTCTCGGTCGGGATCCACGACGACGAGGCCGATCTCCTGCGGACCGTCGAGCGCCATCTGGACGAGGGGTACCGCCGAATCAAGCTGAAGATCGAACCGGGAAGCGACGTCGCGCCCGTGCGTGCGGTCCGGGCCCGGTTCGACGGCATCGCTCTGCAGGTGGACGCGAACGCTGCCTATTCGATCGACGATGCGCGCCGTCTCGCGGAGCTCGACGAGTTCGGCCTCCTGCTCATCGAGCAACCTCTCCCGGAGGAGGATCTTCTCGGCCACGCGGAGCTGGCGAAGGCGGTGCGGACGCCGATCTGCCTCGACGAGTCGATCACGTCGGCCCGCGGCGCGGCCGATGCGATCGCGCTCGGCGCCTGCAGTGTCGTCAACATCAAGGCTGGACGCGTCGGCGGCTACCTCGAAGCGCGCCGCGTCCACGACGTCTGCGTCGAGAGGAACGTCCCCGTCTGGTGCGGCGGAATGCTGGAGACGGGGCTCGGACGGGCCGCGAACGTCGCGCTCGCCGCCCTCCCCGGGTTCACGCTGCCCGGCGACACCTCGGCATCGGGGCGGTACTACGACGAGGACATCACAGAGCCGTTCGTCCTCGAGGACGGCCGCCTCTCCGTTCCGACCGGCCCGGGGCTCGGCGTCGCCCCGATCCCAGAGCGCCTCGAGCGCTTCACGACGCGGACGGAGACGCTCCGTCGCGAGGCGTAGCGCCCTCCGGCGCGAGCAGACGGAGCTGCAGCTCCAGCACGAGGCGCTCCTCGGGGTTGTCGAGATCGATGTCGAAGAGCTCGACGAGGCGGCGCATCCGGTACCGGAAGGTGTTGGGGTGAACGGACACGTTCGCGGCCGCCCCGGCGACGTCCCCGAAGGAATCGAGGTACGCGCGGAGAGTCTGCGCGTACGCGCTCCCGTGCTGTGCGTCGTGTGCGAGGACCGGGGCGAGTCGCCCGCGCGTGAGACCTGGGTGCTCCGCGCTCAGCTCGCGGAGCTCGAGCAGCACGACGTCGCTCCGTACGTCGTCGATCCGGGCGGTCGTCCTGCCGGCCGGCGCGGAGCGGAGGACGCCGAGGACACGCTCTGCCTCACGGCGACTCCGAGGAACGTCTCGCACGCCCTCGGCCGTCGACCCGATCGCAGCCAGGAGCGCCGACCCGAGTCGCGACTCCGCGTGAGCCTGGATCCGCTCCACGAGCTTGGCGATCCGGGCAGCCTCGAGCTCGCGCTCGCTCTGCAGCAGCGCGTACACCGTGCGTCCGATCGCGACCGCCGCCGTTTGCCTGCACGAGGCCTCGCAGTGGACGACGATCAGGTCGACGAGGCGCTCACGCTGCAGCTCGTCGATCGCGGGCTCGGTGCCCGCGAGCTCGAAGGCGAGCACCGACAGCGGAGCGGCGACGGCGAAGCCGAGCCGCGTCGCGGTCTCCTCGGCGGAGCCGCGCCCGTCGAGCACGGCCAAGAGCATCTCGGCCCGCATCCGTCGCTCGACGTCACGAGCCGCGCGTGCCTGAATCACGTGAGGCGCCGCGATCCGTGCCGCCTCGACGAGCGCGCGCTCCGATTCCTCGTCGAGCTCGCTCGCGTCGTGCACGACCCAGATCGAGCCGATCGCATGGCTGCCGGCGCGAATCGCGATTGCCGAGCGTGGTTTCAGGTCGCGATCGTCGGGGAGACCACCCTTGAGAACCCGCCGCAAGGTCGGCGTGTCGGCCGTCATCACCCCGGACGTCGAGAGGACCTTCCGGTAGAGCGCACGCATGCCGGGCGAGTTCGGGACCTGCCGGCCGAGGATGGAGCCCCGTCGCGCCGCGTCGATCGGCTGGTCGTCGATGGTCGAGTAGGCGAGGACGCGCCGGTTCGGATCCTCGATCGTCACCGCGCCTCCCACCACTCCGGCGATCGCGTTCGAGAGCGCGAAGAGGTCTCCAAGCGGGACGCCGGCGATGCCGCCGGAACCGCTCGACTCCGCCGAGAACCGGCTCGCGTTGAGGAGAAACGCGTGTAGTTGTGTCCACGTCATCTCTTCGGGCACGGCGAGCAGGGCGATACCGGGGGCCGCGGAGTTCCGTGAGAGCACCGCCACTGCATCCGGCCCCTTGAACACGACCGCGGCGGCTCCGGCTCGAACGGCGGCCTTCACCATCGCGTCGCTCTGCGGGGTCTCGGGCTGGACGCCGACGGCGAGGACGACCGCGTCCGCGACGATCGCCGACCGCTCCGTCGGGTCGTAGATGACGAGGTCCCGGACGGGCACGTCGAGGCCGTTCGGAGAGGCGACGATCTGGACGACGTCGTGCCCGAGGTTGGCGAGGAGGCTCTCGAGGCTCGACTCTTCCGCCTCGCGCGGATACACGCCGTCGCGCTCGGAGTCGGTCACGCGCAAGACGCTAGCGCGGACCGGCGCTCGCGGGCGCGGACTCGGCCGGCTAGAGGCCGAGCTCCGAGCGGTAGGCCTGTGCGTAGACCCGCCTGACCCGCTCCACCTCGTCGACGTACGCCTTCGTCTCGGGGAAGGCGATGCCCACGCCCTCGCGCTGCCAGCGGTCCACGTTCCCCTGGCCCGCGTGGTACGCGGCCAGCGCGAGCCTCATGTCGCCGTCGTAGTGCGCGCGCAGGTGGTCGATGTACCAGGAGCCGTAGCGGACGTTGATGTCCGGATCGCGGAGGTCGGCGACGACGAACCTCGTCCCGCCCGTCCGCAGCGCGATCCCCCTGGCCGTCTCTGGAAGCAGCTGCATGAGGCCGACGGCGCCCGCGGCGGAGCGGGCGTTCGGGTCGTACCGGCTCTCGGCGTACACGACCGCCGCGAGCAGCGCCGGATCGAGGCCGTGCTCGCGGGCATGGGTGCGCACGACGTTCTCGTACTCGAGCGGGTAGCGCGTGCGGAGGTACCAGTCGGGCTCCGAGCCGACCACCCAGGCGGCTCCCACGGCCACGACCAGAACGACACTGGCTAGAAGGATCACGAAGCGCATTCGACGTGCCCGGCAGCGGGCGCTTTCGAACCCAAGTTACAAGTTGTAACTTGCGTCTCCGCCCGCGCCTCGAGACGTGTCTGTTGTCGAAGCCTCGGCGGAGAGGGTGGCCATCACACGCGCCACCCAGGCGTCGAGTTCGTCGGGCGTGCCCGTGTTGACGTACGAGAAGTCTGCGCGGGCGACCTTCTCGCGATCGGCAACGAGACGCGCCTCCCGCTCGTCCTTCCACCCCCCACGCCGCGCCTCGCGCAGCTTGCGCGGCGCCGTGATCACGACCACCCTGTCGAAGCGCTCCTCCGCGCCGACCTCGTACAGGAGCGGCACCTCCGTCACGCACACGCGCGGCGGTTTCGGGAGCGCCGCGAGCTGCTCCCGCCAGCTCATGTACTCACGCGAGACGCGCGGGTGCAGGAGCTTCTCGAGGAAGTCGAGCGCGGCGCGATCGTCGAAGACCTCGAGCGCGGTGCGCTCGCGATCGGGCGCGCCGTCGGCGCCGAGGATCTCCTCGCCGAAGCGCTCGACGAGCGCGCTTCGGACCTCCGGGTCGGACGCGAGCAGGTGATGGACGATCTCGTCACTCGAGACGGTCGCGGCGCCATGGCGGCGAAAGCACTCGAGGGCGGTCGACTTCCCGGCCCCGATCCCTCCGGTGATCGCGACCGCGAGCGGACGGCTCACGGACGCAGCGCTAGGAGAGCTTGGCGAAATAGGCCTCGTCGCAGAAGTGCCGCCGGTCGGCGCGAGGCAAGGACGCAGGGAGCCCCGAAACTCGAACGTATCGGGGCGACCGAGGACGCAGCATCGCGTTGATCCGGCGCTCCTTCGGCGGCACAGAGCCTATTTCGTCAAGCTCTCCGCGTCGGAGTCGGGCTCCTCGGAGGCGGCCTGCTCGGCCTCCTCCGCGGGCTCGTCCGCTTCGGGCTCGTCAGCTTCGGGCTCGTCCGCCTCGGCCTCGGCGGGCTCGGCGCTCGCCTCGGCGAGCGGCTCCGCCTCAGCTTCCGCGATCTCGGTCTCGTCGAGGACCTCGACGGCCGCGGACGTCGGGAACGCCTCCTCGGAGAGCTTCAGGTCGGGCGTCTCGTGCACCGACTCGGCCCCGTCGGCGCGCGGGACCGGCTGGTCGCCCTCCTCG
Source organism: uncultured Gaiellaceae bacterium (assembly GCA_963831285.1). Lineage (GTDB taxonomy): Bacteria > Actinomycetota > Thermoleophilia > Gaiellales > Gaiellaceae > GMQP-bins7. The sequence goes on along the minus strand of CAWHPO010000001.1, from coordinate 14,131 downwards.
ACGCGCTTCAGCGAGAGCGAGAGGCGCCGACGCTCGCCGTCGATCTCGAGGATGCGGACGTTGACGGCATCGCCCTGGGAGACGACCTCGCGCGGATTCTCCACGTGGTGCGGCGCGAGCTCGGAGATGTGGACGAGGCCCTCGACCCCGGGCAGGATCTCGACGAACGCGCCGAAGGTGACGACCTTCGCCACCCGCCCCTCCACGACGTCGTCCTCGCGGTAGGAGTCGACCACCTGCTGCCAGGGATCGGACTGCGTCTGCTTCAGCCCGAGCGAGATGCGCTGCCGGTCGCGGTCGATGTCGAGCACCTTGACCTTCACCGTCTGCCCGATGTCGAGCACCTCCGACGGGTGGTTCACGTGGCTCCAGGAAAGCTCGGAGATGTGGATGAGGCCGTCCATGCCGTCGAGGTCGACGAAGGCGCCGAAGTCGACGATGTTCGAGATCTGGCCCTCGATGACGTCGCCCGGGCTCAGGCGGTCGAGGATCGCCTGGCGCATCTCCTTGCGCTCGTCCTCGAGGACGGCGCGGCGCGAGAGGACGACGTTGTTGCGCGAGCGGTTCAGCTCGATGACCTTGCAGCGCAGCTCCTTGCCCAGGAACTCGTCGAGATCCTGGACGCGCCGGATGTCGACGAGGGACGCGGGGAGGAAGCCGCGCACGCCGAGGTCGAGGATGAGACCGCCCTTCACGACCTCGATGACCTTGCCCGTGACCGGCTCGCCGGACTCCGCGGCGCCTTCGATCCGCTTCCAGGCGAGCTCGAAGCGGGCGCGCTTCTTCGAGAGGATGAGGCGGCCCTCGGCGTCCTCCTTCGTGAGGACGAGCGCGTCGATCTCCTCGCCGACGGCCACCTCGTCGGCCGGGTTCACCGAGCGGCGGATGGTCAGCTCGGCCACGGGGATGACGCCTTCCGACTTGTAGCCGATGTCGACGAGCACCTCGTCCTTGTCCACGCGCACGACCGTGCCGTGGACGACCTCGCCCTCGTTGATCTCCGGGAAGGCAGACTCGTAGTCGGGGACGAGCTCCCCGTCGGGGCCCGTGGTCCAGACCCCTTCTTCGGCGGCAGCGGGCTTTTCGGCGATGTCGTTCGCCATGCGAGTCGCGGAGTATAGCCGGATGCAGCGAAAATCCAGATCGAGCGCCGAGGGGTGCGCCGATCGGCTAGAAACGTCACGTGCGCCTCACTCTCGTGCGCAACGCGACCCTGCTCGTCGAGCTTGCGGGCAAGCGCCTGCTCGTCGATCCGATGCTCGACGACGCGGGCTCGCGGCCGCCGATCGAGAACACGAGGAACCCGGCGCCGAACCCGACCGTGGCCCTGCCGTTCCCGGCCGAGGAGGTCGTCCGCGGGGTGGACGCGGTCGTCGTCACGCACCGACACCGAGACCACCTGGACGCGCGGGCGGAGGAGCTGCTGCCGCGCGACGTCCCGGTCTTCTGCCAGCCGGAGGACGAGGAGGCGCTGCGGGAGCTCGGGCTGGACGCGCGGCCCGTCGCCGACGAGCTCGACTGGGACGGCCTCCACGTCGCCCGCACCCCGGCGAGCCACGGCCTCGGGCGGATCGCAGAGCTGCTCGCGCCCGTGAGCGGCTTCGTGCTCGACGACCTCTACCTGGCGGGCGACACCGTCTGGTACGAGGGCGTCGCCGAGACGATCGAGCACCGGCGCCCGCGGGTCGCCGTGGTGAACGCGGGCGGGCGCCGAGTTCCTCGAGGGCGGGCTCATCGTCATGGGGATCGACGACGTCCGCGAGGTCGCCGCGCGCGTCCCGACCGTCGTAGCGGTGCACCTGGAGGCGCTCAACCACTGCTACCTGACGCGTGCGGAGCTACGGGCCGCGGTGCCGAGCGTCCTCGTCCCCGAGGACGGCGAGACGCTGGTCTGCTGAGGCGCGGACAAGGCCGGTCGCGTTAGGGCGAGATATCTCTCGCCCCTACCTCTACGACTTCGCCTCCGCCCAGTCGTCGCCCACGCCGACGTCGACCGCGAGCGCCGGATCCAGCGGATACGCGCCGGTCATCTCCTCGCGCACGAGCTCGCGCACCTTCGAGATCTCGGTCTCCGGGACGTCGAGGAGGAGCTCGTCGTGCACCTGCAACACGAGGCGTGCCCCTCTCCCCTCCGCCCGCAGCCGCGCGTGGATGGCGACCATGGCGACCTTGATGATGTCCGCGTTCGAACCCTGCATGACGAAGTTCACGGCGACGCGCTCGCCGAACCCACGCGTCTGCCGGTTCGAGGCGCGCAGCTCGGGAACCGGCCGCCGGCGTCCCAGGAGGCTCGTCGCGAAGCCGTCCTCCGAGGCCTGCGCGATCGTCCTCGCGATGAACGCCCGCACCAGCGGGAAGCGGTCGAGGTAGGCGTCGATGTACGCCTGCGCCTGCTCCTTCGGGATGTCGAGGTTCTCGGAGAGGCCGAAGGCCGAGATCCCGTAGACGATCCCGAAGTTGATCATCTTCGCGATCGCCCGCTCACCCGAGGTCAGGGCCGCGGGGTCCTTGCCGAGCACCTCGGCGGCAGTCGCGCGATGGATGTCCTCGCCGCGCTCGAACGCCTCGCGCAGCTTCGGCTCGCCCGAGACGTGCGCGAGGATGCGCAGCTCGATCTGCGAGTAGTCGGCCGAGAGCAGGCGGTGCCCGGGCTCGGCGACGAACGCGGAGCGGATCTCGCGGCCGAGCTCCGTGCGGATCGGGATCGCCTGCAGGTTGGGGCTCGACGTGGACAGCCGTCCGGTGGCGGCGACCGTCTGGTTGATCGTGGTATGGAGGCGGCCGTCGGCTCCGATCAGCGACGGCAGCGGGCCGAGGTACGTGTTCACGAGCTTCGTGAGCTCGCGCCACTCCTCGACGACGGGGACGATCTCGTGATCCGCGCGGATCGCGCGCAGCACCTTTCCGTCCGTCGAGTACCCGGTCTTGCCCTTGCGTCCCGGCGTGAGCTCGAGCTTCTCGAAGAGGATGCGGCCGAGCTGGACCGGCGACCCGAGCACGAACTCCTCCCCGGCGAGGTCGTACGCACGCGACTCGAGCTCCTCGATCCGGTCCTTGAGCCGGGCGGTGATCTCGCCCATGCGGTACGTGTCGATGCGGACGCCCGCGTCCTCCATCGCGCCGAGGACGACGGTCAGCGGGAGCTCGATCTCGCGGTAGAGCGGCTCCGAGCCGCGCTCGGCGACCTTCGCGACGAGCGGCGCCGCGAGGCGTCGCGTCGCCTCGGCGTGCCGGACGAGCGCGGCCGTCTCCTCCTCCGCCGGCGGGTCCGGCTCGAGCTCGACGCCGTACTCGGCCATGAGGTCGTCGAGGTCGTACTCGGCGCGGCCCGGGTCGATCAGGTACGCGAGCAGCATCGTGTCCTCGGCGACCGGCTCCCCCAGCCGCAGCGACTTCGCGTCGTGCGCGACGATCTCGGCGAGCCCGAGCCCTTGCAACAACTTGTAACTTGGCTCAACCGCTCGCGGCAGGGGCGGCGTCGACCTTGTGACAACTTGTCACTTGGGGCCGACGCGACGACGAGTCCTCGGCTCCGGTCGCGAGTGCGACCCGCTCGGCGTCGGCCGCGACGCCAACCCAGCCGCGTAGCACCTCCAGCTCGGTCGCGTCCCCCTCGCGCCAGCGGACGGCCTCGAGCTCGGCCGGCGGGCGCTCCGCCGCCGGCAGTGCCTCGTCGAGGGTGTCGACCCGGCTGAGCAGGCCGCGGAACTCGAAGCGGCGGAAGATCTCCTTGAGCTCGGAGCGGTCCGGCGGCTGCAGGACGAGGTCCGCGGAGTCGACGCCGAGGTCGAGGTCGCGTCGCATCGTGGCGAGGCTCTTCGAGGCTCGCGCCTGCTCGGCGTTCTCGGCGATCGCCCGCGAGCGGGCGGGTGAGAGCTCGGCCGCGTGCTCGACGACCTCCTCGAGCGAGCCGTACTGGGAGACGAGCTGGCCCGCGGTCTTGTCGCCGATCCCGGGGATGCCAGGGATGTTGTCGCTCGTGTCGCCCTTCAGCCCGATGAAGTCCGGGATCTGGTCGGGCCGGATCCCGTACCGGGACTCGACACGCTCCGGCGTGTAGACCTGGACGTCGGCGACTCCCCGCGGCGTCATCATCAGGCAGACGTTCTCGGAGACGAGCTGGAACGCGTCCCGGTCGGTCGAGACGACGCACGTCTTCACTCCCGACTCGTCCGCCCGGGTCGCGAGCGTGGCGATGACGTCGTCCGCCTCCCAGCCCTCGAACTCGAGGTTCCGGTACCCGAACGCCTCCACGATCGGACGGAAGTGCGGGAACTGCTCGCGCAGCAGGTCGGGCATCGAGCGGCGGTCGGCCTTGTACTCGGCGTCGATCTCCTTGCGATGGACCGGCCGCGTGTCCCAGGCGACCGCGACGCCGCGGGGCTGGTAGTCGGACAGGAGCTTGAAGAGCATGTTCGTGAAGCCGAGCAGCGCGTTCGTCGGCTGGCCGTCGGTCGTCTGCAGCTCCTCGGGGAGGGCGAAGAACGCGCGGTAGGCGAGGTTGTTGCCGTCGACGAGGAAGAGCTCCGACTCGCGCGCGGGGCCGTCGTCGAGGACGAGCTCTTCTCCCGTCAGCGTCTTCGGCACTCGAGTGAGTCTATGGTGCGCGCACCGCCAGGCGGACGACGTGGCCGCGGCTCGCGGCTACGCGGTCGTGGGCCTCGGACGCGCTGGTTGACTGCGGGACATGCGCCGCGTCCCGCTCCTCTCCGGCTCGCGGATCGTGCACGTGCCCGTCGACGACGAGACCGTCGTTCTCCTCCCGCCGCGCCCTCCCGCTCGCGTGGCCGACACGGAGGCGGCCGTCCGCGACGCGCTGCGGTTCCCGCTCGACGGTTCGCCGCTCGCCGACGTCGTACGACCCGGGTCGCGCGTGACGATCGTGGTCGAGCCTCCCGCGCTGCCCGTGCCGGGAGCGAACCTCGACCCGAGACCGCGCGCCCTCGCAGCGCTGATCGCCGAGCTCGCCACGCTCGGCGTGCCGGACGAGCGGCAGACGATTCTCGTCGCAGGAGGGCTCGAGCGACGCCTGCCGCGACGCGAGCTCGAGCAGCTGCTGCCTCCGTCCGAGGCACGCGAGTTCCGGGGGGAGGTCGTCGTCCACGACGCGGCCGAACCGGGCCTCGTCGAGCTCGACCTCGAGGACGGCTCGCGCGCCGCCGTCGCGCGCGCGCTCGCCCAGGCGGACGTCGTGGTGACGGTCTCCTCCGCGGAGACGATCGTGAGCGGCGGCCCGGGCGCCCTGCTCTCCGCGTGCGACGCGGCGACCGTCCGCCGCTCGGCCGGAGCCGGCTCGCTCGTGCAGGCTGCCGGCGAGCCGGCCTGGGAGCTCGCGCTCGCCGTCGAGTCCGCACTCGCCGCTCGGGCCCAGCTGTTCGGCGTCTCCCTCGTCCTCGACCACCCCCGCCTCACCGGACGCTTCCGCAGCTTCCCGCACCATCCCGCATCGCTCGAGCACGTCTCGCGGTCGCCGCTCCGACGGCTCTACTCGCTCCTCCCGGGCGGCCTTCGACGGAGCGTCCTGCGCGACCAGGGTCGCGCCCTCGTCGCGACCGCGGCGTTCGGAGGCACGCCCTCGGTCGCCCACGCGGAGGCGCTGCTGCGGACGGTCGAGCTGCGCGCGATCGACCTCGACGAGCCGGTCGACGCACTCGTCCTCGGTGTGCCGTGGATCGGCCCCCACTTCCCGCGCGAGCCGTTGAACCCGCTCACGGCGGCGGCGCTGACGCTCGGATTCGCCTTGCGGCTGTGGCGCGACGCGTTTCCGGTGGGCGAGGACGGAACCCTCGTGCTCGTCCACTCGCTGACCCGCTCGTTCGCGCACGTCGTCCACGAGCCCTATCGCGCGCTGTTCGACGCCCTGGCGACAGGAGGCGTCGGCGGCGCTCGGCGCAGCCGAGGGCGCGGCGGCCAGCGATCCGCGGGCGCTCGGGTCGTACCGCTCGGGCCGAGCCTGCCATCCGCTCCTGCCGTACGCGGACTGGGCCGGCTGCCAGCCCGCCCTGTCGCGGCTCGGGCGCGTCGTGGCCGCGGGGAGCCGCGACGCGGCCGCCGCGCGCACCCTCGGCTTCGTCCCCAGCCACTCCGTCTCGAGCGCGCTCGAGATGGCGCACGGCGTCGCGGGCGGACGGGCGCGCGTCGGCATCCTCCTCGCGCCGCCGTACGCGCCGCTCCTCGTCGGCCCCTAGCCTTCTCCCAGGTAGGTCTTGCGGACCTGCTCGTTCGTCTTGAGCTCGTTCGCCGGGCCTTCGAGCGCGATGTGGCCCGTCTCCATCACGTACCCGCGCTGCGCGACGTCGAGCGCCATCAGAGCGTTCTGCTCGACGAGGAGCACGGGCGTTCCCTGCTTGTTCACCTCGACGACCGTCTCGAAGATCCGCTCGACGAAGATCGGCGCCAGCCCCATCGAGGGCTCGTCCAGGAGGAGCAGCTTCGGTCGCGCCATGAGCGCGCGGCCGATCGCGCACATCTGCTGCTCGCCGCCGGACATCGTCCCCGCCTTCTGCGTCCGCCGCTCGTGGAGGCGTGGGAAGAGCTCGAAGACGCGATCCATGTCGGCGGCGAAGTTCTCCTTGTCCGAGCGCTGGAAGGCTCCCATCTCGAGGTTCTCCGTGACCGTCATGCGCGGGAACAGCCGCCGCCCCTCCGGGCTCTGGGCGATTCCGTTCTTCACGATCGCGTGCGGGGACGCGCGCGTGATGTCGCGGCCCTCGAACCGGATCGCGCCCTGCCGTGGCTGGTTGAGGCCGTTGATCGCCCGCAGCGTGGTCGACTTGCCCGCGCCGTTCGCGCCGATGAGGGTGACGATCTCGCCCGCCTTGACCCGGAGCGAGACGCCCTTGAGCGCGTGGATCGCGCCGTAGTAGACGTGCACGTCTTCGAGTGAGAGGACGTCGCCCGCAACCGCCTGCTCGCTCATGCCGTCGCGCCCCGTCCGAGGTAGGCCTCGATCACCCGCTCGTCCGCGCGGATCTCGGCCGGCGAGCCCTCGGCGATCTTGGCGCCGTACTCGAGCACGGTGATGCGCTCGGAGACGCCCATGATGACCTTCATATCGTGCTCGATGAGGAGCACGGTGACGCTCTTGTCGTCGCGCACCTTGCTGACGAAACGAGTGAACTCGGCCGTCTCCTGCGGGTTCATACCCGCGGTCGGCTCGTCGAGGAGCAGGAGCTTCGGGTCCGTCGCGAGGGCGCGGGCCACCTCGAGCCGTCGCTGGTCGCCGTACGGCAGCGAGCCCGAGCGCTCCGCATGCCGGCGCGGCAGGCCGCAATACGTGAGAAGCTCCCGCGCCCGATCGCGGCTCTCCGCCTCCTCGCGCTTCACTTTCGGCGGTCGGAAGATCGCGCCGAGGATCCCCGCGTGCATGCGGGAGTTCATGCCGACCTGGACGTTCTCGAGCGCGCTCATCTGCGAGAAGAGCCTGATGTTCTGGAACGTCCGACCGATGCCGAGCTTCGTGATGGTGTGCGGTGGCAGGAACGAGATCTCAGTGCCGTCGAAGAGGATCGAGCCCGAGGTCGGCTTGTACACACCGGTGAGCTGGTTGAAGAATGTCGTCTTGCCCGCGCCGTTCGGGCCGATCAGCGACACGATCGCGCCGCGCGGGATCGTGAAGTCGACGTCGTCGGTCGCGACGAGACCGCCGAACTCCTTGCGCACCTTGGTCGCGACGACGAGGTTGTCCGCCGCCATCAGTCGTCGCTCGGGTCGCGGTCCGTCAGCGTCCCCTCATGCTCCACGTCGTAGAACGGCGTGTCGTGGACGCCCTCCTCCAGCTCTATGCGATGCCGCCGTTCGGGAATGAGCCCCGCGGGACGTAGCAGCATCATCGCCACGATGATCACCCCGTAGATCCCGAAGTTGTATTTCGTCGGGTCGAAGTCGAGCCCCGCGTCCTGGATCTTCGAGCCGATCGTCGAGAGGCCCTCGATGTTGAGGTACGCCAGGATCATCCCACCGGCTATGACGCCCCACACGCTTCCCATCCCGCCGAGGATGACCATGCACAGGAGGAAGACCGAGATGTTGAAGTAGAAGTCCGCGGGGAATGCGCCGCCCTTGAAGCTCGCGTAGTACGCGCCCGCGACGCCGCCGAAGAACGCCCCGACCGCGTAGGCCCACGTCTTCGTGCGCATGAGCGGAACCCCCATCGCGGCAGCAGCCGTCTCGTCCTCTCGGATCGCGATCCAGGCGCGCCCGAGCCGCGAGTCGCGGAGGCGTACGGTGAAGAACACGGTTATCAGGAGCAGTGCGAAGGCGACGATGTAGAACCAGAGCGCCCTGTTCGGCGAGATCTGGAAGTTCTCGGGCAGGCCCGTGAAGCTCAGGTGGGGAAAACCGACGGAGTCGATCGGTGCGATCCCGAATGTCCCGTGGGTAAGGTCGAAGCCCCCGAAATTGTCGCCGTTCTGTACCACTTGCGGAACGATCTCGCCGAACCCCAGCGTGACGATGGCGAGGTAGTCACCTCGCAGGCGGAGGGTGGGTAGGCCGATGAGGATCCCGGCGAGCAGTGTGAGGAAGCCGGCGAGGACGAGCACGATCCACATCGTGATGTGGATGCCCGGCTGGCCGCTCGGGACCGGTGAGAGGAAGTGGAAGGTGATCTGGTCGAACTGCTGCGAGGCGAACCAACCCGCCGTGTACGCGCCGACGGCGTAGAAGGCGACGTAGCCGAGGTCGAGCAGCCCCGCGTAGCCAACCACGATGTTGAGCCCGAGGGCCATCATCGTGAACGCGACCATGACGACCATCGAGGCGGTCGACGGGATGAAGTCGCCGATCACCGGCAGCGCCTTGAGCGTGTCGACGTACCACGGATAGAGGAGCCCGACGGCGATGAGCGCCGGCACGAGCCAACGCTCCCGCCTCCCCCCGCCGACCAATGTGCGGGCCCGGTCGACGATCGAGGTCACGCGCCCTCCGGCGTCCGCTCCCCGAGCAGACCCTCGGGCCGGAAGACGAGCGTCGCGATGAGGATCGCGAACACGATCGAGCGCGTCCAGTCGCTGCCCGGCGCGTACCAGAGGAGCCCCTCGTTGAAGGACTGGATGAGCCCGATGAGGGCGGCGCCCAGCACTGCTCCGGTGAGGTTCCCGATGCCACCCAGGACGGCGGCGGTGAAGGCGATCAACCCCAACTGGAATCCGCTGTCGAACCGCACCTGGTACTCGAGGAAGTAGACGAGTCCCGCCACGGCCGCGAGTGACCCGGCGAGGAAGAAGGTCACGGAGATCGTTCGGTTGACGTTGATGCCCATCATCGCCGACGCCTCCGTGTCCTGCGAGACGGCGCGCATCGCCTTCCCCTGCCGCGTCGACCTGACGAACCAGCTGAGCGCGACGAGCGTGGGCACGATGATCGTGAGGGCGACGACGAGCTTCCAGCTGAACTCGACGGCTCCGATCGAGAACGCCGTGCCCTGCGGGATGAGCTCGGACCCGCTCTTGTATCCCACTCCGTACAGACCGAGCGAGATGTTGAAGACGATGAAGGACATCCCGACCGCTGTGATGAGCGGTGCGAGTCGCGGTGCGTTCCGCAGCGGACGGTAGGCGATGCGCTCGATCGTTCCGTTGACGACGGCGAAGAGCGGCACCGTGATCAGCAGCGTGACGACGACAGCGCCGGCGACTGCCGCGTTGCTCGACGACGCCGTGAGGTTCAGGATCGAGAGCATGATCGTGCTCGCGACGAGCCCCGACAGGGCGAACACGTCGCCGTGGGCGAAGTTGATGAGCTGGAGGATCCCGTAGACGAGCGTGTAGCCGATCGCGACCACGCCGTACACCGAGCCTCGCGTAAGCCCGTCGAGCCCGATGTTGACGAAGTACGTCGGATCCTTGACGAAGTTGACGCCCAGCCACAGGACGATGACCGCGACGAACCCGAGACCAAGTCCGTTCACGACCTTTGGCGAGCGCATCGTCCGGAGGACGCTCGTTGCCGTCGCACCCATGGGAGGCTGCGACTTTAAACCGCAAATCGCGGGAGGGCAATGCCCTCCCGCGATTTGCGCAGCACGTCCGTGCTACTTGCCTAGCGCTGCGTCGACTGTCGTCTGCTTCGGAGCGATCGTGGTGACCGTCTTGAGCGTGTCGGCCGCCTTGTAGATCGTGATCGCGACCGTCGCACCCGTGCTCGCCACCGGGTCCCCGTCCGCGGAGAACGTGAACGAGCCCAGGAGGCCGGTCTTCACGTCGGACGCGAACAGCTTGGAGGTGACATCCGAGCGCGAGCCGTCCGACGCCGCGATCGCATCGAGGAACACCTGCGCAGCCTGGCCTCCGTAGATTGCGTAGGGGTCGATCGCCTGGCCCGAGAGCGGCCCATTGCGGAGTCCGTCGATGAACTCCTTGGCCTTGCCCTGGAACTTGTCGATGGGCTGTCCGGCAACGGACAAGTACATGTCGGCCGAGGCGGAGCCAGCCTCGTCGATAGTGGACTGCTGCGTGAAGCCGTCCGGCCCGAAAAGCTTCACAGCACCGTTGTTCGGCCCCAGAACAGCGACCTTGTCCTTGATCAGCTGGCCCCCGTTCTCGTCGGTCAGGCCGCCGAGGAAGACGGCATCGGCATCCGTCTGCTTGATCTTGTCGAACGTCGACGTATAGCTCGACGCCTTCGAGTCCCACGCGGCGAACCCGGCGATCTTGATACCGAGAGACTGCGCTGCATCGCGGAAGTTCGTCGCAACGCCGAGACCGTAGGCCTGCTTGTCGTTGAGGATGTAGACGCTCTTCACACCCAGGCTCTGGGCGAACTCGGCGTCGGCGGAGCCCTGGTAGGCGTCGTTCGCGACGACTCGCAGGTAGTTGCGATTCCCTGACGGGTAGTACTTGTCCGGCTCCGTCGAGTCACACGAGGGCGCGGCTGCCGTGAGGCAAACGTACGTGTTCGCCGGCGACAACATTGGGATGCCGCCGTCAGGCGCCTGATTCAAAACGGGAATCTCGATCGCCGCGCAACCGGAGTTGAAGGTACCGATGACCCCGATCACGCCGTCGTTGGCCGCATACGCATTTGCATTCGCCGAGCACTTGCCCGAGTCCCAGCCACCAGCCTGTGCGGTCGCGTCGTCGCACGACTGGAACGCGATGTTGTAGTCGCCGGCCTTGTAGTTCTGCTGCTCGAGCTGGTACTTGACGGCTGCCACGATCTGCGTGTTCTGCACTCGCGACGAGCCCTGGAGCGGAAGATCCGTGGCCAGGATGTAGTCGGGGTCGCCGTCGCCTCCGTATTCGATGGCGGTGCACGACGACGACGGCAGCGCCTCTGGCGCACCGCCCCCTCCGCCGCCGCCGCCACAGCCCGCGGCGACGAGCGCGAACGCCGCCACCAGCAGTCCGAGCGCGGCAAGCACACTTTTCTTCACAGTCAAAACGGTCCTCCTCACGTCGATTCACCCGGTAGCGCGCGCTCACGGCGGCGTGCCGCAAGTATCTGTGCTCAGCGTCGCGGGCGCAACTTCGTGGGGGGAACCGACGTTTCCCCCCACGGGCCCCCCTTCCTCTCCGCTCTGACCCACCAGCGCGGGCGAGCCTCCCGGCGGGCAGAGCCCGCCTTCGGCGATCGACCGCAGCCTGCACTGCGCCGATGGGGCACTTGCTCTCAGCCAATCGTCGCAACGCCATGTCGGCCTCGACCGCACCGGCACGCGCCATGGCGCCTCGAAAGAGCCTAACTTCGAAGGGCGCCGTCGGTCAGGAGCGAGGGTCCAGCTTCTCGCTGATCTCGGCGCCGACGCCGACCTTCTCCACGATCCAGTAGCGCTCCTCGCGCTGGACGACGTGCTCGATCCCGCGAGCCACGTGCTCGTCGCCGGGAGCGATGACGAAGCGCGTCGGCTCGGCGCGAACCCTCTCGTATTCGGCGATCGACATCTCGACTGGCTTTCGGCACTCCGGGTCCGCGCACTCGCACACCCACTCCGAGACGCGCTCGTCGAGCCACCGCTGGTGGGCCTCGAGTCGCTCGTTGAGGTCTCGAAGCACGACCTCGTTCTTCGCAGCGCGAACGGCGTTGTCGTTTCCCGGCGCTCCCTCGGTCATCTGCGATGAACGTACCCTGGATGGCCGGCGCGCCAAACGAGGCTCCGCAACCCGCTCCGCGACACTTGCAAGACGCCGGCGAGCGACTCTGAGAGCCGATGCCGGAGGTGGGGGTCGAACCCACACGTCCCGGAGGACACGGGATTTTGAGTCCCGCGCGTCTGCCAGTTCCGCCACTCCGGCTCGAGTCTCGATCGTACCGTCGAGTGCGCACAGTCCTCCTGAGGCCGGAGGCGGGCTTTGCCCGCCGGGAGGCCAGCTCGATGGTTCTCGGTGCACGGCGCGAGGAAGGGGGGCTCGTGGGGGGAAACGCTCGTTTCCCCCACGCTTCTAACCAAAGAACGCGCGCGCGACCTCGTACCACTCTGGTGGGACCGTCTTGACCTCCCCGGTCGCCTCCTCGAGAGAGACGTCGACGATCGCATCGCCTCGCAGCGCGGCCATCCGCCCGTACCGCCCCTCGTGGGCCAGATCTGCCGCCTTCAGCCCGAACCGGGTCGCGAGGATGCGATCGCGCGGCGTCGGCGTGCCCCCGCGCTGGACGTGCCCGAGCACGGAGACACGCGTCTCGAACCCGGTCCGCTGCTCGATCTCTCGAGCGAGCGCATCGCCGACGCCGCCGAGGACGAGGTGGCCGAACTGGTCGGTCTCTCGCGCATCTCCGGCGACGAGCCGATGCTCGCCCGACTCGAACGTCACCTCGTAGCCTTCGCTGACGACGACGATGGAGAAGTCCTTCCCTCCCTCGTGGCGCCTGACGAGCTCCTGGCATGCCATCTCCACGGTGATCGGCTGCTCGGGGATGAGGATCACGTCCGCGCCACCCGCGATTCCGCTCATCACAGCGATCCAGCCCGTGTGCCTGCCCATGACCTCGACGACCATCACGCGGTTGTGAGACTCCGCGGTCGTGTGGAGTCGGTCGATCGCCTCCGTGGCGATCGTCATGGCCGTGTCGAATCCGAACGTGTAGTCCGTGCCCGACAGGTCGTTGTCGATCGTCTTCGGGACGCCGACGACCGGAAACGCGTGCTCGCCGTGGAGGCGAGCGGCGACCCCGAGCGTGTCCTCACCACCGATCGCGACGAGCGCGTCGAGCCGTTGCTCGCCGAAGTGCTCGAGCACGGCCTCCACACCCCCGTCGACCCTGTAGGGATTCGTGCGGGTGGTTCCGAGGATCGTCCCGCCTCGCGGGAGGATTCCAGACACCTCACGACGTCCGAGCGGAGCGAAGATTCCTTCGGTCAGGCCCTTCCAGCCGTCGCGAACGCCGATCATCTCGTGTCCGCGGTCGGTGGAGAGCCGCACGACCGCGCGTATCACCGCGTTGAGACCGGGACAGTCGCCGCCGCCGGTCAGAACCCCGATTCGCATGCCACTCCTCGCGGGTCAGACGTCTGGCGGGCCGGCCTGAATCAACGTCGTCAGACCGCCCGGAGACACGAGCACCGCGTCGACGCCGGAGCGCTCCAGCTCGGAGACCTCGTCGGGCGTGGCGTCGTGGAGCTCGGCGATCGCCAGCTTCCCGGCCGGCACGTCGTGCAGCAGGTCGAGGAGCGCCGGGAGCGGATCGTCGCTCGCCTCCTGGTCGACGGTCAGGAGGAACACCTCGGGATCGAAGTCGTCGAGGGAGCGCTCGAGGTCCGACGCCTCGGTCACGCGCACGACGCACTCGAGGCCGAGGTGTTCCTCCTTGACCGTGAGCACAGAAGAGGCGAGCGACGATCCGGTCCCGGCCCTGCTCGACCTGCTGGGCGAGCGTGCCGGCGGGAAGCTGGCGATCGCCGAGCTCCACGACGCCACGCCCGACGACTGGAGCGCTCCGGCGTCGACGCGGTGCTCGTGTCTCCGGGGCGGGGAGTGCTGACGACGTTGATTCAGGCCGGCCCGGCCAGACGTCTGACCCGCGAGGAGTGGCGTGCGAATGAGGGGTTCTGACCGGCGGCGGCAACTGCAGTGCTCAACGCGGTGGTGCAGCGCGCGGTCGTGCGGCTCCTCCACCGACCGCGGACACGAGATCATGCACGTTGGACGGGCGCTCGAAGGGCCTGACCGAAGGAATCTTCGCTCCGCTCGGACGT